>NZ_CP058369.1:0-1702752 GCF_049244055.1 Gardnerella nova | reverse complement strand
GCAGAAGCCTTCATACCCTTCAAGTTCAAAGCAACGGTCAATTCACCATCGCCCAAAACCTTAACTGGGTAGCCATCGCGCACAGCGCCCTTGGCAATAAGGTCAGCAACTGTAACTTCGCCACCCTGTGGGAAGAGCTCAGCAAGAGCTGCAACGTTAACGACCTGGAATTCCTTCTTGAAAGGACTCTTAAAGCCACGCAACTTAGGCAAGCGCATATACAGTGGGAGCTGGCCACCTTCGAAGCCAGGACGTACCTGATAACGCTTCTTCGTACCCTTGTCTCCACGACCCGAGGTCTTACCCTTAGAGCCTTCACCACGGCCTACGCGGATGCGGTCCTTATTTGCTCCAGGAGCTGGACGCAACGTGTGCATATGCAGCATTGGTTCTTCGTTAGCCATAATCAGTCGACCTCCTCGACGCTCACCAGGTGGCGCACGGCCATGACCAAGCCACGATTAACGGGGGTGTCTTCGCGAACTACGCTGTGACCAATCTTGTGAAGGCCGAGCGTATGGACGTTCGCGCGCTGGCGCTCAGTGGTGTGAACCAAACCGTGCACCAGAGTGATCTTCAAATTTGACATCACTCACCATCCTTTGCTTCAGCTGCCTTGGCGGCCTGAGCTTCTTCGCGAGCCTTACGAGCTTCGGCAATGCCGGCAGCACGCTCACGGAGCAACGCATCAGGAGCAACTTCCTCAAGAGAAAGACCACGACGAGCAGAAATCTCTTCTGGCTCCTCGAGCTTCTTCAAAGCGTCCACAGTAGCACGCACCACGTTTACAGCAGTTGCGGAGCCCATGGACTTCGTGAGGATATCGGTAATGCCAGCGCACTCCATAACGGCGCGCACAGCACCACCAGCAATTACACCAGTACCTGGAGCAGCTGGACGAAGCAACACAGTACCAGCAGCATCGTGACCGAGCACTGGATGAGTGACGGTACCACGAATACGTGGAACAGTGAACATATGCTTCTTGGCGTCAAGCTGACCCTTAGCGATTGCTGCTGGAACTTCGCGAGACTTACCGTAACCGACACCAACAGTGCCCTTACCGTCGCCTACAACAACGAGTGCTGCAAAGCTAAAGGTACGACCACCCTTGTGAGTCTTGGAAACACGGTTAATCGTAACTACGCGATCCAGAAGCTCTTCGCCGCGGTTCTCTTCACGGCGATTACGACGCTCGCCACGCTTGCCCTCGCCCTTGTTACGGCGAGAACGACGATCATCGTTGCGTTCCTCAGCGGATGCCTGAGTGTTCTGAGTTTCTTCAGCCACTTGGGTTTCCTTTTCGTTGTCGCTCACAGTGCCAGACCTCCCTGACGGGCGCCTTCAGCCACTGCTGCGACGCGACCATGATACTTGTTGCCGCCACGGTCGAAGACAACAGCGGTAATACCCGCTTCCTTCGCCTTAGCCGCTACTAACTCGCCAACCTTGGTTGCAGCTTCAGTCTTCGTACCGGTGAAACCAGCGAAGTCAGCAGTCAAAGTGGAAGCGCTCACCAAAGTAATGCCCTTGGTATCGTCCACAATCTGAGCAACCATGTGACGGTTAGAACGAGAAACAACTAAACGAGGACGTTCAGATGTGCCAGCAATACGCTTACGAAGACGGGCGTGACGACGCAAACGTGCGACTTTGGTACCCTTACCGAAAATCTTAACGCTCATATCACTTACCAGCCTTTCCAGCCTTGCGCAGGATGCGTTCATCGGTGTACTTAATACCCTTACCCTTGTAAGGTTCTGGAGCACGAAGCTTACGAATGTTAGCAGCAGCCTGCCCAACAATCTGCTTGTCAGTACCCTTAACGATTACCTGGTTAGGACTTGGCAACTCGAACTCAATACCTGCCGGTGGTTCAACGGTAATAGTGTGAGAATAACCGAGCGAGAACTCAATGCTCTTGCCCTTCATTACTGCACGATAACCGGTACCGACAATATCCAAAGTCTTGGTGTAACCATCATGTACACCCTTCACCATGGAAGCGACGATAGCGCGTGCCAAACCATGCTTTGCACGAGTTGGACGCAAATCGTCAGCTGGAGTCAGAACAATCTGATTCTCAACAACTGCCGCGGTGATACCCTCTGGAATTTCATAGGAATCAGAACCCTTAGCGCCTTTGACGCTGAAGGACTGACCTTCAATCTTTACTTCCACGCCTTGAGGAATGTCGACGGGGAGCTTACCAATATGCGATGCCATCTTCAGCTCTCCTTTCTCACCATACGTAGGCGACAATTTCGCCGCCAATGCCTCGATCGAGGCATTCCTTCTGAGTCAACAATCCCGAGCTGGTCGAGATAATAGCGATACCGAGACCACCAAGAGGCATTGGCAAAGCATCAGACTTTGCGTAACGACGCAAACCTGGCTTAGAGATGCGCTTGATGCCCTGGATAGAACGCTGGCCATTGGAGCCATACTTCAACGTAATTTCCAACGTCTGTCCAACCTTAGCTTCCTTAGCAGCGAAATCCTTAATATAGCCTTCGTGCTTCAGAATCTCGGCGATATTCGCCTTGAACTTGGAGTACGGCATTTCCACGGTATCGTGCTTTGCCGCGCTCGCGTTACGCAGACGTGTCAACATGTCTGCGATTGGATCTGTCATTGTCATGTGGGCTAACGCCCTTTCTCGCCGTGGTTTCCACCGCCCATATATGAAAATTTGTCTTCGGGCAGTGGACCTTCAGCGTCGATATTTACCAACTGGACTTCGTAACACCCGGCAACTCACCGCGATGAGCCTTCTCACGAAGGCAAACACGGCACAGACCGAACTTGCGATACACGGAGTGAGGACGACCACAAACCTGGCAACGCGTATAAGCGCGCACCTTGAACTTCGGCTTAGCGGCCGCCTTGTTTTTCAGAGCGGTTTTTGCCATTTCAGTTCTCCTTGAATGGGAAACCGAGGTGCTTAAGCAAAGACTTGGCCTCCACATCGTCCTTGGTGGTAGTCACCACGGTGATGTCCATACCACGCTGATGATCAATCGAGTCAGGATCAATCTCATGGAACATAGACTGTTCCGTAAGACCGAAGTTGTAATTACCCTGACCGTCAAACTGGTTGCCGTTGATACCGCGGAAATCGCGAATACGAGGCAGAGCCAGAGTGAGCAAACGATCCAAGAACTCCCACATACGATCGCCACGAAGCGTTACGTAAGCACCAATGGCCTGGCCTTCGCGCAGATGGAACTGAGCTACAGACTTCTTTGCCTTGGTAACTTTTGGCTTCTGGCCAGTGATCAACGTGAGATCCTTAATCGCACCTTCGATGAGCTTGGAATCGCGAGCAGCAGCACCGACGCCCATAGAGACGACAACCTTCTGCACACGGGCCACCTGCATAGGATTAGTGTGGCCAAATTCCTTCTCCAAGGCCGGAACGATTTCGTCCTTGTATTGTTGCTTTAAGCGCGGAGTTGCCGGCAACTCAACTGTAGTATCGGTCATGCCAGCTCCTTTCCGGACTTCTTGGCGACACGCACGCGCACGGTCTTCACCTTGCCGTCACGAGCCTCTTGCTTAACAATCACGCCGACGCGGGTAGGCTGCTTGGTTTCTGGATCAATAACCATCACATTAGAGCGATGGATTGGAGCCTCAACCGAAACAATGCCAGCCTGCTGACCCTGCTGGGTAGCGCGAACATGCTTCTTAACGACCTGAACGCCTTCAACAATCAAACGGTCGTCGGCAAGTACACGAAGTACCTTGCCGTCTTTGCCGCGATCCTTGCCACGGATGACCTTCACCTGGTCGCCGGTCTTAATCTTGGCTACCATATCAGATCACCTCCGGAGCAAGGGACACAATCTTCATGAAGCGCTGATCGCGCAATTCACGACCGACTGGTCCGAAGATACGAGTGCCTTTTGGTTCACGGCCAGAGCCGAGAATGACGGCGGCGTTCTCATCGAACTTAATATAGGAACCATCGACACGACGATGTTCCTTGACAGTACGGACGACGACAGCCTTGACTACGTCGCCTTTCTTGACCGACCCGCCAGGGATCGCGTCCTTGACGGAGGCGACGATGATGTCGCCGATGCCGGCATAGCGTCGCTTCGATCCACCGAGCACGCGGATGGCAAGCAATTCCTTAGCACCCGTGTTGTCGGCGACATGAAGCCGCGTTTCCTGCTGAATCATTGATTCTCCTTAGCCGAGCTGGTTCTCCCCACTCACCTGTGTCTGCTGCAAAGAACAGACACAGGTGAAGCGCGGAGCCTTGCCGAACTTGTTTACTTGGCGCGCTCGATAATCGAGTCGAGACGCCAACGCTTGGTCTTGCTCAAAGGCCGAGTTTCCATAATACTCACGAGGTCGCCAATATGTGCCTCATTGTGTTCATCATGGGCCTTGACCTTGCGGGTGGAGCGGACGACTTTACCGTAAAGCGGGTGTGTCGAACGCTGCTCCAGCTCAACGGCAATCGTCTTGTCCATGGCCTCGGACACGACGTAGCCGCGACGAACCTTGCGGAAGTTGCGCTCTTGGTTCTCAGCCATGCTTAGTTCTCCTTGACCTCAGTGGCGCCAGGCTCTTGGCTGATGCCGAGTTCACGCTCACGCAGGACAGTATACATCCTGGCAATGTCGTGCTTGACCGCCTTGAGGCGAGCGCTGTTTTCGAGTTGACCGGTTGCTGCCTGGAAGCGCAAGTTAAAAAGCTCTTCCTTGGACTTCTTGAGGAAGCCCTCAATCTCAGCATTAGTCTTCTCGTTCAAATTCTTGATGGTGTAGTCTGCAGTTCCGACTGGCATCAGATGTCACCGCCTTCACGCGCAATAACGCGGCATTTCATTGGGAGCTTATCGATAGCGCGGCGCAAAGCCTCGCGAGCGATGTCCTCAGAAACACCACCGATCTCGAACATTACGCGGCCTGGGTGGATGTTGGCAATCCAGAATTCTGGAGCACCCTTACCGGAACCCATTCGCGCACCAAGCGGGTGCTTGGTTAATGGACGATCTGGGAAGACCGTAATCCACACACGACCGCCACGCTTGATGTAACGAGTCATTGCGATACGAGCTGCCTCGATCTGTCGGTTAGTGATGTAGGCCGGAGCCAGCGCCTGAATACCGAAATCGCCGAAAGCAATCTCGGTGCCACCCTTAGACATGCCGCTACGGGTAGGACGGTGCTGCTTACGATATTTAGTCCTCTTTGGGATAAGCATCTGCTCACTCCTTCGTTTCCGTTGCGGCAGGAGCCTCAGCAGCTGCAGCTTCAGCTGGCTTTTCAGCCTGTGCTTCAGCAGCCTTCTGCTGGTTAGCAGGACGTGCGCCACGACGTGGACGACGATCGCCACGACGGCCTTCACGCTTACCCTGCTGAGCCTGCTGCTCTTCAAACTCACGCTCGGTCATATCACCCTTGTAAATCCAGACCTTTACGCCAATACGGCCGTAAGTGGTCTTGGCTTCAAAGAAGCCATAATCAATCAGGGCACGAAGGGTCTGCAGTGGAACGCGACCCTCACGATAGAACTCAGAACGGCTCATTTCGGCGCCACCAAGACGACCGGAGAGCTTAATACGGATACCCTTGGCACCTGCACGCATTGCGTCCTGCTGTGCCTTACGCATAGCGCGACGGAATGTAACGCGGTTTGTCAACTGTTCCGCAATTCCCTGAGCAACCAACTGAGCGTCAAGTGCAGCATTCTTCACCTCAAAGATGTTGAGCTGTACTTGCTTGCCTGTGAGCTTCTCGAGCTTTGCGCGAACGCGCTCAGCTTCAGCGCCACGACGACCGATAATAATACCCGGACGAGCGGTGTGAATATCGACGCGCACGCGATCACGAGTACGCTCGATAACGATGCGAGATACGCCAGCACGCTCGAGGTCATGGCTCATTTCCTTGCGAATCTTGTCATCCTCAAGGACGAAGTCACGATAACGCTCGCCAGCCTTGCTGGAGTCGGAGAACCACTTAGAACGATGATTCTCAGTGATGCCCAGGCGATAGCCGAAAGGATTGATCTTCTGACCCATCTTTAGCGGGCTCCTTCCTTAAGCGAGACGATAACAGTGATATGGCTGGTGCGCTTGTTAATGCGCGCAGCGCGACCTTGTGCACGAGCGCGGAAACGCTTAAGCGTTACACCCTCATCCACGTAGGTTTCCTTGATGACCAAGTCCTGCTCACGGAATGGTTCACCGGCTTTTTCAGCCTTTACGCGAGCGTTAGCAATCGCGCTTTCGAGAACCTTACGCACCGGCAATGATGCGTCCTGAGGAGCAAACTTCAAAATGGTAATAGCTTCGCTTGCACGCTTGCCTCGGATGAGGTCGACCATGCGGCGAGCCTTGCGCGGCGTCACGCGGACGTGACGAGCGATTGCTTTAGCTTCCATGTGTCCTAACTCTCCTTTAGCGGCGTGCCTTTTTGTCGTCCTTCACATGACCCTTGAAGGTCTTGGTCGGGGCGAACTCACCGAGCTTATGACCAACCATGGCTTCGGTAACGAATACCGGCACATGCTTGCGGCCATCATGTACAGCAAAGGTATGTCCAATAAAATCAGGAGTGATCATCGAACGACGCGACCACGTCTTGATGACGTTGTGCGTACCCTTGTCGTTTTGCTCGTCGACTTTCTTCTGCAAGTGGGCGTCGACGAAAGGGCCCTTCTTGATGCTACGAGTCATCTATTCGACACTCCCTTACTTGCGGTTCTTACCATTCGGGCGACGACGAACAATCATCTTGTTCGAAGCCTTCTTTGGACGACGTGTACGAACTTCGCCCTTGCCCCATGGAGAAACTGGCGGCTTGCCACCACGGGTACGACCACCATGTGGATGGTCCACAGGGTTCATGGATTCGCCTCGGGTGATTGGCCTACGACCAAGCCAACGTGCGCGACCTGCCTTACCAAGCTCAATATTGGCATGATCGGAATTGCCAACCTCACCAACTGTAGCGCGGCAACGAGCGTCCACGTTACGAATTTCGCCAGATGGCATACGCAACTGAGCGTAGGCACCATCCTTAGCGACGAGCTGAACGGCAGCACCAGCAGAACGAGCAATCTTTGCGCCACCAAGTGGACGAAGCTCAATTGCGTGAACCACAGTACCGGTTGGGATGTTCTTCAGAGGCAGGTTGTTACCTGGCTTAATATCAGCCTGAGCACCAGTCTCAATAACATCACCCTGGGCAATGCCTTCAGGAGCGATAATGTAACGCTTCTCACCATCTGCATAATGCAGCAGTGCGATGCGAGCGGAACGGTTAGGGTCGTACTCAATATGTGCGACCTTTGCTGGCACGCCATCCTTGTCCCAACGCTTAAAATCGATGAGACGGTACTGACGCTTGTGACCGCCGCCGCGATGGCGAGAAGTCATGCGGCCGTAAGAGTTACGACCACCAGTCTTGCTGAGTTTGCGTACCAATGACTTTTCAGGCGTGGAGCGCGTGATCTCGGCAAAATCCGAAACCGATGCGTTGCGACGGCCTGCAGTCGTCGGCTTATAAACGCGGATAGCCATAATATAGTATTCCTTTACTTTTCTCGGCTAGCCTTCAGTTACCAAAGATGTCAATCGTCTGACCTTCAGCCACGGTGACAATAGCGCGCTTCTGGTTCACACGACGGCCGAAACCGGTGCGAGAGCGCTTCAACTTGCCAGCGCGGTTCAGGGTGTTAACGTTTGTCACCTTGACCTTGAAGATTTCTTCGATAGCCTGCTTGATCTGAACCTTGTTCGCATCTGGAGCCACTACGAAAGTGTACTGGCCACGATCAGAAGCGGCATAGCTCTTTTCAGAAACAACCGGCTTAAGAATTACGTCATGTGCTGGGTTATGGACTGCGACCATTGAAATCAGGCCTCCTTAACGACAGGCTCGGTCTTAGCAGCAACGAAGGCGTCAAAGCCTTCCTTGGAGAAGACGACGTACTGAGCTGTAACAACATCGTAGGTGTTGAGCTGATCAGCGAAGATCACATGCACCGTTGGAATGTTGCGTACAGACATCCACTCATTGATGTTCTCACGAGAGAGCACCACAGTAGTGAACTGGTTCTTGGTCACAGGAGTAAGCGCTGCAACAGCTGCCTTGGTGGATGGAACATCCTTAATACCAAAGTCAACAACAGCGATACGTCCAGCATTTGCACGATCCGAAAGAACGTAACGAAGAGCAGCAGCCTTCATCTTCTTCGGGGTGCGCTGATCGTACTTGCGAGGAACTGGACCGTGAACAACGCCACCATGTACCCACTGTGGAGCACGAATGGAACCCTGGCGAGCACGACCGGTGCCCTTCTGCTTCCATGGCTTCTTACCGCCGCCGGAAACATTAGCACGATTCTTCACAGCATGAGTGCCCTGACGAGCAGCAGCAAGCTGAGCGATGACGACCTGATGAACCAGTGGGCCGTGAGCCAAAATGTCTTCGCTGGAGATGCCGAAAATTTCAGCAGGAGCTTCAACGGTACCGTTGGCATTGCCCTTAGTATCAGTGACGTTCAGAGTTACGTTTGCCATAATTATCAGGCTCCCTTCACTGCCGAACGGACGAGAACGATTGCGCCCTTAGGACCTGGAATAGCGCCCTTAATAGCGAGAATGCCGTTCTCGACATCCGAAGAAACGATGGTGAGGTTGAGCGCGGTGGAAGTCACATGACCCATGCGACCAGCCATACGCTTGCCCTTCAAAATGCGGCTTGGAGTTGCGCAAGCGCCCACAGAACCTGGGCGGCGTTCGTTCTTGTGCGAGCCGTGAGTACGACGATAGGACTTAAAGCCCCAACGCTTAATGGTGCCAGCAAAGCCCTTACCCTTGGTAGTGCCCGTGACATCTACTTCAGAACCCTCAGCGAACAATTCAGCAGTCAATTCCTGACCTGGCTGATACTCTGCTGCGTTCTCCGTGCGCACCTCAGCGAGGTGACGACGAGGAGTAACACCAGCCTTAGCAAAATGACCAGCCAATGGCTTAGTCACCTTGGTAGGATCAATCTGGCCATAACCGAGCTGTACGGCGCAATAGCCGTCAGTTTCTACGGTCTTTACAGCGGTTACAACGTTGGTAGCAACCTCAACCAGAGTTACGGGGACGAACAAGCCGTTTTCATCCCAAACCTGCGACATACCCAGCTTGCGGCCGAGCAAAGCAGTGCGATTCTTATTCTGCGACATTAGATTCTCCCCCTTCCTACAGCTTGATCTCGATGTTTACATCCGCAGGCAGGTCAATGTGCATCAAAGAATCCACAGCCTTTGGCGTTGGATCTACGATGTCAATGAGGCGCTTATGAGTGCGCATCTCGAAATGCTCGCGAGAATCCTTATACTTGTGAGGAGAACGAATAACAACAAACACGTTCTTCTCGGTCGGCAGAGGAACCGGGCCCACTACAGTAGCACCCGCGTTCGTCACCGTCTCGACGATTTTCTTCGCCGATTGGTCGATGACCTCATGGTCATAGGACTTAAGCCTGATGCGGATTTTCTGTCCCGCCATTGCCGTCCGCCCTTTCTAGCGATTCGTTTACTGTTTACCAACCTGAATTCAAGGACACCGGCGAGAATAGACACTTAAGGTCATTCCACATCAGTGCGCAGCATCAAAAATTCTTCCGTTTGAAAAAATTTTCGCTTCCGCGCTCGCTTTTTTTGATTCAATATGCGAGCCTTAAAACAGGCAACTAAGTAATTAAACCATCAACCTTCGATTATTAAAAACCGGGCGTGTCGGTTAAAGTGTCGACTATTAATCGACTATTTTCCAATAAAAAATGGCAGAAACTACAGTTAGTGCAGCTTCTGCCATTATTAACTAAATATGCAAAACTTACTTTGCTTCACGTTCCATACGCAAACGGTGACCTTCTTCTTGAGAAACACCGTAGTATGCAGCGATGGCAATATCCTTCATATCCTCAATCTGTGGAATACGAGGATTTGCAGGAGCGCACTGATCTTCATAAGCGCGCATGCCGATATTGTCAAGTATCGACCAGTAGTACTCTTCATCTACGCCACAAGCCTTAAACGAAGCATCCATTCCGAGCTTTTCGTTTCGATACTCTTCAACAGCGCGCGCAAGATTCTCGACGCCTTCTTCAGGAGTCTTACCTGGATCAACGCCAAGATTCTTAGCAATCTCCTGATACCTTTCAAGCGCAACGTAATGATTATACTTTGGCCAGCTAGTTGGCTCTTGTGGAATCTGACCATTGTAACGAATAACGTAAGGCAACAGAATTGCGTTCGTATGACCGTGTACAACATGGCACAAAGCACCAATAGTATGGGCCATAGCGTGGCACATGCCGAGGAATGCGGAGCCAAAAGCCATACCTGCCATAGTAGCTGCGTTGTGCATTTTTTCTTTCGCTTCAATCTTGCGCTGAGAATCTTCCGAATTTACAGAATCGTTCAGATTTTCCCAAATAAGCTTTGAAGCGTGAAGTGCCATAGCATCCGTGAAATCATTTGCGTAAACAGATACGTAAGCTTCCATAGCGTGCGTTAACGCATCAAAACCAGAGTCGCAAGCCAAACGGCGAGGCTGCGTACGAGCAAGCACAGGATCGACGATTGCAACGGATGGAGTTAAAGCGTAATCCGTAATAGGATACTTGTAACCAGTCTTGTGGTCAGTAATAACGGCGTAAGGCGTAACTTCAGAGCCGGTTCCGGAAGAAGTTGGTATGCAAACGAGCTTAGCTTTGTTTCCAAGAGGCGGAATCTTAAATGCGCGCTTACGAATATCGAAGAACTTTTCGCGCAAATCCGCGAAAGAAATCTCCGGATGCTCATACATAAGCCACATAATCTTCGAAGCGTCCATTGGAGAACCGCCGCCGACAGCAATAATCGTGTCTGGCTGGAATTCGTCACGCATCATTGCAGCACCGCGCTCAACCGTTTCAACGCTTGGCTCAGGCTCAACGTAATCAATAATACGGAAAGTAACGCGATTATCTCGAGCGCGAAGCTGGTCAATAATCTTATCGACTACGCCAAGCTGCTCCATAACCTTATCGCACACAATAACTGCGCGCTCAACACCGTACATATCCTTCAAATAACGAATAGCATTCGGCTCAAAATAAGTTTTAGCCGGAATCTTGAACCATTGCATATTATTATTCCTTCGTGCGATGCGCTTAATATTGAGAAGATTTACAGCCTGTACGTTGCCAGAAACAGAATTTCCGCCATAAGATCCACATCCAAGCGTCAGTGACGGAGCAATCGCATTGTAAATATCACCGACGCCACCAAGAGATCCTGGGGAATTCCAAATAATTCGGCAAGCGTGCATGCGAACACCGTACTCACGAACAAGATCCTGATTATTCGTGTGGATTACCGCAGTATGTCCAGCTCCATGCACGAGCATTTGCTCACACATCTCAAAGCCTTGTTCCTTATTTTCTGCGCGAAGCATGGCATGTACAGGAGCGAGCTTTTCCATAGTAAGCGGCTCCATTTCGCCAACTTCCTTGCACTCAGCAATTAAAATCACAGCGTCTTCTGGAATTTCAAAGCCAGCTTCGTGCGCAATATATTGCGGAGACCTACCAGGAACAACGGAATTCAGCTTCGGAGTTTGCCCAGAATATGACGTGCAGCCAAACATATACTGCTCAAGCTTTGCTTTTTCGTCGGCGTTAACAACGTAAGCCTTACGACGCTTCAATTCCTTAAGCAGCGGATCATACACATCTTTATTCGCAATAATTGCCTGCTCAGTTGCGCAAATCATTCCGTAATCAAAATGCTTTGAAAGAATCAAATCGTTTGCAGCGCGCGAAATATCGACATCGCTGTCGACGTAGGCAGGTGCGTTTCCTGCGCCGACGCCAAGTGCTGGTTTTCCGGAAGAATATGCAGCTTTAACCATGCCAGGTCCGCCGGTTGCAAGAATTGTTGCAATCTTAGGATGCTTCATTAAAGCGCCGGTAGCGGCAATAGAAGGATGCTCAATCCACTGAATACAATCTTTAGGAGCGCCGGCAGCTATAGCTGCATCGCGAACAACTCGAGCGGCTTCAGAAGAACACTTTTGAGCGAAAGGATGGAATCCGAAAATAATTGGGCAGCGAGTTTTCAGTGCAATAAGTGACTTGAAGATTGCGGTTGAAGTTGGGTTCGTAACCGGAGTTACGCCAGCTACGATACCGACAGGCTCAGCAATTTCGTCAATTCCGAGAACGTCATCTTCTCGAATAATTCCAACTGTTTTCTGTCCAGCCAAGTAATGCGTAATATGTTCGCACGCGAAAATGTTTTTAGTTGCTTTATCTTCAACAAGTCCGCGTCTAGTTTCGTCAACTGCCATTTTTGCAAGCACTAAATGCTTATTCAGTGCTGCAACAGACGCTTTAGCAACAATATGATCAATTTGCTGCTGATTAAGCTTTTCAAATTCATCTAAGGCCTTTGACGCTTTTTCAACAAGTTGATCAACCTCTTGCTGCGCTGCCAATTCAACATCGTCAACGGTCTTCGACTCTGTTTCGGCTTTTTTCTGTGCCTCAACCATGAGTGGTCCTCCTTGATCTTCACTAACGGCATTAATAGCGGCATTAATATCAGTACTAATAGCAAATATTTTTTGCCTATTGCTATTCACAGTAATTTTGTGATACAAGTCACAATTTAGCCGATTTGCTGTACTTTTGCATCTTTGCAGCGAGTTGCGCTTTTATGAGCGAGCTTTATGCTATATTGTTCGTTATTTGTGTTTATTTGTAATTATTTATGTGCGATTATCGTGTAAATTTTCTAGAATGTTCGATTCGACAGTAACTTACACACTATTTGTAACATTTACCGTTGTTGCCATTTTATAGTTGTCGCCATTTATAGTTGTCGCCATTTATAGTTGTCGCCATTTGCAATTGGCAGTATTTACGGTTGGTATAAAAAATGGCCCCTGACCAAAGCCAGAAGCCATTTGTAAAATATAAATTCTGCGAAACTTAACGCTTCGAGAACTGAGGTGCACGACGTGCCTTGTGCAAACCTGCCTTCTTGCGTTCCACGACGCGAGCGTCGCGAGTAAGCAAGCCAGCTTTCTTCAAAGCAGCACGGTTTGCATCGTGATCGATAGCATTCAAAGCACGAGCCACGCCCAAACGAATAGCGCCAGCCTGACC
This sequence comes from Gardnerella nova, assembly GCF_049244055.1. Taxonomy (NCBI): domain Bacteria; kingdom Bacillati; phylum Actinomycetota; class Actinomycetes; order Bifidobacteriales; family Bifidobacteriaceae; genus Gardnerella; species Gardnerella nova. The sequence continues at coordinate 1,689,577 of NZ_CP058369.1, read as the reverse complement.
GGTGGTACCGCCGCCGTCCACGAGAACGACAACGTCAAACTTGCCTTCAAGCTTGAGCAACACGATTGGAGAATTTACTTCGCGCTGCAATAAGCGGGATGGGAAGTACTCTTCCAAAGTGCGACCATTAATAGTCCACTTGCCAGAGCCTGGAACCAAACGCACGCGAGCCACGGCTTCCTTACGACGACCAGTGCCGTAGCCTGGCTCGATTGCGGAAGTGCCGGTACCAGCACCAGCGTTAGTTTCAGTGGTGTAGCTAGTCAGTTCTTCTTCGTTTTCAAGAACCGCGGAGTTGTTATTTTCTGCCATAATCTATTCTCCTTGATCTCACTTAGCCTGCTGAGAGACCTGAGCGATCTCGAAGACCTGTGGCTTCTGCGAAGTGTGCGGATGCTCAGCGCCAGTGAACACACGAAGGCGATCGAGCTGCACCTTAGCAAGACGATTCTTTGGAAGCATACCCTTGACGGCAGCCATGATGATGTGCTTTGGATTCTTCTCCAAAAGCTCTGCATAGCTGTCACGACGAAGGCCACCTGGACGACCAGAGTGGGAATACAGTTCCTTGCTCAACTTGTTGCCGGTCAAAGCAATCTTTTCTGCGTTAATAATAATAACGTGATTGCCAGAATCAGCGTGAGGAGCAAACGTTGGCTTATTCTTACCACGCAGCAAAATTGCTACCTGAGAGGCCAAACGACCAAGTACCACGTCAGTGGCATCGATGATGTACCAGTCATGAGTTAAATCTGCTGGTTTCGGTGTGAAAGTCTTCACAATCGTACCTTTTCTCTATTGTGTTTCGAGCGTTGCATTTTCTTGGTTTATAGAAAATACGTTACTCATAATCCGTGGGCTCCCTGAAAGTCCTCGATGGCGAGTGGGAAAAGCGCTTTGAAGGACCCCTTAGGGAAACACAACAATCTGCAAGTATATCGCGAAGTTACGACTACTTGCAAGTGTCTATTGTTATATAAGGCTGAGACGACATGCGCGCATATCGCAAAACATTTAATATACGAAACGTAATACCAAATGCAATACGATATGCGCAACAAATCATCGCATACTCGTCATATTGTTAGGCGTTCATAATAGCAGCCAACGATTGCACGCGCGGCAAATCAAACATATTGTCCAAAGATACTGGATTGCCGTCATCGTCAGCTAACGGAATACGCCAATTAGGATATTCGTCATTCGTTCCAGGCTGGTTCTGCGCGCGGCACTCACCAACGGCGTCCACCAAAGAAGCAGCCAACAAACGTGAAGGAGCATCCTTCAAAGCGCGATGCAATGCTTCAACAATCTCCTGAGTATGAGCTTCTTCATCCTCAAGCAACTGCGCATCTAAATACTTGCTCTTAACTAACATACGCAGCATAGCACGATGTTCAGCTTCAGCGCCAGCACGGAATTCTTCCACGGAGCCGGTGAGCAAATGCAAGCGTTCACGAATATTCACATGTTCGTAGCGCAAATAACCTGCAGCAGGAGGCATATCGTGCGTATTTACCGAAGCAAGCGTCATTTCGCGCCATTTATCTGGAGTACGGAACTCACCATCTAGCACTTCAAACCATTCAACAGTGCAGCCAAGCACAGCCTTCTTACGCAACACGTCAATAGCATTTGCTGGAAGCACACCAAGATCTTCACCTACTACAACACCGTGAGCACGAGTGGCCTCAATAGCCAAAATGCCAAGCATAATATCAGCATCGTAGTAAACGTAAGCACCACCGCTCGGAGCCGAACCTTCTGGAATCCACCACAAGCGGAAAAGCCCCAGAATGTGATCAATTCGCACAGCACCAGCAGATGCAAACATGCCATGAACCATATCCCTGTAAGTGCGGAAGCCAGTGCGCTCAAGTTCAAACGGGTGCAGAGGAGGCTGCGACCAATCCTGGCCCTGCTGGTTAAAGTAATCAGGCGGCGCACCAACGGTAGCTCCATTAGCAAAACGCTCCGGATTCCACCAAACTTCAGAGCCTGCTGGATGCACGCCAACAGCCATATCAGACATAATGCCAATTTTCATACCAGCTTCGCGCGCAGCAACCTGAGCATCATGCAACTGAGAGAAAGCAACCCACTCAAGCCAACGATAAAACTCAAGCGTATCCGGGAAACGCTCAGCCAACTCACGCACCTGATCCGAATCCTTAGTAAGTGTACGCTCCCAGCAATTATCGCCCTTTGGAGCACCCCACTTGTCGTAGCACAAGCACCACGTTGCGTACGACTCAAGTCGATCGCCCATTTCCTGCTTGAATAACTCGAACTCCTGAGCACGATCTTGTGACATACCCGCTTTAAAAATCAGCCACAGCGCACGCATTTTAACGCGCCACATGGAATCACGATCAATAATTTGCGCATCGCTATTCAACGGCTCTACTTGACCATGCAAATTATCAATTTCTCCGCGCGTAGCATCGTCCAAAGTCGCGTATTCAGGAATATTTTCTGGATGAATATACGTCATATTCACCATACCGCGCGCAACAGGAAGGTATGGAGAAGGCGTAAGAGGAGCTACCGGCTCGCCAGCGTGCATTGGATTAATAAGAACAAAATCAGCGCCAGTCTTCTGCTTAGCTTCAGTAAGAAGCGTAGCCAAATCGGCAAAATCGCCAACTCCCCACGACTTAGAGGAACGAATGGAGTAAAGCTGAGCCATCCATCCCCAAAGTTGCTCACCATTAGCTTCAAGAGAATTTAATGTACCAATGCTTTCTGGAGCGCTAATAAGAGTTGCTTCTTCAGAACACTCACCAACAGTCACACGCAACGTATGGTAACCCATAGGAACGTCCGCAGGAATCTTTACCAATGAAGTTGCCACAAACTTACCATTCACCGGGTAAGCTACATCGTGTTCATTAGGAACAATAACTAAATCACCGTTATATTTTTCGCCATTTTCCAACGTCAATGTCGCTACTGGATACTCAAGAATACCAGTGTTTACAGTAACTTCGTCACACTGACCTACGGTATGTAAAACGGTTGGCGCAATAATACGACCGTGACGATAAGCCAAAATATCTTGCGTGGACTTTTCTATTGCGTCCTCGCTAGAAGCATCCACACCTAAAGCGCCCAATACGGACACTAAAACATTATCCTGAATTTCGTGTTCTTTATTATCGGAGCCAACATAACGCACGCCAACGCCCATTAATTCTGCTAACCGATGCAGTGGCGACGTCGCCGTTACTTCTTCTGTTGTATTGTTCATATTTTCCATCGTAATCTATTATTAAGTCACACATCGAAGGACTGCGAACTTTCGCATATTATGCGCAAATTCACCATTACTTTCGACATAAGCAATAAGATCAAAGATTCACTTCAAACGTATTGCTGACGATATTTTCATAGCTATCAACAGTTAATATACAGGTAACTATTCACGTGGGCAACGGCTGCGCGCCGCCAAAGCAACATCCTCCGCTTTATCGTTGCATAGAGCTTGCAAAATATTTTGTGGCACTCCAGGATTTAGCGCAACCGCCCTACGCACCATAGTTGCTAATACGATTGGCGCGTTTTCTTCTACACTAACTCCAAGAGATGCAAGATATTTCAAAGTTTCCCCACCTACACCCTCGCATTGAGCGCCTTCCAAACGCATCTTCCACGATGCTTTTGGATTACACAAAGCCGCATCGCGAACTTTAGGGCAAGAATCTTTAGTAAGTCTTCCAACAAGCCAATTTTTAGCATCGTGATTTTCTGCAACAGCTAAACGCACATCGTCGGATGCGTCTTCTGAAAGCTTAACTAATATATTTGGGAATGGCATTGAAGTAGCTAAGTAGATTCGGTCTTCTTCCGGAGTATTCGCATTACCAGCAACAGCTTCAAGAAGAGAAGTTGCTCGAGAAAAAGCGGCTTGATCGGAACGTTCCGGCAAGTTTCTGCGAGCAAATTCGTGAAGTTCTGCGGAATCCTGACTATGACGCAAATGCTCATAAACAGCAGTTAGCGGCTCATAATCCGTATCCTGATTGCAATCAGCATGGTTAGTATCACACATGGAATCACCTTGATATTTTTTCACCACGCGTTTACTACGCGCCATCAAGCACGGATTTTGTTCACCTTTCCGTCTTCTCGAGGCACAATGCTGCCAGAAAAAGAATTTTGCACCATCCGCAGAAATTCTTCAGATTGCAGCACAGGCACAGCAATAGTAAGACAAATATCCGCACCGTACGTTTCAGAATCAACAACGCCTTCTATTGTAGACACAATATGCTGCAACATGCGCAACTGCTGGTATTTAAGCGTACAGACAAAGCGAATACAAGGAATAATATCAACAATATCTGCAGCCGAAACAGCCATACTCGCAGCTCTAGCATACGCTCGCGTTAAGCCACCAGAACCTAATAATATTCCACCGAAGTAACGCGTCACCGTCACCACGCAATCGGTTAACTCTGCAGCACGAAGCACATCAAGTATCGGCTTACCGGCTGTACCAGAAGGTTCCCCGTCATCACTCATGCGCTCGCACAACTGAGCCCCTGTTGAACCGCATATTGCAGCGTAAGCAACATGCCGAGCTTTTGGATGCACATCCCTTATAGACTGCGTGAATTTAATAGCATCATCAAGCGTTTCAATATGGCAAATATTGCCAATGAATTCCGACTTTTTCTCAATAAAAGAATCACAAGCCGACGCCGCAGCAAGTTGACGGACTGTATGCAGTAGATTGCAAGAATCAGGCACTAGCGCTTAAGCCTTTTCGTAGCGCAACAAACGATCGACGATATTGTCAATATCTTCTACCGTTTCTTTTGTGCACTCTTCGTTACCAACTTTTGCAGCATGATGTACTTGACGGCTAATATGTTCACGAGCGGTGACAACTGCCAACGAGTGGAGAGCGGCAGTCGCTGCGGAAAGCTGCATAAGCACGTCTTGACAAGATGCATCGTTTTGAATCATGGTATTGATTGCAGTAAGCTGCCCTTGTACTCGATGCAAGCGAACTAGCAGCTTGTTCTTGTCAATATCATATTCGTCCATCGTATACTCCATATCTAAACTTTACTCTGCAAACGTCAGACATCATCACCCAAACTCTTGTATATATGCTAACGCTGCATGTCAATATTATGCACCAATATACAGCATTTTACAAAAAATTTGACGCGAAACTGTATTTTTCCCTGCAAAAATACTATAAGTTAACGCGTCAAATTCTTTTATTCAGCAATTATGCAATTTTTTATACATGCCTGCGACGCATTGCCGGGAGGCTGTTATTGCCTTCAAACGAGCGCTGGCGACCATGACGAGGAGTACCAGAAGTGCAGCGACCTAAAGTTATACCACCTGCGAGAGTAAGCAAAATCAGTGCGCACGCCATTACTAACGTTGTGGTAGTACCGGTATCTGCAAGTGAAGCCGAAGTTGTGTTAGTTCTCTCGTAACCATTCCCTTCATCATCACTTTCATCACCGTCATAGCCTTCAGAGTAATTGCCATTAGCGTTGCTACCGGCGCTATTGTGATTGCTACGTTGGTCTTTACGATTTGCACCAGCATAAGCACCCTTGTAGTCACCTGCGTAACTACCCTTGGAAGCACCCTTGTAAGCATTGTTGCCACTGGTTTTAGCTCCAGGATACGTTTCCTTGTGCTGTAATTCATGCTGATTATTCGCAGTTTGCTGAATATTCTTGTCAGCAGAGGAATGTGCTTCAATTGCGTGCATACCGGAAGTTGCATTAGCGCCAGCAGTTGCGGAAGATATAGCGTCACTATTGATTGCCGCATGCGGATTGCTGCCATCTGTAGAAACACCACGAGCAGCAGTTGCTATACGGGTATTGCGGGAACCAGTAGCACTTGCTTTACCAGCATTATCAACGCCAACTGCAGCCTCACCAGCATTACCAGCATTGCCATGAGAAGCGTTGTTCACACCCGAAGTTGAATCAGCTTTTGTTGCAGACGCGCTACTTGCTGCAGCCGGGCTAATATTAGACGCAGCAGCACTACCGTTGCTTGCACCAACAGCACCCGCTACAGGAGAAGGATTAACTCCCCCACCAGACGTGGTATTATGCTGCTTCACCGGTTGTGACGTATTAGAGTAAGCAGAAGATACGGCGGAATACAGTTTTATCTGTTCTCCCAAAGCATGCAACGCATCCAATACTTCTTTTACGGTAGAGGCAACATGATTATTCACACTCACCAAATCTTGATTACTCGTGTTTACTACTCCCATTACGGATGGGTCATCATGTGTTGACGTATCACCAGAGTGAAGAGCAATTTTTTTACCGGAACCAGACGTACCTGCAGAACTAGACGCACCACTATTTTGCTGATTGTTTACTACAGTATTGCCGTCGGCAGTAGTTTCGACAGACGGCATGGCACTGGTACCCCCAGGATTATGCTCACCATGAGTGGTGGTAGTAGTAGTACCGTTCGTTGCAGTATTACCTGTATTACCCGTATTCGTTGTTCCGCTTGCTGTGTTCGAGTTACCGCCAGCCTGAGAAGCGCCACCAGTTTGAGAAGCACCGCCAGCCTGAGTAGAACCACCAGCCTGAGAAGCGCCACCAGCCTGAGTAGTACCGCCAGATTGAGTAGTACCACCAGTTGCAGTGCCAGTATGCGTATCAACCGAAGTACCTCCACCGGCACCAGTATTCGGCGTTGTACCACCGTGAGTTGTTCCAGACGCAGGAGTTACCACAGTAGGATTATGAGGATCACTTGTGGAATTACCAGCCGTACCATTGAATACGCCACCAGCAGCGCCACCAGTTACACCACCAGTTACGCCACCAGCCGCTCCTGCAACATTCCCATTAGTTGTACCACCATTTGCAGCTCCATGGTTATTATTATTTTCACCTTGCGTTGTATTACCAGAATTACTGTTACCAGAATTGCCGTTATTACCAGAGCCATTTGTCTGTTCCACTTTTGGTGGATTAGTCTTCGGCTGTTCATGAGCAGGAGGATCAGTCTTAGGAACATCTGTCTTAGGCGGATTACCCTGAGGTACATCTACCTTAGGAGGATCAGCCTTCGGCACATCTACTGATACATTCACTTCACCAGTACTTCTGTACCACGTCTTCTTTGTTGAACGCACCAAATCCTTACCGCTAGACGAGTAGAATCTTTCAGCTTGAGGAGCTTCAAAAGAAACCCGTATACGCGCATTGCCATTCCCCGTGGCAGTCCACGGTATATCTACTGGAGCCTCCGTTGATTTTTCTACGTAAAAATCTCCATTATCAAATTTCATAAAATCGCTTGAAGAACTTACACGCATAGGGAAGCCTTCTATTGGCGATCCGTCATCGCTAAGCAGTTTGACATGAAGCACGCCAGCACGCTTAGCATCAGTATATTCATTGGTGATTTTTGCTTTCATTGGCGTTTTTCTTTTGGCGTCTTTCCACAATACATCAGCAGTCTTATACAGCTGCCCAATAGTGCCTACATTGACATTAAAACCATTTTCCAGATCTTTATACCATTTTGACCTTTCTACATCAATATTTTGATGAATATCGAAAGCAATAGCTGCTTGTACTATATCTGCAAAATCGTCTGAAAATCTTTGAATAAGCGTTGCAGCAAAACGATATTCTTTGTCATCAACGCTTCTCCAGTCACCTTTACCATCCCAGGCAACACCGGATTCAATGCAATATGTTACGTTTCCAGGTTCCCACGTATACGGTCCAAGATGAGTAGAACCGGTATGTGGACTGCTATAGTTGAATCCTGGCGTTGTATCACCTATTGCCATTTGCGCACAACACAACGCAGGAACGACAACAAGCGAAGCCAATAATGCAGTAATAGTTTTGGCACTTTTTCGCTTTAAGACACTGAACTTCTCATAAACGAAATGCCCGTTATTATGTTTCCCCCAAGGTTTTTTCATAATAATCTCCTTAACCCAACCCTTCATATAATCTCGCAGATTCGTAAGCAACTTTGTAACTATCGAACAGATCCTTCTCAACTGCTACTTCTTGCAAAAATTTGCTTAATCTGTCATAAGCGTTCTTTTATAAACGCTTATATCATCACTATCGTCGCTAATAAATCAAACGTAAATATTTTTTTGACAATGTGGTTAAAAGGTAATAGTTGTGCACAAATCCACAAGTTTTCGTACGTAACTTGACACAAATGGAAGATCGGGTTATTTGGATTATTCCCCGGGTTATTCCCCAAAATCAGACAACAAAAAAAGCTCCGAACCATTGAAACAACAGCTCGGAGCAGAACGCGGAGTCAGAGAGATTCGAACTCTCGAGCCGCTTACGCGACTAACACCTTAGCAGGGTGCCCCTATCGGCCACTCAGGCATGACTCCAATTAATCACTGTATATAACAGCAACAGATTGACACTATAGCACCTCTTGAGGACTGTAAACAAGCCCAACGACACACTTACCTTACAAAATACAAAAAGCAACCACCGCACATTGTTTATAGTGCACACCTACACAGGATTATGATCACCCGAAAATGTAACAACCACAGCACACATAACAAGTACTATTCCAACAATATCCGTCCACGTAGGAATCTCACCAAACCCCATGCCAATAACAACCGCAATCGCAGGATACAGAGCCTGCATAACCGAATATTTTGCGGAGCTAACGCGCTTAAGTAAAACTTGGTCCAGCAAAGCCGGGAAGAATGAAGCGCATACTGCAATCACAAGCATCAATGCAAGCAAAGCAAAGGATCCGCCCGGGCGAGCAGCCCATGTAGCTTCCGGTTTAGGCGAAATAACGTGCTGCACTGCAGGAACAGCAAGGACAGTAGATTGCAAAAGCCAACCGATAAGCGCTGCAATGCTTACACGATCGATAGCATGCGAACTTTTTGCAATCATGCGTCCGGAAACAATATACACTCCCCACATTGAACCGCCAACAAGAATAGCGCATAAACCAATGAGAAAATGCGGGCTTACAGCACTGTGCATAGAAGTACTAGCCAACACAATAATGCCGCAAACCGCAATCAACATACCAACTCGCTCACGCCACTCATGCCCTGTAATAACCGCCACAAGCAAAGGGCCAATAAATTCTATAGTTACAGCCACACCCACCGGCATGCAGCTGATTGCCACATAAAACATGGTATTCATAGCAACTAAAGAAATTCCAACCGCAACAACAGCCCATTCGCGCAAAGTTTTCGGCAAAAAGCTACGTTTCGTATGCGAAAACGGCCTGCGCCAAGCCAATAACAGCAGCGTCATAAAACCAACGCGATACCACACTGCATACAGTGGATCAAGCTGGCTAAACGCCACTTTAGCCACAGATGTAGCCGTGTACACCATCGCAGCTTCAATAACAATGATCAGCAGCACAGGCATACGGTGTAAAAGATTGACAACGAATTGCTTCATAGCAACAACCCTACATTACAATAGCGTCGAAAATACGCTTTTTCGCAAAAACTTTAATCTTTTTTCTTTATAAAATCGAACGTTTGTTCTATTATAAATTTATGAGCACAGCACCACGAGTACAAGCAGCAAAACGTGATTGGGGGCACGACACCTCTGGTTGCACCATGCTGCACGTTGATATGGATGCGTTTTATGCTTCTTTAGAAGTTGCCAGACACCCAGAGCTTAAAGGCAAACCGATTATTATTGGCACCGGTAATCGTGCTGTCGTTTCCGCAGCAAGCTACGAAGCGCGCACATACGGAGTCAATTCTGCTATGCCCATTGTTAAAGCGCGAAGTCTTTGTCCACAAGGAATTTTCTTACCAGTTGACATGCGTTACTATTTAAGCGTTTCTCACAGTATTTTTGAAGAAATTTTTTTGCGTATTACTGACCAAGTAGAAAAAGTTTCCGTTGACGAGTGCTATATAGATGCGCAATCGGCTTTATTACAATGGAAATCACCCGTAAATATTGGAGCTTGGATACGAAAAGAAGTATTTGAAAAATATCATATTACGTGCTCGGTTGGCATTGCCAGCAATAAGCTTATTGCAAAAATGGCTTCAACAAACGCAAAACCTAATGGCATGCTTCTTATTCCGCGAGAATGTAACGAAAATTTTGTATCAATAATGCCTTTGCGCGCAATACCAGGAATTGGTCCGTCCTTAATTCACAAGTTTGACACTTGGGGATTGTCTACAATTACATCACTTAAAAATGTTGACGAAACCACACTTATTCGCATAACAGGCTCTAAATCTTGCGCGCGCATGGTATATCAATCCATCAGAGGCATAGATGAACGCATTGTAATTTCGCACGCTCCGGAAAAATCTATTGGCACTGAACAAACCCTCGATACTGACACAACAGATGAACACATTGTGCAACAATTACTGCAACAATGCTGCAGAGAAGTAACTCAACAATTGCGAAAACGTAAGCTTATGGCACGTACGATAACACTAAAGTTGCGTTTTAGCGATCTTCATTACGTTACTAAATCTTCCACCTTGCGAAACGCAACTGATTCAACGCATGAGTTTTACCAGCATGCTGTTACTTTGCTTACTAAAGCTAATCCAACAGTGCACAATTACGCACTTGGCGGAAAAGGTACGAGATTGCTTAGCCCAGTACGTTTAGCCGGCATTACAGCGAATAATCTCGTTTCTGCAGACCAGGCTTCGCTGCAACCTTCGCTCAACGATATTCTGGAGGAAAATACGCGCGAATCTGCAAATCCTACGCTTAAAAATAACACCGCAACTATGAATAAAAATACTAGATTACGTCACGCTGAGCACGCTTTGGACGCTGTTCGCAAAAAATACGGCAACGACGCTGCTCACCTTGGGGTATAGCAATTCTAGTTGCACGAATATTAGTGTGGTGAGATTTGAGATTTTTCTCACTGAGTGAGGACACCGCTCAGGCAGGTTGTTGCGGAGGCAACGCTGCAACGCGAGCCTCATCCCATCCGGAAGCTCCGGCATCTGTAGCTCCACCTAAATCGCCAAGCTTATCGAAATAATCAACCGCAGCGTCACGATACCATTCCCAACCTTCTGGCAAGTCATCCTCGTAAAAAATGGCTTCAACCGGGCACGCTGGTTCACAAGCTCCACAATCCACGCATTCGTTCGGATTGATATAAAGCGTTCGATCGCCTTCATAAATGCAGTCCACAGGGCATTCATCAACACACGCTTTATCTTTCACATCGACGCACGGCTCTGCTATTACGTATGGCACAATGCCCTCCTTTCTGCTTTTACGTAACTTTTCTATTATAGAACATTTTTAGAAAGTCCATAACAAAAGAAGTCGGCACGCGATTACTCCCGTATGCCGACTTCTTGATTACTTAAATTATTATTAATTTTGATTATTGATTTTGTTTGCTAATTTTATTTAGCTTGCGTAGGTGTAGCAACAGCTGCAGCCGCTACTTCAGCTTCAGCTTCTGCACGAGCCTGTTCTTCAGTTTCACCCTCTGCAACCTTTTCAGCTGCAGCAGCATCTTGAGCAAACAAAGTTTCAACCGGAACACCCAGCTTCTTGGCTTTACGCAACTGCCTTCCAAGCAGAGAGTTGCGGTAAGAGTAACCGAAGTACACCGCAAAACCGATTGCCAGCCACACTGCAAAACGAATCCACGTCAAGACAGACAAGTTAAGCATGAGCCAGAATGTGGAAAGTGCTGCGAACAACGGAAGCCACGGATTACCCGGGACGCTGAACGAACGGTGCAAATCAGGCCTACGCATACGCATAATCGGAACGCCTGCAGAAACAAGCAGGAATGCAGAAAGCGTACCAATGTTAACCATGTCGGAAAGAATACCGATATCGAGAGTGGAAGCAACAACTGCCACAACAATACCGGAAACAATCTGAAGCCTTGCAGGAATACCACGCTTGCTCACCTTGGAGAAGCTACGAGGAAGCAAACCATCGCGGCTAACAGCGAAGATAATTCGCGTAAGACCGAGCAAAAGCACCATCACAACGGTTGTTAAACCAATAACAATGCCGAGAGAAATAATCTTTGCAGCCCAAGTTGCACCCACGAGTTCGAAGCTTGTGGAAAGCGAAGGAGCTGACTGCTTAGCCAAATCCTTGTAAGAAACCATACCGGTGGTCACAACTGCAACGAGGATGTAAAGAATAGTCACAATCAACAGACCAAGGCCGATACCGCGCGGAATGTTCTTATGAGGATCCTTAGTTTCCTCGGCGGTAGTAGCAACCACGTCGAAGCCAATGAATGCGAAGAACACCAAAGCGGCACCGGAAAGAATACCGGTTACGCCGTAAACCGCAGGCTGCATACCGGTCATCCACTGCCACAGAGGCTGGCTCATAACGCCAGAAACTTCCATTCCTTTTACGCTAGCAACATCAGTTGCAGGTGGCACGAATGGCGTAAAGTTGGAAGCCTTGATATAGAAGAAGCCCACAACTACCACAAACAAAACAATACCAATCTTCAAGATTGTTAAAGCACCGTCGAAACGTGCAGAAAGCTTGGTTCCAATTACCAACATCGTAGTGAAGAATGCAACGATTACAATTGGTGCCACATCAATAGGGAAACCGGCGACCGTAAATGTTGTGGTCATATTTAGACCAAACAAGTGCATTAAGTCGTTCAAATAAACGCCCCAATACTTTGCGATAACCGATCCAGCCATCAGCATTTCCAGAATCATATCCCAACCGATAATCCAAGCGATAAGCTCTCCAACGGTGGTGTATGTGAATGTATAAGCAGATCCGGCAACTGGAATCATTGAAGCAAATTCTGCATAGCACATTGCAGCAGAACCACACACAATTCCAGCAATAATAAAGCTAATAATTACAGCAGGTCCGGCATGGAATGCTGCAGCCTGAGCGCCAACCGAGAAAATACCAGCGCCAACAGCAACGGCAACACCCATAACTGCCAAATCCCAAGAATTTAATGTACGTTTAAGATGGCGATCACCATCCATCGTCTCTGCAATAGTCTGTTCAACAGACTTTTTTCTCCATATTTCCATAAGAAACGCACTTTCGTTGAGGTACAGATATAAAGGTATTAGACGCAATGAAAACGCATCAGCAGCTTCTGCGAAACAGTGCGACAATATCCATGTAAAATTTTTTGTTTATTGCCATAAACAAAGTGTTTTATACAGATAATTACGTAAATATTACACAAAACCATGAGAAAGCGGTAACTTACAGTGTGTTCCTATAACTTTTACGAAAATTTAGCAAATGCACTCTCATCTTTCAGTATAAATTACACTATTTCCGTAAATTTTAAGCCACAGAAAGTCCTATAAGCACAGGTTCCGGCACCAAACGCACTCCAAAACGCGAATATACACCGTCAATAATTGTCTTCGCCAAATTAAGAATATCGTCAGCAGAAGCATGATTACGATTCGTAAGAGCTAACGTATGCAAAGAAGAAAGCCCAGCAGCAGATGCAACACCCTGCTGAACAATCCTAAATCCTTTATGAAAACCAGCGTGATCAATCAACCATGCAGCAGAAGTCTTCACACCTTGCGAACCGTCCGGAAGTAACGCCTCAAAACGTGGGGCATCCTCAGGCAACAACGCCGCTTTACCAGGCTCCATAATTGGATTCATAAAGAAACTTCCACAACTGTGGCGGTCACTATACATATCGTCACCATCATGCCAAGCACCTGCAACGTAATCCTCCTGCTGCAACCGCAATGCATACGCAACGCCCTCAGCACTTTTCGCACTCCGCATCCAGTCAGAGTCATAACGAGAGGCATCCTCAAGCATGCCCTTAGACGCACGCACACGCAACACTTCACGACGAATTGCAACGGTTTCCATACGCTCACCAAGCGCCACATGCAACGCTTTTGCCAACTGTGCATGGGATACAACGCCGGTTCGATGGTGGCGTAAGCAGAAATTAACAGAAAGCACCACATAACGCGGGGTAGGAAAATACGAACTTGAAGGAACCCCTACAGCAGTGTACATGCTTTGTTTTAGCAAAGAAGTACGGTAGCCAAAGTGCAACTGATCTTTTTGTAATTCAAGCGTTACCTTATTTTCGCGATCCCATACTTCTACCGACGTAACGCTTTGAGATACTTCCTGGCCGTAAGCTCCAATATTCTGCACTACAGAAGCGCCAACCGTGCCAGGTATGCCAGAAAGTCCTTCCACCCCTTCAAGACCAAGTTCAATAACGTGAGCTACAAAATCATCCCAGTTGCAACCGGCTTCAGCATTCACATGCACCACATGCGCTCCCGTTTGCTCATCTACACCATCTTCTGCAGGACTTGCTTCGTCGAGCACGCTAATAGTGCGTCGAGCGTCACGCACTACTACCCCATGGAAAGGAGCGTCGCTTACCAGCATATTGGAGCCGCCGCCAATAACACATAACGGAAGATGAGCTTCGTCTGCATCTTCTACCGCTTCAATAACAGCGACGCGACTTGTTGGTTCCACAAAGCGGTCAATAACACCACCCACGCCAACAGTGGTGAGAGCAGCAAAAGTTGGGTTTTTAGTAGCATTTTTAGTAGCAAATACTTCCGTAGTCATGCCCCTAATAGTAACAGTACGAAATAACATACGAAGCAAGACAAAGTTCTGCGCGCAATAACAAAAAACCCCGCAAAAAGCGGGGTAATAAGTATTAAAACTGCGCAACTATCGCGAGCCTTTTATAAAGCTCCAGCTCAGCGCAGTAGGCTGAAATTCAGCGAGTCTCGCGGTGGAGTGTATGCTTACCGCAGCGAGAGCAGAACTTATTCAGCTCAAGACGATCCGGCGTATTACGACGATTCTTCGTCGTAATGTAATTACGCTCCTTGCACTCAGTGCATGCCAGCGTAATGCCTGGACGGATGTCGGCGCTTTTGCTTGCCATTTCGTTCACCTCTACAATTCGTTATTGGCCAGCCAGTCTCCTACTGGCCGTTGTAGCGAGGAAGAGACTCGAACTCTTGACCTTACGATTATGAGTCGTACGCTCTAGCCAGCTGAGCTACCCCGCCAGAGAGCCTCGAGTGAGAATCGGACTCACGACCTCTTCCTTACCAAGGAAGTGCTCTACCACTGAGCTATCGAGGCGTGGCGGGTAGTGGATTCGAACCACTGAAGCACGAAGCGGCTGATTTACAGTCAGCTCCCTTTGACCACTTGGGAAACCCGCCAGCAGTCTCCGTGAGAAGTAAACTTCAAACGGCAACTTTGTTATTCTGCCACGAAAGCGAGACGAATGCAAGTCTTAGACACGCCGATAGCAGA
Organism: Gardnerella nova; assembly: GCF_049244055.1. Lineage (NCBI taxonomy): Bacteria > Bacillati > Actinomycetota > Actinomycetes > Bifidobacteriales > Bifidobacteriaceae > Gardnerella > Gardnerella nova. Next base: position 1,674,275 of record NZ_CP058369.1, on the reverse strand, counting down.
AATTTATGAGATATTTTACGAAAAAACATCCGCAAAAGTCAATTATTCAGCGAAAAACCGTCTTTTTTTAATTCTTCGCAAATATTCAACACGCGGTTGTTAGCTTCAGTTTCGCCAATGGTAATACGAATTCCATCACCAGCAAAAGCGCGCACAGATAAACCTGCTGCCACAAAACGTTCTGTTGCTCGCTCAGTTTCCGCACCAAAAGGCATCCAGAAGAAGTTAGCGTATGCATCGGTAATATTCCAACCTTGCTCGCGCAAAGCACCCAAAACACGCTCGCGCTCAGCAATAAGAGCCGCAACGCGAATCTTCATCTCTTCACTAGCAGCATCCTCCAACGAAGCCAAAGCTGCAACTTGCGCAACTTGCGACACGCCAAACGGAACTGCAACCTTGCGCATGCCCTCTACGACTTCAGCAGGAGCAACAGCGTAGCCAATACGCAATCCAGCTAATCCGTAAGCCTTGGAGAAGGTTTGAGCCACAACCACGTTCGGATATTCGCGATACAATTTCATGCCGTCAGCAGTGCCTTCTGCGGTGTTAAATTGCACGTACGCTTCATCAATAAGCACAAGCACGTCATTTGGTACAGCATCCAACACTTTACGCGCGTCAGCTTCGCTAAGAGACGCGGAAGTCGGGTTGTTTGGATTGTTCAAAATAACCAGACGCGTATGCTCGTTAACAGCGTTAATAATGCCATCAACATCGTGAGACCCGTCAGCACGATTAGGGATTTGCACGCTTGTGGCGCCGGCAGCGGTAACAATAATCGGATACGCTTCAAAACTTCTCCACGGGTACACTACTTCGTCACCAGGGCCTGCAACTAAATCAACAAGCTGCGTAATCACTTCTGTAGAACCGCAACCAAGTACAACCTCATCTGGGGTGACTTCAAAACGCTTGGCAAGCTCCTCTACAACTTCATTACCACGCATATTAGGATAACGGTTGATTACGTTTAACGCGCGAGTTGCAATAGCTTCCTTCACGCTTTCCAAAGGTTCGTAAGGATTTTCGTTACTAGAAATTTTGTAAGCGCGGACGCCATTTAATACAGGAGCCGGCTTACCTTGCTTGTAGCTAGGAATCGTATCAACGATGCTGCGATGTTTGTATGTCATACCTAACTATCATACTCCACACGCGCCTTAACTGCACAATAGCGAAAATAGCTAACCCGCAATCTCACAGAAAATGCGCAAATTTTTTCTTCACACGCAGCAATAAAAAACGCCGGAAACAACCTTAGCGTCATTTCCAGCGTAAGTTTTATTGTTGCGACCGGCTAAAAACTAGCCAAGAATAGCAAGCACGTCGCGAGAGGATACGATTAAGTAATCCTCACCTTCGTAATGAACTTCGGTGCCGCCGTACTTGGAGTAGAGTACCTTGTCGCCAACTTTAACGTCCATAGGGATACGCTCGCCCTTGTCGTCACGACGGCCAGGACCAACAGCAAGAACTTCGCCCTGCTGAGGCTTTTCCTTGGCGTTGTCTGGAATATACAAACCAGAAGCAGTCTGAGTTTCCGCCTGAGCCTGCTTTACAATAATCTTATCTTCCAACGGTGTGAGCTTAATCGACACTGTCGCCACCTCTTTCTTAAGAGAGATACTAACTTTGTACGCAAGTTGCAATCCGACGAGGCTGACGATCACGTGCGAACCACACTTACGTTCTGTGTCTCATGGTACCGCGAATTTAGCACTCTGCCAACTCGAGTGCTAAATTTTTAGAAATATTTTACCTGCGTTTCTTAAAAAAATAACATTGCAAGTATTAAAAAAGCGCGATTTTAGTAGTAAAACCGCGCATATTTAAATTTTAATTACTTAAATTTTAATTACCGTCTACGTCTAAAACTCACGCATTGCGGCGAGCTAGAACATCGCGCAAATCAGCAACGCCAAGCGAATCCGCGGAGCTTTCTGGAGCTTCAACTTCACAGTTTTGCTCCTCTGCATGGAAATGAGCAGGCTTAGCAGACGACGACTGGGCTATATTCTTTACAGGCACAGCCTTAGTAACCTGCTTAGTTGACTTAATTTCCAAACTTTCCGGGACAGAAGTTGCCGCAATATTATTTGCAACATTATCTGCAACATTATCTGAGTCACCTTTTGATTTTGCGTCCAAAGTAAAGGAAATCAAATCCTTATCTTCATGCGCAGATGAAGAAGTATCAACTACTTCGACTGCAGAATCATCCACATCCGCTACGGCAGCTTTTTGTGCCAGCATGCGTTTGCGCAACACAGCATCGCGCTCCTCCACAGCCTTGCGCACAGCTACACGAATTTCGCGCTGTTCCATAATAGAAGTTTCAGTATCGTCACGAGAACCCTGGTGCGGTAACGAAACGTTGTTTTGAGTTTCCTCAGGATTATGAATATTCGCTTCGTCAAACGCAACACGCTCCACCGGTGCTGAAGAAGTTTCAGCTGCCATAATTTCAGCCGCATATTGCGGATTTAGCTCGCTCAATTGATGCATAACAGCACCGTTATGCCGATCATACCTAGCATCTTCCGATTGACGTTTGGCTGCAACACGCATACTTGCCACGCGCGCTTCCCACTGGCGTGCGTGCTGAGATGCGCGAGCGCCGAAGAACAATACCGCAGCTAACATTGCCAACGGAATAATTGCAAAAAGCGGCGAGAACAGCCCTGAACAGCCGGATAACAGCACTAATATGGTCAATACTGCAAGAGAAAGCACTAATACGCGACGACGACGAACAGCAGCACGGCGCGCAGCTCGAATACGCGCTATATGTTCAGGCGTTAATGCTCGTTTTTGTTGAGTTGGCTGCATACGAACCCCTTTTGTCACCATGCCAGTGCCGTCACAAATACGCACGGTACTCCACTCACCCACCAAATGCAGTGAAGGCGAAAACCTATCCTCACGATGTTCAAGCATGGTTTTCATGCCATTAACCGTGCGCTTAGGTAACCACCCGAACCATAAGGCTACGAGGATGATTAACACAAGCAGCGCACTCACCGATTCATAACCCATACCTATTAATATAAGGAAGTCGCGGGATGTGTAGCAATATATACGTTCCGGCGTGTCGCTGAGGGTACAAAGGACTAAAGTTCAGCAAGTTTATTGAATCTACTTAAGCTGACCGCTGACTGCGTTAAGCGATATGAGTAATTATGACGAATACTGTCTGGGTATGTACTAGGATATGTGAAGGAACAGCAAGCACACACAAGGCCTTTGCTTGCGTGCTCATGTAACTTCGGAGGGACTTTTGCCTACTTATCATTATCGTTGCAAGCAGTGCGGATACGATTTTTCAGAACACCAGTCGTTCTCAGATGATCCTGTTACCATTTGTCCTCAATGCGGCAAGAATACCGTTCACAAAGTGTATTCTGCTCCCCCAATTAACTTCAAAGGTAAAGGTTTTTACCGCACCGATAAGTAAGATATGCCAACAAATGGCTATATTGCAACGTTAATAGCTTTTATCCACAAGGCTCATATTTTCTTGATATCAGTGCAACATACGTAGCACAATGCAACGTATGAGTATACATTTTTCTTTACTACAAACGTTGCGTCAGCGTAAGAACCAAGGTTACAACGCACCAGCTTATACGCAATCAGGCGTAAGCTTCGGCGTTTCCTCAAACTTACAACCGGTTGGGTTATTACGTCGCCGTCAGCGCGCTTTTGTGCAAAAAATTGTTGTCGTCTTATGCGCTGGATTGATGATGTTTTTAGTCGTGTCTTCAATTATTGCAGCGCAAGCTACGCAAGTTATTCCGGTAGCTGCACGCTATATTGCGCAAGGTGCGCACGTAACAGCTCGAGACGTACGTTACGTTAGCGTTCCACAACATACAGTTTTTCAACACACGCTTACTGAACACATAAGCGCAAAAAATCCTCTCGTTACTACGTGCGAAATACAGCCCGGAATGCCTATTTTACGCAATTCGGTGAGTCATATTCCCAGTATTCCAGAAGGATTTACTACCATCACTGTTCATTTAGCAAGCGCTGACCACACTATTATTCCTGGTAAATATATTGATTTGGCGTTTAGTAAGCCAACTCAAGACAGCGAAGCACGCGATAATGAACCAGGACGTAACGGTGCTAAAGACAACAAAAATGCTCAAGAAAACTACGAAGATAATCCATCTGCTATTGACGAACGATACGTAGCAATAGTGCGTCACGTTATAGTAATGCGAATCACACAAAACCAGCAATCGCAGCAAAATCAACAGAACAGCACAACTATTGCATTGCCTGCGGGAGATGCTCTGCGAATGTTACAAGCGCAGGCGGCGAACCCAACTCTGGCTATTGTTGCTATGAAAGGAACGGATTAGTTAGCCAAGCCTATGGTAAGCAAACAAATCTCAGTGTCCACGCTCCGAAAATATCGCCCAATGCGGTGGAAGCTCGCCAAGTATACGATTGTCGTCGTCCACATCGCGCTGCTGTAACGTAAGCGCGTCTGAAGGTTCCGACTTAACGCCATCAGCGTCAAAAAGCTCAGAACCTTCACGCACTACGCGCACGTGTATGCGCGGAGAACGACGAGACGGATCATACTGACTCATTCGTTGTCACCATACAGCTCACCGAGGCGTGAAACGACACGATCAACCTCTTTTTCAGGATTAACGAATGCGCCAACACTCCACACAGTCATAACCGACCATCCAAGCGATTCCAAATCCTGAACCATCATGCGGTGGCGTTCGCGTGTGGACTGAATACCCATAAACTGCGCATCATCGGTAAGCACAGCAAGCGCAAACGGCTTATCTGCAAGACCAACCACTAGCGGAATACGCGAATCGCTGTCGAAACCGTAGTTAACGGCCACGCGCAAACCGCGCGCACGAATACGTTCAGCCAAGTCAGCAAAAAGCACATTATCTCGCACAGCAGATGCGGCAATCTTAGCATTAACATCGTGGACATCTTCTGGACGCAAAGGCTTGTCGGTAAGTCCTTCCGCCCATTGAAGCAACATTTTCAACAGCTTTGGACCGTCCTGATGCAACCGCTCATCGTCCATATCTTTGGACGTAAAAGCACTCACAATGTCAAGGTGACGTCGTGCCAACGCAAGCGCGTCAAGCAGCATCGCACTGCCGCCTTCTTCCTCAAGCACACCAAACTGCTGAAGAAGTCGTCCGTGAGAAGTTTTGGCGTAGCACAACGACATAATCACATCTGTTGCTACGGCTCCAGAGGCTTCATGCACACTTAGTAGTCGCACATGACGCAAGAAACGAGCCATATTTTCGTCTTTAACCGCAAGCGATTTGAGTTCTGCACCCAAACGACTACGGAACACGCTTGTTAACGTCACCACTACCAGCACATAGCTCGAAGGCACTACAGTAAATGTTTTTGCACGTTGGCGAATCAGATCGACTACTTCGTCTATTTCACGCTGGCTACTTTCGATTAAACCAGAAGACAACACCGGCACACCAGTTGCCTCAATCTGATGCAACCTAACTTTGCCTTGCAAACGCTCAACAGGAATATCGTGACGCAACTTTCCGTAACCGTGCTCTTCCAAGAATTGAGCCAAACGCAACGAACGCCTAGTAGCGCGCGAAACAACAGTTACCGAAGGAAGCATGGAAATCAGCGCACGCAAGCTTTCAGAACTTACCGTCTCCCTGTGAGCCAACACTACTACTTGTCGAGCACGCGCCACAATAGAGAACAACTCAATATTCGAAATATGCTCTGCGGAATCAATGATAACAGTGTCCGCAATAGGCTTCATCGGAGTCATCATAGTAAGCGTAGAAGGCATTGCCACCAGAATTGGTTTCGCAGCCAGCAGCAAATCCGCGTAATTGCGCAACAATTTCGTAAAGGTAATGCCAGAACGGTTGCTGGCAAGCATTGTGTGCAATTGGTTTGCTTCCTGAGTTCTTGAGAACAGCAAATCACACAAGTGCTTCATAGCTTCCTGAGCAACCATCGGACCGATAGAACGCACGTGTTCAGTGTCTACCTGCACAAAACGATCAGAAGCATCCTGCATTGCAGAACCGTCTTGGTGCGAGATAATGGCGGAAGCATTTACAATATCTTCAAAAACAGTAGTCCACCATGCTAAATGCAACTCGCCGTCGATTTTACTTCCAGTGATGTGACGATGACGCAAATCGGTAACTAAATCAGTTAAACCAGCTTTACTAAATTCTCGTTCCAGCTTGCAACGCCCAGGAAGCGTATCCAAGGAAGCGCGATCGTCGTGCAAGGCCTTCAAACGCGCCTCAAGTTGTGTAAACTCAATGTTTTCAAGGTCCGCACCAAGACGAGTTGTTGCAAGCACCGCATCAAGGGCAATCAAATTCCTCGAAAGCACCTCCTGCGTACTTACCAGTTCGTCCAACTTTGGAGGCAACACTGGCCAACCGCCGTGAGGCACAAAAGTGCGCCATTGCGCAGCCTGCTGAGCCACGACTTTCAACGCTTCGTGCAAATCTTCAACTTTGGCACCTACGCGCAGCAAACTACGCGCTTCTTTTACATGATGGCGACGCTCCCAGAAGCCCATAACAGTGCCTTCTGCTTTGCGCACGGCTTTCGGCTTACTAGCCTCAATCATGGCATCAAGATCGCGTTCAAAAATTTCAGGCTGGAATACGTCGAGTACGCGACGCAAGTTTTTAAGTACCGTAACTTGACGGCTCCATTCGCGAGCAGTAGTTGGTACAGGGAAACCGCAGCTTTGTACCGTACTTTTTACTTGTTCACGCGTGGCAGGCAACAGTTTAAGCAGTACGTCCACCACACGTTGGTACACGGTGACGGCTTCGTTTTCGTCAAATATTGACGCACCAAACCAAGGCGTGTCTTCCGGATTAATACTAAACTCGCCAAGTTCATCTGCCTGATGGAACTTTTTCGCCCACTCATCGATATGACCAGTCATAGCGTGCGCTGCGGCAACATCGAGTCGCACATGCGTTGAAGGATGAGAAGGGAGCATTGCTATAGCAGCAAGATTTTGAATGGTTTGATATGCCGAAACTCCCCACGTTTTGTTTATTCCGTGAAGATCTCCTAAGTAGCGTGTCAATCGCGATCGCACGCCAACAAGCTCATCCGCAACCTGCTCAAAACGCGAAGTTGCCACGCTTTGGCGAGCACCAACTGCTGCAATAAGCTGGGAATCGACATGCTTAGCAATATGCCCGTCAGCTACGTCAAGTGAAAGCGACGAAATTTCGTGCGTGTTCAGCGTATAACGGAAGCGACGCTGCTGCTCAAGCACGTGCGGAACATACAGCACGGAACGGCCCGCTAGTACCGAACGTGAAGCAATAGCTGCGGCGATTGCCGTGGAATCAGAACCTGCATCAATGTTTACAAAAAGCGAATTTCCTTCTGAAACCACGTCAGCAGCGTAACGTACAGCGTTGTCAACGTCTCCCACTTCACACTCACCGTGAGGGTCGGCGTCAAAAGGACTATATTCGAGTTTACTTCCTGTTTGCAGCGCTTGTGCCGCGTTCTCATCTCCCGCAAGAGCATCAATTATGGTGTGTGAAGCACTGCCCGACCGCAAAGATTGTATAATCTGCTCACTTTCGGCTACAAAACGTGAGCCTGCGTCAGTGAAGCAGCCGAGGACAATATCGCGCTCAATGTCGAAATCTGGGAAAGCACGGCGTGCTTGCTGACAGATAGCCTCGAACACAACGGACGTCTCCGGGGTGCCACTTTCGTAGTGAGAACCGTCAAATAGCACATCTTCTCGAAGTTCTACGCCACGCTCACGCAAGCGCGCAACCAAAGCCTGGTTCAACCCTACGCTTCCCGAGAAATACATGGTTGCTGCGGTTTCGTCTTGATTAGCATCGCGGACAACGTGCACAGGGTATGTCAGTACTGGCATATGGTTGCCATTCCACAAGGCAACGCCGACAATGAGCGACAATTCCGATACGCCACTTTCGTGAGCTTTCATATCGCGGTCTTCAAAAACGCGGTCAAGCCTACGTCCTGCCGCACGGAGCATGCCAGCGTCACGGAATAATGCTTTTAAGGTTACTTTTCCGCTCGCAAAAAGCTGGGCTATACCAGAGGGATGCGCGTGCGTGAGTTCTAGTTGAGCCGCAAGTTTGGTAATGTCTTCCAACGGTGAAGGGGCAAGCTGGGACTGATATTGTTGTTTCCAAGCTACTATTTGTTGCAATGCTTCCGCGCGATTTCCTTGAGCAGTACTCTTTCCAATACGCGTCGCTTCTGTAGTATTCGACGCGTCATTTGTTATTGTTTCCGCAACCGATGCCGTTGACATCGCTGTTGACGCGTCGCTAATGGAATCGTTTGCTGATTTTATGCTTTGTGTGTCGCTCATATTCTTCCCCTACCCGCTTATTGTTCAATAGCTTCACGATATGCACTGTAGCCGCTGTTGCATGCTAGTGCGGCGTCAACTTGCGCATTTCCTTGCGCTGCGAGCCAAGCATATAAGTCGTCGTATAATCCGGGATTTTCGGCTAAGTATGGAAGTAACTCAGCGTATTGTGCCATTTCAAATTGTCGCGAAAAATCGGTGATTTCTCTAGCATCTTGGGAAGTGAAACCGCCAACTTCTACCATGTTTTGTTGAGCGTCGAATTCGCCTTTTGATACTTTTTCAAATACTGAACCTGGCTCAAACGCTGGAGTGTAAGAATCTTCACTATCGGTTGCAATATAAGTTGCGGAATCTGCGGTTTTAGAATCTGCGGTTGCGGAAGTCGAGTTTAAGTAGTCTGCACTTTCGTAATGGTTAGCGTTTGCAGCAGTATTAGTTTCAGCATTGTTGATTGCTGCGATACTAGACTTGATAACATCGGTTGCGAAAGGTCCGGTTGTTGCCTCGTCTACTGTGTCGAATTGGCTTAACAGCGTGTGGTTGGTTTTAGCGTGTGCAGTTTCCGTTACAGACTGTTCCAGCTGATTAGCCGCTTGTTCAGTATTAGTTTGCGCTTCGCACGCTGCTTCCGTTTGAACAGCATTGTTTTCAACGTTGGTTTCTGCACTATTTTCGTCACTATTTTCGTCACTATTTACAGAACCGTCTTGAATGCCGCCCTCTTGATAGCTGCTTTCTTGCGCGATTTGCGAATGTATTGCTTGTGCGTCAGCAAACAAATTGCGTGGTTCGACAGGCTCTTCTTGCTGTTCGCGTACCACCGGCAGAGCAACATTATGATTATTGTGGGAAATTTCAGAAGACAATGGTTGCAATGCGGCACCTTGCTGCCATGAAAGTCCCGGATGAGACACGGATTGTGCTTGGAAAATGCCGGTTGGCTCGCCTGCACGCAAATCAAGGATTTGATCCACTGACAAGTCGCCAGCAGCCGGCTCTTCGTGCGTATCGTCAGTTGCGTAGGAGAACAGATTGCGCACTTCGTGCTCGTCATCCGCAACTTCGTCTTCCACGCGCACAAAATCAATAGGAACATCACCAAATTGCATGCGCATCAGATTGTCTGGAAGCTGGAAGTCAACGTCTGGTTCCAAACGCAACAAGTCTCCGTTGGCTCCCACTAAATACGTACCATTAGTAGAGTGCAGATCGCGAATGGTGGCCACTCCTCGCGTATCAACTATGAGCAAAGCATGGCGTTTTGACATAGAACGCTTGTTATCTACTATGTCGATGCGCGTGAAACCATCCTCACGCAACGGGCGTATAGGCTTTCGACCAATCTCTACAGACTGTCCTGCACCCACACGTGCCTGCTCGACACCACCAACTGTAATCATCCAGCGCTGCACGGTTTGTCGCTCACTCACGCGATCTGCTCCCTTCAAAAAACACACTACTTACTATTGTGTCATGCTTTGTGTATATTGCGCTAGCTTTTACGAATTTTATGTAAGAATCTCGCAAAATCTTAGAAAATTTCGCAAAATCTTAGAAAATTCCTCTTTCTTGCGAGCGCGTTTTGTAAAAAACCGCAAGTCCCCGAAAGAACTTGCGGTTATGTTACGCGTGTTTGCACATCACAATACACAAACACGCATTATGTCAACAGCGTTGAAACGGATTGACTACTTAACACCTAAATCTTGCAACTGCTTCTGCAACTGCACATAGGTAGTTAGAGCCGAATCTACGCACATCTTTTGACCCAAATCAAGCGAAGTCTGGTACAAGGCTTCGAGATTGTCTGGCTTAATAGTCTTTCCGCCCGCAGTAACCTTATTCACGTACTCGTTGAAGGACTTGACGAATTCGCTTGGAGTGAGCGAAGTGTGCTTCTTTAAGCCAGCATGCCATACAGTCGTAGTACCATATATGGCGGCATCGTTGGTTTGAGCAAAACCGCCAACTGTACTCTCAACATTCATAAAGTTGAGATAGTGGCCAACTCTACCTTCAAACTCTGCCATCTTGCTACCATCTGCATCATTCTCAAACAAGGATTCTGTAAGGGACCTTAATGTAGAAAAATAATGACGATATTGTTCGAGGTCTGCTCCTGCCTTGAGCACAAAGTGGCTGTCTTTACCTGCGGCAACGTTATCGAAAAGTTCCTTTTCTTCGTTGTACCAGCCATACATAGGATTAATTAAATCATTTTCTTTGTTATTGTTTTCAGAATCGCGGAAATTACCCCAAGCAAGATTCTCGGCAATATTATTTCCATACGGGTTTTGCTCTGGAACTTGCAACAAAGCATGGGCTTTGACAGTATCTGAGAACATGCTGTGCGTAATGGCCTCAGCGATGCTGCGAAGGCTCACATTCACCGGATGCAGACCTTCCTGCTTGCGGAAATCATTTAACCTATCGTAATAATTGGCAACATTATGAATTTCCAGAAGGCTAGCTGCAGAAAGCGGACGGGCATTCCTTGCTTGATGGTAGAAGTCTGGGGAAGGCTCTGCTGGAACATTACCTTCCGACCAATGGCAGCCATTGTCATCACAGTGTTTATCTACCACAATCTTGTAACCCTTGATGGTTTTACCTTGCATAATAGCCAACGCATCCTGAGCATCTCGCAAATCATCACCGCTCAGCTTGTGGTTTGCAATATAATCTTTCAGATAGTCAGTGAAAGTTTCTTTAACCAAGTTACTTTGCTTTGCTGCTTTTTGAGCTTCAGCATCATACGCATCGTACAATGCCAAGGCACTGGAGCTAAGCTTAGCTTTTGCTGCAGCAATCTGAGTTTCAAGCTCTTGCGCCTTCTTAGCTTTTTCAGCTGCAGAAAGTTCTACGCCATCTTCGTAGTTATCGGAACCGTCGTTTTCAGCCTGCTGATCTTCAGCTGGCTTAGTTTCTGGCTCAGCAGGGGCTTCTTGCTTTGGTTTGGCAGGAGTTTCTTGCTTTGGTTCAGCAGGAGTTGGATTCACAGGAGCTTCTTGCTCTGGTTCAACGTCAGTATCGAAATCATCGACAGCAAAATCACCGAAATCAAAATCGCCAAGATCACCGAAATCTGCGAAGTCAACGCCTAAATCTTCATCTCCAACTTCGCTGACGTCGCCTAATTCGCCTTCACCAAAATCGGCTTCACCGAAGTCACCGAGATCGTCGAAATTCAAATCTCCGAACAAATCATCAAGGTTGAGATCTCCAAAATCATCAAATCCATCAAGAACATCATCGGAATCGCTAAGGTTGACATCGCTTTCAGCAGCAGCCGCATCGTCTTCGGCTGCGGTTTCAGTAGTATCGCCTTCGCCCTCAGTTTCAGCAACATTGTCATCAGCGAGAGAGACACCCTCATCATCAAGAGCGACATCATTTTCTGCGGTAGCAGGTGCTGGAGCCACCGGAGCAGCGGTAGGCGCTGGAGCGGCAGCGGTAGGTGCTGGAGCCACTGGAGCAGCAGCGGTAGGTGCCGGAACTCCCTTAGTCTCAGCATCCGCAGCCATTGCAGGAGTTGCAAACGCTAACCCCGCAACAAATGCAGCACCGAAAGAAAACGCTGCAATAGCCTTCTTATTTAACATGTGTTTCCCTTTCTTATTGTTACGCGTTGAAGCGTAGCACAATGCATTTGGTTCAAAACTAAACGTTTGTAGTCCAAACGAAACGCAGCACCTCCAGCCTCGCAAAGTAAGTATAGCAATGCCAAATCTTTGCAAAGACGAAAAGCACATTGCGTATTATGATACTCCTCAGACACTACAGAAACATCCTCCGACAGCTGAGATTCGCTGCCAGAGGATGCACTATTAATATTGGCTTGGCTTAACCAAGATCTTCAACGTTTAGATCACCGCACAACACATTCATAGAGTATGGCTCACTTCACATGAGACATGCCCATATACGGAGATACGCTCCAAGTTACATCAATGCATAAGATCTAGTAAACTGTTCGTTTCTCCCAATCTTTTACCATCAAAGAATTGCGGGACCTTTTGCAAACCACTAGTTTTGGCACGCAATCCGCTTGCAATACGTAATACGCTTGTAATATGCAGTATTGCTAACTTTTCACATGTGCTTACACAGAGTTATGCTGTTTATGTGTCAGCTTGATTCCGCTGATTCGGTAAACAGCTTCTAAGCTGCAATAAATTTTCTTGATGCGTTTGATTATAAGAGTTTCTTATATTAACGCAGCAGAGAAAGGAGAATAGTATGTTACATAAAAAGTTTGTGGGAGCATTGGCTGCTTGCGCAACTTTGCTATCCGCTCTCGCCTTTACCTCGCCTGCTATGGCGAGTGGCAGTACGGTTAATCCGCTTAATAAAGCCGCTATTACGCTGGTAAAGAGAAATATTACGTTTTATCAGCGTAAAATAGTTGGGGATAAATCAGACCTTGCGGCAAAAAGATCGCGAGCAGCGGCAACTGGCGTCATAGATAGAAATGGTAATCTCACCGACGTGTGCAAGAACACTCGAGGCGAATTCGACTCTAACACCTGCGAGTATTATACGGGCGAATCATATAAAAACTACGATGAAGCCAGATACACTTTATGGAAACATCAGAATGCTCTAGCTAGTGCACAGCAACAGCTTAACGAGTTGAATGCTGATTTTACTCCGGAAGTTTTCGCTAACTATTCTGGTGATAATCCAGCAAATAGTTTATCTGCAAAGTTCCTTATTAAGGAAATAAATAATCTTAAAAATGACATTGCTGCCGATAAATCAGATTTGGCAGATAAACGTATAGCTGCAGCAGAATTTGGCGCTATAGATAAAAATGGTAATCTCACCGACGTGTGCAAGAACACTCGAGGCGAATTCGACTCTAACACCTGCGAGTATTATACGGCCGAAGCATATAGAAACTATGATAAGGCCGAAAATACTCTTCAGTATCACGAAAACGCTCTCGCCAGTGCATTACAACAGCTCAAGGAATTGAATAACTCTGCCACAAGCCATAGCACTACTTCAGATAATACAAAAGTGCAAAATTTGGAAACTGAAATTGCTAAAGATAGGGCAGAAGTCACTCAATATCGTGAACTTGCTGCAGCAGCTGGCGTTATAGACAAAAATGGTAATCTCACTGATTTGTGCACAAACGCTCGCGGCGAATTCGACTCTAACACCTGCTCATGGAAGCCGGCCGAAGCATATAGAAACTACTTAAATGCTTTAGGGAAACTGGTGAAGAATAAGAATGATCTCGCAGTTTTGCGTCATCAATTGGGCGAAGACGAAGACGAGTCCAACGACGAATCTGACAACGAGTCTGATAATGAATCTGAATCCGATAATGAGAGTGAGTCCGACGATGAATCAGATGATTACTCCGATTTCGACGACTTTGATTGGGACGATTTGGATGACTTGCTAGACGAAATCGATTTTGATAATTTCGATTGGAGCAGCGACGATTACGAGGATACGAATTATTACGACAACGATTATTCGTATAACCCATATTATTATTAAAGCAATGCTAAATACTACGATTCCTTGTGATTCGGTATGTGAGATTTCGCTCACGTAGCTAAGTGACCTTCCACGTGGCAAGGTTGCGTTAAATGGCACGTTGCGAATGTACTACAACAGTAGAGCTTGAGGTTGCTTTTGGCAACTTCAAGCTCTTTTTTTGCGTGTTACACCAACATCTTGTGTGTCCTGCTTGCAGTTTTGACGACCGCACAATAGTAGACTGCGCATTAACTTACCGGAGCGCTTAAAACGTAACGCACGTAGACACTCAATGCGAGTTTCGCAAACGAGCGTAATAAAACTCGAGCGCCTCATTACGGACACCTAAGAACAGAGCACGCTTACGTAGATAATGCTCTTGCTATTGAGCTTGCGTCAAAACACGTCATGCTTCACGTGTTAAATCACCCAAACGGTTACTAATAACCGTAAGGAATACACGCGAAAGCATGCTAAAGCAAATAAAAAAAAATCGGCTTTGCAAAGCCGCGCAACCACGCTTTCAGCAATCGCTTACTACGCGCGCCGCGCAAACCTTACAAAGCCGATAACAGTAAATCAGCGATAAGTCAGTAACCTACTTCTTGAGCTCACGGCTTTTTAGGAGTTAAACCACCGTCAAAAAGGCTGCTGCTTACGCCATCATTACCACCAAGAAGACCACCTAAATTAATTTTTGGAGTTACAGGCTTCTCATCTTTCTTTGGGGCAGGAGCAGGAGCAACTGGCTTCTCAACTGGCTTCTTACCATCTGTAGAAGGAGCAGCTGGATTTACAAGATTGCCAACTGGGTTGTTGTTAAGTTTGTCGGAAGTAACTGCATTAGAACCGGCAACTGCAGGAGTTGCTGGCGTAGCTGGCTTAGCTGCTTCAGGATTAGCAGCGCCTTCCTTCTTGTCGGAAGTTGCAGGAGTGGCAGGAGCAGGAGCAGGAGTGTTAGTATCAGCCTGCTTATCGTCCTTCTTATCGGCAGGAGCAGGAGTGGCATCACCATTCTTATTATCCTGCTTACCATCCTTTGGAGTTTCAGTTGGGGTAGCTGGCTTCTCTTCAGCAGGCTTCTCAGCTGGAGCTGAGCTATTCTTAAGAGCATTAAGCAGATTGCCCATATTGATAAACCCGCTAAGCTTTTCGGAGCTTTCTACAGCATGCTTTGCATCGGCGAAGATGTCAGGATTACCCTTTTTTACTTCCATAGGAGCTGGCTTTGGAAGCTCAACTGGCTTCTCTTCAGCTGGCTTCTCAGCAGCTGGCTTCTCAGCAGAATCTTCTTCGGCTGGTTTCTCCTCAGCTGGCTTCTCAGCAGGAGCTTCAACATCAGCATCGAGCAAATCAGCGAAATCATCAGAAGCAAAATCATCCATATTGAAATCGTCACCGAACAAATCAGACAAATCTGCATCTGCATCGACATCTGCAACGTCTAAGTCGTCGAAATCGCCCAAATCTTCAAGATTATCTAAGCCGTCAAGATCATCCAAGCCCTCAACGTCGGCAGGAGCCTCAACATCTGCATCCTCAGGAACGGCGACATCATCCATATCAACGTCGAGTAAATCACCAAAATCCAAAGTGCTGAAGTCAAAATCGCCAAGGTCAGGCAATTCAATATCATCAGGAACTTCAACATCAGGAGTCTCAGCAGCAGGAGCTGGATTAGCTGCAATAACGGCCTTAGGAGCCGGATTAGCTGCAGTAACGGCAGTGGTCTTGACTGCGGTAACAGCCTCAGGCTTAGCTGCAGTAACAGCCTTAGGAGCCTCAGCAGCAGGAGCAGCAACTTCGTCAGCCATTGCAGGGCTTACGATGGCCAAACCAGACACCAACGTAGCGCCAGCAGCAAAAGCCGCCATAGCTTTCTTATTCAACATATTATTTCCTTTCTCCTTGGGAAGCATCCTTCCCCATTGCTACGGAAGTGGAATAGCTCATCCACGAAATCCGCAGCAATTAACTCTAAAGGATATCAACTTCTCAGCTAGCGCGCCAGTTCAGAGGGATAAATCGGCATCAGCAAGATCTGCGTTCTCTGCATTCTTTACAGCAGGTGCAGCTTTAAGAGCAGCCTTGGCAGCAGGAGCTGGAGTCTCAGCAGCTGGAGCTTCGGCAGTAGGAGCAGCCTTGGCAGCAGGAGCTGGAGTCTCAGCAGCTGGAGCTTCAACGTCAGACAAATCAAAATCGACGTCATCCAAGCCCAAATCATCAAAATCAATGTCGTCAAACAAACCATCAAAATCGACGTCATCGAAGCCAAAATCATCAGCGCCAGAAAGATCCACACTTACGTCAGCATCCCCCTCAGAAGCTGAACCTTCGCCCAACAAATCGGAAGCAGTCTCAGCAGCGGCATCAGAATCTACCTCAAAAGCCTGAATCTTAGGCAAAGCACCGTTCGAAGAAGGTCTAATAGAAATATACTTGTCTAAACCATTTAACGTCGACTCAGATGGAGCCCTAAAATCAGCAGCCCCAAGATCAGCTACACTAAAAGCAGCCATTGCAGGAGCAGCAAAAGCAAAGCTCGAAAGCAATGTAGCACCAGCAGCAAAAGCCGCCATAGCTTTCTTATTTAACATATTATTTTCCTTTCTCCTTGGGGAACGTGCCCCCACGCTAGAAAAATCACACCTTACAGTCCGACCTTTCCAACAAGCATACTGGAAGTTACCAGCAAAGCGTTTCTTAACACGCTCAGCACACAATAATACTTTATATAACGCTCGAAACCACGCATCAAACAAAAAGAACAAGAATATATCGGCGTGTCGGCGAAATAAAACATAAAAAATAGGCGGCAAGAAAAATCTCGCCGCCTATTTGTGCCCTAAACGCAACACACAACAAGCACGTTACGAAAAGAGCAATACAAACTTAAAACTACTTAAGTTCCACAGAAGCGCCGGCCTCTTCGAGAGCAGCCTTAGCCTTCTCAGCGTCTTCCTTCTTAGCCTTCTCGAGAACAGCCTTTGGAGCGCCGTCCACGAGAGCCTTAGCTTCAGCCAAGCCGAGGCTGGTCAAAGCACGCACAGCCTTGATGACTGCAATCTTCTTGTCGCCAGCAGCGGTAAGAACGACGTCAAACTCGTCCTTCTCTTCCTCAGCAGCGCCAGCAGCAGCTGGAGCAGCGGCAACAGCGGCGACAGGGGCAGCAGCCTCGACGTCGAACTTCTCTTCAAAGGCCTTGACGAACTCAGAGAGCTCAACGAGGGTCATTTCACCGAAAGCTTCAAGAAGCTCTTCGCTAGTGAGCTTAGCCATAATTGGCTTCCTTTCTTACTTGGTCAGGCGCACGTTGCACCATACGACCATAACATTTTTCTTATTGATTGGTCTCATGCAGCAAGCTGCAAGGGAATCAAGCGGCCTTTTCCTGCTTCTCGCGCAAAGCGTCGATAGTGCGCACAGCCTTGGTTGGCAGAGCGTTGAACAGGTAAGCGGCCTTGGACATAGTGCCCTTGAGCGCGCCAGCCATTTCGGAAAGCAACTCTGGACGCGACTTCAAATCGGCGAGCTGCTTTGCACCCTCAGCATCGTAAACGGTTCCATCAGCGAAACCGCCCTTAACAACGAGGGCTTTATTCTCCTTGGCAAAATCACGCAAAGTCTTAGCAGCCTCAATGAAATCACCCTTAACAAAGGTGACTGCAGTTGGGCCGGCGAGAAGCTCGTCAAGACCTTCAATGCCCGCTTCCTTAGCAGCAATACGAGCAAGCGTGTTCTTAGCCACAGAGTAGGAAGTATCGCGGCCTAGCTTTTCACGCAGAGCAGAAATCTGCGGAACGGTAAGCCCGCGGTACTCGGTCAGGTAGACAGCATCCGCATTACGGAACAACTCCGTAAGCTGTGCGACTACCGCTTCCTTTTCGGGCCTCTTCATGGCGTTCCTTCCTAAATTGGCCGTCGGCACGAAAGAAACACATCAAACTCAACACACGCGCAGATAACAAAAAAGCTCTGCGCACCGGCAGAGCAACATTCGAAGCACACTAAAGTGCTTAATTTTTCGACTCACAATAAATACTTGCAAATCATCGCTCAACCTGTGCTGGCCTGACACATCAATTTCAGAAGTCTTGCGACCTCACCAACGGTCTGTGGTTTACGTTGGGCAAGTTTAGTACGCAGCTGCGACATTGTCAAGAAAAAATTCGAGGATACGCAAATCGCATACCCTCGAATTTCATATTCTTTTATATTTTGCTTATCAACTCAAAACTTGCGTTCGCAAATTAAAGCACAAATTAAAGCACAGCGTTAGCAACGAAATCAAGCAAGAACAGCAAGGAAACAATCCAAAGCATTGGATGAACTTCCTTAGCACGATTCTTGCAAGTCATAACTAAGCAGTACATGATGAAGCCTGCAGCGATGCCGTAAGAAATGGAGTAAGAGAACGCCATAAATACAGCAGCAAAGAATGCTGGAATTGCTTCGGAAATATCGTCCCAAGCAATCTCCTTCAAAGAGCTTGCCATCATGCAGCCAACAACCACAAGCACGCCAGCAGTTGCTGCAGCAGGAACTGCAGAAGCAAAAGGCGCAAGAACAATAGAAAGCGCAAAGCACACGGACACAACCACAGAAGTCAGACCAGTGCGACCACCAGCGCCAATACCAGCAGCAGACTCTACATAAGTAGTGGTGTTAGAAGTACCGCAAATTGCACCAACGGAAGTTGCAATAGAATCAGCAAACAAAGCACGATCCATCTTAGAACTGAAACCGGAACCATTCTCCAAAGCCTTCTCATCAGCCTCGGAGAAAATACCAGTGCGACGGCCGGTACCAATGAAGGTGCCAAGAGTGTCGAAAGTATCAGACATGGAGAATGCGAAAATAGTTACCAACACAAGCGGGATACGAGCAGGATCAGCAAACAAAGATGCAAAACCCTTATCGCTAAAAATAGCGCCGAAAGTAGTTGGAAGCTGAGCAAAAGCGTCAGTAACAGACACTGCATTGTTCAAAGAAGTCAAGCCCAAAGGAATACCAATTAAAGAGGTTGCAATAATTGTAATAAGCAAGCTTGCGCGAACTTTAAGAACGGTAAGAACAATAGCAAAAAGAAGTCCAATAAGGAATAACCAAAGCACAGGGTTATTCATAACAGCAAGACCTGGAATAGCAGCAGTTGGTTTACTCTTTGCAGCGGCGGCAGGGTCCTTGGAAGTAAAAGTAATCAGACCGACGCTCATCATGCCAACATAAGCCACAAATAAACCAATGCCACCGCCGATTGCGTGTTGTAACGAAGTCGGGATGGCACGAATAATCATTTTACGAATCTTGGTAACGGTAATAATAATGTTAATTAAACCGCACAAGAACACCATGCACATGGCCTCTTGCCAAGTAAAATGCAGACCGAAGCAAACTGTGTAGGTAAAGAATGCGTTAAGACCCATGCCGGCAGCCTGAGCGTAAGGCACGTTAGCAAACAAGCCCATAACAAGGGTACCAATGATTGCTGCAATGATTGTAGCGAGGAAAACGCCACCTTTAGGCATTCCAGTTTGGCTTAAAATCATTGGATTTACGACGATAATGTACGACATTGCGAAGAATGTAGTGAGACCTGCAGTGATCTCCGTTGATACATTCGTGCCGTTTTCTTTGAGATGGAAGAACTTTTCCATATACTCTCTGTTCCTTGGTTTTACAGCGCAAAAGACCAGAAAAGCGCAGCGAAAGCACTTGAGCAATCGCGGACGCAATTACATTTGGGCATTCACGCAGAGGTTACTGCGACTCGTCGGAAGAACGAAGGCACCACAAAATCTCACATAAAATCATGAAAATTGCGAAACCCTTGAACAACCGAACAGCTCTGACCTTACGCGCACGTGCTGACCAACGCACCAAGGAAAAAGTGTTAAAAATTCAGCAGCAAGACTGAAAAGGTAAAGAAAAACTCAGCCAAAACGGCCGGAAATATAGCGTTCGGCTTCGGCATTGCGCGGATTGTTGAACATGGTAGTCGTGTCCGCAAAGTATTCCAAATGCCCCGGCTGACCTACAGCTTTCAAATTAAAGAATGCAGTGTAATCCGCAACACGCGCAGCTTGCTGCATGTTGTGAGTCACAATCACAATCGTGTACTCACGCTTCAAATCATTAATCAAATCTTCCACTGCGAGAGTAGAAATAGGGTCAAGAGCTGAGCAAGGCTCGTCCATAAGTAAAACTTGCGGATGCACAGCAACGGCTCGCGCAATGCAAAGTCGCTGCTGTTGTCCGCCAGACAACCCAATACCCGGCTTATCTAAGCGATCCTTAACTTCATTCCACAAATTCGCGCCTCGCAAAGCCCACTCAACTAAATCGTCAGCGTCCTGCTTAGCAATCTTGCGATTGTTTAAACGCACGCCCGCAAGTACATTCTCACGAATCGACATTGTTGGGAAAGGATTTGGGCGCTGGAAAACCATTCCAACATCTCGTCGAACTGCCACTGGATCCACGTCTTTGCCATATAAATCGCGTCCTTCAAGCAGCACCTGACCTTCCACGCGAGCGCCCGGAGTGATTTCGTGCATGCGATTCAGAGTGCGCAAAACCGTTGATTTTCCGCATCCGGAAGGTCCAATAAAAGCCGTCACTTTATTTGGCTCAATATTAATATTTACGTCCTCTACTGCGAGAAAATCACCGTAGTAAATATTCAAATGCTTCACGTCAATACGTTGGCCCATTTTATACTCGCTTTCTAAAATCTTTCGTTTTGCTTTACTTCATCTTGCTTTGTTTTGCTTTACTTCGCTTTTGACGCAATTTACTTTGCCTTCACCGCAAATATGCGAGCCACCACGCGTCCAATAATATTTAGCAGCAACACCACCACAATCAGCGCCAAAGCAGCAGCCCACGCACGTTCCATTGGAATTGACGTGACGCAAGAAGCCGGCGCGTTAGCTGGACAATTCGCAGAAAGTTTGGAATATTCCTGGTAAACGTACACCGGAAGCGTCGTCATCTGTCCGTCAAACAAGTTGAAATTAGTGGAAGCAATAAAACCAGCAGCCATAAGCAACGGCGCAGTTTCGCCAATTACGCGAGCCACTGCAAGAATACAACCAGATACGATTCCCGGAAGCGCAGTGCGCAACACAATTTTCGTAATCATACGCTGCTTAGTTACCCCCAAAGCCAAAGCCGCCTCGCGCAAATCGTTCGGCACAATCTTTAACATCTCTTGGGAAGATTTCACAACCGTTGGCAGCATAAGCAAAGAAAGCGCTACGGAACCTTCAAAACCGTTAATAGTACCGGGGCCAGCAAGAAGCGCAAACATAGAAAACGCAAACAAGCCAGCAACAATCGACGGAATACCACTCATCACGTCAACTAGCAGATTAATTATGCGAGCTACTTTGCTACCGCGAGCATACTCGATCAAATACACGGCACACATCAGGCCAACCGGAATCGAAATAACCATAGCGCCCAACGTAATTTCAAACGTACCAATAATAGCGTGCAAAACACCGCCATAACCGCCAGTACCTGTAGCGTTACCGCCAACTACGTACGTCATATTATGCGTTAAAAAGTCAAGATTTAATCGCTTAATACCGTGCACAATAGTAGTGAATAACAATGAAGCAAGCGGAATAACCGCCACCACAAACGACAAAAAAATCAGCAAACGCATCAAAAAATCTTTACGCTTACGCGCAGCAATCGAAGAACGCGTTGGGCGAAACTTATCAAAATCTATAACCGGAGCCGCCTCAGAGTTAGCAGCACGATCACGCTGATCGACCATATTACGCACCCACCTTCTCAGTAATCTTTCGAGCAACAAAATTCACAGCGAAAGAAATAACAAACAACACCAAGCCGGTTGCAATAAGCGCACTCACGCCAAGTCCGTTCGCTTCCGGATACTGCGCTGCAATATTTGCTGCAATAGTTTGATTTTGAGAAGCCTTGAAAATATTGATCCCGAAAGTAAATCCAGGAGACAAAATCATCAAAACTGCCATCGTTTCACCCAAAGCACGGCCCAGGCCAAGCATCGAAGCAGACACAATACCCGACTTTGCAAACGGCAGAACAGCTAACTTAATCATCTCCCACTTCGTAGCACCCAAAGCCAACGCACCCTCCTGCTGCAAACGCGGAGCCTGCTGGAAAATATCGCGAGCCATCGAAGTAATAATCGGCAAAATCATAACTGCCAAAACTAAGCTAACTGTTGCAGCACTTCTGGAAGGATTTGCCGCAGGCCCAGCAAACAACGGAATCCAGCCAAAAACTTTAGAAACCCAATCCCAAAAAGGATACATTGCTGGCACAAGCACCAATCCGCCCCACAAACCGTAAATTACGGACGGAATCGCAGCAAGCAAATCAACCACGCCACTTAACAGCGGAACAATTTTTTTAGGAGCGTAATACGAAATAAATAGAGCAATTCCAATTGATACGAAAAATGCGAACAGCAGCGCGAGCGCAGACATAAGCACCGTGCCGAAAATAAGAGGAGCCACGTAGCTTATAAAATCGTGCGCTTTCCCGCCGGTAAAGTCGGAAAATACACGATTTACCTGCACTTGGTCCCCGCTTATTAGCGGCCAAGCACGAAACAGCAGGAACAGTGCAACAGCAGTAAGCACCAGCAAAATCAGCATGCCACAGCCTGCAGCCACGCCTTTAAAAAGGCGGTCTGCAATATGGCTGCCAGCATAATTCCTGCTATTTTTCTCAGAAATTTGGGTAGCTTCGTTTGCACTATCCGCAGCTGCTTTCGCATTTTTCGTAGAACTCAATCATGCTCCTTTATAACTAATATTTTTCATAATATCAGTTACGAAAAGTTTTTACTTTTTATTTTTACTTTCCGATTTTTATTTTTTACTTTCCAGTTTTAATCGCTTGAATTGACTTACTAACTTTGCTTACCAAATTTTGCGGAAGTGGAGCCGTTCCAGCGGCGGAAGAAGCAGCATTCTGACCTTCCGCGCTGGTTACATAGCCAAGCCAAGACTTCACAAACTTAGCAGTTCCAGAATCCTTATAAACCGGGCAAGAAATATCGTAAGAAACCAGCACGATTGGGTACGCACCCTTAGTTTGCGTATTATGATTAATTTTCATAACAACGCGGTTAGGATACTTTGCAGAGATATCAGAGTCAATCTCGGAATCAGCCAAGGTTTGCGAAGCTGCTTCAGGAGAAATCTCATTATAAGTATCCCCCACCTTCACAGCAACAGTGCCGAGCTTACCAACTTGTGAAAAATCAGCGTAACCAATAGCACCATCAGCCATGCGAACCGTTGACACAACGCCGGAAGTGCCTTTAGCACCTTGACCGACGCTATTCGGCCAATTTTCAGAAAGATCATGCGACCAATCGTCCGGAGCTGCATCCTTCACATAGCTTAAGAAGTTTTGCGTTGTGCCAGACTTATCGGAGCGGTGAACAACCGTAATTGGAGTGCTAGGAAGTTTTAGCTTAGGATTTTGCTGCTTAATAGCGTCGTCGTCCCAGCTTGTAATCTTGCCGTCGAAAATTTTAGCAATCGTCGAAGCGTCCAAATTAATATGCTTACCAGCGTCCGAAACGCCCTTCAGGTTAAAAATAATCGCAATTGGAGAAACGTACACAGGCACGTCGAAAGCTGTAGTACCATTTGCGCAAACCGACTTTGACTTTTCTACCTCGTCGTCGCTTAACGATTTATCAGAACCAGCCCAGGCAGTTGCTCCCGTCATAAAAGTAGTAACGCCAGCTCCAGATCCGGTTGGATTGTAAGCAATTTTTACACCACTGTTTTTGGCTTGGAATCCTGCGATCCACGCTTCTACTGCAACCTGCTGCGAAGAAGCACCAGAGCCTTGGAAATTGCCGGAAATTTTTGCATTCTGTGCGCCAGCTGCGTTGTTGTTGTCTGCAGGAACGTTGTCGCCGCAAGCAGCGCAAGTTGCGCACAAGCCGAAAGTTAGTGCGGCCGCAGCAATGCTACGGAACTTAAGAGCGCTTTTATTCATATTAAATTTATTCATATTTGACTTATTCATATTGTTACGCATATTCTTCTTTCCTTTCGCGAAGAATTGCCTTGCGCCCCACCACATTTTCGCGTTCCTATAGCCATATTTGCGAATTGGGCGCATTCTTTTAATTAATCCCTATCTTTTTTTATTAACGCAATCATCATAAATAGGTGGGTAAAACCGCACCGGCAAAAATAAAGTGGGTACTAAAAATGGCGGTATTTGGCGCTATATTTGACGCGACTTAAGCAAAATGAAGGTCGGCGACCGCCTCAGCGTGTCGAAATGTCACAAATTGCGGAGAATATTTACCGTAATTTTTGCAGCAGTGTCCGCATATTCGGAAATGTCGAAAGTGTGGAATTCCTCGTATTTTGTATCCGCATTGTCACTCATTGCGCGCACAACCAAAGCAGGAACGTCGTTACGCGCAGCCACATGCAAGACGGCGGCGCCTTCCATTTCCACAGCATCGGCTTGAGTAGCTGCAATTACTTCCGCAACTTTTTCTGGCGAATCAACAAAATAGCCACCGGATGCAATCGTTCCAGCAATATGCATAATTTTCATATCGGTAAGCACTTTGCTAGCTACGTTAAGAAGATAATCATCCGAATGAAACTCGCTTGCAAACGGCTTCCATTGACCGATTAAACGCATATCGGTATCGAGATATTTTACAGTTTTTCCAAGAACAACATCGTTCGTATGCAAATTTTTATTAAGATTTCCTGCAATTCCAGAAAAAATTACGACTTGAGGATGGTATGCGTCAATAAGATATTGCACAGTTGCAGCAGCATTTACTAAGCCCATTCCGCCAACCGTAGCCGCGACTTCGATTTTGCTGCCATTCGCCGAGTCGAGAGTACCGCAAGATACATCAAGGCTTGCAGACTTATCGTGAGTCACGTTTTCAAGCGCGCTAGCAATATGCGCAACTTCCTCCTCTAAAGCGCCAACAATAGCAACTTTAGTAATATCAACTTTCGTAAGTTTTTCAATATTAGACATTAACAGAATCATCCTTTTTTACTTCGCCACTTACGCATTTATCGTTATTCTTAACCAAAAACACGCACACTAAAGTCATAATAACAAAAGTTAAAGTAGCAATCTTCAGCAATGCACCACACGTAAAATCAAACCAAGGATTCGTAATAGGAACGTTGAAAAACGCAATAATTTGATCCTGCAAGGCAAGAAAAGCGAAAAATCCAACTATAAGAAGCACACAAACTAAAGTGCCAACGATACGACGCCACCCGCGAGCAAAAATAAGCAAAACGATTCCAGTTACAAACGGCATAAAAACGCTAAACCAAAATGCAGAATCCGCCACAAGCGTATACCCAGCACTGTGAGTGCCACGATACCATGCAAAAGCAAGCAAAATAACACCAGTTGCAATCAAAGCAAACAGCACATATTTCACAATCGGAAACGCTTTACACGCAAAACCTTTATTCGCTTTATCTGCTTTATTCGCTTTATTCAAGTCTTTGCTACACATTTCAGCACACTCCCTTGTACACAAAATAATGCAAAAATAGCCGGCAAATACAGTAAGAAATATAAGCCGAGCAGAAGTAAATTGGGATTATATTACTACAATCTCTAATATCTAATCTCTACGGCGTGTTGCAACAGATTCAGCTAAAGTTCTTAGCAAATCGGCAGTATCTTCCCAAGAAATACAACGATCCGTAATAGACTTGCCGTACTCAAGCTCGCTAAGAGGCGCAGGATCCTGATTACCACCCTGCAAGAAGCTCTCCATCATAACGCCCTTAATGCCCTGCTCGCCAGCAGCCAAACGATCCGCAATCTCGCGCACAACCCCAATCTGACGACGCTCATCCTTGCCAGAATTACCATGCGAACAATCCACAACCACGCCATTAGAAGCCACACAACCAGTGCCCAAACGCAAACGAATCGAAGCAACAGCAGAAGCAACCGACGCAGCATCATAATTCGGACCATTGCTAGAACCGCGCAAAACCACGTGACAATCCGGGTTACCAAGAGTCTGCACAGCACAAGCGCGACCAAGATGATCAATACCAAAGAACGTATGATGCTGGCTCGCAGCCAAACAACCATTCACAGCCGCAGAAACAGAACCATCCGTAGCATTCTTAAAACCAACAGGCATAGAAAGACCACTAGCAAGCTGACGATGAATCTGAGACTCAGTATTACGCGCACCAATCGCACCCCAACTCACAGCATCCGCAATAAACTGCGGGCTGGTCGGCTCCAAAAACTCAGTAGCAGCAGCCAAACCAGCATCCAACACGCCGAGCAAAGTCTTACGCGCAAGCAACAAACCCTTATGAATATCATGCGTGCCATCAATATCCGGATCGTTAATCAAACCTTTCCAGCCAAGAGCCGTACGCGGCTTTTCAAAATACACGCGCATAACAATAAGAAGCTCATCCTCAAGCTCCGAACGCAACTTAGCCAAACGACTCGCATAATCAAGAGCAGCCTTAGGATCATGCACAGAACACGGGCCAACAATAACCAACAAGCGATCATCGTCGCCATTCAAGCAACCACGAATCTCATCACGCGATTGCGCAACAATATCCTGCGCATACGGCGACAACGGCAACTCGCCAAGCACCTGAGCAGGAGTCGGCAGCGGCTCAAGCTCAAGCACGCGACGGTTGATAATGCGATCCACACCAACCTGGTCCTCCCAGCGCTGGAACTTCGCAGAATTAAGAGGGTTACGTCCCTCCTCAACTTCCTTCTTTACCGCGCGAGAAGTACGCTGCTCAGCTGTAGAAGACATTTGTTCACCGCCAAATATAACTATCAATATTTACGTTTTATTTTATTTAATTTAAGACCATGGTAAGAAATTTATATTTGAAAACATAATTTTTTCTTTAGAGTGGCTCTATATTCCTGTTTGGTGTGGCGCGAGTTTTGGGGGATTTCTCTCCTCGCACGTCCCGTCCTTCACTCCGCACTCATGTGAAACATTTTTACTGTAGTAAAACCTTGTTTATGTTGTGTTGCGTTCGCTCAGTCCTCTTTTAGTGCTCGTAGAGAAATCCCCCAAACTCTGCGTGCTAATCGTTAATAACCTCGCTTAATCGCCGAGATTTTTCGATTTTTCTTCTTCGCTCGACTTGTCAGTAGCCTTCGGCTCTGACGTCCGTCTTCGCTCAGCGCGAAAAATCTCAAATCTCCACCACGCTAATATTTGTGCAACTAAAGTCGCGCAATTAGGCTGCTGACGGGTGCGAGTAGAGAATTATATCTGAATCGGTGTGGTCGGTGCGCGCTTAAGCTAGGCCAAATGCACGCCAAACAAAAACCCAAAAATAAACAAAACCCACCTGATGGGGTCGGTGCGCGTTTTTAGAACGCGCACCGCCGCGCTTGCGCGAAAAGCACCCCGTGCTTTTCGCAAATAGCAAGCGCGGCACTCTCGTGTAGGCTAATTTCCTAATGAAATTAGCCTATGCGAGAGTGCCCATTGGATCCCATGCCGGTAATACTATTGCTGGCTCTTCCAGTGCCTTGCGATATTCCTCAGGAAGCATATTCTTTGGCACCGCAACCTCGTACACGTACTCAGTAAACCAATCGTCGCTCATCGTAAAGTAACCCTTGTCCGCAATATCCGCGCCCCAAGAGTTCTCCACACGCCAACGACGAGTGGTCGTACCATCATCAGCAACATCCACACCAGCAAAAGCCATAGCATGATTCATCGCAGAATCAGCGAAACGCACGCGCGCTTCCTTATCCAAGTCAAAATCAACGCCATACACACGACCATACTCAAACAAATCCGTAGCCCAAGCACCATTCTCACGATCCATCATCGGATGGCAATCAGCACCGAACCAAACCGGAATACCCTGCTCAACGAGAACCTTACGCACGCAATCCTTCATAAACTGATTAGGTACGTTCAAATACTCGGTCGCATCTCCGCCAGCAACATTTCCCAAATGCTCAATAGCAATCTTCTTACCCTTTGGATGCTCAGCACGAGGATCGTCAACCAAGCACACGTAATCCTCAAGACCAGCGTTCACATACTTCTTCCAGAACTCAACCGGCGTAATCTCACCATCGCGATGGAACTTGCCGTCTTTATCAGTCCACTCCCAGTCGAAACTCTTAGGCGGCTCACCCAAATGAATCGTCAAAATCCTGTGACCTGCAGCAGTAGTTTGCGCAATAATCTCATCGATTTCAGTAGCATTCGCATACATGTGAGCCACAGCAGTGTGCAAAAGCGCGCGCAACTGCGTATTCATAACATCAGTACTCATAGAAGAAGCAGTCTCAGGGAACAAATCCTTCGGCACAGCACCATACTTCTTATAAACGTTCATAGCCATCGTCCACTGGCCACCATCGCCCATAACCTCGTGCAACAAATGCTGCACAAGTCTAGAATCAGAAGGCTCACCAGCGCGAACCAAAGCCGCAACATCCTTCAAGAAGTAATTAATACGCTCAAGCTTGTCATAATACATGGCATAGTTCTGAGAAAACTCAAATTCCTTCAAACCAAGCGACTTTTTAGCAACAAAACGAGCCACATTCAACGAACTAAACAACCAGCAGCGACCAGAATGATCCTGATGCGTAGCGTCGCCATTATCAACAATCGTCGAAAAACGACGCTGCAACAAGCGAGCGCGGTCGTAATTGCGAGCAACCTTATCAATGCCAGCAGCAGTTACGCCATTCATCGCCAAACGATTCCACGGATTTGCATCAAAATCTCCACGCAAACCCTGCAATGCTTCGTCAGTTAAAGCAGTAATCTCAGTCACTATGCTAACCTTCCTTTGAATCTTTAGTATCCTATTTTTCAATTTTCTTATTTGGAACGTATCTCACTGTACACATGAGCCGTAAACATACGATAACGCTAACACTCTCGTGCTAGCGTTACCAATATTTTCAATGCTACTACTCTACGCCACTACTCTACGCTACTACTCGTCCTCACCCTGAGCATCCTCAGCCTCAGACTCAGCCAAAGCAGCCTGAACATCACGCTGAGCCTGCTTAGCATCCACAGAAGACTGCGCAGCAGCGTCATCAGCATCGTCAACATTCTCATCCACACCCGCATTCTGCTGAGTCTGCTGAGCGTCACCAAAATCAAATCCCGAGAACGCATTAGCAAACAGCGAGCGCAATTCCGTAACGCGCTGCGTAATCGTCGCCTCGCGATGCTGCAACTGGCTCAATCGCGCAGTCATACCATCCAGCTCCTGCTGAGCAGCAGCCCTGCGCTCTTCAACCTGCGCAGTAGCATCCTGCATAGCCTTACGCACAATATCTGCAGCTTGATCGTCAGCAGCCTTATGCGTTTGAGCAGCGTAATCGTCGGCCTCCTGATGCACTTCCTTAGCACGCGCAACCAAAGCATCCGCCTCTTCCTGCGCAGCACTTTCCTTCTCTTTCAAACCAGAAAGCAGAGCGTCAACCTTCTTAGTAGCTTCTTCCTGCTGAGCCGCAATATCCGCACGAATCTGCTCAACTTCCGCACTAACCTGGCTTAATGTGCGAGTGCGCTCAACTTGAGCGTCGTCCGCAATTTCCTGCGCTTTAGCCGCAGCTGCATCCGTAATTTCGCCAGCCTTACGTTGTGCGTCAGCCATCATCTTTGAAGCATGTTCGCGCATATCCGCTAACTTTTTGTTTGCTTCCGCAAGAGCAGACTCAATCTGATCGTTCGTTTCCGCCTTAGCGCGCGCAATTTCCTCATTCGCCGCAGCACGCTGCTCAGCAATCTTCTGAGCTGCATCCGACTTAAGTTGCGCAATGTTACTTTCCTGCTGAGCGCGCTCCGAAGCCATACGCTTCGTATGCTCCTCGTGGGCATTTTGCAAAGCTAACTCCGCCGCATCTCGCTGCGCTTGCACGTCTTTCGCAGTCGTATCGCGCAAACGAGCCGAATCCTCCTGAGCTGCCTGCATCATTTGCGTAGACTTTTTGGTAGCATTTGACAGCATAGTATCGGCTTTAGTTTTAGCTTCCTGCATTAAGTGAGCTGCATCGAGCTTAGCGTTGTTCAGAAGCGTCCCAGCCTGAGCCTGCGCATTCTTCTTAATTGACGCAGAATCTTGCTTAGCACGCTCAAGTAATTGGGCACTCGTCTGCTCTGCCGAGGCCAACAGCTGCTGCGCGTTTGCACCCAAAGACGCAAAAGTAGTACCGCTTTTCGCGCGC
Organism: Gardnerella nova; assembly: GCF_049244055.1. Taxonomy (NCBI): domain Bacteria; kingdom Bacillati; phylum Actinomycetota; class Actinomycetes; order Bifidobacteriales; family Bifidobacteriaceae; genus Gardnerella; species Gardnerella nova. The sequence goes on along the minus strand of NZ_CP058369.1, from coordinate 1,644,139 downwards.
TTCACGTTATTTTTTTCTTCCTGCAACTGTGCTTGCAATTGCAGAATAGACTCATCGCTAGAACGCACCTGCTCACGCAATCGTGAAATAGTACGCTCATAGTTTGCAAAGGCTTCATTTACCTTGTCTTTATCGTATCCACGCAGCGCGGTTGGGAATAAATCCGCTACCATAATGTTCCTTTCCAAGCCCCCACACAGCTACCTCAACACGCTGTGCATACACCATCAGCATCAACGCTATCACTTACACATACAAAACACTCGGGCGTGGCGCACGTTTTTGCGAAGCTCACACAAACATCTTAAGCAGCAACAAAAAATGCAGTAAAGAAAAGGGACGTTTTACAGTAAAAACAGAACGTTTCACAATAAAAAACAACCGCTCCAAAGTACGCAAGCTAACCTGACTTACCGCAACACACGCTACTCAAGCAACAAACCATGCGAGGAAGGTTTCACATAGTATCGCGCAGCCTCACGCACAATATCCTGTCCAGCTTCAATTTGCTTCTGCAAAGGCAAACCGCAACGCGCTTTCCCCACAGCAACTGGAGGAAAACTGACAAAGCCGGCGAGAACGTTGCGAGATTGCCCAGAAGCCCAATTAAGTAGCTGATAGAACAGTGAATTACACACGTATGTTCCAGCGTCTGAACTTAAAGTGGATGCTATACGATCGTGCGCGAAACATTGCAAAATCTTTCTTAACGGAAGACGTGTCCAATACGCAGCCGGACCTTCTTCCACAATTTTTGTTCGCTCCGGACGGCTATTGTCAGCATCCGGCTTATTGGTATCTATAACATTCGTCGCGCAACGCTCAAGTAACACACCGCGCGCAGCATGCTTTACCCCAGTCGCAATCACAATATCAGCCTGTTCGCGTTCAATAGTAGCCAACAATTCAGGCCAGGCGTTAGCGAAACTAATAGGTAACGCGACGGAAGTAACGTGAAGCAACACGTCATCCGAAGGTTGCATAGTGGCAGCGTTTTCACTATTGGCAAGCGCGTGCGATACTTCGTAGGATGGATTTACTTCCAAGTCTTCGTACGGACCAAATCCTGAAATTACCACATTGATGCGTTGCATGTTCCAGCCTTAACTTTCCGCTTACTTTATTTCGTAACTTTATTTCGTAACTTTATTTCGTAACTTCGTGCTAACTGATTACTAATTATCTTTCACAATAAGCGCTAAAAGCCTACCTTCATGCGTTTTTCCGGTGAGCGCCGCGCGACGATGCGAGTACCACAAAGGATTTTCCAAAGTACACATTGGATTGCGCAGATCTTGCAAACGTTCCTTCAAAACGGCACCTTCACCATCCACCTGGCAAATCGTACGCAACTCCTCATCGTCAGACAAGTATTGCGTTGCGGCCGTAACACGCGGTAACGCATCAACAATATCCGTCACTCCCGCGAGCGCTAAATCTATGCGCGCAGCTTCAGCAATATCAATACCCAAACCTCCAAAACGTGTTTTCGTAACCGTCTGCGGGTATCGTCGTTCGAAGTCAAGCGCAATGTCCTCACCAACTTCGTAACAATCACCGCAAATGCAAGGACCTAGCACAGCAGCAATACGCGAAATTTCAGCACCTTTTTTGCACATAGCTTCAATTGCCGAATCAAGCACTCCTGCCATTAAACCTTTTCGCCCACAATGCGCTGCAGCAATCACTCCTGCTTGATCGTCAGCAAGTAAAACTGGCAAGCAATCCGCAGCAAACATACCCAACGCCAACGAGCAAGCCGTAGTAACCTGCGCATCTGCCTCAATCCTCACATCAGCATGCGCGAAACCGGTGGCATCGAAACCATAGGCGCTATTCCATGAATTCACTGCACTATCAGCGTCAAACACTTCCTTACCGTGGACTTGAGCAACAAGTGATAAATCTGCTTGCAACGCACGTTGTAAAGCTGCACGGTTGCTAGCTACCGCTTCCGAACTATCTCCAGCTCGACCGCCTAAATTGAGCGAAGCGAAGCTGCCTTCGGAAATGCCGCCCAATCGCGTCGTAAACACTGCACGCGTACGACTGCCCAATGCTATTGGAATAGTTACGGGAATGGGCAAGCCTTCTTTGTCTTCGTGTGGAAGTGGCATACCGGTTACGCTTGTTTGCTGCATATTTTGCTTTCTTTCTGTATTACTTTGTGCATTACGTTCAGCAATTAGTTTTTGGATTACTTAAGATTACTTAAGATTACTTAAGATAAGCTAATTCTTCGTCACTTAAGTGCAATTCGGAAGCCTTCAAACTATCCAAAATCGTAGCCGGCCTGTGCGCACCAGGAATAACAAACACGTGCTCGCCCTTTGCAAGCTCCCACGCAAGCACAACCTGCTGATAACTTACGCCATGAGCCTGAGCAACTTTGCGGAACGGATCAAAAAGATGATCGTCATACGGGTGGCGGAATCCTCCAAGCGGACTCCAGCAAACAAAAGCAATACCAAGCTTTTCGCAATGCTGCAACGTATCTTCGTTTTCCAAATGTACTGGCGAATACTGGTTTTGCACTGCTACAAGCTTATCCCCTAAAATTTCGCGCGCAATGTCAATTTGTTCAACGGAAGCGTTAGAAATACCAATTTCTCGCGCCACACCCTCGTCAAGCAACTGTTGCATTGCTTCAATAGATTCGTTATATGGCACTTCAGGATCCGGACGGTGGAAATACAGAAGATCAATTGTGTCAACACCAAGAGCCATTGCCGACTCTTTCGCGTGCTTGATAAGATGCTCCGGCTTGCCATCCTTGCCCCACGTTGGGCGACCGTCGGTAAAGTTGCGGAAATGACCAACTTTAGTAGCCACGAGAATAGAGGTTTTGTCGCCCTTCCAGGTGTCCAACGCTTCTCGAACTAATTTTTCGCCGGTTTGTTCTTCGCCACCAGAGCAGTAATACGCCCACGCCGTATCGATATGTGTGCAGCCAGCGTCAAGAGCTGCGTGAATAGTTTCGATACCCGTATCGTGGCCGAGATTATTTTCGATAGTTAACGGCATCTCACCAAAGCCAATAGCCGTGGTGTTAAACGAGCCTATTGCACGATTCATAACCATATATGCCCCCTGTTTTGTAGACGATTCGACTGTTACGTCGTTTGTTACTTTACTACGTTGTTACTTTACTACGTTGTTACTTCGTTCTTTATTGCTTACGTTACTTCGCGATCATCGCAAACGCGAGCACTAACGAAATATATTTTATTGCACAGATTGAATATAAGAAGTGTTTCTCACCTTGCGTTGCTCACCTTACGTTGAATATAAAAGTGCCCCCTGCGCAAACGCACAGTAGGGGCACTTCGTAAAGTAATGACTATTCGACTTAATTATTCGACTTAATTATTCGACTTAGGCAACAATATTCATTACTTAATTAAGTTTGAGCGATTAATCCTCATCAAATGGGTCAAAATCGCGGCGAACGCGACGACGCGGACGCTCAGTGCGCTCCTCGCGAGCCGAACGATATTCGTCATAGTGGTCGTCATCTGCAGCGTAGCGCGGATTACGATCCGAGCCGCGGCGGTCGGCAGAAGCGCGACGACTCGTGCGATCAGTGCGCTCCGAACGATTGTCGCGAGCATCACGATTATCGCGGTCATCACGAGAATCACGCGTATCACGGTCATCGTAACGATCGTCGCGCACACGACGGCGAGGACGCTCGTCAAAATCGTTGTCGTCATAGCGATCCGCACGATCGTCGCGCGAATCACGGCGGTCGTCGCGACGAGCAGCACGCTCATCATAGCGAGTATCGCGATCAGCATAACGGTCATCACGAGAATCACGATCGTCGCGGTCATCTCGATCGTCGCGCACACGACGGCGAGGACGCTCGTCGCGAGAATCACGTTCATCGCGATCGCGAGAATCACGATCGTCGCGACGTCCGCGGCCGCCGCGGTAATCACGCTCGTCGCGAGAGCCGCGACCACGATTATCACGTCCCGCAGGAGCCGACGACTCCTGATCTTCAAAACCTGGAATAGCCAAAGAAATCTTGCCGCGCTCATCCACGCTCTGCACGATTACCTCAACACTATCGCCTTCCTTCAGCACATCCTCAACCGTGTCAATACGCTCACCGTTCGCCAAATTACGAATCTGCGAAATGTGAAGCAAACCATCAGTTCCAGGAGTCAAATTCACAAAAGCACCAAAGCTTGTAGTCTTCACCACCTTACCGGTGAAAGTTTCGCCGGCTTTCGGCACGCGAGGATTGGCAATGGAATCAATAATATCCTTAGCCTTCTGAGCAGCTTCACCACCCTCGGAAGAAATGTAAACGGTACCATCATCTTCAATAGCGATTTCCGCACCAGTTTCTTCCTGAATCTGATTAATCATCTTACCCTTAGGACCAATGACCTCACCAATCTTATCCACAGGAATCGTAGTGGTAATAATGCGCGGAGCAAATGGGCTCATCTCAGCTGGGCAATCGATGCACTCGTTAATCACTTCAAGAATCGTGGCACGAGCTTCGTGAGCCTGCTGCAAAGCGGCAGCCAAAATATCAGCTGGAATACCATCGAGCTTAGTGTCAAGCTGCAAAGCCGTAATGAACTCAGAAGTACCAGCTACCTTGAAGTCCATGTCACCAAACGCATCTTCTGCACCAAGAATATCCGTCAAAGTCTTAAAAATGTGCTTGCCGTCAACATCGCCAGACACTAAGCCCATAGCGATACCCGCAACCGGAGCCTTCAACGGCACGCCCGCTGCAAGCAAAGAAAGCGTAGAAGCGCACACGGAACCCATAGAAGTGGAACCGTTAGAACCAATAGCCTCAGACACCTGACGAATAGCATAAGGGAACTCTTCGCGTCCAGGCAACACAGGCACCAAAGCCTTCTCAGCCAAAGCACCGTGACCGATTTCACGACGCTTAGGAGAACCAACGCGGCCAGTTTCGCCAGTGGAATATGGAGGCATCTCGTAATTGTGCATATAACGCTTAGTCTGTGGACCAGAAAGCGCATCAACCTGCTGTTCCATCTTCAACATATTCAACGTAGTTACACCCAAAATCTGGGTTTCACCGCGCTGGAAAAGTGCAGAACCGTGCACGCGAGGCACAATATCAACTTCGGCAGAAAGCGTACGAATATCGCGCAAACCGCGGCCGTCAATACGATAATCCTCAGTCAAAATACGGCGACGAACAATCTGACGCTGAAGCTCCTTGAACGCATTGCCAAGCTCTTTTTCTTTCTCAGCATCATCCATATCCGTAAACTCTTCAGCGAGCGTTGCACGCACACTCTCTTTAATCTCCTCAATACGATCCTGACGAGGAAGCTTCTCAGCAATAGAAAGAGCCTCGTCCAAATCCTTATGAGCAATCTCGTCAATACGAGCGTAAAGTTCATCAGTGTACTCTGGGAAAAGCTGGAATTCCTTAGTTTCCTTAGCTGCAATACGCTTCAACTCGTTCTGAGCCTCGCAAATCACCTTAATAAACGGCTTAGCAGCTTCCAAACCACCGGCAACAACTTCCTCATCCGGCTTAGTTTGACCCTCATTGTAAATCAAATTCCAAGCGTTCTTACCAGCACCAGCTTCAATCATTGCAATAGCAACATCGCCGTTTTCAATCACACGGCCAGCCACCACAATCTCAAATACAGCGCGCTCACGCTCACTCCAACGCGGGAAAGCAACCCACTGACCATCAATCAAAGCCAAACGAACGCCAGAAACTGGGCCTTCAAATGGCAGACCAGAAATCATAGTAGATGCAGAAGCAGCGTTCAAAGCGATGACATCGTAAGCATCATCCGGATTAATAGCCAAAATTGTTTCCACAACCTGCACTTCGTTACGCAAAGTATGCGGGAAAAGCGGACGCAACGGGCGGTCAATAATACGGCAAGCCAACGTTGCCTCGTTAGAAGGACGACCCTCCCTGCGGAAGAACGAACCTGGAATTTTACCAGCAGCGTACATTTTTTCTTCCACATCGACAGTCAGAGGGAAGAAATCATAATTTTCCTTCGGACTAGAGCCTGCGGTAGTCGTCGACAAAATCATGGAATCGTCATCCAAGTACGCAGCAACAGCACCATCTGCCTGCTGAGCCAAACGACCGGTTTCAAAACGCAACGTGCGCTTACCAAATGAACCATTATCAATAACGGCTTCTACAGCCTTAATTTCGGGACCCTCCACGGGTTCCTCCTTTTCTTAACTTACCTAATCAACCAACATGCGTAGCAACATTGGCGGCTTCGCGTTGTTACTATCCCTCACGAACTTTCGCAATCTTTGCGTTACGCCAACATTTCGTAGTGTTTTTTGTTTCGGTTACTTCAATCATCCGTATTCAATTATGCTTCAATTTTTAATTATGAGTTGAATTATTTATTAATTCTTTTTAGTTATAAATCTTACTTTTTAGTTATAAATCTTAAATACTGCCCACTACACTCACCCCAAATATCATGTACATGTGGGCCTATTGTAATAAGCGCAAAAACTTTACGTGCGCACAAGCTATACAACTATACAACTGTACAACTATACAAAAGCCCGAGCTTAAGCCCGGGCTACAAGACTATCGACGCAAGCCGAGTCGTTCAATCAAAGAACGATAACGGTTGATATCAACGCGCTTCAAATAATCGAGAAGACGGCGACGATCACCAACCATGAGAAGCAGACCACGACGAGAATGATGATCGTGCTTGTGCTCCTTCAAGTGCTCAGTAAGGTCAGCAATGCGCTTGCTAAGCAAAGCAACCTGCACTTCTGGGGAACCCGTGTCACCCTCGTGCGTCGCGTATTCGTTGATAATATTCTTCTTATCTTCAGCCGTTAATGCCACGGCGTCCTCCTTAATATTACTGCGCGGTGCCACAGCCTTCTGCTATAGCGCTCTCAATCCGCGGGCGTTACACGCCAAGTTTTTATAGTACAACAATGCGCAAACAACTTATTAGTAAAAGCCGTGCCTACATTGCCGTCATAAAACCGCCAAAAAATACCACAACTATTGCCAACACTTCAACAGCGTAAAACATTATGAACGAAGCCCAGCTGCGCGTAAGCACATTCAAAGGCGAAGTCTTAGGAATAGTCACCAAAAGCCCCACAAAAAGCACGGCAAACACAGCAACAGCAAGACCTGCAGAAATAATGCCCAGGTTAGCAGCATTCGCCAAACCAGAAGAAGCACCATACACTACATACGTTGAATACCAAAAACTCATACTCAACATACAAAGCCCAGCAATAAACTGCTCAAACGCAAGAAATATTACAAAAATAAATCGCCACAACCAGCTACGCGACTCAATCAAAGCCATAGCAAGACTAGTAAAAGCTGCAACCGTCACCAACCAAGAAATAAACACAACGCCCTTAGCTGATAATCCAGAATAATGCGAAACCACCCACGCAGTATGCTGAACCGCAAGCGTGCGACCAATCCAATAAGGAATCACAATAGCAATAAGCAACACTGCCAAATACAGCCACCAACGCTTAGGATTCGCGTGTTTGCGTGAAAAATCAGCAATAGAAAGATCGGTTTCCGGCAAATCGGAATTTAAGTATTCAGAAGAAATTTTGGTTTCGCTATTGTCGGCAGTATCAGCTTTTGTAACCTCGGCTTTTGCAGTAGCAGCTTTAGTATCGTCAATTTTTCCAGCAGCAGCATTTGCAGCAGCGTCTTTAGCAAAAGTAGGGCGCTTTCTAACCTTAAGCGGGGAAAAACTTTGAGGAAGCTCTGAATTATTTTCATTCTTCAACACCATAAAACATTCCTCCCGCAAATCTTACTTTTACCAAGTTTCCAGCATGATTCTACTCATGCATAACACACTATTACTTTATTATTGTATGCTAAGTGTCGCGAAACAAATAGCGTTCATAAAAGCATTTGACCGTTTATGCCGGCTGATAATCTCGTAATAACAGCATTTTGCTGCCTTCAAAAAGCGGCAATAAATCGCGCAACTACGACAGGACATCATGGGATTTATTCATTTTATTGTCAACTTACTTAAGGATCCACGATCGGCTATCGCCAGCTGGATTGCGATGGGCACAGCACCCGCACTAGGACTTATTTTTCTTATTGTTTTCATTGAAACAGGCGTAGTTTTCTTCCCATTCCTTCCGGGAGATTCATTACTTTTTGCCGCTGGCTTTTTTGCTGCTCCTGACGCTCAAACAGGGCATAGCGCACTCCCCTTGCCTCTACTGCTTGCTGCAGTCTGGCTCGCTCCGATTATTGGCGATCAGTGCAATTACTTTATTGGGCACTTCTTTGGACGACGCATTGTGGCGTCCGGCAAAGTGAAGGCGCTTACTCCTGAACGCGTTGCCAAAACTGAGGGCATGATCGAAAAGTGGGGTCCGTTAGCCGTATTCTTGGGACGATTCTTCCCGTTTATTCGCACATTTATGCCGTTTATTTCCGGCGTTTCTGGCATGCGTTGGATTCGTTTCACCCCATTTTCAGTTCTCGGCGGACTCGTGTGGTCATCGTTGTTTACGTTGCTGGGTTACTTCTTTGGCAACATTCCTTTCGTTCAAAAGAATTTTGAATTGGTTATCGTCGCCATTTTGCTGATTTCTTTGGTACCAACGTTTATAGGTTTATACAAAGCGCATCAAGCAAAGAAAGCCAGCAAATAAATTAATATCTCCTTCACGACACTCGAGCACACTGTGCTTTAAGAAATATTGTTTTTATACGCGGTTTGTAGTACAGTGTGCAGAGTTGTTGTAAGACAATACTTTGTAAAGCGTTACGTTTTACATTGGGGCTATAGCTCAGTTGGTAGAGCGCTTCGTTCGCATCGAAGAGGTCGTGGTTTCGATTACCATTAGCTCCACGAAGCCCACTGCATTCATTCCACCGCAGTGGGCTTTTTTATTGTTATCTCGTATTCGACATGATATTGCTGCGCTGGTTCGTACTGATTCGATTCTTACCGATTCGATTCCTACTGATTGAACTAACTGATAGGCACTTACCGCGCGTACTTTCCACCGTTGATTTGCAATACAATGACGTTATCGTATCGCACCGAAGCCGCGTTCCCGGCATAATCAACAGCTTTTATAAGCAGGTTATGCGACACGCCATCCGGTTTTAATCGGAAAGAAAATTCTCTCTGTTTCGTTTCATTTCCGCGCCATGTGCGAACTATTTTCCCGTCTACACTCAACGATATCGTTCGCAACGCCGTATCATCGTGTATGCTTAAACGCGCAATCTTGCCTTCATACGAAGATTGGTACACCGCATTATTGCGAATATTTAACGCTTTTACGATAGGCTTATTGCTATCAACAGTAAATTTTACTGTAGCCGGATCTGCGTGAACTATGCCGTTACGATATTGCACACCGGATTCATTACAGTAATAATTTCCTGCTTTGTCTACTGAAATAATACGCACCTGATAGTGCGCGTTATCCGCAAAATTGCGTTGAAATATGGTATAGATTCGTTTTTTCACACCGTTTTCTTGCACACGTCGCGTTGAAAAATCCTGTTGGCTTAGTTCTTTCGCAACACCATTTTTCATAACGATTACTTTTGCGGGAGATGCTAGCGCGTGCGGCTGTAATTCTTCTACGCGCACATCTTGAGCCTGTTTAACATGCCGATAATTCATTGCTGCCGTTGCCTCATCCAAGGCAAATGTGCCGCCATGAATATTTGTCGAATTCGAATCCGTATTATTTGCATGCTGCTGTTGGTTTGCAGCGAACACTGTAGCAATATCGTCATGAACACGCGACAACATGTCAATTGCTTGTTGCGCCCGCTGTTTGGCTATTTCACTACCATCGCGTGAGTCTTCAAGCAAATCGCGCGCGTCCTCACACAGTTTCTCTACTTCGTCGCCACTAATTCCAGCATGTAGGAACATGCTTATGTAAGCGTATACAGATTGCACAACAACTTCCCCCGATCGCAAGCGCAGGTTGTTGTCTTTTTGTTTGCGAGCCACACGTAGTAACTCACGTAGGTTGCGCACGTATTGTTGATAGTACGCTATGTTATGCGAATCGTAAGTAGTTTGAACAAGTCGCCCATAATTGTTGGCGAGAATAGTATAAGCTGCGTTGGCTTGATTACTTGCTGCTGCGCGATGCTGGGTAGCTTCCTGGAACCACTGATCAGCAATAATTCCGCGCGCAATATGCTCTGATTCTTCAACTTTCCCAGAAAAACCGGCATAATAATGCCAATATGCGCGTCCTATGCTCTGTGAAAACTGCGCCCAAGACTTAGCATTCAACCGCAAGGTTTGTTCGTATTCTGCAATTGCACACATCATACTCTGTTCTTCATTGCTGCCCCAACGTTTATCAGCTAACTGAGCTTGCAACAACATTTGCAATGGTTGAGCCGATAAATGCAAAATATAGCGTTTTATCAGCATACGATTTTGTAATTTCATAGCGTGCTTCGCGTAACTTTCAGCAATACTGGAATTATTTTCTTGCGAAGTTAAATTAACGAACATGTCATACTCACCTTTTATGCGACTTTCTTCACTGTTATCTGTCTGAACATAATTCGACGTAAGGTAAGTATCATTTGGCGACTTTGCGAAAGTAGTAGCATGATTTCTGGTTGAAGCTTTGGCAAATAATCCGCTTAAGCAAGTGCACAATAATATCGTTGCGACCAATACAAAAATAGTTGCTGCTATCAAAAATGTGAGACGTCGTTTATTATCCCGCGCACGATTGTGCTGTTTGTTATGCCGTTTGCTTCGTCGACTTTGCTGTTTTCGCTCATCAATACTCACTTCTGAACGCGAGCGCTGCGCTGTCACATTGCAACAATCTTCTAAAGCAGCAAACATTGCTTCACAACTTGGGTATCGTTGCGCAGGATCTTTAGCTGTAGCAATTGCTAACACCGCTATCAACTGTTCTGTCATTTCACGATATTGATGGTTGTCTGAAGTAGATTGCAAACTGCCCGACGTCGTATCGCTAGGTAATAAGGCATACCGTAGCGTCATACCAATTGCGTATACGTCACTTGAAGGGGTAATTCCCGTGCTTCCATCTATTACTTCAGGAGCTGTAAAACGAGGCGTGACAAAACGAACGTCAGTGCGAGCTGGTCTATGAGCATCAAGCTCACTGTCAGCATCACGCAACCGTGTGGCTGCACCGAAATCAATCAAACGCACTGTGCCATTGTCTACAATCATCACGTTAGAAGGCTTCAAATCACCATACACAATAGGTGGGTGATGCGCATGCAAATACGCCAGTATTTCGCATAATTGCATACCCCAGTCTCGTACCGTTGGCGCATTCTGTAAACCTTGAGATTCAACCAGCGACTGTAGCGAATAACCTTTCACATAGTCGCGCACAACATACAGCCGACCATTTTCTTCAAAAAAGTCAACAATACGAGGAATAGCTGGATGATCGCACGCTTTCAACACCTCAACTTCAGTATGAAGCGACTGAACGATACGCTGACAGTGAGCTTGACTCCCCTGAAGCAATGTTTCTTTTACCGCCCACTGTTTGTGTAGCACAGTATCAACCGCAAGAAAAACGGTTGAAATACCCCCGCGTCCCAACTCGCCTAATAGTTGGTAACGCCCTCCTACACAAACCATCGTTACACCTCCGCAATCTCAGCATCTTCACAAAAATAGTGAAAATTGAATGACAATTGCGACTACTGTACCGATAAATTTATGCTCAAAAAAGCTTTTTATACCATTGTGGATAAAAGCTTAGGTAACGCTGCTTATTTTTCAGCCACAAAACGGTCCAGACTAATCGAACCTAATCTAACTAATCGATATCAGCACCCAAGGCAAGCAATTTGCCTCGGAAATCAGCATAACCGCGATCAATCAGCGAAATTCCATGAACGTTTGACGGACCTTGAGCCGTAAGAGCAGCAATCAGATGACTAAAACCGCCGCGCAAATCAGGCACATCAATATCTTGACCCGTTAACGGAGTAGGACCAAAAATCACAGCAGAATGTTTGTAATTGCGCTGCTGGAATCGGCAAGGAAGCGAACCTAAGCACTCACGATACAACTGAACCTGCGCACCCATTTGCACCAGAGGCTTAGTAAAACCAAAACGATTCTCATACACCGTCTCATGCACAATACTCAAGCCCTTAGCCTGCGTTAAAGCCACCACCAACGGCTGCTGCCAATCGGTCATAAAACCAGGATGCACATCAGTTTCAATCGCAACAGGATGCAAATCCCCACCCGGATGCCAGAAACGAATACCCTTATCCGTAACATCAAACTGGCCACCAACCTTACGGAACACATTTAAGAAAGTCATCATTTCCGGCTGAGTGGCGCCCTTAATAAACACGTCACCATGAGTTGCAAGCGCCGCAGACGCCCACGAAGCGGCCTCAATGCGATCAGTTAAAGCAGTATGAGTATAGCCTTGAAGCTCCTTAACACCCTCAATGCGGAACGTGCGGTCAACGTCTACAGAAATAATGGCACCCATCTTCTGCAACACGGCAACCAAATCCATAATTTCCGGCTCAATAGCAGCACCCGAAAGCTCCGTCTTGCCATCCGCAAGAACAGCAGCTAACAAAGTCTGCTCAGTAGCGCCAACAGAAGGATACGGAAGATGAATCTTCGTACCGTGCAAACCATAAGGAGCAGTAATATGAATACCATCTTCATGATCCTTATCCACGTTCGCACCAAGCTTACGCAAGGTCTCCAAATGAAAATCAATCGGACGACCACCAATATTGCAGCCACCAAGCGCTGGAATAAACGCCTCACCCAAACGGTGCAGTAAAGGACCCGAGAACAAAATAGGGATACGAGAAGATCCGGATAACGTATCGACATCCGCAACGTCAGCTAACTGAACCTTGCTCGCATCAATAGTGACAATACCTTCCGAACCATTGACCTCAACGTCAACACCGTGCAAACGCAACAAATCAGAAACCACGTGAACGTCGCGAATTTCAGGCACATTCTTCAGCACTGATTTCCCAGGAGCCAACAACGCGGCAACCATTGCCTTGCTCACAAAATTCTTCGCACCGCGCACTTTAATGGTGCCGTTAAGCGGCTTCCCACCCTCTACATGCAACACATCCGCAGCGTCAACGCCACTATCAACACTCTGCTCAGCTGTATTCTGTGCGGACACAATTACCTCTTTCGTTCGCGCCTCAAAACTATTCACTATCATACCGGCACGCCCCCCAACGCGCACAAGGCAACCCAACAAATAAAACACATAGCACGCAAATCAGAGCAAATCAGAAAAAATTACGCCACTCTAACGCGCAGAACGATTCCTCCAACGACGCAACAGGCGAGCAAATAACGACGGCTTACGCAATAAATTAACCGCCGGCAAATCATGCTCAGACTCAGCAGTTAAACCGTAAGTATACGCCTTCTTTGACGAAGGCTTACCAACAATCTCACCAAACTCAAGCATTTGCGTACGAGGCTCAAACGGATGACGAATGTCAAATTCAAGCAAACGAACACCACGCTTTGAAGGCTCCGGACCATACGATCCGAAACCACAAGTAGGAGTAGATATCAGTAGCATGTTATGCTCCGGTTCTCTACCTGCGAAAGCATTACGATGATCGTGCCCTGCAACAACCACAAAAGCGCCCGACTGAGCCAATATGTCAAACTCGCCAGCGTCCTCATCAGGGCAACTCACGCCCTCACCCAAATAACCATCTGGGAGCACACGCTGATTATCAAGCGTATAATAATGCCCCGCAAAAGTGCGATATCCCTCAATTGCACGTTGCCTTGCCGCACACTCTTGCGGAACCTCACGCAACAAACGATAGTATTGAGGAAGCGGAAAATGCTGAAAAACGCAAAGGCGTGGCGGCAAAAAAGTAGGTAAATCAGCCACAAAATCAAGAGCTTCACGAGAAGGCTTACCGTAACCTCCAGCCTGAGAATAATCCCCTGAATCAAGCAAAACTATTGAAAAAACAACATTTTCTTGTTTTTCGTCCCTAACAGGAAGCGCAAAAGTACCTGGCTCACAAGGAAATATAAGTTGATGAGGAAGCACACACTTTGTAGATTGCATAGCGCTAATAGATTTCGCAACGTTACCAGATCGCGCAACGTCGCCAAATTGCGCAGTGTTTTCAGATCGCGCAACTTGAGCACTGCGATTCATACAACACGGAAACTCTTGATACAAAGCGTCTAATTCCGCGTTACTTAAACCACACTGAAAATCGTGGTTCCCATACGTTACCACCCACGGAATACACCGCTTTTCTAAAGGATTTACAAGGCGAGCAATACCACTTCGTACTTTTTCCAATAACTGCTGCCTATCGGATTGAGAAAGCTCAGTAGATTCCTGCCAACGACGGCGACGAAAAGTTTTAGCAAATACTTTCTCGTATCCAGCAATCTGATTTCCCGTAAACACCACAATATCCGGACGTACAGCATCACAAGCAGACTCAATTAAGCGAATGGTATCTGACGAAACATTCGGAACATCCTGCACGTCCGCAAACTGCAGTACGCGAAACTTCCCAGAAAGATGGAATTGCAGAAGTCCCAAACGCGCTGAAATCGATACAGGAAGCGCAGCAGGCGTCGCAACTTCCGATTGTGCAGAATCTGTCATACTTCAAGCATACGGCAGATATGCCACGACGCACACAATCTTTGCAGACTACCCACAAATTATGCAAAAAACGGAAGATATAAGACGGACGATACTAAATATTGGGCAATTTCAGCAACATAATACGTAATTCACAGGAAACTTTCAGCCAATCGCATTACTGCACTCAGCAAGCTATGCCTATTATAGATACATCAAAAGGAATACGAACTACACGCAATAGTTCGAGTGAATTTTATAATTGAACCTCTCTTCTTCTCTTCTTTCTCTAACCCCGGTCAAGCACCGGGGTTTTTGATTTTAAGCCGGGATATACGGGTAAGCGAGTAAGCGAGCTATAGGGCAGGATTTCAGAAGTAGTTAGATAACAAAAAAGCCCTCGCACTACGAGAGCTATTCGCTGGGGTACCTGGACTCGAACCAAGAATGGATGAACCAGAATCACCTGTGTTGCCAATTACACCATACCCCAATTGGCAGGCTTCGCGGCTCTTGGAACCGTTCCGTCTTTCGTACCCCCGACCGGATTTGAACCGGTGTTGGCGCCGTGAGAGGGCGTAGTCCTAGACCGCTAGACGACGGGGGCTTCATTTATTGCTACGCTCTTAACGCAACAAATGACGACTTTACAACATAACAGCACAACACGCAACCGCGGCGTGTCGAACTAGAGAGAATTAGCATATTAAAAAGCCGGGAATGCAGCAATAACGCCACATTCCCGACTTATTCAAATTTTATTTGCGCTTACAAGCTATTTGCAATTTACAAATGCTCGCGCAAGCCAGCCAAACGCGCCAAAGTCACGTCTTTGCCCACGATTTCCATGGACTCAAACAGTGGAGGCGAAACGCGACGGCCGGAAAGCGCCACTCGCACAGGACCAAACGCCAAGCGCGGCTTGTAACCAGCTTCCTCAACAAGCTTCTTGTTAAGCAAATCATGCAAAACGTCAGTATGCCAATCAGACTCATCAACACCCTGCAAAGCAGCAATTGCAGCATCGAGAACCTCGCCTGCAGATTCCTTCAACTGCTTACGAGCGTCATCATCTGGCTCAATGTAACCATCTTCGCTAAGAAGGCTTCCAACCATGCCGGCAACCTCACCAAGCAAACGCACGCGAGGCTGCACAAGAGGAGCAGCAGCGGTGAGCACTTCGCGCTCGCGGTCAGTCAGCGCATCCCAAGAATCTGCGCTAACTACGCCATCCTTATGCAAATAAGGCACAGAGCGGTTCAAGAAATCTTGAGGCTCAAGCATGCGAATATGCTCAGCGTTAATCGAAATTGCTTTATCTAAGTCAAAGTGTGCAGGGTTTGCCTTCACGTCGCGCACATCGAACTTTTCAATCATTTCGTCCATAGTGAACACGTCACGATCAGGCGCAATCGACCAACCAAGCAAAGCCAAGTAGTTCAGCAAGCCTTCTGGAATAAAGCCGTTATCCCTATGCAAGAACAAGTTGGACTCAGGGTCTCTCTTAGAAAGCTTCTTCTTACCTTCGCCCATAACGTAAGGCATGTGACCATAAAGCGGAGTTTCCTTAGCAATACCCATTTCCATAAGGTAACGGTACAGCACAATCTGGCGAGGCGTAGAGCTCAAAATATCCTCACCACGCAAAACAACGTTCACATCCATCAACGCATCGTCAACAGGATTCGTAAGCGTGTAAAGCGGGTCGCCATTCGGACGCACAATCACGTAATCTGGAACCGTACCAGCCTTAAACGTAATCTCACCACGAATTAAATCGTTAAAAGTAATGTCTTCATCTGGCATCTTCAAACGAAGCGCAGGCTTACGACCTTCCGCACGGAAAGCTTGCTTCTGTTCTTCTGTAAGATTGCGATCGTAGCCGTCGTAACCAAACTCAGCAGGACGACCTGCAGCAACGTTACGCTCTTTAATTTCTTCAGGAGTAGAGAAGGATTCGTAAGCATAACCAGCCTCAAAAAGCTTCTGTGCTACGTCTTTATAAATCTCCATGCGCTGGGACTGGCGATATGGGCCGTTATCTCCACCAACGTCAATACCCTCATCCCAGTCAATATTGAGCCAGCGAAGAGCCTCAATAATCTGCTGGTAGCTTTCCTCGCTATCGCGCTCATTATCGGTATCCTCAATACGGAACAACAACTTACCGTGCGTATGGCGAGCCTCAGCCCAGTTAAACAATGCGGTACGAACCATACCTACGTGAGGTGTACCGGTTGGCGAAGGGCAAAAACGCACGCGAACATGCTCAGGCATTTGCGGCTTTTCGGATTTTGCTGCAACTTGCGCAGCGTTTTGAGTTTCCTCTGTATCAGTCATAGGTTCCATTGTGCCGCGCGTTACGGACGTGCCCGCCTAGTCAAGAGCCTGCGTAGCTTCCTTATTTCCTTCTACATGCGCAAACTTTGCCGCCAACGCTTCGCGAGACTTTCGATCATCTTCTTCTTTTGCGAGCTTTTTAGCCTCTTCCGGATCCCAAAGCACATCCTCACGATGCTTTTGCCACTCACTAATTAACAGCGGAGCAGCAAACGCAATCAGCGCACTCATATCGCCGCCACCAACAGTATCGTTCTTGCGTACACAATCAACAAGCTCACGCCACTGAGAATCTTTGAACATCATTCTCGGCACACCAACGCATTCGCACACTTCGTTGATATATAAGAAAATAGGTAAAGTTTCGCGAATATTTCCGGTTTTTGCAATTAAATTATTAAGAATACACAAAATAAACATAATTTTTTGCGATTCCACAGATTCTTTATATTCAAATGACTGCTTTTTTGCGTATTCTACAGCGTCTTGTAAAACTTCAGTGCTCAAGTTGCCTTCTACACCTAACGTAGTTGCAACATTATTGATTACGTCGACATCTTCCGCAACGTGAGATACAAGATTACTAAAAACGAAATCGACGCTAGAACCCTTGTTTTCTAATATTTCTTCTTCCGCTTCCTCATAATTAGGATCGTAGCAGGATTCCATTTCATCGTAAGCGTCCGCAGCCACAAGTAGTGCGTCAACAATTTCCTGCGGACGTCCCGGAATTTCGTCCGCGCCTTCGTACACAAATTCAGCATCCGGCACAGTAACGTCAAGATTCGTGAGAATACGTGCTATTGCTCGCATCGAGCGCACTTCCAGATTTTCCGCATATTTTGCGTCGTTATCGAGATGGCGAGCTTCCGTAAGGGGCCATAACGTTATTAAACTTGCCGCAGATTGAGCAGCCTCACCTAAGACTTGTTCGCATTTAGTATCTTCACTTGCTTGCATCACACAAACGCTCCTTTGCATTCTTCACAACTTATTACAACTTACTACAATCTATTACACAATCTACTACACAACTTATTGCACACCTGCAGCCGGATCGACATACGTTATAGAAAGCACACGCAAAGTTTTGCAATCATAAGTAATAGAAGTAATTGAAGCTAATGCCGTGTGACGAAGTAACATATTGTGCTCAGCATGACCTGTTTCCAGAAGATGGCGGTAAGACCAAATTGGCGACTCGTGCGTTACGGCTACAATCTGCTCGCCTGGATGCTTGCGAACTTGCTCGCGCGCAAAATCGCCAACACGAGTAGCAATACTTCTGTAGCTTTCTCCCCAACTTGGCTTCCACAAATTTGTTACGAGTTTCCAATTATTATTCTTCCAAAGCGCGCCTTCACCGTAGCCAATACGTTTTCCGCGAAAATTATTTCCAGCTTCAATCAAACGCTTATCTAAAATAATGTCGCTTTCTCGAGATTGCACCGGAGATTGCGCAAAAGATTGCGAAGAAGATTTTACAGAAGATTGCGCAGGATCCTCACCACAATGCGCTTTTACATAGCAAGAATCGGGAATAGAGCGCAAAGCATTCTCGATTTCGCGTGCTGTTTCGCGAGTGCGATCAAGCGGAGAAGAGTAGATTGCGCTAATTCCTCGCATTTGCGGAACCGTGGCAATATATTGCGCCGTAGCTTTCGCCATTCGCACGCCTCGCGCAGAAAGATGGAATCCCGGCAGCCGCTCGTAGAGCACATGATTCGGATTATCTACTTCCCCGTGACGTACAAAATGAATTGTTGTAGCCGGCATTACTAACTCCTACTTTTACTTCCGCATTAATTACAAATCTAATTGCGAACTTACTTTGCGAACCTACTTCCAACCTTTTGGCGTATGATTTAGCGACCACTCACCCAACTTATGCGCAAAAGTATTGTCTTTAGCAGCATCATAACCAGGTTTTTGCGACTTCGTATCGTCTAAAAGCCACTTTCTAATAACAAAATTCCATATAGCTACAACAACTGTTGCAATAAGTTTGCCAATGTTTGTGCGAAGCATGTAAATCGCAGTACCACGCAAAGTTTGTGCCATTCCAAGCGTACTAGCCCAAATAATCGCATCGTTAATAAGCAAGCCAATAACCGCGGAAATAACAAAAATCAGTAATTCCAGCCAACGAGCCATATCTTCGCGGTGCTTAAACACGTATTTCATGCTGGCAATATAGTTAAAAATAAGCGAAATAATAAACGAAATAGTGCCAGCAACCACGTTATTTAAGTGCACAAGCAGCAATAAATTCAGTATTGCAACGTCAATAATCAACGCAATAATGCCTACAATACCGAATTTAACAACCTGTTCAATAAGCTTTTTCATACCTTCCATTAAACACGCGACGGCTAACAATTAACATATAATTGTGACGTAATATTGTGGAGTAATAAAACTTACTAAATTTAGCGAAGGAGCAATTATGCCAGTTATTCATACTCATGTTTCTGTAAGCACAACACCTGCCCAGCGCGACGCATTAAAAGCTGCTTATGGCAAGGCAATTAGCGCAGTTCCAGGCAAAAGTGAGCATTGGCTTATGTGCCCATTCGAGGACAATATGCCGATTTATTTTGCAGGAGATAATACTAAGCCTGCAGCTTACGTTGAGGTGAACGTGTTTGGTTCCAGCGTA
Organism: Gardnerella nova; assembly: GCF_049244055.1. Taxonomy (NCBI): domain Bacteria; kingdom Bacillati; phylum Actinomycetota; class Actinomycetes; order Bifidobacteriales; family Bifidobacteriaceae; genus Gardnerella; species Gardnerella nova. The sequence continues at coordinate 1,624,494 of NZ_CP058369.1, read as the reverse complement.
CCTGGGTCTGCTTGGGAAAAGTTAACTGAGCAGATTATGGCAGCTTTGGAGCGCGAGCTTGGGATTCCACAGGATCGCACTTACATTCGTTACACTGCAACCACTGACTGGGGTTGGAACGGCGGCAACTTCTAGGTAAAAACTGCAAAATATATTAAAGCCAATTACTTCTTAGTAGGAGCTGCCCCAACCGATTCACGCACGATGAGGGCAGTTCCTAGTTTTTTATGAGAAACAGGCAAAGCTTCTTCATCAAAGCGTATTTGATCAATCAAACTTTCTGCAGCCAAACGTCCTTTCGAAGTAATTGGCTGATGAACCGTAGTTAATCTAGGCGTGCAAATTGTAGACAAAGGCAAATCATCATAACCCGTAATGGAAAGATCTTCAGGAACGCGTAATCCTTGCGCTTGAGCTGCTCCAAGCACCCCAAGCGCAATAATGTCACTAAACGACACAATCGCAGTAGGCCTACATTCAATATCAGTGTCATTCCACATTTTGTTGAAAACATCAGCCCCACCCTGATACGTGCAAGGCGTTTCTATAACGGTAATTTCTTTATCTTCTGGCGATAAGTTATGCTTTTTAAGCGCACGCACAACACTTGCCATGCGTCTACCAACTATTCCTTGCCATCCCGGATAATCAGTATGCGATTTCGTTTCAATTGCTGCAATACCAATATTCCTATGACCTAAATCAATAAGTCGATCTACTAAATCTTCAAAATCATGCTCATCGTCGACTTCTACAGTTGGAACGTTAATAGGTTGAGCAGGATCAACAATCACTACAGGAACATGCTTATTCAAAATTTCAACAACTTCTGCACGCTCAGCTTCCAAGCCGCAAATTATAAAACCACTTACTGCAGCTGTAGGAATAGCTTTTAACATTGAACCTCTTAGCGGAGGGACAAGCATTAAAGTGTAGCCTTCCGACTGGCAAACCTGCCCAATGCCTTGAATCAAAAGTGAATAATAAGGATTTTGCAAAATTGTATCAATACCTTGCGGGAGTAACAAGCCCAACGCATTCGAAGAATTCGTGCGCAATGCTCTAGCTGTTGCACTTCGCACATATCCCATTTCTTCAGCAGTTTGCATAATATGCTCAACCGTCGCCTCAGACAGTTTTGACGGATCATTATATGCAAAAGATACTGCAGACTTGGAAACATTAGCTTTCTTTGCAACATCCTTAATAGTCACTCTACGAACATTCATAGCTTCCCCACTGCTTCACCTTCATACATTATTATGGATTTTTCTCCCATACGGTATTGATTACCTATTATACTTGGCACACCAAATAGCGAACGATCCATACGCACTGGCAAATCATCACAATTGATGTAAGCTCCAGATCCGCGATGCACTAAGCATAAGCACGCACGCCCTGAAGGCAAAGTACGCGTAACACACACAGTATGTTTACCTAAAGCAGCTACATGCTGCCTGCCATATTGGAGAGCAGCATTTTCTCTACGCAGACGCATTAATTTGCAAACTGTTTTACGAACAGATAAATTCCAAGCATTCTCATTCCAAATCATAGGAGCGCGGCAACCCGGATCATTTTCTCCTTCCATGCCATTTTCATCGCCGTAGTACACCATAGGAGCACCATCAGCAGCGAATAACAGCGCATAAGCTAAATTCTCAGCGTCTTCAGCAGGCGTATCCCAAGCATATTCATGAGCTTTTGTGCGCGTAAGTAATCGCTCAGTATCGTGACTCCCAAGCAAATTCAACATACAAGAGCGGTGTTCTTCTGGAATATCGTTATACAAAGCATTCATACCATCTGCAAAATCATAAGCATCCAATGTTTCATCAGCACAAAAACCTAGGACTAAATCACGAACAGTATAATTCATGGTTCCATCCATAAGTTCCGGCGTAAGCCATTGAGAAGGGTTACGCCATTCTTCAGCTACTAAGTATTTATCATCCCCAAAAGATTTCACTACCTTATGGAAACCTTTCCAAAATGTTTTATTTACGAAATATGGAACATCTAAACGCCAGCCATCAATACCACGATTTAACCAATATTTAGCAACGTTATAGTGATGCCTACGCACTTCTGGATTATATACATTCCATTTTGGCAAATAGTAGCAGCCAGAGCATGTTTTATAATTTGGTTCCGGATGAGACACTACAGGAAAACCCTCTACTGAAAACCAATTAACATACTGCGATTGTTCACCGTTGCGCACAACATCTTGGAAAGCCCAGTGGCCTATTCCACAATGATTGAATACACCATCTAAGACTACACGAATCTGCAATTCATGAGCGCGCTTAATAAATTCATCAAAATCTGCGTCATTACCAAGTCGAGAATCAATTTTGAAATAATCAGTAGCGTCATAGCGATGATTCGTATCTGCTTGGAAAATTGGAGTGAGATATAAAGCATTGACACCCATATCCGCAAGATATGGAAGATGCTTACTAATACCTTGCAAATCGCCACCGAAAAAATTATCCCTAGTTGGAGATTTATCCCATGATTCTACAGGATTAGGGTTAATAGAAGCATTTGCATTTGCGAATCGCTCCGGAAAAATCTGATAAAATACACTTGATTTTACCCATTCAGGTTGCATGACTTGTTCCTAACGAATAGTAAATTTTACAAATTACGAAAGTTTTATCACTTCTTCAATCTTTAAGACCAGTAGAAGCGATTCCTCGTTCAAGAGCTTTTTGGAAGAAGAAGAAAATAATAATTGATGGCAAAGTTGACGTCAAAGTTCCAGCCATTAAATAGTTCCATGAAGTACCATAACGTCCAACAAAACCACTTAAGCCGATTTGAATAGTACGCATTTCTTCTGCATTTGTAACCAACAGAGGCCACAGGAAATCATTCCACGCAAATAGGAATGAGAATACACCAAGAGTTGCAAGAGCTGGCTTAGAAAGCGGAAGAATAACTTTAATAAAAATACCAAGGCTTGAACATCCATCAATTCTTGCAGCTTCATCAAGTTCGCGCGGGATAGTAGTAAAATGTTGCCGCAGCAAAATAATGCCGAACACATCAGCCAAACGCGGAACTGTTAAGGCTGCCATAGTATCAATCCAACGCAACTGGGCGATAATACCGTACATAGGTATAACCGTTACGAAGGCTGGAACCATGAAAGCAGAAAGTAGCAGCACGAATAATATTTTCTTTCCAGGAAACTCTAATCGCGCAAAAGCAAAAGCTGCCATAGCATCAAACGCAAGGTGACCAACTACAATAATTGCCGACATGATCAAGCTATTAATATAATAGTTTGCAAACGGAGCGCTTTGCCAAGCATGCAAATAATTTTCCCAATGCCACGATGTTGGAATCACTGACTGAACGGCATACGTTTCGGCTTTTGTTTGCAACGACGTTGTAAACATCCACATAAATGGAATGAGTACTGAAGCTGCGCCAACAATTAATACAATATGTCGAGCAAGATGCAACGAACGCAATCTCGTAAAGACCTTACTTATTTTCTGCATTACTTACCTTCCATTGCACAAGAGTTACGATAAGAACTAACACCAGCGACGCTATAGCAATTGCCGTACCATAACCGAAATTGCCTAACCTAAATGCTTGACGATACATAAACATTCCTAGTACGTCAGTGCCCCCTCGAGGACCGCCTTCAGTAAACACGTAAATTAAATCAAATGATTGGAAACTACTAATCAGCGCTTGCACAACCACAAAGAATGTCATTGGCCTCAACAGAGGAACTGTAATATAACGCAGCTGTTGCCAGCTCGTAGCACCATCAAGACTTGCCGCTTCATAAGTTGATTTAGAAAGAGATTGCAAAGCAGTCAAATATAGAATGATATTAAAACCGAGGTTCTTCCAAACTGTAAGAAATATAGTAGCGAATAATGCTAGCCACTTATTGTGGAGCCAGTCGGGTCCTGCAACACCTAGGGATGAGAGTACAGAATTTACAAGACCCGATGGATCCAACATATATTTCCACACAATTGCTACAGCCACCGAGGAGGTAACGACAGGAAGGAAATATATGGTGCGATACAATCCGCGAGCGCGAATTGGCGCATCTAGTAATACCGCAAAAATCAAACCGGAAACAACCGATAACACAGCTACGCCAAACGCATATATAACAGTCACAGTTAGACTATTCCAAAATTCTGGATTTTGAGATAGTTTTACATAATTCTTCAATCCAATAAAATCTGGATTTGCAGAAAAACCGTTCCAATTCGTTAAGCTCGTGTAGGCTGCAGAAATAATTGGATAAAAAGTGAAGATGACGAGAATCACTAATCCCGGAAGCAACAATCCCCATGCTGTGAGAATTTGCTCCCATTTTCCTACAGTTTTACTACCATTTCGCATCAGCTTACTACTGCCAATTTTTACATTGTCAATAGCAGCTGTCTGCTTATTTTTTAGCTGTGTTATCGGGTTACGCATGATTACTTACCTTGCGCTATTACGTCGTTGACTGCTTTTTCTGCATTCTTTAATGCAGTATCAACATTTACTTCGCCAGAAAATGCTTTTTCCATTTCCTTTGCGAATGCCAACGAAATCTGTGGATATAGCTTAGTGTTCGGACGAGTATGAGCAGTTGCCATTTGTTCAATGTATGGCAGCAAACGAGGCTCTTTCTTCTCAACCCAGGAACGATACTCTGCGTTGCTAGCTGCACTCTTTGTTGCAGGTAGGAATCCAGTAGACTCGCACCAATCAAGAACCTGTTTATCTTGCAAGAACCAAGTAACAAATTCAGCAGCGGCTTTTACTTTTGCATCATCATTATTAAACAGCATTGCCTGTTCTCCACCAAGGTTGGTAGATGGTTTACCACCTTCAGGGGTTGGCAATGGCGCTGCAGCAAAATCAAACGGCGGGTCAGCAGCCCAAATACCTACCATCCAAGAACCTTCCTGAGCAGAACCGCCTTGGCCTTTTTCAAATTTGCCCCATCCTGCGTATGGGCTCACTCCGCTTTTAATAAGATCCATCCAGAAGTTTGCAGCTTTCTTACCTGCAGGAGTGTTAAATGCTGCAGCAGAGTTATCTTTCTTTAAGAATTCACCACCGGCTTGCCAAAGATTGACTTGGAAGTTCCAAGTAAGAGCCTCACCGCTGTCTCCTGCTTCAGTTGGCAAATCGTAACCTGGAAGACCAGTCTTATCTTTAATCTGCTTGGCCATTTGCTTTAATTCATCCCAAGTTTTTGGTGGCTTATCTGGATCTAAACCAGCCTTCTTAAATACTGTGCGATTGTACATATATGCAAGATTATTGGCTGACATTGGAACGGATACTAAATGACCGTCAATTGAGCCGAAATTCTTTAATGCTGGGTTAATATTGTCAATTACTTCAGGCTTGAGAAGCTTTTTTAAGTCTGCAGATTTGCCAATTTGCGCCATTTGAGGCATCCAAATCAAATCACCTATTGCCATATCAGGCAAAGTATTTGACGTAGCAGATGCGCGTAATTTTGTTAAGAAATCAGCATTAGGAACATTTGTAGTTTTAATCTCAATGTTCTTATGCGAAGCATTAAATGCTTTTACTTTTTTATCGAAAGCATCTGCATTAGCACCATCCCAGTAGTGCCAAACAGAAACGGTTGTTTTACCTTGAGTATTACTTGTAGAGCTTGTGCCGCCACCGCATGCAGTAAGAGACAGCGCAGCAGCGAGCATCATAGAGATTGCTCCAAACTTTTTTAGTTTCAACATCGTTGTTCTTCCTTAGAAATATTTAGAGAAACTTAGGTTCTTGGGCTTACCACCCAATACACCATTTGATATATAGCAACGCCAGACTTCTGCTGCAAACAGCGTCGTTTACTCCTTTCACTCATGAACAACCACTTTTGCTAATGCCTCAGCATCGAGCATTAGGTGCGTGCCTTTTTGTATCTTGCTTTACTGGCTAAGCAAGAATTACTTTAGATTGCACATTATTTTGTTCGTTATTGAAATATACTAAATCGTTCCAATAAATAAGTCAAGTGCGCGTTTTATACAAAAATCGCCATATCTTGTTACGTAAAATACGCATCAAAATATGGCGATTATTATGACGTCTACGCGACTCTACAAAATTTAGGATTGCTCACTAAAATTAGGTTCGTCAGCAGTAGACTTAGCCGATGCAGCGAAGTCAGCAGACTCGTCAAAGTCAGCATCGCTTGAAGAATAATCATCGTCACTAGCAACGCTGCCTTCAAGATCCGGGCCAGCAGCCGCACGAGCCACTTCTTCCATACCTTTGTTGTCAAATAAAACCATGCGAACATAGCCAACAACAAATCCAACAACAGCAGGGCAAACCCAAGCCATTCCAAATTCCGAGAACGGCAACCAGTTTTGAGCAACAATCAACATATCGTTTATATGCAATGCGTTGCGCAAAGCTGTTGGCGAACTATTCAAAAAGTCAAATACAGCTGCAACGCCAGTAAAACCAAGTGTCCAAGCATACACAACTTTGGAATTTCCAAAGAGTCGACCGCACAAAGCCAAAAGAATCAGTACGATTGACAGTGGATACAAGAACATTAATACTGGAACAGCGTATTCGATGATTGCGCTCAAACCAAAGTTTGCAAGGCCAAACGAAACAAGCGTAATCAACACAGCCCAAACACGATAGCTAGGCCCCTTAGGGAATAACTTAGAGAAGGTTTCCGAGCAGCTTACTATTAAGCCAACTGCAGTCTTTAAGCATGCAAGAGTTACAGTTGCAGCAAGCACGAATAAGCCAACGTTTCCAAGATGGTATCGTGCAACTTGCGCCAAAGTTACGCCACCGTTTTCTGCAGGTGGGAACAGAGCGCGGCTACGCACGCCAACAACAACAATCGCAACATAAATCACTGCCATAAGCAAGCAGCTAAAGAAACCAGAGCGAGCAGTATTCACTGCCACATCTTTAGGATCTTTTACACCAAACTGACGAATGGTGCTAACAACCACAATTCCAAATGCCAAGCTAGCTAAAGCATCCATTGTGTTGTAGCCATCTAAGAATCCTGTAAAGAATGACTTATTAACGTAATTTCCCATAGGAGCAGCATCCGCAGAAGCGCCGCTTACAGGAGAAAATAGTGCTGTAAATACCAAAATCGCTAGGAACACAAGGAAGATTGGCGTAAGAACTTTACCAACCCACGTAAGTATTCCGCTTGGCTTCATAGCAAAGAAGAACGCGAGCGCAAAGAACACTACGGAGAACAAGAATAAGTAAAGCTGACCGTTTCCATCTTGCGGAATAACGCGCTCTAATCCAACAGTGTATGAAGTTGTTGCGCAGCGTGGGATTGCAAAGAACGGGCCGATTGTTAAATACAGCACACAAGTGAAGAACATGCCGTACTTTTTGCTAGCTTTGCTTGAAAGCTCAAAAAGACCGTTTGCGCGGCTCATTGCGAGTGCTGTAACGCCAAGCAGTGGCAAGCCAACGCCAGTAACAATAAAACCTAACGCTGCAGGCGCAGAATTAGTGCCTGCATTAGCTCCAAGAAACACAGGGAAAATCAGGTTTCCAGCACCAAAGAACATGCCAAACAACATGACCGCCACGTATGCGGATTCAATAATTGTCAGGTTCCTTTTTTTCGGGGCACTGTCTGTGCTGACACTTTGTGTTGTGACGCTCATGCTTACACCTCCTATATGGTGAAAAATTGTTTAAGCATATTATTCAGCTAAATCTCTGACTCTGTAATTTTGTGGATTTAAAGCGAAAATAATATTAGGGGGTATATTAATAAATCGCATGTACTTAATCGACAAAAATTTGCAATTTCGCGCGTGTCTTCTCATCAAAAATAAGTAGGACGCTGGAATGTTACCAACGTCCTACTTAATCAAAAAAATGCTATATATTTTTGCTATAAATCTTATATAAAATAAGCAAAATCACATCTTTTCCGGAGCAGAAACACCGAGCAAATCAAGGCCTTCTGCAATTACCGTACGCACAGCAGAGTTAAGCTTAAGTCGAGCTGCAGCTCGTGCTGGCTCTGGGCACTTTGCAATGCGAACAGCTTCACGCTCTGCTTCTGGCAAGCGATTTTCTGGGTCACTCAATTCCATCGGCACTACGCGCTCAAGGTTGTACCACTTGTGGTAGCTAGCAGCCAAATCCTCAAGATAATGCGCAACTCTGTGCGGAGCGCGCAAGTCACCAGCTTGTGCCAAAGCTGCAGGCCATTGCGCCAAAGCAGCCAGCACTTCGCCGTCCGCTTCGGTGTTAAGCAAGCTCAAATCAGCGCCATCTTGCGTAATTCCGGCGTCTGCAGCGTTACGAGCCACATTGCAACTGCGCGCGTGAGCATATTGCACGTAGTACACAGGATTATCATTGCTGTGAGAAGCGAGCAAATCCAAATCAATATCAACGCTTGTGTTGTAGTCGGTGCGAGCAAGCGAGTAGCGAGAAGCGTCAACGCCGATTGCATCAACTAAATCGTCAATCGTAATAACATTTCCAGCGCGCTTGCTCATACGCACAGGCTTGCCGTCTTTCATAACGTTTACAAGCTGGCCAATAAGAATCTGCATGTTTTCGCCAGGATTATCTCCAAAAGCAGCGCACATTGCCATCATTCGACCAATGTATCCATGGTGATCTGCACCAAGCATGTAGATTGCTACGTCTGCAGGATTCTGTTCGCGGTGACGCTTGTTGCGATAGTACGCAATATCGGCAGCAAAGTAGGCGTAGTTGCCGTCGGACTTAATAATTACGCGATCTTTGTCGTCGCCATGCTTAGTGGATTCAAACCAAGTTGCGCCATCTTTTTCAAAGATGTCTCCACGCTCACGCAAGTCTGCAATAGCGCGCTCAACTTCGCCATCTTCATACAAGCTGTTTTCGTGGAACCACACGTCAAAACCAACGCGAAAATCGCGCATCGACTTACGAATCTCAGCAAACATCATTGGAACTGCGCGCTTGCGGAATTCTTCGCGCTGCTCGGAATCTCCTTCGCCAAGTGACAAACCTTCCTCGTCTTTTCCAAGATCAATCCTTGGCAAAGAAAGAATATCAATGCCGTCTGCTTGTGCTTCTTTTATAACAGCATCCGCAATTTCGTTAATATACGCGCCTTTGTAGCCGTCTGCAGGAGTTTCTTCGCCGTGAGCTGCAGCAACTAAAGACTTTGCAAAACGGTTGATTTGCTCACCGTGATCGTTGAAGTAGTATTCGCGTACAACTTTTGCGCCATTTGCTTCCAAAACTCGAGCCATGGAATCACCAACTGCAGCCCAGCGAGTGCCACCAATATGAATTGGGCCAGTTGGGTTTGCAGAAACAAACTCAAGATTTAAAGTTTTGCCGCTTAAGTGCGCATTCTTACCAAAATTAGCGCCCTGCTTTAGGACTTCGTCGACAACGGCCGCTGCAGAAGCAGAGTCAAGCGTTATGTTAATAAAACCAGGTCCGGCCACTTCTACTGACGCAATTCCTTCCGCCTCTTGCAAACGCTCAGCAAAAAGTTCCGCCAAATCGTGAGGCTTCATACCAGCCTTTTTTGCAAGCTGCATAGCAACGTTAGTAGCCCAATCGCCGTGAGCGCGATCCTTTGGTCGCATTACAGCAAGTTTTTCGGCTGCAGGAATCAAATCTTCTGTTAAACTGCCTGCTTTACCGTTTGCTACTAAATCTTTAGCAATTTTTTCAATTAATTCACTTAAGCTTTCTGGATTCATGGTTTACAGTCTAGCGTTACCGCGCGATGCTTCGCGATTATAGCGCATTGAATTGCATTATTCTGCATGTAAGGTAATATATGTTTTACATGTTTTACAATGGAGATTAAAAATGGCCGCAACAATTACAGGATTAAGAGTACCCTCTAACGTTTTAGATCGTTATGATCAGCTCGCTAAAACCACTCACCGCACTCGTTCATTTTACATGAATCAAGCACTAGAGGCTCAAATCGATGAACTTGAACATGAATATGGTCTAATGGCAGATATTGAAGCATATAAACGTGGAGAATTAGAAACATCTCCACTCGACGACGTGGTGAAGCGCCTTGATTTGGAAGATTAATTTATCTAAAAGAGCTGAAAAACAGCTAGGGAAAATTGACAAAACAATTGCTAAGCAAATCGTTAAAGAGCTTCGCGAAATTAGCAATCTCGACAATCCTCGAATCAGAGGCAAGGCACTAACTGGTAACTATTCAGGGTTTTGGAGATATAGAGTAAGGGATTACAGAATAATTTGTGCAATTGAAAATAATGTGCTGACTGTTTTTGTTGTGGATATTGATCATCGCAGTAGAATCTACAATAAGTGATTATGCTTAAGTATTTAAATACGCAAAAGCGCTGGAGTCGAAGATTGACTTCCAGCGCTTTTGTTTTGCAATTAATTATTTGAGATTAATTATTTGCTATTACTTGCAACTACTTCTTTTTTGCAGGAGCTTCGCCAAGTTCGCTTTGAGCAACCGAAACGTTTACGTTAGCTGCATCAGAATTTGCATCAGCAGAAGAATCGCCATCAGCAGAATCAGCAGCCTTGACAGCGTTAAGCTTTACTTCTCCGGTAACGCGACCAGCTTCAGCAACGTCATCCAAAGTCTCCTCAACAGCCTTGTAAGCGTTTTCCGCAACGTTCAAAGTCACTTGCAAAATAGGAGTCTTCATAGAAACTTTTGCCTCGGACTTAATCTTGCGCAAAGTAGCCAAAGCTTCACCAGCGTAAGCCAAAGTGTCAGCAGAAACTCCGTTTGCAGCGGCCTCGTAAGCCTTAGCACATGGCCAGCTTGCGCGATGCACAGAACCTTCACCGTCATGCATCCAGCTCCACACTTCTTCCGTAGCGTAAGGCAAATAAGGAGCAAGCAAACGAGCCAAAGCGTCGAGAGCAAGACCAAGCGTTGTGCGAGCAGACTTTACAGCAGCTTCACTTGGAGTGCGTCCAGTGGATTCTGCAGTGCCGTAAGCACGATTCTTTGCAAGCTCAATATAATCGTCGCAGAACTCCCAGAAGAAGGTTTCGATTGCTTCCAAAGCCTTAGAATGCTCGTAAGACTCAAGCGCATCAGTTGCAGTACGAATAACGGATGCAAGCTTTGCCATAACGGAACGATCCAAAACTTCCGTAACGTCTGCAAAATTCCAGTCCGCATTAGCAGGCTCAAGAACCTGATGTTCCTCGTCTTCGCGGCCAATCGCGAGCGCAAACTTCGTAGCATTCAAAAGCTTAATTGCCAAGCGTCGGCCAATTTTCATCTGGCCTTCGTCGTAAGTTGCATCCAAGCCAAGTTTTGCGGAAGTTGCCCAGTAACGCACTGCGTCCGCACCAAACTCTTCGATTGGCTTGTTTGGCACGACCACGTTGCCTTTGGACTTTGACATCTTCTTGTGATCTGGGTCCAAGATCCATCCGGAAAGTGCAGCATGCTTCCAAGGCAAGCAGCCGTTTTCAAGATGTGCACGGTCAACCGTACTAAACAGCCAAGTACGAATAATATCCTGGCCTTGTGGACGCAAATCCATTGGGAAAGTAGCCTTAAACAAAGCCTGATTTTCCTCGCCTGACTCTTCCCAACGAGTCACAATTTGTGGAGTTAAGGAAGATGTGGCCCAAGTATCCATAATGTCTTGCTCAGCTGTAAAGCCGTTTGGCTGGTCGCGCTGAGATTCGTCGAATCCTTCTGGAACGTCAATAGTTGGGTCGATTGGCAAACGGTCTTCGCTAGGTGTCAAAGGATTTGCGTAATCCACTTCCCCATTTTCGTTTACTGGGTACCACAGTGGGAACGGTACGCCAAAGAAGCGCTGGCGAGAAATAAGCCAGTCACCATTCAAACCGTGAACCCAATTCTCGTAACGCACGCGCATAAAGTCTGGGTGGAAGTTAAGTTCCTTGCCGCGCTCAATAAGCTCAGCGTTCAGCTTTTCGTCCGTACCACCATTCTTTAAGTACCACTGACGAGAAGTGACGATTTCCAAAGGCTTGTCGCCTTTTTCGTAGAAGTTCGTCATACGCTTTGTTGGCTTTGGTTCACCATCCATATCTCCAGCTGCTTGCAAAGCCTCAACAACTTCCTTGCGAGCAGAGAACGTGGTTTTACCAGCAATTTTCTCGAACATTTCGCGTCCGGATTCGTCCGTAATCCAATCAGGAGTGGTCATCACGATACGTCCGTTGCGCTGAATAATCGGTCGAGTTGGCAAGCTCAAGTCGCGCCACCACTCAACGTCGGTTACGTCACCAAAAGTGCAGCACATTGCGATGCCGGCACCCTTGTCCATTTGAGCTGCAGGATGAGCCAAAATCGGCACTTTCACCTTAAACAGTGGCGAATAAACTTCCTGCCCGAAGTACTTCTTGTAACGCTCATCGTCTGGGTGAGCAATCAAAGAAGTGCAAGCGGCAAGCAATTCTGGACGCGTAGTTTCAATATAAATTGGCGTACCATCTTCAAAACGGAACGCAATCTTATGATAGAAGCCCGGATATTCGCGAGCTTCAAGCTCAGCTTGCGCAACTGCTGTCTGGAAAGTCACATCCCACAAGCCTGGAGCATCCTTTTGGTAGGCTTCTCCGCGGGCGAGATTGCGAAGGAATGCTTTTTGCGCAACTCGACGAGGCTGCTCACCAATCGTGTGGTAGGTCTGAGACCAATCCACAGAAAGACCAAGCCTACGCCACAACGCTTCAAAAAGCTTCTCATCCTGGGAAGTTAAGCGCTCGCAAAGCTCAATAAAGTTCTGACGGCTTACAGGAACCTGATCTTTTGCTTCAATCTTCTTGCCTTCAGTACCTTCAAAAGGTGGCTTAAAATCAGGGTCATATTTAAGCGAAGTGTCTACGCGCACACCGTAATAATTCTGCACACGACGCTCTGTTGGAAGGCCATTATCGTCCCAACCCATTGGGTAGAACACATCAAAACCCTTCATACGCTTGTAGCGCGCAATAACATCCGTATGCGTGTAAGAGAATACGTGGCCCACGTGCAAGTGGCCACTCACGGTTGGAGGTGGAGTATCAATAGAATATACGGCCTTGCGGTCGCGGGAATTATGGAAAGCGTAAGTCTTGGCTTCTTCCCAATTATTACGCCATTTGTCTTCGAGGCCATCAACGCCAACTTTATTAGGCAGCGGCGTTAAATGAGCATGCTTTACTGTGTTATCCTGTTCACTCATGAACTGAATATTAGAAACTCAGTACGACAACTTATCCCACTGTTACTTCGCAGGCACAAATTTACTTCACTACTATGTCACGCAAAGGCAATAGCTGATCAGTCATATTCTTGGTGTAACCGCTTACGTTAGATTTCACAGCCATCACACTTTTACGAGCATACAACCAGTGAGCTGCAGCTTTATCGCTTACTTCTCGCGCATAAGCACGAGCATTCGCCTCATAATCTTTAATATCCTTCGAGTGAACCGCTTTAGACCAAGCTTGCTGTGACAACTCGTCCTGCAACACAAATTGCGATCCAGCCTCAGCAAAAGTACCTTCATCCAACGTGTGATCAAGCGAAGTAAGCGCTATATCATACTTACCTTCCTTCACGCGCTGACGTAACGCATTTTGATCAAGTTCTTCAAGATGAACTTTAAAACCACTCACTGAGCTGATTTGGTTCGACAATTCGCGCCCAACATCACCCTCTCCTTGCGGAACCAGGAACGTAATATTGCCTAAGTAGCCAGCACTAAAGTAACGGAACAAAGAGCGAGCTTTTGCCGGATCAAACGGGAACATATTAGTTAAGTCTTCATAACCGGGAGAAAGCGGATCAATAGGCCCACTGACAGGAACGCCACCATTAGGATCGGCTTCCAATACGGTTTGCATATTCATAGAGTATCGCGCCGCTCTACGTGCTTGCTTATCGCAGAAAATAGAAGCAATTGTACTATTAAACGCAATCATCCGCACGCGGGTACTCTGTCCTTCTACCATATTTGTGTGAGCAATAGCGGCAAAACGCTTATTTTCCTTACCTTCCAGCGGCACTGCTATTTGTATTTTACCTTGCTCCATCGCTTCTGCCATGGCACTATCTTGGGCAAAATATTGCAAAGTGATGCTCGCGCAAGCAGCAGGAGTCCCCCAATACTTGTCGTTTCTTGCCAAAACTAGCGAATCACCTTTGCGGTAACTACTTACTACGAAAGGACCAGTTCCAAGAGCGTTATTCGCATAATCTACACTAGCTTTGGTGTCATATACGATGCCAGCAGGGCCAGCAAGACGCCTAAGCAGCAAAACATTTGGCATTTTCAGCGTAATAACCAAGGTGTGATCGTCAGGATTAGTGACAGTTTTAATATCCGTCAACGCAGCGTAACCGACGTAACCTTGGGTAATGCCTTGCTTTAACGATTGAAGAACGGATTGCGAATCCATAACGTCACCATTAGAAAAACGCACGCCTTGACGCAAGTTGAAACGATAAGTGAGACCATCTTTTGAAATCTCCCAAGACTTTGCTAATCCAGGTTGCAAAGAATTGTCATCCCCGCGTCTTACTAAAGTCTCATACACGTTGTCTAAAAGAGCCTGCTGCGCTGCGTCGCTGTCGTGAGTTCGCATATCAAGAGTTTCAGGAGCAGTGCGCAAACCGACAGTTAACGTGGAGTTTCCTGCAGGACGCGCAATAGCGTCGATTGGCGAGTGCCCTTGATATAACTGCCAACCGCACCACAAAATCACTACCATTACTACGGAAACAACCATAAAAACAACCCACGGAATCCAGCCTGCGCTGGCACGACGATGAGATGCCCCATAAGCGTTATACGCATACTTTCCTGTTCTTGACATAATTTACAGTTTATATCAACACCTGCATTGACAACCAACACACGCTTGGACACACTTTTGTGCGCACACTTACACGCTTACACATTTACACACTTACACGCTTGTATTCAGGAAGCTGCGTACGGACACGTGGCTCGCAATGGACATAACGCACACTTAGGGTTTTTAGCAGTGCACACAGTTCTTCCGTGCGCAATGAGTCGGTGCGAGAGATTAGTCCATTCATTCGGCGGAAAGTAAGCAGTTATTTCGCGTTCAATAGCTGTAGGATCGGGCTTAATCTGAGTATTCTGGCGTTTATGGCAACTGCTGCCATGGTCATACCAACCAAGACGGCCAGTTACACGCATTACGTGAGTATCAACCGGAAATCCCGGAAGCCCAAACGCATTTCCTCGCACAACGTTCGCAGTTTTGCGTCCTACCCCCGGTAGCGACGTTAAATCTTCCATACTTGATGGGACTACACCGTGAAAATTACTTTCCAAACGTGCCGACAACGCAATAATATGCTGCGCTTTTACCCGATAAAAACCAAGTGTCCGGATAATAGATTCGACTTGCGCAAGTGAAGCTTGAGCAAGTGCACGCGAATTTGGGAAGGTAGCGAAAAGCTCTGGAGTCACCATATTCACGCGCTTATCAGTTGTTTGCGCGCTTAAGACAGTCGCAATAAGAAGTTCAAAAGGATTAGAAAAATGAAGAGCACACTGTGGAGAGGGAATTTCTTCACAAAGTAACGCATACTCCGCGTGAATACGCGCAAGCTTCGCTTTTTTCGATTCTCGCATATCACTAGTTCTGACTAGTTTTCTGACTTGTTGAATTGTCAGCAGCAGAAACGGCATCTTCTGAAGATTCATCTACTAAATCGTCAGGATCTTCCTCAATCGCACTGTTACCTTCGGATTCGGACGGATCAAAACGATAGCCAACATTGCGAACCGTACCAATCAGCTGCTCATACTCAACGCCAAGCTTCGCACGAAGACGTCGAATATGCACATCAACCGTACGCGTACCACCGTAGTAATCGTATCCCCACACTTCTTGCAAAAGATGCGCACGCGTAAATACTCGACGCGGATGTTGCACAAAATATTTCAGCAGCTCAAATTCTTTATAAGCCAAATCAACAGGGTGCCCATGCAAACTCACCGTGTAACTACGCATATCAACAACGAGATCACCGGAACGCATAGTGCCATTGTCAACAACCGCGGAATCCCCCACTGTCATACCTGTAGATTGAGAAACAACACCGTCCACATCACTATGCTGAGCAGCTAAACGTAAGCGACCCTCTACTTCCGCTGGAGAAGCACTGGTAAGCACGACGTCCATAATATTCCACGATGCGTTCACAACGGTAAAACCGCCCTCTGTAAGCACCAATATCACGGGAACAGTAATATTTGCCGAACGCAAAGACGCGCACAATGACTTTGCTAAAGCTAAATCCTCACGCGCGTCGAGTAAAAGAATAGTTTGCGCAGGAAGTTTAGTAAAACTTGAAACGTCCATATCTAACACACGCACACGGTGAGAAAGCAAAGTGAGAGAAGGCAAAACAGAGGCAGGGGAAGCGCAAGAAGTCATCAATGTAATATCGGTCATAGATGCCTCCAGCCAGCAAGTGTAAGTTTGCCATGTAAGTTTGCAGTACAAAATCACGCCTTTACAGGCATTGTAAACCATGCTTACGAAGAATGACCATTCCCACGTGTAAATACAGGTGTCATTACTAAAACGACATAGTGCAGGTTGTAGACTACATTAGTAATAAGGGATTGAGTATACGCGCGCCGCACACTGCTTGTGAGCCGTTGCGAATACTTACATTACAGTAGCCAATTTACTAGCACTCAGGAGCGAGTATGAGCAACGAAACCGAAACACACGGTAGCTACGGCAGCACAAACAGCCAAACAACTCCCCTCAACACAACGGCTCAAGCTCGCATACCTACCACGCACCTGCTTATTATGGCAGCGAGCCAAATATTTTCAGTATTATTCCTCGCCGCAGCCGCCGCACTTCCTATAGCGACGGCGAAACTGACGCTTGTTTTGTGCATGATAATACTGCTCACATTCCTTGCTTTTTGGCCTTTGCACGGCACTATTATTGACCGCGCCATTGCTTTATGTGCAGGTATTGCTTCCGCGTGGTGCGCTACGCTCGCGCTAAAAGGCTGGCTGCCACAAAGCGTTATTATTGACGATGAAACTGTGTCGATGAGTAAATTTATTGCAGCAATCCACCCTTACGAACGCTGGGCAGTATCGTTTGCGCTTATTCTTGTAGCAGCAACATTCGTGACTTTTATACGACAAATGCTTCGCGAACACCGCACTAATGTAGTGCGTAATCTTTCTCACACGTTAACCGCAAGTATTGCTTGCGCTTCTCTTCCTGGCTGGCTGTTTTTGCCTTCGATTATTCGATTTATGCCATCGTTGCGCAATATTGATGGCGGGTTGCTTGTGGCAGCGCTGTGTACGGTAATGGTTATTGCGTTAGCTGGATTATCGTATGTGTGGGTTCGCAATAATAGTAACGAATATTACAAAAGAAGTGCCGTACGCGACGCTGCTATTGCGCTGCTGCCGATAATGTTTTCCGGCATGTTGATTTACATTGCTGGAATTGGCATGTTGGTAGCTGCATAAATAAAAGCGTACTAAACGACATAAGCGTCAGATACGCAAAAAGTCGAGAATATAACAAGCGCCGGAAACGCGAATAGTGCTTCCGACGCTTGTTTTATGTCTGATTGTTTTAATTAAAAACGAAACTTACTTTTCGCTTTCTTCCAAACGCTTGCGAGCTGCAACGATTTCCTTCTCTGCCTGCTCAACGCCAGCCCAGAAGTCGCCAGGAAGCACTTCCTTACCTGGTTCCAAAGCCTTGTACTGCTCAAAGAAATGCTTGATTTCTGCTTTGTGATACTCGTTAACGTCATCAATATCCTTGATGTCGTCGAAACGAACGTCAGCTGGAACGCAAAGAACCTTATCGTCACCGCCGGCTTCATCAACCATGTGATAAAGGCCAACAGCGCGGCATTCAACTACGCAGCCTGGGAACACAGAATTTGGAATCATGACGAGAGCGTCAAGCGGGTCGCCATCTTCGCCCAAAGTGCCATCAATATAGCCGTAATCGTCTGGATAACCCATTGCGGTGAAAAGGGTACGATCCAAGAAGACGCGACCGGTTTCGTGATCCACTTCATACTTATTCTTAGAACCGCGTGGAATCTCAACCACAACATTAAAAGTTTCTGCCATTTTGGCTCCTTTATAACAAGTCATAAACTGTTCTTTCTCACTCTACCGCGCACCAACGAACGGCGAAAATACGGTACGCCTACGCAACAAAGAAAAACAATAATAAAAGCCGTAAAATTCACAAAAATACCACAAAAATACCACAAAAAACCTCACATTTTTTGGGCATATTTAGCATTATTTTTAGACACGCTTTAAGGGGCAACGGTGTCTCAAGACGCAGTTATCATAACTCTGTTTTACACACAATATGCCGTACATATATCGGCATAGTTGATGAAGTGCAGGCACGATGACAAGAAAGAAAAGCATGACCACTTCCGCTGTCTCACCGGTCGAACAAACCATAGTCAGCAGTAAAGCAACGGCGGGTAATGCTAGTGATAAACAAGTTTATGAAGGGCTCGTGTCAGCAAACAATACTTCACCAACAAAAGTTGATACGCAACAACAATACTCAAGTTCAGCAAACGCAGCAAAACGCAATCCAGCTATAGATGGTTTGCGAGCCTTAGCAATTATCGGCATAGTCTGCTTCCACATGCGCCCAAGTTTGCTGCCAGGCGGTTTCCTAGGAGTAACACTGTTCCTCGTGCTTTCTGGCTATTTTTGCACTGCTTCAGTATTGAAATATATCGCTGCTCGAAAAAACACAACACATCCGGATAACACCAGTAACACCAGTAAAATTCGACACTACTGGCAATACCTATGGCATAGAATTAAACGAATCTGGCCTCCAACAATTGGGGTTATTGCGATAACAGCACCAATAATGTGGCTTTGTTCGCCGAGCCTGCTGCCAAAACTACAAGCCGACGCGCTTCCCGGCGCAGGATTTTTCAGCAATATCACGTACGTTGTGCGTAAGCTTTCTTACTTTGAGCAATCGGGATTGCCTTCACCTATTAAACACTTGTGGTATTTAGGCTTGGTAATGCAAGCTTTTATCGTGTGGCCGCTCATTCTTACGGCCCTCGTTACAGCAGTGCGGAAACCCGCACTCCGCATGTACATTACCGCAGGATTAGTGGTACTTTCTGCAGCACTCACCTTTGCTTTTGCTTATGCTTCCGGAAACTACGAAACACCAGCACGCGTGTACTACTCGCTCGATACTCGAGCATCAGAATTTTTGCTGGGCGCTATGCTAGCAATGTATAACGCGTGGTTTAGTAAGCATTCGCTTCATATCTGGATTGTTCGCGTAGTCAATTGGTTGCGCGGCAACAAACACGTGATAGTCACCTTGAGTAGCACGCAAGATGGTATCACTAAAGATGATTCACACAACGTTGCCCAAGAGAATACCTCTCGCAACGTTAGCAACTCGTCTGAAATCTTAGGCGCGGATGGAATGCACTCACACGAAGACGATGGTATTCCTGAAGATTTACGCGCAGGCTTGCAAATCGACCTTTCGGAAGATAACGATACCTTCGACACGACTTCAACAGCGTCTTCGGCACAATCTTCATCGCAACGAGTAACTAATTCAACTGACATAAGCGAGCTTCCCGACGACGTATTCAAGAAGCCAAAAAATGTAGTCTGCACTCCACTTACTTCGTGGCAACATTCCGCAATCGGAGCTGCTTGTGCCGTAGTATTGTGCTGCTGTTTTATTTACGCCGACGGCGCTTCACCACTACTAGTTTTCGGCGGGTACACTCTCACGGCAGTATTCTGCACGTTATTGTTGTGGTCATGTATCAGCGGCACCAACATTTGCGCACGCATATTTTCCTGGGCGCCACTAGCGTACCTTGGTCGCCGATCCTTCTCGATCTACCTGGTGCACTTCCCACTGCTGGAATTGTGCAACCCTGCAACTCGCACGACCTCAGCTTCCTTCTGGGAACAGCTACTTCAAGCTCTAGCAATAGTAGTAATCGCAGAATGTTTCTACCAAATATTCGAAAAACAAGTGACCGGTAATCGTCTGCTCGCCACGATTCATTATGTTGCTATAACGCTATGCTTTATTGTTACGCTAGCGATTGTGTCACTCCCAGTAAGCTGGCAAGCAATCGCGCAGCAACGAGCAGTGCAACTTCGCCCAGAATTAACTGTTGCGGATACACAACAAAATGCGAAGCAAAAAACCGATCAGCCACAACATGCAAAAGATGCCAGCGGCGACAACACTTCAACAAAGTATCATCGCACACTGCGGGGCCTGCATAAAAACGTTGCAAAACAAGCCCTCCCTCCAACGCCATCGCGATACCGCGTACTGTTCCCTATTGCGGAAAAAGTACCAAACAATCTGAAAACTTCTCACACGCGTATCGATCAACGCACTGGTACATGCTCAGTAAATCTCACCATGGTTGGTGATTCCATTACAGAAGGCGCAAAACCGTACTTAATGCAGGCAATGCCTAACGCCTATATTGACGGCAAAGTAAGTCGGCAAATTTTCCATGGAGCTGACGAATACGAGCAAGATATTTCGGGCAAACATGCCGGAGATATTGTTATTTACGCTTTGGGAACTAATGGCCCACCGCGAGACGATAGCGTACTTCAACACATGGTTGACGTCGCCAAAGGCAAGCCGGTCTACTTTGTTACCACTCGCGTTCCGCAGCCATGGCAAGACACTACCAACGAAAGATTACGCAACTTTGCAGCAACACACCCTAACGTTGGCATAATTAACTGGCATGGTTTGAGCGAAGGTCACTCCGAATATTTGACGGATGACGGCGTTCATTTAACACCAGTTGGCGGCCCACAGTACGCTAAAATGATTCGTCTTGCCGTTTGTGGAGGCTGAAACTAGCGCAATAAACTAGCGCAATAAGCGAAAGTTTTATTACAACTTTGCGGGATTATTGTATAGAATATAAGCTTACTTTGCGGGCTTACTTTATAGGCTTACTTTATAGGCTTACTTTATAGGCTTACTTTATAGGCTTACTTTATAGGCTTACTTTATAGGCTTACTTTGCAGTTGTTACAAGAAAAGCCTATAACAAAAATGCAAGAAAAATGACGACTCGAGTGTGAAAAATAGTAACCGAACATTACGATAGTATGTATGACTGAGTTGAGGAACCCATGTGATTATTGCGGCAACAACCGTGGTATAGGCGACACAAACCAAATATGGCATAACCCATTACGAGACCCCAGAGATTTACGTTTAGCTCGTATTGCAGGCCCGTGCAGCCTGGTAATTTTCGGCATTACAGGCGATTTGGCAAGGAAAAAACTCATGCCTGCCGTATACGATTTAGCAAATCGAGGGCTACTTCCCCCAGGATTCGGTTTGACTGGCTTCGCAAGACGAGACTGGACCGATGAGCATTTCGTTAATTTTGTGCGTGAAAACATTCAGGAGCATTGTCGCACACCATTTCGCGAGTCAACATGGACGAACCTCGCCAAAGGTATCCGTTTCGTACGCGGAACTTTCGACGATTCTGCTGCCTTTGAACGTTTAAGTAATACAGTAAATGAGCTGGATCGAGACCGTGGAACTCGCGGAAACCACGCATTTTACATGTCTATTCCGCCTTCGAGTTTCCCTGTAGTTGCTAAACAACTAGCAGCTTCCGGCCTTTCGCACTCTTCCGAACACGCGTGGCGTCGCGTAATTATCGAAAAGCCTTTTGGTCACGATTTAGCGAGCGCGCGCGAATTAGACCGGGTTGTTTCGGAAGTTTTCGATCCTAATTCCGTATTCCGAATTGATCATTACTTAGGCAAGGAAACAGTGCAAAATCTGCTTGCTTTCCGCTTTGCTAACGCCATGTACGAGCCGATTTGGAATGCGAATTATGTTGATCACGTGCAAATTACCATGGCGGAAGACATCGGCATTGGCGGACGCGCAGGTTATTACGACGGCATCGGCGCCGCTAGAGACGTGATTCAGAACCATTTGCTTCAGCTTATGGCGCTCACTGCTATGGAAGAACCTGTAAGCTTCCGTGCCAGCGATTTAACTGCAGAAAAAACGAAAGTTTTATCTGCTATCCGCTTGCCTCACGATTTAGCGGCTAATACTGCTCGCGGACAGTACGCAGCCGGTTGGCAAGGATCGTATAAAGCAGTTGGTTACTTGGAAGAGCAGGGAATCAATCCTGAAAGCACTACAGAAACGTATGCTGCAGTGCGATTAGACGTTGACACTCGCCGTTGGGCCGGAGTGCCGTTCTACTTGCGTACTGGCAAACGTTTAGGCAAGCGCGTTACGGAAATTGCCGTTATTTTTAAGCGCGCTCCACACTTGCCGTTTGAATCGACTGCGGTTCGAGAGCTTGGTAGCAATGCGATTGTGATTCGTGTGCAGCCTGACGAGGGTGTTACTATGCGTTTCGGCGCAAAAGTTCCTGGTGGAACTGCTATGGAAGTTCGCGACGTATCAATGGACTTTAGTTACGGACGTTCCTTTACTGAAAGTTCCCCTGAAGCTTACGAACGTTTAATTCTTGACGTACTTCTTGGTGAGCCTCCGTTGTTCCCAACTACTGAAGAAGTCGATTTAAGTTGGAAAATTCTCGATCCTATTGAAGATTTCTGGAGCACACTCGGCACTAAGCCGCAGCCGTACCGCGCTGGAACTTGGGGCCCTAAGGAAGCAGACGACATGCTTGCTCGCAATAACCGCCATTGGAGGCTGCCATGATTATCAACCTTCCTGATACCAACACAAGTAAGATTGCGGCTAAAATCGACGAATTGCACGAAGAACGCGGAGAATCTGCAACTGGCCGTGTACTTACGTTACTTATCGACACAACTCTTCAAGAACTAGAGCACGCGCTTGAAGCTGCGAATGCTGCCAGCCGCGAACATCCTTGCCGCGTAATTGCTATGGTTCGCGATTGGTCTAGTGAGCATGCTGCCGAGCGTGGAGAAATTGTGCCAAATCTTGATGCTCAAGTGCGTTTTGGTGCGGATGCTGGAGCTGGCGAGATTATTATTTTGTACCCGCATAACGGTTTAGTTCGTCACCCGGATACGCTTGTTATTCCGCTACTTGTGCCAGATGCGCCGATTGTTGCGTGGTGGCCGACGAACGCTCCGGAAGATCCTGCTCACGATTTGCTTGGAGCGATGGCAAGCAGTCGAATTACCGACGCCCAGCGCGCTGACGATACGCTTAAAACTGTTCAAAACTTACGCAAAAACTGGTCTCCGCAAGACGCAGACTTATCTTGGACTCGCCTTACTCCGTGGCGAGCACTGTTGGCTTCTATGCTCGACCAGCCGCCACATTTGCCAATCACGAGCGCGAAAGTTGTTGGCCCCGCTCACTATGTTTCTTTGCATTTGCTTGCGGCTTGGCTCAAGAGTAGTTTGCGCGTACCGGTTGAAATAGTTGAAAATCCTGATGCTCAAGCTATTACTTCCGTAACTTTAGAGCGCGAGGATGGTACGTTGTCGCTTACTCGCCCTGCTGGAGGAGATCAAGCTTTGATTAGTCTTCCTGGTCAGACCGCTCAGCCTATTGCGCTTCCTATACGAACTTTGGATGATTGCCTAAGCGAGGAATTGCGACGCATTGATCCTGACGAAATTTATGCGCAGCTGGTGCGAGATAACCCTGCAGAAAATGCGTGAATCATTACGTGAAACAACGCGTGAAACATTTTTAATGGCATAAAAGGAATAACTATGGCGGATAATGAAGTTACTTTTGCACACAACGCAAGCGTTTACGGCTACAATAATCCCGATGTGCTTTCAGCCGTTGCAGCTCAACGCTTGGCAATTCTTATTATGGAGTCACAAGCTAATGTGCAAAATCTCGACAAACCATTCCATTTACTTATTACTGGCGGCACGGATTCAATTCGCATGTTCCAAATGCTTGCTAGCAACCCACTTTTGACTGTGATTGATTGGGATTTAGTGCATATTTGGTGGGCAGATGAGCGTTTTGTAGCTTATGATAGCGAGGATCGTAACGCACGCAAAACTCGCGAAGCGCTGCTCGACTTACTTACTTCTCACAAAGCTTTGGCAGAATCTCATATTCACGAGATGCCTGCAGATGAGCGTAGTGCGGAGGAAATTGCAGCGGCCAGCGACGCTAAAAATGACGCTATTTTGGATGCTGCAGCGCGCGACTATGAGGAAGAAATCGTAGGATTGCTTGGCAAAGAGCCAGTATTTGATTTGGCAATTCTTGGCATGGGCCCGGATGCACACATGGCTTCGCTTTTCCCAGGATTACCGCATGTCAACAATCGCGAGCGCATTGTTGTTGGCGTAAACCACTCCCCTAAACTTCCTCCAATGCGATTGTCACTTACAGTTCCCGTGCTAGCTCACAGCAGTCGCACCTGGTTCTTGACTGCCGGCGCAGAAAAGGGCGCTGCTTTAATGAATTCACTTTCGGGAGCTAACAATCCTGAATATCCTGCGTCTTTTGCAAACGGAACTGACGAAATCTCTTGGCTAACCACCGCAGGCACATTGCAAGCTGCTATTGAGTGTATTGACTAGATTTCGCGAAATGCACATTAATTCAGCACAATAAAATACAGGCTTCTGCATAACAAATACAGAAGCCTGTTATCTATAAATATTATTTGTTTTAATCTTGCTTCACTTCTGGGCGATTAGGGTCTGCCCACAGAGTGTGGAATACTCCCGGTTCGTCAATGCGACCGTAGGTGTGTGCACCGAAGAAATCGCGCTGAGCCTGAATAAGAGAAGCTGGCAAACGCTTGGAACGCAAGCCATCGTAGTACGCAAGCAAGCTGGAGAATGCTGGCACAGGCACACCATGCTCAACTGCTCGCGCAATAACACGACGCCAAGCAGCCTGCGACTTTTCAATAGCAGCCTTAAAGTACGGTGCGAAAAGCAACGAAACGCTCGCTTCACCGGACTCAAAAGCCTCGGAAACGCGGTTCAAGAACTGAGCGCGAATAATGCATCCGCCTCGCCAAATGCGAGCAACAGCAGCCTGGTCAATCTTCCAATCATGCTCAATTGCAGCAGCCGCAATCTCATCGAAGCCCTGAGCGTAAGAAACAATCTTAGAAGCGTACAAAGCTTGACGAATATCCTCAATAAACGCCTTACGCTCATCATCGTTCAAATCAAAATGCACTTCCGGACCAGTTAAGCCTTGGCTTTCAGCAGCTTCACGCAAAGCAACTTGGCTGGAAAGTCCGCGAGCAAACACAGCTTCAGCAATACCCGTAACTGGTATTCCAAGCGAAAGAGCAGACTGCACAGTCCAAGTGCCAGTGCCCTTCATGCCAGCGTGATCCACCATCATCTCAACCAAAGGCTTACCGGTCTTAGCGTCCTTTTGGCGAAGCACATCCGCAGTAATCTCAATCAAATAAGAATCAAGCTCGCCCTTATTCCATTCGCTAAACACGTCCGCAATTTCGTCGGACTTCATACCCAAGCCGCGAAGCATTAAATCGTAGCTTTCGGCAATAAGCTGCATATCCGAATATTCAATGCCGTTGTGAACCATCTTTACAAAGTGACCAGCACCGTCGGTACCAATATGCGTTACGCAAGGCTCGCCTTCCGCAACGGCTGCAATCGACTTCAAAATAGGGCCAAGAGTCTTCCAAGATTCCTCAGTACCACCAGGCATCATAGAAGGACCACGGAGAGCGCCTTCCTCACCGCCAGAAACACCGCAACCAACGTAATGAAGACCGCGAGCGCGGATATCACGCTCTCGACGAATCGTATCTTCAAAGTAGGAGTTTCCGCCGTCGACAATAATATCTCCCGGCTCCATAGCGTTCGCAAGTTCCTCGATAACAGCATCCGTAGGAGCGCCAGCCTTAACCATAATGATTGCAGTACGCGGACGCTTCAAGGAAGACACAAATTCTTCAACGGTTTTTGCAGGAACGAAAGCGCCTTCGCTACCGTGCTCGTTCATCAAGGTTTCTGTGCGAGAATAATGGCGATTGTAAACAGCTACCGTATTGCCGTGATGCGCAAGATTGCGCGCTAAATTAGACCCCATGGCCGCCAAACCAACAACACCAATATTTGCCTGGGCTTCCGCCATAATGACACCTCTTATCTTGTATATTGTTATATTTTCCGCACGCACATAGCGCACTTAAGCAATCTGCACAATCTTAAAAAAGCACGCATAAGAAAGTACATAATTTTGCGTTACGCCCCTTCAAGAAACGCACCTTTAATTTTATAAGCCGATATGCACAAGATTTTTAATACACAAAATACGAAAGTTGCACGATAAATTTTGTGATATAAATTACATCTTTAAGCTGTACAAATACGCTTTTATATTGGTAACAAAACACGACACGCTTACAAACACGCTATTTTTAACGAATCCCAACAATAACTATATGTAGTGTTTACGCAATCGACACACTACTATAAATAGTACTTATTTGGAGTAAGCTAACTATTTGGCTTTTGTTGATACAACCCGGAATTACCAAATTCCCCATCACCAGAGGAGATAAAAATGACTATTACAGTGTTTACTAAGCCTCATTGCCCACAGTGTGATGCCACCAAGCGACAGTTCACCAAACTCGGCGTGAATTTTGAAACTGTTGATTTATCCAAAAGTCCCGAAGCATTAGATCAGCTACGCAATGCAGGCTACCGTCAGGCACCTGTAGTAATTGCGCCAGACGCATCCTGGAGTGGATATCGCCCAGATTTAATTGCACAAATTGCAGATAGGCTCGGAACTTCCACAGAGCCAGCAAAAGAAGCTGAAAACAATGAGTGAACAAGAAAATATCGCACAACCAAGCGAGCCTGAAGCGCGAGCACAAGGCGAATCAATCGGAGCTGTAGTCTACTTTTCCTCAGTTTCCGAAAACACGTTACGATTTGTACAAAACTGCGACTTTCCAAGCAGTAACGTGAACGTGTACCGAATACCGCTTCGTCCGAAAGATCCGGAATTAAACGTGCGCGAACCGTACGTGCTAATCGTACCAACTTACGGCGGCGGAAATATTTCAAAAGCAATACCAATACAGGTGCGCAAATTCTTGAATAATCGCGAAAATCGCTCCTTTATTCGAGGCGTAATTTCTTCCGGAAATACGAATTTTGGTGACGCTTATTGCGCTGCAGGCGGTCAGATTGCCGGAAAGTGCGGAATCCCAAATATGTATTCGTTTGAGTTGACAGGAACAGCGGAAGATATTGAAAAAGTAGCGCAGGGAATACCGAAATTTTTAAAGCAACTAAAAGAAGCAAAAGAAACTAAATAAGCAAAAAGTACAAAAGTAACAAAAAAAACCAGCGTTTGAAAAGCAAAAATAACGCACGAGGAAAGGAATAAAACCCATGAATAGCACGGATCCGATGAGCGAATCCACTTCGCTTAATCTTGATCACACTGACACTATTAGCACAACCGCCGGCAGCACGGCAGAACGCATTCGCAACAGCCGCGACTACCACGTTCTCAACGCCATGCTCGGTCTTTTCGACCCAGAAAAAGGCATTCAGTTTGATAAAGATCAGGAAGCAGAAAAGCTTTACGTTTCGGGTTACGTGCAAGAGCACAGCATGAAGTTTGCTTCTACTCGCGAGCGCTTGAAGTATTTGATTGACAACTACTACTACAACGGCAACGTGTTCGGAAAGTACAGCGACGAGTTTCTCGATAAATTCTACGAGCATGCAGAAGCCGCTCACCACACTTTTGGTACTTTCTTGGGCGCTTTTAAGTTCTACACTTCTTACGCTTTGAAGACATTCGACGGCAAGCAGTATTTGGAAAACTTCGCTCAGCGCGCAGCAGCTGTAGCTTTGGAACTCGCAGACGGCGACGAAAAGGCAGCCCTTAACTATTTGGACGAGATGCTTGCAGGACGCTTCCAGCCAGCAACCCCAACGTTCTTAAATCTTGGTAAAGCTCAGCGCGGAGAGGCTGTGAGCTGTTTCCTCGTGCGTTTGGAAGATAACATGGAGTCTATTGCGCGCGGAATTAATTCCGCTTTGCAACTTTCTAAGCGCGGCGGCGGCGTGGCACTTTTGCTTACGAATTTGCGTGAACTTGGCGCTCCTATTAAGCGAATCGAGAATCAGTCGAGTGGCGTTGTGCCTGTTATGAAGCTTTTGGAAGATTCATTCTCTTACGCTAATCAGCTTGGCGCTCGTCAGGGCGCTGGGGCTGTGTATATTAGCGCTCACCACCCAGATATTATGCGTTTCCTTGACACTAAGCGCGAGAACGCGGACGAGAAGATTCGTATTAAGTCGCTTTCTTTGGGCGTTGTGATTCCAGATATTACTTTTGAGCTTGCTAAGCGTAAGGAAAAGATGGCTTTGTTTAGCCCTTACGACGTTGAGCGTGAATATGGCAAGCCTTTTGCAGACATTTCTGTTACCGAACATTACGATGAGATGGTTGCAAATCCTCGTATTCACAAGAAGTACATTGATGCTCGCGAATTCTTTATGACGCTTGCGGAGATTCAGTTTGAGTCTGGCTACCCTTACATTTTGTTTGAAGATACTGTAAATCGCACGAATCCTATTGAGGGCCGCATTACTATGAGCAACTTGTGCTCCGAGATTTTGCAAACTCAAGAAGCAAGCACTTATAACGCTGACTTGTCTTATAGCCACGTTGGTCGCGATATTTCTTGCAATCTTGGCTCGCTTAATATTGCTAAGGCAATGGATGGAAACTTGGGTGCAAGCGTTGATTTGGCTGTGCGCGCGCTCACTTCTGTATCCGAGCACACTTCGATTGATTCTGTGCCTTCGATTCGTCGCGGAAACGCAGAAGGCCATGCTATTGGCTTGGGTCAAATGAATTTGCATGGTTTCCTTGCGCGCGAGCATATGCAGTACGGAAGCGAGGAAGCTCTTGACTTTACAGACATGTACTTTATGACGGTTGCCTACCACGCTTATAAAGCTTCTCACGCTTTGGCTGTAGAGCGCGGCCACGCTTTTGCAAGCTTTAAGACGAGCGCTTACGCTAAGCCTGCGGGCAAAGGCAACTATTTCGATAAGTATACGGATGGAAGCCGTTCGTTGGAACCTCGCACTCAAAAGGTTCGCGATTTGTTTGCTCGTTTTAACGTTGCTATTCCAACCGTTTCGGACTGGGAGCAGTTGCGCGACGAGATTTTGCGCGATGGTATTTACAACGAGTATTTGCAAGCTGTTCCTCCAACTGGTTCAATTTCGTACATCAACCATTCCACGAGTTCGATTCACCCGATTGCTTCGCGCATTGAGATTCGTAAAGAAGGCAAAGTTGGCCGCGTCTACTACCCTGCCGCTTATATGACGAATGACAATATGCAGTACTTTAAGGATGCTTACGAGATTGGCTGGAAGGCGATTATTGACACTTACGCTGAAGCAACTCAGCATGTGGATCAGGGATTGTCTCTTACTTTGTTCTTCCCAGACACTACGACTACTCGCGATTTGAACAAAGCTCAGATTTACGCATGGCGTAAGGGCATTAAAACTCTTTACTACATTCGTATTCGCCAGAAGGCTTTGGAAGGTACGGAAATCGAGGGTTGCGTAAGCTGCACACTGTAAGCCGTAGCGCTGAAAATCTTAGCGCTGTAAATCTTTCACAGATTAAATCAAAAACTTAAAAATTTTATAAAACGTAAACACAAAATCAGGAGTAATTATGACAGAACTCAGCCCAACCGAGCTCGACCCAACAGCGCTCGACCCAACGGCACTGCGCAGTAGCCTCGATAAGCCTTTCGGCACGAACCGCGTAATCGCAAGCGACGAGATGATGGCAGCTTCTATCACCCCAGCTCAGTATCGCTACCATCACGGTTCGCGCGTGCGCCCAGTTAATTGGAATAATATTGTTGATGACAAGGATTTGGACGTTTGGAATCGTCTTATTGCTAACTTCTGGCTTCCAGAAAAGGTGCCGCTGAGCAACGATATTCCTTCTTGGCGTTCCCTCACCGACCTTGAGCGCAAGACCACTACTCGCGTTTTTACAGGCTTGACTTTGCTTGATACCAGCCAGGCAACTATTGGCGAGCTTTGCCAGATTGAGCACGCGCGCACTGAGCATGAGCAGGCTATTTACACGAATATTGCTTTTATGCAGTCGATTCACGCTCGCTCCTACTCCTCTATTTTCTCCACTCTTTGCTCTAGCGAGGAGATTGATGAGGCTTACCGTTGGGCTGTTGGTAACGACGTTTTGCAGCAGCGCGTTACCACAGTGCTTTGCGAGTATGAGAGCGAAGATCCACTTAAGCGCAAGATTGCTGCAACTATGCTTTCTTCGTTGCTTCTTTACGCGGGTTTCTATTTGCCACTTTACTTTGCTTCTCGCGGCAAGATGATGAACACTGCCGACATGATTCGCTTGATTTTGCGTGATAAGGCGATTCACGGTTATTATTCTGGCTACAAGTTCCAGCGCGGTTTGGAGCTTAGAAGCGAGAACGATAAGAAGAATCTTGAAAAGTTCACTATGAACTTGCTCGACACTTTGTACGATTTGGAAGTTGAGTATTCTGGTCAGATTTATGAAGGATTTGACTTCCACGATGACGTTTTTGATTTCGTTCGTTACAACGCTAACAAGGCTTTGATGAACCTTGGCTACCCTGCTAAGTACAGCGAAGAAGAAACTCATGTAAGCCCAGAGATTCTTGCGGCTCTTTCTCCTGCAGCCGACGAAAATCACGACTTCTTCTCCGGCTCTGGTTCCAGTTACATTATGGGCAAGTCTGTTGAAACTGACGACGATGATTGGGACTTCTAATCGCACAGTTGCTTCATTGCTTCGTTAATTAGTTAATCAGTCAGGTTGCTTATGTACTTTTCATAAGCAACCTTTTTTATTTAATTATTTAAGAATATTTCCGTTTTGGAACTATTTTTAAATAGAAGCGTATTTATGGAGTTATCGTGGCAAATTTTGCTAGATTTGCGATTTTTGCCACGATAACGCGTGATTGCGTTGAGCATATTGCAAAATAATATAATTTAGATTATTATAATTACGATTATAATAATCGCGATTATATTAAATAGAGCGTATATTCAGCAGCAATAAGATGCACTGAAAAATATTGCAATTATTGGCGTAGCGACAGGTGGAATATGGTTTTTGTTGGCAGACAAGACGAGTTACAAGTACTTGAAAAACTGTATGAAAACAGCAATCACTCGTTCCAGATGGCAATAGTTTATGGTCGAAGACGAATAGGAAAAACTTCGCTTATTTCACAATTTTGTAAAAATAAGCGCGCAATACTTTTTACTGCTCGCGAGCAAACTAATATCGAGAATTTGCGTGATTTCTCACGCACTGTGTACGATTTCTTCAATCTTCCATCAACTACAGGATCGTTTAATAATTGGAACGATGCTCTCGATTTTGTCGCGCAACAATCTAACGCCGTAGACCAGAATGCTCCTAAATCTCCACTTATTCTAGTTTTCGACGAATTTCCGTACGCAGCTCAAGCGGATAAGTCTTTAGCGTCAACATTCCAAGTCGCAATAGATCATAAATTTAAGAACACGAACATGACTCTTATTTTGTGCGGTAGTAACGAAGGATTCATGGAAAGTGAAGTGCTTGGTAAAAAGAGTCCACTTTACGGAAGACGCACCGCGCAGATTCGCCTGCGACCATTTAATCTTTTTGAAGCATCTGAGCTTATGCCAAATAATGCTACCTGGGAAGATAAAATCAACTATTTTGCATCTCTTGGAGGAACGCCATACTATATAGAGCAGTTAGATAATAAGTCTTCGTTTGCGAAAAATCTTGAGCAATTATGCTTTAACATTTCGGGAATTTTGTACGCTGAACCAGACATGCTTATGCGTCAAGAATTGCGTGATCCTTCAACATACAATAGTGTGCTAAACGCTCTTGCAACGGGCTGCAATACTCCGACTTTAATATCGGATCGTATTGGATTGCCAGCTACATCAGTGAACGTGTATTTGAAAAGATTAGAAGGCCTTGGATTAATTGAAAGAAATATTCCATTCGGCATGAATCCACTTCATTGTAAAAAAGGATTATGGCAGATTTGTGACCCATTTTTTGCGTATTGGTATAGGTTTGTAGCTCCTAATAAAGGATTGATTGAACGCGGACTTTCACACGCTGCCGCAAGTAGTGTTCTTGGTGGCGAGCATGAAGCGTTTAGTACTTTTGTAGGTCAACAGTTCGAGAAAATGTGCGAACAGTGGATTGTGCACCAATGCAAAGTTGGCGGAATGGACTTTTTACCAACTAAGTTAGGCAAATGGTGGGGTGCGGACCCTATTGCTCGTGAGCAAACCGATATTGATATTGTTGCAGAAGACGATATTAACAAGCAGCTTCTTATTGCAGAATGTAAGTGGCGTAATAATCTTAACGAAGCTGAAGCGGTGAGCAAGTTGTTGCAGCGCGCAACTTTAGTTGAGAATGCAAAAAATCGCGATTACAAGAAAATATTTATGCTGTTTACAAAACATCCAACTTCTTACAATCCTCGTCATGCTAAAACAAGCATCAACTTCGTAGACGCACAAACAATGTTTTTTAACTGATTGCGCAACAATAGTTACGACCATATCGTGCAGCCGAAATCGCGTGTTATCGTGGCAGTTTTTGCTAATTTTGCATTTTCTGCCACGATAACTCCATGTTCTCATATGTTACGTAAATATATATCTTTATTATTTTGGCGACATAAAAATGTCGCTTTGTGCCATATCTCTCATGTTTATTCTTGACAAACTCATACAGCAACTTTAATATTTTTAATAAAAGTTTAATTTAATTAAAGTTTATAGGCTGAAGAAAAGGGTGATATGGATCATATTCCAAGATGGATGGCTAATCTCACAGACGAAGACATGTCGTTTATAAAGAACTTTGTATTATCGTCTGGATCGTTAAAAGAAATGTCGCAAATGTATCAAGTCTCTTACCCAACGATGAGAATCAGGCTTAACAGGCTCATTGAAAAAATTCGAATAAGCGACAATGAACCAGAAGACCCGTTCGTTCTTTTAGTAAAGAGTCTTGCTATTGACGATAAATACGATGTTGACACAGCTCGAACACTCATAAACGAATATAGAAAAAGAAAGGATGAATCATGAGCTATGCATTATTTGGTCCAATAATTGACATTCTTATTGCACTTGCTATATGTGCTTTAGTGTTCTTTATTGCAAGAAGTCTTATTCGCTATGCGCATTCTCTTAAGAAAGACGATAAGTCATCTAAACAGTCTGCAGAAGATAAAAGAATTGCGTTACAGGACTTATAAAACACAAAAACCGAGTTATCGTGGCAAAAATTGCAAAATTAGCAAAATCTGCCACGATAACTCGTATAAAATAGCAACGAAACAGCATTATGTGTCACAGATTAACCGCTTACTTGCATCTGCTGCGCAAAGGCGTGTCCAAATACTCGGTCGAAAAGTGTCCAAATACTAGATTGAAATAGATCCAAGTACTCGATTAAAGCGCAAGAAAGCACAATAATTTATTCTTGCACAATGGCTATTTCTCTGCATGAAGCGGAACGTATACATTAATAATCCACGAATCGCCATCTTCAATAACTTTAAAAGTTCCACCAACTCGTTCCGCAAGCATCTTATGAAAACGCAGTCCATATCCTAATTGCAAGTTAGCAAGAATACCGCGTTGCGCACTATTTATACACGTAATATGACATTCATGGTCATTAAGCATGACATTCATGGCGTATTCTTTAGGCTTTGCAGCATGCTTTTTTACGTTCGCAAGCAGTTCTCTGCAAATATATTCAATTTGAGCACATTCTTCAAAAGGCAAATGGATTGACCGAGAATCTTCGGCAGTTAAATCACTACTCAAATCAATGGAACCAATATAGCCAAGCTTTTCAAATGACTTTTGTTCACAGTCAAATAGAACGCGTAAGCCTGTGCAAAAATCTTTATAACATGTAGTAGATTGCATAACATCGCCAGTGCTTGCAGTTGTAGCATTGTCAAGAAGAGAAATGATATTACGTGCTCTATGAACAGTTGTAGTAGCACGTTGAAGAATCTCTCGCGAATTTTCATGCTCTTGCTCATGAGTTGTTTGAGGTTCAATAGATTGTTGAGCCATCATCATAATACTGGAAAGCTCATTAGTTACTTCATCGTGCATGCGAATTGCTGCAATAGTGGTATATTTTTGAAAAACGTTGTAACGCTGTGCAAATAACTGTTCCTGCTGTTGGTGAATAGTAGAAATATAGTATTTTACGATTGCGCTAGAAATAAGAGTGATAAGAAGCCACCACGCTAACACATAAGCGTTTTGAAAATCGCAGATAATAAAGAACCATGAAGATACCCCGCAAGAAGAAAGCACTGTGTACCAAGGTTGAGTAATTACAGCAATTGCCAAACAAATCAATATGGTAAGCATCATAGATGAGTAGTTGATATTTGGCGCAATAATTACCAACGGCATCCAAATAAGCACAATAAAAGATGCTTTACGAGGCCAGATTGCAATACATAAGCAGATTACAATCCATACTATTTCAACCGTAATTGCATGCCAATTAGAGTAGTAATGAAGATTATTATAGGAACAAATTTCAAGAATCAAAGTACAACTTATGATTGCACCAATTCCAATTTTCTGCCAAGCATCATGCGGCAAAAAATTGATCATACGCGTTAATAATTTCATAACTACCTACTTTTACACGTTAATTTCTTACACGTTATATGTCATGCGAGTATTTTGCGAGCGCAGCAAGCGCCTGCATTCGACTTTTAACTTGAAGTTTTCCATAAATACGCCGTAAATGCGTGTTGACTGTTGAAACTTTCACATTAAGCTGATCTGCAATCTCTTTCGTAGAAGATCCCTGTTTGCACAAGCGCATAATTTCCGATTCTTGAGGAGACAAAACTGAAGTCTTCGGAAGTTGAGAAATCATATTAAATGATTCTTGCGGAGTGTGAAAATAGTCAATATATTGTGGCAATTCTGGACACCCGTAGCTTGTTGCGCGCGATTGGATAGCTGCAACTACGTCTGATAAATTGTCTTTATGTATTAACGCTTGACCACCCGACTTAGCAACTTGCAATACGTATTCATCTAACATGTAGGAAGTAATGCCAATTAAAACAATATTGCTATTGCGCTCGCGAATTGCTTTAATTACATCAACACCACTCATTTCTCTCATTGACATATCTACTAAAAGTACGTCAGGAGTATTTTCTGTAATGCAACGATGAATAGCTTGTTTTGCAGAAGAACACATCCATGCACAAACAAAGTTTTCAGGCAAACGACTTTTCAGAAGAAGTTGCATATATCGCAATACAAGCGTGTCATTATCAACAATTGCGTAAGTAGTGTTCATACAATATATGGTATCTTGTTTCGGAATTTGCTTATCAAGAGATGTGCGATTGTATTGTTTTTCTCAAATTATCAAGATTGTACACATTAAAGTGCCATACGCTAGCACTTTCCGTTGGCACACTCCATTCTTCGGTTTTGCCATTCGCAGTAAAACGAATTATTTGAGTTGTTGGCTTACTTATAACTTCAAAATTAGTGAGTTGATTCCACGCAATACGACGAAGATACTTATCGTCTAATTTAGCTAGATTACCCGAGCCTAAAATGACATTCGGATTAACAATAATAAACTCATTATTAGTGGCAGCAATAATACGCGCAACAACGCTTTGCGCTACATAGAATAATTTAGGTAACAAAAATAGTTTGATTAAATCTTTCCACCAAGGGTCGTATTTCATAGTAAGCACATACGTCTTATCAACTGAAAGATTGTGATCTTTAAAGTACTTGGCGATATCTTCTTCTCGTATACCGCGCAAAGGATTAGTCATAATAAGCACCTCCTTGTGATTCTCGTTTTGTAAATTACCAACATACTAACGTGCAGATTTTATCTACACAAATAGGCGTACCTATTTTTAACGATAGTGCTTTTAGAAAACTTTAAAAAACTTTTACTATTAGCAGTTTGTATGTTTCCAACAATCAGTATTTAAGAATATTTCCGTTTTGTAACTATTCTTAAATAGAAGCGTACTTATGGAGTTATCGTGGCAGAAAATGCAAAATTAGCAAAAACTGCCACGATAACCGATATGACTGTTTACTTATTATTGCAAAACTGTATCCTACAGGATAAAATATTTTTATGGAGATACTTAAAACAGATGAGTATCGCAATTGGATGAAAAAACTTCGCGATACGCAATCTAAAGCTCGAATTAATGCGAGGCTGAGATTATGTGAAATTGCAGGTAAGCCAGTAGGTGATTTACATCCAGTTTGCAATGGTATTAGTGAACTGCGTTTCGCTTTTGGACCAGGATATCGTGTGTATTTTGCGCAAAAAGGCTCAAAACTAATGCTGTTACTCGCTGGTGGAGATAAAAGTAGTCAAAGTAAAGATATTAAACAAGCAAAGATACTCCTTGCACAGTTAATTGAGGAGAAGAAATGGTAAATATAAGTAAATGGGATGCGAGTGAGTATCTTGAGAACGATGATGATGTTATTGCGTATCTCAATGCAGCAGCAGAACTAAATGATCCTTGTTTACTGCAAGCCGCTATAGGCGATATTGCAAAAGCTAGAGGAATGAAAGAAATTGCTCAAAAAGCCGAGGTTGGAAGGGAAAGCCTTTACAAAAGCTTAAGACGAGACGGCAATCCCAGCTTCCAAACTATTGCGAAGGTTGTTCAAGCATTAGGTGGACGTATTGCAATAGAACCAGCAAATGCGTGACGCACACAGTTATCGTGGCAGTTTTTGCTAATTTTGCAATTTTTGCCACGATAATGCGCGATTTGAGTGATGTTAGTTTAACGGAATAACAACATTGACCAGCCACGCATCATCATCTTTTTGCGCGTTTAAAGATCCACCTAAACGTTCCACAGATTTTTTGTGGAACAGTAGCCCTTTGCCAAAAACAAGCCTTTCGCCAAACTTGTTCAACATTGAAATCGAATTCATACACATTATTTTGCATTCTCGCTCATCAACCGTAACATTCATAGAAAAATCAACGCTAGTATTGCAATGCTTGCGAATATTAGTAAGAAGCTCGCTGCACATGCGAATAGCACATTGAGCTTTTTCAGTACTAACAGTTGCAGATGCAGTAAAATCACCACTCCCCGAACTTTTATCAACCACTATTAAAGAGCCATAATACCCAAGCTGCTCGCAAATCTTACGCTCAGATTGCAATCGTGCACGAATATTGCATAAGAAATCAGTCAAACTTATACGATCATTGCTATTAGAACCATAAACGAACTGCGTGCTGGCAATATTTGAATCTAAAGAATCATCATACTTATGCTCAGCTTGCTCGAGTAGATTAATAACAAGTCGCGTTTTAGAAAGCGCATTACGAGAATGCTCAACAATCTGCTCTAGCGACTCTTTTGTATGCCCACTGTTCTCAGCGTATAAAGCATCCGTTGCAAGCAGCGTAATATCCGTAATCTCATTGTTCACATCGTCATGCAATTGCAACGCAACCGACGCAATATAAGACTGGAATTCGCTGCGTACAATATCCATTTTTGCGCGATTATTTTCCTCCAACATGGTCAAATACTTTCGCAAAGCGTAACCGCAAATCATGGAAATAAGAATAAAACAAGGAAAAGTAAGCGGAATGTACGCCATCTTTGCAAAGTACATAATATTCAGCGAAACTATGTACGCACAAAACAAATACTTCCACGAATCGTAAAAGCCTGCAACAAACATGCTAGCAATCAATGAAAAAAGAAAGCAAGTTGCATTTACGCCTGGTACTGCTAACGTTACGCAATACAAAATCGGAGTTACTAGGGATATTTGACGCGAAAAAGCAATCAAAAGAAATATTGTGAACATCCAAACGTATTGACATACAGATTGCTGTGGGTTATGCCACAGACCAGCTGTATTACAAGATTGCACATCCATTGACACTACAAGAATCGCCAATATTATGAATAAAGTTCGTTGAATTTTCCAGCTTTTAACCAACTCAATAACGCGCGAAAATGTTTTCATTAACATGCATTATCCGTTTCTTGCAAAAAATTCGGATGATTCTGCGGCGAATCATTAAAATATTGTATATTGCTATCTTGCTCACGATTTTGCATTGCAGCAAACGCGGATATTGCTTGCACGCGATTAGAAACATGCAATTTTTTGTAAATTCTATGAATATGCGTGTTAATAGTGTTCGGCATAAGACCAAGTTGAGCCGCAATCTGATTCGTTGTGTAACCTTTAGTAAGCAGATCCATAATTTTTAGTTCTTGAGGCGGCAAAACGCTGCGCGATCTTGATTTAGAAAGCCTAATAAAAGATTCTTGCGGAGTAGCAAAATCGTAAACAACGTCTTTAACGCAACGGCAGCCATACACATTCTGCTTATCGCAATATTGCAAAGCTTCTGCTAGCCCTTTGAAATTGTCTTTAGCAACCATCGCTTGCCCACCAACTTGCGAAACCATAGAAGCGTAGGATCTACAATCGTAAGAAGTCATACCAATTAAAATAATGCTGTTGTTTTGCTCACGAATTGCGCGTATTACGTCTACTCCAGACATGTCTTTCATTGACATATCAATCAAAATATAATCTGGAGTAGTTTTTGCTACTTGGCAATATTTCAAAGCTTGCACGCCTGATTTTACGCACCATTTGCACGCGTACTCGCTTGGCAAAAGCTTGCTGAGCACGTTTCGCATAACCGCTAAAACTAATGGGTCGTTATCTACTATTGCATACGTTTTTTGCATAATGGCTTTCTTGCAATCTTATGCTACTTTTCTTATATTCTACTTTATAAGCATGCGCAAAGTAGAGCAAATCGTGTAGTAATAAATGATTACAAGTAATGCATGTAAGTCAAATGTGATTATAATAAGTAACAATATGTGACTTTCGGTTGCGTTGAAAATTCATTTTTAATAATGATTGCAGCAGGATTATATGACAAAACGACTAGTAGTATTGCACTCCGCAGAAGTAGCTGCGATGGCGTTCGCCTCAGCAGCTGCTTTTATGCGTAGCTTTGACCTTTTCGCTTTGTGGCTTGTTCTAGGACTTCTTTCTGTTGCAATGTATTCTTGTGCATATTTTTTCTTGCTCAACAGCGTTATTAAAGCAAAAAATGCGTATATAGAAAATAATATATCTAAGCTTAGCGGCGCGGGTGATAACAGCATAAGTAGTGATGTTGAGAATATAGAGAACAACAAAGATTACATAATTACTCTT
Organism: Gardnerella nova; assembly: GCF_049244055.1. Classification (NCBI taxonomy): domain Bacteria; kingdom Bacillati; phylum Actinomycetota; class Actinomycetes; order Bifidobacteriales; family Bifidobacteriaceae; genus Gardnerella; species Gardnerella nova. Next base: position 1,585,111 of record NZ_CP058369.1, on the reverse strand, counting down.
GAGCAAGAACGCAAAAAAGTCGAATCACAAAATAAGCAAATACTCAACAATTACTCAAATAATTTAATAAATATTATTTCATGCTTTATTTGTGGGCTTATTCACGTTCCTTGGATTTATTATTACGGAATTGCAAATGGCGTTTTAACATTGGTGATTTTGTGGCGAGTAATAAAGCGCCCACAAGGTCACCCTATTGATGAAAGCGATTTTTAAAGATTTAAGACTTTAAGGATTTAGGCTTATTGTTGATCTTCCATTGAAAGATTTAATCCTTTTGCAGCATTGCGAAAATATTCTATGTGATCGCCATAACCGTCTGCAATAATAGCATCCTCTTTTACAACAAAAGAGCCATTTTCTAGCACAATATATTTTGTAAAGAATTCTTCTAATTGCTTAGCTAATTCATCAATTTCATCTTGTGAAAGCTCTTCGCTACTATTTTCCGCAAAGTCATCTTCCTGCTTTTGAATTTGATTAATGCTATTTTCACTAGCGTTTCCTATTTTGTTTACGTTATCTTCTGGCAGCCAAGAGTTTATACCAAAATCACTGCTTACACTACCCATATTTGCGCTGTTCATGTTTGTATCTCCTTGTATTTGTAACGTATTTGCGCAACACATTTGTGCGTTGCTTTAAGTCTAATTACAAACATTTTCCGCGCAATCTTGAGTACTGAGTTTTGAGTACATCATATTGCTGCAAAAAATTGCAATATTTATACTAGAAATACAAAATACGTATGAACGAGAAGCAATGTACGCGAATTAGCTACAATGCTCACAAACAAAACAGCAAATTGGAAGGGAAACAACTCATGAGCAAGGACTATATAAAACTTATTAAAGAAACGCTTATTTGGATTCTTAAGTGGGCAATATTTACAGCATTCGAATTCTTTATTTTGTTCGTTGCGATTATTTCTTGTAATCATGATTTTGTACAGTTCATGCACGAATACAGTAATGCTATTATTCCATTTATGGCATCACTCGGAGTCATGATGGCAACAATGATTCGCAACGAAGGAACTATTTTTGAAGTCAAAGATTAAGGTAGTTCAAGATTATTTTGCGGATTAAATTGAAGCCTCTTGACGAGCAACGTCAAGCGCTTTGTTGAAGGCATCACTAGTCCAACTTGCTCCAGCAACAACCGAAATATGCAAATCTTTTAACGGTTTTCCAACGATTTTTCCTGGAATAGCCTCACTGAAAGCGCTCATGTGTTTTTTGGAGATTGGCGTAAACGGATGAGACGTTATTTGCACACTGCTAATATTTCCATTTGCAACGCTTAAATTCACGTCAATGCTATCTTCCGCAACCGGACCATACGTAGCTTTGATTTTGTAATCGCCATCTTTATAATTGCCAGTGTCTGTTTTAGGCGAATTTTGCTGATTTTGCTGATTTTGTGAATCCTCACTTTGCGCGGAAGCGTGCGATTGTTGAGCACCAGAATCGTAAGACTTCGAAGCATTGCCACTATCGTTTTCGCTTTGACCAGAGTTTCCAGCAAACTCATCGTTCATCGGCACAGCACTCGGCTCACCACAAGCAGAAAACATAGTTGACGATGCGGCTACAATCGCAAGCGTAGCAACGGTTTTTGCAACTTTTTTAGATTTCAAATCATCACGCAAATTATTGCAACGTGAAACATCGTGAAACATATTATCCGAAACCATAAAATCATCGCCTTTAAATCTTAAATTAAAACTATACGCAACTAATCATCTAAAAAATTAATCATCTAAATTCGCTAATTTAGGCGATTTAGTAGGATCATGGTCTTGTAAAGCTTCCGCAACGCTTTCATCAACGTGAGCACTCGTAAACGCAGGCTTTCCACCAATCGCCTCGTACGCTTTGCGAGCATCCTCATTATTCCAACGCTCACCAACAAGCACACCATGATTAAGCATAATTTCGCGATCCGCGCATTGAGCAACCAGAGAATCGTGAGTTACAACAATAATCGTCGTTCCTTGATTGTGCAGCTGCTTAAACAAGTCGAGCACAATCTGCTCATTTTTTTCATCCAAATTACCAGTCGGCTCATCCGCAAGAAGCAACTTCGGGCAGTTGATAAGTGCACGAGCAACGCAAACACGCTGCTGCTCACCACCAGAAAGCTGGCTTGGCAAATGGTGAGCGCGATCCTTCAAGCCGACTCGATCCAAAGCATCCATCGCTTGAGCTTCGTCAACAACAGAATGATAGTATTGCGCAACCATAACGTTTTCAACAGCCGTTAAATGCGGCACAAGATAAAACTTTTGAAAAACTAAACCTATTACGTTTTTACGAACGTCTGCAAGCTGACCCGCGTTCAAATCCTCAAGTTTGCGACCTTGCAAAGACACAGAACCTTTAGACGGAGAATCCATGCAGCCAATAATGTTCATAAGCGTAGTCTTGCCAGAGCCACTCGAACCAACAATTGAAAGCCACTCACCTTCTGGCACAGTAAGCGACAAATCGTCAACCGCGCGAAGAGAGCCGTAAATCTTGGAAATATGGTCCAAAGTCAACAGCATTTTCGGCGCAGATTCCGCGTTCTCCGGCTTAGTTTCTTTATTCTCTGTCATATTAAATCCTTAACTCAAACCTTAACTCAAATCTTAAATAATCTCTAAATTTACGCTTAAAATTATTCTTCTCGAAGCACAATCGCAGGGTCAATTTTTGAAGCGCGCAAAACAGGCGGCAACGCAGCAACGCAAGACGCAATAATGCTAAACGCCACAGAAAACGCAACAAGCCACCAATTCACGCCCAAATCTCTAGCAAACACCATTGCTGCAAGCAAACGAGCAAACACATACCCTACTGCCGTACCAGCAATACCGCCAACGAAACCGTATAATCCAGCTTCCGCAGTAAATTCCACGCCAATACTCTTGGCACTTGCACCCAAAGCTTTGCGCAAGCCAATTTCGTTTCGACGCTGCTGCACAATCGAAGAAATCGTAGTGCTAACACCAACCATCATCAGCACTAACACAACAAGCGACACAATCCAAAACAGGCTGCGAAGCATTGTAACAATACCGGTATCTGCAGCAGTAACTTTAGTAACCTGCTGAGCGCGCACACGCATAGAAGTCATATCGTTAATGCTTCTAACAACCGCATCGACGCTAGGCGCAGAAGATGAGTAAGCAATCACGTCTGCTCCGCGCTTAACACCAGTAAGAGTATTCACATCCGCGTTAAGAGCATAAAGCATAGAATCTTCCGCACCACCAGTGTCCAAAATGCCGCAAACGCGGAAAGTTGTGCCGTGAGTATCCATAATATCCGTTGAAACACGGCCTTCAACAAGCTTTTGTTGAGAGGAATTTTGCGCAGACTGATTTGCAGACTGATTTGCAGACTTACTTGCAGACTTTTCTGCCGGCTTATGCGAACCGTCAGTATTATCCGAAGAACGATACGCAATCGCAATACGAGAACCTATTTTTAAGCCCATTGCCGAAGCAACATCTCTACCAACCATCACATTTCCGCTGCTCGGCCATGAACCATCCACATTCCAATGCTTGTTAAGCGACTTTACAGAACGAACATCAATGCCTGCTAAAACATACGGAGCTGCGTTAATACGCACGTTTTCGTAACGATACGTAGCAGAGCGCATAGCACCTTTTGCAATAACCATATCGTTAGTATGCAAAACCATTGCTCGATCAATACCGTTTTTCCACTCGCCTTCAATTGGCGTTACGATAATATTCGCTCCGTACGCGCGCATTTCATCGCTCATCTGTTGAGGCACAACAATGCAAATCGCAGCCAAACAAAACAGCGTAGCAGCACCAACAAGCGTTGCAATAACAGCCATCACAGCGCGCGACTTACGACGAAATACCGCGCTAAATAGCATTGTTATAAACATCGTATTATTCGACGTCATATAAGATTTACCTGCCATGAAGCACCTCCGCAGGACGCACACTCAAAATCGAACGAATCGACGAACCTGCAGCCGCAAGCACGGTCAACGCAAGCAGCACAAACACCAGCACAAACACCATTGGGCGGAACAAAATCGCGGATCCAAACACCGTAAAACCAATAATCTGCGCCATTGCAAAGCCCAAAACCATGCCAAGCAACGCTCCTGCAAACGCAATAACCGCAGTTTCCATAAGCATAAGACGAGCAACAGCACCATCTCGCGCTCCCAAAGCCTTTAGCAAGGCAAGTTCGCCGGAACGCTCCGAAATCGAAGCAGCCATAAGATTTGCTACAGCAACAGCAGCAGCAATCAAACTCAACGCAGTCATCAAAACCATCACAGCGCGCGTCTTATTCAATACGTTACCCTGCAACGCCGCAACTTGACGAACCTGCTTCGCAACAGCTCCCGGAATTACCTCCTCAATTTGGTAAGTAATCGAACTCGGGTAAGCCGTGCAATACCAAGTCTCCCACTCTTCTTGGCTGAGCGCTGCTGGATTTTTAGCGGCCTTACGCGCTAAATCATTTTCCGGAGTCGTAAGCGCTTTTACCTCAATCAAATCAGCCATATTTGGCTTATTTGCAAGGCTTTGAGCATTACTAGAATCTGCGTAAATTGCGTTATTGTCGTCGTCGCCAGAATCGTATACGCCAACCAAGCGCAACGAAACCTCGCGCCCGTCGCGAAGCAAACGCAAACGCTGACCAAGTTTTAAGTGCAAACGCTCAGCTAGCTGCGAACCAACCATTGCCTCGGATTGATTATCTTTTGCCCAACGACCTGAACGAATTTTCCACCAAGAACGCAATCCTTGAACGCCAACAACAGTTGTCTCCCCTGAGGCCAGCGCAAGCTTACGATTAAACCAAGTTCCAACAATAGGCACCACTAAATTTGCGGAAGAATTTGCCTTAAGATTTGCGTGAACCGTTATTTTTGGCGCAAAATTCGTAATATTAAAAGCCCAGAAAATCATTTTGATTTTCGCAGCATCCGATTCCTTCAAAAAAGCAGTAGACTCTTGGCTTTCTGCAGCAGCTAAACTATGCAAAGTAGCGGAATTCGTTTGCTCACGAGAAGCGTACAAATCATTTACCACAGCGCTAGATTTTGGCTGAACCACAATATTCGAACCGTACGAACTAAGCTCGGCGTTAATCTTGTCTCCAACGTCGTACACAACGCTAAGCATTGCAACGCTTACGCACGCACTTAAGCACACTACAAGCGCAATCAGAAGACGCTTTTTTATTTGCCGCACAAGCGATCGAGCAACCATGCGCATCATAAACATTTGCGTTGCTCCTTACTTAAAGTGCGAACTGAGCACGTCTAAATCAGCAGTATGAATGGTGATTTTGCCATGCCCAGCCTTGTACGGGAACGGAATCGGATTGCAACCACCCTTAAAACCAATAGTTGCCAAATTAATTGCTACGTCACATTTGCGGCAAATAATCTTACCGTCCTTTTCGTAGTAGCCTGCGTCTCCACAGTTTTCGCAAGCATCCAAGCCAACGCCGTACGCTCCACCATTCTTTTTAATGATTATAAAGCGCATCACAGTGCCATCTTTTGCTTTATATTGGAAGCGGTGAAGGTGGCCATCTGAAATTTGCACAAAGTTGATAGTTGCCAAACCGTCGTGCAATTCGTACGGTTCAGGCGGTGTTAAAGTTGGCTTAATATTCATAACAGATACGCCTACAGTAAGCGTAAGTATTACCGTAACCGCAGCCAAAAGTGCTGCGAGCGCAGACTTTCGAGATTTCCGCTTAAATGCTCGCTTCGTGCGGATTTCTGCAGCATTTTCACCAACTACTGCCGTCTTAAAACCGATTACGAGAGAAGCAACTGCAGGAATCAAAAATACGCTAATTTGCGCCATAATCATTAGCGGATTATTGTTAATCAGCCAAACAAGCACACTGAAAGAAAAGTCGTCAATATAAAGCAGAATGCTTCCTTGCATAATCTGCAAAAGTGAAGTTACGTGCTGTACGAGCAGAATAATCATGCTGAGCACAATCGCAATTTTGAAGGAAATTGCGTTAGATGTGGCCCGCAATGAACGAACCATAAGACTCAGGCAAATTGCAGCAATAACGCCAAGCACGAATCCAAGCGCACGAAGCAGCATGTCGGATGTAAAAGGAGGCGTGCTTGAATCTACAAAAATCGTAAGCTGTAAAATAACGTCCGGAAGCGCATAAAATACGGTAAACGCTAGCGCGCACGCGCCAATTGCGTTGCTTATGTGCATTGGAAGCGGGTGTTCGCGCCAATTTTCAACAGTTTTACGAGAACGAATTACTGCCACAATCGCCGCAATATCAAGGGGAATAGCAACGCACAACGCCGGCATATTAACAAAGTTGCGTTGGTTAATTACTACCGATGCGCGAAGAATTGCAAAAATAAGTGCCGCGACTGTGCCAAACGACAATCCGTACAGTCTCCAGCGCGCACTTAACGGCTTATCGCGCCCCTCACCAACCGTAAGCGATGCGCTTAAGCCCATGGTAAGTAGCGTAAGAGGGAGCAGCCCAGGAAGCACTGCTACGAACAGTCTGAGCATAACTCCCTCCTTTGCTATCAACTATCATCTATTATTCAATAATTACTAATAACTACTAATAATTAGTATCAACTATTACTAATTATTACTACCACTGGCGAGGAGTGTACTTCCAGTCGTCGAAAGTAGCCTTGATTGGCTCAGTCCAGAAGCGTCCGTCTACGCCGGTAGCCGGATCGACGTGAAGCATCCAGCCCTTCTTTTCTGGGGATTCGATTGAAAGCACGAGCTTGTAGTTTCCAGCCTTGTCGAGCTTAACGTTTGCGCCGTAGTGTGGGCCGTCGGAAGCGTTCATCTGCATGAAAGTGCCCTTGCCAACGGATTCGCCGCTTGCCTTGTCAACAATCTCGTAGTTCACAGTCAAATCTGGAATGAACTCGCCCTTGCCGTAGCCAAGCTTAGTGCCTGCCTTATTTGCGTGAATATCCGCCTCGAGGTGGAAGCTAGCCTCGCTTGCCTTCAAACCCATGCCAGCTGGGACCATGTCCACTGGCTGGAAGTACACGGCACCGATAGTAAGAGGTCCAATGTTTTGATCTTGGTGAGGGCCAACTGGCACCTCTTCGAAGCCCTTGTCGCCGCCTTTGTCATCACCCTTGTCATCGGCCTTCTGCTCGGTTGATTGTGGCTTGGCATCATTTTTTGCCGAGTTTCCATTGGAACCGCAGCCGGCAAGTGCAAGCAAGCCTGCGAGCGTCAAGGCAGCAAGTGCCATCATCTTATTATTCTTCATATCTAACCTTTTCTATTGGTTGATTATTGACTTGTTTTTTATTATTTATTTTTAGTTTTGGTTTTTAATTTTGGTTGATTATTAGTCTGATTTTTAGTTTTGATTTTTAATTTTGTTTGATATCCGCACGTTTTGCGCGGCTGCGCACAATGGATACGCACAGTAGCGAAATCACAACAATTGCAGCCAAAATTTGAGCCACAATTGTTTCCACGTACGGATAGAATCCAAGCCAATCGTTAGTTGGCAAGCCTTGAATATACATACCCGCGAGCGCATCGCCCTCGATAAGAGCGTGCACGCCGCCGCCGGCAAAAATCACCACAAGCACCGACATAAGAGCGCTTGTGCCAGTAAAGAATGGGCGAATTGGTATGCGAACGGAAGCAAAGCGAATAAGTAGGAATATCACTACCAGAACTGCAGCCGCAGCAACAAAACCTCCCCAAATCATGGAGTCAGCTCCGCTTGAAACCGCAAAAATAGCTTGGTAGAAGATTACAGTTTCCGCACCTTCACGGAACACCGCAAGGAAACTGAGCAACGCAAGCGAAATTAAACTACCTTTAGACACAGCAGCTGTAGTTTGCTCGCTAATATACTTGTTCCACGCTTGTACGGAAGAACGCGAAATCATCCAGTTACTTGTGTACAGAAGCATAAGCATTGCAAACAACGCAACCACGCCTTCTGTAATCTCTTGCTGAGGTCCAGAACCGTTGAAAAGTAAGCCGAACAGAGCTGCAACAATCAACGAAGCCACAATGCCTGCCACAAGTCCTAAGTAAATGTACTTAACCATGTTTTTGTGGCCGGATTTAATCAGGTACGCAATAATTGCTGCAACAACAAGCAGAGCTTCCAAGCCTTCGCGAAGCAAAATTACAAAAGCCTGTCCAAAAGAGCTTGTTATAAACTGCATAAACGGATTTGCGTTTGAAGATGCGCCTCCATCAAGTTTCGCAGCATCTTCAATAAGCATTGCTTTAAGATCCGTTACGAACTTTTTAGCTTGCTCAATTGTTTGGCCATTGTTCATTGCTTGACGGCACTCTTTGAACTGATATTCGACAGTTGAAACACGACTTCCGCTTATTGCGTTCATTACGTTTTTTTCAAAACCGAGCTTTTCGTAATACTGGTAGTATGCTTCATTAATTAAATCAACTGCCGCTGCGACTTGTGACTTGTTTCCTTTCGCAGATTTGTAGGTTGCAACGGATTTGTCGAGAATAACGTTCATTTCTCGTGCAACTTGGCTCCACGTGCGACCGTTACGTCCAAGATTCTTCTTTTTTGCAGCGTCTAGTTTTTTGCGTTCTGCTTTGATTTGCGCACGCAATTTTTGTGCGTAAACGTCAGGTTTGTCTAGTTGAACGTTTGCGTCGAGTTGAGCTGCAGTTTGTGCAATATCTGCTTGCAAAGTAGTCACTACGGAATCAATTTGTGAAGCTTGATTTTGTTGATATACCAACGTTTGTAGCTGCTGGAATTGGTCTTGTTGCGACTGAACTTTGTTCTGACCAAAGGTATCTCGCACAACGGTAATCATGTTTGAAGCGACGTAAACGGAATTGTATGCTGCCTGGAATCTGGTGGCAGCACCGGAATTATTCCCGTTTTTATATTCGCTTTGACCTTGCTGAAATTCGTCGTCTATTGCTTTAGAAACGGCCGACCAGCTAGCATACGAACGATCTGCATCTGTTGCCAAAGCCGGCGTGGTTACAACAAACGACCCCACCATGCAACTTACCAACACGCACACAGCCAGCATCAGTGCGGCCAATCCACGAATTTGGCGCACTTTCACACACGCGCGCATAACATCTCCTCGCGTTCTTTTGCGTCTTCTCACGCTTCTCGCGCTTCTGTATTCCCATGTGCTCTACCCCAATCGAGCACTCCCAACTAAAACTTGCCATTACAAAGGCCCCACAGGTACATAATATCGATATATCAACTAGATTGATATAGTCCATCGCAAAAAACACGCAAATATTGCGAAAATGATATTGATAACGAGAATTATCTTTCGTTTTTGCAATTATTCGGCAAAAAAGTGCGCTGGGAAGGCAGACGTTGCGCGAACTTGGCAATCCGTACGATTGGGCAGCATTACAGCAAACTCAGCGCGGGCAGTTTGCACGATTTTTTGCAAATTGTTTTCTTGCGATACAAACAACGCAGTTGCGAGTGCGTCGGCGTAAGCAGTTGGAAAATCGCAAGTTTTCGCAGGAACGTAAGTCCAGCTCGCAGCAAGTTTTTGCGCAGGAGTCCCATCCAAAGCGTTGATTAAGTGAGTTGCAATTAGATTAGATTCAAAAGCGTTGTCTGCAAGGCAATTTGCGCCTTTTACTTTCCATCGCCTTCTTGCAGTAGACGAAGCACACAACGCTCCACTTGCAATTGATACCACACCAACCGCTTGCGTTGTGTCAAAAGGATTTTCCAGCGCAACTTTTATCTGGCAATTTTCATCGCTAAAACAAGCGCGCATATCGCCGCCTGCGTTCACCAAAAAATCGCAATCCGCAGACATCTCGCCACCCAGCTCGTCTTTAATAATCTGCGTTACGAGATCTACAAAATAGCCCTTCCCAGCTGCCCCAAAATCAAGCTGCACTGGCTGATTTGCATGAAGCGTTGTGCTGCCATCATCTCGCGAAATATCACCCCACTTAACTGGAAGAGCGCGGCGATAATTAGCCCAACTGTCACTATCATCACTCGCGCTAGCTGCCGATTCCGGAACGAATTGCACAGAATTATCGTAGCCAAGCGCAATCAAATCCGCGCCAACGCATGCATCAAAAGCTCCGCAAGTGGCAGCGTAAAACTCGTCGTAGAGCACAAAAAGCGGCTCAGCCCACGTTGGAAACTCAAAATCGCCGCCAGCCTCCGCACGAACCATGCGCGAAACTAGCGAATCCGCACGAAATCGCGAAAGCACCGATTCATACTCGTCAACAAACGCGCGAATCCGCTTCTCAACGCGCTGCGAAATCGGCACGCTGCTGGAGATAATAATCCCCGTCCCAAGCGCGCGCTCAATCGCCATTACATTCCTAAACATCGCTTGCTTCACTCAAACATTTCATTCGCTTTTTTAGAAAGCTCATACCGAAGAGGGCGTTCGCCCACCGAGTCAATCATTCCAACCTCAATCAAACCGTTAAGCGCACTCACGATCTTTCGTTCACCAACCTGCTCACCAATCGCGTTTCCAACGTATTCGCTTAATTGCTTGCGAGTCATCGGAGATGGATTATACGAAAAAAGCTTATTTTGCAACGAAATAGAAAGAACTTCGCGCTGCACTTTAGAAATCGCTGTTTTTTTGGAAAACTCGGATATCTTATTCAAACAGTAAAGGGTCTGTTTTAATTGCAAAATAATATTGTTTAATACTTCGTTCTGTGCTTTTTTAATATATTGCAACATTGTGCAGCAAAACATAGTTAAATCATTGCAATTAAACAGTTCCTGCGCTTTGGAAAAAGCAGCATAGTATCCAGATTTTTCTGCATAAATTATAGAGCTTAGGCTCAAAATTGTTGGCATCGAAAGCTGCTCGTGCAATTGCAAAGCAAGCAAAAACCGCCCAGTTCTGCCGTTCCCATCATAAAATGGGTGCACGCTCTCAAAAGCATAGTGGCACATGCACGCTTTAATAAGCGTTGGGACTTTGTTGCTATTCATCAAACTCAACATCTGCGTTAAATGATCTTGAATTTCCGCTTCCGTTGCATCGCCATCGTGCACTACATTATTTGCACCATCACGAATACTTACTTTTCCCTTCCTAAAAATCTCACCATCTGGAATATAGCCTGATTCTAATTCACCCTGCATAATACTGTTGTAGATTTTTCGTATATCTTGCAATGTTTGCGGAATTGAAGTGCTACTCTCCTTTGAATCCGCAACTGACTCTACATTCAAATCCACAACAGATTCCGCAACAGACTTTTCTTTAGAATCTGCAAGCTCAAGAAAAAGTTTAGTAAATTCACTAAAACGCGTATGCTTATTCTGCTCACTCGCAGCATCAAGAGCTTTGGAAAGCTCTTTTCTTGTACTATGAACGCCTTCAATAATGTTGGTATTTTGCACTTCTTTTGCAATAAGTTGCATTAAATACTCGCGCTGAGCAAACCGTGGTAATCTGCCCCACGCTTTTTCAACCGCTTTTTCAGCATACGCAATATCATTCATGTGCATTACAAGATCCGTTACGCACGTTGCAAAAATTTCATGACTATCAAATACGATTCCGGAACGATACGTAGCAGGATTATCAATGCGCAATCGATATTCTTCTTCCGCAATATCACAAGGTTTTGCATTACTTTTAGACATTGCAACTATCTTGCGTATTGTTTTGTAATCCATAATGCGACTCCATTTACGTTATTGCGTTTACATTATTGCGTTTACGTTATTTAATATTTTGCGATATTAAGTTTGCAATATTTTTGCTTTCAACATTTTGCTTATATGCAAATAGCGTATTTATTGCAAAATGATTGCATAGCTAACGTAAAAATCTATTCTATACCGACATTTTCGCAAAATGAAGGCATAGCGCGTAAAAAACATTCACCTATACCTACATTTTCGTAAAACAGCGGTATAGCGCGCAAAAAATATTCGCCTATACCGACATTTTCGCAAAATGAAGGCATGCGCGTAAAAAATATTCGTCTATACCGACATTTTTGCAAAACAGCGGTATAACGCGCAAAAAATATTCATCTATACCGACATTTTGGCAAAAACGTACTATAGAAGCATCGGCAGCGTAGGCAACATCAACATAACGCCACTTGTTTCGGCGTAGCATGGTTTACACGCTTTAATGCCGAGCAAAATAAATTTCGCAAAGTCGAGCAAATCCCACTTTGCAAATTTGAAAATTTTTTAATTTTGCGAAGTGAGACAATATTCACACAAGACTAGGAGCCCAATAAACAGAACGCGCAGCCAATACAAAAAGGGCCTTCGAGTGTGAATGCAAGCAAGCAGAAAAGCAAGCCAAGCGAACGCAAACGAAGACCCTTAATCTTTTCACTTATAGCAACTACACTATGTCAGCTAACCTAGCGAGCTACAACACCAACAGGCACAGCTGGAACAGAAGAATCAGCATCAGCGACATCAGCAGGGGCTAAATCATCAAGATCCAAATCACCAAGATCATCCAACAAATCAGCAAAATCGAAATCAGACAGATCGAAATCACCAATGTTGAAATCATCTACACCACTAGGAATACCAGCGTCACCAGAGTTATCAGCACTATCAGTGCCGGTGAAATCCCCGACGTTCATGTTGCCAGAATCAGACAAATCACCCAACGCATCAACATCAAAATCAGCCATATCTAGCATCTCGCTAAAATCAATATTGTCGTCGAGCGCAGGAGTAAGCGAGTCAAGCGCCGAAGGAGCAGGAGCAGGAGTCATACCATGATGCTCAGGTGCAGGAGCAGGAGCTGGCTTAGGTGCAGGAGCTGGTTTAGGTGCTGGTGCAGGTGCAGGAGTTTGGTCTGAACCAGACTTATGATCTTCGCCATCATTGAAATATCCATGCGCTTGGCATACTTTAAATTCATTGGTACCTCTACTGGCGTCTTTACATCCATTTTTATCGCAGTATTCAGGACCACCACTTGTTACAACATCTCTCCTTCTGCCTGTTTCGTCCATGCTATGCAAGAATCCGCCCCTTCTTGCATAATAGCAAAATACGTCACTATTCTTCAGTTTTTCTCCAACATACTTGTCCACACGATCATAATCAACAAAAGGGCAAAAATTATTATCACACCAATCTTGCGCACCACCAATAAATTTAAATTCTCCTCCTGGAACATTAAGTCTCTTTGCAACAGCTATGCTCCATTCCTTTTTTTCTGGGAGTGATGCCTCATGATATTCTGAACTGCTGGAATCTTTGCAATATAGCGTGCGGGTGTAAAGACCTACGTGAAATTCTTCATCATATTTCTCGCGAACTTCGCAATTTTTCTCTATATCACTACCACTGTTGCCATCATTTGCAAAGGCAACTGGAGCAAACGATGCAAAAGCAAAACCACTAAGCAAAGTAGCAGCAGCTACAAAAGCACCTATTGCTTTTTTCTTTAGCATAATTATCCTTTCTTCTCTCGCGCAAAAGCGCAAATATTACATGTTGACACAACTGGCAGATTGATAAAAGTAAAGCCAGAAATTCATCAACAATCACATACAAGAATACCACCCGTTGCAAAAAATAAACGACATTAATCAAAAAGAAAAGGGCATTCGCGTGCGAACACAAATAGGCACTCACTTTCAAAACTTAAAAAATATTACAGTTTTGAAAGTGAAAATGATATAATACTTTCAAAAGTAAAATAAAATTAAAGTTTTGAAAGTGAAAATACGAATCTGCTTTCAAAAGTAAAAAATACTACGATTCTGAAGACGAAAGGCGATTGCATGAAACTCATCGAGAGAACAGATTACCTAAATCGCCTAAAGCGACTTAAAGGCACGCCAGATATAAAAATCATCACCGGCATTCGACGCAGTGGAAAATCGGAACTACTACGCGCTTACCGCACGCATTTAGAAAACACCTACAGTAATCAAAGTAGCAAACTTTACGCGTCAGCAAAGCACGCGCAACTTCCAAACACGCTACAACAGCAAAATAACCTAAATAATCAGCAACTTAACATAATCAGCATCGACTTTAATAACCTAAATTATGAAAATCTGAAAAATTACAAAAGCCTTTTTAAATACGTTGAAAGCCGTTATATACCAGGCGCTTACAACGTGCTCATGATTGACGAAGTGCAATTGTGCCCAAAATTTGAGCTTGCAATTAATAGCCTTCACAATAGCAATAAATACGATATTTACTTAACGGGATCCAACGCATTCTTACTTAGCTCGGATCTTGCAACACTATTTAGTGGAAGATTTATTGAGATACCAGTATTCCCATTTAGTTTTGCAGAATATTGCGAATACTTTGAAATAACAAGCAACTTTAACGATGCATTGCAAAGATATTTACAACAGGGAGGACTTGCCGGCTCATACGTTTACGCTAACCAAGACGATGCAAAAGCGTACATAAAAAACGTGTATACAACTCTTGTTAAACGCGATTTAGTAGACAAATACGCAATATCAGAGGTATCACTTCTTGACTCAATATGCGAATTCTTAATGGATAATATTGCAAATCTCACAACCGCAAACAATGTAAGCTCAATACTTAAGCAGAATCATATTGAAACAACACACATAACTGTTGGCAATTATCTAAAATATTTATGCAATGCGTTCATGTTTTATAAAGTAAAACGCTACGATATTCGCGGCAAAAAATATTTAGAAACAAACGAAAAATACTATTTAGCAGATACTGCGCTACGCTACGCAATTCTAGGAACGCGCAACATGGATTACGGAAGAGCGTACGAGAATATTGTGGCACTTGAGCTTATGCGAAGAGGATACTCGATTTATGTTGGTAAACTTTATCAAAAAGAAGTAGATTTTGTTGCAATAAAAGCGAGTGAAAAGCTTTATATTCAAGTTTCAGACAATATTAGCGATGATTCCACATTGGAGCGCGAACTTTCACCACTCAAAGCCATAAAAGATTCTTACCCTAAAATCCTTCTAGCAAACACTCGCCACGATTCTTACGATATTGAAGGAATACGCGTAATAGACATAGCACAATGGCTACTCAGCGCGAACTAAGCACAACACGCAGACACAAAACAACCAAAAACAGCATCACAACACGCATAACACCACTCGTTTCGGCGTAGCACGATTTACGAGTTTTAATGCCGAGCAAATCCCACTTAGCAAAGTCGAGCAAATCCCACTTCGCAAATTTGAAAATTTTTTAATTTTGCGAAGTGAAACGATATTCACACAAGCGCGCAATAAAAAAAAACAAAAAGACAGGAGCTTGAGAATACCTCAAACTCCTGCCTTTTCGCTTACTTCACTTATACGTAAGCCTAAATCACCTTAGCGTTAGGCAACACGTTGCCGTCTTTATCGACATTGCAACTATGCTCAACAGCAATCGTAATGTGATCAGAATCAACAGAGAAGAAGCCGTCTGTCACTTTAAACACGTGACGCACACCCTTCAAATCGTCAACCTTCACAAAACCGTGATCAATCAACGCAAGCACAGCCTCATGCCCAGGAAGCACACCCATTAAGCCATTCACAGAAGGAATAACCACAAACTTGGCGTCGCCTTCCCACACAGGATGCCTGGCTGCCACCACACTCACGTGCAGCGATTTTACTTGCTTCTCTGCCATGATCACGCACCAAACTCTTGCTGCATATCGTGCCAACGACGCTCAAGATCGTCAATGCCACCAATGCCCGAGAACGCCTGCTCAGGAATGTCATCATAAGTACCATTGCAAATACGCGTGAACGCCTCAATGGTTTCATCTGCTGGCACATAAGAACCTGGACGGCCCGTGAA
The DNA here is from genome assembly GCF_049244055.1 of Gardnerella nova. Taxonomy (NCBI): domain Bacteria; kingdom Bacillati; phylum Actinomycetota; class Actinomycetes; order Bifidobacteriales; family Bifidobacteriaceae; genus Gardnerella; species Gardnerella nova. The sequence continues at coordinate 1,569,296 of NZ_CP058369.1, read as the reverse complement.
CTTTTCAGCCACGTAGAAGTTCTGACCAAGGAACTGCTCAATCTTACGAGCGCGGCTCACTGTAGTCTTATCTTCCTCACCAAGTTCATCAATACCAATCAAGGCGATGATGTCCTGAAGCTCCTTGTTACGCTGCAAAATAGCCTTAACGCGGTTTGCGCAATCGTAGTGAGCCTGGCCAACGTAACGAGGATCCAAAATTCTAGAAGTAGAAGTTAATGGATCCACAGCTGGGTAAATACCCTTAGCTGCAATATCACGCGAAAGCTCAGTAGTAGCATCCAAGTGCGTAAAGGTTGTTGCAGGTGCAGGATCAGTGTAATCATCTGCAGGCACGTAAATAGCCTGAAGCGACGTAATGGAATGGCCGCGCGTAGAAGTAATACGCTCCTGCAACGCACCCATTTCATCTGCCAAGTTTGGCTGGTAACCAACTGCGGAAGGCATACGACCCAGCAAAGTAGACACCTCAGAACCAGCCTGAGTAAAGCGGAATATGTTGTCGATGAACAGCAACACATCCTGATTCTGCACATCGCGGAAGTACTCAGCCATGGTCAAAGCGGTAAGAGGCACACGAAGACGAGTCCCAGGAGGCTCATCCATCTGACCAAAGACAAGCGCCGTTTTCTCCAAAACGCCAGCCTCAGCCATTTCGCCAATCAAATCGTTACCTTCACGGGTACGTTCGCCAACGCCAGCAAACACAGACACACCACCGTGATTCTGTGCAACGCGCTGAATCATTTCCTGAATCAACACGGTTTTACCAACGCCTGCGCCACCGAACAGACCAATCTTGCCGCCCTGAACGTAAGGGGTAAGCAAATCGATAACCTTAATGCCGGTTTCGAACATCTGAGTCTTAGACTCGAGCTGATCGAAAGCAGGTGGGTTACGGTGAATTGGCCAGCGCTCAGTTACTTCAATATGTTCGCCCGGCTTAGCATTCAAAATGTTGCCGGTAACATCAAACACGTGACCTTTAGTAACATCGCCAACAGGAACCGAAATTGGGCCGCCAGTGTCCCTAACTAAAGCACCACGAACCAAGCCATCCGTAGGCTTCAAAGCGACTGCTCGCACGGTTGAGTCACCAAGGTGCTGCTCAACTTCCAGCGTAATTTCGTGGACGGTATCACCTTCCGTGTTTCCAACGGTGTTGATATCGACTTTGAGAGCATTGTAAATATCCGGCAGATAGCCGACCGGGAATTCAACGTCAATCACGGAACCCTGAACGCGGGTTACGCGACCAGCCGTCGGATCGACTTCCTTTTCGGCTTCTGGAGGCGCTGTGGTCTGATTTTCAGCCATATGCTCCTAATCCTCCTCATTATTCAGCGCATCAGCGCTGCCGATAATCTCGGTAAGTTCTTGAGTGATAGATGCCTGACGCGAAGCATTAAGCTTTCGTGTCAAATCATCCACCAAATTGCGGGCGTTATCTGTAGCCGTATGCATAGCGTTCTGCCTACTTGCCGTTTCAGAAGCAGCAGAAGTAAGCAAGCACTCGTGAATACGCGACTGAATATACTTCGGCAAAACAGCATCCAGCACCTCATCTGGGCTTGGCTCGAAGCAATATTCAACAGCATCAGGATTGCTGCGGCTCACCGCCTCCTCACGAGCTGAAACTGCGCTCGTAGACGACAGCGAAGCTGAAGGACCAGAAGCCGCTTCGTAATCAGGACGGTGCATAGCAAACTCCTCGCCATCCTTCAACGGAACTAACTCAACTGGTAGCATGCGCAACGTACGAACTTTTTGCCTCACCATATTGATAAATTCAGTGAAAACAATATACAGTTCCGAAACTCCGCCTTCTGCTTCCGGCGCCATATAAGCATCCATCAACGTATCAGAAATCTTTTCTGCAATAGTGACATCAGGATGATCCGTAGAACCTTCCCAAGTGCCTGCAACGTCTCGATTACGATACTTGTAGTAAGTAGCACCACGACGACCGTACACGTACAGTTCCGCATGCTTACCTTCCGCATCGAGCTTGGCAAGAAGCGCTTCCGTCTCGCGAATAATCGAAGACGTAAACGCACCTGCCATACCACGATCAGAAGTAAGTGCAAGCACTGCTACACGATTGCCAGCATGCTCCTTACCAAATATAGGATGCTTAATATTCGCTTCGTGATGAGCTACCAACGCCTGCACAGCATCGAAAATTGCGTCACTATAAGGCTTAGCGTTAAGCGCAATATCTCGCGCTTTAGCAATGTGCGAAGACGCAATCATTTCCTGAGCCTTAAAGATCTTACCCAAAGACTGAGTGGAAACAATTCTCGATTTCAATGCAAGTTGGGAGGACATACGCTACTTCCCCTCAGGCTCGCGACTATCTGACTTCGGCTTTGCAATAAGCTGCTCCTTCTCAACAGGGGCAGGGTTCTCAGCCGGTGGCAACGAATCCTTTACAATCAAAGGCTTGCCAGCAGAAGTCTTAAACGTCCTACGGAAATCATCAATAGCAGCATCAAGCTTAGATTCAGTTTCCTTAGTGAAGTCTTCAGTATCGCGAATCACCTGCAAAATGTCGGTGCCTTTATCCAGGTAATCCAACAATTCGCTTTCAAAACGCAAAACGTCCTTCACTGGAATATCGTCAAGCTTGCCATGCGTACCAGCCCACACAGAAACTACTTCCTGCTCCATTGCGCGAGGCGAGAACTGCTTCTGCTTAAGCAACTCTGTTAAGCGAGCGCCACGAGTCAGCTGAGCCTTCGAAGCCGCATCCAAATCGGAAGCAAACATGGCGAAAGATTCCAAAGACTTATAACGAGCCAAGGAAATCTTCAACATGCCAGAGACCTTCTTCAAGGCCTTAGCCTGAGCAGCACCACCAACACGAGACACGGAAATACCGACATCAACTGCTGGACGCTGGCCTGCGTTGAACAAATCAGACTGCAAGAAGATCTGACCATCGGTGATAGAAATCACGTTGGTTGGAATGTATGCAGAAACGTCGTTTGCTTTAGTTTCGATAATTGGAAGACCGGTCATAGAGCCGCCGCCCAAATCGTCGGAAAGCTTAGCACAACGTTCGAGTAGACGAGAGTGCAGGTAGAACACGTCGCCTGGGTAAGCTTCACGCCCAGGTGGACGACGCAAAAGCAAAGAAATCGAACGGTACGCTTCTGCTTGCTTCGACAAATCGTCGAAAACAATCAAAACATGCTTGCCGTTGTACATCCAATGCTGACCGATTGCAGAACCGGTGTAAGGTGCAATGTACTTAAAACCTGCAGAATCAGAAGCTGGGCTTGCCACAATCGTGGTGTACTTCATAGCGCCCGCCTCTTCAAGGCTTTGACGCACTGCAGCAATAGTAGAACCCTTCTGACCGATTGCTACATAGATGCAACGCACCTGCTTCTTCGGGTCTCCACTCTCCCAGTTCGTACGCTGGTTAATAATCGTATCGATTGCGATTGCCGTCTTACCCGTTTGGCGGTCACCAATAATCAACTGACGCTGACCGCGACCAATTGGCGTCATTGCGTCAATAGCCTTCAAACCAGTAGACAAAGGTTCGTCAACTGGATGACGGTGAATAACGTCTGGAGCCTGGGCTTCAAGAATACGACGCTCATTGCACTCAATCGCGCCTAAGCCATCGATTGGATTACCCAAAGGATCCACGGTACGACCAAGATAAGCGTCACCAACCGGCACTGACAACACTTCGCCAGTGCGGTAAACTTCCTGCCCTTCCTCAATACCAGTGAAATCACCGAGAATAACCACGCCGATTTCATGAGCATCAAGGTTGAACGCAAGACCCAAGGTATCGTTCTCGAAAGTGAGCAGCTCGTTCGCCATGCAGCCGGACAAACCAGCCACGTGCGCAATGCCGTCACCAGCCGTAACAACATAGCCAACTTCTTGCGTTGGCATGTCTGTAGGCTTATACGAGTCGACAAAACCGTCGAGCGCCTTGCGTATAAGGGCGGGATCAATAGATAGTTCCGCCATAATTCTCCTTAATTTATTACTTCACTGCCTGTGTCCAAGCACCATTGCGCGCAGAACGCTGCAACTGCTTCAGCTGCATTAACATGGTACGATCGGTTATTTGATCGCCGATTTGTATACGCATGCCACCAAGCACGTTTGGATCCACAATTGGGTTAATGTATGCGCGATGACCCAACTTATTGCTGTAGATTTCAATCAAACGCTTGATTTGCTTATCGGTAAGCGGCTGAGCAGTAGTGACAGTAACCAACGTTTCGCCAGCTTCACGCTCGAAGCCTGACCAAGCGCCACCAAAGCTACCAGTCTTGCCACTTTCCGCACCACCGTGCCATGTCCCGACAAGATAGTGCATTATGCGCAATACAACAGGGTGCGCTTTACCTCCAATAAGCTCGTCAATAAGGCGAGACTTATCTTCCGAAGACCTATTCGGATCGGTAATCGCATCAGAAAGCTCAGGATACTGATCAATCATGCTCATCATTGACGAAAGCTCGTCAGCGATGCGCTGCGCTTCATCATGTGCATCTGAGATGGCCTGCGCAAGAGAAGAACGCGACAAACTTTCGTTTGCACGCGATGCCTTTTCTGGCATTCTTACCTCCTCATTTCTGTAAAACGAAGTAATGCAATTAATATACAAAACCAATAAAAGCGCAAATTATTTTTTATTTTGCAATTATTAAGTTTTGTATATTAAGCCTTACTTAACTTGATCCGAATTTTTAGTTTCTCCAACTTCATCAATCACATGATCAATAATTTTGGAGCTTACAGTATCGTCATCCAGCTTGGATGCAAGAATCTTGCCAGCCAATGCTGCTGCAAGAACCGATACCTCTCCTTGGAGGCTGGACATGGCATGCTTATGCTGAGCCTCAATGGAATGCTGCGCTTCACTAATGATTTTTGCAGCATCCTTTTCAGCGCGTTGTCTAGCTTCGCCAATAATTTTTGAAGCTTCCGCACGAGCCTCTTCGCGAGTTTTTGCAGCATCAGCTTGAGCTTGAGCAAGCTCTTCTTCCATCTGACTTTTTAATTCGTCAGCTTCATGCTGCATGTTCGCTGCTTTAGCCATTCCGCCTTCGATTTTTTCTGCACGCTCATCAAGAATTGCCTGGAATTTAGGCATAACGAACTTGTAGAAAAACGCTGCAAGAACTACCAAAACAACTAACGACCACACTAAGTCATAAGGCTCAGGCAAGAACAACGCCAAACCATTACTCTCAGATGCATGTGCCATGGCTTGTCCTTTCTATTCCCTCAACACTTTTATATTTGTGCTGGAACGAGTTGTTTCGTTCGGTTCACTTTCCCATAATGTAGGCAACGAATCCGAGCAAGCCCAGAACCTCAATAAATGCCAAGCCAACAAACATGAACAACTGAATACGGTTGCCAACTTCTGGCTGACGTGCAGTAGATTCCATAGCTTTAGCAACGACTATTGCCATACCAAGTGCAGGAGAAATTGTTGCGACAGCAAAGCCAAGAATGCTGAGGTTGCCGACCAAACCTGCGAGAGCGATGATATTATTCATTGGTTTCCTTTCTGTTAAAACAGTAACCAGTATAAACCCGTAAGATGGGTAAAATCTGAAGATTTAAGCTATGCTATCAAGCAACAGCAACAGCAGACTTTTCTTCTTCCTCCGGGTAACTTTCCGAAATGTAGACAGAAGCAAGCACAGTGAAAATAAACGCCTGCAAACCAGCTACCATAATTTCGAATAGGGTAAACAGAATGCCACCAAGCAGCCACAAAGCACCGCCGAAGGCAAGGAGTTTATTGCTGGAATCCACCACAAAGAAATTGGTGAATACTAAGCAAGTGGCCACCAGCAAATGGCCAGCAATCATATTCGCAAACAAACGGATTGTAAGCGAAAGTGGTCGCACAATTATTAATTCTATGAGCTGCAATGGCGAAAGAATGAAGTAAATCGGCCATGGCACGCCCGCTGGGAACAACGCTTCACGGAAGAATCGCAAAAAACCTTTTTCACGAATGCCAGCAAGAAGATATTGACACACAACCCACAAAGCAAATACCAACGGACCAGTAATGGTTGCGGTTGCAGCCATATTTAATCCTGGAATCACAGAACAAAGATTAAAGAAGAAAATCGTGATGAAAAGTGTAGACATCATTGGCACGTAACGCTTGCCGCGTTCCTCGCCAATCATTTCGTAAACGATGTTGTAGCGCACAAAGTCCATTAAGATTTCCAGCACACTTTGGAATCTTCCTGGAACTAACTTCGCACGAGCGGCACCAATGCCGAAAATAATCATAACGACTACAGCCATAAGCACACGCACCAAAATAATGCGGTTCATGGCAAACGGTGTGCCCTGGAACAAAATCTCTGGAGGCAAAAACTCGCCAATATTAGGCAATTCTGGTCCAGACGAAGCCACTGCTGAAGCTACATTGGTAGTCCTCAGTAAAACATCAACCATTCCATCCATAAGTGCCTCCTTAAGCAATTCGTTCACACGCCTTCACAACAATGCCGTTTATTCTCACACATGCAATTCATTCATCTCACGGCATTACATATCAACTAGACTATCTATTTCGCAAAGCGCGGGGCACGAAACGAAAAATACATCTAAAAGCTGATTCTACTCTGTGTATGTACATAATTTATGACTAACGTAGCTTATTGCAAACTTAACTCGCGAAAGCTGTTAATTTTTCTAAAAAATGTCATAAATTTCATAAAATTTAGAGGATAACTCACCTTTTTCTGTAAAAAAGAAATAAAATACTGAAAAAAGTTCGACACTCGCAAAGCGATATTATCACCCTACGCACCGCAATTTTTAATCCTGCACCTTTAATCCTGCACCCCATATCCACCATTCACAAACGGACGGAAGTCATCGGAACGCGGAGAAGCTGGCTCGTGACGTATCGCACGATCCGTACCCAACTTTCCCGTAGCGCGAAGCTTAGGAATATCACAAAGATCGTAAGGCGTAGTTTCATACACCCAATTAAGCCAGTTGCGCCACAATAAGTTGGCATGAGCACGCCAAGCAAAAAGCGGTTCCAAACTTGCGTCATCATGCGGAAAATAGTTGCGAGGGAACGGCACGTTACTTAAGCCTTTCGCCATGTCGCGCTCGTATTCTTGAGCAAGCGTCATTTTGCCGTACTCCCAGTGTCCTAGCGCAAAAACTTCCGAAAAATCGCGACTTGCTACCAAACCCGGGCCTGATTGCGGTCCACACGTAAGAATTTGTAAACGCTTATTACGCGCAATATCGTCAACGTCAACGCTTGCTATACGAGAGTGTGGCTGCAATGCTATTTCGTCGAACCCGTTGGTAAGGAAGCAGTACTCATCCTGCAAATATTGCGGGAATACGCCAAAAACTTTTTCGCTGAGAACATGCTTTTTTACGCCGTAACGATAGTAGAGCGCGCCCATCGCACCCCAGCACAAGTACATGGTAGAAAAAACGTGCGTGGCTGCCCAGTCGAGAATCTGCGTAAACTCATGCCAATAGTCTACTTTTTCAAATTCCATATGCTCAACCGGAGCACCTGTCACTACAAAACCGTCGTAATAATTATTACGAAGGGCATCAAGATTTTCGTAAAACTTCACTAAATGATCGGCACTTACGTGAGTCGATACATGCGTAGAAGTTTTCATAAAATCAATGTCAACTTGCAAAGGAGATTTAGAAATAAGACGCAACAGTTGCGTTTCTGTTTCTATTTTCTTCGGCATAAGGTTTAGGATAAGCAGTCTTAACGGTCGAACCCGCTGCTGTTCCGCTTCTGGACGTTCAAGCGCAAAGATGCGTTCGGCGTCAAGAATATCTCGTGCTGGTAATCCTTCTGGAATCTTAATAGGCATGTGTTTATTATACCCCACACTTGTTTAGTAATAGTTGACTACACTACGAATAGTTAGCTACAAACGCAATAAGGGACACAATAAGGGACGCAACTTGCGCAGGGAATTGTAAAACAAAACGGCGAGACACGCCCGAAAGTTGACAAATCTGAATTTGCACCTATCGTAGATAGAGCTGCTAAAAGTGGCCGACGCGGGGTGGAGCAGCTCGGTAGCTCGCTGGGCTCATAACCCAGAGGTCCATGGTTCAAATCCATGCCCCGCTACTAAAGCCAAGAATCACACGACATTCTCACGATTGTGTGGTTCTTGGCTTTTTTATTTTTCGGATTATATGCCAGCAAGCGAGTAACGCAACTCAATACAGCAGAATCGCAAGACGTCGGCGAGCGCGCGCCAAACGAGGGTCGTCAGTAGGAAGCATAGCAAAATACTCAAGCATACGCGCACGAATACTCTCAGCATCCGCACGATGCCCTCCAGCCAGAAAATCAAGCAAACGTCCAAACGCATCATCGATATGCCCATCGATCATATCGACATCCGCAACTGCAAGCTGCGCTTCAACATCGTCAGGATTATCCCCCGCAGCCTTACGCACTGCAGCAACGTCCGCATGCGCATTGCGCGCAAGAAGTAGCGCCTTAGCGCGCTCGCGAGCAGCAAGTACATCATGAGGATCCGCTTCAAGGACCTTCGCATACTCGGCAGCGGCAGCAGCATAATCACCCTGCATCGCCAGCGCATGAGCTTGCTCATGAGCAGGAGGAACTTGCTCCGCAGAAGAGCTAGAACTATCGCCATCGCTAGCACCGTCACCAGAAGCATCAGACTGAGCGTCGTTCGCAGGCTCCACAAAAGGAGCAGTCCCAGCCACCCCGGAACGTTCAGCAACCTGAACCAACTGCGGCATAATCGTGCTACAAATCTGCTGCAACTCATCATCACTTGGCAAACCTTGCGAAATCGGCATAGGCCTTCCACCAATCAAACCGTATATTGCAGGAAGCTGCTGCGCGCGCAAAGCCTGAGCAATACTAGGACTTTCGTCAGCATCAATACGCGCAAGCTGCATGCGGCCGTCAAGAGCAGTCACAGCATCCGCAAGCTGAGAAGCAAGCTCAAAAGAAGCCTCATCGTGCGACTGCCAAAGCAGCAGAATAATAGGAAAACTTACCGACGTTTGCACCATCGCCTGGAACGACTGCTCGTTAACATCAGTAACGTAGCCGCCAGCTTTTGGAGCAGAAGACTGAGCACCTTGATCGCCAGCAGCAGACGCACGAGCCGCCTGCTTAGCCTGCGCTTCAACTCGACGCTTCACACCCTCCAAATCCACAGCTCCTGCAAGCGAAAAAACACCAGGGTTCATGCTCTGCGACTGTCCATTGACCATGTTTGCCTCGTTTTCTTATTTTTCTTATTCATTAACCAACGCGTTAAAAATTCAACGCGCACACAAGCACCAATGTATAAAGATTCCTTACAAATCTTCTTTATAAATCTTCTTTATAAATCTTCTTTATAAAGTTTCTTTATAAAGCTTCTACTTTAATAGGCTGACGCTCGGCACCAACCGGAGTAATTTTCATATGCGAACCCGCGGATGGAATCACCAAAGCAACGACGTTAACGTACGTTACGCGCATAGTACCCGTCGCCCTACCGTCACCAAATAAAGCCTTCTCTTCGTCGGAAGCAGGCCTCGACTCGCGACCTTCACCAGCCACGCGCGTCCACACAGAATCTATGCGAGCAACCACTAAATCACTACCATCCGTTGAACGCATAACGCTTATCTGCTTCATTTGCGGCGTAAAAACTTGCTCTTGCGAGCCTTTGTTGCGTTCCATGCCGGCTTGTACAACTTTGGAAAGTTCAGCCAGCTTTCCGCGTAAATAGTCTTTTTCAAAATACTTTGCGTACTTGCTGTTTTCGCCATGCTGTAACACGTCTGCATACGCTGTTACTGCAACTTCTGGAGTCATTACAAGGCCGGTATCGTTAATCTTTCCCATAGAAGATCCGATACTTGGTACAGCAAATTTAGGAAGATGTACGCCCGGGAAAAGTCGCGCCACAGCCCACAGTTTGTAGTTTGAGCGCGCACGTCGCTGACGCAACACTAACAAACGCTTAGATTGTTGGTCTTGAGTAGTCGTAGTAATAGTTACCAAATCGCGAGGCCAACCAGAGTTAGTAGGAACAATAGTTTGCGCCGAAGCGCGCGGGATAGTGGTTTTAGGGTCCAACTTGCCGGTTTTGCTTGCAATAGTAAGCTCGCTGGTACGAACGTCAAGCGCAGGGCCGGAAACAGCTTTGAAAAGCGCACTCACGTCTTTTTCTTCGTTAGCACGTTCCAAAACACGCAATACGCCAAGTCGAATATCTTTTTCTTGCAAAATCGTTACGTTTGGCATTTCCCGACTACTGCGCACTTCTGTAGGTTTCGGCACTTGCCCGTCGCAAGCCGCTAAGCTCATCACAATCATTGCGGATACTGCACTCGCTACACAAACGCGCGCGGAGTGTAGGGCAGCTTTCATGCTGCTACCAAACTTGCGATTGCATATTCTGGTATTATTACGCATTACTTTTCACTCCCCCGCTCAGCGTTTCGTCCGTTTGACGACGAATTGCCTCGCCAATTTTTACCGCCTTTTCTATAACGAGCATCGTTTCTGTCGCTACGATACCCTCGACGATTCGCGCGATACGGTTTAGTATTTTCAGACTTTGCGCTTTCCGATTTAGTATTTTCAGACTTCGTATTTTCAGACTTAACACCACCAGATTTCGTACCTGACGAATTTGACGAATTTGACGAATTTGACGAATTTGACGCACCAGCTGGCTTCGTGCCGGCACCGGCAGATTTTGCTTTATTATTGCGCAAATCGCGGTTTCGACAATTCTTTGCATCCGACTTTTGCCGCCTGGTGCGCTTTGCATTGGAATTATTGCGCTCGCCAGAATTGCCAGAATTGCCAGAATTTCCAGAATTGCCACGTTTACTAGAGTTGCCAGAGTTGCCAGAGTTGCCTGAAGAACCAGCGTCACCAGCAGTGCGAGCAGCATTATGCTTGTGAGTTGCTTTATCAGAAGCTTTTGCCGCAACTTTGCTCAAATCTTCATCCGACTCGCCATCAGCATTTGCCACACGACTATTCGCAGCACGCTCACCGTGAGACTCAGCAGCATCGCGTCGATTATCGTGAGAAACCTCAACTTGATCAGCTTGAGCACCGGCAGACTCCTCCTGAGCATACCCGTCCGTCGTATAATCAGCAGAAGATTCATACGAACCCAAACCATCAGAACTATCTGAATCATGCTGCTGAGCAAAGCGCGCGGCAAAAGCGAGCAACTCATCTTTAGAAATCACAGTAGTTTCCGCTAACGAATCAGCAGAATCCTTCGCAGACGAAGCCACAGCAATACGCGCAGTGGGCTGCAAACCTTCCGCACTGCCACCAACAGCCTGCAAAGCGCCCCTACGTCGAGCATGGCAACCATGACGACCGTGACCCGCAACAGCCCTCTTATGGTGCCGCTTATACGCAAGCAGCTTCAACGTACCCATAAGCGCTTCAACAAAACCAACTTCCTCACTACGAGCAGGCTCCACCGTTAACACGCCAGAACGACTTGCAACCAACTGCCTATTCCTACGACGGTGCGGAGCCATAGCAAAAATAGTTGCAGCGAGCACAGCCAACGCTGCAAAAAGAATACCAACAAAGTAAAGCGGCGTAGCAAAATCAGGCACATGATGTCGACGCCAACGCAACTCGACCATCGCACTAGGCGCATTACTCCCCAAATCAATCAGCAAAACACGACTAGCAGCCTGCGAACGAACACTCGGCAAATGAGAATCACGGTGAGACGAATTATTAGTAGAACGAGTATTCGTTTGAGTAATACTGCCGGACTCCACCGCACGATCGTACGAAGCCGAACCGGTAGTCTGCACGAAATCATTAGTATTAATCGCAAACTTTGCTAAACCAAGTTGACAGGTGACGTTCGACCACAAGTTAGATTGCTTAAACGGCACGTCAGGATCGCCAGTATCCACAGAAGAATCCGATTGCAGCGAATTTTTACCAGACGTTTCCGACACGTCCAGACGCTCCCAATCCAGCAAGCCAGTAATACGTTTAACAGGAGAGCCAGCAACCCAACCACGAACATCTTTTACTAAACCAACGGCAACACAAATAGGCTTACGCGTACGCAACGCAGCTACGCTAATACGCACTTTGCTATCAACTAAATCCAACACACCAGGATCGGTGACAATATAGCGAGTGCCATCTACGCGAGCATGCGCAATCACCACTTCATTCGGCTTCCATAGGGTTGCGTTCACTATACCAAAAACAAAACTCAACACCGCAAGAACCGCAAAAAATGGCGCTACGATACCACGCATAATTTTGATGCGCATGGTTGGCTGTTTCATCGGTAATCTTTCTGCATCAGAAGCATTGTTGATATTTGTCATAACGCTACTATTCTACAATCTTTCCTTACCAAGCGCTTATTATCAATAAAAATCAATATCAAGCGGTAGTGTGAACTTATGCAAAAAACCACAATATTGAAACAAAAGTCCTTCTTGGCGCGCACTTTTGCGGCTGTAAGTGCCATAGCATTGTGTGCAGGATTGGCTTCCTGCAGCGGCAACGCTGATAATACGAATGGCGCAGCCGACGAAAACGCTCAGAAAGCGGGCATGCAGCTACTCGAGGGCATTAGTGCTTCCGGCAAGCTCGGCCAAAAGCCTGACGTTAAATTGCAGACTCCACTAAAGGTGAAGAGGAACACGTATGCCATTTTGCAGCGAGGCAACGGTCCAACTATTGAAGAAGGCGATCGCGTATGCTCGCAGGGCATAGTTTTCAATGCCAAAGACGGCAAAGAACTTATGAATACTTGGGATAAGGGTAATATTGACTGCTCAATTTCTATTGGCAAGAACGTGACCAGCCGCCCGTATTACGCGCTTATTAAGGGTAAGAAAGTAAATACGACCATAGCGTTTGGTGTAAGCGGCAAAACCGGCCCGTCGTACGTGATGGTTCTTACGTTAATTTCCCGCGCCAAGGCATTAACTCGCGCCACCGGCAAAGCAGTAACCGATATTCCTGCAAATCTGCCGAAAGTAACGCTTGATAAATCTGGAGTACCATCCTTAGATAAGAATAACTACGTGCCAGATGGGAAGCTGGTTTCCCAGACTTTGATTGAAGGAACCGGCAAAAAGGTGACCGCGAAAAGCACCGTCACCGCTCATTACGCTGGGTGGACTACCGATAAAGATGGCAAACTGCATCAGTTCGATTCGTCATGGTTGCGCGGCATGCCTGCGGACTTCTCGCTCGCTGGACAGGTAATTCAGGGCTGGACTAAGGGCTTAACAGGTAAGAAGGTTGGCTCGCAGGTTCTGCTGGTGATTCCGCCAAACGATGGCTACGGCAGCGAAGACAAGAAGGACGCTAAAGGAAACGTAACGATTCCTGCGAACTCCACGCTGTACTTCGTAGTGGATATTCTTTACGCTTCCAAAGCGCAGTAGCAGTAAGACCAAAGCGCTGTAGAAAGTAGACACGTTACTGTTTGTGTTTGCTGCTTGCTGCGTGCTGTTTGCTGCTTTCACACACAAGCCTCTCCTACGCAATAGGAGGGGCTTTTTTATGCCCCAAAGTGCTCAAGGCTGAGGCATTGCTGTTTATTTACGCGCTTTTGGGGACTTACACATGACTTAAGTCCACAAACGCGAGCCAAAACGCTCGCGCGGAGCGAATAGCCACACGACTCTGTCCTGCCTTCGTCAATCGAGACGAAGGCAGACCTCGCTTGCGTTGAAAGCACACCGTGCTTTCAACTTGAGCAAGCTCGGCGCTCCGAGTTGCTTTCGCGCGCTACGCTTTAAGCGCTCAAGCAGATCGTCGCGCCCAGTCCTTCCAACCTAAGCGAGTTTCCGCATTGAAGTGCCTACGCGCACTACGCTTTAAGCGCTTCGGCAGGTCAATACGCAGAAAGGCCCACGGAAAAACCGCGAGCCTTTCACACTACAAGCATCATCACCCGTCCCTAGCGGAAGACAACACTCACCCAGCACTCAGCATCCACCAGCACCACCCCTACCAGCATCAATGGTAAGAAAGAAAAAACGGCAAACCACATCAACCAGCAGAAACAACACCAGCAGAGGCAACAAACCCAAACAAGCCGTCACACGCCGAGCACAAGAATAATCAATAAAAACCGCTTAGCCTAGCACGCCAAACAACGCACTAGACTAAGCAGTCAAACACCAAACCCAGTATTAAACACCAGGCCTGCTAAGCAGCTTAGTGGCGGATCTTACGAAGAGCAGCACCCATACCAGCAAGCACAGAAGCAGCAACAGCAGCCAAAGCTACCACAGCACCCGTGTTAGGAAGCTTAGGAGCCTTAGGAGTCTTAGGAGCTGGCTTTGGAGCAGGAGCTGGCTTGAATGGGGAGTTAGGCTCCTTATCCATAGCATCGCGAACTTCCTTAGCACCAGTATCGCAGCTCAAATCCTTAGCATGATCATTAGCAGAATCAAGCAAAGCAGCAGCACGAGTACGGTTGTTATCAGCAATCTTCAACAAACCATCAGCCTTACCAAGCTTCTGATCAATCACCTTAGCAGCATCCCAATCATGATGAGCCTGAGCATCCTTGAAGTCCTCATTAAGCTCAGCAACCATATCCTTCACAGCAGCCTCAACATGACCATAGTGAAGCACAGCCTTCTGAAGCTGACGACGAAGACCATTCAAGTAAGCGCAGTTATTGCCACCGAAGTTCTTCAAAATGTTCTCCCAGCCAGTCTGCTTCAAACCAAACTGGAGCTTATCAAGCAAAGCATCATAAGCAGCAACATTGGTCACACCACGAGCAGCAAGATCAGCAAACAAGCCCTGATAATTCTTGTAAAGAAGATCCGTAGCCTTAGGATCAACAAGCGAAGGCTCAGTTGGCTTTGGTTCTGGCTTTGAAGCTGGCTTAGTGTAAGGAACCAAACCAAGAAGCTTCTTCATAGCAGCAGCAACAGCAGCCTTATCCTTAGCCTTAGCAGCCTTAACAAACTCTTCAAGAGCCTTCTTAGCAGCCTCAGCCTTCTTAGCATCCTTCTCAGACTTCACATAAGCCTTAACCTGCTCCACATAAGCCTTCAACTCTTCCTTAGTCTTAGGAGCAACAACCTTACCTGGCTTTGGTTCTGGGTTTGGAGTTGGCTTTGGAGCTGGTGGGGTAACTGGTGGCTTTGGAGCTGGAGTCTCACCATCAACAGCAACACCAAGCTTCTTCAACTCAAGCTTCAAAGAACGAACCTTCTCATCAGCAGACTTCTTAGCACCAGCAGCAGCATTAGAAGCATTCACCTTATTAGCATAATCCTTAGCAGCAGCCAAGAATGGATCATAAGCAGCCTTCTGCTCAGGAGTAAGCTTACCATACTGGAAATCGCTCAAGAAATCATAGTTGAAATTAACACCATTGATGCTATCATAACCAGGCTTCACAGCGCCTGCGGAAAGAGCAGCGCCAGCAGCCTTCTCGAAAGCAGCCTTAGCAGTATCAACAGCCTTCGCAGCAGTATCAGCAGCAGCCTGAGCATCAGCAAAATGCTTCTGCTCACCCTCAAGCTGACCCATAAGAGCCTTAGCATGCTCAAGATCAGCAGGCTTCACATTCTTATAAGGATCAACCTTAGGAGCTGGGTTAACCGGAGCTGGGTTAACCGGAGCTGGGTTAACCGGAGCTGGGTTAACTGGAGCTGGCTTAAGAAGAGCATTAAGAGTATCCTGAGCAGTCTTCACAGCAGCCTGAGCCTCAGTCAACTTACCCTGCGCAGTATAAACAGCAGTCTGCAAATTCTCAGCTGGCTTAAGAGCAGTGAGCTTATCCTTATAAGCATCAGCCTCATGCTTTTCAGCAGTTGGGGCAGTATCAAGCTTCAAATCAGCGTTTCCCTGAGCAGCGGTAATAGCAGCCTCTAAAGCAACCTTGGTCTGCGTAGTAGTCACTTCAAGCTGAGCTTTCTTAACAGCATCCTGCTCACCGTCAGAAGCCTTCTTTGCATCGTCATACGCCTTAGCCTTTTCCTTGTAAGCGTTTACAAGAGCTTCAGCAGTATCATGCTTAGTCTTAGCATCATTAAGTTTCTTCTGAGCTTCAGCAAGAGTATCCTCAGCCTTATCCTCGTTGTAATTAGCAAGATTAAGAGCCTTCTGAGCAGCCTTAATCTTCGCATCATCAGCCTTAGGAGCAGCCTGAGTGGCAGCAGCCTTAGCAGGAGTGTTCTCAGCCAAAGCTGGAGCGGCTACAGCCAAACCAGAAAGAAGAGTTGCGCCAGCAGCGAATGCGGCGATAGCCTTCTTATTCAACATAATATTTTCCTTTCTTCTTCTCCTTCGCGCTAGGTACGCGAAGAAAAATTTGCTATACGACTCAATAGGGTGGGTCGTATCTCAACGCCAGCAAACTAGGATCCACCGGCGTTTGTTATTAACATACCCCCCCCCCCGTTCGCAAAAGTCAAGACCCACACCAGCTCAAGAAACCATAAAAAACACGCTAAAACGCATTAAAAAATACTGCGCAAGCCAAAAACGCCTTAAAAAATACTAAACTTTCGGCTTTATACCGTAAAAAACAATAGTTTCAACATTTTCAAAGATTTTTCCCAGAAAACTTTAAGGTAACGCCGCGCTAAACCCCTACCAACCACCAAAACCCTTGCAAAACCACCACTTTCAGCGCGACACACCGACGCATAAACCCCAATAATTTCAAGCTCGGTCAGGACGCTCGCGTGGGTAACACGCTCGCTTACGAAACTCGCGTTGAAAGCACCCCGTGCTTCCAACCTAAGCGAGTTTCCGCTTTGAAGGAGCTTGAAATCCCAATGATTTCAAGCTCGGTCAGGACGCTCGCGTGGGTAACACGCTCGCTTACGAAACTCGCGTTGAAAGCACCCCGTGCTTTCAACCTAAGCGAGTTTCCGCTTTGAAGGAGCTTGAAATCCCAATGATTTCAAGCTCGGTCAAAGCGCCTGCTTGAGCGCTGCGATTTAGCGCGCGATTTTTCCTTTACATGACTGTAAAGTTTTTGTCGCTTTTTGGCGGGATTTCGACATTTCCTTTACGTGGCTGTAAAGTTTTAATCGCTTTCTGGCGAGATTTCGATTTTTTCTTTACGTGGCTGTAAAGGAAATGTCAGTTTAGTGATTTTGAACATTTGCCGGAGAAAAAACTCCGGAGAATGTTCCACAAAAACGCAAAAACAACAACAAACGCCGGGAATTTTCCGGCAAATGTTCCAAAAAACGGTCAAAACAACAACAAACGCCGGAGAAAAAACTCCGGCAAATGTTCCAAAAAAACGCTCAGGACGCTCGCGCAGCGCTTTAAGCGCGAAGGCAAGTCAAAGCGTTCAAAAAAGACGGAGGTCCGTGGACTCTACGCCACGCATATCGTCATAGTCAAGAATTAAACAAGTAAAGCCACGATCCTCCGCCAACACGCGCGCCTGCGGACTAATCGTCTGCGCCGCAAAAATACCACGCACCGGCTTAAGCAACGGATCACGATTCAGCAAATCACAGTAACGCGTAAGCTGCTCCACGCCATCAATACCACCATGACGCTTAATCTCAATCGCCACATGCACACCATCCGCGTCCTGGGCCATAATATCCACCGGGCCAATAGCAGTCGGATATTCGCGACGCACCAAAGTAGCACCTTCACCGATACGCTCAATCTGCTCAGCTAAGTAGCGCTGCAAATGGTCCTCAACACCATCCTTCACCAAGCCAGGATCCTCACCCAAATCGTACGTACTGTCGCTATAAACATGCTCAAGCGAAATCACAAGCAAATCATCAGTTTTATCCGCAGCAACGCGAAGCACGCAACCGTCCGCCACAACTCCAGAATCGGTATCAGCGCAACCCTCGCCATCTTCCTTACGCAGCACGCGCATAGTGCAAGGAGCTACCATCCAATTAAGCGGCTTATACGCGCCAAGTTCCGAAAAAATCAGCACACTACCATCAGCCTTAATAAGCAGCACGCGCTTCGCTTGAGGAAGCGTGGCATTTAATCGGCCTGTATACTCGGCACTACAATCCGCAACAATAATTCGCACACAGCAAGCATAACAGCAATTACGTAACAGCAATTACGTAATTGCAATTACATAACGAAAAACGCTACTTAGTCACTTACCTACTTGCCTACTTGCCTACTTACCTAGCGCTTCAGCCAAATCACGATTCTGCCAATGCTCATGCAACGCGCAGTAACCGCCAAACAACACAAGCCAAACCAAACCACCAATTGCGGCGGCGCGAGTATCGTCGCTAATAAACAATGTAATATACACAAACACAAAGAACGCAATCGTAAGCGAATTCAGCAGCTTATAATGCGGCATCACAAAACCGTCCGGCATAAAATCAGCCGACTTACGATACTTACGGTGAGTCACCATAATCAAAATATAAATCATGATAATCACTGCAGAAGAAGCCGAAGCAAACAGAATAAACGCTCCATGCACGCCAGGAATCGAATTAACCACCGGAGAAAGAAGAATCAAAGCAGACGAAAATACAATAGCGCGAGCAGGAACCTTCGTACGCGACACCTTACGCAACTTACCCAACAGCGGCGAAGGCGACTCAAGCGCAATCTGATACATGTGGCGGCCTGCAGAATACAGCAAAGAATTAAGCGCAGAAGAAGCAGCCGTAATAACCACGAAGAACACCAAAGCCGAAGCCCAATGCAAACCAGCGTATTGGAACACCATAATAAATGGTGACATAAATACACCCTCAGCATTCGTCGCCTTAAACCGCTGCCACGGCACAATAAGCATAATAGCCACAAGAGCGCCAACGTAGAAAATCAAAATGCGCATAATAATTTCGTTCACAGCCTTCGGCAACACTTGGCGAGGATTCTTCGTCTCCGAAACCGTTACGCCCACAAACTCAATAAGCTGATACGCATAAAACACCATTTGGAAGCTCATCAAGAAAGCGAGCCAACCGTTAGGCATCAACGAAAAATTATTGAAAATATTGTCGAAACCAGCGTGACCAGCCGGACTTACCACGCCACCATGCAGAGGCGTTGCAGGATAATGGTAGCCAATCACCACCATTACGGCAGCAGTCGCAATAAGCGCCACAATAAGCGTGATCTTAATCATAGAGAACCAGAACTCTGTTTCTCCAAACAGCTTCACCGCAACCAAATTAATGCACACTAAAGCAACCAAGAACACTACTTCTATAAGCCATTTCCAATGACTTACGTCAATATCAAACGTTTGGAAAAACGTGACGCAATACGTACTCACGGCCGTAATCTCACTCATACCAATCAGCACAAGCACAAACCAGTACGACCAGCCGGCGAAATTACCCCAACCTCTACCAAGGTAACGCGTAATAAAACTAATAAACGTATGCTGGTTCGGATCCTTATACATAAGTTCGCCAATGCCACGCATCAGCAAAAACATAATCAAACCAACAATAATGTACACGAACACAATGCTCGGGCCGGTTAAACTAATAGATTTTCCGGAACCAAGGAATAAGCCCGTACCAATCGTGCCGCCGATAGCAATAAATTGCACATGACGCTTGGTAAGACTGCGTTCCATCTGATTCGTGTGGTCGCCTAGCGCTTCCTGCGCGGAATCGTCAGCTGACTTAATAGCGGTTGAGATATCGGATTGAACACCAGCTTGAATATGAGATTGAATATGAGAAGACGAATCATCAGCTGTTGCAGGGGATTCAGCATGCTGAGAACCTGCCCCGATACCGCTATTTGCCGTCTTGCTCATTATCATAACTCCGTTTCCTAGTGATTACGAAATTCCCATTTTATAGGAACCCGTAACTATTCGCCGGCAAACTTACAAATTTTCACCACAATCCGCGCTTATTTCGCACCTTTATACTTCCGCACTTTTCGCACTTTCGCACATTATTCCACACTTTTCAGCGAGCTAACCGGATCGATACGATCAAGCGCAGGATTCGTAGACCATTGCACAATCAAGGCAAAGATAAGCGTTATGCAACCAGCGATACCGTAACTCAACGGCGCAACTTCCACCTCAAAATACAACGATGGCATACGCAACGCGCTCGTCAGCAGCCCAGCAATAAACCTACCCAACGGCAATCCGACTGCAATACCAATCAACGTAAGTATCAGCATCTCCTTATGCACGTAAGCATGCACTTCACGCCGGTAAAAACCAAGCACTTTAAGCGTAGCTATTTCGCGAGCGCGCTCCGAAATATTCGTACTCGCCAACGTAAATAGCACAGCCAAAGCCAAACCCGCAGCAAGCGCAATAATCAACGCAACCACAGCGTTCATAAGGTCAAAACTAAAAGCGTGCTTCATGCGCGTAATATTAATAACTCGCAGCACGCCATCGCGCTCAGCAAACGCATCAGCGTACCGTATCCTCGCGTTGTCACTACCACGCAAACGCATAATCAACGCGTTTTCCTTCACGCTTTGCCCTTGCTTTGCAGCGGTTGCGTCTTTTGAACCTTTCGCACCAAACAAACGCTCGTAACAACGCGCAGTCATATACATATTAGAACCGATAAGATTGCGAACAATAGCACGCACCTTAACAACGGCCCGCTTGAAACTTACGTTCGTAATCGCAATTTTGTCGCCGCGACCAATATTCAAAGAAGCCGCAGCACTTTGCGAAAGTAACGGCCCTTCATCATTAAGCGGAACCTGACGCAAATTATCGTCGACATCGCACAAACGCACCAAACGAGCCAACGTAGCAGCATCCTTTACCACAATAAGCTGCACACTTTCAGCATCTTCAGTTGCGTGGTGCTGAGACTTATCGCTACCGTCAGATTGATACTTTGCAATCTCCCCAGAACTTACGTATGAAGCAAGCACCGTTTCTATACGATGCTTAGACTTATCATTTTCAACACTGCTCTGCATACGCTTAAAAGATTCAGGCGCAGAAACGGCAATCATATCGTAACGGTAAATTCCCTCATATTGACGGATACCCAAGGTGGCAACAGTGTCGTTCAACGCCAACGCGCACACAATAAGCGCAGTGCACCCGGCCACGCCACCAATAGTCATGCACAGTCTGCCCTTAAATCGCGCAAGATTACGAACCGTCACCTTATTGAGGAAACTCATGCGATTCCAAATCCAAGGCAAACGTTCCAGCAATACGCGAGCGCCGGCGCGAGGAGCTTTTGGACGAAGCAATAACGCCGGAACTTGCCTTGTTTCACGCCAACTCACCACAATAGTGCACACCGCCACTGGTATAACAAAGGCGAGCACGCACAACGATCCGTAAAGCCAGTCGTATCGCAAAGTTACGTCCGGCACGGAGTACAATCCGTGCAAAATCTTCAAAAGCAGCGAAGGAATCGCCAAAAAACCAACAATATCGCCAATACCACCGCCAATAATGCAGGCAAGAATAGCAAAGAACGCGTGTCTGGTAACGGCTGCTGAACGACCATACCCCAAACTTAAGTAAGTTCCAATAAGCCCACGTTCCTCCTCAACCATGCGGGCCATGGCAGTAAGACTCATCATCATGGCGACGATAAGAAATATTGCAGGAAACGCGTAGCCGAGCGACTGAATCGAAGCTATATCTGAACGCAAGCTGGCATAACTTTCGTTTGCAATTCGCGTAATAACGTGCCATCGAGCTTGTGGAACGCGCCGTTCTATAGCTGGCTTTATGCGCTCGCGAACCTTTTCGTACGCTTGCTTTACTACTTGCTCTGGGGCGCCTTTGAGCTTCTTCGAGGAAGCAACAATGCGCCGCGCTTCAAGATTGGTAAGATTGTCAACGAGTTGGTTACGTCTCGCCTTTTCGCGTGTAACTTGCACACGCTCGTGAATCTGTTTCGAAGCTTCGTCAACTATATTTCTGTAGGCTTGGGAGAATGTGTTAACGTTTTGCGCTGACTTCAGTCTCACCGATATAACGGTATAAGGTAACTTTTTAACGCTACGAAAGTCAGCAAAAGTGAACATAGGGTAACGTGAGGTGACGGAATTGCGGAAGGCTTTCGACTGGTAGCCGTCAGGATTGTTCAAATCGTTGCTATCGAGCACGCTAGCTGTTATGCGCAAACGGTAAGTTTCGTTCTTTTTCTCAGTTTTTGCTGGAGTTTCTTTATGAGACGATTCCTTATTAGACGATTCCTTATTGGACGATTCCTTATTGGACGATTCCTTACGCTGTTGCACTGTAATTACTACAGTGTCACCAATATGCAGGCCGCTATCGTGCAGGAAGCGTTGCGTTACAGCGACTTCGCGAGTATTAGAAGGCATTGTGCCGCGCAATAAGTGCAGCTGGTTAAGTTGTTTGCGTGCGCTGACATAGTGGACTAAGTTCACTGCGTATGAGGAAGTTGAGTCACTTGCGGGGAGAGCGGTTGCTTTTCTGGAATATTCAGCTTCCACTTCGCTTACGGCTGGCAAAGATTTCAACGCGGTTACGTCGTCACGCGTAAGCCCCAGCGTAGAAGCGACTTGTAAATCATACGAGCGCAACTTAGCGTACATGTTATTCGCGCCCAACAGCATGTCGTTACAGCCTGCATAAATGCCGGTGAGCACAGCAACGCCTAGCATAGCGATAACTGCTAAAACGCAGAAACGTCGCCATTCTTTACACCACATTCGTACGGCACTTATAAATAGTGCCGGAAATAATGAGCGAGAACGTTTCGTACCTAACGATTTTGTATGCTTAGTTTTATTGCCGACGCTCATCCTAGTCACCACTCAATCCTAGTCACCACTCAATATCCGCAATTGACGCAGGATGCTCCTGCACGGTTTCGCTCACTACTTTGCCCGAACGGAATCGCACCACTTTATGCGCCATCGGTGCGATTGCTGCATTGTGCGTAATAATGAGTACTGTCATACCTTCCGTGCGGCAAATATCTTGCAAAAGTTGCAACACAGCCTTACCAGTTTCGTAATCCAAAGCACCCGTAGGTTCGTCGCACAGCAGCAGCTTCGGTTTCTTTGCTAACGCACGCGCAATAGACACGCGCTGCTGCTCGCCGCCGGAAAGTTGCGCCGGAAAATTGTGAAGACGATCTTTCAAACCAACATCTGCAAGCGTTTGCGCCGGATCAAAATGGTCTGCACAAATCTGAGAAGCCAACTCAACGTTTTCTAAAGCTGTTAAATTTGGCACGAGATTATAAAACTGAAAAACGAAACCAATATCTTCGCGACGGTAACGAACTAGGCCCTTCCCCTTCAGCTTACTCACGTCACAATCTCCCACTACCACACGGCCACTTGTGGCAGTGTCCATGCCGCCGAGGATATTTAACGCCGTAGTTTTTCCAGCGCCCGAAGCTCCTAAAATAACCGTAAGCTGGCCACGTTCCGCGGTAAAACTGGCATCGTCTAGCGCACGCACAACTTCCGAACCGGAAGGATACTCTTTTACTACGTGATCAAATGTTATATATGCCACCATGCACCTTCGCTACTTTTTTACGTAATTTAGTATTACTTAATTTATTTATTACTTAATTTATTTATTACTTTTATTCGTCACTTAACTTGTTGCTACTTAACTTTTCGCTATTTGCAATTTACTACTTAATTTTATTCGTTACTTAAGTAGCGACACTCCCCTGCGAGCCATACAGTACGCATTGCCTAGCCAAGTGTGACGAGAATTTGGCCAAACTGCACCCAAACGTGGAGCATTCTGACTCATCCAAATGCTAGGAACGCGCCCGTCAGCACTCTGAGAGCCGAGAAGATTGAAGCCGTTCTTGTTCTGCAACCAATCAGTATGCTGAGTCACTACCGCTAAGCCTTCTTCCAAAGTCAACGGCAAACGCTCGTCGGAATCAATAAGCTTACGAGCTACGTCCGGCTCACGATTCAAATACGAGCCTCCAGCATGCGGGTCAACAACCAAGTAAAACGGGCCTTCTGGAGGTTCAAAACCATCTTGTGGAAGAAAACTCGCTATATCTCGCGGAGGCATAGTGGTAAAACCAGCCATACGATCAATACTCGTGCGCGCAATCAAAGATTCAGGCGACACTAATTCGCGCGTAGGAACCAGCACAATATTAGTTCCCAAATCGCTCCGTTCAAGCGCGCGCAACAGCGGACGCGCAAGCGCACGAAAAGCATCAGCGCTCATATCCGCCACATCCGGATACCCGAGCGCTACAATGCGATCAAGTTGTCGCCGAATTTCTTCCGATGCTATTGACATACTTCCAGTTTACGCAAAAAATCTTACAATTGCGAGCGCTACAATACGTAATAAATCGGCAAAATCAGCCAGCAAAATGTCGCTTTTTGGCTATAATTTCCGCCAACTGAACAGCGTTTAGCGCAGCACCCTTACGCAAATTATCGTTAGCAATAAACATTGCCAAACCGCGCTTAGCTTCCACAGCCTGGTCTTGACGAATACGACCTACGTAACTTGCAGATTTACCAGCAGCAAGCTGCGGAGTAGGAATATCATCAAGCGCCACTCCTGCAGCATTGCGCAATACGTCACGAGCCATATTTGGTGTAACATCGCGCTCAAACTCGGCATTAACACTCATACCATGGCCAGTAAAAACGCCCACGCGCACGCACGTGCAAGACGCTGCAAGATTTGGCAAGTGCAAAATTTTACGACTTTCGTTACGCAGCTTCTGCTCTTCGTCAGTTTCTTCGGAACCATCATCTACAAGCGAACCAATAAACGGTACCGCATTAAAAGCAATCGTGCGCACAACTTTAGTAGGCTCTGGAAAATCAATAGCACTACCATCAAACACCAGCTTATCCGCACCCTGATCTAGCGCCGCCTTAGCTTCGTTCATAAGTTGCAAAGCACCAGCGCGGCCCGCACCCGAAACAGCCTGATAAGAGGACACAATAAGACGCTTCAAACCAAAAGCGTCAGCGAGTGGCTTCAATACTGGCATGCAAGCCATCGTAGTGCAATTAGGATTGGCAACGATTCCGCTTGGAATATTGTCTAAATCTTCCGGATTTACTTCCGCAACCACCAGCGGCACGTCGTCGTGCATACGCCATTGCGAAGAATTGTCTACTACAATTGCGCCAGCTTCAGCAAATTTTGGCGCCCAAATTTTTGAGGTTCCGCCGCCGGCAGAAAAAATAGCGATATCAATCCCGCTTAAATCCGCTTTTTCAACGTCTTCCACAACCACGTCTTTGCCACGATATTGCAAAACTGTACCCGCAGAATGAGCAGAAGCCATAAAACGCAAGTTACGAACTGGAAAATCGCGCTCGTCAAGCACACGGCGCATTACCATACCAACCTGGCCCGTAGCTCCTAAAATCGCCACGTTCACGCCAGTTTCATTGATAATCGTCATTTTATTTCTCCCTTGGTAAGTACCTTAATAAGTAACTTGATAAGTACCTTAATATGTGCCTTAATAAATATTAGGCAAATAATTTAGGCGAATTTAGCGGCCGCTTCCCCCATAAACAACGGCTTCAATTTGATTTGCGTCCAAACCGTAAGCCGTATGCAACGCGCGAACCGCCTCGTCGAGCTGATCAACCGGGACCAAAGCAGCAATACGAATTTCAGAAGTAGAAATCATTAGCGTATTAATACCATGCTCACTTAATGCAGTGAAGAACGTTGCAGCCAAACCAGAATGCGTTTTCATACCGACGCCCACAACTGCAACCTTGCCAACCGTAGGATCAACATCCATAGAAGTGAACTTCAACTCGTCGCGAGCAGCTTCAAGAACACTACGCACCGCTTCAGTCGACGAGCTAGGTGCAGTAATGGAAATATCCGCAGTACCGGTAGACGCACTTGCTTGAGCAATCATATCTATATTTGCATTAGCTTTTGCGAGAGTAGTGAACACTTTCGCAGCCATTCCAGGTATGTCGGGAATTCCACGAACTGTAATCATGGATTCGCTGCGGTCGTGCGCAACACCCGAAATAATAGGCGTTTCAGCTCCTAAATCCGGGAACAAATCACCCATGGTAGAACGAATATCCTGATTTACCATTATTACCGCCCTTAATTTCTACTTGCTAACTATATCTACTCGCTAACTATATGTAACGAATTTACCAACTTATTTACCGACTATACTTGCTTATCTACTAATACTTAAAATTAACTCAAATTAGGTAAACTATGCGGATCTACGTCACGCGGAACAATAAGCGTACCGTTCCTGCGCGAAAACGAACTACGCACATGCAACGGCATGCCAAAACGCTGAGCATACTCTACGCAACGCAACGCAAGCACACGAGAACCACAAGACGACATTTCCAGCATCGAATCATAATCAATAACCGGAATACGCTTAGCCGTAGGCACAATACGCGGGTCCGCAGTGAAAACGCCGTCAACATCCGTATAAATTTCGCAAACGTCCGCACCTAACGCAACCGCGAGCGCTACTGCTGACGTATCGGAACCACCACGGCCCAAAGTAGTATCGTCACCGATTTCGCTAATACCCTGGAATCCAGCCACAATTGCCACGCTCCCCTTGCTTAAAGCAAGACGAACGCGATCCGGCTTAACAGCGCGAATATGCGCCGCACCAAATTTCGTATCCGTCATAAAACCAGCTTGCGAACCGGTGAAAGAATAAGCGTGCGAACCTTGAGCATGAATCGCCATAGCAAGCAAACTCATGGAGATTCGCTCGCCAGCGGTCATGAGCATGTCCATTTCACGAGCCGGCGGATGCGCATTAACGCTCATAGCTTGGTCGATTAAATCGTCGGTAGTGTCGCCCATTGCCGAAACCACAACCGCGACATCATTGCCCGCTGCTTTTGTAGCAAGAATTCGCTTAGCAACACGCTGTATGGCATCGGTATCAGCTACAGAAGAGCCACCATATTTCTGTACGATAAGCGCCAATTTTTACCCCTTAAAGCTCATGTTGTTGCAAACAAACTCACAGAAAGTGTGCAAAATCTTCGGTTTTGTTATTAGCGTACCAACCATGCTCTATTTATTAGGTTTTATTAGGTTTTATTACGTTTCCAAACCATTGCGTTGAAGCGCTACACAGATTGGCGGCCAGTAAACGCGCGTCCAAGTGTTATTTCATCCGCATATTCCAAATCTCCACCAACCGGCAAACCGCTCGCCAAGCGCGTTACTTTAATCCCAAGAGGATCAAGCAAACGAGCCAAGTAGGTAACCGTCGCCTCACCTTCAATATTAGGATCGAGAGCGAGAATAATTTCTTTTACTTGCGGATTTTTGAGACGCTCAAGTAGTTGCGTAATTGCCAAATCCCCCGGTCCGACGTTCGCCATTGGGTTTATAGCGCCTCCAAGAACATGGTAAACACCGGTGTACTCGTGAGTGCGCTCAATACTCATAATGTCTTTAGGTTCTTCAACGACACAAATTTTGCTATGATCTCGACGCGGATCGGCACATACTTTACATGGGCTTTGTTCGCACACGTTGCCGCAAATATCGCAAAATCGCACACTTTCTTTCATATTATTAATAGCCTCAATTAAAGATTGAGCCTCTGCGTCAGGTGCAGAAAGTATGTAAAAAGCGATGCGCTGAGCACCTTTAGGGCCAATTCCCGGGAGTTTGGCGAATGCGTCAATGAGCCGACCGATAGCCCCATCATACGACGATGCGTTGTGCACAGTTCACTACTCCTCTTGTTTTTTCTTTGCATTGTTGCTTGCATTTTTTGGATTTTTAGGATCCGTAGCAGCAAATTCTTCAACGGTTTTCACTTCAAACATTTGCTTAAGATCATCTACGCTTACCGAGTTAGACGCTTCAAGTGAGGCATCGTCCATAGAACATTCGTCAGCAGACGCTCCATTTTTAGGCGTAGTTGGCGCAACTATTGGAGCGTCAGGTAAATTTTGCGAGCGCTGAGGCGCCGAAGACGATTGCGCACGAACGTAACCTTGGTTTTGTGCAGGTGCTTGGTTTTGTGCAGGTGCTTGGGTTTGTTGTTCCTGAGGCGTATTCACTTGCGTTTGACGCTGAACAGGCACAGCCATAACGTCAGCAATTGGCGTAGAAGACATGTCCGCCCAAGCGTCATCGTCAACACTAAGCTCAGCTTCCGCAGTGTTGTCGGATACTACTGATGC
The DNA here is from genome assembly GCF_049244055.1 of Gardnerella nova. Lineage (NCBI taxonomy): Bacteria > Bacillati > Actinomycetota > Actinomycetes > Bifidobacteriales > Bifidobacteriaceae > Gardnerella > Gardnerella nova. The sequence continues at coordinate 1,541,173 of NZ_CP058369.1, read as the reverse complement.
TGCGGAGCCATCAGCTGCGTGAAAATCCGAAGAATCCTTTTCGTTTTGACTTTCTTCAGTTTGACTTTCTTCAGTTTGACTTTCCTTAGCTTGTGTTTCCTTAGCTTGGGTTTCCTTAGCTTGTGTTTCTTTAGCCTGGGCTTCTTTAGCCTGAGCTTTTTCATCCCCGCCGCTATCGGAAGCTGTCTTCCCGCCAAAACCAGCAGTTATGCCGGTTTTACGAAGCAAAATATCACGCTTTACCTGGGCCAACTTTTGCGGATCCATACGCGCAACCGACTCCACCGCTTCACCATTTGCCGCCATAGGAGCTGGAGCAATCATGACGTTGGCTCCAAATATTTCGCGCACAACATTCATAACCACCTTCGGCACTTTTTGGCCGTCGTACGGCGCAGTCGTACACACAGCGAGCGCAAAAGCATGCTGGCTCATTGGCTCGTTAAAAGTAAGCACCAAACGCTGACGGCCCGCCTGAGGATCACTAAGCTGCACTGTTGGCACGTGCTGTCTCGTTACGTATTCGCGCGAATCTTCCGGAAGCTTTGCTACTACAGCATCCCACATTTCGTCAACACTACGCGCCGGTTGAGCAGGTTGAACAGGTTGAACAGGTTCAGGAGAACTTTCCGATACGTTATGTTGCGTAAGCTGCTCTGCAGGAACTTGCGCAACCGTTGCCGAAGAATTCGTTACTACTGGGGACGTTGGCTCAGTACGGCTAGTAGTTTGGTTGCGTTGAGAGCCAATAAAATGACTTCCTCTAGTAGCAGGCGCGCTTGCTTGCTTATTTTCAGCATGATTATGTTGAGTAGATTGGCTACTAACAAAACGATCGCCACTAACTGCAACTTTAGTTTCAGCGTCAGCGAGAAGTCGAGCCATCAAAATTTCCAAATTCATGCGCGGAGAAGAAGCGGCAGCCATGCCACTTAAAGCGGCATTAATAGTTTGAGCCATACTAGCCAAATCAGGTAACGTAAGTTTAGTGGCCTGCTTTTGTAACGATTCCAGATCTTCAGGAGCTATATCGTTAAGAAGTTCCAAAGCTGCCTGTTGCCCAGCAGACACCATAAGCAGCAAATCTCGCACCCGCCCAAGCAAATCTTCCACAAACTTGCGCGTATCGTAACCACCAACTACTACGCGACGCACTACGTCGTATAAAACAGCACCATTGTACTCAATAAGCGCATCAATAGCTTCACCAATTAACGCACTTGGAGTGAAACCAAGCAAAGCAACGGCAGAATCTAACGAAATAGCGCCATCAATCGCACCAACCATAAGCTGATCGAGTACCGAAAGTGTGTCTCTCACCGAACCTGAGCCAGCACGCATCGCAAGACGCAGCACGCCGGGAGCAGGAACGATATTTTCTTTCTTGCAGACATCTTCAAGATACGGTCCCATCACTTCCGGAGGAACCAAACGGAACGGATAATGATGAGTGCGCGAACGAATGGTACCAATCACTTTATCCGGTTCAGTCGTAGCAAAAATAAACATCACATGCTCAGGAGGCTCTTCCACAATTTTTAACAATGCGTTAAAACCTTGAGGCGTTACCATGTGTGCTTCGTCGAGAATAAAAATCTTATAGCGGTCACGAGCTGGAGCAAAACCAGCACGTTCGCGCAATTCGCGAGCATCATCAACACCGTTGTGACTCGCCGCGTCGATTTCTACCACATCAATAGAACCAGCCCCACCAGTAGCTAAATCCTTACAACTCTGGCATTGACCGCACGGGTGTGAAGTTGGCCCCTTTTCACAGTTGATACAACGCGCCAAAATGCGAGCGGAACTCGTCTTGCCACAGCCGCGAGGACCCGAAAACAAGTACGCGTGAGTAATCTTGCCTTGATCCAATGCTCTCGACAAAGGTATAGTAACCTGATCCTGCCCAATAACACCATCAAACGTGTCAGGACGATACCTACGATACAGTGCAAGTGCCATGATTTTAACCTACCGCTACCTAACTATTTCCCCAATACATCTTATTTCAGATTAGCAGCAACTGCCACCCGTCATTCGCGTTTATATCACGTCAACATCGCGCAACGATAATACTGAACGTTACTTTTCGCACGCTTCCAACCCGGCACGTGCAGCAGCAGATACGCTTTTTGCAAAAGGAATATTCAAAGCTACTTCAACTCGAACCGTAACTTCGTCGCGAGTCTCCGAACACGATTGAACAGTAGCTTTACTTGCAGTAACAGTGCGAGAAGCCGCTTCACAAGCGTGAGTTTCCATACGCTGTAGTACGGAAGCCCCAGATAGCGCCGCCGCCGTAGCAATTTCATGGGCTTGATGTTTTGCGCTTAAAACATGTCCAAGCACAGCCAAGAAAACGAGCATCGAGCAGACTGTAACCACCAGCAGAATACCAAGGGCTGTGCCGGAGCCACAGTCCACTCGCTTGCCTTGCTTATGCGCACAATGTATTGCATGTTGTATGCAGTGTACCTGTCGTTTCATGCCAGAACCTGATTTACATGACTTTCTACCATAGTGGGCAGTATATGAAGAGGATCCGGAATAAGAGGACATTTCACCACAATATTTACCGTATTTCCACCGCGACTAATCTGCACCGAAGCACCCGGACCAGCAATCTGCTCAACAATACTTGAAGCGGCACTATCATTACGATGAGTCACCATATAGTAGGCCACCTGCATTGCAGCATCGTGACAATTCATAGTACATATCACTGCTCGGCCAAGGCCGAGTAGCGCTAGCGTAATCACTACTGCACAAGGTAGTACTACAGCAAATTCAGCAGTTACCGTTCCACAATCTCGCGAAATAATCTTACGAAATATACGTCTCTGCAATATATTTTTCAGCATCATAAGCTCATTTCATTTACCTAACACATCACTTAATTAGCCAACTTTCAAAGCTTTTTTCACTAATTCAGATAATGTGTTACGCACTTCGTCTGATTTCAAAAGCAGAAACAAAAGTGTGGCAAAACCTGTAGCAGCAATCAGCACCACAGCATATTCTGCAGTAACCGCTCCAGCATCTTCACACTGCAGCTTTTTAGCATACTGCGTACCTTTTTCCCGCAAATTTTTTTCTACTACTGTTAATTGTTCATCAACCCACATCATCGATGTAGCACATCGGACTGCAAGTGTTTGAATCATCCCAACCATGGAAATTTACCTTTCCCTTCAAATATCCGAACTTTTCGGATATCAACATTGTGACAGTTTATTTCTCAGCCCCCAAGCAAAAATAAGCAATGTGGATAAAAGCTTCCCAACCCAAACAATGGCTATTTTGCAAGAAAATATGACTCGTAACTACACATTTCACAAAAGCTGCAACTCGCACGCATCATCTACGCATTTAATGCATCATCGACGCCACAGTCGGCACAATACCAATACATATAAAAGCCGGCAGAAAACACAATCCCACTGGGAGCAACAATCGCACCGATAACCGTGAAGTTTCTTTTCTCGCAACATTCGCCATAGTCTGTTCATAATGTTGAGATAGCGCAATCAGCACCGACACTGGAGAAGATCCCAAACACCATGCTTCGCGCAACGTTGATTGAAGCCAGCTGGCAAGCGTAACAGAAGCACCAGGTTTGTGATCACTCGCCAAAGGAGAATAGGGGGGAGACCATGCCTCACGCCAAGTATCACCGGCAATAAGCGCATGCGAAACATTACACATCCACATTCCCTTGCCGCCAGGAAGCGCATCACCAACAGCCTGTAACGCTCGAGGAATCGCAACACCACTTTTAAGCGCAACGATAATCATGTGTAAACCAAGCAAAGGATCGATATCTTCCACGGTACTAACTCGCCATTCGTATTTCACAGCTATGCGATTAGCAAGCATCTCAGATCGCTCATCTAATGCGCGCGAACTTAGTCTCATATTGCACAGCTGCCATACCATTACCATGCCGATTGGTATCGCAATCCACAATTGCCACATATTTCAAGCACCCCCTCAATTAATCATTTTGTGAATTTAATTTCTGTATTAACTTTCGTATTGACTTCTCATCGCAGCACAATCCATAGCATGACGCGACATACGCAACATAGAACGTACCCAAACCAAGCCCAAACCGTAACAAACAGAACCAACGGCAAGCAGCACCCAACCTTGAGCTGTAGTCACCAGTAAAGCGAGAGGATTTCCTCCAAGCAGCTGACCAGCCAATAACGCTAACAGAGGCAACGCCGTAAGTAGTTTTATAGTGGCTTCAGGCATCGCAGCAACTTCAGATTGCAAATCTTCCCCACGTTTTTTCGCATGATATGAAGCAGCAGTTGCTGCCACACATTCCGACATAGCACACCCCAGCGTGTTGCTCAGTTCATAAGCAGCCGCAATATTTTCAGCAACCTGGCGAATATGCTCTTCAAGATTTCTCCGTTTACGAGACGACATATTATTCGCCGACTGTAAACAACGAGACGCAAGCCAAGCATAGATAAGATCCACATTCACAACCACATGATTCGAGCCACTTCGTCGAGCCGCAGCATCGTTGCAAATAATATTCTCAAAAGTCGAACCGGCTTTAAGGGAAGCGACAAGAGACGCAAGTGCTTCTTCAATATCCATAGTTCACCTCACCTATACTGTGCCTATACTGCACTTACACTGCACTTACGAAATAATCACGAATCATGCTACACATATTCCGCAAGTTGACACTCACCCACCGTCGCATGGCGAACAGTAGTAATATCTTCCGGAATCTGCCACTTCTTAGCAAAATCAGCCCACGCCATCGTCACATTTATAGCAACGCCCCCACGCGAATCACGATTAAGCTGTAATACAGGAATGCCTTGTAAAGCAGAGCCACCCGACAATGATTGCAATACACCAATCTCACGAATCATACGCTCGCCATCGTTAGCACGCTCAACGTGAATAACAACATCAAACGCCCCAGCTGCCAACGCGCACAATGCCTGAGGTTCCAATTTTGCAAGCAACCCTAAAGCCATAAGTCTTGCAGGAACTTTCTCCACCTGATCCGCATGAAGCGTCGTCATACCACCTTTATGTCCGGAAGTAAAAACGCGAAGTAAATCCGCAATTTCTTCTCCTCGACATTCGCCCAAAATAATACGATCCGGGCGCATTCTCAACGTTGCTTTTACTAATTGAGAAAGCCCAATTTCGCCTGCTCCCTCAACATTCGCCTCGCGAACGCTGAGCGACACATGATTTGCCGTAAGTTCTCCCAACTCACGCGTTTCTTCCACAGAAACAATACGATCATCCTTATTGGCATCCGCAAGCAAAGCCTTCATCAACGTAGTTTTACCCGAACCAGTACTTCCCGTAATAACAATATTGGCTCTTAACCGCACGAGTGAGCTCAGCACAGCAATAAGTTCCTGAGGAAACATGCCTTGGTTGCTTAAAGCTAGCAAATCGTAATGCTGCGGTGACGGAAATCGAATAGAAAGAGCAGCCCCTTGCGCAACTACCGGAGCAAGCACAGCATGAATACGAATGCCCGAATTGCTTGAAGCATCCGCAATAGGGCACGCATCATCCAGCCTTTTACCAACCTGCGCACACAACCACACTGCGTATTCTCGCAATAATGCAGGGTTTTTTAACGGCACTCGCATAGCACGTTCGCGCAAACCTTTGCCATAATCCACCCACACTCGACCCCTCTCGCTCACTACTATATCGGTAACACGCTTGTCGCTAGCAAATTCTTGCAATATACCAAAATCCAAATCCCGAACAACTTGTTCACGCATACTTGCCTCCCCTATATTGAGAAGTGTTACGTTGCGAGCGCCTAGCATGAGCTTGGGCACCATTTTTCGACATACGTCTATATTGAGAACGACCGTTATATTGAGAACGACCGTATCGAGCAGACGAATTGCTCGCATGCGTCATAGCATTATCCAAAAGCCAACGTTCTAACTGTTTTATTGTTGATTCCATAGATGAAGGCACATTGCGAATACCGTAGCCACCTATCATATCCGTGTACAGACGAGAAACGTGCGGAAGTGCACCAAGTAGTGGAGTTGACAAATATTGTGCAGCCTCATCGACATCCAACACGTACGCTCGCTGAGTTAATCCGCGAGGAGCAAGCCCCAGCATTGTAAAAACGCCGGCGAACACGTCACTGCCATACGTATCACGCAACGTCTTCATGTACGCACGGAAACGGGCTAAATCAAGTACCGACAACTCAACAGCAGCTACCGTGGCAGCACGAACAAGCTGCGGAATCGCCTGATACGTTTGTTTCGCAGAATCCCCAGCACCAATATCCACTACAACTACATCGTAAACTTCAGCAAGCGCACGAATAGCCGCTTCAACAACCCAAGGATCCGGCTTCACACCTTGCCATGGCGCAAAAGCGAGTACATCAACCCCACTCCAGTGGATTAACTCGTTGCTCAACACATAACCATCGCAACGCCCCAGCGGGGCTTCCACCTCTTGCAGACGTCTGCCCTCATCATCTTCCAATCCCAGCAGTACGTCTAAACCGCCATGCGCCAAATCAGCGTCAATAAGAGCAACTCGATAACCTGCATCGCTTATATGGCGCGCAAGAAGAGCAAGCGAAGTGCTAAGACCAATGCCATCCGTAGCAGCAGTTCCCACCACAATATTCGACGGCAACGGCTGCAATGATTCGTCTGACAGCTCAGTCGTTTCGGAACGTTCGTTCGACGACGTAGCACTAGCGGGTGAAACAGTTGTCATAATGGTGCAATCATCCAACACACCAGATTCTTTGCGTGAGATAGATTCATGCAAAGTAGCTGCTTCAGACAGTGCGTTACGTTCGCCACACGCACTAGTTGAAGGCGAATACGCATACCGTTGCCTCAGTTGCGCGTCGCTTACGTAAGTACCTGCGTAAGTACTTGCGTAAGCACTAGCGCAACTGCCAATACGACTATCGGCACTATTTTCCGCATAAACAAATTTATTATTCGTATTCATACTCATGCGCCTATTGAAACGCACGAAGCGGCAAGTGCGCAAGGTTACGCAACCATTGTGGTTAAAAGCTTAAGAAACGTTGGAAATTCAACAAAAACTTATCCACATAACGCGTTTGCAAAGCATAACGCATATCACGCATTTTGTAACACAAGATCACTATGTGTCTGCATATATCGTTCCAGCAACTCACCATAAATTGGTTTCGTATGCAACATATCCGACACAAGCAGCGCAATAAAAGCAGAAGCCGCAACAGGCAACGTGTGAATCATTGTTCCAGACATTTCCACAGTGAGCAGAATAGAAGTCAACGGCGCCTTCACAGAAGCCGACAGCGTGCCAGCCATTACGCATACCGCAAACACAGACACAAACCTAGCGTCGACGCCAAAAACAGGAATACTTGTAATACTCCGCGCTGCCACTCCACCTGCAAGCGCACCTACGGCAAGAATCGGCATAAAAATACCACCCGGAGCACCACAACCGAAACTCGTTGAAGTAAAAAGCATTTTTGCAACGAACAGCAAGCACAGCATAACTATACTTATTTTTCCATATTCCGAAAGTCGCACAAGATTAGCACCACCACCAAGCACTTCCGGCAAGAACAAACCCACAGGTATCGCAATTAAACAAGCAACAACAACAGGCATCCACTTAGGCAAATAACCATACAAAGTTTGCAAACCAAGAAGCGAACGGTTCATTAAAGAACCTACAAAACCAGCAAAAATACCCAAAGGAATCAGCCAAAAATGCAAAGTCATAGGCAAATCTGGAATCTGCCCAAAATCAAGCACAGGACGCAACCCAAAACAAGTTTGAGAAACAAAATCAGCAAAAAGAGAAGCCACGGCAGCACCCATCAAAACCGTAAAAGATATGCCATGCTGAACTTCTTCCAACGCAAACATAACACCAGAAAGTGGCGCAGAAAATGCTGCAGAAAGCCCAGCCGCAGCTCCAGCAGTTACCACATAATGCTCTTGAATATCGTTACGCTTACCCTTGCGGAATATTCTAGACAACATTTGCGCGCCGCAAGCACCAATCTGAATCGACGGGCCTTCACGTCCAAGAGACAATCCAAACAAAGAACCAAGCAAACCCGCAACGAATCGAACCGGCAAAATAGTATGCCAACGCATATTCAATCCGCGATTAACATAGCCAACAACTTGCGGAATGCCACTTCCGGAAGCCATGCTTTCTTTAAGACTCATCCAACCAATAACAAGCCCAAAAATAACAGCAAAAACCAGGCATGCTACAAGCCACCACATATTGTGCCAAACCTGCAAATACAACCAGCGCGCAAAATCTGTGCCACATTCAATACCAAGCCTGTAAAGTGCAACAAGAGAACCAGAAACTATGCCAACAAATATGCCAGAAATTATTACTTTCCAACGAAGCTGAGCTAAAGCACCACGCACTCGCGCAACTAATCCACGCACAACATTAACCATATCCCTATTTTTCCAATACTAAACCAACGAAAGTAGCAAAATTTGAGAGCCAACATAGCCAACCGAAGCAGACAAAAATGGCGCAATCAGCTCCGCAACAAGTAGGAAAAGACCCTCTTTTATACGCTTGGATTGAATAAGATGCACACCTTCAAAAATAGCGGTGGAAAAAGTTGAAAATCCGCCCAAAAAACCCAAAATCATCAAATAAACAAAATTAGCGCCAAAAATTGTTACCGTAACCATGAAAACATTAGATACAACGCCTAAAACAAACGAAGCTAAGCAATTAATAAACAAAGTCGCAACAGGAACTTCACTGACGTGTGAAGTGGAAATTTTTTTAGTCATCGCGCATCTTAAAACAGCGCCTAAACCGCCAAAAAAGCAAGGCAACACAAACATAATGAAAATGTATAAAGAATTCATCACTTCACCACCTTCGTACTAGTTTCTGCAACAGCTTGCTCTCGTTTTCCGTTAATATGCTTCGCAATTCCTGAGCCAATCCAATTGCCAACAAACGCCATAACAACGCCAAAAATCAGAGAAAAAATCATACCTACAATAGCAAACGTCGCGCGCGGAGCCATAAAAGATACCGCACCTTCAAATGCAAAAGTAGACATCGTTGACAATCCGCCACAAAACCCCGTTCCTAGCGCATATTTGTACAAAATTTGCTTTTCTTGAGATAGCGCTTTAACCGATATTGCAGTGACGAGAGCGAAAATGAAGCACGCAATCATATTGGACAAAAATGTACCTAAAGTAAGCTGCCCGAATATAGAAGATTGCTTGTCTACTGAACTAATTACGTGTGTGCAGGAAGAAATTACTCCACGTACAAACGCTCCGCACGTGCCGCCAATAAAAACTAACAAATATAAGCGGCGGTTATTTTGTCGGTTTTTTTCGCCTATTTTACTCATTTTCGCCCTTTTCAAAACTCTCGCTATAAACCAAAACGACACCTCGCAAAGAAGTGTCGTTTCGATACGTTATCTCACCAAAATTATGCCGCCTACATATCAACTATGTCAGTCAATTAACGAATGTCAGCCAATTAACGAATGAACGCTAATAATATGATCGCGCTGAGGACCAGTGCCGATGGCAGAAATACGGCAGTGAGAAAGCTCTTCCAAACGTTTCACGTAACTTTGCGTATTTTGAGGCAAATCTTCAAACTTGTGAATTTGCGAAATATCCTCGCTCCAGCCTGGCAACATTTCGTACACTGGTTTTGCGGAAGAAAATAGCGCTTGATCTACTGGCATTTCTTCCACGCGCTGAACTGTACCGTCCGGCGAAGTTACGTCATAGGCGACGCAAACAGGCACTTCTTTCAAACCGGTAAGTACGTCAAGTTTCGTAAGCACAATATCCGTCAAACCGTTCACTCGCGTAGCATAACGGCTTACTACGGAATCAAACCAACCGCAACGACGAGGACGGCCTGTTGTTACGCCATATTCGTGACCTTGCTCACGCAACCAATCACCCTGCTCATCCAAAAGCTCAGTTGGGAATGGACCCTCACCAACACGAGTAATATACGCTTTTGCAACGCCAATTACGCGATTAATGCGCGTAGGTCCTACACCGGTACCCGTGCAAGCGCCGCCCGCAGTAGGATTAGAGGAAGTGACGAACGGGTAAGTACCGTGATCGACGTCGAGCATAGTTGCTTGGCCGCCTTCGAACAATACGGTTTTGCCTTCATCCATTGCCTTATTCAAGACTAACGACGTGTCTGCAACGTAAGGCTTCAAGCGCTTACCAAGTTCTACAAGCTGAGCAGTGACATCGTCAATATCAATCGGATGCTGGTTATACAACTTCACTAGCATCTGGTTCTTTTGGTGCAAGCTAGCCTCAACCTTATCGCGCAAATGTTCAGCATTAAACAAATCGTGCACACGAATACCAACACGGTTAATTTTATCTGCGTAAGTAGGTCCAATACCGCGACCAGTAGTACCAATCTTATGCTTTCCGAGGAAACGCTCGGTAACTTTATCGATTACGCGATGATAAGGGGTAATAACGTGTGCAGCCTCACTTACCAACAAGCGCGAGCAATCGACACCGCGAGATTCCAAAGTGTCAATCTCCTCAAAAAGAACTTCAGGATCGACAACTACACCGTTGCCAATAATAGGAGTTACATTAGGGCTAATCACGCCGCTAGGAAGCAGATGTAATGCGTAGGACTTATCGCCAACCACTACAGTATGTCCAGCATTATTACCGCCATTAAAACGCGCGACAATATCGACCTTTGAGCCAATTAAATCTGTTGCTTTTCCTTTACCTTCGTCACCCCATTGAGCGCCGATAAGCACAATTCCAGGCATGCCGCACCTCCATTTTTGGGCTAACGCCGCCCAAATAAGCACAATTCCTACCTGACCAGACTATCGCTAAGCCCCTACCGAATACGCAACAAAGAAAACATAAAACGTTAAAAAATATTATTTCAACGCTTTACCGGCAGATCCTAACTGCACACACGCCTCTACTACACGCTGAGCCATAGCTTTTTCGGCTTCACGACCCCAAGATCGAGGATCATACAGCTTCTTTTCTCCAACTTCGCCGTCAATTTTCAAAACTGCATCATAATTACGGAATATATGCCCAGCAATTGCACGCGTAAAAGCATATTGCGTATCCGTGTCAATATTCATTTTCACTACGCCGTAACGTACAGCTTCCGCAATATCTTCAGGTTCCGAACCCGAACCACCATGGAATACGAGCAAAAATGGCTTCTGAGACGCACCAAAAGAACGCGTATCACAAATAGACTGGTACCGCTTGTACACCTCTTGTTGAATCTCTTGAAGCAATTGCGGACGCAACCTCACCACTCCAGGCTTATACGCTCCATGAACGTTGCCAAAAGTAAACGCAGCCATATATCGACCACGCTCGCCTAAGCCCAATCTTTCCACAACTTGCATAGCGTCTTCAGGAGTAGAATACAGGCGTTCGTCAATATCCGCACGATGACCATCTTCTTCGCCACCAACTACGCCAATTTCAATCTCAAGAATAGTGCGCGCCCGCTGCGAAGCCTCAAGTAATTCTTGAGCAATATCCAAATTATGTTTCAGATTCACGGTAGAACCGTCCCACATATGCGATTGGAACAGCGGTTCCTCACCCCTTTTTACTTGCGCAGCCTCATGAGCAAGCAACGGACGCATCCAATCATCCAAGTAAGGCTCAGCGCAGTGATCCGTATGCAAGGCAACAGTAATATTCGGGTATTGTGCAGCAACTTCGTGCGCAAACTGAGCAAAAGCAATCGAGCCTACTACACGATTATTCACTGATTGACCGGAAAAATATGCTGACCCGCCAACTGACACTTGAATAATGCCATCGGACTCAGCTTCAGCGAAACCTTGCAACGTTGCATTAAGAGTTTGTGTGCTGGTAACATTAATAGCAGGATATGCGTAGCCGCCACGACTTGCTGAATCAAGCATGTGCGCATAACGTTCAACTGTTGCGATACTCATATTTTTATTATCCGCCTTCGTAAGCCACCTAGTTATATAACTACACAAAAACATTACATATACACTACGTATGTTAACTGCGAATAGTTACTTCGCTGGCGCGATTTGAAAAGTTACGTCACTAAATCGTTACGATACTATGCCATTGCGTTATTGCGATATTACGCCACAATCCTAGTTATAAGTTATAACTACCCTAGTTATAACTTCAGGACTGCATTTGTTGGTGACGTTTCTTGGCTTCCGTAACCACAAATTCGTGATATTTTAAAGCAAGAGACGGATCCAAACCAGCCGCATCTGCGAGTTTTAGCAAGCGCTGCACTTGCTGCTCTTCACGCTTCATATCCGCAGGCGCAAAACCAGCCTCAGCTTTAATCTCGCCGACACGCTGAGTAATCTTAAAACGTTCAGCTAACAGCGCAATCACAGCGTTGTCAATATTATCAATCGATTGACGCAGCACAGAAATCTTCTCTGCAGCATCATTGCAACAAACAGAAGAAGAACCGTGTGCGTCAATCGTCGTATCAGCAAAATTACGCATAGTTAAATCGTAGAAAATCTTCTAATCGAAATACGTTTGCAAAACCATAGTAGTTTCGGTGCTAACAGGTACAATACGATGAATCGTATTAATAAGCTCCTCCAACTTGCTAGGAGTTGCAACACGCACGACCAGCATGAAGCTCGGACTACCAGTAATCGAGTAGCACGCCTCAATGCCTGGAATATCTCGCAATTTATTAGGAATCGTTGCTTCCTGACCGAAATCAAGCGGCGTAACAGACACAAATGCACTCACCGGCAAACCACGACGCTCATAATCAATAAGAGCTCGATACCCGGTAATAACACCTTTGCGCTCAAGCTTTTGAACGCGCGATTGTACAGCGGAAACCGATAAACCTGAAGCTTTTGCCAAACGCGTCAACGTCGCTCGACCATCATGTTCAAGAATATCTACGATAACGGCATCAGTCGAATCCATAACCATAGCGTTATTTTCAACTTTATGAGGAGTTTCTGTCATGAGTCCTCCATTCTCCCACCGACGCAAAATTGAGATCCTCTTCTTGCGCCACCTTGCAGCCACCTTTATGTTACCGTATTTTTTACAGAAAAAGAACAGGATTATGTAAAAAAGTTACACCAACTTGAAAAAGTATATATTAAAAGCATTAACTTTGTGTTTCAATTTCGTTATTTTTCCACCATTACTGAAAATATGTACTATATTATTAAAAAACTTAGGAAAAACTATAACTTTATCGAAAAGTTTTATAAAAATAAAAAATTAAACTTTTCTTAGCAAGCAACTTGCATATAACGAAACAATAATCACAAAAATACAGGAGGACTTAACGATGGCAACAGTGGCAAAACACGCAACTGAAATACCCCGCTCCGGCATTCGAGACGTATTTGACCGCGTAGAACAAATACCAGACGCTATTTCTCTGTGCTTAGGTGAACCAGGCGAAACCGCATCGGCTCACATTGTTGAAGCAGCTTGCGCATCTTTACAAGCAGGAAAAACAAAATATACAGACGTGCTAGGCATACCAGAATTTCGTAAAGCCGCAATTGATTACACCAGTCGCGTAAAAGGCTTGCACTACGACGCAAACACGGAAATTCAAGCAGTCGACGGCGCTACTATCGGCTTATACCTGGCAATTAAGGCAGTAGTTGACCCAGGCGACGAAGTTATTATCCCTTCACCATACTTTACTTCTTACGACGCTGAAGTATTGATGTGCGACGCAACTCCAGTAACGGTTGCGCTTAAGCCCGAGCATGGTATGCACGTGAACGCCGAGGAAATTCGCAAAGCAATAACTCCTCGCACTCGCGCTATCATCATCAACTCTCCAGGAAATCCAACGGGCGCTGTTACCAGTGCTGAAGAACTCGCAGAAATTGCAAAACTTTGCCACGAATTTGATTTGTGGGTTATTTCTGACGAAGTTTACCACCCGTTTGTTTTTGCCAGCAGTCCTGAAACTGAACCCGTTGGCGATGCCATAGCACCTTCTATTGCCGCAGCCGACGGCATGAAAGATCGCACTATTATTGTGGAAAGTTTGTCAAAAACATACGCAATGACTGGATGGAGAATAGGCTATATACTTGCGCCAAGTCATGTTATTGAGCAGACAAGTAAAATTGCGGAAATGATGCATTCCTCCGTAAATTCCACTGCTCAGTACGGCGCAGTGGCAGCACTTACAGGACCGCAAGATCATGTGCGAGCAATGAGGGAAGAGTATCGCAAGAAACGACGCTTAGTTATGGAAGGCTTGGCAGATTGCGACGCTTTGCAGATGGTGGAACCTCAGGGAGCGTTCTACGCTTTTGTTGACGTACGTCCAACAGGTTTAAGTTCCCAAGAATTTAGTAGGAAACTTCTTGAAGAAGCAAAGGTTGCTGTAGTTCCAGGTGAAGCGTTTGGCGCAGAAGGAAGCGGTTTTGTGCGACTTTCGTATGCTGGAAAAGAGGAAGACCTTCGAGAAGGCGTAGCGCGTATGCGTGCGTTTGCTGTAGCGCAAAGGGATGCATGCGCGTAAAAAAAAAACGAACGTTACGTTAGAGGTAACGTCTAAAAATAACATCTAAAATAACGTTTAAAAGTATGTCGCTGAACGTATATCTAAGTGTATATACGGCAACGAAATAAATTAAAAGCCCTTCTCAATGTTGATATTCAACTTGGTTTTCAACATCAAGAAGGGCTTTGCTGTATGTATTTACAAGTATTACAGCACGATTGCAAACTTACGCAACTGTTGGCGCAGAAGTACCAGTAGTTCCGTTAGTCTGTTGCGTAATAGCCGCCAAAAAATCGCGATTTGACGCAGTTTTCTTCAAACGCGGAATCAAAGTCTGATAAGCCTGTTCTGGCTCGAGACCGCCAAAGAGACGACGCAAACGATAAATAACTGGCAAATCTGCAGTAGGCGTAATCAACTCTTCGCGGCGCGTACCCGAAGCGTTAATATCAACAGCAGGGAACAATCGCTTATCCGCCAAATCACGGCTCAAACGCAACTCCATATTGCCGGTACCCTTAAACTCTTCAAAGATAACCTCATCCATCTTCGAACCAGTTTCCACCAAAGCGGAAGAAATAATAGTCAAAGAGCCACCGTTTTCAATATTGCGTGCAGCACCAAAGAACTTCTTTGGCGGATACAACGCTTGGGCGTCAACACCACCAGAAAGAATACGGCCTGAAGCAGGAGCAGCAATATTGTAGGCACGTGCCAAACGCGTCATAGAATCAAGCAGCAACACAACATCCTGGCCGAGTTCCACCAAACGCTTAGCGCGCTCAATAGCCAGCTCAGCAACTGTAGTGTGATCCGTTGCAGGGCGATCAAAAGTAGAAGAAATAACCTCACCTTGAACCGTACGTTCCATATCGGTTACTTCTTCCGGACGTTCATCCACAAGTACCACCATCAAATGAACTTCAGGATTGTTGGTAGTGATAGCGTTAGCAATATTCTGCAACGTGATAGTCTTACCGGCCTTAGGTGGGGAAACAATCAAACCACGCTGACCCTTACCAATAGGAGCAATCAAATCTATTACGCGACCAAGCATACGATTAGCAGTAGTTTCCTGCTGAAGTCGCTCATTAGGATACAACGGCGTAAGCTTAGCAAATTGCGGACGTTGCTGCGATTCTTCCACGCTCATGCCGTTAATACTCTCAATAGACTGCAATGGAACAAACTTTTGTCGCTGATTACGACGATCACCATCACGAGGAGCGCGAATGTAGCCTTGTACAGCATCTCCCTTGCGCAGACCATACTTTTTAATTTGGCTCATAGATACGTACACATCGTTTGGCCCTGGCAAATAGCCAGAAGTGCGCACAAACGCGTACGATTCCAACACGTCAACAATGCCGGCAACTGGAACTGATTCCTCTTGAGGCTCATCACGATGAGAGTCGCGAATGTCACGCTCGTCGCGACCATCGCGACTATCACGATCGAGACGAGAAGCACGGTCAAGACGATCTGCACGACGATCATCACGGTCGTCCCTATCGTCGCGATCTGCACGATCCATGCGATCTAAACGATCGGCTCGATCAGCTCGATCAGCTCGATCGCCATAATCTGAACGCGTATCGTCATAATCGCGGCTACGACCACGCAAACGACGCTGGAAACGGTCTGAACGATTACCTTGATCATCACGATCGAAATCACGAGCACCACCACGGGCGCGACGATCGTCAGAACGACCTTCTTCACCCGGCAATGTTGCCAAAATTTGGTCTAAATCACGAGAATCTGCACTGTCTGAACGCATACCGCGACCATTATCTCGCTCATCCATTGCGCGACGACGCTGGAACCCAGTATTACGACTATCATCATGGCGACGATTCTTAGCACGAGAATCTGAATCATCACGATAATGACGCTCGGAGGAAGCATCCGGAATCAAATCTTCTAACGCTGCTACTTCGCTAGTATCATCCAACGATTCAACGTATTCGGTATTAGTACGAACGTCTGTCTTATTAGCACTCATATTGTTGCGAGGTATGCGAACACTCACACCTGCAGGCGCTTCTCCCCCATTGCGCGCTGCATTAAGTGTAGCCAACAACTCAGGCTTGCGCATGGTAGACGTGCCACGCAAACCCATTTGCTTCGCAAGATCTTTCAACTCTGAGAGCTTCATTTTTTCAAGATTTTGGCTTGTTGCCACAATTTTGCCTTTCCTTAACTCACACGGAATAGACTACCGGTAAGCCTTTGTATGGAAGATTACGGAAAAATCCGTCACGAACCTGCTATCAATACATAATCATGCACATGACAGCAAACAGTATGTATGCTACTACAGCTCTGCGACGCCGTACAACTCGACGCGCCATAATTCACCATTATTTTACTAATTAAAACAACTCCACCGACGCAACTTCACCTTCAAAACTGTTTCGTAACCAAATAAAAAGCTCAAGTCAAATAAAGAATAACTAAATAAACGCGAGTACAAGCGCTACTATACAAGAAACGCCAATAACGGTGAGTCGAAGTTCACTATTATTGGCGTTACTTTACAAACATACGCACCTGACGTTCAACACTAATCAAGTGCGAAAACTACTTACTTCTTTTCGTGATAAGACTTTTCAGTATTCACCGACCAGACGTTTTCCTTAGAAGACGCTCCAGTGCGAATATCCTTCACAGCCTCAATTGCCGTCGCCATAGAATGGTCTTGGTTATTATAACGATGCTGACCATTTCGACCAACGCAATACAAATTACCAAAACCATCCAAGTACTTAATAAGTTCAGGCATCTGAGCATACGTATCAAAGTAAGCTGGGTAAGCCTTTGGCACACGCTCACGATGAGAATCGAGCACGTCTTCTTCACCGTTAATAACCTGCATGCGCGTCAACTCTTCAATAGCAGACTTACGAGCTTCTTCATCGCTCATATTCCAGAAGTCGTCGCCTTCCTCGCAGAAGTATTCAAGACCAATCCAAACCGTGTTGTCGACATCCTTAACAAGATACGGACTCCAGTTATTAAAGATTTGCAAACGACCAACCTTATAGCCAGGATCCTGCACATAAATCCAGCAATCTGGCACGATCGGCGGGTTACCAAGCGTTGGAATAGTAGTAGTATTACGCAAACGCATACGCTTAACTAACAAACCAACCGTCACAAAGTCGCGATACGGCAAGCCCTTTGCAACTCGCTGCATTTCAGACGGAACCTCTGCCTTTGCATCTCCAGCAGCACCCTGTTCAAGAGCGGCAACCAAATCTTTAATAGGCATAGAAGAAATAAACTGATCCGCATGCAACTCAGAACGTTCACCGTTTGTGTCTTCAATGGTAACGCTCGAAATCTTACCGTCAGCCTGCTTAATTGCCACAACTTTAGCATCCGTTAAGACATGAGCACCCTGCTCGCGGCAGCGGCGTTCAACAGTCTCCCACAATTGCCCTGGACCAAGCTTTGGGTACCAGAATTCCTCGATAAGAGAAGTTTCAACTTCTTTCTTAGCGCCATTCTTCTTTGGCATCAACTTAGAGAATGCGTTTTTCAACACTTCTACAATGCTTAAGCCTTTAACGCGCTGAGCACCCCAATCCGCAGAAATCTGGCTTGGATGCCTACCCCAAAGCTTCTCAGTATAACCTTCGAAGAACATGGAATACAGCTTCTTACCAAAGCGATTAATGTAGAAGTTCTCAAGATTAGTTTCTGGAAGCTTATGAATCATTGACCACAAGTAACTAAAACCAACCTTCATGGTCAGTATAAAGCCCATAGAACGCAAGGTTGCAGCCGAAAGAGAAATTGGATAATCAAAGAAATGATGATTCCAGAAGATACGCGAAACGCGATGGCGCTTCAACATCACTTCATCCTCAACCTCAGGGTCAGGACCCCCAGCTTCCAGATCGTGGTGACGACCAAGCTTCTTATCGTCATACGACGGCGCACCCTGCAACGGCAACATATCTCGCCACCACTGCATAATGCGATCGTCTTTCGAGAAGAAACGGTGACCACCAATATCCATACGATTACCGTTGTACTTCACAGTGCGTGAAATACCACCAAATTCGCGCGTAGCTTCGAGCACCGTTACGTCATAACGCTCAGAGCCGCCATCTTTAACGAGTTCCCAAGCTGCCGTCAACCCTGCCGGCCCGCCGCCGATAATTACCACAGACTCCTTTGGAGATTGTGTATCCGTCACTTGTCCTCCATACCTTAATAGATCAATTTTTACAAAACACCTTTACGCGCCCTGCAAAATTTCTATATATCTTTATCGAGCATACGCGTATCACGCGATAGATTCAGGAATATCAATGTCAGTTTTCTGAACTTCCTCAACATTAACATCCTTAAAAGTTACGATGCGCACATTTTTTACAAAACGAGAAGGACGATACACGTCCCACACCCACGCGTCAGTAAGTTGCACGTCAAAATACACATCTTGGCCTGCAGAACGAACGTTAAAATCAACCTTGTTTGCTAAATAAAAACGACGCTCTGTCTCTACCACGTATGTAAACAATTTAATTACATCGCGATATTCTTTGTATAACGCAAGTTCAGCATCGGTTTCATAGTTATCAAGATCTTCTGCGCTCATTGCTTCCCTTCCGTATCGCGCTTACGGCCGCGTCCTATGATACGCCACCAAGCTCGTTTTGACGAAGCTTCTTCAGTATTGTTATTATACGGCCACGTTGCATCAACAGTATCTTGCTGTATCGGTATCGCTACAGAATGTTCGTGCGCACTCAACGCTTCAACAACTCCAGGATTATCCTCAATAACGTGCAATCCAAACGCATCAAGCGAACGAATAGCATCATACTCGTCAACAAGCGTATCCATAACAACAAAATCTTGATACTTCTGCTGGTCATCATCCCATAAAGCGTCGCGGGCGGTACCAGTTTTCATAAAACCAAGCGACTGATATACGGAAAGCGAACGCGCATTAGTCGCTGGGACACCAACCCAAATGCGGTGTAGACCAAGCCCGGTAGGAGCCGAGGCAAAACCGTATGTCATTACGCGAGGCATAGCGTCGCGAGAATAGCCACGGCCACGATAATCTTTACCAAGCACTACCTGAATTCTTGCAGAACGAGACCATCCGTCAATGTCAATGAGGAAAATCATGCCAATAATGGCACCAGAAGTATTCTTAACATCATCTAAAACGTCAGGAACAATAGCCCAAGCAATCGTAGGACGAGACTGTGCGTCACCTGCAAAACGGCACAATTCCGACGGCTTCTCTTCCGGGAAACCACCATGAGACCATTGAACTGAACGCTCAACCCAAGCGTGAACTACGGCACGTTCCGCTTGCACATCTTTACCAGTAATCAACGAAGCGCCTTCAAACGCACACAACTCATCCATGCGTCGCAAATCGTCGTATGTTGCTGGACGAAGATGCGCCATCTCTCCTCGGATTGGAGGAATTACTATAGCTTTTGGTAACTCGCGAACGTTGTTAATACCGTCATTGGTTTGTTGCATACTCACCTACTTGTATCACGATTCTGAATATATATGATACCAGAAAGAAGAAACCTGGACCTACGTGCTGCCAAAAAACGCCCACTCATAGTAAATGCTGCGCACTCACCACAAATAAGCAAAATCAATTGCATATTTGCAGCAAGCACGCAGTATTCATTTCCTCAAAACAAGCACTATATAAGACTATATAAGTGCCATATTATGCTTTAATTTTTGCCATCACAATCTTAGTAACGGCTTTAGCATCAGCCTGACCTTTAGTTGCACGCATAACAGCACCAATAATTGCGCCCATTGGCTTCATATTGCCAGCCTTAAGCTTTTCTGCAACTTCTGGGTCGGCCGCAAGAGCAGCGTCAACAGCGGCTTCCAAAGCACCGTCATCGTTCATAACCTTGAATCCGTGCTTCTTAACAACTTCATCAGGCTTGCCCTCGCCAGCCAAAACGCAAGCAACAGTTTGCTTAGCGAGCTTATCGTTAAGATTGCCGTCTGCAATTAGCTTTTCAACTTCAGCCACATCTTGCGGAGTAATAGGCAACTCTTCCAAAGTCACGCCACGAGTGTTTGCTTCACGAGCAAGCTCACCGAGCCACCACTTCTTAGCGCCTGCTGCAGTTGCACCAGCCTTAACGGTTTCTTCAACCAAATCAAGAGCATCTGCGTTCAAAATATCGCGCATTTCAAGATTGCTAATACCCCATTCGCTTTGCAAACGGTTACGGCGTTCACGAGGCATTTCCGGCATTTCGGCCTTCATGCGCTCAATATGATCTTTCGTGATGTGAAGCATAACCAAATCAGGATCTGGGAAGTAACGGTAATCGTCAGCATCCGACTTCACACGACCGCCAGCAGTGGTTTGAGTTGCTTCATCCCAGTGACGAGTTTCCTGCAAAATCTCGCCGCCTTCGCTCAAAATAGCAGCCTGGCGACGAATCTCATATTGCAACGTCTTTTCAATACCACGGAACGTGTTCACATTCTTGGTTTCGGAACGCGTACCAAATGGATCAGTCGACTTGCGACGAAGCGAAACATTCACGTCAGCACGCATATTGCCCTGCTCCATACGAGCGTGGGAAATGTTGAGAGCGCGAACAATATCGCGAATAGCACGCATGTAAGCGCCGGCAATTTCTGGAGCGCGAGCGCCCGCACCTTCAATTGGCTTAGTTACAATCTCAATCAAAGGTACACCTGCGCGATTGTAATCAACCAAAGAGTGATTTGCGCCTTCGATTCGGCCGTCAGCGCCACCAACGTGAGTATTCTTACCAGCGTCATCCTCAATGTGAGCGCGTTCAATCGGCACGCGGAATACCGTGCCATCTTCAAGCTCAACATCCAAGTAACCGTTGCCATTAGTAGGCTTGTCGTACTGGGAAATCTGGTAGTCGCGAGGCATATCTGGGTAGAAGTAGTTCTTACGAGCGAACTGGCTCCACTCAGCAATTTCGCAATGCAACGCCAAACCGAGCTTAATAGCGTAATCAACTGCAGTCTTATTTAACACTGGCAAAGAACCTGGCAAACCAAGGCTCACAGGAGTTAGCTGCGTATTTGGTTCGCCACCAAACGATACTTCCGCCGGGCAGAACAGCTTAGTGCGCGTGCTCAACTCAACGTGGGTTTCCAAACCGAAAACTGGGTCAAATTGCTCCACAGCATCGGCATATTTCATAAGTTTTTCAGCCATGAGAATCCTTCTTACTTAAAGCTTTACTTCACTTTACTTAGCCAATGAATCGAGCCAACCAGCTTTAAGCGACTTCCAAATTGGGCCGCCCCACTTTTCTTCGAGCGCTGCTTCCAACGCTGCTGCAGGCTTGTACATCTTCTCATCATGGCATTGCGGAGCAATAATCTGCATACCTACAGGCAAGCCATCGTCGCTTAAGCCAGCTGGGAGGCTCAAAGCTGGAACGCCAGCCATGTTTGCAGGAATCGTAGCAATATCGTTCATGTACATAGCAAGTGGATCGTTCATCTTCTCACCAAACTTAAACGCCGTTGTAGGGCTTGTTGGGGAAACAAGAACATCTACCTTCTTAAACGCTTCTTCAAAGTCGCGAATAATAAGCGTACGAACCTTTTGTGCAGAGCCATACCACGCGTCATAGTAGCCGGCGGAAAGAGCATAAGTACCGAGAATAATACGGCGCTTTACTTCGTCGCCGAATCCAGCTTCACGAGTTGCAGCCATCATGTTCGCAGCCGTCTGAGGCTTATCTGCTGGTGGCATTACGCGCAAACCGTAGCGCATGCCGTCGTAGCGAGCCAAGTTGGAGCTAACTTCCGAAGGCATAATAATGTAGTATGCAGCCAAAGAGTAAGGGAAATGAGGGCAGGAAACTTCCGTTACCTCTGCGCCCATATCCTTAAGCAACTGCACAGCTTCATTAAAGCGCGCTTCAACGCCTGGCTGGAAGCCGTCGCCACTAAGCTCCTTAACAAGACCAACCTTTACGCCCTTCAAATCACGGCGAGCGCCTTCGCGTGCTGCCTGAGCCATTGGAGGAACAGGAGCTGGAATAGAAGTAGAATCGCGCTTATCGTTACCGCCGATAATCTCCTGCAAAAGCGCAGAGTCAAGAACGGTACGAGAAACAGGACCAATCTGATCCAAGGAACTTGCCATAGCGATTGCACCAAAGCGGCTAACACCACCGTAAGTTGGCTTTGCGCCAACAGTACCAGTTAAAGCACCAGGCTGGCGAATGGAACCGCCGGTATCCGTACCCAAAGCAATAGGAGCTTCGAATGCGGCAACAGCAGCCGCAGAACCGCCGCCAGAACCGCCTGGAACGCGCTCAGTATCCCAAGGATTGCAGGTGGTTTGGTACGCGGAATGTTCAGTAGAAGAACCTTGAGCGAACTCATCCAAATTAGTCTTGCCAAGAATTGGCATGCCAGCTGCCTTGAGCTTTTCAATAACAGTAGCGTCGTAAGGCGGCACCCAACCTTCAAGAATCTTAGAAGCTGCAGTAGTAGGAATGCCCTTAGTAACAATCATGTCCTTGATTGCAATTGGCACACCAGCAAGCTCAGGTAAACCTTCAGCCTCGCCATTAGCATTCTTTTTATCAAAAGCATCTGCTTGCTCAAGCGCAATATCTGCAGAAACGTGCAAGAATGCTTTGATTTCTGGTTCAGCTGATTCAATTACAGCCAAATGAGCTTCCACCAGCTCGCGGCTAGAAACTTCCTTAGCTTTTACAGCCTTGGCCATCTCGGCAGCAGAAAGCTTCACTAAATCCTGAGTATTAGTCATGTTTTATTCCTCCCCCAAAATGCGAGGCGCTACAAACATGCCCGACTCACTCTTAGGCGCACCAGAAAGCGCTTCTTCCTGAGTCAACGGTGTAGCAGGCTCATCTGGACGCAAATACGCTTCCAGAGGTACTGGATTTGCAGTAGGTGGCACATCTTCGCCAGCGACTTCCTGCACCTTATTAATAGATTCTGCAATGACGTTTAATTCGCCTTGCAAGCGACTAATTTCCTCGTCGCTTAAAGCAATCTGGGACAAAACACCCAAATGCTCAATTTCTTCGCGTGTGAATGTAGGCATAACCTCAACTATATGTGTGATGCGTGACCTTCGTTAGTAGAAAAAAGCAATGTGGATAAAAGCTTCACACGCATTATTGCAGCAACATTTTTTACTAAGTACAATGCGCATGTACGTTTGCTAATTTATATTTTGGGGGAAATTTTATATAACGCTACTTGCGCAAGAATAGTTAAAATAATGCGTACCGCATACGCGCCACGCAAAGGAAGATTATTACATACATTTTACATGTACTTTCACAAAATTATTACGTATATAAAATTACAAAATTCGCACTTCATACCATCGCAACACGCCGTAAGTCTAAAAATGATGTAATTACAAACTGTTGATATTTCAAGGATATTTAAACATTTGTCTGAAAAATGAAAAATTATTTTATGCAATTATCGCAAAATAAGAAAGTGTGTAATAATTGGGTGATGTGAGAAGCTGAAGCCTAATGCAGCGAAGCATATCATGCACTGAAGCACATAAAAATACAGCATCTCACTACAAGATAATAATCAAAAAATAACATAAAAATATAAAATTGAAGGACACATATGAAGAACACAAAGTTCTACCGTAATGCAGCAATGTTGTTGCTCGCGGGCGCAACTATTATCCCACAATGCTTAGCAGCACCAGCAATGGCCGCTCCTGCAGCTAAGGATTCTGAGCCAACCACATCTTGCGCAGTCAAGAAGGATTCTCTGAATAATTATTTGTGGGATTTGCAATACGATAAAACAAACATTCTCGCCCGTCATGGCGAAACCATTGACAACAAGTTCTCCAGCGACAGCTTCGACAAAGGCGGCGAATTCGTCGTCGTCGAACACCAAAAGAAGAACATCACCAATACAACTTCAAATTTGTCGGTTACTTCCGCCAATAATGATCGCGTATACCCAGGTGCACTGTTCCGCGCTGACCAGAATTTGATGGACAATATGCCAAGCCTGATTTCCGCAAACCGCGCCCCAATCACCTTGAGCGTTGATTTGCCAGGCTTCCACGGCGGCGAAAGTGCTGTAACTGTTCAGCGCCCAACTAAGAGCTCTGTAACTTCCGCAGTGAACAGCTTAGTTTCTAAGTGGAATGCACAGTATGCTTCAAGCCATCATGTGGCAGCTCGCATGCAGTACGATTCTGCAAGCGCACAAAGCATGAACCAGCTCAAAGCAAAGTTTGGTGCCGATTTCGCCAAGATTGGCGTTCCTCTGAAGATTGATTTCGATGCTGTGCACAAGGGCGAAAAGCAGACTCAAATTGTGAACTTCAAGCAGACCTACTACACCGTAAGTGTTGATGCTCCAGATAGCCCAGCCGACTTCTTCGCACCTTGCACTACGCCAGAAAGCTTGAAGAATCGCGGAATAGACAGCAAGCGTCCGCCAGTATATGTGTCCAACGTAGCCTATGGCCGTTCAATGTACGTAAAGTTCGACACCCGCAGCAAGAGCACTGATTTCCAGGCTGCTGTTGAAGCTGCAATCAAGGGTGTTGAAATCAAGCCAAACACCGAGTTCCATCGCATTTTGCAGAACACTTCTGTAACTGCTGTGATTCTCGGCGGCAGCGCAAACGGTGCAGCTAAGGTTGTTACCGGCAACATCGATACGTTGAAGGCTTTGATCCAGGAAGGCGCAAATTTGAGCACCTCCAGCCCAGCAGTTCCAATTGCTTACACCACTTCCTTCGTCAAGGATAACGAAGTAGCAACTTTGCAAACCAATAGCGATTACGTTGAAACCAAGGTTTCTTCCTACCGCGACGGCTACTTGACTTTGGATCACCGTGGAGCTTACGTAGCTCGTTACTACATCTACTGGGATGAGTATGGCACCGAAATTGACGGCACCCCTTACGTGCGTTCTCGCGCTTGGGAAGGCAACGGCAAGTATCGCACCGCTCACTTCAACACAACTATTCAGTTC
Source organism: Gardnerella nova (assembly GCF_049244055.1). Taxonomy (NCBI): domain Bacteria; kingdom Bacillati; phylum Actinomycetota; class Actinomycetes; order Bifidobacteriales; family Bifidobacteriaceae; genus Gardnerella; species Gardnerella nova. The sequence goes on along the minus strand of NZ_CP058369.1, from coordinate 1,515,595 downwards.
AAGGGTAATGTACGCAATCTACGAATCAAGTTGGTTGAAAAGACTGGTTTGGTTTGGGAACCATGGCGCACAGTATATGACCGTTCTGATTTGCCACTAGTTCGTCAGCGTACTATTAGCAACTGGGGCACAACCTTGTGGCCTCGCGTTGCTGAAACTGTGAAGAACGATTGATACTTATCACAATTTCAAAAAATAACTTAATAAAATAACTTAATAAAATAACTTAATAAAAATAACTTAATAAAGATAACTTAATAAAGATAACTTAATAAATAATTGATAATTAAATATAAGTGAATACAATTAAGGGCTTTATCTTGTAGTCAGTTACGAGATAAAGCCCTTGTTTTATTTGTCTTATTTGTTTTATTTATTTTATTTGCGAAATATTATTTGCAGAATATTTAAATATTTTAGATATTTTAAATATTTTAGATATCGCGGTGCTTTTCAATAACGTGGCCAATTGCATACATGACTACACCCCAAGCAAGAACCACTAAACCGGACTGCCACCATGTGAAAACATATGCGTTTGGTGGAAGTTGCAGCCCAGAATTAGCGGAGGCTCCTAAGAATTGGCTTACAGCACTGCCTGGCAAAATCTGAATAAGTATTGAAGTCCACTTCGCAAAATTGCTTGCAAGCATAATAATGCTAACAATGGTCTGCAGAATCACCACGGCTCCAATAACGCACATAATTCCGCCAGCAGTTGACTTGCAAATCATGCCAAAACCGTAGGCCATAGCTGCTACAACAACCATAATTGCAGGAGAGCCAAGGAACAGCGTAAGAGGCAATTTCCACACGTTGCTTCCAGATAATCCGGAAATGTTATCTCCCATAAAAGCTAATTCTGCAGCAGCTAAAGAAACTGTCATTGCAATAAGTTGGGCTACAAAAACGTAGATTGCAACAGCAATAAACTTAGCCGTAAAGAGCACACCCCTTTTAGGTACAGCCGTAAGAGAAGCCTGAATTGAAGTCGTAGAATGTTCCGCGGTTACAGCAAGCACTGCAAAAATCGCCAAAACAATCAAAGATATAGAAGCAAAGCTAATGACCAAGTGGAAAATGCTTTCTTGAGATGCAATAAGGTCACTTTTATTGCTCGGCCCAACAGTAATTGCAGCGCTTGATTTACTTTGATTTGCCACATTCTTAATGTCAACTTTAGACATTGCTTTTTGCACAAGCGCGATAATAAAACTAAAAATTACTGGCAAAACAACTGTTAATGCCATGCACCACCATGTTGATGCAAGTCCGCGCAGCTTAACAATTTCAGATTTAAGCGTGTGCATAAATGTAAGGCGTAAGTGCTGAGCGTTCATGCTGCGGCCTGTTTTGTAAGAATTGCTCGCCGGATATTCAACAGCTTGTTCAATTTGCCCACTCATTTTGCGCTCCTTCCATCTACATATTGCGTTCCAGTCGCAGCAGTAGCATTTGGCAATGCTTTTGTTACGTACTGCTCCTGGCCGTGCGTAAGAGCCAAATATGCTTCCTCAAGCGAAGCGTGCTCTTGATTTAGCTGATATACCAAAATTTGATTATCCGCAATTTCGTGCGCAATCTGGTTGAGTTCGCAACCTGTTATTCTAAAAAGCTCGCCTTCTTGAACGTCTTCAGGAGTGCGGTTATCAGTCACAATCTTGCATTCCGGATGATTCTGAACAAGCACAGACTTTAGTTTTTCACCTTCAGGTGTCACTAAACGTATAGCATGTTGAGAATGTGCGTCAACAAAATCTTGTACTGTTGTGCGCTCCAAAATTTCTCCGTGCGCAATAATCACAAGGTTATCTGCAGTAAGAGCAACTTCGCTCATTAAGTGCGAGCTAAGTAGTATTGCGCGGCCTTCGCTTGCGTAATACTTGCATAATTCGCGAACCCACTTAACACCTTCTGGATCCAAGCCGTTAATTGGCTCGTCCAAAATAAGATTGTGCGGATCTGCTAAAAGCGCCGCCGCAATCGAAAGACGCTGGCTCATACCGAGCGAGAAGGATCCCGCTTTGCGGGTTTTTACGCTAGTTAAACCAGTAATATCAATCACTTCGTCAACGCGCTTTTTTGATATTCCGTGAGTTAAAGCGAGTGAATACAAGTGATTGTACGCCGTTCGACCTCTGTGAGCAGACTTTGCGTCAAGAACTGCGCCAACTTCTGTCATTGGGGATGCGATTTTTGCGTAAGGTTTTCCGTCAATAAGAGAAGTACCACTATTGGCATGAATAAGATTTAACGCGCAACGCATGGTAGTAGATTTACCAGCGCCATTAGGGCCTAAAAAGCCCGTGACTTTACCGTCTTCAGCGACGAAAGAAACGTCGTTAAGCGCTGTTTTTGCGCCGAAACGCTTTGTAATATGTTGGAATTCTAACATAGCTTAACAGTATCACAAATAAAAAAAAATACACATTAAATGTAAGCGTTTATGAGTACAGACTGTTGAATTTTAATTAATATTCAGCAATTTGGTGCTGCATGTTGCGCAATCCACGCGTGCATGGAAACAGCCGCAGCAGCTCCTGCATTTAGCGAACGCACTGAGCCGAATTGCGAAATATAAACAACGTCATCCGCCATCTCTAGTGCTTTTTTAGAAAGACCTGGACCTTCCGCGCCAAAAAGCATAAGGCAACGTTTAGGGAACTTGTAGTTTTCCATAGCAACAGCGCCTGGAATAATGTCGAGCGCTATAACGCGCGCGTTTTTAGCGTCTTGTTCCTTAATATTTGCGATTTTTTCGGCTTCTTTATTGCCTTCTGCTTGTGCTTTAAGCAAAAGTTGATGCGCTTCTTCTGCTTCTTTAAGCATGTTTTCGCGCCAATTAGTTACTAGAGTTTCAATAGTTGGACAGCATTCAACGTATTGGTATAGCTCGGTCATTAACGAGCCTTTACGATTCCATTTATGAGGCCCTACGATATACACTTTTTTCGCAGTAAACGCGTTTGCAGTGCGGACCATAGAGCCTATGTTGAAATCGTGAGTCCAATTTTCTACAGCTACTTCAAACTCGTGACGGCCTTTAGAATCGAGATCCGCTTTTATGGCTTCTACTTTCCAGTACCGGTAGCGGTCTAGGACGTTACGCTGGTCGCCTTCGTCTAGTAATTCAGTGCTAAACCGCGCATCATAATTTGGCGATTCTGGATTATCTGGACGAGGCTCACCTGGATGTTCTTCTTCCCATGGGCCAACTCCTATAGGTCGGAATTCTGGCTCATCGGAAGCTTTTGCAGCCAAAGTAATTGGATTCGGTTCGTGCATGTATAAGTTTTGCTCCAATTAAAGTATTAATTTGCGATTGAGGCTTGGCAGCTAGTCTTTGCAACTAGTCTTGGCAGCCATCAGTTGCGCAATCGCCTGTGCAACCTGACTTGCAATGGCCACCACAGCAGTTATCCTCGCAGCAAGGCTCAGTGCAACCATCATGAGCACAATCACCCGTGCACTCTACCTTGCAGTGACCACCACAGCAGTTATCTTCACAGCAAGGCTCAGTGCAACCATCATGAGCACAATCACCCGTGCACTCTACCTTGCAGTGACCACCACAGCAGTTATCCTCGCAGCAAGGCTCAGTGCAACCATCATGAGCACAATCACCCGTGCATTTAACCTCACAATGACCACCGCAGCAGTTATCCTCGCAGCAAGGCTCAGTGCAACCATCATGAGCACAATCACCCGTGCATTTAACCTCACAATGACCACCGCAGCAGTTGTCGTTGCAGCAATCTTCGTGATCTGCATCTGCACGTAATTCTTCTTCATCGAAAGCTTGAACAAATGCCATTTTAGTACTCTCCTCACTTATTGGATTTACTAATTGAAGATGCCTCATGCCTTGTTCGTCGGCGTCAACACCACCAATTAATGCAACTATAGCAAGAATTTGCGCGCCTTGCTGATTAACAATGCCAAAATCAAGACTTAATTCATTGCCGTGTCGTAAAGTCACAAGCGAAGAAGTTTGAACATACGATTTTTCAGAAAGCCAAGAGTCAAGCAATAATACTCGCTTGCCTTTAACTGACGGACCTTTTGTTGCAGGAAAAACAAAATCCATAACAAAGCCGTCGAGTGCAATTCCTTTACGTTCTGCAGCATGAATAAGCGCAAAAACCATTGGAACTGCAGCAGCAGTTAACGCACCAACAGCGTCAACATCGCGCTCTAACGAATACCCAGCTTTCTCAATTGCGTCAAAAAGAACATCACCAACCAACTTGGAGCCGCGCTGATTAAAAGTAACAGAAAACAGTTCACTAAATGGTTTCGCACTCATATCCGCACAAAGCATGCGCTTAAGTTCCGCACGTTCCTCTTGTAATTCTGCCATTTTGCACTCCTTAGCGTTTAGAGTTGTTCAATTTTTGATGCTTTGATGTTTTTATGCTTAACGATCTTCTACTGATACTTCCGGAGCGCTCAGCTCTTTAACATCAGCTTTATCAGAATCTATAAGATCTATTGAAGCAATAACTTTACTTTGGTCTAACTTCTGAAGTTTACGCGCTGTTACCAACACTCGCGACTCAAGCGAAGAAGCAAACTTATTGTAAGCTGCAACTGTTCTTGCCAAGGATACGCCAAGTTTTGAAGCATTTTCTCCAAGAACTGCAAAGCGATCGTACAATTCTCGAGATAAATCGAAAAGTTCTTTTGCATCATCTGTAAGACTTTGCTGCTGCCATGCGTACGCAACAGACTTAAGCACAGCCCACAAAGTAACTGGTGAAGTAAGTGCTACTTTTTGCGCAAAAGCATCATCCATAAGCGTTGGATCCGCTTCAAGAGCCGCCTGAAGCAATGCTTCGTTTGGAATAAATGCAACTACAAAATCTGGTGCTGTTTCAAAAGCCTGCCAATATGCTTTAGCCCCTAATACTCTAACGTGTTCTCGCAAAGCCTTAGCGTGCGCTTTTAGAAGCTCGCTCCTTCTAGCTAATTCTTCGTCGCTTGCGTTATCTGGGATTTCGCAAGCACGCTGATAATCCGCATACGGAACTTTTGCATCAACTGGAATTGTTTTGCCTCCTGGCAGATGCACAACCATATCTGGCCTCTGCTGTTCACCATTTACTCCAGTTACAACAACCTGCGTATCAAAATCAACATGCTCAAGCAAGCCTGCGGATTCCACAATATTCTTTAGCTGAGCCTCGCCCCAAGCTCCGCGAACCTTATTATTTCGCAATGCTGCAGAAAGCGAACTTGTTTCGCGGTCAAGCCTTGTTTGCTGCTCACTTAAGCCTTTAAGCTGAGTGCTCAGCACGCCCATTTCTTGCTTACGCCCTTCTTCAATCTGCGAAACTTTATTCTTCAATGCTTCGAGATTGTCTTTTACTGGAGCAAGCGCTTCCAAGACTTTACCTTGCTCTTTCAAAGTTTTTTCACGATTTAATCGTTCGCGTTCTTCTCGCTCTGCACGCAATTGTTCTTCGCGATTCACTCGCAATTGCTCTGCTTGCTGTGCTTTTAACAGCTCAGACTCCACAAATTTCAATCGTTCAGCAAGCTGCTCTGCTTGTGTGCGATATCGTATAGCCTGATTGCCATTTTCTTGCGCTTGAGTGCGCGCTTGTTCATACTGCGAGCGTAATTCGTTAAATTCGCGCTGGTTTACGCCATTAGTGCCTTGCGTTCCAGAGTTGTGCTTAACAATAGCCAACACAATAACAGCGGTTATTGCTACAGCAACCACCATTAAAACAAGCATCACAATATTATCGAACATACGTTCTATTAAACACTATTGAGTTGACTTTTAAAACATAATTAAACACGCCTTTTAAGCACGTTCAAAATAAAGCAATCCACGTCCACACGTGCCGCTCCACAGGCAAACTGCAATTACAGTAAGCACAACAACGACATATAACAATATGGATTGTCCAGGAATTACAGGCAAAGTTCCAGAAGGATACCATCGCAAAATCAATCCAATTTTACTTTGCAAACCTTGTGTGGCAATATTCATCACCGCTAAAAAGACACCAAATGCAAGGCCGTAAAACCTTCCAAAACAGGCTAATCCAATCATTATGAGCACAATATCAATCCAAGCATTACCTAAAATCATCTGCAATGTACTCAATAACTGCAAATCAATTATACGAACAATTAACACTGAAGCGCCGAATGAAACAAACAAACACAATAAAGCAGCACTCAATGCATATATTCGCAGCCTTTTCATCACGAAACGTTCCCACGATACCATAATCGGAGCAAGGCAAACGAATGCCGCGGTAATAAACCCAACTACAATAACTTCATACAGAGGAACAACAAAATTAACAACACTACTACCAGATTGACATTGGAACGTTATACCTTCTACCGCATTATGCACATTAGCAGAATCTGGCAAACACATATAACCAACATAAACTGGCAACTGCGTTACAAATGATCTGAATATAACAAGCATTAAAGAGGGAAGGACTACGGACAATAAAATTGCAACGATTGCAACAATATAATGCCTACCTTCAAGCCACGCGCGGAAATTATTTTTCATGCTTATCACCAAGTTCCGATAAGACTTGTTGTGGAGTTATGAGGCATTGATTAAGTTCTTTAACATGATTTTTTACAAATTGTTTCAGCTTAGCATCATCAGCATTATTAATACTCATAGCCACTTTATCGTTTGCTTCACCTGGAATAAATCCGTATGCCCCATACACATCATTACTTATACGAGAAGGAAGCTGAGCAAGCAAAAATGCTGTAACAGAAGCGTTTGAATCAAGATTCTTTTTTACATATACTTCTTTCATAGCACTTGATGCACATTTTGCAGGCACAAATCTTTGTAACACTTCTTGAGCGATACCAGTCATATCACCATATTTCTCAGAACGCCTAACAAATGTATCTGTTTGTTGTTGAATAACAGTAGCTTTAAGATTACGTAACTTTATTAAACCACTATTAGTAAGATTCCAAGATTTTTCAGTATTTGTTGGAGTAAACGCATTTCCAAGCACAAGCACAATTCCTTTGCCTTGCGAATCTCTCTGATTCTTAGGAAACCAAGAAGCAACAGTTTTCAAATGTTTAACAGCACGAAGTTTACGAATATAAGCTTCTTCAGGATGTACACAAACAGAAAAAGCTGTATCTTTAAACGTCGTACACTGAGGCACAAAAGGTCCAGAGCGAATCCAAGGTTTTGGACCCCACATAGCTATACAACAAGCACATATTATTGGCATAATTAAAGAAATACTTATTGCTTTTATGCGCCAATAAGATCCCTTTTGCCAAAAATATCTAATATGCGCGCAACAAAGAATGCATGAAACGATAACAACACACACAAAGAATATGCGCAAAGTCACCAACCATGGGTTCATGCGCAAACCAGGCTCAGCACCAATACCAGCATCCGACACTGGAAGTATTGCGTATAAACTACTACCCCAATATCTAGGAAAAATATCTCCTTGAGGTATGGTGCCATTACGCATTATAATGACGCCATAAATACAGCACCAAATTATTGCAAAAGATAATAAAGCTGAGAATACAATTGCCCAACGATTGCCAATAATTACTCCTAAAGTAAAACCAATTGCAAAAAATGCACTTGGCGTCACGCCTCCACATAATAGTGGAAAATACGGGAAATTTGTAATATTTACATCACTCTGAATTACTGTTGGCAATATACTTACGCAATATAACAAACTGCACAGTATAGCGCCTTTTAGTATAGGAATAGCGTAACGACTGGCTGATTTTCCTGCACACCACGCAGGATTAACCAAACATCTGGGCGAGCAAGCTTTACATGAACACCATGCGCCAAAAATGCAAGCAACAATATCAGACAAACAATGCATCCACGTGACATCAATTCTTAACCAAAGCGCATAATTATTATTATGCGCTAAAAAATTTGCCACACCCAAAAAAACAGGATATGCAATCAAAAATAAGCTAAAAATACAACTGCTTATTAGAGATAATGGGGACATAATACGTGAAATAATTGTGCACTTCTTATGACTTTTCGTAAAAAATCCGAATTCAGTCAAAAAGTTAGAATATTGACGCATATTTAATCACATCCCTACTAACTACCACATTAACGAAATAAGAAACTATACATATCCAGTTACTGCTACTACTAATTTTTATGAAATTTAGATAGCAAATGCCTATACCCTGATTCCCATGGAGTTACCATAAGATCTTCACGATTAGCATACTGAAGAAGATTATCCATTTTCCCATCAAGCAATATAATTCCTTCATTAAGAACTATAACCCGATCCGCAATTACTGCTAAATCTTCTACTAAATGCGTACTGACAATAACAGTATGCTTTTGCGAATAAGACTTAAGAAAATTACGAATATCAATACGCTGCTCAGGATCTAAACCAACAGTAGGCTCATCAAGTATTAGTACTGCAGGCTGACTAGCAATCACACAAGCAATACCAGCACGCTGACGCTGACCTCCTGATATTTTTGCAACTATGCGATGTGCTTGTTTTTCCAAGCCAACCTGTTTGAGAGCATTCCAAGCAGCTTGATACGCAGCACTCCACGATAAACCTCGCGCCCATGCGGCATATTGAACATTTTTTAACACACTCGATGCATTCATAAGTTCAAATGATTGTGGCAAATAACCAATATTTGACCGAGCTTTAGCCCTTTCCGCACGATCAGTTACGTCAAAGCCATGAACAAAAAGTTTCCCACTAGAGGGAGCATAAATAGTCGCTATAACGTTAAGCAGAGTAGTTTTCCCAGCACCATTTGGCCCCAAAAGACCACATATACCAAAAGATAAATCTATAGAAAGATTATGCAAAATTTGTTTTTTCCCATACGAAAAATTCACATTAACAAGTTGCACATCTGAGCCCGTATATGATTCTTGCATATCTCACCACTTAACGTTATAGCAATTTGATATTTATACCAACTAGACTAATTACTTCCAACTTCCATGGTGACAGGGTTGCCACTAGGAGTATCATTAAACCCAAAAATACAGCCACCAGAATATTCAACGCCATCTTTTATCCAATTAGTATCTCCATTTTCAATCTGCTTCATAACGTATTCAGCCTTGAATACGTACACGTATTTTATAATAATTCAACATAAAAAAAAAATAGATTTTTACAAAAACCAATTAAAATTTTAAAAGATACGCATATCCTATAATGCCAATTATCAGCAATAACTCGAAAAATTAAGGGGGAATTCCACCTTTTTATTTCAAGTTCATTCTACAAATATTTTTTATTTAGATACAAAAATAGCGTGCTGTCTACTGGGAAATAATCCAATAAACAGCACGCTTTGTTTTATTTGACTACATTATTTGACTACATTAAATAGTGCATATATTACGCAATCTTGAGAGTTACATGGTCGTCGCTCTCTGCACAATCCGCAACTACGCGAGCGCCATCATGCACCTTGCCGGAAAGCAGCAATCGCGCAAGCTGATCGCCAATTTCTGTCTGAACCAATCTACGCAACGGACGAGCACCATAAACTGGATCATAGCCATGCTCTGCAAGCCAAGCGCGAGCAGAATCGCTCACATCCAAGCTAATGCGGCGGTCGCTCAAGCGTGCAGCCACTTGACGAACTTGAATATCCACAATTCCACCAAGCTCTTCGCGGCTCAACGGATGGAACATAACAAGCTCATCCAAACGGTTAATGAACTCTGGCTTAAACTCAGCGTGAACAGCGTTCATAACAGCCTTGCGTTTAGCAGCATCGTCCAAGCCCTCTTGCACAAGGAATTGCGAACCCAAGTTTGATGTCATAATCAAAATCGTATTCGTAAAATCAACCGTTCTACCCTGACCGTCAGTCAAACGACCATCGTCCAAAACCTGCAACAAAACGTCGAATACTTCCAGATGCGCCTTCTCAACTTCGTCAAAAAGCACTACAGAATACGGACGTCTACGCACAGCTTCAGTAAGCTGGCCGCCTTCCTCATAGCCAATGTAACCAGGAGCAGCACCGATTAGACGCGAAACAGAAGCCTTTTCCATGTACTCGCTCATATCAATGCGAACCATTGCACGCTCGTCGTCAAACAGGAAGTCGGCAAGAGCCTTAGCAAGCTCCGTCTTACCAACGCCAGTAGGACCCAAGAACAAGAAGGAACCAGTTGGGCGATTCGGGTCTGCAATTCCAGCGCGGCTTCTGCGTACAGCATCCGCTATAGCCTGAATTGCTTCGCTTTGACCAACCACACGCTTAGAAAGCTCCTTTTCCATGTTGAGTAGCTTCTCATTTTCGCCTTGCATCAAGCGACCAACAGGAATGCCCGTCCATTCGCTAACAACTCCTGCAATAGAATCAGCATCAACCTGATCCGGAACCATTGGCTCTTTCGCTTCACTCTTAGCGTTAGCAGCCTGCGATTCCGCTTCTTCCAAAGCTTTTTGAATGCTTGGAATTTCGCCATACAAAATACGGCTTGCTTGCTCCAAATTGCCTTCACGCGTGAATTTGTCGGCTTCTACGCGCTTAGCGTCGAGTTGCGCTCGCAAATCACCAACCTTGTTATGGCCAGCCTTTTCCGCGTCCCAACGCGCTTTCAATCCAGTAAGCTTTTCGCGCGAGTTTGCTAATTCTTCCTGCAACTTTTCTAAGCGTTCGCGTGCAGCAGCATCTTCCGCCTTCTTTAATTGCATTTCTTCCATTTCAAGACGCGTGACCTTGCGCTGTAATTCGTCGATTTCTTCTGGCTGAGAATCAAGCTCCATACGCAAGTGAGCTGCCGCTTCATCCACCAAATCAATCGCCTTATCTGGAAGCTGCCTGCCAGTAATATAGCGGTTTGAAAGCGTTGCTGCGGCTACGATTGCATCGTCACTAATCGTCACCTTGTGGTGTGCTTCGTAACGTTGCTTAAGTCCACGCAAAATCGTCACCGTGTCTTCAACAGAAGGCTCGCCAACAAACACTTGCTGGAATCTGCGTTCAAGCGCCGAATCCTTTTCAATATGTTCGCGATACTCGTTAAGCGTAGTTGCACCAACCAAACGCAGCTCACCGCGCGCAAGCATTGGCTTAAGCATATTGCCAGCATCCATTGAACCTTCTGCAGATCCTGCGCCAACAACAGTGTGAATTTCGTCAATAAACGTAATAATTTGACCGTCTGATTGTTGGATTTCCTTCAACACTGCTTTTAAGCGTTCCTCAAACTCGCCGCGATACTTCGAACCTGCAACCATCGAAGCCAAATCGAGACTGATAAGACGCTTGTTTTGCAAAGTTGTAGGCACATCCCCTGCAACGATTCGCTGAGCCAATCCTTCTACAACTGCCGTTTTACCAACGCCCGGCTCGCCAATTAGCACAGGATTATTCTTCGTGCGGCGAGAAAGAATCTGAATCACGCGGCGAATCTCCTGATCGCGACCAATTACTGGGTCGAGCTTTCCTTCGCGAGCGCGCGCAGTCATATCAACAGAATACTTTTCGAGCGCTTTGTAGTTGCCTTCCGCGTCTGGGCTGGTCACTTTCGCACCTCCGCGTACAGTTGGCACAGCTTTTCGCAACGCGTCTGCAGAAACATTATGCTTTTTGAAAATATCCGCAACAGCATTCGGCGCGCTTGCAACTATGCCGATAAGCATGTGCTCCGTAGAAACGTATTCGTCTGACATTGCACGCATTTCTTTTTCTGCCTGGCTTAGCGCAGCCAAAAGCTGACGACTTGCGTCTGGCTTAGTTGTAGTTGAGCCAGTAGATGAAGGCAATGCCACTAATGCGTTACGAATTTCAGCACCGATTTGTTGCGCATCCGCCCCCGCCTGCGCAATAAGCGCGCGCACAACGCCCTGCTCTTGGCGAAGTAAGGCATCCGCCAAATGCAAAGTGTCAACTTGCGCGTTGCCAGCAGCCGCTGCACTTTGCACAGCGTCACTTAATGCGTCTTGCGCTAGGGTTGTAAACTTTTGTTCCATATCTACCTCATTTCCACGAAAGCTGTAGAAACCATTCCAGTTAAGTCAAATCACTGCAACTTTTATTGCAATTTCAAGCTTTTTGACGATACTTTCGAGTTCTAACGAGCTTTCACTTTCATGTATCTGATACGTATAACAGATTTTCCTATAACTTTATTCCTAAAACTTGAGTGTACTAGACTCAAGTTTTGTTTTCAAGAATTTTCAATCGCAAATAATTTACGCAAATAATTTAGTTAAGTAGCAGACAAAGTTTAATTAAGTAGCAAATAGTCTCTAATTAAGTAGCAAATATGTCGTAATCTTAAAAGCATGAGAATTGCACGTTTTTCGTATAATGAAGTTCCGCAATACGCTTTCGTTCAAAAAGACGAAACCGACGGTAAAGATTATTTAGTAGCGCTTGAAGGGCATCCTTTAAGCCCGCAAGGAGTTAAGCCAACTGGTAAACGTTACGCGTTGGATGCTGATGGAGTGCGTTTGCTTGTGCCTGTTATTCCTTCGAAAGTTTACGGATTGGCAAAAAATTACGATACGCGCTCTGACGACGAGCGCGCTACCTCTCCTGCGGCTTCTTCGCATACTGCCGAAGATATGGTGATTTTTACAAAGCCGAGCACTTCTGTAATTGGTCCGGACGATCCGATTGTGATTCCTGCTTGCTCAAACGACATGAATTTTGAGCCAGAAGTGGCAGTTGTTATGGGCAAAATCGCCAAAAATGTGACTGCAGACACAGCAATGAATTACGTTTTTGGTTTTACGTGCGTAAACGACGTAACTTTACGAGATTGCGCAGGAAGCGACCCAATGTGGACGCGCGCAAAGGGCTTCGACACTTCTTGCCCACTTGGACCTTGGATTACAACCGAACTAAATTGGCGCGATGCACATATTTCATTTACGCTTAATGGCGAAAATGTGCCAGAAGCTGACGGCACTACAGCTCGACTTATTCACAGTATTCCTGAGCAAATTGCTGCGATTTCAAGCTTCTCAACGCTTCTTCCAGGAGATGTGATTTTGACAGGAACTCCGTACCCAGCTGGAACTTTGCGCGCTGGTGACGAAGCGATTGTACACGTAGATGGCATCGGTTCGCTGCGCAATGTGATTGTGCATGCGTAACTAAAATCATCAATTTGACTTAAAACTTTGACTTAAAACTACACGAATGCGCGTGGGCCAAAGATTGCCGAACCGATTCGAACCATCGTCGAGCCTTCGGCAATCGCCCACGCAAAATCGCCGGACATTCCCATCGAAAGCTCTAATTTTGCAGAGTTTCCATCATGATCTTGCGCGAGTTGTTCACTTACACAATCTCTAATTTCTCGCAATTTTGCAAAACCGCTTCTCACTATTTTTTCATCATCCACACGCGCTCCAAGTGTCATAAATCCGTGCAAATTAAGCGCCGGAAGACTAGATATAGCGAGCGCTTCGTCAATCGCACGTTCTGTCGCACATCCGGATTTTGTAGCTTCTCCCGAAACGTTCACTTCCAGCATAACATCTACGCAAAGTCCCAAATTTTGCGCGCGAGCAGATATTTTTTGTGCAAGCTCAATGCCATCAACCGACTGAATCCCATTTGCAAGCGGCAAGACTTTGTTTATTTTATTGCTTTGCAGCTGACCAATTAAATAGAGTGGAATTTCGCCGTTCACACCAACGCTTAAACCTTCTCTAGCAGCTTGCGCGCGTAAAATTTCAGCTTTTGCAACAATTTCTTGCGGGCGATTTTCCCCAATTACTCGCACTCCAGCACGAAGCGCCGCCATAATTTCGCCAACATCTCGCGTTTTAGTTGCGGCAAGCAACATAACCGATTCAGCTTTGCGACCATAATGCGATTCGGCTTGAGCAATGGCGTCTTGCAAGCTGTGCACGCCGTCGGCAATTTGACGCGCACGAACACAATCGACCTCAGTATTCGCCAAATCTTTTTGCGTCATATATGCCATTTATTGCCCCAATCTATCAAACCTAACTACATAGTTTAGTCGAGGAAGGGCACGGATTTGTCGGCTAAGTTTGCGCGAACAGAATCCCACGGCGTGTCAAGGCTTTTAAATAACGCGAGCGCGTCGGCAGCACTCATATCTACAGGCTGATTTTGCCCAGGCTTTTTGTATCCCAAAAGATACATGCAGTAGCCGATCATGCGCTCGGCACTCCAGCCAGCTTCTCGAAGCGCGCCAACGTCTAGCGAGTGCTTACTTTTTGCAAGCCGCTCGCCTTGAGCGTTATCAATTAGCGGCAAGTGCGCAAATTGCGGACGCACATAATGCACACCGTGAGCCGCAAAAAATCCCGATTTTTCAAGCAGCTCACCAATCCAAATCTGCAACGCTGCCGAACGAAGCAAATCACGCCCGCGCACAATATCATTTACTCCGCTCAAAACATCGTCAACAACAACCGCAAGCTGGTAAGAAAAAACGCCATCCGCGCGACGAATCACCATATCACCCAAGTCGCGATCAATATTAAAAGATTGCGCACCAAAAATCGCGTCTTCAAAATCAATATTTGCCTCCCTCGAATCAGCCGAAGGAACAGCAAGCCGCAAAGAATGTTGCTGATTATTTTGCAAACGCTTTTCGATTTGTGCCAAACCTTGCGCGTTTTTACGAAGATTTCTGCACGTACCCGGGTAACGTATGAAACCGTCGCCTTCCTGCGGAGCTGCGATTGCGCGAATGTCGGAACGCGAGCAAAAGCAAGGGTAAATCAACGAATTTCCGTCGTCGTCTTGCAAAGATTCTAGCGTCTCAAGAGCTTCTTGGTAAATTGCAGTGCGTTCATGCTGATAAGTCGGCTCACCAACCCAATCAAGACCAGCCCACTTCAAATCGTCAATAACTCGCGCGCTAGCATCCTTCGGCATGCGCGCAATATCAAGATCTTCCAAACGCAAAAGCATGTGGCCGCCCTGTGATTTTGCAGAGAGCCACGCAGCCAACATTGCTACCATATTGCCAATATGCATACGCCCGGAAGGAGTCGGCGCAAAACGCCCAATTGCAATAAGTGACTTAGAAAACATGATTTCGTCTTTCTTAATAAACGCAAGCTTACAAAATAAAAAGCGCGTAACGCATTCATACTAGCATTACGCGCTTCTTACAATCGCAATAAACCGCAATCAATCACAATCCAAAGCAACTGCTTTATGCAAACAAGACCTTATACATAAGCACGCCCAAGATTGCGCCAGCAGTAGGAGCAACAACTGGAATCCACGCTTCACCCCAGCGAGAAGAACCCTTGTGTGGAATTGGCAAAATTGCGTGGAGCAAACGCGGCATAAGATCACGTGCAGGGTTCAAAGCAGGACCAGTTGGGCCACCCATAGAAGTCACCAATCCCCAAACAACGAAGCCGACAACGATTGAAGCGCCGGCCAAATTCTTCTCACCCCATGGAGAAGTAAGGCAGCAAAGTGCAGCCAGAACAAGCACAAGAGTACCGAAGAATTCGTTAAGGAAGTAGTTAATTTTGTTGTTATACGCATCCGTAGTGCAGAAAGTGCCAAGAATTGCTTCTGGCTCCTCAGTTTCGTTGTAATGCGGCAAATAAGTTACGTACACAATAAGCTGGCCAACCAACGCACCCAGAAGCTGAGCGACAATATAAGGAGCTACATTCTCCCATGGGAACATGCCGTTTACAGCTTGCGCAATCGTCATCGCAGGATTGATATGCGCGCCGGAAATTCCGCCAAACATGAGCACCGGGAACATCACACCAAAACCGTAACCCATGGCAATATTGAGCCAACCGGCATGGTGTCCTTTAGTATTTTTTAATTCAACGTTTGCTACAGCACCGTTTCCGAAAATCATAAGAATAGCAGTGCCGATAAATTCTGCAGCCAACGTTGCCATAAACGAATGTTGCATGGTCCTTCGATCCTTCTTACCTGTTTCAAACTCCACACACGTAATCACGCGTCAATAAATTCACAACTCGCAATTGCGATTAGCACAGCATGGAACACAATATATTCTCATTTTCAAAGAAGCTAAGAAAATGAATTCCAACAATTATTCTTTGATAGTTTCCCTTATGCGCGCGACAGTCTGCACGAGCAGTAAAATCGCCCTCACATCAAAAGAGGCCCGCCACTTTGGCGAGCCTCTCGTTTACAAAAACAACTTCAGCGGATTCATCTGCACAACATCCTCGTTGCAACGGTTAAAGTCTTTAATGTCCCGTCCAACGTCCACGGATTTCATATCCATACACTTTTGTGGGTTACCGCTATCTCTATTTGTTTTTGTACTTATTATTATCGTCACTTTTCGCTTAATAGTAAAGTACAGAATAGCCTTTGTTCACATATTGTTGCTACTGTTCAATTGCACACAAAAAATCAAGTCTCTTGCACTATTTTGTGAACATGCAAAGGTTGTCATGTGCACTTGCGTTCTTATTGCATAATTGTCGGCGTGTCGAAAGCTTCGACACTCAGTCGCGCACTTCCCTTACAACGCATACAATTACGGAGTATGGTACAAATTTTTGACGCTCCCTCAAAGGCGATTTTGCGAGGTCAAATTGCAGAACACATCGCCGAAGATGAAAAGGCAGAAAAGCGTGAAGCTCGTGAGGGTGAGCTACCGTTGCCAAAGGATCGTTTCTTCGACCGCGAGTTAAGCTGGTTGAAATTCAATCGACGCGTGCTTGAGTTGGCTCAAAATACCGATTTGCCACTCCTTGAACGTGCTAATTTTGCTGCTATTTTTGCGTCAAATCTCGACGAATTCTTTATGGTTCGAGTCGCAGGCTTGAAGCGACGCATTGATTCTGGCATTGCTGTTACCGCAGCATCCGGGCTCAGCCCACGCCAACAATTGCGCGCTATCAGCGAAGTGACGCATCGCCGCCAAGATGAGCATGCGCACTATGTTATCGACCATATTCTCCCGGAACTTGCCAAGCAGCGCATTGTTTTGCTCAGCTGGGATAAGCTTACTCAGTCCGAAAAAGATCGCCTTTCGGATTACTATCGCAAGCAAGTATTCCCTGTGCTCACCCCACTCGCAGTGGACCCTGCACACCCGTTCCCATACATTTCCGGCAAGTCTATTAACTTGGCTGTTATCGTCGAAAATCCAAATTCTGGGAAATCGCATTTTGCGCGCGTAAAAATTCCAGACAATTTGAACCGTCTTGTGCCAGTTGACGATTTAACAGATGAAGAAGGCCGCGAGGAACGCTACGGCTTTATCACCATGGAAAAGTTGATTGCAGCGCACTTGGAATCGCTTTTCCCAGGCATGATTATTAAGGAAGCTCGCTCCTTCCGCGTTACGCGTAATGAGGATATTGACGTTGAGGAAGACGATGCAGAAAACTTGCTCAACGCTATGGAGAAAGAGCTTTTGCGTCGCCGCTTTGGACCGCCAATTCGTTTGGAAATTTCCGACGAAGCCAGCCCGTTCCTTTCCCAACTTCTTGCCAATCAGTTGCGAGTAAGCCCTGAGGAAGTGTATCGCTTACCTTCGCCGCTCGATATGACGGTACTTTTTGAGTTGCAGGCTTTGGATCGCCCAGATTTAAAGTATCGTCCGTTTATTCCGACTACGAATCGTCAGATTGCGGAAGTTGAAACTAGCCATGCGCAAGATATTTTCGCTTCGATTCGTGAGCACGATATTTTGTTGCATCACCCTTATGATTCCTTCTCTACTTCTGTGCAGGCTTTCCTTGCGCAAGCTGCTGCCGATCCGAAGGTTCTTGCAATTAAGCAGACTTTGTACCGAACTTCTAGCAATTCGCCGATTATCGATGCTCTTGTTGACGCGGCTCACGCTGGTAAGCAGGTGCTTGCGTTAGTTGAAATTAAGGCACGATTTGACGAGGATGCGAATATTGCGTGGGCGCGTAAGCTTGAGCGCGCAGGCGTGCACGTTGTATACGGCATTGTTGGTTTGAAGACGCATTGCAAGTTGTCTCTTGTGGTCCGTCAGGAAGCAGAAGGATTGCGACGCTACTGCCACGTTGGTACAGGAAATTACAATCCTAAGACAGCTCGTTTATACACGGATTTGGGATTGCTTACTTGCGATCCTGTAGTCGGACAGGATTTGACGCGTCTGTTCAACCAGCTTTCTGGTTACGCTCCAAAGTCAAGTTTCCACCGCTTACTTGTTGCTCCGCGTACGGTTCGCACTGGCATTATCCAACGTATTCGCCGCGAGGAAGCAGCGGCTCTTGCTGGTAAAGAAGCGTGGATTAAAATTAAAGTCAATTCTGTGGTTGACGAGCAAACTATTGATGCCTTGTACCGCGCTTCGCAAGCAGGCGTGAAGATTGATATTGTTGAGCGTGGCATTTGCTCATTGAAGCCTGGTATTGAGGGATTGAGCGATAATATTCGCGTTCGTTCAGTACTCGGCAGGTTCCTTGAACATAGCCGTATTTACGCGTTTGCTAATTCTTGTGGTCCACAAATTGGAGACGGCCCTGCGAGCGGTCCAGAAGTGTGGATTGGTTCAGCTGACTTGATGCACCGCAATCTTGATCGTCGCGTGGAAACGCTGGTTCGCATTAGCGCCCCTGACCAAGTTGAAGCGTTGATTCAGTATATTGATTTGCAAATGGCTGATTCTACGGTCTCATGGTGGATGGATGGCGATGGCACGTACACCTTGCACTCTCGCGACAAGGAAGGTCGTCCGCTCGTCGACAGCCAGGCTTATTTAATTCACACCCACACGCGCAAGCCTCGTGGTGCGAACTAAGTAAAAAGCTAACGCAATAAATAGCGTACGCAACGGCTGCATTGCGACTAACACGTTGTTTCCCGTGCGAATAGCTGAGAAAAATAAAGTCAAAAATCAATCTAAAAACTACAAAATAGCCTGCTGGTTTGCAATAATTTGCATAATTCAGCAGGCTTTTGTATATAATACAGGCAAGTTTACCGCGGACGAGTTATGGCGACTTTGCGAGCGCTATCGGCAAGTTCGTCCAGTTTTGCAAGCTCTATGCGCTGAGCGTCCGTCTGATTTGGTGTAAATTCACCGTAACGATTTTCTGCAGCTTTTTGAATTAAAAAGTCAGCCAAGCGCGGATTTTTCGGCAAAACTGAGCCGTGCATATACGTTCCAATAACGTTATATTTGCGAGCGCCTTCCGTGTGATCTTCACCATTATTTCCGCAATTTTCACCATCAACCGAGCCAAGCGGCTGCGTGCCATCTTCCAAGCTTGTGCGCCCGGAATGATTCTCGTAGCCCACAATATCGCCAAAATCGGCGCTGTGCTCCACAAGATTTCCAATCATGCGCACGTCTTGACCAACCGTATGCTCACCGAGTATGCCAATTCCTTGAAGCTTTTGGCCCTCAACGGTTTCAAAATACTCTCCAAAAAGCTGGTAAAGTCCGCAAATCATAAGCATTGGCACGCCACTTTTTGCAAGCTCCCGAATCGCATCCGCGCGCGCAAATAAATCTTCAGTAACTCTACTTTGACCATGGTCTTGGCCACCGCCGCCAAGAATCATATCCACACGCTTTGGCCAATCATCGCCAACATTGTACTCGTGCAACACAGGTTTATATCCGTACAATTCCGCACGGCGCATAATCGTAAGCACATTGCCATAGTCGCCGTAAATATTCATGTCTTTCGGATATAGCGACACAATATCTAGCACGCGATTTTTATACTCATTATTAGCAGTTGCCTGACTAATATCACTGGCACCATTCATGACTTCTACTTTCCAACTACTTTCCAACTCCAACGTCTTTAACTTCCGCAAGTTGCGCTAAAGTCGCGCGCACGCGGAGCATGGCAGTATACGTGCAGTATATGCGTTTTGCGTTTTTAGTGTTGCCACTAAAATCACCGTTCACGAAAGATTTAACGTCTTCTTCTAAATCCGTATTCACATTGCGAGCCGCAACCTTATCGTATTCCAAGCGCAAAGCCATGTCCCATGCGCGAGTGCCAGAAACGCACGCAACTCCACTGCCGCTCAAGCATGTAAAATCAACGTCCCACAGCCAACTCATGTCTCGCCCGTCCGCATATTCGTCGCAAATCGCAATCATTGTATCGTGATTTTGCGGATGATCAGAAGCAAGCGCAAGCCTAAAACCAATAGGATTTTTTACTAAAACAAGCTCAACTGGAGCACTATTAACTTCAATTACTTCGCCTCGCCCGAAAGCTGGAGTCACGCGCGAAATCGCCGCCATAAGCGCATCGTCGTCGAATTTTTGTAGCGCAGAATTTTGTTTTGCCGCGTCCGCTAAGATAGCACGAACTACAGTTGCAGCAGCTGCGGCGTTGAAAATATTGTAAGCTCCGTCGAGTTTTACGGAAGTAGTTTTACGCTGCCCTTTGATAATAAACTCAGCCTCGTGGTCGCCAACTTTTGAAAGCACAACATCTGCTTTGGGAAGGTTGCTATCTCTCCCCACTGCACCGTCTTCGCAATTTTCGTTTTTCTCAACATTATTGTGCAAATCATCATCCGTTGGGAACATACTTTTTACTGCATCATCCAAACCGAAGTAGCGCACGCTGGCACCAGAAAGAACAACGCTTGCAAGCGCACGAATACGTGGATCTTCACGGTTTAACACTACCGTTCCTTCAGTCGCAGCGGCTACGTTACTTAATAGTTTTGCAGTCGTATCAATTTCGCCGAAACGGTCGAGCTGGTCGCGCATAACATTGAGTAACGTAGCGTAACGTGGTTTAATTTGATTTACAAAATGCACTGCGTACGCTTCGTCAAGCTCTAAAACCGCAATATCCGCGTCTAGTTTTGTGCCAAAAGCAGGCATAGTTTTTGCGAGAGCTGCCACTACGCCTCTAGTAAAGTTGGAGCCTGTTGGATTCGTAAATACTTTAAATCCTGCGTCTCGCAGCATAGAAGTTACCATACGCGTCGTGGTAGTTTTGCCGTTAGTTCCGGAAATAAGTACTATTCCGTACGGTAATGTTGCTAAGGTTCGCGCTAAAAAGCCTGGATCAAGACGCTCGATTACTTTACCTGGCAGAGCGCTTCCGCCGTGATGTAAAGCTCTGGAAAGTAAGCATACTAACTTTCCTACAGCGGGCATAGCAAAACTGTACCAATGCTTGTTCAAGGTCTTATTCAAATCTTTATTCAAATCTTTACGCAACTTTTTACGCGATTCATGGTTGCCACTTGACATACTTATCACACCCCTGCCTGCTGATAATCCTGTGGCATATCCATAAATTTGGAAGTTGCGCCAAGGAAGGCAAGATTGAAGGTATCAGTAGGGCCATTACGATGCTTAGCCATAATAATATCCGCTTCACCCGGGCGATCTTCCTTATTGTAGAAATCAGGACGATGCACCAGGAACACCACGTCAGCATCCTGCTCGATAGAACCAGATTCGCGCAAATCCGAAAGTTGCGGCTTCTTGTCGTTGCGCATTTCTGGCCCACGATTGAGCTGGCTTAAAGCCACAACCGGCACTTCAAGCTCTTTAGCGAGCAATTTTAGCGCACGCGAAAATTCCGAAACTTCCTGCTGACGGCTTTCAACGCGCTTGCCGGAACTCATAAGCTGAAGGTAATCGATAACTACCAGTTTCAAATCATTCGTTTGTTTCAAACGACGACATTTTGCGCGAATCTCCATCAAACTCATATTTGGACTGTCGTCAATAAAAAGTGGGGCGTTCTGCATTTTTGTCCAGAAATTATTGAGTGTATTCCAGCGATCCGGCGTAATATCTTCCGCTCTACGCATGGCAGCAAGCGGAATATTCGTTTCTGCAGCAATAATGCGCTGCGCTAATTCCACTTTGCTCATTTCGAGCGAGAATACGATGGTAGTTAGATTATGATGCAACGCAGCCGAACGTGCAAAATCAATGCCGAGCGTTGACTTACCCATGGCTGGACGGCCTGCAACAACAATCATTTGACCAGGCTGCAAACCTTGCGTAACTTCGTCAATATCGCGAAAACCGGTTGGCACGCCTTGTTCAAGCTCATGATTCTGCATTTTATCGAGCTGATCGAGCGTATTTTGCAAAACCGGACCAATAGCAACATAATCCTGACGTATTCTACCAGCGCTCATCTCGTACACTTCCGATTGTGCGAGATTTACGATATCTTCTGCCTGCGCACCTGAGGCAGAATAGCCCATTTGCGCAATTTTAGTGCCGGCTGTAATGACGTTACGCAAAACGGCATTCTGATGCACAATATCTGCATAATACATTGCATTTGCAGCCGTCGGTACGGAAGCCACGAGGCTGTGCAAATAATCGGCACCACCAATTTTATCGAGATTGCCAGCTTTCATTAATTCGTTAGCAACCAGCACAACATCAACTGGCTGCGAACCAGAAAACAGCGTAAGAATAGCATCATAAATTGTTTGATGCTGAGGCTGGTAGAAATCAGCCGTTTCAAGTACTTGCGATACCTCACCAATAGCATCCTTACTCATGAGCATGCCACCGAGTACCGCCATTTCTGCGTCAACATCGTGCGGAGGCACACGATCAAACAGTGTTACACCGCCCATTTCACTGCCGCGACTTGTACTTTCAGAACCGTATAACGAAGCGTCACCGTTGCCGCCTCGATTACTTCCAGCGCGACTCACCTTGCTTGACGCGGACTGCCACATATCATTATCTGCCATAGAATCGAGTATAAACGCGCGCACGTATTACAGCCGCGCAGCAGATTCCATCCACGTATCGTTGCGTATTCTTAGACTATTTCCCACGGCACGACCACCAATATACACAGCGTTTAACACAACCCACAGCGTAATAGTTCGCGTAATATCGTGAGTATTTAGTAGCGAATCAATTGCGTAAGTAGTAAGAAGCGCAAGTAAATACACTACTGCCGTTGCAGAGCAAGCCTTTGCTAAATAACGATGGTCGCCAGCACCAATAAGCACGCCATCTAAAGCCCACATCCAACCAGCAAGAGGTAGGAACAATCCTATTATTGTCATGCCGATCGCAATGAGGAGCTGAATATCCGCGTGCGGAGTGAATAATGGCGAGCAACTCCATCCAACTAATATCATTACTAAACCAACAATCACACTACTTACCGCACCTACTTGAGCGCAAATACGCGTAATCATGCCGGCACGCTCACGAAGACCCGCACCAAGTGCAGCTGCAACAATAGTTTGCGCAGCGATACCAATAGCATCGAGAATATTCATCACAAAGTTCCAGCAAGAATTGGCAACTTGGTAAGCTGCAAGCGTATTCGTGCCGAGTCTCGTGGCCATAACAACCGTGGCAACCATACATACACGCAGTGCAAGAGTGCGCACAAAAAGCGGCACACCGCTACCAGCGGAATGTAAAATATGGCGAAAATGCGGCCGGAGACGCGCCTGACTATGTGCAGCCCACACAATAGCAGGGATAGTGAGCACCAACCCCATATACCATTGCGCAATCATGGTAGCAATACCAGATCCTGCAATTCCTAAACGCAAACCAAACACCATGATTACGTCAAGTATCGTATTAATTATGGCTCCACTTACCGCAGCAAATAAGGTAATGTGCACATTGCGTAAGCCTCGAAATATGCCGTTTGCTGCGTAAACGAGCAGCATTGCTGGCAATCCCGGTATCACCGTTTGTGTGTACACAATTGCATTGCGCAAAGTTTCGCCGCGCGCTCCAACAGCGTAACATAACGGCTCTGCAGCAAACAGAAGTATCACAGTAAGCACAATCCCAAGTAGCATTGCCAACCATAATCCATCCATGCCAACGCTAAAACCTTCACGCCGTTTGCCGGCACCTAAAAAACGAGCAACTTGCGAAGTTGTATTGTACGCGAGAAAAAGGCAAAGACCGGTAGTGGTAAGAAGCACCGTTGAGCCAATAGAAAGCCCTGCAAGGGCGTTGCGGCCAATGTGACCGATAATAGCAGTATCAATGAGCACGAATGCTGGTTCTGCAATAAGTTGACCGAATGTTGGCACAGCAAGCAGCCACATATTGCGGAGTACATCTTTCCGTTGTGAAGCAATGTCGTTAACAGACTTAAGCATGTGAGCATCTACTACAGTAGCTTGCGCAAGATTACTTTGCGTATTTTTGCGTAACGTATCCTTGCTTGACTCGTTTGACGAAGCACGATGTGCGTCGTGCGGCAATGTTGCCATATTGTTATTTTCCAACTGCTTATGTGCCATAGTGTTTTATTGTATCGCTTTACTTTTTAATTAGTTTATTTGCGGCGAAATTACTTTTTTGGATTGTTTGCGTACACAAGCAACTCATCCGCTTACTTACTTTGGTTTGCGCGCTAACACAAATATGTTAAAAGTGCAAATAGAAAGATTGGTTTACACAAGTTATCCGCAGGATATCCACATTGTTATCCCCATTATGTGGATAATTTTGCCAGATGTCCACTTGAACACGCCTAAAATGTGGATAACTCAACTTTTTATTCACATGTCATATTTCGTGCGTGTCTTATTTGATACTTTACGCAGGCAAATGTGCCTTTCAAAAGCCAAGGAAAATCAAAAACCGCGTGCTTTACTTACGTAACACACGCGGTTTGTAATGTCTCGATACATTCGTTACGGAACTATCTTACGATATGCACTTTCAACATTGTGACCATTTATGATCACTTAGCATTGTTGCGTTTACCAGACTTTTTCTTTCGAGTCTCCTCTTGAGACTGTTCAACAGAACCTTCGCTCTGTGCCGTCTCACGACTCT
Organism: Gardnerella nova; assembly: GCF_049244055.1. Taxonomy (NCBI): domain Bacteria; kingdom Bacillati; phylum Actinomycetota; class Actinomycetes; order Bifidobacteriales; family Bifidobacteriaceae; genus Gardnerella; species Gardnerella nova. The sequence continues at coordinate 1,490,850 of NZ_CP058369.1, read as the reverse complement.
CAGCAACATCCTTATTAGTTGCAGTGTCACCTTCAGCGTTACCTTCAGCGTCACTGTTCTCAGCGTCACTGTCAGCCTCAACAGCTTTGGCAACATCGGCATCTTCAGCTTCACTGTCCTCAGCCTCAGTATCCTCAACTTCGGCATCAGACTCAGCTGCATCACTATCGTCAGCCTCCGTATCCGCTTCTATATTGCTCTCCTCAGATTGAACATCCGATTCTGCAACCTCAGCTTCGATATTTTTACTATCTTCCACTAACGTTTCATCGACAGCAACATCCTGAACATCACTATCAGCGGCATTTTCAAGCACAACCTCACTCTGTTCAACAGTCTCATCGTTAGTATCAACCTCAATCTCCGGACGCTCAGGCTCAGCTGCATTATCATCAACCGCAATATCTACCGACGCAAGCACAGCCATCTGCTCTCTACTCGCATCGCCGTCATTAGCAACAGTTACCACAGCACCGCCATGACTTTGCGCAATAGTGGAAAAATCGTAAGCACGCTCGCCTTGATCAGCTAAATCAACTCCCTTACGCTCCTTAGCTTCCGAAATACGCCACCCTAACAGCTTCTCAAGCGCAAAAGCAACAACCGCTGTTACAGCACCCGAATACAGCACGGTAATACCAATCAAGCATAATTGTGCAACCAACTGATGCCAGTCACCAACAGCAAATAATCCGGTACCGTCAGCAAACAAGCCAACTGCAAGCACACCAATAAAAGCAGCAACACCATTTACGCTCACCACGTGCAAAGCGCCATCGTAACGCACAAACATGCGAGAATGTGAAACCAGCGAAGTAATAACTCCAGCAAGCACGCCCAGCACCAACGCCCACAGTGGAGCAATAACATCCGCAGCAGCAGCGCTCGCAGCCAAGCCAGCCATAATTCCAGAAGCCGCACCCAACGCACTAAAGCAACCAGAACGCAAACGTTCAGTCACACCCCAAGCAAGCATAGAAGCCGAAGCTGTAATCATAGAACTCACCCAAGCGTAACCAGCAACGCCAGGAACACCTGCGGACGAACCAATCATCAAACCAAGCCAGCCAAACCAAATCAAAAACACGCCCAGCACAACAAACGGAACATTATGCGGATGACGGGCAGCTACAGCACTATCTGTGGCGGATTGGGCAGGTTCTGAAGCAACCTCAGCAACTGTTGCAACCGGAGAAACAACAGCACTCTGAACAGCATTCTGCACATTCGCAACATCAGCCCACAAAGCACGAGACAAACGACTTTTCACACCATGATTACGAATATGCTTATCTTTTAATGAATCGGAACCTGCAGCACTACCAGCATCAGCACCAACACTTGTGCGCGCAACATTCTTAATATGCAGCACAAAATGCTTCAATTGGAAATGCGCATGACCGCCAATAATGAGCACAATGGCAAGAGCAGAAACCGCTGCAGCAATATGCAATACAGAACCACCAGCAAAATCGTGCACCTGGATACCAAGAGCTTGCGAAATAGCACCGTTAGGAGATAACAATCCGCCGCCACAAACCATGTGTGCCAACGGAGCGAATACTAACGTCACCCAAACAGCCACAAAAATCAACCAAATAGCATAACGTACACGGCCTGCCAAAGCACCTGTAATAAGCGCAACAGCGACTACAGCACAGGCTAAACGGAAAGCTGCAGGAATACCACCAGCCAAACCAGAATTAGCATCCATGGAAGTAAATACGCCATGATCTGCCACCATGGAATCACGGAACAAAAGGCCACTAATCGGATCTCCAACTACGCCACCGGCCATATCTTTGCCAGCGAAAGCCATAGACCATCCCCACAACGTCCACACAATCGTCGTGACGGCAATAGCACCAGCAGACAGCATCATCATATTTACCATAGAAGTAGCACGTTCGCGACCGCCATAAAACAGCGCAATGCCAGGCGTAATAATAAATACCAACGCACCAGCCAACAACGCCCATTGCGGATCCATTGTGGTCATGTCTCACCTCAATTATTCAACAGCACAACGCAAACGGCACAATAACAGTGCCGTTGCAGCTGACGTATTACATTATTGCTATATAGCTATTGTAACGAGAAAAGTTACGTAACAAAAAGACTATGAAATAAGACTATGCAAAAAAGCTTATAAAAAAGCCTGCTCACCTATGTAAGCAGGCTCATGTAAGCAGGCTCAAAACTTGTGTTTCGGTAATTCAGATTGCCAAATTAACAACCAAGTTACCTACCAAACCACCGCTTAGCCAAGCAAACCATCTACAAAACTGTGCGGATCAAATGGAGCTAAATCATCCGGCCCTTCACCAAGTCCCACAAGCTTCACCGGTACACCAAGCTCACGCTGCACAGCAATAACGATACCGCCTTTGGCAGAACCATCGAGTTTAGTGAGCACCACGCCTGTAATACCAATAGCCTCAGCAAAAACCTTCGCCTGAGCCATACCATTTTGACCGGTAGTGGCATCCAACACCAACAATACTTCGTCGACGGGCATCGTTTTCTCTACCACTCGGCGAATCTTGCCAAGCTCATCCATCAGATTTGCTTTATTTTGCAAACGCCCTGCCGTATCTACAATCAATACGTCTGTCTGCTCCTCTTGCGCTTTACTTGCCGCCGTAAAGGCAACAGAAGCGGGATCAGCACCGTCTTTATCGGCTCGCACAACCGGCACATTAACCGCAGAAGCCCAAGTTGTAAGCTGGTCTGCCGCAGCAGCACGGAAAGTATCAGCAGCAGCAAACATAACAGAACGATGTTCAGCCACAAATAGTCGAGCTAATTTACCGGCAGTAGTAGTTTTACCAGTGCCATTAACGCCAACCATCATAATAACGCCCGGATGGTGCGCTTCTGGCTTATCGACATTCAAACGTCGATCCGTATTCTCACCCACTATTTCTAAAAGCTTAGCCCGCAGCGCGGCCCGCACATCGTCAGCGCTAGTAGTACCAGCAATGCGAGCATCTTGGCGCAGCGCTTCAACTAATGTTTCACTCGCCTGCGCACCAACGTCAGCCATAAGCAGCGTATCTTCTACATCTTCCCAATCTTCTTCTGAAAGATGATCCTTACTCATAATATTGAAAAGCGCGCGACCAAATGGGTTTGCACTACGTGCTAAACGTTCACGCAGACGCTTTAAGCGGGAAGAGGTACTTTCCGGCAGTGGAGTTGCGGAACGAAGCCCAGACGCAGACCCCGATGCCGAATTAACTACCGGCTTAACCTCCGGCTCAGTTACAGGCTCGGCTGATGGTTCAGAATCTAACGGTTTTTCAGACGCTGTTGTTTTGCCCGCTTCAACAGTTGAAAGATTGTCGTCCACACTTTGCGGAATGTCTGGACCATGATTGTTACCACGAATACGCAATATCACGGCAGCAGCTACTAAAAGCACAGCGATAATGACCGCTGCAGCCGCAAACCAAATCACTGTATTCATATCTATAACCATATTCATGCAATTAAGCCTATGAAAATCAAGGGACACTAGCAATATATTTCACTATTTTTTCTCATCTTTGTCACACTTGCATATTAATTTGCCATCAACTAGCACAGCATTACGGAATCCATTAAACTAGTAGCGAGGCAGTAAGAAAGTAGCGAGGCAGTAAGCAATCCATTTATTGCGCGCAATAGTGACGATTAAAAGTACAGTAAGGAGCATTTATGGCAGATCAAGCAACCGTAGAAGTGTATGGAGCAGATTGGTGCGGTGATTGCAAGCGTGCTAAAGCTGCGCTTAATCAGTATGGTGTAGCATTCGTTTGGCATGATATTGAAACGGAAGAAGGCGCTGCAGAAAAAGCGGTTGAGATTAGTGGGCAAAAGCATATTCCGGTAGTTACTTTTGCAGACAATACTTTTATGGTAGAACCTTCAGCTACGCAAATTAAAGCAAAGTTGGAATCTTTAGGCGAATTGCAATAACACCAGCAACGCTCATAACACGCATACGTGTACACGATATTCACTTCGTCGCTCGAGTGTAGTACACTTAGCGTTTGTTGCCCCTTTAGCTCAATTGGCAGAGCAGAGTCCTTTTAAGTCTTGGGTTGTGGGTTCGAGTCCCACAGGGGGCACTTTTTTATACCCAAATTCAGACTACAGTGTTGATATTTGGTTGCATCCAGATTAATTCGTAACTATATATAAAAACGGGGGAACCGAAGTTCCCCCTGCGAAATAATCGCTGAACAATCAAAGACAACAAACGAGGTCGTCCTTATTAAAAATTAGCTCTCTTGTTTGTTGTATAACGCTCAAGTAACTATCCTCAACTCATCCAGGCAAAATCTCAACTTGCCCACACGCTGGCATCTTGATCATCCTCATAAAGATCAACGCCAGCATCATTGGATTGCGAATAAGTATATTCATCGTCTATTACACCGGAATCAGCATCAGCATTAATAGCAGCGAGCACGCGCTTATCCATTTTGTACTGTGGCAATACATTCTTAATGTAACTCGTCACGGCATCTTGCATAGCAACGTCGTGACCGACCTTTTCTGCCATAAACCAACGGTGATCAAGCACTTCATGGAAGAACTGCGCTGGCTCAATCTGCGAACGGAATTCAGGCGGAATCATGCGAACCGTCGGCTCGAAGACTTCACGCATCCAGTCGGTAGCAACAATCTCCAACTCTTCACCCTGACGCCATGTAGAAGTTCTATACGCGTCTAAATCATTAAGCAGCCTTCGAGCTTGATTTTCTTGCACATCCAAGCCAGTCAAACGCAACAACTTACGTGAAGCATAACCGGCATCGACTACACGAGGACGAACCAATACTCTACGTCCGTCTTCAGAAGTCTTCATTTCCAACTCGTCAACATCAAATCCAAGCTCGTTCAAACGATTCACACGACGCTCGATACGCCACATTTCATCTGGGCTAAACTTATCGACATCGGTAAGAGTACTCCACAACGAATGGTAACGGTCAACCAAACGATTACCTATGCTAATTTCGTCCACTTCAGTAGGCAACAATTGACCTGAGCTCAAATCCATCAGTTCGCCGATAATATTGGTGCGAGCCAAATCAATGTCGTATTCGCGCTGTCCTTCCGTTAAACTTCCGTGCAAATCACCAGTTTCTGCGTCAACCAGGAATGCAGAAAACGCATCAGCATCTCGCAAAAACAGTACGTTAGAAAGCGACACGTCACCCCAATAGAAGCCAGAAAGATGCAAACGAACCATAAGCACAGCGAGCGCATCAATAAGACGCTCAGCAGTGTCCGGACGCAGAGTGCGAGCAAATAATGCACGATATGGCAGTGAGAACTTCAAATGTTTCGTCACCAACATTGCCTCAAGTTTTTCACCATTGGCATCCCGACGGCCTGCAACAACAGCTATAGGGGTAACAGTTGGCAACTCAAGCTTACGCAAGCGACGCAGCAACTCATATTCTCGCTCTGCTACTTGCCGAGTTATTTCCTTCATGGCATACACTTCGTCACCAACATGCACAAAGCGCACAACGTGACGAGAAATACCGCGTGGCAAATTCACAAATAAATCAACCGGCCATTGAGAAAGCGGCAGCTCCCACGGCAAGGTAAACATTTTTGGATTTGAACTAGCGGCGGTAATCTTAAGCGTCTGCGGCTCTTGAGACGACGCACTCTCGTCTTGTGCAGATACTGAAGTTGCCTGCACAGCACGCGGGTCCAACTGAGGAGCGTCATTCCATTCCATAAAGTCCATGTACCAATCAAGCTCATGTCAACAGTACAATCCACTGCTCAAACGCTACGCAGATTCACTGCCAACTAATTATTGATAACAACTATACACAGTAAGACATAATAAGCTATACGTTATAACACGCGAACTTATCTACCACTATTTGTGTTCTGATTTTGCTGGCAAAAACGGGGTCCGCTTAACATTGCGAACCCCGTAATACCTTTATATCGAAAATTTGTTTATTTTACTTACGCAAACAAACAAACCTACAGCTTTTAGTTCAAACGCAGCTCAGTAGAAGGCGCGAACAGGTGCATCTTGGATGGATCAATCTTGATCTTCACCGTGTCACCAACCTTTGGCAAAGCGCGCGGATTCACGCGAATTGTTGTGAGCTTATTCTGGTCAGACATCATTGTGGATGCTTCCTCAGGAGAACCATCAGTGATGATGTTGCCGTAGATATAGCCATCAGAGCCGAGATCTTCGACGTTCACTACTCGCAAGGAGAATGCGTTTGGATCGTCGAAAGTTGCCAAGCTTGCGTCTTCTGGACGGAAGCCAACAATAATCTGGCCGTTATCTTCTGCAGTGAGCTTGTCAACAGCTTCAGCTGGGAGAACAATAGAATCCTCACCAATCTGAGCGCGACCGTTAACTACTGGATGCTGGTTAATATTCATGGATGGGGAGCCAATGAAGCCTGCAACGAACACGTTTGCCGGGCGATCATAAAGCTCGGTTGGAGCACCAACCTGCTGCAAAACACCAAGCTTGATGACTGCAATGCGGTCACCCATGGTCAAGGCCTCAGTCTGATCGTGAGTCACGTACAAAGTAGTAACACCGAGCTGACGCTGCAAAGCAGCAATCTGCGTACGAGTCTGCACGCGGAGCTTAGCGTCAAGGTTCGAAAGAGGCTCATCCATAAGGAAGACCTTTGGCTCACGAACAATTGCGCGACCCATAGCAACGCGCTGACGCTGACCACCAGACAAAGCCTTTGGCTTACGATCCAAATACTCAGTCAAATCCAAAACCTGAGCTGCTTTTTCAACGCGAGCGCGAATTTCCTCTTTTGGAACGCCAGCAATCTTAAGAGCAAAGCCCATGTTGTCTGCAACAGTCATATGCGGATACAATGCATAGTTCTGGAAGACCATTGCAATATCGCGATCCTTTGGCTGCATTGTAGTAACGTCTTGACCGCCGATGAGGATACGTCCTTTGTTAACCTCTTCAAGACCTGCCAACATACGCAATGTCGTTGACTTACCGCAACCAGATGGACCAACGAGTACGAGGAACTCACCATCTCTAATAGTCATGTTCAAATCGTCAACCGAAGGCTTATCGTTGCCTGGGTAAATACGAGTCACATGATCAAATACAACTTCTGCCATGATATGTCCTTTCATCGGCAGGTACGTGCCGAACGATCCGTAGTGAAGGGTGTGCACTCATGACCCCAATTTCCTACATCGGCGGGTATCAATCGTCCACAGTTTACTTACCTGGTCCATTGAAGGTTCTCTTCGTTGAGCCATGCCTTAATATATCATGTTTAGCTCAGAAAAACAGCAAAAAATCAGTATTTTCTGCGGCATCGGCGTGTCGGAAACGCTCTTAAAAACAGCAATAAGCATAAACAATGGTTGGTATTCACCTTAAAAATATGCCCGTTTGCTTAATCATTTGTTTATACCAAAGCTATGGCAAAGACGCGAAACAATCAACGATAATTCATCTTGCAAGCTCATGCGATATAAAAACGGACGCCCATCAATGTTGAACGTCCGTTTTACTACAACGATATTTTGATTTTATCGTTACTTTGAATGCGTGTAACTTACTACAAGATTACAAGTCGATAGGAGCATCCTTATCCGTCACTTTAGGCATTTGCCCTTCAACACCAACTTGCTGCTTTTCCAAGCCAATGCAATGCAGTACTGCATCGAGCACATTCATATTCTTTTCGTTTACTGCATTCATATCAAGCAACTTACCGTTAATAGTCGCAGTTGGAGTAGTCATAGAACCCTTGTTAGATCCAGAAACATTCCACAATTCCTTACGATCTGGAGTGTATTTATTCACTACATTCTGCCATTTCACGTATCGACGGTCGAAAGCCTTACTTGCTACAGAATCGTCTATTCCAGCTTTCTTAGCTTGTTCAATCAACTTTTCGTTGCTTACAGGTTTATAACCTTCGCCTTCTTCCGGCTGGAAGTCTTCTGCAAAAATGTTATTAATAAATTGCAACAAATGCTCAGGATCACTATCGTTCTCTGCAATATAAGCAATAGCTCCCGTTACTCGAGAAGAGTAGTGATCGGTTGAAAGCGAATCAAGGAACGACATTGGGTGGATTTCCAAATTAATTTGGCCAGCACGCACCATAGCATTCAGAGTTTTGTCTACCTTGCGGTTAAAACCGCCGCAACCTGGGCACATCGGATCAGAGTACACAGCAATCGTCGGAGCGTTCGGTACAGCCTTCCCGTAACCCAACTTACTTAACAAAATGCCGTCTTTATCGTTCACGCTTTTTGGACGATCTTGAGGTGCAAGTTTTTTCAAATTGACGTGAGCTTTTTCAGATCGCTCAATCTTCTTTTGAGGCTGAACATACGTCATTTGATAAGCAGTTATACCAACTGCAGCAATCATGGCGATAACAATCAGCACCACAATAAGCCCAATAATCGTTTGTTGACGGCGTTCACGCGCCTCACGCTCTAAACGTTCACTTTGTAACGCATTTTTCTGCTGCGCATAAGCAACATGACTGTTTTGCTGAACGTCATCTGGCTGTATTGTAGACATTTGTTTCGTAATCCTCGCTTACTTTGCATTACGCGCCAGGATTTGCTCCCGGCGACAGTCACATAAATAAATAACTGCCACATAGTTTAACGTGTGGCACCAACGGAAACACTGCTAACCACGTTAGCAACAGTACAAACCTAACGAAAGCATAACGAAAATCACTCGATAATTCTTATGAAACCTGCAACATAAGCTAACACAATTACTAATCTTCAACCCTACGCGACGAACAAAATAGTGCTCCCAGTCCCGAACAGAACACAGTAGTGCCCTTAATAATTGCCATAACAATCCAAGCCACAATAAATCCTAAAACGTAACCAACAGACGTTTGCGAAAATATTTCCGGATGGTAAGTCGGCACAAAAACTTGTACGGAACCAAACGTAACAGACAGTAATTCTGGAGCACTACCACACAGCAGCGGATACGCAACAGAACCTACAACACCGCCAGCCACTATGCCAATAATGCGGGGTATGGTATATGCCAAACCGCATACGCTATGCCAAGGCAGCCCTGCAACACGCATAACAACATCATGCCGCGGAGTTGTGCCATTATGCAATTGCTGGCGACGCAACTTTGCCGCAATATTGTATCCAACCGTTGCAGTAATCCACATCATTAATGCGCTGACTGCCACAGCATCAAGCACATTCACTATTGCAATAAGAGAGCAAATCGGAGCACAAATTGTAAGCGCCCACGCACCTCGCAATAAGTAAGAATATTGGCTTGGGGGATTGCTAACAGCACCGCCAGAAGAATCAACATCCTGGCTTATATTTGATTCGTAATGTTCCGGTTGCGTTGTAACAGCGTGTGGCTGCGAGGTAACAGTATTGCGTTGCGGCATAACCGTAGTAGCAGATAATGGCAGTGCAGAGGTTTCAATAACGTTATCGCAACAAATTGTTTGCATCTCGTCGGTTGATCCACCCTGCGATTCATCAATCTTTTCGTCCATTGTTTCACGCCACATTGCGCGAGCTGTCTCGCCTGCAGCGCTTCGATCAAAAGGGCGGTTCGCCTCCGGCCACGCTAAAGGATTCATAGCATCCTCGCTTATCGCCTGTTCCAAAGCGTTTGGGGAGCAGCGCTTCTCGCGCTGAGGCTGCAAAACGTCACGGAAAGCAGCCAAAGTTTTCGGCGGCAATCCACTTAAATCCGCATTGCCAGAAGCTGCACGCTCAAGCACCGCCATCAAAGGTTTCGTACCAAAAACCGGCTTTCCGGTGGCCGCAAAAGCCAACACTGCTGCAAGAGACCACCAGTCGGTAAGCTCGTCAGCATCACTGCCCTCAATAATTTCGGGAGCTATAAATCCCGGAGTTCCCATCACTAATCCCGTACGGGTAACATGACTTTCACCTTCACCCATCGCAATGCCGAAATCTACCAATACAGGACCAGTTGCAGCAATCATAACATTCGTTGGCTTAATATCGCGGTGAATAATGCCAGCCTCATGAACTGCCTGAACAGCTTCAATAAGTTTATGCGCAAGACGCTCTAAATCATCAGCTAAATACGGTCCATTTTCTGCAACATCCTCACGCAAATTATGACCATCAATTAATTCGGTAACAATAAACGCAATCGACGCATCAAGCTCCATATCAACTATTGAACACACTCCCGGATGGTGAATACGCTGTAAAGCTAGCGCTTCCCGCTTCAGTCGCAAACGAGCACGCGCTTGCTCACCGTCAATATCCTCACTGCCGGAAATATTCATCGAAGCACGCAATATTTTCATAGCATACTGATTGCCGCCATCGTCTTTAACGCGCCAAACTGACCCCATTGCGCCGCCACCAAGCCTGGCAATAAGCGTATACCCGCCCACATTATTGCCCGGCTGCAAATCAACTATGCTGATATCTTCCATACTGCATTATGGTAATGCTGCGCACCGCCAAAGCACTCGCATATTCATAGTCCAGCTCAATACGCAACGCACCACACGCTACGAATCACAGTCACTTTTGTAGTTTGACGATATATGATACACTAATCAATGTTCTGCGTGGAGCAGTGATGTACACCACGTAGCGTGCGCCTCCTTAGCTCAGATGGCCAGAGCGGCCGCCTTGTAAGCGGCAGGTCGCCGGTTCGATCCCGGCAGGAGGCTCCGTTTTTTCTGTTATCTCTTGCTCAGCATATAATGACGGGAAATAGTTGCACGAAGAAGGAAACCTTTTAATAAGCCGACGTAATTTTTTGTAATTTTATATGTAAAATTCAGGTTGAGAAAGGGAATCTGCACACTGTAACACTTTTCGCGAGTAAGAACTCGGAAACCTTCCCCCAACTCAGGGTTTCCGAGTAGAGGACGGAGCGTCCCCCAACCAGCTCCTCCTCTTAGGGGGCGGGAATATCCCCTTCTCTCCCGCCCCCATTTTTCTTTTTTACCTTCGTCTTGACTACTTTTAGCGTAGCCAGACTTGTCCAATTCATTCTTTTCAAATTAGTAGTCAGATTAATAATCACAACAGAGTGCAGCGTAGAAGGTATAATAAAAGCCGGTTCACAGTGAAGGGAGTGGTGATATGGCACGTCGATGGACCCCTCGACGCTTAATCGTAATGCGACGCGCACGTATTCTTGCCTGCGTCCTGTCTCTATCACTTGCAGCAACAAGTACTTTTGCTTTTACCGCACAAAAATCGGTGGCGCTCGTAGTAAACGGCAAAACCCGAATTGTTAAAACTTACGCCACTACGTCTACTCGCTTGCTAGAAGAACAGCGCATTCCGCTCAAAACGCACGATCAAGTAATATCTTCTTCTGGGGAAATTCTTACCAATCACGCAACCGTCACCGTCCGCAGCGCTTACCAAACTTCCATTACTGTAGATGGCGTAACCATACCATTTTGGACAGTTGCAACTAGTATCGATCAACTTATTGGATTCTTTAAAGCTAACGCACGCAAAGCCGCACGCATTACAGTGAATTTACGCAACATATATGACCAACTTACCTGCGGATTATCAATTAATAAAAAAGGGCCTATAACCGTTATTGCCGACGGGAAAGCGCGAATTGCGCCAGACGGTACGTTACCTGCGAGCGCAATCCTCGATTCGCAAGGAATTGTGCTCGGCAAAGAAGATCGCGTAAGCGTTGAAGAAAATGACGGCACTACGATTCTTCGAGTTGCACGAGTCACTCACGGTAAGGAAACGCGCACTGTTTCGTTACCTTTCGCTACGCAAACTATTGTCGATCCTAAGCTGCCAGCAAACGCGAGAGTAGTACAACAGGCTGGCGTAAACGGTGAACGTGAGGATGTTTATAACGTAACGTACGTAGATGGAAAAGCGGAAAGCGCCACGCTTATTGCGCAAAATATAGTGAAGCCTTCGATTAATGAAGTCGTTGCTGTGGGAAAGAGTGCTCCTAAGCCGACGCAGACTTCGAATCATCAGCAAAACCAAGCAAAGCAGCCTCGTCAACCTCAACGTCAATCACAAAAAAACGCAACAACTAAGAACACTCCTCGGGAAACCCCTCGCAAAGCTACCCAATTGTCTCCTTCGCAACTAGCATCTGACAAGCAAGCAGAACAGGCACAACAAACGCAACAAACTCAACCTAAGTCAGCACCATCTGACAAACAAAATCAAGAATCTGCGCAGCCAGCGAAGTCTTCTCCGGCTTCTACCTCGACTTCAGCTTCTACTTCGGCGCAGCAATCCGCACAAGCTCCCGCCCAATCATCCGATAAATCGTCTAACGGCGCTGCAACTCAACAAACCGACACTCAAACCAAGCAATCTCAACAATCTTCCAAGCAGACGGAATCGCAAGAAAATAAGCAACCAAATCCTTCCACAATGTCAACGGTTACTACAGCACCCGCACCTGCGCCAAACCCACCGGCACCAGCTCCAGCCAGCAACCCAGATAGTTTGGTACACGCAACCCCAGAACAGGCCAAACTCTTCGCGCAAGGAGCCGCAGCACAAATGGGATGGACGGGCAAAGAGTGGGAAGATTTGGTTTGGCTATGGAATAGAGAATCTGGGTGGCGTTGGAACGCCGAAAACCCAAGTTCTCACGCATACGGCATTCCACAAGCGCTTCCTGCAAACAAAATGAGTAGCGCTGGAGCAAACTGGCATGAGGACGCGGCGGTGCAAATCAGCTGGGGATTAAGTTACATCAAAAATAAGTACGGAAGCCCAAGCGGAGCTGTAAGACATTCGAAGCAGATTGGTTGGTACTAAATTGGACGACGTAACGCTAGCAAACACGATAGGTAGTATAAGGGTGAATAACACAGTAGACAGCGCAACAATAAGCACCTCGACAAGTAACGCAGATTCCGCAACAAAGAAAAGCGAATCCGACGGTCAACTTTTAGGCGCTGCGGATATTCGTCGTATCGCTGCAGAAGAAGGCATTACACCTACCAAAAAGTTCGGGCAGAATTTTGTAATTGATCCTGGTACCGTACGAAAAATCGTAGCCGCCGCTGGAGTTCAGGCAGGGGATATGGTGATGGAAGTAGGCCCTGGCCTTGGTTCACTTACCCTTGCTTTGCTACAGGCCGGCGCCAATCTTACTGCTATAGAAATTGATCCACCACTTGCTAAGCGGCTGCCGCACACCGTCGAAGAATTTATGCCGCAAGCATCATCTCGCTTCGCAGTAATACTGAAAGATGCTTTAGCGCTCGACTCTAACGACGTCCCACAATTAGCAAACGCTACTCAATTTACTCTCGTTGCCAATCTTCCATACAATGTGGCGACTCCTATAGTACTTACTTTGCTTGAAAAATTCAGCAATTTACAACACTTTTTAGTGATGGTACAAAAAGAAGTCGCCGACCGTTTATGCGCTCAACCAGGCAATAAAGTATACGGAACTCCCAGCGTAAAGTTGGCTTGGTATGGGACAGCGCAAAGAGCAGGTCTTATTGGACGCAACGTTTTTTGGCCCGCACCAAATGTAGATTCAGCTTTAGTTTCGTTCACGCGCGATGAAACCAGCAAAGGGGAAGAACAAGAGCGCGAAGGAGTATTCGCACTTATTGATGCGGCCTTCCAACAGCGCCGTAAAACTTTGCACGCGGCTCTGAAGCATCTAGTCCCCGAAGCTGCGTACGAGCGCTCGGGAATTGACCCAACGCGACGTGGGGAGACGCTTACTTGCGACGAATTTATTAGCTTATATCGTGCCTGCAAGTAACACATTCATCAGTCATACATAGCCGGTAAAATGCGGTAAGTATTAGGGATAGGTGGCTTATAAGTGGCTTATAAGTAGCTTAATGAGCTTACTGCACACTGCAAATTAAGCATATAAGGCAAATACGCAGATCGGAAGTAAACATGGCGCAAGAGTACGACGAACATATTGCTCGTAAAGCTTTCATGTATCAGAGAAAACGGTCTATCCTAACCACCGTAAGCGTAGGCTTAGCGGTTGTGTTTGTTTTTGCGCTGATTGTGCACTCCCATGTTTTTGGCATAGGTGCCGCGCCAACACCAAGAGATAATCCAAATTATGGTATTGTGGCACCTTGCGCTATTAAAGGAAAAGAAGGCGGGAAGAAACCGTACCTCGATAATCGAGCCGTGTCGATTCGCGTATTAAACGGCACTAAATTCCGCGGGTTTGCGCGCGCAGTGGGCGAGGCTCTTAACGCTCGCGGCTTTAATCTTGTTGAAGTCAATAACAATAAAACGAGCAACATTAAGCGTACTACTATTTATTTCGGCAAAAACGCTATTAATGAAGCGTATACAGTAAGTGCCAATTTTACTGATGCTATTATTCGCATGGATGATCGTCAAGACAAACTTATTGATATCGTACTTGGTTCCACGTTTAATAACCTTCGTCCAAAAGTTGACGTGCCTGCTGCCGGAGCGTCTATTCGTGAAATTTCGGGCTGTGTAAAAGCAGATACGTTAACTAAGCTTCCAAAAGCCTACCAGCATAAAGAAGTACAGTAACAAAATACAGTAACGTACACGCAACGTACATACAATGCTTTACTTACAGGCACTAACCAAAGTAAGTAAAAGTAAGTAAGCATATGCGCAGCATTTGCGCTTATACGTCCAGTTTACTCGTGTGTTTCTCGATACCAACGCTGCAACTCAGCTACTGCAATATCATGCTCAACCGGCCCGTTATCAAGACGGTAATCCAACATGTGCTTGTAAGCTTCGCCAACGGTTGGGCCAGGCTGCAATTGCAATATTTGCATAATTTCATTACCGTCAACGTCCGGACGAATTGCATTAAAATCTTCCTGCTTCTTTAGTTCGCGCACGCGATCTTCCATTTCGTCCATAGCATGCTCAAACATCAGTGATTTACGTCGATTTTGCGTAGTAGCGTCAGCTCGCGTCAATCTGTTCAAACGCTCATACAAGTGACCCGCATCTTTAACGTAGCGACGAACCGCAGAGTCAGTCCAAGGCTCGTCAACATAGCCATGAAAACGCAAATGCAAATTCACTAACTCACTTACATCATCAATAATATGGTGATCAAAATGCAGCGCTTTTAAACGCTTACGCGTCATTTTCGCACCCACAACATCGTGATGATGGAAGCTCACTTTGCCTCCATCTTCAAACTTTCTGGTGCTCGGTTTACCGATATCATGTAACAATGCCGCCAAACGCAACGTTAAATCCGGTGCGGGCACAGGCCCTTCCGGTGCTGTTTCCAACGCTATAGCGCGCTCAAGAACCATCATCGTGTGTTCAAACACGTCTTTATGCCGATGATACTCATCTATTTCAAGCTGTAATGCTGGAATCTCTGGGAGCACACGCTTAGCAATACCAGATTCAACTAAAGCTTCCAAACCTTGGCGAGGCCTGTCAGAAAGCAACAATTTCGTAATTTCGTCACGTATACGTTCAGCAGACACAATAGTAAGACGATCAGCCATGTCCACAATTGCTTCAGCCGTATTAGTTTCAATAGTAAAACCAAGCTGTGCAACAAAACGTACCGCACGCATCATACGCAACGGATCGTCGTCAAAAGATTGGCGAGGGTCCACGGGAGTGCGTAACACCCCTTTTGCTAAATCACTAGCACCACCAAAAGGATCAACAAACTCAAGCTCCGGCACACGCAACGCCATCGCGTTCACGGTAAAATCTCGCCGTGACAAGTCACCTTCCAGCGTATCGCCATATTGCACTTCAGGCTTGCGTGAATCCGGATCGTACACATCCGAACGGTACGTAGTAACTTCAACCTTTACTTCCGTGCCGTCAGGACGACGACGCATAGCACCCAACGTACCAAACTTTCGTCCCATATCCCAAAAACCATCGTGCCCCCAACGACGCAAAATTGGCTCAAATTCTTCAGGACGCGCCGAAGTACAAAAATCAAGATCGTGCGACACGCGATGCAACAACATATCGCGCACAGGACCCCCAACTAACGCAAGTTCATAATTATGCTCAGCAAAAAGTCGCCCCAATTCTATAGCTTCAGGCCAAACTTCAAAGTTCTCAGTCACCCTTACCGACACCCTTTCAGCAAAAATCTATCTATATTCCAGCATACCGTTACCCCAATGCACAGCGGATTGAGTAAGGTGGAGTGTATGGTTACTCCTGCAGATTTACGACGTATGCTCGCCAAGCTTGCGGATAATCATACCCAAAATGAGCCTCACCATTCTTTTACTCCACTTGATTTCGCTAAAATTACGCGAGGAAAAACTTGCGAACGGAATGAAGAAGAAACGCGAATTTTCGTTGATATTCCAATACTTTCAGCAGGTGAGCAGAGGTCGCAAGAACCGGTAATCACCACGGAAGAACTACCGAAAAATTCAACCGTTGCCGGCGCTTCTCCAGCGCTCATGCCACAGCGTAGACTTACGGATACACCCGCAACTTTCGCTTCCTTAGACGCTCAAGATTTGCCAATTATTCGCGAATATTCTGCCGGCGGCCTCGTGTTCGATTCACTCGGGCGTGTCGCAATTATTGCTCGTCATTCCAGAAGTGGACATCTCGAATGGTGCTTACCTAAGGGGCATATTGAGAAAGGCGAGACCCCTCAACAAACTGCCGTGCGCGAAATTCACGAAGAAACCGGCATCGTAGGCGAAGTTGTGGATTCTATCGCTACTATCGACTATTGGTTTACTGGCACAACACATCGCGTACACAAATTGGTACACCATTTTGCACTACGCTACGTAAGCGGCAATCTTTCCGTATTAGGCGACCCAGATCACGAAGCAGAAGATGCAATATGGGTGAGCTTCAAGGAATTAAATGCTATATTGAGTTATCCAAACGAACGCAAAGTTGCATGGTTATATGCAAAAAAAGCACACAGGCGGTCTCACAGTGACGAATCTCACGCGTAAGCACCAAACCAACCAATATCCGCAATCTTTGAGCCGCACAGCACGTTTCTCGCTAACTAGCGTTTTGTACACGCTCGTTAAGAAAGCACGTTTTGTTGTTGCTTTACTCACCATTGTTTCCCTCAGCTTACTCGTGAGCTGCGCTCCAGGACTTGAATCGCTAGGACTAGTTGGTTTAGCGCACGCAAAAACTGCCACAATAGCAGCACCTGCACGTTATTCGTCAAACAATCACGCGCCAACACAAAAGCAACGCACTACACCATACGAAAACCCGCGCAGCAAAGGAATTTCGCTCAGCATACTCCAAGCAACCCCTGTAGTAAGCGATACCAGCGGATACCATATCACTATTAATCTTCAGGCGACTAACACCGCACTTCCAGAAGGCACGGTGCAAGTTGCCATAAACGCTGGGTACACGTTTGTTTCACGCACAGACATGCAAAATTGGGCGCAAGGACAGTCTCGCATACCAACGCTGCAAATCTTAGGCTCAGCTAAAACCAGCTCCCTTGCTGCAGGCACAAGCACAAAAGTACAATTTGACATCCCTGCCGACAATCCAGCATTAAAATCAATTTGGCATTGGGGACCAAAACCGCTCTCCATTACTTACTACTCTCAAAACTATTCACGATACAAATCAATATCGTCTTTCCTGACGCGCTCCAACGTTGGACTTCACGCAACCGACGCTCCAACCATGAAACTTACTGCGGTTATGCCAATGCTGACACAAACACAATACTCTATAAAATCTGATATTCCACAGCACATCTACAATATCGATTCGTTGCTGCAAACAAGCAAAAATAACACCCATCACATCCTTCAACAAGCCGATTTAGCTAACAAACACGCAAAATTACAGACAATTGCAGATAGCAACACGCTCCAAGCAGCACGATTACTATTCCTCCCTTCTGCTTATATGCAACGAGCGGGGTTTGATATTAGCGCCTACGCCGACGAGCATAATCGAGAAGCGTATAGTTCTGCAGGCATTGCCCAATCCGTATGGTCAGCAAAAAATTCTCAAGCAATAGTAAAAAACACAAACAACGAGACTGCGCCACAATCTTACGCGTGGCAAACCGGCGGACGCTGGACGCTCGAAGCACTTGAGCAAGCAAAACGCAACGGTTACGATACCGTTCTTTCCACAGACGAATTTGATTCCAGCGCCTCGCAATTTGCGTTGAGAAACGGCATATACGATATTGAAACCCCTGCCGGAAATGTGCGCGTGCTAGCTTCACAAGCGGTACTGACCACCCTCGCGAACGGCAATCCTACCGATAACGAAGCAGTAGGCGAGCACACCCGAGCAGGCCGCATTAACCGACTTGTTGCACAAAGCGCGTTCTACCATATGGAGCAACCGTACTTGCCGCGCCATATTCTCGTAACTTTTTCCCAACAAACCAGCGTCAGTGATATTGATGCCACTATGAGCGCTTTAGAACAGTCCCCTTGGCTTTCGCTCAGCGACTTGAAATCCATGGCACAAACGCAGCAAGAAACCCTGCCTTATTGGAAACGCAGCAATATTATGCGATCCATTCCTCACAGCAGCGCAATAAGTGCGGCAACCGCTCAAACGCGACGAAAAGCGCTAAACGATTTATCGCACCATAGGAACAATACGCTACGCTTCGTCAACCATATTCTCGATTACCGAGCTGCGACCAAAGCAATCGCTACCGAAGGTGACGCCCAAGCGCTCGCTAAACAAACGGCACAAACACGAAGCGTACTAAACGTAAAAATTTGGAAAAAATACGTATTACGCTTATACGATTCAATCGCCCTACACGATTTGGTAAACAGATCCATCCAAAAATCAACAGAAAGCGCGTCAACTCGCTTCACCCGCGCGCTTCTTTCCGGCATACGTATTATTGCGCCTCACGATATTACAGCAGTGAGCGAAACAGCAAGCATGCCGGTTACTATTAGCAACAATTACAGATATCCCGTCCAAGTGTATTTGTCTGCTGACACGCACGCTATGGAAATTGTCACTAATCGTAAAACGTTAGTAAATATTCCGGCAAATAGTGAAACGCAAGTTACGTTGCCGCTTCGTATTACCACTTCAACGCACACCAAAGTGACGTTTGTACTAGAAGACAGGCAGCATCACGCATTTTCTCAGCCGCAAGGCACACTTATTACCAGTACACTGCAAATTAATGACAAAAGCGGTACGATTATTATAATATTCGCTTTCATGCTTGGGTTGCTTGGTCTTTGGAGGCAATTCCACCGTAAAAAGGATCCGGACGAATGAGCTCAATCGGTCGCAATTCTATGATTATGGCCAGCGGAACGGCGGCATCGCGCATCACCGGCCAAATACGCACTATTCTTCTTGCTGCAGCTCTTGGCACGACTGGCTTGGCAGCAAACGCATACCAAGCCGGCTCCATGATTCCTCAGCTTATTTACACGCTCGTTTCCGGCGGCATTTTTAATGCTGTGTTGGTACCACAAATAGTGCGTACTTTGGAAAAGAAAAATGCTGAAGACCGCTTAAATAAGCTTATTACTTTCGCAATTGTGCTACTTGCGGCCATCACTATTCTTATGGCTGCAGCAACGCCGCTACTTACTATTCTGTACGCCGGCGGCAGCGCTCAAATGCAATCTCTTACTTATGCTTTTACGTTATGGTGCATGCCGCAAATCTTTTTCTACGGACTTTATACGGTTCTTGGACAGGTACTTGCAGCTAAAGGTCGTTTCGCAATGTACGCATGGAGCTCGGTTGCGGCGAATATTATCAGCTGCTGCGGCTTTGGCGTATTTATACTGCTTTTTGGAAAAGCAAATAGGGAACCACTTGGGTTTTGGAATGGCACCTCTTTGCTTCTTACCGCAGGATTTTGGACGCTTGGTGTTGCTGCGCAGGCGTTGGTGTTGTTCTGGCCTTTGATGAAAAGCGGCATACATTACAAACCAAGCTGGGGTATACGAGATATTGGCTTGCGTTCTATGGGTCCAGTCGCCGCGTGGAGTGCCGGTATCGTAGCAATTACGCAGATTATTGTGATGATTAATACGCATATTACTACCAGCGTTCCTTTGGTTGCGGAACAAACTTTAGGCTTGGACCAGTTTGAAGTAGCTGGCAACGCAACCTACCAGAATGCGTACACTATATTTCTACTTCCTTACTCTTTGGTTGCGGTATCGGTTGCGACAGCCATGTTCCCTAAGATTTCCCGGGCTGTGGCCTCACACGATCTCCGCGTCGCACGCAACGACTTAAGTCGTGCACTGCGTCACGTTAGCCTTATTACCTGCTTTTTTGCTGTTGTTTTTATTGTTATTCCAATGCCTATTTCTTTAGCCCTCATTCCTTCTATTAGCCTTCAGGAAGCTGATTTGATGGCTGCACCACTTATGATGCTCGCTTTTGGATTGCCGCTTACTAGCAGCTACCTGATTATTCAACGCACCTTTTTTGCTTTTGAAGATGGGAAGCGACCTTTTATTTTTGCGTTCGCGCAGCTTGCTACTGAACTTATTGCTTTCGTTTCTTGCGTCAAGTTTTTGCCGGCAACTTACTGGGTTACTGCGTTGGGTGCTTGCGTTTCCATGAGTTTCTTCCTCACGTTCCCTTCGTTGGTTAGAATGTTACGTCATCGTTTTCATAATGATTTGGACGATCGTCGTCTCATAGTTTCACACGCAAAAATTGTTGCAGCTTCGCTGATTGCTATCATCGTGGGATTGATAGTACGTGATCCGTTGATAAAAGTTTTGTGCCTTAACGATCCTGCTACGCATGGGGTTGCACGTTGGCTTCATGCCGTAATCGTTTGCGCAATAGTTACTATTGTTGCTGCAGTTGCGTATATAGTGATTTTGGTTTTGTTAAAAACAAGCGAACTTGTGGACTTGTCGGCTCCGCTGGTACGTAAAATCGCGCAGAAAATTCCGGCTTTGACACCACTATCTGAGCATCTTTCGCAAATTAGTGATCTTGCGCAACATGACGAACAGCATAGCGATGCCGAGAGCCGCGCACCTAGAAAAGTGCGTTCTCACTCGTCAATTAGTGAGTAAGAGTTTTAATTTTGGAAATTATTACAATATAAGCAAAATTTACGGTACATAACATGCCATTTCATCGGTACAATGAGATGGTAGTAAGAAATATTTTGTCACCTATTTACTTGTGCGTAGGAAGATGAGGAATACATGGAACCTCGCTTGGGAGATATTGTGCTGAATCGATACGTATTGGTATCCCTTTTGCGCAATGAAGCAGGCTTGCAAGTGTGGCAGGCTAATGACCGCATACTTACGCAAGATTGCCAACTTTTTATTGTACGCGACTCACGTTTCCTGCCGGAAGTTAATACTATTGCTTCTACGCTCGCGCTTTCTCATAACCGTAAATTTACGCAAGTGCTACAGTTACAGCACCACGATAATATTGCGATTATTATTACTTCACTTGACCGCGGTGTTACGCTCGACGACTATCTAGCGAAAAAAGATGCACCATTAAGCAATGAAGCAGTGCGCACAATTGTTGCGGAAACAGCCCAGGCTTTAAGTAGACTGCTTGCTAATAATATTACGCATCACGCCATCGCTAGTGACACCGTGCGAATTACTCCAACTGGTATAGAACTTGCTGACACTCCGGTAAGCCCTCTATTAGAGGATAGGACGCAGTTGGAAGACGAAAAGCACCCTCCACTAATGCATGACGCTGAACATACGGCTACTCGCCAACTCGCTTCGCTGCTGTATGCTTTGCTCACTAGAACTTCTTCTCGTGTACAAGCTCGTTTTGATGCGGCTATGCTGCCAGATAATACTCCTTCAGAATTTAGGATGATTTGTACACGCAGCTTATCTAACCACAAAGACGGCAATGGTAGCAATGTGGTTCCTATGGCTTCTATTGCTGAACTTACCGCTCTTTTGGGCTCTTACACGCCGTTATCTCGACTTACTAAGCAAGATATTGATCTCGATGGGAAAACGAGCGCAGCTTCTATTAGTAACGTTCGTTTGCGTCATACGGAAGATGCTTTTCTGTTACCGTTGCCGGAGGATCTCACCCAAAGTGAGGAACAGTTTGAAGCACAACTTATTCAGCAGAGCAATATACATAGCGACGACGTTACTGCTACCTCTGAGTCGAGTTCGCTTACGGCACTTGCGACTGGTACAGGAAGTTCCGCTAAGTTAAGTAATAGCATTAAGAATGCTGGCAAAACGCTTGGCTCGCTTCTTAAACGTAACAGCGCCAACGCTAAAAGTGATGACAATAACGGATTCGAGGACGACAGCAATACTAATACCGACATCGATTTCCATGATATTGCTGCAGCTGAAATGGCGAATATTCTTGCTCCTACTGAGCTTGATACGGGTGATGCTATATTCCCAACTTTATCGTCTTCGTATAAGCATTTTCCGGATCCAGCGACCTCGCGGAACGTTCTTGACCATGCTAGTAACTCTGAGAATCAATCGGCACAAAGTAGCATAAGTGAAACGGGTGTTACAGGAACGTTTGATTTTGAACATTTGCTTGCCGAAAATGCACAACACACAACGTTGCTGTCTCGTCCGCAAAACTTGACGTCAGAAGGTGAGTCCACAGGCCGAGTTCCTGTAGTTGATACCCATGGCAGGTTTATAGCTCCTGGCGAAGAATCGGCGCGCGCGCTTCAAGATGAACGCAATAATGACGACGACGATTCTCTTGCTAATAACGCACCTTCACTGCCACCAAGTTTCCAACCTCGCGAACAGGCTGCCGCATCACAAAAACAAAAATCTCGAAATAATAATGCTATTGCAGACGCGAAGATTTGGTGGGGTCTTTCAACAAAAGTTATCGCTATTGGCGCGGTATTTTTGCTGCTTGTAGCTGGTTTAGCGTTAGCATTGCACGGCTTGTTTGGCACACACGAAAATACAGACGGTTTCGGAAATAACGAAACGTGGGATAGTACCAATGTTGAAAATGTGCCGTTTGGTAGTCAAGGAGTTCTTCCGCAAGAAAAGCAGTCAACTAAGAAGAATGCCGGACGCAAGCAAACTGGACGCAAGCAGGTTCGCGCTGTGCCAAAACCTAAGATGCCAACGAATACGGTTGCTTATAAGGCTGACCGTTACCAATTCTTGAGTTTCCCAGCGCAGCAGAATGGCTACGGCTATTACATTCATTTAACCGAGCCACAACCGGTGTATCGTCTTGTAATTTCGATTCGCACTTCAGGTGGCCATGCTTATTTGATTGCGAACGCTACGAATGATCCTACTAAAGGCACACAAGTAGCAGAATTTACATTCGACGAAAGCGGCACTACTGACGTAAAGTTGAAGAAGATTGTGAAATCGCAAGACTTTATGCTGTGGGTTCCAAAAGATAGCATGCCGAATAATAGTCTTTATATTAATTCTATTAAGCTGTACTAGCACTAATGGCACAGTTGGCTGGCTCACAGTATGGTTAGTAGGTTAGTTGATTTGTTAGTTAGTTAGTTAATTAATTAGTTAACCAATTAGTTATTTAATTGGCTAGTTAGTTGATTGGTTAATAGTAGTTTAGGGGTAACAATTTATGGAAAATCAGACGCGCAAAGTAATTATTATCGGCTCTGGTCCTGCAGGATACACTGCCGCAATATACCTGGGCCGAGCAGGATATCGACCACTTGTTATTGCCGGCGCACTTACTCCTGGCGGACAACTTATGAATACCACAGAAGTGGAGAATTATCCGGGATTCCCCGATGGTATTTTAGGCCCTGATCTAATGGAAGGTATGCAGCGTCAGGCCGAAAAATTTGGAGCGGAAATTCTTTTAGACGACGTTACTTCTGTAGACTTTAACGGCCCAGTAAAACGCGTAACTGTAGACGAGGGTGTAACTTACGAAGCTGAGGCTGTTATCGTCTCTACAGGCTCACAGGTACGCAAATTGGGCGTGCCTGGTGAGCAGGAGTATTCTGGACGAGGCGTATCCTATTGTGCAACATGCGACGGTTTCTTCTTCCGAGGGAAGCCGATTACTGTTGTTGGCGGCGGAGATTCTGCTTTTGAAGAAGCACAATTCCTTACACGTTTTGGCTCGTCTGTGACTTTAATTCACCGACGCAATGAGTTCCGCGCTTCAAAAATTATGGTTGATCGCGCAAAAGAAAACAAAAAAATTAAGTTCTTGACGAGTAGCGTAGTTGACGCTGTACACGGCAACGACACAGAGGCTACTTCAATTACCGTTCGCAATGTTACTACGGGGGAGACGCAGGAAGTTGAATCTGCTGGATTGTTTGTCGCTATCGGACACACTCCTGCAACGAAATTCCTTAACGGCGCACTGAATCTTAACGAAGATGGCACTATTGTAGTGGACGGCGCTTCGACGCGCACGTCTGTTGAGGGCGTATTTGCGTGCGGAGATGTAGTTGACAGCGTGTACCGTCAAGCTATTTCCGCAGCTGGTATGGGCTGCCGTGCCGCTCTTGATGCGCAAGATTATCTTAATGAAAAAGAAAATTAAGAAAGAAAATTAAGAGTTGCTTAAGTAGGTGCAAACCGCTGATAAATCTCATAATGTAGCATATATCGCGCAAAGTTTACGCTTGCTCGCTGCTCTTTAGCATTTAAATACATATAACAATCGGCTGGGATTGTTCCACGTGAAACAGAGAAAAATACCGTACTTTTCTATATCTTCCGCTAATTTCACGTACAACTTACCCAGCCGAAATATCACAATATTAATTTATAAAACTACACAGCTAACTATAAATTAGCCGATAGTATTGCAGTTGCTTTGTCACCTACACTACATAGCAGCTGGTTCTGCAGCTGGCTCTGCATTAGAAACTGCATCCGCAGTTACAGGCTCAACCTGATTAGAATCTAAGGAATTATGCGCAGAAACATCAACATCATAAAAATCACCGATGTCATTGCTGAAATCAGCTAGATTATCTAACTCCGCAATATCAAAATCATCAAAATTCGAATCAAAAGACATGAATTTATCATCGAAATTAACTGCAGATTGCGGATTATCATCGCCATAATCCGAAGAAGAATCATCATACAATAAACCTGGATCACTCAAATCCAAATCAAAATCATCAAAATCAGCTGCAAATTGTTGATTATCATCGCCATAATCCGAAGAAGAATCATCATACAATAAACCTGGATCACTCAAATCCAAATCAAAATCATCAAAATCAGCTGCAAATTGCGGATTATCATCGCCATAATCCTTAGAAGAATCCTTAGAAGAATCCTTAGAAGAATCCTTTGCATCTTCTGGCTCTTTTATGTCTACAGTACTGGTATTTGCATCACCATGATTATCTGCTGGCTCAATATCTTTGTCATCATTAGAATCTGGCTCAATATGTTTGACATCATTAAAATCTGGATCACAACCTTGCGAACACCAAGTTGTGGAATATGAAATATCAATCTTTTTATCGCCTCTTTCCTGTTTTAACTTTTTGATAACATCACTGTCTTTTAACTTAGCGCTAACTACTAACACCGCATTCCCAGGCAAACTCTTTAATGGAGAATAATCGCCAATTTTATCGCAACAAGTAATATCTAAGTAGCTAAGATACGGAATCTGCTTTATTGTGCTTATATCTTTCACAATCGAATCAGAAATATCAAGGAAAGTAAGATTTTTTAGATTACCCAAAGGAGATATGTCAGAAACATTATGAATTTGCATCTCCAGTTTTTTTAACTTTGTAAGTCCCTTGAGAGCATCGACGCTAGTAGCCTTATTAGTAACAACATGCAAATTAGTGACGTCAGTGAGATTCTTCAAAGGAGAAAGATCAGGAGCATCCCAAATATATAACCATAAATCTTTTAACTTTGTAAGTCCTTTGAGAGCATCAATGTTAGTAGCAGCACTGCTATAAATACCCAAGTCTGTTAGATTGGTGAGATTCTTCAAAGGAGAAAGATCAGAAACACTAGATGCATGTAATACCAAATGCTCTAACTTCGTAAGCCCCTTAATAGCATCAAGACTCTTCAAATAATTAGCATCAATATCTAAATCAGTAAGATTGGTGAATCTTTCCAAAGGAGATAAATCAGGATCCCCAGAAACTCTCACAGATAAAGTCGTTAGATTTTTTGTTACACCCTTCAAAGAAGAAAAATCGCAAGTTTTTGTACTGTTGCGAATCATAATATACAATTTTGTTAAATTCTGCAGCTTTGCTAATGGCGAAAAATCAAAACCTACATCTCCAGTTAAGTGAAGATCTTGAACATTTGAAAAATATTGAAGATCAGAAAGATCTGAAACATTTTTATCTGAAGATTGAGGATCAACGTCAACACCTTCAGGTTTATTGTATGAATATCCTAAATCAAGAAATACAGGATATACCATTTTTTTAGCATCAGCATAAGTAATATCAGTGGCATCTTTACCAATTACTTGGTAATCTTTCAAAGCACCAAGTATGTTCTTCTTAAAAATTTCATTCTTAAAGTGAATAACATCGTTGTCATTATGCTCTGCAGAAGTACTCGTAGTATTTGAAGCAGCAAAAGCGGTCTGAGGAACAACAGCGAAAGCAAATCCACTCAGCAATGTTGCCCCAGCGGCAAATGCGGCAATAGCCTTCTTGGTTAACATATCTTTCCCTTTCTTAATATCTCATACGCAAACGCATAAGCAACTATCTACAAATTTATTGTGAAATATGCACTAACCTGAATAATTTTGCGAGCAGCGCTTCGACTAGCATAAGCACACTACCTACAGAAATCAAGGTATTCAATGGATATTGCACATACATTTCATTACTCACACAATGTCACATACAAAATGCCCAATGAATAAAACCATGGCCATACGTGAAAGCAAATTCACATTAATAAAAATACCAACAACGGCCCAACCGTAATTCCTAATATATAACAATCGGCTGGGATTGTTCCACGTGAAACAGAGAAAAATACCGTACTTTTCTATATCTTCCGCTAATTTCACGTACAACTTACCCAGCCGAAATATCACAATATTAATTTATAAAACTACACAGCTAACTATAAATTAGCCGATAGTATTGCAGTTGCTTTGTCACCTACACTACATAGCAGCTGGTTCTGCAGCTGAATCTGCAACTGGCTCTGCATTAGAAACTGCATCCGCAGTAGTTTCCGTATCAACATCGCCTAAGTCGCCAAAATCACCCAAGTCGTCAAGGTCACCTAAGTCATCCAAATTGAGGTCACCTAAGTCACCAAGATCACCCAAGTCGTCAAGGTCACCAAGGTCACCAAAGTCGCCTAGGTCTCCAAGATCACCCAAGTCGTCAAAGTCACCAAAGTCACTAAAGTCACCAAAGTCGTCGCCGGCAACATTATCATTATTGTCAGCCTCAGGAAGTGCATCACTCTCACCAGTTGGCGTAACTTCAGGCTCTTGAACATCTTCAGCAGCTACACCTTCATCAGGATTACCCTTCGGATAATTATCATAAAAATGCCCACCATCTGGAAGCGTCTTAAACGAAGGAACTAACTTCTCTTGGGAATGCCTTAACAAACCATTTTCATCGCGCCATTCAGCCCACACAGTAAAGCCCTTAGCGCCAGCCTGTGGAATAAGCGAACCCTCAGGTACTCTGTTGGACAATAGATTGTTAACAGTTGTCTGAGTTCGAGAAATATCGTCACTTATCACTTCGCCGTTGGGAGATTCTACAGTAGACATAAGGCCAAACTGAGCATAGAAAGGCAACACCTGCTTAGTCGTATTACCATATACGGCACCTGGAAGTAACTCAGCAAAGGTCACCGTAGTATTGTTCTTGCCAACTTTGGTCTGCAGATTTTCCTTAACAGCAGTACCCTCGAAGCAATAAGAGCGCTCAACAGCATCTTCTGTTGTAGCCTCTTCCTTAGCAGCCTCTTCTGCATTATCTTCAGAAATTGCGTATTTTTTCAGAGCGCCGTTTTCATATGGAACTTCATCCATGCGAATGTTCGTAACATAAGCCTTTTCTTCGGCACTTAGCGGCCTAAGGGACCAGTCTGTTTCAATAGCAAATCCCGTAGGTTCCATATTCTTGTACCAGTACGATAACACCTTCAGATCTTTTACCGAACTATCTGAGTGCACATTGTATTCGACATCTACATTTGCAGAATACTTTCCAATCTTGCTGACGGATACTTTGTTAATATCAACAGCACTTCCGTCGCGCCACGTGGAACAATTAGCGTAAGGTGCTCCCGTCAATCCTGCACAAAAATCACCTTTGGTTGGGATTACAAACAATGGAGACTTACGAGGCAGGCCACCGGAAATTATAGCAGCGAAACCCGAATCGCCGTCTCCTGGATAACTACTTAATGATTTTACAAATTCGTCGCTTAATGCGAAAGTTTCAGTAGGGTTGGCTTCATCCACAGTCCAAGCATTGTTAACGACGTTAACAGGCGCAATATAGAATGTACCTGTGTTATTATCACCGTGAACAACCGTATGACCTTTTGGAATTTCTATATTATGATCATTTCGATAAAATATAGCTTGAACTTTGCCGGTTTCTTCAGCTTTTTCATGAGCAGCATGAATAGCCTGTAAGTACAGTTTTTTATTCTCTGTGTTTAAAGCTTCAGCAACAGACCAAGATTCAGGAGAATACTCCGGTTCATCAGCGTATGCAGAACCAGCAAGTGCCATTCCTCCGGCTAATGTTGCTGCTGCAACAATAGCAGCACACCACTTTTTGTTCATCATTATTTTCCTCTCTCGATACATATTAAAATATGAATCTTGCATAGAAATATAGATACACGCCTGCCATACGCAATGTAATAAGTCGCGTAACTACTATTGAAAACAATACTCCCGTATTCAGCTAAGGGAAACACCAGAACGCAAAAATCCGATTTACATATAGCACGCGTTATTAATATCTTAATTGCGTAACTTTAGTCACACTGAAAAACTGCGCTGCTGCTAAGAAGCGGTACAAATCTGTAAGTTTTGTGTAGTTCTAAAGACTGGTGTCCAAAATCTAAAAAACACAATACTAAAACATAACCAGGAACATAATAAGCTGTAATTGCTAGCGCCTGCGCATATATCACTTATTACTGCTGCTTTTCAGCTACTAACAAATCCACTATGCGCTGCATTTCTTCCGGAGACGAGAACACAATTTCTATTCGACCGTGATTTTCTGTACCTTTAATTGAAACTTTAGTTGCAAAACGCTGCTCAAGTTGTTGGCGAATTGGCGAAGCAGCCCACTTATTATTACGCCGATTGCGAGCGTGAACTATGCCGTCAGATTCATGCTTAGTTTTAAGCGACACAATTTCTTCAGTACTTCTAACTGATAACCCCTCAGCAATAATTCGATTGGCAAGATCTTCCATATCTTCTGGCTTTTCCAAACCAAGCAAAGCGCGAGCATGTCCGGCAGAAAGCACGCCTGATGCTACATGTTTTTGTACACTTGCAGGAAGATTTAGAAGTCGCAAAGTATTTGCAATTTGTGGACGAGATTTCGACACAGATTGCGAAAGCTGTATTTGTGTCAAACCAAAATCGTCAATCATTTGCGAATAAGCTGCAGCTTCTTCCAGAGGATTCAAGGCCACGCGATGTAGATTTTCGAGCAATGCATCGCGTAGCATATTTTCGTCAGAAGTCGTGCGCACAATTGCTGGCACAGTATCGAGACCTGCAATCTGCGAAGCACGCCACCTGCGTTCTCCCATAATAAGTTCGTAGTGTGCAATCTGCTTATCGTTCTTATCGGCACCTTCGATTGGTCTAACAACTATAGGCTGTAGTACGCCCACTTCTTTAATAGAAGACGCAAGTTCGCGCAGCTCATCTTCATCAAAAATAGTTCGTGGCTGTTGAGCATTAGGTACAATATCTAAAGGTTTTAGATATGCTAAATATCCACCTTTTACTGGCTGCAGCGGTTGAGTTTTTGCAGTTTGTTGCGTTTCCTCAACGTTTGTAGTATTTGCAGTTTTTACATTGCTGTCACCAGATTTACGATCCGTATTTTCATGCGAAGTAAGGGGTGATGTCTGCGTCGTGGTTTCGTTGAAGAAGAAATCGATTGGGCGTGTGACATCTTCAAGAGATGGCATGGCTGAACGCTTACGAGCGTGTTTGTTACCCTGTGTTAGCGGTAAAGTTTCACGTGAAACGGCTTGTGATTCCTTATTTTTGTTATCTACATAATTTGCATGAGGAGCTATTGCATCGCTTATGCTGGGCACTTTAGTTTGCGTTTTTAATTGTTGGTTTGTTTCATGTGAAACACTATTTGCAGAAGTAACAACATTGCTAGATGTTTCATGTGAAACAGTCGCCTTTGTTGTTTCATGTGAAACAATATTTTTGTTATCATCTAGTTTATCGTCAAACTGCTCAGTTAAGGCACCCTCACCAGGCAAAGCTGGGAATAAAGCTCCTAAACCTTTCCCCAAACGAGATTTATTTCCGCTCATCGTCCACTCTCCTCTTCATTTGCGCTACGCAACGCCTCTTGTTTTGATGAAATAACAGCCAGTACAGTTTGCGAACGTTTTGCTATTTCCAACGCAGCCTCGCGATACGATATTGCACCAGCACCGTGCGGATCATACGTAATAACGCTCTGATTAAAGCTAGGCGCCTCAGGAATTTTTACTGTACGCGGAATAGTAGTATCGAGAACAATGTTAGGATAATGGTTTTTTACTTCTTGGAATACTTCTCGCCCTAGAAGTGTTCTCTTGTCAAACATAGTTACCAACATGGTTGATACTACCAAAATTGGATTGTAGTGTTGCTGTACCAAACCGATTGTTCTTATAAGCTGTCCTAAACCTTCTAGTGCATAATATTCAGCTTGAATAGGTATAAGCATTTCACGAGCGGCACACATAGCGTTAATTACAAGTAATCCCAAGGAAGGTGGGCAATCTATAAAGACATAATCGTAATGAGTTTCACATTGATTAAGATATTCTTGAAGAGCATCTTTCAATAGATTGTTACGATTATCCATATCAGCAAGTTCTAATTCTGCACCGCTTAAATCAATTGAGGCAGGAACTACATCAAGATTTTCAATGTCAGGACAAGCTAACTTAACTTCAGCTATACCTTTTCTACCTTCAATAACGTCATATACTGAAGGATCACCGGAAGCGTGTGGCACATTAAATGCGGTAGAAGCATTACCCTGTGGATCCATATCAATAACGAGCACATGAGATCCACTAATCGCCATTGCTGCAGCAAGATTAACGGCAGAACTTGTTTTACCTACGCCACCCTTCTGATTAGCAACAGCAATAAAACGAGTTTGATCAGGATGTGGATATTTCACACTGTCAAGCGCGTGATAACGAGATGTTAAATCTGCTAATTCAATGCCTAACGAAGACTTCGAATCCCCAAAAATACGTTGAATTGTTTCAGCAGCCGATTCCACAACGTATCACCCCCGCTCAACTATGAAGAGACCAAAAAATACAATACCGTGTCTCAAGTTTCCTTGTTTCTATGGACATAAAAACGCAAAATTGTTTAATGTTTCACATGAAACAATGTAACAGTTTAATTGATTTTATTTGCTTATTAACGTTGCTTTTTTTGCTTGCGCAATTTTAAAAAATTAGGCTTTGTCTACAATTACAACAGTAGTCGGTTGCAAGCCAGGAGCCACAGGCGCTTCAAGAACTCGAGGCTTTACACCACCAGCTTTGCGAATCATCTTTGCAGCTTTTTCTATTTCTGCTTGAGCAGATTTTCCTTTAAGAGCAACCAGTCGACCGTGTTCGCGCAACAATGGTATCGTCCACCCTGCCAATTTTGTCATAGGGGCCACAGCTCTGCACGTTACGGCATCAAAAACATTTATCTCGTGAGATTTAATTTTCTCAATAACTTCGTCTGATCTTCCATGAAAAATAGTTACGTTTTTTAATCCCATAAGGGCAACACATTCTTGAAGCCATGTTACACGACGTTCCATTGGCTCAATTAATGTCACATCGCTTTCTGGTAAACAAGCAGCCAGTACTAATCCAGGGAAGCCGCCACCGCTACCAACATCGGCAACTCTTTTACTTTTACTACCAGAAATAGTTTCACGAATAAATGGCACAACGGCAGCAGAATTTAATATGTGTCGCTCCCACAAAATTCCCATATCTCGCGGTCCAACCAGCCCACGCAACAAACCTTCTTTTTGTAGTTTCACGTGAAACAGCTCGCACTGGCTAAGAGCATTTCCAAGAATATCAGCTAAAAGTGGGGAATTTTCCAATTCATCAACTACATTTTGCATACTTTCTGTCGCTTGAGTAGATTGAATATTTTCCATATTGTCCCGCGCTTTGTTGATTTTCAGATTCATTTTTTAGTACATCACAAACAGATAAAAGTAACATAATTAAACAAAATTTGTTCAACTATGTTACTTTATCTTATTGGGTAATTTTATTTTTTCTCGATTTTAGACAACACTAAGAGGTGTAGCATTAATTATTCTTCTACATACCCATCGTCTGCAGAAACATCTTCAGCATCGTCAACCATATTTTCGTCTGCACTGGCAGGCAAATACACCGTCACATAACGATGTGGCTCCTCACCATGCGAACGAGAACGCAAGCCCTCATCGCGCACAGTATCGTGAATAACCTTACGCTCAAACGAATTCATAGGCTTCAAAGATACAGATTCACCAGTTTCACGAACTTCATCAACAGCATCCAATGCAATATCGCGTAAATGCTGACGCTTACGCTTTAAGAACCCGTCAACATCAACAATAAGATGCGAACGATCACCAGTTTTCTGCTGAATAGCAAGACGACTCAGCTGTTGCAAAGCATCAACCACTTCGCCCTCGCGACCAATCAAATGCTTGATATCAGTATCGTCATCAGCAACAATTTGAATCATTGGACGGTTATTGCGCACTCCCATCTCAATATCGCCTTCATAATCGGCAATATCAAGCAAACCTTCCAAATAATCGGCAGCGATATCAGCTTCTTCATTGAGCTGATCCACTGTCTTCTTCTCATCTTGTATCATTACCTACTCCTTATCGTGATACAAATTCACGTTACACAATTCTGAAGTCTAGTTTAGCGGATAATAAAGCCAAGTTAACAACCTATTTTCAGGCTTTCGCACCGGCTTTGTTGATTTATGTAATATAGCTATTACTACCGCTTTGTCACCTTACGCTTACGTTGTGGTTGCTTACGTTGGAATCCTTCAGTTTCCCTACGCTCAGCCTCTTCGCGGGCTTGTTGGAGCTTTTCTTCTTCAATAGAAGGCAATCCTTCACGTTCGCGACGAGCTGTTTCTCTCTTATAATCTCGCTCTTCTTTTTCCTCAGCTGCAGGAGAGCCAGGAGTTGGGAAGGCATATACCTGCCAAATAGAGCGAAGCATATTCATAATGTTGTTTACAAGCCAATAAACAAGCATTGCAAATGGAAGAGCGAATGCAGAGAAAACATAGATTAACGGGAATCCCCACATCATGAGCTTTTGCATCGTATATTGGCTGCCCTGCTTAGATTCTGGAGGCAGATTCTTACGAATATTGTTAAACTGCATGTACCACATTGCAGCACACATGAGTATTACAACGATAACAATAACAACTTTCCCTAATGCCCCAACCGTCATAAATGTGTCAGCAACACCTACGCCAAACACGTGCGTTTTAATAAATTGTTGTGCTGTAGCAATATCAAAAGCTCCAAGAGCGGCATGCTTTCCACGAGCAATGAACGGAATCACAGAAAGCGTATACCAAATACTCATAAACGCTGGACCTTGAATCATCATAGGAAGGCAGCTTCCAGCAGGATTTGCGTTGTTATCTTGGTACAGTTTCATCATTTCTCGCTGCATTGCTTCTTTGCTTGCAGCATCATTTTTGCCCTTATACTTTTGCTGAATCTTCTTCATTTTAGGGGCAATTGCCTGCATATTACGCATGCCCTTAATGCTTTTTATAAAGGCAGGGAAGATGCAGGCATGAACAACCAGCACCAAAAACACTATCGAAAGAACCCAAGAGAAACCAATTTCATTCATCCCGAGCATAGTTAGGAATTTGTGGAACAAGTACATAACTTGAGTCATAAGCCACTCAACTGGCGTAAGGATTTTGTAGAACCATCCCCAGGGTCCGCTATCAAGTAAGAAGTGATCTTGATTAAACATTAGTTTTCCTTGTCTTCTTCAGCCAAGGGAGTTAACCGAGGCTCTTCATGCGCTTTAGACCAAGCACAACGATAAAAAATTGAATAAGTATGTGGCACGTCGTCAATACTGCAACTAGTCCACGGTCTGCAGCGAAGTAGTCGCAACGCCGCCAGAATACCACCTTTTACTGCTCCAAACCTTGTAACGGCTTCAATAGCGTAACGCGAACAAGTAGGATAGTAGCGGCAGCAAGCTGGTCTTTTGGCAGAAATCACGCGCTGATACCAACGAATTGCTGTAATCATTGTACTCGCTGCAAAACTTTCCTTATTTCGCATAATAATAACCACTTTCTCTCTCTAAGTAATATATACTCACTTACTTAATTTTGATTATTTTCATGCGATTCACAACCTTGAGCAGGCTGCAACACTTCACTAATTTTTTCAAATAGCTTTTGAATTTGTTTTTGCAGTGAATCAAATGAAGCTTTAGCTGCAGTCGGCTTAGCTCGTAGTACAACATCGCAGCCCGCAGGCAACAAAAATTCGCATTCGCGAGTAATAGCCCTTAAACGACGCTTCACTTTATTACGAATTACAGCTTTTCCTACTGATTTAGATACAGCAAGGCCTAACCTCTTGGCAACCTCAGTATTGTGAGCTTGTTTTAAGGTATCAGAAAATGCCGCGGGAATACTACTTTCAAAACCCGTGGCAACACTTTCTAGACCTGCACTTCTACCTTCGTTAAGCGCGTTCGGTACGGCTATATCGTCACGCATCACATAATGCGCGACGATATCCCGCGAACTCACTTTGCGTCGTTTCCTAAGTACCGTAACAAAATCACGGTGGCTTTTCAGCCTTTCCATACCTGACGACGCTACCTTAGCTCAGGCAGACAGCGACTTACGGCCCTTGGCGCGACGACGATTAATAACGGCGCGACCAGAACGCGTACGCATGCGAACGCGGAAGCCGTGCTTCATGTGACGACGACGGTTATTCGGCTGGAATGTCCTCTTCATAACTAATGCTCCTGTATTCAGCCATGCAAAAGCATGGCCCCGTATGAGTCAAGCTCTACTAAAATACTCTTACCCCTCACCAAGAGTCAAAACTTCACATTTTTTGTGCTTATTGGGTGAATGTCATACAGATAACAAAAATTATTTTGTTCACATTTTCATCACATTTTTAATATAGCCAAAAACGTTGAAATATAGCCAAAACTACACTTCTAACTTATCCACAAATTACACACATGTTATTCACATTTAAGTAATTTCAACACGCTAGACTGTGGATAACTTCGTAGGGTCGGTGTAAAGATAGCTTACTGATACTTTTACACACGCGTGCGCGTATAAAAATCATATTTATTCTCATGTGTGTACGTTAACCTTTTGGGGGGTGACATGGCTGATACATTAGGCGACCCTGCAGCACAAGCTGCTCTTGTTTGGTCTAATACGCTTACTGTTTTGCAGCACAATGCCCTGTTAACTGCACGAGATAAGGGTTGGTTTGAAAGCGTCGAACCAGAGGCAATTTTTGGGACAACTATCGTTTTATGTGTTCCTAATGCTCAAGCGCAGCTTGCATTACAGAATGAACTTAATTCTCCGCTGCTGACTGCTTTGAAAATTTGCACAGGCAAGGATATGTTCCCTGCTTTTAAAATCGTTCCACAAATGCATCATAACGAGCAAGGTGGGGCTGATACACGCCCTACTGTGGCGCCTCAGCCAAAACAAACGGCATCAATCAATACAACTTCCCCAGCTCCTCTATCTCATAATCCAGCTTCTGCTAACTCGATGGAAGCTGACAGAAAATCTGAAGATCCACTTAATACTTTACATTCGGCAACAATGCCTTCGCAGCCGGATTTTGACAATGCCACTGGTCTTTCCACTCTGCAACAAACTCGTATGCCATCTACTTCGGCACAGGTTTCTCAACAAAAAATGCCTGTTTCCGTGCAAAGAGATTCTGTTACGCATTTAAATACTTGTGCAACTTTCGATACGTTCGTGCCTGGAGATTCAAACCGTTTTGCAAGAACTGTAGCTCTTGCTGTTGCTGAAGGATCTGGCCGCGACTTTAATCCGTTATGTATTTATGGCGGTTCTGGACTTGGTAAAACCCATTTGCTTAATGCTATTGGTAATTATGCTTTGGTTAAGGATGCTTCTCTTAAAGTGCGTTATGTCACCAGTGAGGAGTTTACCAATGAGTTTATTGAAGCTCTACAGACGCCAAATCAAAGTCAAGGTCAAATTGCTGACTTTAACAGGCGTTACCGTGAAGTTGATGTACTTCTCATTGATGATATTCAATTCCTCGGTGGTAAGGAAGCAACACTAGAACAGTTCTTCCATACTTTTAATGCCTTGTATCAGGCCAATAAGCGTATTGTTATTGCTTCTGATGTTGCTCCAAAAAATCTTAAGGGATTTGAAGCTCGTTTAATTTCCAGGTTTGAGTCTGGTCTTACCGTTGATATTAAACCACCAGATTTAGAGACGCGTATCGCAATTTTACGTATGATGGCTTCTATGAACCATTGCAACGTTCCGAGTGATGTACTTGATTTAATTGCCGAACGCTTTACAGAGAATATTCGTGAGCTTGAAGGTGCGTTAACTCGCGTTACCGCTGTTGCTTCCTTAAGTAATCAGCCGGTGAGTAAGGCTTTGGCGGAACAGGCGTTGCAGGATTTCTTTGCAACTGATATTGAAGTTCGACCATCCGATATTATTAGTCAAGTTGCGCAATATTTCCACATGACTTTTGATGAACTTGTTGGTCGCCAACGTACAAAAAATGTTGCACTTGCACGTCAAATTGCTATGTATCTTGCTCGTGAAATGACAAGTATGAGCTTGGTTGATATTGGCGAGGTTTTTGGCGGTCGAGATCATACCACCGTTATGCACGCTTATACTCGTGTTAGTGGTGAGATGCAAGAAAAGCAGGAAATTTATAATTACGTTATGGAATTAACAGTTCGTTTGAAGCAAAATCCTACCGAGCATAGGAAGTAGTATAAAAAATATTTGCTTTTCCACCATGTTATTCTTTAATTGTTCATAGAAAATAAAGAAAGTTATCCACATACTTAATCACAAATGTGGGTAAAACCTGAGCATAACTCGTGGAAAACGCCGTTTTAAAATGTTAGTAAGTCGTGTATAAGCACGATTCAACTGTTAACAACTCAAAAAATAGCTAACGCTGTGGATAAGTCGACTACTTGTGCACACTGTTGTTTGAACACTATACACAATTTTCTCGTGTGCATAACCTTTTTATTTCGCGCTTTTACAGCACTTTTCCACATATTAACCACGCTTATTATGTCTATTACTTTATTTACTTACTTATTAGTAGAAATAATTAAGACGTTTTCCACTTTCTTTTTTCACTTAGCAAAGTAGGCGCAACATACGATAGAATAATTGCAGACTTTACAGAAAAGAGGACGTATGAAAGTAGAAGTTAATTCTGCATCTTTTGCTGACGCTGTAGCTTGGACAACACGCGTTATCGATGCAAGACCAGCTAATCCTATCCTTGCAGGCTTAAAAATTGAAGCAACAAATGGTACCTTACAACTTTCTGCATTTAACTATCAGATTTCCAGTTGTCACCACATTGAAGCTGGCATTGATGAAGAAGGTAGCGTTCTTGTTTTAGGCAAATTAATGGCAGATATTACTAAATCTCTTCCAGCAGAAAATACTTATCTAAGTTCTAAAGAAAATACTTTGACCATTACTTCTGGAAAATCAACTTTTACTTTGCAACTAATGCCACTCGGTGAATATCCTAATTTGCCTGATCTTCCTAGCAAATTAGGACAAGTTGATGCTCCAACTTTTATGCAAGCTGTTAACCAAGCCTCTGTTTCTGTTTCACGAGAAGAAAATAGGCCTGTACTGACTGGTATTCGCATGCAATTTGATGACGATACCGTAACTATGACTTCTACTGACCGTTTCCGCTTGTCTCGTTCTAATTTCAAATGGACTCCTGAACATGAAAATATTCACGCAACAACTCTTGTTCGTGGATCTTTACTTCGTGACATTGCTCGTTCTTTTGATGACCACCAAAATGTTCTTGTTTACTTTAATGAAGAAGAACCAACATTACTTGGTTTTGAAAACTCTGGACGAACCAGCACATCACAACTAATTGATGGCGAATTTCCTTCAGTAGACAGACTTTTTGTCGATGAATATCCTATTCACGCTGTTATTGACAGACAAGCATTAATTAACGCTATCAAACGAGTATCTTTGGTTGCTGAACGTAATGCTCCTATTCGCATGGTCTTTTCTAATCAAGAACTCACATTAAGTGCTGGTACTGCCGATGAATCTCAAGCAAATGAAGTTCTCGATATTGATATGGATGGAGAAGACATTACCGTAGCATTTAATCCAATGTACTTAGTGGAAGGATTAAGCGCTATTAGTGAACCTTTCGTTCATATGAAAATGGCAACAGCAGTAAAACCTGTCGAATTTAATGGTCAACAAGAATCTGATGGTGACGAATCTCTGAATTATCGTTATCTTCTTGTTCCTATGCGCTTTAATAATTAAACATTTTTGCGATATTACATTCACTATGAATTTAATATCAACACATTTTCAAAGTGAGTGTAATATCGCAATTTTTTATATATAACTACCAACGTTTAAAAATATTTAATATTACACGTTTTTTGTAAAAAGAAAGGGTAATAAAACAGTGTTTGTTTCTCGTATTGCCCTTGATACTTTTCGTTCTTGGAAACATATTATTTGTGATTTTCAACCTGGAATAAATATTATTCTTGGCAATAATGGTTTAGGAAAAACAAATATTGTAGAATCCTTAGAAATTGTTGGAACAGGAATCAGTCACAGAACTTCCTCAACTTTACCTCTTGTTACACGAGGTTATGAAACATCTACTATACGTATTAACGTGTGTGCCAACAAAGAAGATACTACTTACGAAGTTACTCTTTCAATAAAGGGTGCCAATAGAGCGCGTATTAATTCTGGAAAATCATTATATATGAGAGAAATTGCAGGATTACTTCCCGTGGTTTCTTTCACTCCTCGAGATCAATCTCTTATTTTTGGAGATCCTAATATAAGACGTACTTTTTTAGATCAGGCGGGAACTTTATTACTTCCTAATTATGCACAGCTTATTCAAGAATTTCGTCATATTGCTAAGCAACGTGCTGCACTACTAAAAAATATTCGAGAAAATTCTTATTCTGAACGT
The DNA here is from genome assembly GCF_049244055.1 of Gardnerella nova. NCBI lineage: Bacteria > Bacillati > Actinomycetota > Actinomycetes > Bifidobacteriales > Bifidobacteriaceae > Gardnerella > Gardnerella nova. The sequence continues at coordinate 1,451,372 of NZ_CP058369.1, read as the reverse complement.
AATATTTCACTATCTGGTTTAGAAATTTGGACTGGAAGATTTATTGAAAGTGGTATTGCTGTAACTCGTGCTCGAAATCAAGTAGTAACTATATTAAATAACTCTTTTACTCAGCTTGTTCAAAATCTTACTAATAATAGTGAAAACGCAATATTACAATATGCTCCTTCATTTGAAGAAGTATTAAAAAGTTACGATTCTCATAATGAACTTTTACAAGATATAGGTGAGCATTTTCAACGTATTTATGAGGGTGAACTTGCTAGAGGATGCAATCTTATAGGTCCTCATCGAGATGACGTCAATTTTATGCTTGATTCTATGCTTGCTAAGGATTTTGCTTCTAATGGTGAATCATGGACACTTGCTATAGCTGCAAAAATGGCACTGTGCAAAGCATTAGAAGAAAAAAATCGTGATAATCCTGTTATTATTCTTGACGATGTCTTTGCTCAGCTCGATGAACAGAGACGTCAACAAATTTTGAATTTTGCAGAACAACAAGGACAAGTTTTTATTACTACTTCCTCAATAAGCGATATACCTAACAGCATTGAAAATAGTGAGTTATGTAATCATCATATTATTGATGTTGCTGATTTAACATCCCAACAAGACGATGATATTAATTCGCTTCACACCACCATACTAAAAGGTATATTAGCCCAACGCAGCAGTCAGGAAAATGATGCACTATGATACCTGCGTATAAGATTCTTAAGCTAGATACTCGTAAATTACCGGCATTAATATTTGAACCAATTTCTGCTAAAGCAAGAAAAAAAGAAGATCTTTCTTACCGAGCTGAGCAGGCTTGGGAAAATTTTGGTAAACCTGGGAGAGATCCTATTGAATTAGGTGGAATTTTACAAACTTTTGCTTCTAAAAATAGGTGGAATAAGCAGCTTTCTATAGCAAAATTGCGTGTTTCTTGGAATAAAGTGGTGGGAGAAGTTATTGCTCAACATTGTGAAATTAGTCAAATAAGAAATGGAACACTTATTATTCGTGCGCAATCAGCTGTTTGGGCTACGCAACTTTCTTATTTACTTCCTCAATTAAAGAAAAAAATTTCTGAAAATCTTGCCGATATTGAGATTACAGAAATTAAAGTTATTGGTCCTACAACAACCGGATTAGGTGCTTGGAAAAGTAAGTAAATATTAAAAATAGTGAAAAGGCCTCTTAATGACGAGAGGTCATTATGTATGTGTAGAATGTCATGTAATATAGTTCAAGCGCTAGAATCCCCTTTTTTGTGCTTTCTGGCGTATGTTGACCTTATTAATGCCTTTTGGTGTGAAAAATGGTGAAGGGACCTAAGGTGACAAATACAGAAGATAATTCGATGGACAATACTGTCGAAGAGCATAAGCTTAATGATGCTCAACTTGATGATTCACTTGCTCCTGAACATTATGATGCTAGTGATCTTCGAGTTCTCGAAGGTTTGGAGGCTGTTCGTATTCGACCGGGTATGTACATTGGTTCTACCGGTCCTCGCGGCTTGCATCACTTAGTTTATGAGATTGTAGATAATTCTGTAGATGAAGCATTAGCTGGCTATGCTTCGCATATTGAAGTAACAATTTTGCCAGATAACGCTATTCGCGTTGTCGATGATGGCCGTGGCATACCAGTAGATGAGGTTCCAGGCGAAGGTGTTTCTGGTGTTGAAACAGTGATGACTAAGCTGCATGCTGGTGGCAAGTTTGGTGGCGGCGGCTATGCTGTTTCCGGTGGTCTTCACGGTGTTGGTATTTCTGTAGTCAACGCACTTTCTACGCGTGTGGAAATTGAAGTCCGTCGTCAAGGATTCCACTGGACACAAACGTATGTAGATCAGCATCCAACTGCTCCACTTGCCCAAGGTAAGCCAATGAAAGAAGGAGAATCTACTGGTACGTCCGTAACATTCTGGCCGGATGCAGCAATTTTTGAAACAACTACATACGATTTTGAAACATTGCGTTCTCGCTTCCAGCAGATGGCCTTCCTAAATAAAGGGTTGAAGATTTCCTTAACTGACTTACGTAAACCAGATGAAGCTGGAGACGAAGTTGCAGGAGATAATGAGTCTACTGATGAAACAAAGCATCGAAGCGTAAGCTACCAATATGAGCACGGTATTAAAGATTACGTTGATTATTTAGTTAAATCTCGTAAGGCTGTGCCGGTAGAGCAAGATGTTATTGATTTTGAAGCTGAAGATCTTGAAATTGGTATTTCAGCAGAAATTGCTATGCAGTGGACCGTTGCCTATTCAGAAGCAGTTCACACTTTTGCTAATACAATTTCAACTACTGAAGGTGGCACTCACGAAGAAGGCTTCCGTGCTGCTTTAACAACTTTAATTAATCGTTATGCTCGTGAAAAAAATATCTTAAAAGAAAAAGATACTAATCTTTCTGGTGACGATGTTCGTGAAGGTCTAACTGCTGTAGTTTCAGTAAAACTTACTACTCCACAGTTTGAAGGTCAGACTAAGACAAAACTTGGAAATTCCGAAGCTAAGACTTTCGTGCAGCGAGTTATGACAGAAAAGCTTGGAGATTGGCTCGATGCTCATCCAAGTGAAGCGAAGAATATTATTCAAAAAGCTATGGAAGCTTCTCGTGCTCGTCTGGCAGCAAAGAAAGCTCGCGAAAATACTCGTCGCAAGTCTATTTTTGAAACTGCTGGTATGCCAGATAAGTTGAAGGACTGCCAATCAAGTAATCCTGAAGAATGTGAATTATTCATCGTCGAGGGTGATTCTGCAGGTGGCTCCGCAATTCAAGGTCGAGATCCTATTACACAAGCAATTTTGCCTTTGCGCGGTAAGATTTTGAACACTGAGCGTGCATCAATAGACAGAATGATGAAGTCTGAGACTATTGAATCCTTAATCACTGCAGTTGGTGGCGGTTATGGTGAAGATTTTGATTTAAGCAAGGTCCGTTACCACAAAGTTATTATTATGGCTGATGCTGATGTTGATGGTGCTCATATTGCTACTTTGAATTTGACACTGTTCTTCCGCTACATGCGTCCTATGATTACAGCAGGATACGTTTATGTTGCTATGCCACCTTTGTACCGCTTGAAGTGGAGTAAGGGAGCACATGACTTCGTTTATACAGATGCTGAACGTGATCGCGTTCTTGCAGAAGGTAAAGCTGCTGGTCGTCAACTTCCTAAGGGTGAAGGTATTCAGCGATATAAGGGCTTGGGTGAGATGAGTTATCAGGAGTTGTGGGAAACCACTATGGATCCTGAACATCGCATTTTGAAGCAAATTCATATTGAAGATGCTGCTCGTGCTGATGAAACCTTCTCCATGCTTATGGGCGACGAAGTAGAGCCACGACGACTCTTTATTCAACGAAATGCTCATGATGCACGATTTATTGATGCTTAAGTATGAGATTTATTCTTAGAAAATATAGCCAGATAGAACGTTAAACGTATAAAAATACAAAGGAATTGCAGTGGTAGACGAAATAAATGCCGCTAATGATGGCGAAAAACGAGATCAACTGCCAGATGGTTCAATGGAACCGCAAAGCCCACAGGAATCAGATAATACTGATTATGGCTTAATGAAGGGTGCTCGCGTAAAGCACATGGATTTGCAACAGGAAATGCGAGAATCCTACTTGGCTTATGCTTTGTCAGTTATTATTGAGCGAGCTTTGCCAGATGTTCGTGACGGTTTGAAACCAGTACACCGCCGCGTTATTTATGCCATGTATGACGGCGGATATAGGCCTGATCGTGGATATAACAAGTGTTCCCGCGTCGTGGGCGACGTTATGGGTAAGTATCATCCTCATGGTGATTCTGCTATTTATGACACTTTGGTACGTATGGCTCAGTCTTGGTCTATGCGTTATATGCTCGTCGATGGTCAAGGAAACTTTGGTTCCCCTGGTGACGATCCTGCAGCAGCAATGCGTTATACAGAATGTCGTATGGCACCTTTGGCTATGGAAATGGTGCGTGATATTGATAAAGATACCGTCGATTTTCTGCCAAATTATGATGGTAAAACGCAAGAGCCTACAGTTCTTCCAGCACGATTCCCTAACCTCCTAGTAAATGGTTCCGCAGGTATTGCTGTTGGTATGGCAACAAATATTCCACCTCATAATATGCGTGAAGTGGCTGATGGTGTGCACTGGGCTTTGGAACATCCAGATGCTAGTAAAGAAGAACTTCTTGAAGCATTAATTCAGCGCATTAAAGGACCTGATTTTCCTACTGGAGCAACAATTTTAGGTCACAAAGGAATTGAGCAGGCTTATCGTACTGGCCGCGGCTTAATCACCATGCGTGCAGTAGTTAATACTGAGGAAATAAAGGGACGTATGTGCTTGGTTGTAACCGAGCTTCCATACCAGGTAAATCCTGACCGTCTTGCTGCTTCTATTAGGGAAGCTGTACGTGACGGCAAGATTCAAGGCATTGCTGATATGCGAGACGAAACGTCTGGTCGTACTGGTCAGCGTTTGGTACTTGTTCTTAAGAGAGATGCTGTTCCAAAAGTTGTTTTAAATAACTTGTATAAGCATTCGCAGTTGCAACAAACTTTTGGTGCAAACATGCTTGCTTTGGTTGATGGAGTGCCTAGAACTTTGAGTTTGGATGCGTTTATACGCCACTGGGTAGCTCATCAGCTTGAAGTTATTGATCGTCGTACACGTTACTTAAAGCGTGAAGCCGAAGAGCGCGACCATATTTTGCAAGGCTATTTGAAAGCCTTGGATATGATTGATGAAGTTGTTGCTTTAATTCGTGCGTCTAAAGATGTTGATACTGCTCGCACAGGATTGATGGATTTGCTCGATGTCGATGAAGTTCAAGCAGACGCAATTCTTGCAATGCAACTTCGTAGGCTTGCGGCTTTGGAACGTCAGAAAATTCTCGACGAACACGAAGAATTAATGCGAAAAATTGCTGATTACAACGATATTTTGGCAAGTCCAGAACGTCAGCGCACAATCGTAGGTGATGAACTTGACGAAATTGTTGCTAAATATGGTGACGAACGTAGAACAAAGATTCTTCCATTCTCTGGTGAGATGAACGTTGAGGATCTTATTGCGGAAGAAAACGTTGTTGTAACAGTTACTCGAGCAGGCTACATTAAGCGTACAAAAGCAGACGAGTATCGTGCTCAACATCGCGGTGGTAAAGGTATTAAAGGCGCTAAGCTTCGTGAAGATGATGTAGTAGATCACTTCTTCCTCACATCCACACATAATTGGCTTCTCTTCTTTACCAATCGTGGTCGAGTTTATCGTTTGAAAGCTTATGAACTTCCAGAAGGATCGCGCGATTCTAAAGGTCAGCATGTTGCAAATCTTCTGCAATTTACTCCTGGAGAAACAATTCAAGCAGTGCTTTCAATCGAAAATTATGATGTAGCAAAATATCTTGTACTTGCAACTCGCTCGGGTAAAGTTAAGAAAACAGCTTTGCAAGAATACGATTCTCCACGTCAAGGCGGTTTAATTGCAGTTCGTTTAATGGCAGATGAAACAACTGGTGAGCCTTCTGACGAGCTTATTGGTGCAGCATTGTGCAATCCAGAAGACGACATTATTCTTGTTTCTAAGCTCGGCATGAGTCTGAAGTTTAGAGCAGATGATGAACAGCTTCGACCAATGGGTCGCCAAACTGCTGGCGTTCAAGGCATGCGATTCCGTGAAGGTGACGAATTGCTCGACATGGACGTTGTTGCTGCAGAAACTAGTAAAGATCTTCTTGTAGTTACTAATGAAGGATTTGCTAAGCGAACTGCTATTGAAGAGTATCGTTTGCAAGGCAGAAACGGTTACGGTGTGAAAGCTGTACAACTTGCAGAAGGTCGTGGTTCATTAGTTGGCGCATTAATTGTTGAAGAAACAGATCAAGTAATGGCAATTATGAAGTCAGGCAAAGTAATTCGTTCCAACGTAAACGAAGTGAAACGTACGGGACGAACTACTCAAGGCGTAACTTTAGCAAAGCCAGATAATGGTGACGAAATCATTTCCATTGCTCGCAATGAAGAAACTGATGACGATCATCAAACAGATGAAGTAACAACTCAACTAAATGAAGCAAATGCGGATAATATACAAGATCCTGCAGAAACTACATACGCTGAGGAATAAAATTTAATAATAAAAAAGAATAAATGAGAGTACCATGAGAGCGTTTATAGTCCGTTTTTATTGGTACTCTCATTGATATAATGACACTGATTGTACGAAATATAGTAAGAGAAGGAACACTGAGATGAGCGAAAATTTTGAGCCATCGCATCCAACCAATATGAGTGAAAAATCTGCAATTATTTCGGAAAATGAAGAAGAATTTGCAGAACAGCACGTTCCTTCTGCAGAAGGTGCGTACATCGAGGATAATAAAGAAAACAAGTCTAACGGCGGGATGTATCTTTCATCGTTGGGGAATATTGCTAAAGAAAATCCTTCAACTTCAGGACGGGTGAGCAGCAGCTATGCTTCACGTCGTACTGTTGGTGGAACTGCATCTAATAATCTAAACAATCAGGCTCATAATTCAGCAAAATCTAGTCGAACCCCGCGTGCAAGGCGTATGAGTCTCTCTCTAGTTCGCGTTGATGCATGGTCTGTTGCAAAAGTTACATTTTTACTCAGCGTTGCAGGTGGAATTATTCAAGTTATTGCAGCAGGATTAGTATGGCTATTCTTGAATATGGTAGGTGTATTTGATCAGGTAACACAAATCGTGTCTTCAACCGGATTGGATAGTAACGGTTTTAATCTTGCAGACGTGTTTTCTTTGCCAACGGTATTAAGTGCTGTAACAATTTTCTCTATTGTCGAAATCGTTATTGTAACTATACTTTCGGCAATTATTGCGCTGCTTTATAACGTTGTCGGATCTCTTGTAGGTGGTATTCACATCACACTAGGTGATGATTAATACTACTGACAAAATAAATATGATGTGTCCCCGTTCATAATTTTATGAGCGGGGACACAATATTTAAAAAGCAAATATATGTTAACGACGAGCTATTTCATCGCGAATATCTTGCAAAAGTTGAATAGTTTTTTCTTCGCGTTCTTTGCGTTTTTCTTCCTCAGTTTTTTCGTGTTCAATTTGTAACAAATTGACGCCAAGCTCACGCAACTTATTAATAGGAATAACTATGCAGAAATAAACTGCAGTGGCAATAATAAGGAAGTTAAGTAAAGCTCCAATTACTGCTCCAAAAGAAATAGTGGCGCCATTCAATGTGACAGTAAGTACTCCATCAAGTTCCGTCTTTCCACAAATCATTGCAATAAGAGGATTAATAATATGTTTTACTATTGCTGTTACTACAGCAGTAACAGCACTGCCCATAACAACACCGACAGCCATATCAATAACGCTGCCACGTAAAATAAACTTTTTAAAACCATCCATCATTGTATTACTCCATTGTTGAGGATAATTCTGTTATATCTGTATCTTCAGTATTTATATCTGTATCTTCCGTATTTTCTCTAAGATCAACATACAAGTGGTGACGTTGACACGATCGTAATACGGAAATAGAAAGCAAAGGATACATGATTGCAGCAGTTAATACGTCAGTTGGAAAATGTGCAGCAACAATAAGTCGTGAAATAGCAACAATAACAACTAATACTGCGCTAAAAAGAAGTCCAATCTGAATAAAAGCTGGTTTAACCATATAAACAATGAGCATAGCCATCACACACACTGCAACCGCTGCCGAAGTGTGTCCACTAGGAAAACTTGGATCTGAAGGAACGCTAATTTTTAGACCTATATATGGTCTAGGACGATGAACGGCAAATTTCACCGCAAAAATATAAACCATAGGAATTAAGGAAATAAAAAGTTGAATAAGCGTAATCTTCCAATTTCTACTTATAAACCAAGAAGTTATGGCAAGTAAAAGTAAAATTATTAAGCAACCTTTAGTAGAAAACACTACTGCAATAATTTTGGAAAAAGTAAGTAAAAATGAAGGAACGCTATTATGAAACCAAGCAACAATTGTGCTTTCGTAAGCGCGCTCCTTACTTGTCACAAGAAAAGCCTTACCAAAACAAGGTACAACAAGAGCAAGTATTATGGTAAAAATAGTAGCGGTATTGTGTGCTAGTGCCAACAATCCGCCATGATTGCTGTTATTTTTTTGCGTCATAATTGTTAAGAGTACACGCACAATAACGTACACGCACGCTAATCTTGTGGAAGTAAAAGTAAAAAATAGAGTATAAGTATAAAACATGTAATGTGAGAGTTGAACACCGTACCCGGTGACGAGTACTATGATGAACAGATAGAAAGGGTTTACCATGAGTGTGCTTGACCGATTTGAGAAGAGCGTGGAAGGTGCAATGAACGGCGTCTTCGCAAAATTCGGCTCTAAAGATTTGCAGCCAGTTGATTTTTCGAGTGCTTTGGAACGTGAAATTGATGCTGAAGCCATGCCTATTGGGCGTGATCACACTGTTGCTCCTAATGAATATCGTTTTAAGTTGAGCACACCGGATTTTGATCACATTGAACAATGGGGTAGTGAAGCGTTAGCTAATGAACTTGCCGACAATCTTACGCAATATGCAAAAAGTCAGCATTACGCATTCGTTGGACCTGTAGTTGTTATTTTTGAGGAAGATTTAGAGTTAACCAAAGGTAACTTCCACTTAACTTCCGAATCAGTACAAGGAAACGCTGTACCTGTCACCACTGATAATCAACAACAGAATCATCCTATGTTGGAGATTAATGGAAACCAATATTTGCTCACCAAGGAACGCACTATTTTAGGTCGTGGATCTGGATGTGACATTGTTATTGATGATCCAGGCATTTCTCGTCATCATCTCGGTATTGATATCACCCCTGATGGTGTTATTGCTCGCGATCTCGGTTCCACCAACGGCACGTATGTAGAGGGACATCAGGTTCCTGCAGCAACATTAGTCGACGGTAACACGATCACTATTGGACGTACGCGTATTCTTTATTGGGCATCGTCTCAAGACCAGGAGTAGTAAGTATTTCTGACTGAGGAGACGTACCGCACATGATGTTCACTGAATTAACGTTCGCAATACTCAAGTATGGTTTTCTTGCCTTACTATGGGTTTTTGTGTGGTGCGCTATTCGTTCACTTCGCTGTGATATTGAAATTTTTAGTCCTAAAAAATCCCATTTTTGGAATAAAAAATCTCGACGTTCACCGCATGAGATAATTTCACCTTCATCTGCACAGTTACAGGTTCCTCAGGCTGTTTCAACTTCTACAGCTCCGGAAAATTCTGGAATGGAACCTACATTGCTCGTTGTTATTGATGGACCGCTAGCTGGATCATCATTCCCTTTGAATGCTGCTGGCATTACATTAGGTCGTGCTGCTTCCAACACTGTCGTATTAAATGATGAGTTTGTGTCATCTCACCATGCACGCGTGTACTTTAATCAAACTGTTCACGCATGGGTTCTTGAAGACTTAGGTAGCACTAACGGGACTATGATTGGCCATACTCGTGTAAGCGAACCTGTAGTGTTGCAACCTCGTACTTCGGTACGCATAGGCGCAACCATGTTTGAATTGAGGTAAGTATATGGCACAATCCAATTCAAACGCTGATTCTCAAACGCAAGTTGAGAAAATGAATGAGCAACTCAACATCCAGCCAATACAATCCGAAGTTTCCAAACAAACCGATTATGTGGAACCTGTTGGAAAAATACTGTTTATGTATGCTACGGCAGTGAGCGATGTAGGAACTGTACGAAGCAACAATCAAGATTCCGCATTTGCTGGTGAACATTTGGCTGCTATTTGTGACGGTATGGGAGGTCATGCCGGAGGAGATACTGCTTCCACTATTGCCATTCGTTCTCTCGCGCATATTGAGCAGGATTCAAGACCACACGATATAAAAACTGTGTCTGCAATGATGGAAACATCTATTATGGCAGCTCACGATGCCATTGTTGGTAAAGCTAAAAGAGAACGCCGACTTGCAGGAATGGGAACCACTGTTACCGCAGTAACGCTAGTTTGTGGATATTGGGTACTTGCGCACTTAGGTGATTCGAGAGCATATTTGTTAAGAGATAATCATCTTATACGTATGACAACGGATCATAGCTACGTTCAACATCTTATTGATATGGGACATATCACTCCTGAGGAAGCGCGTAATCATCCTCAACGCAATGTTGTAATGCGCGTTTTGGGAGATTTTGATATTGATCCACGTCCTGATATTGCTTTACGAATGGCTCATCCTTCTGATCGTTGGCTGTTGTGTTCGGATGGATTATGTGGGGTGCTTGAAGACTCAACTATACAAGATGTAATGAGCACTGTTTCTAATCAGGAAGAGTGCGCACAGAAGTTAGTTGCCATGGCTCTTCGGGCTGGTAGCACTGATAATGTTACTGCTGTTATTGCTGATGCAACGTTGGCGCTTGATGCTGATGCTTTTGATTTACCACATCAAACTCCACTTATTGGTGGGGCAGCAAGCCAAGATCTTGAATCAATAGCGGATATTATTAACAAAGCTGTTGCTGCATCTCCTGCTTTAAGAGAAGATAAAAATTCTCCAGCTCAGCGTGCAGCTGCTTTAGTTCAAAATGCAGATAACAATCATGACGAAAATTCGGATGTAACAACTACTGTGACAAGAATTGTTCAGCCTTCTCACATTCGAGAAGAAGCTGGTGAGTTGCATAATCCTGATACTCACGAAATTCCTATAGTAACTAAGAAAAATGGTAAAACTTCTACAGATCCGCATGATCCGGATGTAGCTCGTGCTATGAAACATGAGCAAGATGAGGCTCATCGCGCACACTCTTTACGTAGGCGTTGGACGCGTATTGGAATTGCCTTAGCAGTATTACTAGGTCTGCTAATTGTGTCCGCCGCCGGTTATGGTGTGTATGCGTGGACACAAACCCAGTATTACATTGGTGAAGGTAATGATCGTGTTGTTATCTATCAAGGTGTACCAACAAATATCTTTGGCATTGCTTTATCTCACGAAGTTGAATCAACTAATATTCGTGTAAAAAAACTTGATAAGTCTTGGCAAGAACAGTTGCGTGAAGGCATCAGTTTTGGCAGTTTAGCTGAAGCCCGTGGTCATGCTGCTCTAATTCTTCGAGAAATGCGTGCAAGAGCACAAGAAAAGCGACGTGAAGAACAACAGAAGAAAGTTGTTCGTTCACAGCAAAATAAGAATCACGATAACGCGGGACAGGAGGGTAAAACCTCATGAGTATGATTGTTACGCGTATACGTCAAATGGCGCTTCTTCTTTTTGCAACCTTACTTTCGTGCATGGCATTCTTACAAATGTTCTTCCGAATAGACGGCTACGTATCAAGCAACTATGTAGTTATGCTGTGCTTGGTAGTGCTATTATTCCTAGTATTTTGGAGCGTATTACTAGTAAAACAACCGTATGCCAGCCAAGCCATATTGCCGTGTATTATGCTACTCACCGCTATTGGAACCGTTCTTATCGCTAGGATTGATCGGCAAAACAATACCAACGTTGCTATGAAACAATTAGTGTGGGTTTGTGTAGCACTAGTATTATCAATTATTTTTGTAATAGTTTTACAAGATTATCGTATACTTAGACGTTTCTCGTACGTCAACATGGTGATTGGCTTACTACTACTGCTTTCACCTATGATTCCGGGCTTAGGTAAGGAAATTGGTGGGGCTAGGATTTGGATAGGTTTTGGCAATCACACTATTCAACCTGGGGAATTTGCTAAATTATTCCTTGCTTTCTTCTTTGCTGCGTACTTGTTTAATCATCGTGATCGTCTTGCTGTAGGTGGAAACAAAGTATTAGGCGTTCACTTGCCACGTTTGAAAGATACTGGTCCTATTGCGTTAGTATGGGCTGCTTCAATGGGTGTGCTGGTGGTTCAGCATGATCTTGGAACATCATTAATGTTCTTTGCTATGTTTGTGTCAATGTTGTATGTGGCAACAGGACGCAAGGGATGGCTTGCGATTGGTTGCGTCGCCTTTATTGTAGGATGCTTGGTTGCAGTAAAACTATTTGCACATGTGCAGTATCGTGTGGATGCGTGGCTTCACCCATTTGATAACGCCATATATAACCGTTTCCCTGGCGGATCTGCACAAATTGTATCAGGATTATTTGGATTAGCTGCAGGAGGTACAACGGGAACTGGTTTAGGTCAAGGACACCCTTCGTTAACACCGTTAGCTAATTCAGATTTTATTTATGCTTCCGTTGGTGAAGAACTTGGTCTTACAGGTCTTCTTGCTGTTCTTGTGCTGTATTTAATTATTATTGCTTCCGGCATGATTACAGCAATGAAAATTAAAGATGGTTTCGGCAAGCTGTTGGCATCCGGACTTGTTTTTACTATGGCATTTCAAGTTTTTACCGTTGTTGGTGGTATTACGTTGGTTATTCCGCTCACTGGTTTAACTATGCCATATATGGCAGCTGGAGGATCTTCGCTGGTAGCAAATTATTTGCTTGCAGCCTTACTTATTGTTATTTCTCACGCAGCAAACAAGCCTGAATCTACTGTCGTTTCTGATACTTTCCAATATGAAGCGTTAGCTGCGTTGAGGGAACGAGAGTTACAAGAGCGTGCCCAAACGTCCTCCGAAAAGAATGATTACAAAGAGAATAGCACTTCGTCAGTCGTTTCAGCGGAGAAGCGAGGTGAGATTCATGAATAAAAGTCTGAGAGAACTGTTTACTGCAGTAGTTGTGCTGTTTATAATTTTAGGAATTTCAAGTACTATTATTACTGCTATTCATGCGAATGCATTAAATGCTGATCCACGCAATAGAAGAGCTTTGTATCATGAATTTGGTGCGCCGCGAGGTGCAATTCTTACTGCTGACGGTACTGTTATAGCAAAATCTGATCCTTCAAAAGATGCTTTTGTATATCAAAGACAATACGCTAATGGTCCAGTATATGCGCCAATTACTGGGTATTTCTCCATTAGTCAGCGAGCTGATCGAGGCATTGAAGCGTCGCGTAACAGCCTGCTGAGTGGTGAGTCTGACGCATTATTCTGGCAAAGATTTCGTTCTCTGTTTACTGGTGTTGCTAACCGTGGAGCATCCATTGAAACTTCTATCGACTCACGCTTACAGAATCTTGCCTACAATCTTCTTAAAGACAAAGACGGTGCTTTAGTTGCCATTGAGCCGAAAACTGGAAGAATTCGCGCAATGGTGAGCACTCCAAGTTACGATCCGAATATTCTTGCTCTGCACAATATTAATGCTGTTAATAATTCGTATGAACAGATTACTTCTGATATAGCGAATCCTATGCTAAACCGCACTATTTCCGAACTTTATGCTCCAGGATCCACGTTTAAAACGGTTGTTGCAGCCGCAGCTTTAGAGTCCGGAAAATATCAACCAAATACGTTAATTCCTGCCGGAGTAAGCTATACTCTTCCTGGAACAAGTGCCGCTTTAACTAATGTTGGTCCGCAAGGAAATGGAGTGAACGGACAAATTTCCTTTGAAGATGCTTTAGCTTACTCCTCTAATACTGCTTTTGCACAGTTAGGTAATGCTTTGGGTGTTGATGCGTTGGTAAAACAAGCAAAAAAGTTTGGATTCTTTGATTCTCCAACAATAGATGGTTCTGACTCTACAGGATTCCCTCTTCGCGCAGTAAGCTCTACATTCTCACTGAAACCAACTCCTGACAAATTAGCGCTGGAATCTATAGGTCAAGGTGACGCTAAATTAACTCCTCTGCAAAACGCTATGGTTGCTGCAGCTATCGCTAATAATGGTACCCTTATGAAACCTACTCTTGTTGACTGTGTTAGATCTAGTGATTTGTCTGTGTTATCACAAACAAAGCCGACTGTTATGAATCAGGCGATGAGTGCTGATAATGCTGCTAAATTATCTACTATGATGCAAGCTGTGGTCACGAAAGAAAATATGAATCTTTCCTTACCAAATATTCACGTTGCTGCGAAAACTGGTACAGCACAGATTGGAATGTATAATCAGGCGGCAAATGGTTGGGTTATTGGATTTGCCCCCGCGGAAGATCCTAAAATAGCTATAGCAGTAGTCGTTCATAACGCAACAACTTTTGGTACCTACGTTGCAGGACCAATTATGCGACAAGTGATGAAGGAGGCGCTTACCCAATGAAACTCGTTGAAGGACAGTTAGTTCATCATCGTTATCGTCTCGACTGTCGTCTTGCACAAGGCGGCATGGGAGAAGTTTGGAAGGGCTTCGATATTCAGCTTGGCAGGATTGTAGCCATTAAAGCGTTGCGCACTGATACTTCAAACGTTGAAGCGAAGTTACGTCGTCTTCGTGCTGAAGCGCACAATTCTGCGAACCTTGCGCATCCTAATATTGCAGCCTTATTTGATTACTATGAGCACGATGGAATTGGCTTCCTCATTATGGAATATGTGCCAAGTAAATCGTTGGCAGACTTGTATCATAAAGAGAAAGTTATAGAACCTACTAGACTGCTTCCTATTCTTATTCAAACAGCGCGTGGTCTTTTTGTAGCACATTCTCACGGTGTTATTCATCGCGATGTAAAGCCTGCAAATATTATGGTTTCAGATACTGGAAATGTTAAAATAACAGACTTTGGTGTGTCCTATTCAAACGATCAAGAGCAGATTACGCAAGACGGCATGGTAGTAGGAACTGCACAATATATTTCTCCTGAACAAGCCCAGGGAGAACAAGCAACTGCACAATCCGATATTTACTCGTTAGGCGTTGTAGCTTATGAAGGATTATGCGGACATAGGCCGTTTACGGGAGCCACTCCCGTAGATATTGCGGCTGCTCATGTGAATGATCCTGTGCCACCTTTGCCGAAGACAGTTGATTTGCAATTAAGACAGTTTGTTATGTCTATGCTTGCAAAAGATCCTCAAGATCGTCCAAAAGACGCGCTTGTTGTTTCAAAAGTATTATCGCGCATTGAACGCAGACTTCTTGATCAACAAACAGCTTTTAATAACACAACAGGAATGATTACTACCGTTCCTAAACAGGTACGATGTATTAAAAGCATGCCACAAACACAAGTTAATATTATTAATATTTTTAATACCAATAATCGCAAGGAGCAGCAATGAGTACGACAATGCCAACCTCATTAGCGAATGGCCGATATGAATTAGGTGAACTTATCGGCCGCGGCGGCATGGCGGAGGTGCGAGTCGCAGTAGATAAGCGCTTGGGACGTACCGTTGCTGTAAAAATTATGCGTTCTGACCTGGCAAATGATGAAATCTTCCTTTCAAGATTCCGCAGGGAAGCACACGCGATTGCGCAAATGAACAATCCTAATATTGTAAATATTTACGATTCCGGGGAAGAATCTGTCATTGCAGAAAATGGTACAGAAGAGCGCCTTCCGTATTTGGTAATGGAATACATTAAAGGTAAAACGCTGCGCGATATTTTGAAGATGAATGGGGCATTAAGCCAACGTGACGCTGAACAAGTCATGTTGGGCGTGCTAAATGCTCTGGAATATTCGCATCACATGGGAATTATTCACCGTGATATTAAGCCTGGAAATATTATGATTTCCGAGCAAGGCATGGTGAAGGTGATGGACTTCGGTATTGCGCGTGCGTTGGATGATTCCGCAACTACTATGACGCAATCGCAGGGTGTTGTGGGAACGGCGCAATATTTGTCGCCAGAACAGGCTCGCGGCGAACAAGTGGATATGCGTTCCGATTTGTATTCTGCGGGGTGCGTATTGTATGAGATGCTCACTGGACGACCTCCATTTATTGGAGATTCCGCAGTGTCTATTGCATATCAGCACGTGTCTGAAGTTGCAACTCCGCTGAGTACGCTTGTGCCAGGAATGCCTGTTATGTGGGACAAGATTTGTGCTAAAGCTATGGCAAAGGATCGTCAGAATCGTTATGCTACAGCCGCAGAATTTAAAAACGATATTTTAGCGTTTATGAACGGTGGAGTACCGGTTGCCGCTGCGTTTAATCCTCTGACTGATTTAGCTAATATGAAAGCTCGCAAGCAGGCTGAGCAGAATGCAGCAACACAAGCCATGGGCGTAGAAGATGTTGCGGCAACGCAGTCATTTAATCCTATTACGGGCCAGTTTGAAAACTCGAATGTTGCTTCTTTCGAACCGAGTACAAGAGCGGCTCAACGTGCTACTATGCAAGCTAAACGACGTAAGCATGTAGTAATAGGCTCTATTTCCGCAGTTGTAGTAGCACTTCTAGTACTTGTCGGCATACTGTTTATGCTGAATCGCAGTCGTATGGCTGGTGACGTTGTTGTGCCAACCTTTATGGAAACAACTACGCAGGATGCTGCTCGAGAAAAGTTGCGTGCACTCGGATTGGTACCAGATATTCGTGAAGATGACCGCTCATCACAACCAGAAGGTACTTTTACTAAGCAGTCTCCGCGTGGCGGTGAGCGTGTAGCTTCTGGTTCTAAGGTTACCGTGTGGTTCTCTGTGGGACCGCAATCGTCGCGCGTTCCTGATGTAAGCGGAAAATCTCAAGAAGAAGCTCGTAAGATTCTTGAGCACGCCGGTTTTAAGATTGCAAGCGTTCGCGTTGAAGATAGTTCCGAAGTGAAAAAGAATCATGTAACGCGTACCGATCCTGATGCTGATTCCTTCGCAGATAAGGGAACGCCTATTACGCTGTATATAGCTTCTGGTTTAACGAAGATTCCTGATGGTCTTGTTGGTCAAAGTAAGGATATTGTAGTAAGTCAGTTGCAAAATCTTGGTTTTACTGCGGATATTGTGAAAGAGGATTCAGATAGTGTGCCTGAAGATAATGTGACGCGCATCAATCCTGCATCCGGAACGTCAGTTAAACCGCATAGCTCCATCACTGTGTATGTGTCTCAAGGTTCGCCAAAGGTGGAAGTGCCTCGCATTGACGTTGGTAATATAACCTTTAAGCAAGCTAAGAAGATACTTGAAGCTAAGGGTTTGCGAGTGGTATCTGATTCCATTGCCAAGGATGATGACATTGTTACGGGAATGTCAGAAGAATCCGGGAACAAGGTGGATAAAGGTTCTGCGATTACTTTAACTACACGAGCTAGCGCAAGTAGTATTCCATCTCCAACAGATACGACGGATGCTCCAGCAAAAAATAATTAAGTTCATTGTTACAGGTTGAAACCTACTCACCAAGTTTCGTATGGTGGTAAAGAACTGTTTTATGAAACGGTGAGTAGGAAGATTATTTCTTACAATGGTACATATTTTTAAGGCCTACAAGCATATAACTTGTAGGCCTTAGAAGTAGATTCTCGTTTATAGTTCAGACAGTGGTAGCGTAGTTAGACATCTGCTGAAGTATTGGAATTGTTGTTGCGGCCCACGGGAAAATCCACTGAAAAAGAGCCATTGCGATGAAAAAATAAATCAACAATACCAAAATCCAGCGTATTGCGGTTATGCCTGGCTGAAGTCGTAAAAGACCACCAAATATGCTGAAGTCTGGCTTTTTCTTCAAACCAGCGCGTATGGCACGAAGTTCAGGCCATTGCCAAGCGATTGCGCCTGCTGCGAAAAATACGATGTACAAAGCGCAAACAACAAGCATAACTGGCACTAATGAAGAAAGGTGAGAAGCTAAAGACTGCTGTTCGTTATTAATAAACTTAACATTGCCCTGCTCGTCAATTGTAGACAACTCTTTCGGAATGCCATCGCTAATTTTTGCCCAATATGCGAATTGTGAGTAACTAATCCAGCGGTGCGTTGCAACACTGTACTTAGGTTCACACGTGGTAAGAGTAAGCATACGCTTCGTTGGTTTCTCACCAGGATTATCAGGATTTGGAGCAATAACTTCACCATGATCTGGTGTGACAATTTTATGAGACTCATACTTGTACACAAACCAGTAATCTTTAGTACGAACTACGACTGCGTCCCCAGGCTGCAACAAATCAACATCGCCTAAAGGCTGTCCATAACCACTACGGTGACCGGCTATCGCAAAATTACCGATTTCTCCAGGAAGCTGGGTTTCACTGTAGTGCCCTACGCCACGCATACCTAAAATCTCTAGTGTTGTGCCCTCTACGACGTTACGTTCCCACTGGTTGCCAAAACGCGGAATGTACAAACGCGCTAAGAGTTCGCCATACTTGACCTTATTAAGCTTCGGAGGTTCACCTGTTTGAGGCATAGCAATCTTAGCTTCAGTGCCGCTTTTAGGATTATGCCATGAAGTTGTTTGACGGGCTTCAACCTGAGTATGCTCGGCTTGAGCGCCTGTCCACCACATTTGCCATGCGACATATAGTGCGCAAACTATTGCAAAAGCAATTAGAAGTTCACTTAAAACGCCGATAGCCTGGCGCCAAAAGCCAGAGCCAGTATTCTTAGCATATCGCCCATGTGCGTTAGCAGAGTGCATAATGCGCTACTCCTTTGTTGACATATTAAGATCTTGAACCATAGTATTACTTGCCTAGTTCTTTAGATACTGTAGCGTATTGTAACGGCTGTAGCAAAACTGAAGATTCGGGAAAACGCAAATTCTCTTTCTTCTCTACTTTCCACCCCAGTCCAAACGAACTTACGTACTCTTTATAAGTGCGTATGGCTGGTGAAGTATTAAGAGCATTCACCATATCATCTACTGGGCCAATAGCAGATATTTTATATGGTGGCGAGTACTGGTGTCCCTGCAACATGAGTACGTTACCAATACAGATTACAGCAGTATTGAACAATACTCGCTGATCTTGAATAGTCATAGCTTCCGCACCGCCTCGCCATAGTGCGTTTACGACAGATTCAATATCTTGCTGGTGAATAACGTAATCGTTAATATTGCCGGAAGTTCCTGAACCGTTTACTACACCTTTCCACAAGGGGGAATCGTTAAGAGTAACTACAATACCTGGTCCTTGAAGTTTCGGAAGTACTGTACTGCTTCCCGTATCTGAAGAAGACACGTTATCGTTTGTATTACTTACTAAAGTCTTGTTGAGTAAACTAATTTTAGAATCTAAAGATTTAATATCTTCTCGTAAAGATTTAGTACGCTGAGAGTTAAGCTCAACCATTTGACTCGTGTTGGAAGTAACGAAAGCGGTTTTATTAACACGCAAGTTGGTAACAAACAAGTAGCCGGTAAGAAATACAGCAATCGCAACGGCAAAACTGCCCAGTAATGAGCGTGGGGCGCCGTGTTTGCCGGTCTGTTTTACCATAATTTGCCTTCATTCTTTCGGCTGTTCTTTCAGCTGTTCTTCCAGCGTTCGAGTGTAACCACTATTATAGCGTGTAGCCGATTGATTGGAGAGTTACAGTTATGGCTGAGGAAAAATTGCACACGACTGCAGCTGACGACGCTGCAAAGACGAGCGATACGTCGAATGATGATATTTACGGCGTGCCTATGGATGAGGTTGAAGCTGTGTTGAACGCTACTGCTGATAAGGAGGCGCTTTCACCACAGATTCAGCAGATGATGCAGCGTCAAGCAGAAAATAGGCGACGTGTTGAGGAAAGCATCAAAGGTACTAAAGCTAATGCTGCATGGTTTGTGCCACTGTTCTGCACGCTGATGATTGTTGGTTTAATTTGGGCGGTTGTTTACTATCTGAATCCTGCTCTACCAATTCCTGGCATTGGCGTATGGAATTTGGTTATTGGTTTAACAGTAATTTTTGTTGGATTCATAATGACCATGTGGTGGCGTTAATACAATTACGCTAATTTAGAACCGATTTTATTAAAGTAGCTGCGCGTTTTGTGTGGCTACTTTTTTATTGTTACGAAAAGTTACGATATGCGAATTTTGTGTTTCGCTATTATTGCTGTACGGAACCTGCGCGAATAATCACGTGATCTTTATTGCTGTCGGTTGTTGCAATAAGCCTAATATTTCCGCCGTCCTGTAAGTGCAAACGTTTCTTCAGCACTTCCGCCGGCATAGGAAAGTTTCGTGTAACAATATTTGCGTGAGTAAGATCGCCAAGCGTTCGCTTTATGTCGCGCTTGTTCATGCTACACGTGCTCTCAATTTTCCATACTTTCCCCGGAAAATCAGCGTAATAATCGCGAGCAATGCAAACGTGGCTGTTAGGGCCAATTTCCTGGATCTTGTATTGTTCTTCTAAGTATTCAAAGCACCCAGCTTTCATAACTGCTGCGTTTGGTTCGTAAACGTACTGTGCCCATTGTTGCCAATTGCGTAAGTCGTTGCTCTGCCTGGTTTCAGTGCTGTCGCATAATTGTGCGGCACGCGTTGAAACTTGCTTGGTTACGGTATCATAGAACGCTTTAATAGTGGTGCGCTGATTGTCGTTTACGCAGTGTATTGAAAGTTGGTTATGAATATGCGCATCAATAATTAGTAGTAGTTCTTTGCATTCGTTATTATGCGCAACTATATGTACTTGCGAGACGTTGCCGCCGAAATCACTTACTGTTTTGTGCCAATCAAGCATCGGTGAAAGTTTAATCATCACTATTTGAGCTTTTGCAAGCATACTCCCTTTAAGAGCAAGTACATCGGGGGTGCAATCTTCGATGGCGTACGTGCGTGCGCCCTGTGTATTCCTGCGAGCTGGGTCAACATATATCATCGTTACGTTGGAAATGTGGTTCAGTGCGTCAAGACTGTTGTTGTTATAGCATGCAACGTGTGAAAGTCCCAAAGATTTCATGTTATGTTGCGCTATGCTAGAAAGTTCAGTTTGTTGCTCAATGCAGATTGCGGAATCGAAAACTTCAGACATTATTGTGCAATCGACGCCAAATCCGCCTGTAAAATCAACAAGAGTGCTCGAAGTATTTTCTTCATGCAGCTCACTAAGTAATTTTTGTGCAATATTAGCTTTATATTGCGCTGTGGCTTGCGAAGAGCATTGTTCCATAGATATATGTGCCGGATATATAATCTCTTCGCAGGATGCCCATTTTGGCAGTTTTTGAAGGGCTATTTGTTTGCCTGCGATTTGATTTATTGCAAAAGGAACATCAATACCTGCGTTGCGTGGTGCTTTAAGAGCAGCATTATTTGGATTTGCTTTCGCATTTTCTTTAATAAACGCAATCGTGGAATCGTTAGCTGGCTGAATAGCGGGAGGATTTTGAAGAACAGGCATGGTTTTTATTGTTCATGAAGGTGTAGAAATTTAAGACAAAAAGCAAGAAGAATTACACAGCGGGCAGTAAATTGTGGATAACTGTTATGCACTTATACACGCGTTCAAGAAAGGCAAGTTATCAACGTTTGTGATTAAGTATGTGGATAACTTGAGTAGTTGTTAGCATCTTATGCCCAACTTATACCCAAGTTATCCACACTACTGTACACAATGGTGGAAAACTACACGCGTGTAATTTAGCTACAATGTCCAACTCAAGCAGAACACTGCACAAGCGACGAGAATCACAAAAATCGAAACAAAATACGTTAAGAAACGCGTATTAAAGGAAGCTTTTTCAAGAAGCCTATTATGCGTGCCAAGCAAAGCTGCAAGAACTGTACCAACTAATAAACCACCGACATGTGCCTGCCAAGCAATATTAGGAATAACAAGAGGCATAGCAAGAGTAATCGCAATCCAGAGCAACGTGCCTCTCATATTTTCGCCAAGCCGCCATTGCGCAACCAACAGTGCACCAATAAGTCCCATTATGGCTCCTGAAGCGCCATAAGACGCAACAAACCAATTATGAGTCAAACTGCACCATATAATGTCAGCAACGTCGCCGCCGAGGGCAGAAAGCACATATAAACCGAGGAACTTCCACTTGCCAAAGAAACGTTCCAACTCTGCCCCAAGGGACCACAAGCAAAGCATATTAAAGAAAATATGTGTAATGTTTGGCGCGTGTACAAACATTGACGTGAACCAAGTCCAAGGTGTCACAAGCGCTGTTACTGGTGCGAAAGCGGTGTACTCTATCAGCAGAGAATATGTGTTAGGTGCAAAAGTATGTAAGAGTATTTCCACAACCCACACAGCTACGCAAGCGTATATAAGAACCGCTGTAATAGTGTTGCAGCGAAGTTTGAAGCGTTGTAAGAAATTTTTTATATCCAAATTGTGCATATCAATATAGTATCTGTTTTGCTTCACATTTGTGTCGCACTTATGGCGTTTTAAAAGTTTACGAAAAATAGTCACAAACATTACTTACAAAAAGATGCGATGGTACTAAAAAGCAACTATGATAGTAGATACGCGTCAAAACGCGATAAGAATCGTTGACTTGGACGAGCAGGTCAGCTTAACGAAAGGAGCCATCATGGAGAACAGGTCCTCTGGCGGTTGGAAGTTCTTTGCACTGCTCTTCGGAGCACTGCTCGCAGGCATTGCTGCACTGTATGTATATAAGCAGCACAATCCTGATTACGATCCATGGGAGCAGCCATGGGAGAACAGCTCTTCACCAATCGATTTAGGATTAGAAAAAGAAGAGAAGGAAGAAAAAGACGCTCCTGCTGCAGAAGCTTAAAAAGGAATCTTCAACAAAACGTAAGCTTCAAATAGAGGCTTTAGAACAGCAGTAGTTGCTTTAATAACTTTAGAAATAAGAGGCGGTTGCGCACACGCGTAGTTGCCTCTTATTTATATTAATATTTTTTAGATAAAAAATGGCGGAAGCTGAATCAACAGCCTCCGCCTTTATTTAAGCGATTACAACGCTACCTCTATGCTCACTCAGCGACGTGTGCTGGCAAAGCGCCAGTGTGCCAAATGCGATCGAGGTAATCTTCGATAGAGCGGTCAGAAGAGAAGTAACCAGAGTTGGCTACGTTCAAAACTGCCATGCGAGCCCACTTCATTGGATCGCGGTAAGTTTCCTCAATCTGAGCCTGAATATCCATGTAAGAGCTGAAGTCAGCCATTGCCATGAAGTAATCGTGGGTAAGCCAATCGTTGACGAGTGGCTCGTACACGCTCTTGTCGCCGTTGGAGAAGGTGCCGTCAGCAACCATATCCACAGCGGTCTTCAAGCGAGGATCAGACTCGTAGTACTTGCGGGAGCCGCCGTGATCGTAGCCTTCAGCGTAGAGCTTATCAACTTCGTCAACGGTCATGCCGAAGAGGAAGAAGTTCTCAGCGCCAACGCGCTCGCGAATCTCAACGTTTGCACCATCGAGGGTACCAACAGTCAAAGCACCGTTCAAAGCGAACTTCATGTTACCGGTGCCGGAAGCTTCCTTACCAGCCTGAGAAATCTGCTCATCCAAATCGGTGGCAGGAATCAAGTTCATTGCCAACTCGATGTTGTAGTTTGGTGGGAAGAACACAGCGAGCTTGCCCTTGCATGCTGGGTCGTTATTCACCACGCGAGCAACATTGTTAATGAGCTGAATCGTGAGCTTTGCCATAGCATAGCCTGGAGCAGACTTAGCGCCGAAGAAGACAGTGCGTGGAAGCATCTTGTCTACGTCGATCGTGCCATTCTTGATTCCAGCGTATGTGGAGATAACTTGGAGAATCTTCATGGACTGGCGCTTGTACTCGTGCAAACGCTTAACAATGGTGTTGAACATGGTGTCCGGGTTGATTTCGAAGCCATACTTCTGCTTTGCGAAATCAACGAAGGCAAGCTTGTTCTCTTGCTTGACCTTAGCGAACTTCTTTACGAAGGATGGATCGTCAGCCAATGGCTTCAAACCTTCGAGAAGCTCCAAATCACCCTGCCATGCGTCAGTGCCCAAGCCCTCAGTAATAAGAGCAGACATACGTGGGTTGCTCAAACGCACGAAGCGACGAGGAGTGACGCCGTTAGTAACGTTCTTGAACTTATCTGGGTACACGCTGGAGAAGTCCTTCAACGTGACATCCTTCAAAAGCTCAGAGTGAAGCTCAGCAACGCCGTTAACGTAAGAGCCGCCGTAGGTAGCCAAGTAAGCCATACGAACTACAGCACCTTCGCCATTTTCATCAGCGTCGGTAGCGATACGCATACGCTCAACCTGATCCTCGGCAACACCCTTGCCGCGAAGCTCGTTACGGAACTGCTCGCTAATACCCTGAATAATCTCAAGGTGACGTGGCAAAAGTTCGCCAATAAGCTTGGCTGGCCAAACTTCCAAAGCTTCTGGAAGCAAAGTGTGGCAAGTGTAGTTGAAGGTCTTAGTGGTGATACCCCAAGCGGTGTTCCAATCGTAGCCGTACTCGTCCATAAGAACGCGCATAAGCTCTGGAATACCGATAACTGGGTGAGTATCGTTCAACTGGAAGTTAATCTTGCTTGGGAAGGTAGTGAGATCCGGCTTATCCTGACCTGGGTAGAACACGCGGATGGCGTCATGAATAGAAGCAGCTACGAAGAAGTACTGCTGCTCGAGACGCAAAGCCTTACCTTCTGGAGTGGAATCTTCTGGGTAAAGAATCTTAGAAATGTTTTCTGCTGCAACCTGTGGCTTCACAGCATCCAAGTACTCAGACTTGTTGAAAGTGAGCAAATCAAACTCATCGTAAGACTTAGCAGTCCACAAACGAAGAGTATTTACGCGGCCAGAATTGTAGCCTGGAACCATGTAATCAACTGGTACTGCACGAACAGACCAAGTTGGCTTCCACACGCGTTTGCCATTTTCTTCTACAACTTCACCGCCGAAGTTGACGCGCTGGTCACGACCATAATCAATGTGGCCCCATGGCTCTTCATTGCTCAACCAGTAATCAGGGGTTTCAACCTGCTTACCTTCTTCATTAAAGCGCTGCTTAAAGATGCCGTAACGATACTGAATACCGTAGCCGAATGCTGGCACACCAATAGAAGCGAGTGAGTCGATGAAGCATGCTGCGAGACGACCCAAACCGCCGTTACCCAAACCTGGCTCATACTCGGCGTCGATAACAGCCTTTGGATCGAAACCAAGCTTAGTAACAGCCTTATTGAACTGATCAGTAAGACCAGCGTTCAACAAAGCATTCTCAAGCTGCTTGCCCATCAAGAACTCTGCACTCAAATAGCCAACAGCCTTGGTATTACCATTAATCATGTCATGCTGTGTCTGCATCCAAGAGTCCATCAAGTGACGACGAACTGCGGTAGCAGCGGCAACATACACATCTGCCGTAGTGGCCTGCTCTGGCGTTACACCCTGGGTGTACTTGAGATGCTCTTGAAGTTCTTTGGCAAATGCCGTCGCAGTAGTTTTAGCTTTCGGCGCGACGTGTTTAGTCATATTTGACTCCTTGTGCCGTTTGTTATATTTCCTAAAAAGTGTGCAGCCTGAAACTTTGTTTAGGCAATTAAATCAATGCCGTGTTGTAGGTAACTTTTGCAGATAACTACAAAAAGGCGTGAATGCACACGATATTTTCGACGATACCACAACCCCAAGTCCTTTAATTAATTTAATTAATTGGTATATAACGACTTATTACAAATGTACTTTTCGAAAGTATGTTGCGTTGAAGATAAAGTATGTTGCATTGAAGATAATGAAAGAATGGCAGTAATACTTGAACGAGATATAGAGCGAGGGAAGCGCGCTTGGTTATCTTGGCATGAAGCAGCATTAAAAATATGTAATTCTGGTATTGAGCAAATGCAAATAAGTAGCAGTGTTGTACAGATTGCGCCTGCGGACGTTGCTTTAGCTGTGAGATATTCTTTGCACTTGCTTGAAAATAAGGCACCTGGCACGGGGGTGGAAGTTCGGGTTGCTCCTTGGGGAGCCGTGAAAATTTTAGAAGGCCCCGCCTCCGATCCGCACAATCTTACGCCTCCAGACGTTATTGAGCTCGATCCGGAAGTTTGGTTAAGACTTTCTTGCGGTATCACAAGTTGGAATCAAGAAAAGCAAGCAGGCAACATAAGTGCGTGTGGAGAACGAGACGATTTAAGTGATATTCTGCCGCTGTAAAATGCTGGGGATTTTCGTCGGCACGCTGCGTTAGTGTCTCTTAATCCCGTTTTTCGGACCCGCGTGCAGATTGTGTTCTGCGTTAGTGTCTCTTAATCCCGTTTTTCGGACCCGCGTGCAGATTGTGTTCTGCGTTAGTGTCTCTTAATCCCGTTTTTCGGACCCGCGTGCAGATTGTGTTCTGCGTTAGTGTCTCTTAATCCTGTTCTTCGGACCCGCGTGCAGATTGTGTTCTGCGTTAGTGTCTCTTAATCCCGTTCTTCAGACCCTCGCGCAGTACTCTTTCTGCGCGCGTGTCTCTGGTTGACAGTCTTGTCGTTGCTTTTGCGGTTTTGCGGAACATTTGCCGCTTGCTCAGATTTTTATGTAACGCGCGTAACGCCAACCAAACACAAATACCCTGGGGGCAGTACTGCACACCCAGGGTACGTAAGTTTTATAAGAAATTAAAAAATTCGCAAGCTAATGCTTTATTTGTCATGCTTGTGCATGAAGCTCGGCACTGGCATAGGAATGTGATGATGCACAGGAGCGTGTGCGCCCGTATGAGCTGCAGAATTTTCATTACTCACAGCTTTAGCAGCTGCTTCAGCGGCCCACTTAGCATATTCGTCTAAATCATCATCGTCTGAAACGTCAGCAGTAGCATCCGTTTGATTGGTGCTATCTTGCTCTGGAAGATACGTATCCTCCTCGTAGCTTTCGCTCGACGCAAATGGATCGAAGGATCCTTGTCCGGGTTCGCTAGAGTTGAGTTCCTTAGCAAGCTCGACATAATCCGTATCGGTCGTCAGGTACTTGAGCTTACGGGCAATTTTCTGTTGCTTTGCCTTCTGTCGTCCGCGGCCCATCTGACCCCCTCTAAAAATTACCGTAACAATCAGTTCATCACACAAGAGCGTACCACTTAACCGCAACCGAGTGCATTGTCTGTGTAAACTTTTACCATAAAAGCCATATTTTCGGCGTAAAAATACGCGTACGTAAGGAGTTGGAAATGGCAGAAGAAGCGCAGGTAACAGCTGTTGGTAACGAAATGAGCGCAAGTTTTCTCGCAGCACGTAAGCGTTCAGACGCTACTTTAGAAAAATTAAAAACTAAACCTTCGGTATTTACTATGCTCACCGGCGATCGTCCAACGGGACGTTTGCATTTAGGACATTATTTCGGCTCAATTCGTGAGCGTGTCGCCATGCAGGAACGTGGCGTAAAAACCAATATTATTATCGCTGACTATCAAGTGATTACTGATCGTGACACTACGGAACACATTGAAGATAATGTGTTGAATTTGGTGCTCGATTACATGGCTGCTGGTATTGATCCAGCAAAAACCATGATTTTTACGCACTCTGCTGTGCCTGCTGCAAATCAACTTATGCTCCCGTTCCTTTCACTGGTCACCGAAGCGGAATTGCACAGAAATCCTACAGTAAAGTCGGAAATGGAATCTTCAGGACACGCTTTAACCGGCTTGCTTCTTACGTACCCGGTGCATCAGGCTTGCGATATTTTGTTCTGCAAGGCAAATGTTGTGCCGATTGGTAAAGATAATTTGCCGCACGTTGAAATTACTCGCACGATTGCTCGCCGATTTAACGAACGCTACGCAAAGAAGAATCCAGTATTCTCGGAGCCTTCCGCTATTCTTTCCGACGCGCCTGAAATTCCAGGTTTGGACGGTCGCAAGATGAGCAAATCTTACGGCAACTCGATTATGTTGGGAGCTACTGCTGAAGAAACGGCGAAACTAATTAAGAAAAGTCCAACTGATTCTGAACGCATGATTACTTTTGATCCGGTTGCGCGTCCGCAAGTTTCGGCACTTCTTACTACTGCAGGTTTGGTAACTGGAAGAGATCCTAAAGAAATTGCGGAAGAAATTGGTAACGCTGGTGCCGGCGCGTTGAAAGCGTACGTAATTGAGAACGTAAATAATTTCTTAGCTCCACACCGTGAGCGTCGCGCAGAATTAGCAAAAGATATGGATAGTATTCGTGACGTTTTGCACGATGGTAACAAGCGCGCCAACGCTATCGCCGAGGAAACGCTTAATCAAGTTCGTGAAGCAATGGGAATGAAGTACTAGAGGTACTAGAAGTACTAATTAAAATTTAGTAAGCAAATTAATAAACAATAAAGCCGCTCGCAAGAAAACTTGTAAGCGGCTTTATTGTTGAAAATTGATGAACCGAAATTTAGAAAATCACACGTCGTAACGCCAACTTTTATCTGTAATAACTCGCGCAACTGCAAGACCAATTGGCAAACAAATAATCACCATAAACGCGCGGAAAGTCCAATCCAACGCTGGAAGTGTGTTGAATTGACCGAGATAAAACATCGCACGATACATATAAAGTCCCGGAACCATAATCACAATCGACGGAACAGTAAGACCTATTCGAGGATACCCCAAGTACTGAGGTGCCCAGCCATGTCTTACAATGGATCGCCATGCAGAAGCCAACAATCCCGCAAGTAAAGCCCCGCTAAAAGCAGCAATTTCTGCAGCAACACCAAAGTCTGTCATAGTTAATCGCAACGTATCAGTAATAGCACCAATAATGCCAGCAACAAAACACATGCGTTGTGGAGAATTAAACAGCACAGAGAAGCCCCACACGCCGGCAAACGCAGTAATAAGTCGCAACACCGCATTAAGCCAAGGGTTTAACCCGAGCGGAGGGAAACCTTGAGGATTAAGCTGTACAAGACTTGCAACCATCCAACCAGCGAGCGTACCCATCAAAATAATCGCAAGCGTGTAACACAAACGTTGGATTCCGGAAGGGAAATCTATTTTTGCAATATCCAAGCCGCCTGTAATAAGCGGGAAGCCAGGAATAACAAACAAAACTGAACCAATATATGCTGTTGTATGATTTAATGCGCTTGGATCAAAGCAACCAATTAAATGCAACGAACCGATACACGAAAGCGCACCAATAGCAACCGCCACGAACGTCACCACAAACTGATTGAGATGATGCATAAACATGCGGCGACGAATATAATGGCCAATTCCTGCGCCAATAAAAGCGCCAATCATGTCGTAAGGGCCACCGCCAAGCAAAAAAGCGAAGGACGCACAAGCAACTGCAGACGCAAGTCCGGCAAACCAAGGCTTGTACAGCGGTTTACGATTTTTAATCAAATCGAGGCGGTCGTGCACTTCGCGAACAGTAAGAGGACTGTCGGTGTCACGTTCGCCGGCATCTACATTCTTGCCGTTTGTGCGTTGAATGTGAGAAAAATGTTCCGTATAAGCGCTTTCCGGCTGTAAAGCAAAAATTCCCCGCGGCTTTTCCTTTTGAATTGCCTCTTGTAAAGCCTGCTTTTCCGCTACTTTTGCAGCGTGCTCTTCTGATTGCTTAGCGGTTTGTACAATATCGCGCTCCACGTCGCTTTCTTGGAGAGTGTC
The DNA here is from genome assembly GCF_049244055.1 of Gardnerella nova. Lineage (NCBI taxonomy): Bacteria > Bacillati > Actinomycetota > Actinomycetes > Bifidobacteriales > Bifidobacteriaceae > Gardnerella > Gardnerella nova. Next base: position 1,422,051 of record NZ_CP058369.1, on the reverse strand, counting down.
CACTAATTCCTTAGAAACAGCCGCTTTGGAATGGTATAGAGAATCGTTGCCAAGCTTTACGTTAAACCAGTCTGCAAAATGTTCCAAAAGCCAAATGCGCTCAGTGTTTACGCCAGTAGTTGGAAGATCGACAACTTCGGTGATACGCTCATGCTTATCGGTGCAAGTCGCCTCAATGTCGGTGAGATTTACGTTTGCTCGCACATGCACGTCCATTGGTTCGCCAATTCGGTGCATAAGCTCGCGAACGCGGTAGCTTCCGGTTCCAGCACCCAAGCCGAGTGCGCCGACGCGAATAATAATGCTTGACTTAGCAGCTATACAAGCCTCCGTAACCGGCTTGTCCCAGTCTTGCTCAACATCGTCCATATCGAGCGGAATAGCGTGCGTGTGGAAGCGTCCAGAAGGCTTGCCGACTATATGACCTGTTGAAAGAATTTCCGGCTTGTTGCTGTCGTCATTATTATTTGCATTACTATCTACTGTGCTCACAATTTTTCAGTATACGCACCCCCATTGCCGAGGAGAATTGCCAAATTATTGACGTTTACTTATACGTCCCGGATACGTCCGGTGGTAGTTCCAAAATTAACTTGGTATTTCGCTGGGAACAAGGCTGTGGGCTTGCAACTTTTGACCTACATAACCGTGGAGGAGCCACGGAAGTCAGACGACCAAGCAACCTTATTACTGGCGTGAGGAGGTCTGATGACAATAGAAAATCAGCAGGTTACTCCAGCAGACGCAACCATTGTGACGTCTGGTTTAGGGCGAAAAGGCCCGGAGGAGCGTGACCTTCCAGCATCGCTTAAGCAAGATATGGATTTGTGCTTGCATATTCTTCGCGATGTTCTTGGTGAATTTGATGAAAAATTGCTTGCAGTATTCGACGATGTGCGTCTGAATGCTGTGGAAGCTAGTACCGCCCATTTTGCGCAAATGGTTGACGCGGAAGTTACTGCGGACGACGGTTTAAGCAAGGCTGTCAGCAAAATTAACGGCCTCAGTTTACACGATACGCAACTTTTAGCACGCGCTTTCGCAACGTATTTCCATCTCGCTAATTTGTGCGAAGAAAATTATCGCGTGTCTGTGCTGCATCAGCGCGAGTGTGAAGTTGAAGATTCGTTGCCAGTAGATCCAGTTAATGAACTTACTTGCGCGTACCACAAATTACTGACGGAAATGAGTCCGGCTAAAGCGAAGGAATTGCTTGCAAAGCTTGAGTTCCATCCTGTGTTTACTGCGCACCCGACTGAAGCTCGTCGTAAGGCTGTGGCTGGCAAGATTCGCCGTATTTCGCAATTACTTAGCGAGCATCATCGTTTAGGCGGGTCGGATAAGCGCGAAAATTACCGTCGCCTTTACAACGAAATTGACGCTTTGCTTCGTACTTCGCCTATTGCTTTGAAGAAGCCAACGCCGGTTGAAGAAGCCGACACGATTCTTGACATTTTTGACGCTACTTTATTTGATACTATTCCGCTCGTGTATCGTCGCTTTGACGATTGGTTGCTTGGTGAGAAGGCTGGTTTGGTGCCGCCTCGCTGCCCTGCATTCTTCCATCCGGGAAGCTGGATTGGTTCGGATCGCGATGGCAACCCGAACGTTACTGCTAAAGTAAGTCGCCAAGTTGCACGAAAGTTTAGCGATCACGTGCTTGCGGCTTTGGAAAATCGTACTCGCGAAGTTGGCAAGTGCTTGACTATGGAAACTCGCACAACTCCTCCAAGCGTTGAGTTGCTTGAGTTGTGGAATCGTCAGCGCGAAATGAGCGAACAGCTTACGGAAAACGCTTCCGACGTTTCTAATAGCGAGCCACATCGCGCTGTAATGCTGGTAATGGCAGATCGTTTGCATCGCACTATTAGCCGCGATACGGATTTGATGTACCATTCTTGCGAAGATTTTATTGAAGATTTGCAGATTGTGCAGCGTTCTTTGGCGGAAGGTGGCGATCCTCGTGCGGCCTACGGTCCTTTGCAGGATTTGATTTGGCAGGCACAAACTTTCGGATTCCACATGGTTGAGATGGAGTTCCGTCAGCACTCTTTGGTGCACTCTCGCGCCTTGGAAGATATTCGTGAGCACGGTTTGCACGGCGAACGCGGACCGTTGCAGCCGATGACTCGTGAAGTTCTCGATACTTTCCGCGCTTTGGGAGCAATTCAGAAGCGCAACGGCATGCGAGCTGCACGACGCTACATTATTTCCTTTGCAAAATCTGCTCAGCACGTGCGCGACGTTTTCGAACTGAATCGTCTCGCTTTCGCTCATCCGCAGGATGCGCCAACAATTGACGTAATTCCACTGTTTGAGCAGTTGGAAGATTTGCAAAATTCCGTAAATGTGCTTGAGGAAATTATTAAAATTCCTGAAGTGCAGGCTCGTCTTAAGGCTACTGGCCGCAAGATGGAAGTTATGCTCGGCTACTCTGATTCTTCTAAGGATGCTGGCCCTACTTCCGCAACGCTTGCTTTGCACTCTGCTCAGGAGCGTATCGCTCAGTGGGCTAAGAAGCACGATATTGATTTGACGCTGTTCCACGGCCGCGGTGGTGCTGTTGGTCGCGGTGGCGGTCCAGCAAACCGCGCAGTGCTCGCTCAGCCGGTTGGTTCCGTTAACTGCCGATTCAAGCTCACCGAACAGGGCGAAGTTATTTTCGCACGTTATGGCAACCCAATTTTGGCTATTCGTCACTTGGAATCCGTGGCAGCTGCAACGCTGCTTCAGTCTTCGCCAAGTGTTGAGAAGACCAACACTGATATGACGAAGAAGTACGCGGATATGGCTGCAAAGCTCGACGTTGCGGCTCACGAGCGCTTCCTTGATTTGCTGCAAACCGATGACTTTACTCCATGGTTCTCCACGGTTACGCCGTTGAGCGAGATTGGCTTGCTTCCAATCGGTTCTCGCCCAGCTAAGCGCGGTTTGGGTGCGAAGTCGTTGGACGATTTGCGCACAATTCCGTGGGTGTTCTCTTGGGCTCAGGCTCGCATCAACTTGGCAGCATGGTACGGTTTGGGAACAGCTTGCGAAAAGTTTGGCGATTTGGAAACTTTGCGTCGTGCTTACGAAGAGTGGCCTCTGTTTAGTACTTTTATTGACAATATTGAGATGTCTTTGGCTAAGACGGATGAGCGTATTGCTCGCATGTACTTAAGCCTTGGAGATCGCGAAGATTTGAGCGATAAAGTACTTTCGGAAATGCAGCTTACTCGCAAGTGGGTTTTGCAGATTGTTGGCGACAAGTGGCCGTTGCAGCACCGTCACGTGCTCGGACAGGCAATTCGCGTGCGCTCGCCTTACGTGGACGCGCTTTCGGTAATCCAGTCGCTCGCATTGCACAAGCTTCGTAACAAGGTAGATAAGGAAGAATTGAGCGAAAGCCAGCAGGCAGAGTTCATTTACCTTATTCTTTGCACTGTTTCTGGCGTTGCTGCAGGCTTGCAGAACACCGGATGATATATAAATTTACGTAGGGAGGCTCTCGTATTTGCGAATCTGCGATACGGGAGCCTTTTTATTCTCATATTTACTACGAAAGATACAATATATTCTAAGTAAAAAATTTTAAACTTTAAGCAACTAAAAAATATTGCCCACGCCAGTTGCGTCAGTGTAGGAGGTAATAATGCAGGAAGTAATCGACGAAGATTGCGTTAATAAAAATTGTGCTAACAAAGATTTTATTAACGAAAATTCAGTTTTAGCTACATCGGTATGGAGCGCAATGCTTGCCGGGAATCGCAAGTTTGCGGAAGGAAAATCGACGCACGCAGGCGTAAATTCCGAGACGCGTATGAAACTTATTGACGGCCAGCATCCGGGTGCTATTGTGCTTTCGTGCGCTGATTCGCGCGTGGCTCCGGAATTTGTATTCGACGCCGGTTTGGGAGATATTTTTTCCGTTCGTACAGCCGGCGAGATGCTGGACGATGCTGTAATTGCTTCGCTAGAGTACGCTGTGACTGATTTGGGAGTAAAAGTGCTGGTTGTGCTTGGCCACGAGCATTGCGGGGCTGTTAAAGCGGTTGTGCCGACTGTACAAAAGTTGGTTGCGCAATACGGCGAAGACGAAACAAGTGAAATAATTGAGTCGAGTGAGTCAATATTACTTCGTTCATTGGGGCCTGCTGCGCTCGCAGGCATTGAAGAAGAATTGGATACGGACGATATTGAGCGTATTCACGTTTCTAATATTCTCGCTGAAATTTGCGATAAATCGCAGATAATTCGCGAAGCTGTTTTTGACGATACTTTGATGCTTGTTGGTGCAAGATATCGTATGAATGACGGCTTGGTGGAAGTATTGTCATGTTAAAATTGGCGCAAGTGACGCAATCAACTCAACCGGCGCAACAATCAAAACCGGCGCAACAATCAAAACCAGCAAATTCTGCGCACTATCTTTTTTTGATTGCTGGTACACCGCTTGTCGCGCTTTTTATTGCGATGGCCCCTGCTTTGCAAGCGCGCTACCCGTGGCTGCTCGTTGACACAACTATTCGAGGCGTTGCCGGCTTACTTTTGCAGGCAATTCCATTCACTCTTATTGGCGTGCTCGTTTCGGCGGCTGTGGAAACGTGGGTAACGGCTGATTTTATTGAAAAACACGCTCCGAAGTCCACTGCAAACGGCTTTTTAGCCGCCATATTTGCGGGAGTGTGCGTGCCGGTGTGCGACTGCGTTGTTGTGCCAACTTTTTCCAGGCTGGTCGCAAGAAAATTGCCGCTTCCTTGTGCGATAACGTTCCTTTGCGCTGTTCCCGTGGTAAATCCTGTGTCTGTGCTGGCAACTTGGTATGCGTTTGCGGATGTGCCAGCAGTGGCCGTTATGAGGGTTGCGTTGGGGGCTGGTATTGCGCTGCTCGTTGGTTTGAGTTTTGTGATTTTCCCGCAAAAAACGCAAGTTTTGAGACGCGAAATTTTGCTTGAAAATAAGAATCCGGAATGTTCTTGCGCGCTAAAATGCGGCTGCAATAGCGTAACGCAATCCACGAAATTGCCGCAACCAGGGCATAAAATAAAGCATAAAATAAAGCATCAAATAAAGCAATATATACAGCATATTCACGAAGATTTTTTGAAACTTTTACCAATTATCGTGTGTGGAACCGTTGTCGCTTCTGTTATACGCGCGTGGCTTGGCGCGGATCCCGCTTCTCGCGTGCAGGCCAGCAACGTTTGGTTTGCGATTCCAGCAATGATGGTTATTGCGTACGCTAGTTCGCTTTGTTCGAGTTCGGATGCTGTTATTGCGCGAAGTTTGGCTGCATCTTTGCCTATTTCCTCCGTGCTGGTGTTCCTTTTATTCGGTCCCATGCTTGATTTTAAAAATACGCTTATGCTAGCCGCCGACTGCCGTGGAAAATTCGTTTTGCGCTTAACTTTAACTATTGCTGGCGTATGCTTCCTAACTTCGCTATTTGCTAACTGGGCCTGGGGATTCATGATATGAAACGCACCGGTTTATTTGCGTCTAAAAGCGAGCAACGCAATCGCGTTACTTTTGCTCAACTTGTAGAATCCCTGGCGTTGCTGCTGTTGGCGGCTGCGGTAGCTTTTGTTACTTTAAGCGGCCAATATACGCTTCTTACCACGCCGCGCGCGTTTGTTTATTTGCTTATTGCTGCCGTTATGCTGCTAATTCTTGCCGTTTGCGCCGCGTGTGGTTGGTTTGCGCTTTCTGCGCGCGATGCTTGGCGCATGCTTGTGGCGATTGTTGTTCCTGCGCTGCTGATTATTATTCCTTTGCAGACTGCGCCTGGGCTTGGTTTGAACGGTTTTGATCGTTACGCGGGTGGTCGCGCGATTGCGATTCGTCGTGTTGCCGGCGCGTTGCCTGGTTTGCGTCGCGATCAGCGTTCTATAACAGTGCCAAATGACGATTTTGGCTTATGGTATGACGAAATTGACCATAATATTTCAAAATATGATGGTTATACGATTACGCTTACTGGTTTTGTAAGCCGCGACCCAACGTTAGGTGCCGGGCAATTTCGTCTGTCACGTCAACTTATGTCGTGTTGTATTCTCGACATGTCGCCGTTTGGCTTTGTTGCTAATTACAAGAATGCGAAGAATCTTCACGATCGTGAATGGGTGCGTATTCGTGCTGTAATTACTCGTGGAAGTATTGGATTGAGCGGGTATCAACATTCGGGGATTGTGTTGCGAATAGTTTCGTTGCGTGCTGTTGCGGCTCCGACGGGATATTTTTATCGTCCGTGAGTATTTTGCTGTGAATTATTGATATCGCATAGAAGTAAACTAAGATAACAATTATGGCGATTGGTTTTAATATTCTGCTCATTATGATTTTTTTGCTGTTCGGTTCCGTTTTTGCGGCTACCGAGTTGGCTTTAGTGAGTTTACGAAGTTCGCAAATTGATCGCATGGAGATGCAGGATGCTCGCGGCGCGCGTGTTGCTAAAATTGCGCGTGATCCCAATACTTTCTTATCTGCTTTGCAAATTGGCGTAACGCTTTCTGGTTTTCTTTCTGCATCCTTCGGCGAATCTGCGTTAGCGCCTTACGTTGTTCCGCTTGTATGCTCATGGGGAGTGCCTAAGCATGTTGCAGGCCCGCTTACTACTATTTTCTTAACTCTTATTATTTCGTACTGTTCTATAGTAATTTCGGAGCTTGTGCCGAAACGTATTGCAATGCAGCGTTCTGAGCAGATTGCGCGAGCGGTTGTGCCGGCGGTGGATATTTTCTCGAAAATTTGCAAACCTTTAATTTGGCTTATTGGTAAGAATACTAACGGTTTTGTGCGCCTGCTTGGATTTGATCCGAACGAAAAAGAAAGCGAAGTTTCCGACGAAGAATTGCGTGTGCTTGTTAATAGCAATAAGCGTTTAAGTCAGGATGAGCGCAATATTTTGGATGATGTGTTTGATGCTTCGGAAACTATTGTTGCTGAAGTGATGCGTCCGCGTGCTGACGTGGAATTTTTGGACGGCTCTTTGAGCCTTGAAGAAGCAGCTGCAAAAATTCGTGAGCTTCCGTATTCCAGATACCCTGTTATTGGCAAGGATTTTGACGACGTTATTGGTTTTGTGCATGTGCGCGATTTGTTGGATGTTAGAGATCCTAACGCAAAAACTGTTGCAGATGTAACTCGCGAAGGAATTAGTCTTCCTGGAACTTCCAAACTATTGCCGAGCCTGGAGCTACTTCGAAAGCGCGGAATCCATTTGGCTATTGTTATTGACGAATACGGCGGAACTGACGGCATTGTAACTCTTGAAGATATGACCGAGGAGCTTGTTGGAGATATTCGCGACGAGTACGATCTGCCGGATGAAACTGAGCAAAGTAATGCAAACAAAACCACGGCTTTTGTAAACGGCGTGGCAAAAATTGATGGCGGTATGACCATTGAAGATTTTGCTGACATTACAGGCATTGAGCTTGAAGATGGACCTTATGAAACTGTTGCAGGCTATTTCTTAGCGCATACTGGTTCTATGGGAAGCGTTGGAGCTGTTTTGCACGATGCAGACGGCTACGATATGACAGTTACTGCGGTTGATGGTCGACGTATTGCAACTCTTGAAGTGCGTCGCCGCGCGTAGCTAGCCGTAGCGATAAAATAAGTATGATAATAACAAACCTAAGGAAGGATAAATATGGCCTTATTGCATATTTTGCCAGGTCTCGACGAAGCGGCCAGTGAAAAGGCTGTTGCTGTTTTGCAGAATCGTTTAAGCCACGAGCAGGAGGCTGCTTTGGTTTTGAAGCATGCTCACTGGAATGTTACTGGCCCAGATTTTATTGCTGTACACGAAATGCTTGACCCTCAGGTTGCTGAAGTTCTGGCTCAGGCGGATGAAACTGCTGAGCGAATTGCAACTTTGGGTGGCTCTCCACTTGGACGCGCAGACGATGTTGTTGCAGCTCGCACATGGAAGCGTTTTGCTTTAACTGGTCGTAAGTCAACTAAAGAATATTTGCAGGCTCTTATTGAGTATTACAACGATATGATTGCAGACGATCGCAAAGCTATTGCTGAGCTTGATGAGCTTGACGTCGTAAGCTCTAACATTATTCAGGATCACGTGCAGCAGCTGGAGAAGTTCCAGTGGTTTATGCGTAGTCATCTTGATTAATTGCAATATATAATGGTATGACTGTTGCGATGAGCGCATAGTGCGACACGCCCTGCAGTTGGGTTTGACTTTTTGCTGCTATGTGCTAATCTAACTACTTGTATGTTTTAAGCATACAAGTTGGGCCCGTAGCTCAGGTGGTTAGAGCGCATCCCTGATAAGGATGAGGTCGGAGGTTCAAGTCCTCCCGGGCCCACGGAAATTGAGTGAGTTTCATTCTTTTTACCTTTGGGGCTATGGCGCAGCTGGTAGCGCATCTGCTTTGCAAGCAGAGGGTCAGGAGTTCGAGTCTCCTTAGCTCCACAGATAGGGTTTCTAGCCAATCGCTAGAAGCCCTTTTTTCATGTCAAAAAAGCGCCAAAACAGCTACAGAACCCGGGAATTTTCCCGCAAATGTTCCAAAAAAGCACCAAAACAGCTACAAAACCCGGAGAAAAAACTCCGGCAAATGTTCCAAAAAACAGCCAAAACAGCAACAAACGCCGGGAATTTTCCGGAGAATGTTCCAAAAAATGGCCGAAGTAGCAACAAATGCCGGAGAAAAAACTCCGGCAAATGTTCAAAATCACTAAACCGACATTTCCTTTACAGTCATGTAAAGAAAAAATCGAAATTAAGCCAAAAAACGATTAAAACTTTACAGCCACGTAAAGGAATAATCGCGCGCGCAATGCTGCGCTCAGGCAGGTCGTCAGCGCACGCCAGTCACAACCTAGTTTCTAAAGCACAGTCACACTATTCTGCCCTGCCTTCGTCAATCGAGACGAAGGCAGACCTCGCTTGCGTTGAAAGCACACTGTGCTTTCAACTCTGAGCAAGCTCAGCGAATCGAAGTGCATTCGCGCGCATTATGCAGCTCGAAATCGTCGACTCGTGCGCAGGTTAGCTGCGCTCACGTCTTCGCCACGCAGAAGCAGTGCTTCTGCCTTGAGTGGCTCAGCGCTCCGAATTACCTTTTCGCGCTATGCTCTAAGCGAAAAGGCAGGTCGTCGCGCACGGCTATTAGTAGCCGTTCGGCTGATTTGGCATGTAAAGTCCACTGGACTTTACATTTGAGCCAAATCACGCTTTGAAGGAGCTTGAAATGCGTTATGCAATTTCAAGCTCTGTCAAAGCGCCCATGCAAGTCGATTCGCCACTTTGCACCCAGGCTGTGAAGAATGCGATTGAAACTCCCTATTCAAGAAGCGATATTAGGGCAGATGGTCAGGTTGTTAAAATTGCCTTTTCTGATGGGATGAAATTTGAAGTGTTACCAGCGTTTCCACAGACAAGCTTGGGTGGTAGTGTTTCATACAAATATCCAGATACGAATATGGGAGGAAACTGGAGAACAACAGATCCTAAGTCTGAGCAAAAAGCAATGAAGGAAAAGAACAGACTTTTAAGGAGAACGAGGTTGATTCCATTTTGCCTAATGGAATTGATAAGTGAATAATCGAAAGGGGTGAGTTATATGATACTCCCTGAAAATTTGATGAACTTGATTCGTCAGGGAGAGGGGCTGACAGTCGAATTCAAAAAATCAACAACAGATATTACGAAGGATGTCTATGATACCGTTTGTTCTTTTTCTAATCGGGATGGCGGTCATATTTTCTTTGGTGTGAAGGATAACGGGACGATTCTCGGTGTTGATAAAGACTGCGTTGAGCAGATGAAGAAAAATTTTGTTACTACGATTAACAATGAGAGAAAAATGTATCCTCCACTCTATTTGACTACAGAGGAATATGAGATCGATGGGCGTATTGTTCTTTATGTCTATGTCCCGGTTGGAAAAACCGTTTACCGCAATGCGGGCAGAATATTTGATCGCAATAATGAGTCTGACATCGATATTACAGATAATGCGGACATGGTTTTCAACCTTTATGCCCGTAAGCAAAGCACCTATTTTGTGAATAAGGTCTACCCTGCCATCCCAGTTTCAAGCCTTCGCCATGATCTTATGGATCGAGCAAGGAGAATGACGAGAGTGAATACTGAGCACCATCCGTGGGTTGACATGACGGATGAGGAGATGCTCAGAAGCTGCGGGCTTATACTTGAGGATCCGGAAACGAACAAAGAAGGTATCACACTTGCGGCAGTCTTACTCTTTGGTACGGATAACCGTATCATGTCCGTGTTACCTCAGCATAAGACAGACGCTATTTTCAGAGTGTTCAATGTTGATCGTTATGATGACAGGGACGTGGTGATCACAAACCTGATTGAAAGTTATGATCGTCTGATGGAATTTGGAAAGAAGCATCTGAATGATGTTTTTACATTGGATGGTGTCCAGCGGATAAGCGCCAGAGATAAAATCCTGCGTGAGATTATTTCCAACCTACTCATGCACCGTGATTTTTCCAGTGGATATGTACCGAAGCTTGTCATTGAACGGGATAAGATTACAACAGAGAATGCGAACCTTGCGCATGGGCACGGAAACTTGAATCTGAAAACATTCAAGCCATTTGCAAAGAATCCGCCGATAGCAAAAGTGTTCCGTGAGATAGGTCTTGCTGACGAACTGGGAAGCGGTATGCGCAACAGCTATAAATACACGAAGATGTATTCTGGTGGAGAGCCTGTCTTTACAGAGGCAGATGTTTTTACGACAGTGATTCCTCTTTCTGAGGCTGCAACTGCCAAGGTCGGGCCGATTACCCAAGGTACCCCACAAGTCGTCCCTCAAGATACCCATCAAGTCACCCCCCAAGATCTGGAACAAAGGTTATTGAGATTAATTGATTTTTGCAGTACACCGCGAAGTAAGCGTGAGATGATGGATTACCTTGGCCTTACGGATAGCAAGAATTTCAGAGAAAGGTATCTTGTTCCTTTGCTTAGTGCAGGAAAAATAGAAATGACGATACCAGATAAGCCAAACAGCAGGAACCAGAAATATAAAAAAGTGAACATTGAAGATTAAAAAGCGACCATTGGAGACAGAAACCATATATCGAATAGAGGAAAACGGACATTCAATGTATAGTTTTGGTTTCACAAATAGGTATGTCGAGACGATGGGATTTCGGACTTATTTCCTCAGAGCGAAGTCTTGAAACGAAGGTCAAATCTACGGATTTGCATATCATGGGTAGGAACATGGCCTTTGAACTGTTTCCGAGAACGTATGAGGGCAAAAATCGGTGTGTTTCCGAGCAAAAACACGCTTTGAGCAATTCCCGCGAACGAACACGAATCTGGCTACACACTCGACACCAAGATGAAGCAGTCGAGCCAGCTCGTGACCTTGAAGCTGCTGAAGATGATGTTACTGCTGCTAAGCAGGCTGTGACTGATGAAGAAGCAAAGCAGGCTAAGCATGATGCAGCCAAGACTGCTTCCGATAATGCTAACGATGCTTTCACCGATGCTCTCGCTAAGTTGAACAAGACTAAGAAAGCCGCTGAAGGTTCCACTGCTGTTCCTGCAGATTTGACTGAAACGACCTTTGCTGCTGCTACCGCCGTTGTTTTTGCTGCTAAAGATAAGGTTGACGCCTTTAATGCTGCTCACGCTGTTGCTTGCTGGACTGTTTTGCCAAATTTCTTTTCTTCGCAGTCTAGTGTGGTAGTGGTTTTATGCGGCTTTGTTGAGTGTGTTGCTTCCGGTTTTGTGGACGCTACTAGGGGCGTTCGTGAAACCGGAGGCTTTTTTGTTTTTGGGTAAAGCGTCAGCCTACAGACACGCTTATAAACAATTGTTACGCATGAGCTTTGCAGGTTAATGCGAATGTTTCTCATCAAGGGCTACTGTTAAACTAAAAAATACTTGAAAATTAAATATAAATCTTTACGCCGTGTATTGAGTGCGCTATTTAAGTTGCGCTCAATGGGTTAACAAGGCGTGAAATCGTGTGTTAAACGTTTTAAGCGGTTAACCTGATCAGCGTAAGGAAAGTATATGCGTAAACTTTTAGCGTATTGCCGTCGTGTACCTCAATTAACAATTGCCATTCTTGCTTTTCCGTTTATTGCGGCTTTGTACTCATGCAATTTGCCAATATTAGCTACTTTTAATGAGAAAATTTCTAATCTTTCGCAACGAATTTTTGATTTCTTAAATCTTGATTTCGATATTTCAATAAGTCTTAGTATTGGCAAAACTATTATCGCTATTCTCGTTTTATATACCAGCCTTACTTCTTTACACAACATGATTAAAGATTTGCGCGACGGCACTTTGGGTATTGATTTGCTAGCTTTTGTTGCGCTACTAGCCACTTTGTCAATGGGAGAATTTTGGGCGAGCTATCTCATCGTGGTAATGGTTTGGACCGGATCCGCTATAGAAGATTTTGCGCATATGAAAGCCCAACGCAATCTGTCTCTTTTAGTAAGCGCAGCTCCAAAAACTGCTCATCTTATGACTTTGCCAGGCATTGAGCACGAAATGCAACGCAATCAAGAAAACAATGAAACGTACGTGCCACCGTGCATGAGCGGCAACCACTGCGACCCAAACACGTGCGCATTGTGCCAGCATGCTGAATTCAAAAAAGTGGATGCGTGCCAGCAGAAACATAATCGCAATTGTTGCCCATTCTTACAATCAACCGAACCGGGCGAAACCGTCGCAAAATTGCAGCGCTACACAACAGTGCCAGTTAATGAACTAAAAATTGGTAACGTTATAGTCGTGCTTCCCGGCGAAACTGTGCCGGTTGACGGCGAACTACTCAGCGGTTCCGCAACCCTCGACACAAGCGCTATTAACGGCGAATCCGTGCCGCGAGAAGTATTTGCAGGGGCGTCCGTGCTTTCTGGCTGCGTAAACGGCGGCGTTGTGCTTATTATGCGCGTAACCAAGCTATCGGAACACTCGCAATACCAAAAAATTATGCAACTAGTCGAATCTGCTAAGTCGTCACGCGCGGCTGTTGTGCGTTTTGCGGATATGCTATCTGTGCCGTTTACAATAATTTCGTTTGTGATCGCCGGCTTTGCTTGGGCTTTTTCTGGTCAAGCAATACGTTTCGCGCAGGTACTTGTGTTGGCAACTCCTTGCCCGCTACTTATTGCAGTTCCGGTCGCTTGCATGGCTGGTACCGGGCGTTTAGCAAAACTTGGAATTGTGGTTAAAAGTCAAGACGTACTCGAGCAATTAAGCCGCGTAACTGACGTCTTCTTCGACAAAACCGGCACACTAACTGTAAAACAGCCGCAAGTGGTAAACGTAGACGTAACCGACACTACGCAGGATGCTGACCGAATTGTAATGCTCGCAGGCGTGCTCGAAACCTATTCGCAGCACATTCTCGCCGGCGGCATCGCGAAAGCGGGAGCAAAGCTGTGGGAACGCACGCACCCATCGTCAACTCCGCAACTTCCTAGCGTACGAGAATACCCTGTAGTGCACAGTGTTAAAGAAACTGCAGGTCAGGGTATTCAAGGCGTTGTAGACGGCATTTTAGTGCGTGTAGGTAGGCGAAAATACGTAACGGAAAAAGATGCGGATCAAACTGTAGGGACTGTAGAAACTGTGGAAACTGTGGGCAAAGCTCTTGCCGCAGACGAAATGGCAACCTACGTTTCTTTTGACGGCGTGCTAGCTGGTCGTATTGTACTAAAAGACGTGCCGCGAAATAACACAAAAGCAACTATTGCTTCACTACGTGCGTTAGGTGTGCAATCGGTAGCAATGCTCACCGGCGACGGTTTGCAAGCTGCAACGACGATTGGCAAAAGCGTTGGCATTGACACAATACACGCGAATTTGCTTCCGCAAGATAAATTAGCACACGTAAAAAAGCACAATCTTGACGCTGCTAAGAACGGGAAAAATTCAACCGTAACCATGATGGTTGGCGACGGCGTAAATGACGCTCCAGTGCTTGCGGCAGCCGATATTGGCGTGGCGGTAACAGACGGCACTGATACAGCGGCATCGGAGTGCGCGCAAGTTGTTATTATGAACAATGATATTGCGTCGGTTGCTAACGCCGTAAGCGTTGCAAAACATACCAAACGAGTGATGATACAGTCGGTTTTGCTTGGAATAGGCTTGGCTGTTGTCAGCATGATTTTTGCAGCTTTTGGTTTTATACCAACGGTTCTTGGCGCCATGATGCAGGAAATTATTGACGTTGTCTCAATTATGTGGGCGTTAACTGCGTTGCGCTCGCGTAATATTACTCACTAAAGCATGTTGTAAGACTTAGCGGTGCGCTACTCTAAATATGAAAGCATACGCGGATGCCTTTTGTGATAGCGAGTGCTGCAAAATGCGTTGAGAGTAAGTTTTAAGCATGTTGCGTAATTAGTTTTAAGTATTACGTAATTAGCAGAGCTTGGAAGTTTAAATATACGAAGGCAACCTATGCTTGTAGGCCGCGCAAAATGGCGCGAACGCGGCGAAACTGCCGCATAATACAGCTCAATATGGGGATAATAATGGAAAATAATATTGCTATAAATGAAAATGTTTCACGGGAAACACCCGAACTGCGCATTGCTGTAGTCGGGGCTGGTCCTGCCGGAGTGTATTCTTCCGATATTTTCTTGCGCCAGCTCGCTAAACGCGGAGAAGAATTAGGGCTTGGCACGCGTGCTCGCATCGATCTTTTTGAAAAATTGCCTGTGCCTTTTGGCTTAGTGCGTTACGGAGTTGCTCCGGATCATCCAAGTATTAAATTTATTGCCGACGCTCTCGAAAAAACGCTTGATAATCCAGATATTCACCTTTACGCGAACGTGGAATTTGGCAAAGATATTACTTTAGAAGACTTGCTGCAACGTTACGACGCAGTGCTGTTCGCTACGGGTGCCGTAGAAGACAGGCCGCTTCGAGGCGTGCCAGGCGCCGATTTAGATGGCGTGTACGGAGCTGCGAAATTCGTAGAATGGTACGACGGCTACCCAACGAGCAAGCGCACATGGCCGCTTAACGCTCAGGAAGTAGCTGTTATCGGCGGCGGAAACGTGGCTATGGATGTTGCGCGCGAGCTTTTGCGAGATCCGGACTATTTGCGCGATCATACGGATATTCCGGACGACGTGTACGAAGGATTGCAGCAAAATCGTATACAAACTTTGCATCTGTTTATTCGCAGAGGCGTGGCACAAGCCAAATTCTCCGTGCAAGAATTGCGCGAAATGGAAAAGTTGCCGGGAGTGCAAATCGTTATTAACGAAGACGATTTTGAACTTGACGACGAAACTATTGAAGTCGCGGGTAACGATAAGCTCACTCGCCAAATGGTGGAAGAATTATTTGCTATACGCGACATGGCAGAAGACATGGAAGATGGCGGAAACGTTGATTTTGAAGGAAATCCTGCAAATCGGCGTTACGTTATTCATTTCAACTCGGCTCCGGTTGAAATTCTTGGCGAAGATGGGTGCGTAAAAGCAATTCGCGTTGAAAGAACTGTCACAAGTGCAGACGGCACAATGACGCGCACTGGCGAATTTGAAAACTACAATGTGCAAGCAGTGTATCACGCTATCGGCTACCATCCTGCCGAAGTTGCCGGTATTGCTTACGACGAAAAACGTACGCTACTTGCAAATAACGACGGTCGAATCGTAAGTGCTGCGGAAAATGGTGAGGTGCGCAAACGACTGTACGCTACTGGTTGGGCTAAGCGCGGGCCAGTCGGCTTGATCGGTTCTACAAAATCTGATGCGCTGCTCATTGTGAATAATATGCTTGAAGATTTATCGACGTCTGGTTTGGATGCGCAAGATCGCGATGCGCAGTCTATTGATAGGCTGCTGGAATCTCGCGGCGTGCAAGCTATTGATTACGCAGGGTGGAAGCGGGTTGACGCATATGAGCGAGAACTTGGCGCTAAAGAACAGCGCACTCGCAAGAAAGTAGTGTCTGCTGCGGAACTTGTGTCTATTGCTTTGGGCGAGTAGTGCGCTGGCGTTTTGGCGTTGCGGCGTTTAGATAGTAGTGAGTAAATACGCAGTGTACATTCAGAAAAATTTAAGTTCTTTTTATTAGACTGACTCCCATGTTTAAGGGCGTAAGAGCATACCACTATAACAGTTTGAAAGCCGCGCTGTTTTTTGGCGTTGTGTGGCTTTTTCTTACGTTATGCTGGCTGCTTACCGGCGCCCACATGGACTCATTGTTGTGGTTTATTTTGCTGGGGCTTGTGGTAAGTGCTACCGCTTACTGGTGCTCCAGCAAGCTCGCCATCGTTGCTATGGGTGCGTGCGAAGTTACTGAGGATGAAGAACCAGTGCTGTACGGTATTGTGCGAGAACTTTCTGCACGTATCGGTAAATCCATGCCTCGCGTGATGGTAGCTCCTTGCGAAAGTCCTAACGCTTTCGCTACTGGGCGAAACGAACGGCACGCTACTATTTGCTGCACGCGCGGATTGCTTAATATTCTTAACGAACGTGAGCTTCGTGGAGTAATAAGCCATGAACTTATGCACATTTATAATCACGATATTCTTGCGTCTTCTCTCGCTACAGCTACAGCAACCGTGTTAACGTACGTTGGTTCCTTCCTTGTTTATACGGGAAATAAGTACCAGCGTGGCCTTCGTAAATATTGCAAATTTGTGGGTAAAGGCTTGAATGTGCTATTTGCTCCTATTGCTGCTGTTATTATGAGCGCAACAATTCCCGGCTCGCGTGAATTAGATGCCGATAAAGACGGAAGTGAAGTAACAGGTGACCCAGCGGCGCTCGCGTCTGCTCTGAATAAAATCGCATACGGCGTGCAATTGCACGGTATGAAAGCTACTGCTGGTCTGCAGGCGGTTGCTTCGTTGATGATTGTTCGTCCGTGGAATAGTGGCGATTCCGTGCTTGTTGATTTATGTCCTTCGAGGGCGGCCGTTCAGGAGCGCATTGAGAAATTGATGGATATGGCCCGCTGATTTTGCGTGGTTGCGTATTGGTATTTGCGTGGTCGCGCGTATTTGCGCGTGTTTGCGATTAGTAATAGTAGATGCGTGTTGAAGCAGTAAACGGCGCATGGTAACCTTGAATGGTTGTTGCGCAACATGGTTGCTGCAATTTTTGCGGATGTAGTTCATCGGTAGAATGGAAGCTTCCCAAGCTTCAGAGGCGGGTTCGACTCCCGTCATCCGCTCCACTTACATAGCAATCTTGCATATTCCACATATAAAATTTACGTTTCTATAAGTCTGCGTATAAGTCGTCGCGCGCACACTTTGGGTTAGATGTGCGAAAGTAAGTACTATATATTTCTTTTTATTAAGTATTGATAATTCGTATAAGCAATATAGAAAATAACTATACGTATATAAACATTTATAGAAATAATCTATTATTAATAGCAAATGATACAGCGCGATGAAAGCGCAAAATTAATATATTTAGGAGAACAATATGAGTCTTATGAACACGCATATTCTTCCATTTAAAGTAAATGGTTATAAGAATGGCGAATTTGTTGAAGTAAGTGATGCTGACGTTCTTGGCAAGTGGGCAATTTTCTTCTTCTATCCGGCTGATTTTTCATTCGTATGCCCAACTGAGTTGGAAGATCTTGCAAATCATTACGAAGAATTGCAAAATCTTGGCGTAGAAGTATATTCCGTTTCTACAGATACACATTTTGTGCACAAAGCATGGCACGACGATTCCGAAGCCATTGCAAAAGTAAAGTACACTATGTTAGGCGATCCTTCCGGTGCTCTTTCTCGCAACTTCGACGCTTGGAACGAAGAATCCGGTTTAGCTCACCGCGCTACGTTCCTCGTGGATCCGCAAGGAATGATTCAGTTCTTCGAGATGACAGCTGATGGCATTGGCCGCAACGCTGACGAGCTTCTTCGTAAAGTTAAGGCAGCTCAGTACATTGCTGCTCATCCAGGCGAAGTCTGCCCAGCTAAATGGGAACAAGGCGAAGAAACCTTGGAACCTTCTATAGATTTAGTTGGCAAAATCTGATTTATCTAAAATCCCAATATTGCGTAGGAACCTACAATCGTAGCTTCCTACGCAACCATATTTACTACGTAAGCCTACAATCAATATTGCTGAAAGAAGTAAAATTTTTATGTCACTGCTGAATACATCATTAACTAATCAACTCGCAGAATTATTAAAGAAAATGGTTTTACCAGTTGAACTTGTAGCGTATACGGATAATTCTGAAACATCCCAAAAAGTTCGCGCACTACTTAATGAAGTATCTCAACAAAGCAACAAAATCAATATTATTGAAGGCGAGCAAGCAGTAAAGCAGACTGGCACAATTCGGAAGCCAAGTTTTATAATTAGGCGCGCAGAATCTAAAAATAGTAAGAACCAAGAAAATGAAGTATTCGTAACCTTCGCAGGATTGCCTCTCGGTCACGAATTTAGTTCGCTTATTCTAGCACTGCTGCAAGTAAGCGGATACGCTCCAAAAATTACCGACGAACAACGCGAATCAATCCTCAAACTTGGCGAACACAACGTAACAACCTACATGTCCGTCACCTGCCTTAACTGCCCAGAAGTTGTGCAATCACTAAATACTATTTCCATAATCAACCCTAAAATTCGGCATACTGCAGTAGAAGGTAGCGCTTTTAGAGAAGAAGTAGAGCGCCTTGGTGTAATGAGCGTGCCAGCCGTATTTGAAAACGGAAAACTCATTTCTTCCGGACGAGCAGGAATTGATGAACTGGTGGCAATACTTGCGTCTAACGAAAAATCTGATGGGAATAATAGCGTTTCTGCGCAAAACGCTGCGCTAGCAGAAAAAATGAATGCGCAAGATCCTTACGATATTATTCTTGTTGGCGGCGGCCCTGCTGCTTCCGCTGCAGCAATTTACACTGCGCGCAAAGGCTTGCGTACGGCTATGATTATGGATCATCGTGGCGGACAAGTAGTGGAAACGGAAAGTATAGAAAACCATATTTCACAAACGCACACTACTGGTGCTCAGCTAGCAGCAGATTTAACTAAACATATTGCACAGTACAATATTGACGTTTTCACACCAGATTGGGCAGATTCGCTAGATTTAGCTAAAGAAGCATACGGTTTGCATACAATTCATGCTCGCTCTGGCGGTGTGCTTAAAGCTCGCGCTGTGATTATTGCAACTGGCGCGACTTGGCGTACGCTTGGCGTTCCTGGAGAAGATGAATATAGGAATAGAGGCGTATCGTTCTGCCCTCATTGCGACGGTCCGCTTTTCAAAGATAAGAATGTTGTCGTTGTTGGCGGTGGAAATTCTGGTGTTGAAGCTGCTATTGATTTAGCTGGAGTTGCAAAACACGTAACTGTAGTTGAATTTATGGATACGCTGAAAGCAGATCAAGTATTACTAAATACTTTGAATAATTTGCCAAATACTGAAGTTATTACGAGTGCTGCGGTAAGCAAAGTTGAAGGCAATGGAAATAAAGTTACAGCAGTGCATTACTTAGATCGAAACAGCGAAAATAATTCTGAATCTAAAGAGCATGTTATTGAAGCAGACGGCGTATTCGTGCAAATTGGTTTGGCTCCAAATACTAGCTGGCTGGAAAATCAGTTGCCTCTTAATAAACGAAAAGAAATTATTACGGATAGAGCAGGTTGCACCGATATTCCAGGTATTTTTGCTGCCGGAGATTGTTCAGACGAACCGTATAAGCAAATCGTTACAGCGTATGGAACGGGTGCGAATGCCGCGTTGTCTGCATTTGACTATCTTATCCGCAGCCCACAAAACAAATAATTTGTAACATTTATTACGCAATAAACAACGGGAGGCGTCTTATGAATATTAGAGCGTTAGAATATCTAATAGCTTTTGCGCAAGAAGGAAGCTTTACCAAGGCGGCTGTTCGTATGCGCGTTTCCCAGCCTACTCTTTCAACCCAAATTAAAAGACTTGAAGAAACTTTAGGTGTGGAACTTATTGAGCGTACTCCCGGAAAACAAATCTTAACTCCTGCTGGGAGGGAAGTAGTTTATTATGCTAAACGTATTCAGGCAGATATGTCACGTATTCGACAAGCTGCAAGGCGTTCAGAAGATCCATGGTCATCTACAGTGGTTTTGGGAGTGTTTCCAACATTAGGACCATATTTACTTCCGCGTATCATGCCTGCGCTAAGGCGTTTAAAACCAAAACTTACTATTCGTTTTATAGAAGAAAAATCAGCAAAACTTATTGATTTACTAGATAGTGGTCAAGTCGACGCAGTTATATTAAGCGAAAGTTTGAATGCGCCTTCAATAAAAGTGTGTCATGTTTTTGACGAAGATTTTCTCCTTGCGGCTTCTACAAATTCTTTACTAGGCCACGAAAGTAAACCAATTGAACTTTCAGATTTGTCTACACAGAAAGTACTTTTATTAGAAGATGGGCATTGTATGCGTAGAAGCATGCTCGACGTATGTCAAAAAGTAGGTGCGAAGCAATCGGAATTTAGAGCAACATCGTTAGAAACCTTGCGGTATATGGTTGTAGGAAGCAAAGATGTGACGTTATTGCCACGTCTTGCAACTGTACCTCCAATTGTGCAGCCGGCTGGTTTAATGTTACGAGAGTTTAAGAATCCCAAGCCTTATCGTTCACTGTACTTAAATTGGCGTGCGGCTTCTCCAGTTGACAAGATTATGGAAGGATTGTGCAAAATCGTCAGCTCTGCTTGTGCTGACCTGCACAAACAATAATGTTGGCCTCTATAACCCTGGACGTGTGCGGTAGCGTAGGTGCGCTCGCAAACAGAGCATTAAAAAATTTAACCCCGGCGCCTGAGCGCCGGGGAAACAAAAAGGAGAGAAGAAAAGAATAAGTTTTTAGTGCTTTTTTCGTTGCACCTGTCGTTTTTTCATCGACAATATTATGAAACCACACGATGCTGGGTAGCAGTAAAATGCTGGCTGACAGTTATCTGAAAATTCTCTACTTTTCTTCTGAAACTTAGTATTTAATCAACAATCGCCATATTAATTTATATTTAATGACGATTGTGTGACCTTATTTTCCTAAATCAGCACGATAGAAATGCTCATAGGAGCGCGATGGGGTTGGACCGCGCTGACCCTGGTAATGTGAACCGTTTACAGAGGCCCCATACGGATTCTCGCACGGAGAACTCAACTGGAAGAAGCACATTTGGCCAATCTTCATGCCAGGCCAAAGCTTAACCGGCAACGTGCTCACGTTAGAAAGTTCAAGCGTAATATGGCCTTCAAAGCCTGGGTCAATAAAGCCAGCTGTGGAATGCGTCAAAATACCAAGACGACCGAGCGAGCTTTTGCCTTCCAAACGCGCAGCAATAGTTGCATCAAGCTTTACATACTCCCACGTAGCGCCTAAAGCGAACTCTCCAGGATGAAGAATCCAAGGCTCGTCAGGAGCTACCTCGAACTGTTCTGTAAGCTCTCCCTGATTCTCTGCCGGATCAACATACGTGTAAGCATGATTGTTGAATAATCGGAAGAAACGGTCAAGACGCACGTCAATTGACGCTGGCTGTACCATTTCTGGGGTCCATGGGGTCAAATTAATATGGCCCTCATCATGAGCTTTGAGAATGTCGTGATCAGACAACAGCATGACGTCAAATCTCCTTGCAATAACTTATGCACAACACACTTCTTCGTTCGCACGAAATATTCCATTTTCTATTGCATATTTTGCGCGACAACACAATACGGACAATTGTAGCGTGTGCTGCGGTCCGGCAGTTTCTAAAACTATTTTCTGAAAACAAACAAGTATTCGTGAGCAATAAGCAAAAAATTTTATAGAAAATAAAAACACAAAACGCGGCACAGAAACGTAGCTGATGTAAGTAGTCTACGTACTGTACCGCGTATTTGTAAGCCAGCTGCTATTTAGTTAGGGCAGCTTCTATTTAGTTAGCTATTTATTTAGTTAGTTAGCTAGTTATTTATTTTAGCTAATTGCGCGCTTTATTAAGCAGCCGTAGTTAAGGATTTTGCTGCCTTGCGTTTAGCGATAAAACGCAACACGCACTTTCTAAGCTCGGAAGCTATTAGCACCACCATGGAAAGGCCGAGGCACTCAAACCATTCAGTTAAGCTCAAAGGCACAGTGCCAAATGGCTCGTTCAAGAATGGAATGTAAATTACAGCCAGCTGGAGAACCACAGAAATTGCAATAGCGCCCCAAAGCCAACGGTTCGCAAACAAACCTACGAACACGCTCTGCAAATCGGAACGAGATGCTAACGCGTTCAACATCTGCGCAAACACAAGAATGGTGAAGCCCATTGTGCGAGCATGAGTCATTTGAGCTGCGTGGCTCATAACGCCAACAGAACGGTCAGTAAACAAGCCGCCAGCCAAATGCATATCCATGCCGATTAACGTAATAGCAGCCATGATTATGCCGATAAATACGATATCTCCCCACATTGGTCGGTCAATAACGCTATCGGTGAGCTTTCGAGGCTTCCTATCCATTACGTCGTCGGTTTGCGGGTCAACTCCCATAGCGAGAGCAGGGGCCGCGTCCGTTAGCAAATTAATCCACAAAAGCTGAGTCGCAAGAAGTGGAAGCGTAACGCCAACGGAATTAGGCTGCGTAATGCCAAGCGCGCCAGCAAAAACAACGCCGCCGAAAACTGTGCAAACTTCGCCGACGTTAGAACTGAGCAAGTATCGTAAGAATTTACGAATATTATCGAAAATTCCTCTACCTTCGCGCACAGCCGCAACAATAGTTGAGAAATTATCGTCAGCCAAAATCATTTTGGCGGATTCTTTCGTAACTTCAGTACCGGTAATGCCCATAGCGACGCCAATATCAGCCGACTTTACTGCTGGAGCATCGTTTACGCCATCGCCAGTCATAGCAACAATGTTGCCTTGACGCTGCAACGAAGACACAATAGCAAGCTTGTGTTCAGGGGCAACGCGCGCGTAAACGCTGGTTTTGTTTATTGCTTCGTCAAAAGCGATATTGTCGTCGTCTCGAGAAAGAAGTTCGTCGAGATCATCACCGGTGAGTGCGTGCTCGTCTTTGCCAACAATTCCAAGATCTCGCGCAATACGCGTCGCAGTGAGCGGGTGGTCGCCAGTAATCATAACAGTGCGGATTCCAGCGCGGTGAGCCTGAGCAACACTATCTCGAACCTCAATACGAGGCGGGTCAATAATGCCAACCATGCCGTTCCAAATCAAATCGGATTCCAACACGTCGCTCTGCTCAGCGACATCAGCAATCTGACCGGCAGCATTCGCAACCATGCCGTCAACCTTTGCCAAGCTATCCACGCCAAGCGGACGATACGCCATGCCAAGAGTTCGGTAAGCTTCTCCGGAAAGGCGTTCGACGGTAGCTAATATATCCTCACGATCGCCGTCGGTGAGCGGACGTACAGCGCCGGCTACCGCAATGCGAGTGCAGTAAGAAAGCAGCACGTCCGGAGCGCCCTTAGCGCAAACAATCAAATTTCCGGAATCTGAACCATCTTTTACAACCACGGACATACGCTTGCGTTCGGAAGTAAACGGAACCTCAGCAACGCGAACTAAGTGAGCGTAGCGCTTATCTGCCTTCGTTTTACGTGCGGCAACAATTAACGAAACTTCCGTAGGATCCCCAACCGGTTGCCAACTTTTAGTAGTTTCGTCGCAATGAAGATCGCCATCGTTAGCCAAGTAGCCGGAACCTAAAGTTCCCAATACTTCCGTAGCGAGATTTTGTGGAACTGCAAGATCTGCGTCTGCAGAATCAAGAAGTACCATGCGACCTTCCGGCTTGTAGCCGCTGCCAGTGAGCTGAACTTCGCCGCTCGGCGTCACTACGCGCTCAACAGTCATTTCGTTGCGAGTAAGAGTACCCGTTTTATCGGAACAAATAACGGAAGCGGAACCAAGCGTTTCAACGGAAGACAACTTTTTTACTACCGCATGATGCTTAACCATGCGCTGCACGCCAAGCGCAAGAACTACTGTCAAAATCGCGGCTAAACCTTCCGGAACCGCAGCAACAGCAAGCGAAACAGAAAGCAGCAGCGAATCAATAATATCTTGGATTGTATGGAAGCCTTCAAGAAGCCACATAGAGGCAAGAACTATCACCGCAATAACGCACACGGCAATGCCGAGAACTTTAGAAACGCGCACCATTTCGCGCTCAAGAGGAGTGGATTCCTCATCCGACTTAGAAAGCATATCCGCAATTTTGCCAACTTGCGTGCGCATGCCGGTTGAAGTTACGATTGCGCGGCCGGTTCCTTGCGTTACCGCCGTGCCATTAAACACCATGTTGGCGCGATCGCCTAACGCTTTCGCGGATTGCAAAGTATCTGGACGCTTGCTTACTGCAACTGATTCGCCCGTAAGACTTGCTTCAGCAATGCGCAAAGAAGCAGCCGCAATAAGTCGGCCGTCTGCAGAAACTGCGTCGCCTTCGCCAAGAACAAGAATATCGCCCGGAACCACTTCAGTAGTATCGATGCGGCTAACGCGGCCGTCTCGTAAAACTGAAGTTTGCGGAGCACTCATTTTAGCCAAAGCTTCAACTGCTTCTTCCGCACGCGATTCCTGAATAAAACCGAGCACAGCGTTCGCAATCAAAATTATGATAATAACAATGGAATCAAACGGAAGAATTTCTCCGCCGCTATTTCCTTTATGTTGCGCTCGCTCTACGAACCAAGCGATTGCAGAAATAATCGTGGCTGCAATAAGCAAGTAAACGAGCGGGTCTTTGAACTGTTCAAGGAATCGTTTCCACGCAGGTATTTTTGGTGCTGCGGCGAGTGCGTTCGGACCAAATTGCGCAAGTCGGCGAGATGCTTCTTCGGAGCTTAAGCCGCGCGTCACATCTACGTGCAGAGCTTCAGCAACTTGTTGAACGTCTTGTAACGATGGATCTTGACTTGGAGAGTCAATTACTTTGTTTTCGGATTGATCAATAGTGTGATCAACCATATTTTCCCCCTTGGGAGCGCCGCGGAGTAGTCAATAATTGCGGTAACAGCGCTATTGTTAGCTGCTTATTATCGTAACTATTGCGCGGTTGTGGATTATTGCAACGGTTTTGCAACGGTTTTACAACAGTTTCGCAACAGTATTGCAATAGTTGAGTACCGTTCTATTATGTCATAGAACGTGCCGGAATATTTGTTTAAGCATTTCTGGAATATTTGTTTAAGTATTTTTGTTGCAAAAGTCGCCTGCAAAGTGATAAAACTTGGTACAAACTCAATGCCTCGGGGGCATGTGAGAATAGGAGTATGACTACGAAAAAAGGACCGACCAAGGGGTCGGGTGGAAAACATCGCAACGCGCTACGTGGTAAAGGACCTACACCAAAGGCCGAAGATCGCGTATATCACAAGGCTTATTTTGCTAAAAAAGCAGCTATGAAACGTACTTTTGCTGATCCGCGACTAGCTGCACGTCGCAGAGTAGACAAGTTGGGCACGGATTCAGACGAACTTGTTATTGGTCGCAACGCAGCCCTTGAAGCTCTACGAGTGGGTGTGCCAAGCACGCAGTTGTACGTGGCGAATCGTATTGAACACGACGATCGCACTCGCGAAATTGTGAAGCTCGCCGGTATGCAAGGCTTGCGTTTGCTGGAAGCTGACCGTTTGGAAATGGATCGCATCGCCCATTCTAGCAACCATCAAGGCATTATTTTGAAGGTGCAACCGTACCAATATTACTCGTTGCAGGAATTAGTTGAGCGGGCAGAAAAGAAGGCTCGCGCCATGGAAGCTGCAGATTCTGCGGCAGCGCGTATCAATGCGCGACCGTTGTTTATTGCTTTGGATGGCGTAACTGATCCGCAAAATTTGGGTGCGGTTATTCGTTCTGCTGCCGCGTTTGGTGCTAATGGCGTGATTTTGCCAGAACGTCGTTCTGCTTCCGTAACTGCGGCTGCGTGGAAGGTTTCCGCGGGTGCTGCAGCTCATTTGCCGGTTGCTCGAGTCGTGAATTTGAACAAGGCGATTCAAGGTTTGCGCGAACGCGGCTGGTATGCGGTTGGTCTTGACGGCGGTGGCGACAAGCTCGTTGGTGAAACTGGTTTTGAAACCGATCCGTTAGTTGTGGTTCTTGGTTCCGAAGGTAAAGGCATGAGCCGTCTCACGCGTGAAGCTTGCGACGCTATCGCAGGAATCCCAATTTCCAGCGCGGTTGAATCTCTTAACGCTTCGGTTGCTGCTGGTATTAGCTTGTACGCTGTGGCCAATGCTCGCCGTTTGGCGGCTTTGAAACAAAACTGACGTGTAGCTTTCGCATATTTCACGCTCGCCATAGTGCGGGCGTGATTTTATTTGTGCGCTGTTTGTGCGCAACTTGTGTGATTATTTGAACAAGCAAAAGTTCCGAACGAAGGTAGTTATGAACGGAAACATATCCTATTTGAAATCTGCAGGCACGATACGTCTGTCGCTCCGCGCTCGCATACTTACGTTTGCTGCGTATCTTTCGGTAATTGTTATCGTCATGTGCTTCCATGAGCCTTGGTTTGATGAAGCGCAAAGTTGGCTTATTGCGCGCGATTCTTCTTTTGCTGATTTGTTAACGCTTCGCCCGCACTACGAAGGGCATCCGCCGCTGTGGACGCTTCTTCTTTCTATTCCTGCAAAAACTGGGGTCCCGTACGAAATCGGTCTTAAGGGAGTGCAATTGTTGTGTGCCGCGCTTCTCGGAGGGTGGCTGATATTTCACGCTCCTTTTAGCAGACTGGCAATTATCCTGCTGCCGTTTACGTATTTCTTCTGCTTCCAATATGGCGTTACTTCTCGCCCGTATGCGCTGCTTTGCGCTGCCTTGCTAATGGCTGCGCACTATTGGAAACAAGCGGATTCTAAGCCTTCTTGCACTTGGAAACTCATGTTAAGTCTTGCGCTCATGTGTGTGTTAAGTGCTTACGGAATTGCATTGGCTGCCGGTTTTGCGTTGGCTTGGGTTTTCCGAGTTATTAAGTCTGCGGGATTGTCGCACGCTTTTTCCGCAATTTTTTCCAATATTCAACGTTTGTCGGCTTGGGTTTTGCTCGCTTTTGTAGGCATTACAAGTGTTGCTTGTATTTGGCCCGCTTCTAACGCTTTTGGTTCCCGCGCAACTTTTAGTGGAAATTCGCAGATTGTTCAATTTTTGTATTTTCTTTTCGTTGTTCCTTCAGAAAGTGCGTTTACTGCTTTTGGCGGTGACGTGTCGCTTCGACGTTTAACTTTGGGCGTGCTGCCTACTGCTATTTGTGTGATTGTTTCGCTATTGATGTGGGCTTGTGTGATTCGTATTGCGTATCGCAGGAGCATGACCGCTGATCTTATTTTCCCATACTTAGCTTTTTCTGCGGTGGCGACGCAATATTTTACTTTGCATCATTCGGGAATCGTGTTCGTACTGTTCTTGGCGCAACTTTGGATGTGCATTGCAAAGCGTCCGCTTGATAGAGGTGACGTCCCGGCTATGCTGGTCAAACTTTTTGCACAGTTGAGACCTTATTTTGCAAAATATAATATTGTGAATCAGCAAAAAGCGGTTAACTTACTTATCGTCTTATTGCTTGCACCAAGCCTAGTTTGGAACGCGTTTGCTTGCGTTAACGATATTCGTTTCGACTATTCCGGATCTCGCGCGCTTGCGCAATTTATTAAGCGCAATCATGCTGAAAATAAGCGTTTCGTAACTTCTTGGCTGCATAAAGATGAACAAACTGACAAGTACGGTAACGTAATATCTCCGGAAGTAAGTGATATTCATCAGTATTCGTGGCAACTTATTACAGCAAACCCATATTTTGCTAAGAATCTTATTGATTGCAGCTACAAAAACAGTTCGTTTATTACCAACGAGCAGCCTAGCGAACAGCAATCTTATGCTGAATTAGCTGCTTGCAAATCGAAGCGGGAGCCTCAATTCTTTGTTACGGAATCGAGCGAGCCTTGGTACTATTTCCTATCTTTGGATTACAACATTGAGCACTATACGCCTCATGTTATTGCGCAAACTAAATCTTCTTGGAAAGCGCGAACAAGCGATGGAAAAGTTACGGTTTACGAGCGTAAAAGTAACCTTCAAAATGAATGAATAGTTTATTTTTACATTTTAATTGCAATCAGTTCAGTCGTAGGAATATTAGTGTGGTGGAGATTTGAGATTTTTCGCACTGAGCGAGGCGAACGTCAGAGCCGAAGGCTGCTGATTCGCCAAGCGAAGAAGAAAAATCGAAAAATCTCGGCGATAGACACGGTTATTAACGATTAGCACGCAGAGTTTAGGGGGATTTCTCTACGAGCACTAAAAGAGGACTGAGGAAGCAACATTCATTAAGAACGAAGCAGACATAAAAACCTTTAACAACCGAAGCGACGAAGGACGGGGCGTGCGAGGAGAGAAATCCCCCAAAACTCGCGCCACGCCAAACGGATTATATTATAGGTGAATAAACAAATACGCCCCGACTGCAAGTTGTATGAACTTACTTTCGGGGCGTATTTGTTTAACTAATCCGCATTTTCAGCACGATTGATTGCGCTGTTGTGCGGGTAGTTATTCAATTTACCAGAAGCCAAACGGATCAAAAATTCCGCCGTCATCTCCATCGTCGTCTCCACGCTGCTGCATGTCATCATCGTCGTCATCGGAACTATTGCCATGCTTATTGCGCAAGCTATGGCGCTTCTTGTTCTTATTGAACTGGCTTTCTTGACGATTGGCACCATTAACGGCTGCTTCTTCTTGGTTAAATGTCACCCGTAGTTTCAGCGTACTTCCGCCGCGCACTACCGTAAGTGTGGCCTTTTCGTTGAACGCTGTAGCGCGCACGTATCCGAGCAGAGCGTAATTGTTAGTCACCGGCTTGTCGTCGAAGGCTACAATAGTGTCACCGGCTTGCAAGCCAGCTTTGGCTGCAGGAGAGCCTTGGTTTACTGAGGCGATTTGCGCACCTCCGCGGGTAATTCCGTTTGATTCCACGGCTACGCTTTTAATCATAATTCCCAAAGCTACGTGTTTAACGGAACCTTTTTTAATAATTTCTGAAACTACGCGTTTTACTAAGTTCGCTGGAATTGCAAAGCCGATACCAATAGAACCAGCGGTGCCGCCTCGTGCAGATGTTGCTGCAATGGAGGAGTTGATACCGATAATTTGTCCTGCTGCGTTAAACGTTGGGCCGCCTGAATTTCCAGGGTTAATAGCTGCGTCGATTTGTACTGCGTTGGTTACGATTTCGGAACGGCTTTGGTCATCCATAACAGATACTGGTCGGTTTAATGCTGACACAATACCCGTGGTTGCTGTGTCGTCGTAGCCGAGTGGGTTGCCAATTGCCATAACCGGTTCACCTACCGCAAGATTGTTGGAGTCGGCGAACTGTGCTGCCTTCAGATTGCTTGGTGCGTTGTCGAGTTTGAGCACTGCCAAGTCGGTTGTTTTATCTGCGCCCACCAAAGTTGCTGAATACATTTGCCCATTGGAGAGTGTGACCTGAATCTGTTTTGCACCAGCGATTACGTGATTGTTGGTTACGACATAGCCTTTAGAACTAATAATTGCGCCGGAGCCTTTGCCCATGCCACGTTCCAAACGTGTTTGTATGGATACTACAGATCCGGAGACTTGACGTGCAACGTTTCGCCAATCTGGGGCATTTGCGCCTTTGACTATTGCCGTTCCTCGTGCCGAATTATTTGTGCCGACGTTAGCCAAGGATCCTGCTTCCGGAAGTGCAATAAGTCCTTGAGAAATGGCAAAAGCTACCACTACTAAGCATACTATTGCTGAAATTGCAGCGGAAATAATGGAAGTGAAAACAGGGGATACTACGTTCTTATTGCGAAGCTTTGGTGCCGTTGTGCCGTTTGCGTTGTTGTTGCTGGTATTGTACGGCTCCCCGTTAGGATCCGTGTTGTTTGCAGCTGCATTGTTGGCGCCGTTTACAACATTCGGATTTTCGTTAGATTCGTAAGGATTTCCAAATGTGTTGCTCGTATGTTGCAAATTGGCAAACGGTATAGGTAACGTATCGTTAGTGTTGCCTTCGCGCGTGGCGTCGCCGTTAAATCCATTTTGTGTGTTTTGTGCGTCTTGCGTATTGCCGGTAATTGCGCTGTTTGCTGCGCCCGTGTTATCTGTGCGAGCAGGGCCATAAGCGCCGAATTCTGGAGCAGGACTGTATATTTGCGGTTGCTGCGTTTGTGGCGTTTGTGGCGGTTGCGGCGCAGGTTGCATTTGCTGCGGTTGCTGTGTGTTTTGCTGCGTTATTTGCTGAGTCTGCTGTTCTGCTTCCGGTTGAGCTTCTTGCTGCGACTGCGACTGCGGCTGCGGCTGGGGCTGGGGAGCGTAAGGCTGATTATCTTGATTGCCTTGAATCTGGTTAGACTCGTTGAATTCTTGCTGATGAGCATCATAAATATCGTCAGCCATTCATCCTCCTTAAAAATATTCTTAACACAACATAATAAACCATGCAGTTATTCTTAATACGAGTTAATCTTCTCGTTCTTAAAATTTCCTGAACAATTCACAATAAAAACCCCGTAAATTAGCTAGCGATTGTCTCCAAAATAGGTATTTGCATATATCATCGCGAATTTTGTAAGTTACGTTGGTTCGCAAATTTCGTCAGTTTATAAATAGTATTACTTTGTTTTCGTAGCAACTTTTAGTTTTACTCGTCAGGGCTTCTAATAAAGTAAAGGATATGACAAGTCTTCTTGAACATCCACGCGGAGCCGAGCCTGGGAAGCCTGGTGACCGCAAAGAATTTTCGTTTACAACTAAAACGCGACTTTCCAATACTGCTGAAGGTAAGGGTCGCGACGGCGCTCGTTACGGACGCACTGGCGTAATTCACACGCCTCACGGAGATATTCAAACTCCTGCGTTCGTGCCGGTTGCGACGCAAGCTGCGATGAAGGCAGTATTGCCTGAAACTATTAAAGATTTAGGCGCGCAGTGCATGCTTTCTAACGCTTTTCACTTGTATGAGCGTCCGGGTGCGGATGTTCTTGACGAAGCTGGCGGTTTAGGAAAGTTTATGAACTGGGATAAGCCAACTTTTACGGATTCTGGTGGCTTCCAAGTGCTTTCTTTAGGCGCTGGCTTTAAGAAAACGCTTGCAATGGACGTTACTGGCATGAAGTCGGATGATGTTATTGCGGCCGGCAAGGAGCGTATGGCTTTCGTTGACGAGGACGGCGTAACTTTTAAGTCTCCTCTTAACGGATCCAAGCACCGTTTTAGTGCCGAAATTTCTATGGGAATCCAGCATAAACTTGGTGCGGATATTATGTTTGCTTTCGACGAGCTTACTACTTTAATGAATACTCGTCGCTACCAGGAAGAATCAGTTGAGCGTACGTTCCGTTGGGCTAAGCGTTGCGTAGCTGAGCATCAGCGTTTGACAGAGGAGCGCGTTGGTAAGCCGTATCAGGCACTGTATGGTGTGGTTCAGGGCGCTAATTATGAGGATTTGCGCCGGCATGCAGCTGAGCAGATTGCTTCGCTAGATTTTGATGGCGTTGGTATTGGTGGCGCTATTGAAAAGCGAATTATTGGAGATACTTGCGCATGGATTTGTGACGCGATGCCGGAAAACAGGCCTCGACACGTGCTTGGTATTGCTGCAGTCGACGATATTTTTGCGTGCGTAGAGAACGGTGGAGATACATTTGATTGCGTAGCCCCAGCTCGTTGTGGGCGCAATGGTGCGATTTTCACTCGTCATGGTCGTTATAACGTAAAGCGTGCTGAATTTAAGCATGACCAGCGTCCGCTTGAGGAAGGTTGCGATTGCTACACTTGCACGCATTATTCTCGAATGTATGTGGATCATTTGTTGCGAGCTAGCGAAATGAACGGTTTTACGCTTGCGACTATTCACAACGAGCGTTTCTTTGTGAAGTTGCTTGACGATATTCGTGCTTCTATTGACGGCGGATATTTTGAGGAGTTCCGCGACGAAACTCTTGCGCATTATTACGAAAACGGTTCAAAAGGCTGAGAGCAATTTGAGTACAAAACGCTAGGCTAAATATTGCGAGTTTATATCAAGTATGGTAGCCTTGCACTTTGTATGCGAACGTGGCGGAATGGTAGACGCGCTGTCTTCAGGTGGCAGTGAGTGTATACTCGTGCGGGTTCAAGTCCCGCCGTTCGCACTCTTTGTAAAACGTTGATATTTCAACGTTTTTTTTTTATTTTGTAGCATCATATTGCAACATCATGTGCAACAATTGTGCATTTGCTTAAAAATATGTGATAGACTAAATAAGTAGATGTCATAAGACGTCATATGTGTTAAAACATAGTGGTTTTAATTTTTACGGTCATGGAGGACTAAAATGGAACGTCGTTCAACGAAGACGACGAACCTAAGTGTAGATATAGTAAATATCGCAGGTTCGGAGCACACGCGATTCAACCATGCCACAATAAAAATTACACCAACTAGCGAAATCAAAGAATATAGCGAAAACGCATCGAGCACCAATCGTAAAGATAAAAACGATGGAATAAATCAAAACGAAGGAATAATAAGGTTCAAATTTGTAGCAAATGCGAATTGCGATTTATTAAATATTAAGCCCGCGCAAAAATCGCAAGCTTCCACGCATCAAGAGCACGCAACTCCAATAATAAAAATAAGTATTAAAGAAGATTCTCCACTACTTGTTGCGCAAAATCTTTTAGAAGATAGCGCGGATGCAAATGGCGCGAAAGAAATTGCACTGCACATGGAAGATGCGCTAGGCGCATGCGATGGGCGCGAACACGATTTTGCAATAACGTACGGAAGTTTTGGAAGCCGATTCTATTTAGACGGATACCAATGCTTTGCGAGCGCAACGAATCTTGGGCCGCAAAGAGTGAGCGAAAAAGCGGCCGAAGTGTGTGCAGCACAGGCAGAATCTTCGCAAATCTACGACTTTTACTACTCAAACCACTTGCCAAATCCAGAAGAAATCGCAAATTCGGCCACTCAAGCACAGCCAGACATATGGTTTGCAGGACCTACGATTTGCGCAAGAGACATAAAACGCGTATCTTGCAAGTCGATCGGAACGCTGTACATTCAATTTAGATTGCGCGGCCCGGGCCAACATGGAGTGCTTTTTGCTGCTGGAACTGTTGGAACAAAAACTAATCTAGAATCTAGCGAAAAAATAAGCGTGTATGCAGGGCCAGAAGGCATAAAAATCACGCTAATCGACAGCGAAACGTGCGTAAAAAGCGTAATCGAAGCAGCCGCAAGCGTTGACGACGGCGAATGGCACGACTTGATTATTCGCGCAAATCGCGGAGCAATCGACATTTACGTAGACGGATACAGCCAGTCGCACAACATAGGACAATTCTGGTTTGCAAACATACCAGAATTAAACGCCGTAAGCATTGGCGAAGACTTGCGCGGAGTGCGATTAATGGGAGAAGCTAGAACAGGCGGAATCTACTTTAGCGCACTAACCGAAGGCCAAATCCAAAGAATATCAAAAGTAAAACCGCTTGTAACAACCGCACTATTTGACACAGGATATGCGGGCTCTCGCAGCTACAGAATACCGTCTCTTGTAAAAACGCACATGGGAACACTAATCGCAGGAGCAGACCAGCGAACAAGCGTTTCAAACGACGCTCCAAACCACATAAACTTTGTGATTCGCCGGTCCGCGGACGGCGGCAAAACGTGGGGGCCTTTGCAAACCGTAATCAACATGCCTGGCAAAAACCTTGGAAAACTGGGCGCGAGCGCAATCGACTCCTGCCCTGTTTTAGACCCAGAAGGCAAAAGCGAAAGAATTAACGTATTAATCGACATTAATCCTGGCGGAATTGGGCTAACAAATTGTAAAACCGCTGTAGGCGTAGACGCATGCGGAAGGATCAAGCTTATAGACCGCTTAGGAGGCAACTACGCGGCAGCAATGGACGCAAGCGCGGCCGTAAAATTGCCATGCGATTCTAGCGAAAAAGAATGCGCAACAAAGTGGCTAGTTTTCCCAGACGGAAGCATAAAAAATGGCGATTTGAATGGCGATTTGCACAATGACTTACGCAATAACTCGCACAGTAATCAAACTTGCGACTGTTCCACGTGGGACATATGGAAATCGCCAGCAATTGCAAGCGAAAGTCAGCCATTATTTGCCGAAAAAACGTGTTATATAGCGCAAATCTACTCGGACGACGACGGCAAAACATGGAGCGCGCCACGCTTAATCGACCACATGGTTAAGGAGCCATGGATGAGCTTTGCGGGAGTGTGCCCTGGGAACGGAATTGTTATTAGGCACAGCGAAAAACATTACGGCAGAATACTCGTGCCATTCTATTGCAGCGGCCAAAGCAAATCGCACTACTCTTCGGGAGCGCTTATTTCGGACGACGACGGCAAAACGTGGAGCCGAGGCAAAATGATTAACGAAGGGCGATTAATCAACGGAAAAATCGTAGACCCTGCAACAATGCAAGACGACGATGCCACAAGCTCCGAAACTGTGTTTGTTGAACGCAAAAATGGCGATATTTTAGCTTTCTTCCGCAATCAAAATCGCTCGGGATGTGTAGGCAAAGCTATTAGTCAAGATTGCGGAGAAACTTGGAGCGAGCTGATTTTTGACACAAGTTTGCCAGAGATATTCAGCCAGCCGAGCGCAACCTGTTTAAGCAGCGAAAATGCAGAGAACGCAGAAGCCACCGACTGCATAGCGTTTGCAAACGCAAGCCAAATGATGCCGTACCGCGGTCGCGGAGTTGTGAGATTTAGCTTTGACGGTGGAAAAACATGGGCAAAAAGCGTGTGTATAAACCCGTTCCACCACGTATATCAATGCCTTAGCTCTAGCAATAAACGAACTTTGCAACTACTGTGGGAAAGAGAGACTACTGGAATTTATATAACAACAATAGATTCCTCGCTTTGGCAACAAGATAGTTTGCACACAGGTTTCAAAAACAAAGTACACAAAAACGAAGTACACAAAAACGAAAAAATGGAAGAAATAAAAGAGAGAAGACTCACGCGAACTGAAAGGAGCCAAAATGGAAGAGACATTTAGCAGCTGCGAAGACGACGAGATGACAACACTAGACCGCTTATCGTTATTGCAAGCAAGCTCTAATTCCGCTCCAATTGTTGCAAGAAAACGTTGCGACGAAACGATGGATGCAATCAGATCGCTTATTTTAAGAGAACGCTTGCAACCCAAAGACATGCTGCCAACTGAGCCAATGCTATGCAATTTGATTGGCGCATCAAGGTCATCGGTGCGCGAGGCGATTCGCAAGCTGGAAGCACTTAACATTGTGGAAGTTAAGCAAGGAAAAGGCATGTTTGTTGGCTCGCTATCTTTGGACCCAATGGTGGAAACACTCGCTTTTCGCTCCTTAATCTCCATTAATAAGAATTTTGAAGACTTGAGTAACGTTGTAGAAATGCGAAAATTCCTAGACCTTGGATGTGCGGATAAGGTGGTTGAGTCGCTTAAAGGAACGCAGCATCCAGAGCTGGAGGCGCTTTCGGAAATAATGACTAAAGAAGCGCATGCTGGAAAAACGTTCTTGGAACAAGACATTGCTTTCCACACGGGCATTTTGCGCGCGGTAAACAATACGATTGCAGAGCAATTCGTGCGATGCTTGTGGCTTGTGCATATGGCTGTTTTGCCACAATTGGGGCTGGAAGTTTCGGACGAGCTTGAAAAAACCGCTAGAGCGCACGAACTTATGCTTAAAACGGCTATTGCGGGAGACGCAGATGGATATAGACAAGCCGTAAATTCTCACTACGAACCGATCCAATCCATTTTGTTACACAGATTAAAGAAGAATTAATCTTACAAAACGAACGCACAAATAGAAGAACCGCTCTTATTTACGGAGCGGTTCTTTTATCTTCAATGGTGATGCCTGAGTACTGTGACATCACGCTTAAATGTAACGATTACAATCGTTACGAAATTTTATGGCCTTCTAGCCAAACGTGCTCGACGGCCAAAGTCCCAGAATTAAGCAAAAGTAAGTCGGCTGCGTAACCCTTTTCAACCAAGCCCAAAGGCGCGTTAGTTATACCATTCTGCTTATCTACCCCAAGAGCTCGGGCTGGAACGAGAGTTGCAGCCGCAATTGCCGCCGGCAAGCCAATGCCAAGCTCTTTAACAGCGCGCTTAATCGCAACGTCTAACGTTAAAGTAGACCCCGCTATAGCGCCATTAGAAACAAGCCTTGCATGACCGTCTGTAACCTGAACGTCAAGTGCTCCAAGCTTATAAGAGCCATCCGCGCAACCGGTGGCGGCCATAGCGTCTGTTACAAACGCAATCCTTCCAGCCGCTGCCTTAAACGCCATTCGCAAAACGGGGTTTTCAACGTGGAAACCGTCGTTAATAAGCTCAATCGTGACGCGCGAATCTTCCAAGGCTGCAGGAATCGGGCCTGGCTTACGATGATGAATGCCATTCATAGCGTTAAACATGTGCGTCATAAGCGTGGAACCTGCGTTAAAAGCTGTGCGAGCAGTTTGATAATCCGCATCGCAATGGCCAACGGCTGGGATTACGCCAGCATCAACAAAACGTTTAATAGCCTCCATGCCATGTTCACGCTCAGGAGCAATAGTAATTTGACGCAAAGTGCCGTCTGCTGCCTCCAGCAGTGCTTCAACGCGCTCGGCTGTAGGGTCCACCAGACAATTAGGATCGTGAGCGCCTTTTCGAGACAGCGCCAAAAACGGTCCCTCCAAATGCGACCCAAGCACATCTGGTCGCGTTTGCATAACCTGCTTAACAACGCGCAAGTTTTCCTGCATTACGTTGAGGGGATTCGTAATTAAGCTAAGAACTTGCCGAGTTGTGCCATGAAGCATGTGGTAAGCGCGCGCGATAGCAATCCCTTCGGCGCCATCGTCAAACGAATGTTCCCAAGCTCCATGAGCGTGCAAATCAATGTAACCGGGCGCAGCAAAACTTCCGCGCCCATCTATAACGCTTAAATCAGATGCGCTTAGGCCGTAAGAATGAATCGCTGCGGTGAGGTCATCTCTCAAAATGCCAGTTTTTAGAATTACGCCGTCTTTAACTAAAATCCAAGCGTTTGGAACGATTCCGCGCGCGTCTACAACGCTAACGTTTCGCACTACAAAATTGCGCCCCTCACTTGATTTTAGTGAATCATCAATCTTATTTACGGCATCTAAATATGCATTTTTTGACATTTCATTCACCTGCGATTGTGCTTTTGAATACGTTACTAAATTTTAGACTTGAGTATCAGATTCCTTGCCAAGATGGCTTATTTGTGTACACCCAACGATAGTAGTCTGCCAACTTAAGCTTGCTTGCTGCCGCTTCGTCTATAATCACGGTTGCGTGTGGGTGCATTTGAAGCGCGGAAGCTGGGCATAGCGAGCTTACTCCACCTTCTAGCGTTGCAGCTACAGCATCTGCCTTATTTGAGCCAAACGCAAGAAGAACAAGATGCTTAGCGCGCAAAATCGTTCCAATTCCTTGCGTTATGCAATGTGTTGGAACTTGGTTAATATCTCCGTCAAAGAATCGGCGGTTATCTACACGAGTCTGCTCAGTTAAGGTTTTTACGCGCGTTCCAGACGCAAGCGAAGATCCAGGCTCGTTAAAGCCAACGTGTCCATCGGAGCCGATTCCCAAAATTTGCACGTCGATTCCACCAGCAGCAGCAATAGCAGCGTCGTAGTCAGCTCCAGCGTGCGCAATCTTGCTGCCTTCGCTTAATGGCGCTCCGTTAAGAACATCTCCTGGAACGTGCACTAAATCTGGGTTTAGGCCGATTAAATCGGTTACGGTTCTGCGGATTGTGCTGTGGTAGGACTGCTCGTGCTCTAACGGCAATCCAATGTATTCATCAAGCGCAAATCCGCGCACGCGACTTACGTCAACATTATTTTCTTTAACAAGCTTTGCAAGATGCTCGTAGGCCTTTAATGGGCTAGATCCCGTAGCTAAGCCAAGTACTGCGTCTGGCTTGCGACTAATCAAATCTACAACGGCTTTTGCGTAAAGTTCGCCGGCTTCATCTTGATCCTTTACGATAATAACTTCTGCCATATTTAACCTCTCCTTTAAAGTCTTGTAATTATTTGCGTCTAATTTTTAGTACGTAATTTTTGGTACGTAATTTTTGCGTGTAATTATTAGCATTGCGGCAAGCGCACTAAACGCATGCCGCAACACTATTTGCTTACTTTTCGCCATCAAGAAATGATTTTTAATTTTCTTATTTAGTAGAAGCGCTTACTTCTTCTGGAGTCTTAGCAAGCGTAAGTCCAACTTCCTTAAGAACACCGGCAATAGCTTCGACGTTCTCTCCTTGAAGCGGAAGAACAGGATTTGGCATCTGATTCGTGTCAAATACGCCAAGAAGTGCCATTGCGGTTTTAAAAGCTCCGACGCCGGCTCCGAAGCCTGCCACGCCGCTAGGTACGGTAACAATTCGCATCAAAGCCGAGAGCCAATCCTGCTCTTTCTTAACCGTTGCCCAATCTCCCGCCTGAGCAGCCTTCCACATACGCACGTAGCCAGTGGCTTCGACGTTTGCAAGACCTGGTACAGATCCATCTGCGCCTGCCATATACGCGCCGTCAACAACAACCTCCTGGCCGGTAAGAAGAATCAAAGGATGGCCAGCCTTATTGTTGTCGTCAACCAAGAATCTGAATGACACGTCGTCGTTGGACGAATCCTTAACGCCTGCAAGAACGCCATCTTTTCCAAGTTTTACAAGCAAATTGCCAGGAAGTTTCGTGTGCACACAAACTGGGATGTCGTAAGCAAACAATGGCAAATCCGGCACAGCTTCGTGAATAAGACGGAAGTGACGTTCAACTTCAGCCATGCCACCAAGTGCGTAGAATGGCGCCGTTGCAACGATTGCGTCTGCTCCAAGCTCCTTAGCTTCCTTTGCGTGCTCAATTACGCGGTTTGTTTCCGTGTCAATGCAGCCAACCAAAACTGGCACACGGCCGTCTACAATGCGCATTACGTTTTCAATGATTTCGCGGCGGCGCTTATCGGTGCTGAATGCCACTTCGCCAGAAGATCCAAGCGTAAAGAGGCCGTCTACACCAGCGTCAATCATGCGGTTAAGCGAGCGCTCAAAGCTAATAACGTCTACTTCGCCGTCTGCAGTTAATGGCGTAACAACTGGAGGAATAACGCCGTGGAATTTTTCAGTCATAATTACACTTCTTTCGTATTTAAAATTTTCGTATTTAAATTTCGTATTTGAAATTTAGCCGGATAAAGCGGGCGGCTTGCATGAGTTTCATTGCAAGACGTAGCAAACCGCCCACGGTTACGTTTAGATTTATAGATTTATTTGGCGCACCTTACTTGCACTCTTCTTCCGTTGGGTGCAATAGCGACGGTGCTGCACCCATCAGAATCTTTGTGTACTCATTTTGCGGATTATTAATCACTTGGTGCGTTTCGCCGCGCTCAACAATCGTTCCATGATTCATAACAACAACTTCGTCGGATATGTAGCGAATCGTTTGAATATCGTGACTAATAAACACCATTGAAAGATTCAGCTTCTTCTTTAAGTCGGAAAGAAGATTCAAAATCTGTGCGCGAACCGACACGTCCAAAGCGGAAGTTGGCTCATCTGCAATGATTGCATCCGGATTAAGTGAGAGTGCGCGAGCGATTGCCACGCGCTGACGTTGTCCGCCAGAAAGCTGGCCTGGCAAAGCGCCAAGAACAGAATGAGGCAAACCAACCATTCGGATTAGCTCCTTCGCCCTTGCGTCACGCGCTTCCTTGTCGCCAATTTTGTGTACAACAAGAGGGTCAATCAGCTGGTCAATAACGCTCATGCGTGCGTTCAATGCCATTGCCGGATCCTGGAACACAACGGAAACAACGCGACCAATATCCATACGCTCTTTTGCAGTGCGATGCGTAACGTCTTGCCCCTTGAACAGAACCTTGCCGCTCGTAACCTGTTGAAGACCGCACATAATATTTGCGGTTGTTGACTTTCCGCAGCCAGATTCGCCAACAATACCAATTGTTTTACCCGGCATCAGCTTAAGGTTTACCTTGTTTACTGCAGTAATCTGGTTCTTATGGAACAGGCCAGATCCAGCTCGAGTAGTAAACACCACTTCCGCGTCTACAAGCTCAATGATTGGAACATCGCCATTTTTGTTCTGTGCTTTATTTGTTTCGCTAATATTCATGTTCATCGCACATCTCCTTGATCAGATGCGTTCAAAATTGCGGAAG
Organism: Gardnerella nova; assembly: GCF_049244055.1. Lineage (NCBI taxonomy): Bacteria > Bacillati > Actinomycetota > Actinomycetes > Bifidobacteriales > Bifidobacteriaceae > Gardnerella > Gardnerella nova. The sequence continues at coordinate 1,381,813 of NZ_CP058369.1, read as the reverse complement.
GTGCATCCGTTTCAGGCTCCGGTTGAGCGGCGTAGAAGTGCCATGTTCCTGGAATGCGCTTCATTATTGGGCGCACGTCAAGTCCCTGATCTGGGTGCGAAGAGCGCGGAGCGAATCGATCTCCCTTAGGGAAGTCGGATGGGCTTGGAACTGTTCCTGGAACCTGGTGCAATCTTGGAGCGCCAGCTTCGATAGAAGTTACAGAACCGAGCAAACCGCGCGTGTACTCGTGGCGAGGATCTGTAAGTATTTCCTTAGTTGCACCCTGCTCAACAACTTGGCCTGCGTACATTACGGTAATGGAGTGAGCAACCTTAGCTACGAGAGCCAAGTCGTGGCTTACAAACACCATTGCAAATCCAAGCTTTTCACGAAGTTCATTAAGAAGATCGATTACCTGCTTTTGAACAGTGACATCCAAAGCGGTTGTTGGCTCATCTGCAATTATCAACTTTGGATCTCGCGTAAGTGCCATTGCAATTAGCACGCGCTGACGCTGGCCGCCAGAAAGCTCGTGCGGGTAGGATTCAAGCGTGCGCTTTGGATCCAAGCCTACAAGCTCTAGCAACTCTTCGGCGCTACGAGTTCCTCCGCGAGAGGTCAACTGCTTCATTTGAGTCTTAATCAACATTGATGGGTTCAAGGAAGACAATGCGTCTTGGTAAACCATTGCAATTTCGTGGCCGCGCAGAGCGTTGTGCTCCTTTGGGCTAAGTTTTACAAGATCCTTGCCATTAAACAGAATCTGTCCGCTAATCTTTGCTTTTGGATCCAGCAACCCCATAATTGCAAGCGAAGTAATCGACTTTCCGCAGCCGGATTCGCCAACCAAGCCCATTGTTTCGCCTGGGCGAACTGAGAAGCTCAAGTGATCTACAACGTTCACATTTCCGTAGCGAGGGAACTGAATGCACAAGTCCTTAACCTCAATGACTGGCGCTTCTGTAGACATTGGTTGCAAGCGATCCGTGCGCTTTAACTCAGCTTCGCGAAGTTTCGCAAGAGATTCAACCAAAGCTGCGTGCTGTTCTTTGTAAGCTGCAACTGGGTCGGTAAGGATCCTGTCTTCCTTGCGTGCGGCGTCAGCGTCGGCAGCAGTCTTAGAAACTGGAGCAGTTGGCGCTGCGACCATTGCGTCTGTAATGCCTTCAGAAAGAATGTTTAAGCACAAAACGGTGATCATAATTGCAAGGCCTGGGAACAATGCTTGCCACCAGTATCCAAAGATAACGCCTGCTTTTGCGGAAGATAAAATGTTACCCCAAGTTGGAGTTGGCTCTGGAATACCTGCGTTAATGAAGCTAAGTGAGGCTTCGAAAACGATTGCGTCGGCAACGCAAAGCGTTGTGAACACCATGACTGGAGCTGCAATGTTTCGGGTTACATGCTTGAGTAAAATCCACGGTGCGCGGGCGCCGGAAACGATTACTGCTCGTACATAATCTTTTCCATATTCGCTTATGATATTTGCGCGCACAATTCTTGCGATTTGTGGCACGTAAAGCACACCAATGGAAATGATGATACCGATCATCGATTGTCCAAGAATTGCAAGGCACACAGCTGCTAATGCGATTCCTGGAATGGACATTACGATATCAATCAATCGCATGATAAGCTCAGAAATCCAGGTGCGGCTTACTGCTGCGATTGCGCCGATGATGGCTCCCATAACCAATGCGAAGAGCACGGACGACAAACCGATTACCAGCGAGTAGCGTGCGCCATACATAACCCTGGAGAACACGTCTCGACCAAGGTTGTCGGTACCGAACCAATGTGCGCCTGTTGGTGCCTGATAGTTTTGCGTAATCTTTACTGGATCGCAAGGAGCTATAAATCGTGCGAAAGTTGCGCAAAAGGCTAGAATCGCAATTACGATGAACGAAATTCTGGAGCCTAAGCTCATTTTGTTGAATCTGTTAAATTTGATGCCTGGTTTTGATGCGGCATCTGCTACCTGATTCTTTCCAAATAGCATGTCACACCGTCCTAATCCTTGGGTTGATTAATACGTAGAGCAAATCAACAATGATGTTTATAAAGATGAATGCGATTGCAACAACCAGAACAACGCCCTGTACGAGCATCGGCTGGTTGCCGTTGATACCATCGAACATTGCGGTACCCATTCCTGGGAGAGCAAAGATAACCTCAATAACGATTGCGCCACCCATAAGGTAACCAATCTTCATACCAAGGGTTGTGATTGGTGTAATCAAAGCGTTGCGGAACACGTTTCTAGCGACCACCACGCTTTTTGGAATTCCTGCGCCGATTGCGGTTCGCACGTAATCCTTATCCAATTCTTCTACCATTGAGGTTCGTATGATTCGCGTAAGCTGACCGGCTACCGGAAGGCCTAGTGCGAAGCAAGGCATTGCCATTCTTGCAATATAAGCTTCTGGATCTTCAAAGAACGGCACAAAATCGCCGGAACCAGGAAGCCACGCGAGCTTAATCTGAAGAACGTAAATCAAAAGAACGCCAAGCCAGAAGGATGGAGTTGCAATTGCAATAATCGAAAGAACTCGAACTGTCTGATCAACCCAAGTATCGCGGTAAAGTGCTGCAAAAACGCCAAACACTACGGCAAAAATTATTGCAATCAGCAAGCCGATGAAAGTTAGCTGCAGAGTGATTGGGAATGCTTCTGCAACGCGTTCTGCTACGGAATCTTTGTTTACGCCGTAAACACCCATATTTCCTTGGAAAAGGCCAAGAATGTAGGATCCGAACTGCTCCCACCACGGCTTATCGTAACCCATTTCGTGGCGGAAGGCTGCCAGAGCTGCTGGAGACGAGTTCTCGCCTAAAGCTGCAACTGCTGGATCGTATTTTGAAAATGACATAAGGAAGAATACGAGGAACGTAACGCCGAATGCCATGAACGGCAGGGCAATGAGTCGCCTACCTAAAAGTCTAAGAAAATTACTCATAAGACATCCACACATCCATTGAAGAAATTGTTATTTTGTATAACAAAACCGGCTCATCTGCGCAAAGGTGAGAAAGGTAAACAGTTGGGCCGGTTTTGTGACTAGAGGTTTGGGGAATGAAGTTTATTTATTCGCTTCTTGATTTGCACCTACTTTGTTAGCTTTGCTTTTACCAAGTTGATGCCGGTAGATCCGATTGCGTTCCACTCAGCCAAAGAACCCTTCTTTACAGCGGTTGTAGTCTTGCGGTGGAAGAGTGGGTACAGAGGAACTTCGTCGCTAAGCAAATCGAAGCACTGGTTCCAATACTTTTGGCGCTCTGCTGGGGTGCTAGCTGCCAAAGCCTTGTCCATAAAATCGTGAAGTTTTGTATATCCTTCGGAGGTCTTCCAGAATGTGCGCTGACGGGTCCAAGCGTTGTCGCCGTACCACCAGCTCATCAACAAATCTGGATCGTTGCCGAATACGGATGGATCGCCAGGAGCCAAAACCATCGAGTAGTTTGCGTCGTCGCGGTCGGTGATTGATGGGTAAAGTGCGGAAGACTTCATGGACTGAATGTCTACGTCCATGCCTATTTCGGCGAGGTCATTCTTGATTTGTGGGGCAAGCTGGGTGATCCAAGTGTGGTCGGTTGTGTAAAGGGTGAACTTGATTGGTCCGCTTACGCCGGCTTCCTTGAGTAAGCTCTTTGCCTTGTCGATATTCTTGGTGTATACGTTCTTCGCCTTATGGTAGTTTGCGTAGTTCTTTGGCAAGAAGCTTGTTGCTGGCTCGCCTTGGCCGCTCATTTGGTTGGAGATGAGCTTGTTTACGTCGATTGCGTAAAGAACGGCTTGGCGCACTCGCTTGTCATCGAATGGCTTCTGCTTCGTGTTGAACATAACGAATGGGAGAGTGAAGCCCTGAGCGGTTTTAAGTTCAGAGCCAGACGACTTCAAAGTGTTGAAGGCTTGTGCTGGAACCATTTCCATTACGTCTGTTTTGCCGCCTTGCATAGCGGTTACGCGAGCGGTATCGTCAACGGTTATGTTCCAAACCATGTTCTTGGTTTGTGCCTTGTACTTGCCGTTGTACAAATCGTTGCGCTCAAACTTTACTTGGTTATCGGTGATTGATACGTACTTCCATGGGCCGGATCCGATTGGCTGATTCTTTAAGTCTGCATCCGACTTTGCGGTTGGAACAATTTGAATCAAGGCGAGACGCTGCTTGAACAGTGGGAAGGCTTTCTTTAGCTTAAAGATTACGTGACGATTGTCTTTTGCTTCTACGGAATCAATGAAGTCGAGCATAGAAATGTAGAGACTTCCTTGCGCGGTTGTGCGCTTGAAGGAGGATACTACGTCGTCTGCTGTTACTTCTGTTCCGTCCGAGAACTTAGCGGCATCGCGAATTGTTACTTCGTATTCGGTGTCGGAAATTTTCTTTGGCTCTCCTTTTGCAAGAGCGTTGAAAACCTTAAAGTTGCTGTAGTCAAGAGCGTAAAGAGGCTCTGTAACATGCCAGTTTGCTGCCATTGGCAACGCGCCGGATGTTGTAGATGGCGCAAAATCACGGCTTGCGTACGCAACCTGAGCGGTAATCGTGTCTTTGACAGCGGTTTTCGCTTTGACTGATTTGTGGGTTTTTGCGCCGCCGCAGCCAGACAGCATCATTATTGCGGCTAGGCTTGCAGCTATTACAGCGGTTAGCTTTGAGCTAATTCGTTTCATGTTTTCTCCTCACCGTTGAGTTTGTTTATTCACATTTCATCTTTGAATGTGAAAAGTTTTCAATTATAAGCTCGTGTGATTTTCACGTTACTCTAAACATAAGAGGTCTGATGTCTGATGTCAAGTCTTACGTGTGTCGTAATTGTGAAAATTCGTTTATTCTTTATTTTTTTTTTACAACTTTGCTGCAAACCAACGCGTAATCGACGTTGGGTGCGTAATTGCAGTTCCAACAACTGCTGCCCACGCGCCCATCTGCATAACCTCATGCAACTGCTCCGGGGTGTGAATACGCCCCTCACAAATAATAGGGTAGTTTGGGAAAGCTTGCAAAATCTGGCCTAAAAGTTCAAAATCAGGCCCTTCTGTTTTTGGTCTTCCGGGAGAAGTCCCCGCCAAAGTCGTAGATATAATATCCGTTCCACAATCCGCAGCGCGCTTAGCGTCGTCGAAATTGCCGCAATCAGCCATAACAACTATGCCTTCGTCGTGTAGTGCACGAACCGTCTGCTCGTAAGTAAGCCCATCTGGACGTGGCCTATCAGTTGCATCAATCGCAATAATATCCGCTCCAGCCGCCGCGCAGCAACGCGCATGGCGCAAAGTTGGCGTAATATAAACGCCTTCGTGCCCGTCTTTCCAAATGCCAATTACGGGAACGTCAACCTGCCCTTTAATCGCAGAAATATCCGCTAAGCCTTGGCATCGAATTCCTATAGCGCCTCCTTCTACGGCAGCCATTGCCATTTGTGCCATTGTTTCCGGGTGTCTAAGAGGCTCCCCAGGGTAAGCTTGGCAGCTAACAATCAAGCCACCTTTAATTTTTTCAACTACAGAATTCATAGTTTTCTCCTTTGTTTTAGCGTGTTTCAAATGTTTTAGCAGTGTTTCAAACTTGAGTAAGCGGCAAAAGCGGCACCAATTAACGGAGCGGTGCCACCAAGTTTGCCTTTAAGAATCGGAGTGTTCTTAACCAAAGCTAAGGCAGAATCTTCAAACCCAGCGTGCATAGCATCCCACCAAATATTGCCCGCTTCTACAACGGAACCAGAAAGTACTATGACGTCGGGGTCTATAAGATTCGCCATTCCAGCTACACATTCTCCCAAAGCTTTTGCGCTTCTAGCAAGCGTTTCTTTAGCGTGTGGTTGGCCTTCGTTTGCGTAAACACATACTTCGTAGCCGTTTTGTGCCGGGTGAACGCCCTCCGGTAAATCGCGATTGTATAGAGTTGCGAGACCAGTTCCAGACGCAACAGGCTCAATATGCCCCGCATGCGCTCCGCACGAGCAATCGAAACCAACGCCAAGATCGCTAACAACGTGTCCGGCATGGCCTGCAACTGAGTGTGCGCCCGTAAAAAGTTTGCCGTTTATAATAATTGCGCCGCCGATACCCGTTCCTATTCCAACAGAAAGTACAATCGATTTTCCGCGCCCGGCTCCGTAAATAGCTTCCCCTAGTCCGTGGCCGCCAACGTCTCCAATCATATAAACCGGCAAATCGGTTACGTTTTTAAACGCGTCGTAAATCCGCTGCCCGCGCCAACCGGGAAGAATATTCGTTGCCGCCACAATTTCGCCAGTTTTACTATTTGGCACTCCTGCGGCTGCGATTCCGATTCCGCTAATGGTTATGCCATTTTTTTGTGCTTCTTCTAGGATTTGTTTCGCTTTCGCTACTAAACGATTTTTTATATCTTCCCCGCCTTTTGACGCTTCGGTTGGTATTGATCCGTAATCTTGCACAAACGGAATAGCGCAATTTGCAGTATCCGCAGTATCCGCAATATTTTCAGTATTCGCAATATTTTTGCTGCACGAAAGTTCCGGCAAAGTAACCAATCCGTAAGCTATTTTCGTTCCACCTATATCAAAGGCAAGATATGTAGAGCGAGAATCTTTTGTTTCGTTCATAATTACATCCGTTGATTAAATATCTTTTATTTGTGAGGTAATTGAGTTTGACTATTCACGCGTCTTGCGTTGCGTTTACGGCGTCGTAAATGTGCATTAAGTAGTTCAAACGTTCCGAAACGCTGGCGTCTTGAGGAACGCACACTTTTGCTCCCAAATAGTCGATTGCATAGTCGTCTTTTAACGCTTCGCGCGTGGTTTCTTGAATTTCTTTAGAAGTCATTAAAGACGTTGGTTCGTCTGGAGCCATAGGTAAGTGTCCGTCAATCCACTCGTACCCGTATTGCGTAGCGTCTGGTCCTGCCCCTGAGAACATTACTCCCTGCAGAACTCCAGCCTTTCTTGCTTCGCGCACGTGTGCTATAGCAGCTTGAGCGTTGTGTTCTTCGACAACGCTGCGGCCCCAATTAATTGTGACTCCAATTCCCGTATCTTTTGCGATTTGAATTTCATTTTCGAGCGGAAGGAAGCCTTTTTCTGGATTCTGGCCCTCAATATATCTGTCGCAATGTTCTATTACCAGTTTTGCCCCAAGCCAATCCAGTTGTGCTAGCTCATCTAGCGACTTTTTCATTGCGTCCGCGTGCGCTATTCGAGTTGGTGCCGTGTGTATTTCAATATGCGAAATATCGCAGCTGTTGCGAAGGTTTGCAAAATCAGCTATTGCTTGACGAATGTCCTTAAAGAAGGAAATTGCGCGAAGTCGCCCTTCTTCATCCGGGCTTGCTAGTCCAAATTCTGGGTCCGGATCAAAATTTATGTGCCGCATTGTTCCTGGAATTGCGGTTATCGTGTTTTTATGCCAGCTAGACGGGATTGCGTTTGCTAACCATGCTCGGTTTTGTGGGTCTGCTAAATCGCCAGGATATGGGATTTCAGTTCCCGCAACCCAGTTTTGAGTTCCGAGTAAATCGTAGTATTGTTTTTGTTCTTCGCGTGATTTTGGCAGCGACGCGTATGCGCCTACAACGAACTTAGTTTTCAGCATGATATCCTCCTTGAAATCGCGGCTGAATTAGCTTTCTTTGTATGTTACAGTAAACACGCTACAATTCGTCAGACGTCTGATAAATTATCAAATCTTGTTAAGTTTGCAATACTTTACTTTTGCAAAGCAAAGGCTACCATTGCAAAATCAAAATATTTATTCTACGAATTTTTATGAGTTAATCTTCGAATGCCGTATGCTGTAAAGGGAAAAATCATAATGACGTGATACGAAATATTTATTAAAATAATAATTTATAACGCAACTATTTATACGAGCGGCGGTGATGCAATGAATACTAACGATGAACAGTATGGTAATAATGCGCGTAACAATTCTTACGAGCCGCATATTGGCCGCGAATCGCATGTAGTTCCAGGACATTTTGGCGAGCCTCTAAAAGTAACGCACGCACAATATTCGCAAGGAAATGCTGCAGCTCACCCAACGCATCCGTTGCTGCTGTTGTTGCACGGCTGGGGCTCTAACGAAGAAGATTTACTAGATTTATTGCGAATAGTAGCGCCTTATAACGATGCGATTGCGCTTCGTGCTCCTCTCAAGCTCGCTGAAGGCGCGTACAGTTGGTTCCATGATGCCGTGCCACAGCGGGAAGATTTGGATTGCGATATGTATGCGGCTGCGGCGGCAATCGACGAGTGGGTGAGTGCAAATATTCCAGCCAACCGCGATGTAGTTCCGTTTGGTTTCTCGCAGGGAGCTGCGCTCGCAGTGCACGTGCTGCGTTTGAACCCTGACCGCTATCGTGCTGCAGTTGCGCTTTCTGGTTTTATAGCTCCGAACGTTCCTGCTTTTGCCAGCGAAGTTACGCTAAAAGACGACGAATTGGCAGAGCGAAACACGCCTGTATTCTTTGGTTACGGCTTAGAGGATGCAGTTATTCCTCCTTACGAATTTTCTGCCGCGGCCGCTTGGCTTGAGGAACACACGTGGCTTGAGGAGAAGCGATATCGAGGTCTCGATCACGCCGTGCACATGGAGGAACTTGGCGATATTCGCAAATGGTTTGTTACTCACGATATTGCGTCGGGACTTCTTTAGTAGTTGCGATTTGTAAGTTGATTGTGTGAGTTGATTGTGCAAGTTAATTTCGCAAGTTGATTGTGTGAGCTAATTCTATGAATAAAAACGATGATTCCGTTACTTGCGCAATGAAGGAAGCGTTGCGATTGGCGGTAGAAGCGGCTAAGGCGGGTGAAGTTCCTGTTGGTGCCGTTGTACTTGATGGCGACGGCAATATTATTGGCCGCGGCGCAAACTTGCGCGAGCGAGAGTCGGATCCGTTGGCTCATGCGGAAGTGCTTGCTATGAAAAGTGCTGCTATTGCGCGAAAATCTTGGAATTTATCTGACTGCACTTTGGTAGTTACGCTCGAACCCTGCCCAATGTGTGCTGGCGCAATTTTGCAAACTCGTCTTAAGCGCGTAATTTTTGGTGCGTGGGATGCAAAATTGGGTGCTTGCGGGTCAGTATGGGATATTTTACGAGACAGGCATGTAGGCTCATATCCGGAAGTTATTGGTTCTGTGTGCGAATCTGAATGTGCTCAACTTTTGCGAAACTTTTTTGAAAATCATAGGTAAAACTGAATAATTTTTTAGTGTTGCGTTTAATTCAAGATAACGCAGTGCATGAAAAGTAATTTTTTAGCGCGTTCCCCTTGTGTTCATCCTAGCAAAATGTTATAGTTGCGGTAACGTTACCGCATGAGGTAAGTTGAAGAAACTGACAATTGTGGGAACGTTATCTCAATTTGCGGATTCTATTCAGCGCTGATGAAACTGCTCATTGAGAATAATGTTGTACAGAGGCTCTTATGCATGGTTGCATAGTGCTGTTTTTCTCCAACGAAAGGAGTATATGAAAAAACGTAGTATAAAACATGGAGTACAAGCTAAAATCAAAACATATCGATAACAGTGCAAAATTGTTAGCACTGGTTGAGCATAAGAGATGAGCTGGAGGTGTCATGTCGTACATTACGATTCGCGATGTTGCGCAACGTGCTGGTATATCAGTATCAACTGTTTCCCGCGCATTGAATAATACGGGTCGTATATCGGCAAGCACTAAGGCGAAAGTTGAGCGTGCAGTTGCGGAATTAGGTTATATACCAGATTCTCGCGCTCAGGCAATGCGGTCATCTCATACTAAGACAGTTGGGTTACTTGTGCCAGATATACGCAATGCATATTTTGCTGAGCTTGCGTATACTGTGCAAGACTCGTTGTTTGATGCCGGCTATTGTGCGTTTATTGGAACATCTTCTGAGAGTGCAGCTCGTCAAGATTCATTCATTACAAGTATTCTTTCTCAACGCATTGATGGTGCGATTATTGTGCCTCAAGGTGAGGAGACTGATGCTATGAGAATGTTGATGGAACAGCATCTTCCACTTATGTTTATGGATAGACATGTGGAGCCTCGGACTGGTGATTTGACGCATGTGCCAGTTGTGGATTCGGATCCAGAGCAAGGTATTCGTGACGCATTATTGGATGTTAAACAACATGGTTTTTGCTCAGTTGGCTACGTGTCGGGTCCAATTATCGCTTCACCGTCACTGCAAGAACGCGAACAAGTATTTCGTACAGTGGCTTCTGAGATATTTGGCGAAGAACATGTATTTGTAGAATCTACGGGGTTTGAACAATCCTCATGTGCTAGCGTGTTGCATCGCATGATTAGCGTTGGCGTAAAAGCGCTTATTATCGGCTATTCGCCAGATGCGCTGCGAGTGATGGATGTAATGGCTCGTGAAGGATTAGTGATAGGTAGTGATATTTCAATTATTTCGTTTGATGATGTTGAAATATTCCGCTTAGCAACGCCGCGTATTTCTACTATTTCGCAACAAGTTCAGCGTATTGGTCGTACTAGTGCTGCACTTTTTTTGGATATGTTAGAACATAATGTTGATGTTCAATCGCAGCGAGTAGAAACTATGTATATTCCGCGTGAATCGTTAGGAAATGCGTAGTTGTAAGGCTGTTATTTTATAGCTTGACACTATTGTTATTGATTTTTGTACTGTGACTTTGTAAGCGTGTGCAGCAATCGCCTGAGCGTACCGTTGTTGTTACGTTTTGCATGCACATTGCAGCATAATTCTCATCCAAAGCACAAGCGTAATGTAGCGTAATTTATTGCATTTTCGTGGCAGCAGTGGTGCTGTAGCGAAGAAAGAGGTAAGACATGACGGAACTATCGCTAGTAGGAGTATCGAAAATATTCGGTAATTCTACAGTAGTTGACAATTTGTCTGTAACAGTAAAACCGGGTGAAGTGCATGTTCTCCTTGGTGAAAATGGTGCGGGCAAGTCAACAGTTATTAAGATGATGAGTGGCATTTATCAGCCAGATAAAGGTCATATTGAGATCAATGGTGAAACAGTGCGAATTCCTAATGTGGATGCTGCTCGCAAATTGGGTATTGCTGTGATTCACCAAGAGTTAAATTTGGTGCCAGAACTTTCTATTATGGAAAATTTGTTCCTTGGTATGCTTCCCACTAAAGCTGGTTTTATTGATCGTGCGACGATGCGTACTCGTGCGAAAGTCGCATTACAAGTTATCGGTTTAGATGAAGATGTTAATAAGCCAATGGGAGAACTTGGCGTAGCTCGTCAACAAATGGTAGAAATTGCTAAAGCGCTTATGCAGCATGCATCTATTCTTATTCTTGACGAACCGACTGCAGCTTTAACGAAGCGTGAATGTGAACAATTATTCAGCATTATGGAAGATTTAAAATCCAAGAATGTTGGCATGGTGTTTATTTCTCACCATTTGGATGAGATTGCGCGCGTTGGTGATGTTGTAACTGTGCTTCGTGATGGTAAATATGTCGATACTGTTGATGCGAAAGTTTCTGAGAAGGAACTTGTAAAACTCATGGTAGGTCGTGATATTACAAATCAATTCCCTCATGGCAAACGTAGTCAAGGCAAAGAGCTGCTAAAAGTAGAAGGCTTAACGCGAAAAGGTGCGCTAGAAAACGTATCCTTCAGTGTTCATGCTGGCGAAGTTGTGGGTCTTGCAGGTTTGGTAGGTGCTGGTCGTACCGAAGTTCTTCGTGCAATATTTGGTGCAGATAGCTATGATTCAGGCACAATAACTGTTGATGGTAAGCCAATTGCAAAAGCGAATATCGCAGGAAGCATTGCAGCCGGTCTTGGTTTAGTCCCAGAAGATCGTCGAGTACAAGGATTGATTCTTGAGGCATCTGTTGCAGAAAATTTGGGAATTTCTACATTAGTTTCTACAGCACACGCCGGCTTTGCAGATTTGAAAGGGCAGCGTACTCGCGAAGAAGAAACTGCAAAAAAATTGCGTATTCGTATGGCAAACATTGATCAATTCGCTGGTTCGCTATCTGGCGGTAATCAACAAAAAATTGTGTTCGGTAAATGGTCTATGGCGAACGTGAAAGTGCTATTGCTGGATGAGCCTACTCGTGGTGTTGATGTTGGTGCTCGTGTAGAAATTTACGAGTTGATTAACAATATCGTAGAAAATGGAGGTGCTGTGCTAATGGCATCCTCAGATTTGCCTGAAGTGCTTGGCATGTCAGATCGCGTATTGGTGATGTCGAACGGCAGAATCAGCGGTGAATTAGCTGCAAACGAGGCTACGCAGGAAAGTGTGATGGAACTTGCAGTGACTCACCTTAATGCATCTGGTATTTGAGCATACAGAAATGAGCAAAACCTTACTGTTTTCAATATGAAACTGATACATGAGCCATGTTGAAATCTTAAAAATTAAAGTTACCAATCAAACGTAAAACTTGCATACAACAATTTATTGCGCATACCAGTGCAGTGAGTTATAGCAAAATTTGTTAAAGGAGTATAAATTATGGCTGCTACGAGTAGTGCAAAATCTGAGCATTTGGGATACGGTGCAGTTGATAAAGGATTTTTGCCTGCAGCGAAAAAGTTTGCATCTCGCAATGGCGCTCTTATTGGCTTGGTTATTTTATGCGCTGCGCTTTCATGCGCTACGCCGGCATTTTTGACGAGTGTGAATATTCTCAATGTGGGTATTCAAGCTGCGACAGTTGCTATTTTGGCATTCGGTCAAACCTTTGTTATCGTGTCCGCTGGTATTGATTTGTCAGTAGGTTCGGTGGCTGCAATTTCTAGCATGTTGGTTGCATATACAGGCGTTTCTATGGGGTTGCCACCAGTGCTGACTGTTGTGGTTGGTATAGCAACCGGTGCACTTTTTGGACTTATTTCTGGCGTAGCTAACGCTTTCCTTAAGTTGCCATCGTTTATTGCCACATTGGCAATGATGTCTGTTGCGCGTGGCCTTACCCTTGTTGTTTCAGACGGTCGTCCTATTTCTACATCCGGCATGGTTAATTTCTTTGGTGCCAACATATTAGGTATTCCAATGCCAATTGTGATGATGATTATCATGGGTGTTATTGCTGCAGTAATACTGAACTTCACCACTACTGGTCGTTCTATGTATGCTGTTGGCGGCAATATGGAAGCTTCGCGCCTTTCTGGCATCAATATTCATAAAACACAAATTATGGTGTTTGTTCTTTCGGGTATTTTTGCCGCTGTCGCCGGTTTAGTTATTGCTGGTCGTCTACATTCCGCTCAGCCTCAGGCTGCCACTGGTTACGAAATGGATGCGATTGCTTCCGTTGTTATCGGTGGTGCTTCACTTTCTGGCGGCAAAGGCAAGATTTCTGGCACTTTCGTAGGAGCAATTTTGTTGGCTGTAATTCGTAACGGCTTGAATATTTTGAATGTTTCCTCGTTCTGGCAGCAAGTAGTTATCGGTTTGGTTATTGCATTCGCTGTAAGCCTTGATACTTTGCGCCGTAAGGAAGATACGCACTGACAGCAAATTAATACTTTTTATAAACTTGATCTTCTCGTAGTAAGGAGGTGAATCTTGCAAATGTTGATTCGTAAGCGGTGAGTAATCAATATTTTCAGCAAGAATTGAAACAATTTGGAATATTATAACTGAACTTTATAACTCAAAACTACGTAACAATAAGGTAAAGAGATGGTGAAACATCAGCCTTATGTCACTGCAATATTGTGGATTTATTGAACTAAAAAACTTGCGGTAGCACAGGGCAATAATCAAAGGAGATATGATGAATTATCCAATTATGCGTCGAAGCGTAAAGATTGCTTGCGCGTTTGCAGCAGCATCTGCACTTATTGTCAGCATGAGTGCATGTGGTAGTACTAATGGTGGCGATAAAGTCGCATTGCTAGTTTCTACTTTGAACAATCCGTTCTTTGTGGATCTACGTGATGGTGCTCAAGCTGAAGCAAAGAAACTTGGTGTTGATTTGCAAGTTTCCGACGCTCAGAATGATTCTGCAAAGCAGCAGGATCAAGCGCAGAATGCTCAATCGCAAGGTGCAAAAGCTGTTATTATTAACCCTGTAGATTCTGATGCTGCTGGTCCTGCAGTTGCCCCGTTGCTAAGCGCGAACTTGCCTGTGATTTCTGTTGACCGTTCTGTAACTGGTGAAAAAGTTACTTCGCATATTTCTTCCGATAATGTTGCTGGTGGTGCTCAGGCTGCTGACACGCTAGCTAATAGTATTAGCGAAAAAGGTGAAGTTTTGATTTTGCAAGGTATTCCTGGAGCGGCTTCTACTCGCGACCGTGGCAAAGGATTCAAAGATCGTATTAAGAAATATTCAAATATTAAAGTTGTAGCAGAACAAACTGCTAACTTTGACCGTGCTGAAGCATTAAATGTGGCTACTAATTTGTTGCAATCGCACCCGAATGTAACTGGCATTTACGCCGAAAATGACGAGATGGCATTAGGCGCCATTCAAGCATTAGGAGCTAAAGCTGGTAAAGAAATTAAAGTAGTCGGTTTTGATGGCACTGCTGACGGTATGAAAGCTATTAAGGCCGGCACAATGGTTGGAACAATTGCTCAGCAACCAAAGGAACTTGGCCGTTCTGCCGTTGCTGCTGCTGTAAAAGCTATTAAAGGGAAAAGTGTTCCAAAGACTGAGCCAATTACTGTGAAAACGGTAACAGCAAAGAATGTGGGTGATTTTGAGTAATACATATTTGCATAAAACTATGTAATTCCGTGTATAAACATTAAAATTTATGTTGAGTAGTTTTATGGATCAATATAGCTAATGCAAAATTTATATGGCGCTGGGAGCATTCATGATGCTTTCGTGAAAATAATCGCAACAGTAAAATTTATTAATACCGTATGATTTAGTGTTCTCAGCGCCATTTTTTCTTAATAAGATTTTTATCATATATGTTCGTGGTGGCGAACTTGTTATAAAGGTGATGATCATTGTTGATGTCACTTTCATGAGCCGTGATATGGGGTGAATTATGTTAACTCATGGTATTTTGAACGCACAATTAGCAGCTGCTATTGCAAAATTAAGGCATAAGGATCAATTTGTTGTTTCTGACTGTGGCTTGCCTGTCCCGGCGGGCGTAGAAGTTATTGATTTAGCCTTGGTTTTTGGAATACCGCGATTTACTGACGTGCTTGCATCAATAAAGGATGATCTTGTTCTTGAGTCTGGTATTATGGCGGAAGAAGCTTGTGATGATGTTCCAGAAACATGGGTCAAGGATCTGCTTGGCGTGCCATTGACTTATGTGCCGCATGATGGCGAACAAGGATTTAAGGCTCTTGTTTCGCAAGCTAAATTCGTGATTCGAACGGGTGAGACTACCCCGTATTCTAACGTGTTGCTGCGTTGTGGTGTTCCATTCTAAGCTTTGTTTTGCGCAATATTTAGGGAGAATTATGTCTAGTTATCATATGCTTGACTCGTTGGAGAGTTTAGAAAAGATTAAAGTCATTCAGCCTGTTAATGTGGATTTGCAACATGAAACATTGCCTGCGATGCGAAATATGAAGATGCCTACTGTAGCGATAGTTGGTTCTATGAATGCGGATTATACTATTGTTGCTAATCGTCTTCCTATGCCTGGTGAGACCATTAAAGGCAACGAAATACGAATACTGCCTGGAGGTAAGTCAGGTAATCAGGCAGTATCTGCTGCAAAGCTTGGTGCGCACGTATGTATGTTCGGTGCGGTAGGCGATGATGCTAATGCTGATTTTCTTACTGGTGCTTTGCAAGAATCTGGTGTTGATACGACGTATGTACGTCATGTACCCAATTGCAACAGTGGTGCAACAGTGATTACAGTGGATGCGCAAAGTGGCGAAAATACTATTGTTTATGCGCCTGGATCTAACTCGCAAGTTGATGTTGATTATATTCAGTCGCCATCTGTGAAAGCTGCTATTACTAGTGCAAAAGTATTAGGACTTTGTTTGGAAAGTCCGTTAGAATCGGTTACGATGTGCGCTCGCTTAGCGCATGAGCATGGCGTAAAAGTTTTGCTTAATAATTCGCCTTTTTTGGATACATTACCGCAAGATCTTATACGATCTGCAGATATCTTACTGGTTAATGAGCATGAAATGGCGCAATTGTTGCATATTTCAGAACCTGATAATGGCGATTGGGATTCGTTTGATTGGCAGCATGCACTTCGTGCAATGCATGAGTTTGGCTTTAATGAAGCGATAGTAACACTTGGTTCAAAGGGGTCTATTGTTTTGGATTATGCCGATAATTCAGTGCATAGAATTATGGCTCAGCATGTCAATGCTGTTGATACCACTGGTTGTGGTGATGCTTTTATGGGTACTGTGCTCGCATGTTTGTCTGCAGATATGCGACTCGTTGATGCGGCTTCGTTGGCTTCTTATGTAGCTGCATATGCTGCTACTGGATTTGGTGCACAAGCTTCTTACGGCACAGTTGCTCAAATTCGTCAATTTTTTCACTTGTAAGTAGGTGATGCATGCATAAATTGTGTATATTCAGTTGACGTTCGCGCCTTGCCGATATACAAAATTTTGACATTCTCCAAAAACTGTGTAATATGCTATAAAAACCAAAAAGCAGTTGGCTGATTTTAGTCACTACGATCAGCCTTACTGCTTTTTATTATATTTGTAGTCGCTTCGACGTAATTCCTGTAAATGCATGAATCTCGCCTAAGCACACTTTTACCTAAAAGGAGGTGTCACTATGAGTGGCATGAAATATGCAATGATCGGTTCTGGAGCTATGGGATATCGCTATGGCGTTTTGTTGCAGGAAACGGCCGGTATTCATGTTGACTTCATTGACACCTGGGATAAGAACGTAAATAAGGTGCGTGAGCAGGGCGGTGTAATGGTTAGCCGAGACCACGAAAACCGCCATTTGGTGCCGATTAATATGTATACGCCGGAAGATTACGATGGCAATCCAGACGTGTGGATTGTGTTTATGAAGCAGATGCAGCTTGCAGAAATGTTGGAGCGTTGCAAGCATCTGTTTAAGGATCATCAAGTTGTGTTTGCTGCAATGAACGGTTGGGGGCACTTCGAAAAGTTGCAGCAGTACTTCCCGGATGATCATATTTATGGTGGAACTGCCATGATTGCAACAGTTTTGAACGGCCCGGGAGACGTTGATTTTATTGGTAAAGTTGGCGTTGGAACCATGAATATGTGCGCGTTGAATGAGCAGGTAAGCGATGTTGAGCTTGCTATGCGAGACGACTTTAAAGCTGCTGGTTTGAACCCTACTATTACGGAAGATTTTAAGGGTACTTGCATGGCGAAGGTGATTTTTAATTCCGTAATTAATACTTTGTGTACTATGTATCAGATTCAGATGGGTCAGTTTATTTCGTACCCAGGAGCAATGGATATGGCTCGTCAGCTTATTAACGAAGCGTACGATGTGTGCGATCGTGCCGGAATTCGTATGGTTAATACGCGTCAGCAAGAGATGGAAGCTATTGATTATGTAAGTCGCGTGGCAAATCCTTTGCATTATCCTTCTATGTATCAAGATATGAGCCGCGGTCGTGAAACGGAAGTCGACTATATCAACGGTTATATTGCGAAGCTTGGTCGCGAAAACGATTACGTTTGCCGCACTCACGAGTTCTTAACTCACGGCGTGCACTTAGCTGAGCTTGCTTTTAAGTTGCATCACCAGCAATGATTGAGAGACTATCCCTATAGCTCTTACAGTGAATGAGAAGGAGGCGCGGCTCGCGGTTTTTACTGTGGGCCGCTTTTTTATACTCTTTTAACTACAATATTTACAAGTATAATAACTTTTATATATACTTGTAAAACGCATAGTAAATATACATGTATTAAGTATACGCATGGATTGTCTGTAGAAAAGTTAGGTTAATGCATATGGTTACGGTAGCTCCAATAAGCACTATGGTTCCTATTAGCGCTTTTAGTAATGGTAAATCTGCGCAGGCTTTTGCAAAAGTGAGTGCTGGCATGCCAGTTACAGTGTTAAAAAACAATCAACCAATGTACTTCATTATTGATCGCGAAGATTTTGAGCATTACCAATCACTTGAGGAACAACTCCAAAAGTATATTGAAGAAGCCATTGAAAATAAAAACGAGGAAGCTCGTAAACAGGTTCAAAATCACGAATTTACTCATGAATCACACACTGCTTCAGATATGATGGATTACCTAAATGGACTGTGAAAAGAGACGACTTCTTACAATTAAGTCATTTGATAATGACTACAAAAAGATTCGTAAAAAGCATATTAACACTGAAAATTTTCTTGCTGTATTTCAGGCTCTTATAGATAATGATTAACAGATATTAAAGAGTAAATATCGTGATCATGCTCTTACTGGTAGTTGGAAAGGGTACCGTGAGTTGCATGTACAGCCAGATTTACTGCTTATTTATTGGGTTGATGGCTTGTCTGTTTCTTTAGTATTGGTGAGATCTGGTAGTCATGATGAATTATTCTCTAATGCTAGAACTGATTCTAAAATTATTCGCAAGTATTCTGAAATGGTAAGTAATGCTCTATCGTTGCTTGAAAAATCCAAAGATAGCTGAAATATGGAATAATAAATTATAGATAATAAAAAATAGATTATAAAAATAATTAATGGGGAATGTATGACTACTTTTGATCGAGCGAACTTGCCGCAATCCGTGCGCACAAACGGCGCTACGCCAAACCCTT
Source organism: Gardnerella nova (assembly GCF_049244055.1). Taxonomy (NCBI): domain Bacteria; kingdom Bacillati; phylum Actinomycetota; class Actinomycetes; order Bifidobacteriales; family Bifidobacteriaceae; genus Gardnerella; species Gardnerella nova. Next base: position 1,363,162 of record NZ_CP058369.1, on the reverse strand, counting down.
GGTGGGCGAATGCTGTTGTGTACCAGATTTATCCGCGAAGCTTCCAAGATACGAACGGTGACGGCATTGGCGATTTGAAGGGAATCACTTCGCGCCTCGACTATTTGGCGGATTTAGGCGTTGACGTGCTCTGGCTCAGCCCTGTTTACAAGTCCCCACAAGACGATAACGGTTACGATATTTCAGACTATCAAGATATTGATCCGCTTTTTGGAACCTTGGAAGATATGGACGAGCTTTTGGCTGGTGCTCACGAGCGCGGGCTTAAAGTCGTGATGGATTTGGTAGTAAATCACACTTCTGACGAGCACGCTTGGTTCCAGGCTTCCCGCGACGCTTCAAGCGATTACGCGGATTGGTATTGGTGGAGGCCGGCGCGTGAAGGTTGCGTCCCTGGTGAGCCGGGCGCGGAGCCGAATAAGTGGGGTTCGTATTTTGGCGGTTCCGCGTGGACGTACGATCCAAAGCGCGGCGAATACTATCTTCACCAGTATTCGCCAAAGCAGCCAGATTTGAATTGGGAAAATCCTGCGGTTCGCGCTGCCGTGTACAAGATGATGAATTGGTGGATGGATCGCGGAATCGACGGCTTCCGTATGGATGTGATCACGCAAATTTCCAAGCATGTTGATTCTGAAGGTCGTTTGCCGGGTGAGGTTGGTTGCCAGATTGAGGATTTGCCAGCCGGAGCCGACGGCTATTCTTCGCCATTCCCGTTCTGCTCAGACGGCCCTCGCTTAGACGAGTTCTTGCGCGAGATGCGTGCAAAAGTTTTCGAAGGGCGTGAAGGTTTCTTGACCGTTGGTGAAGCTCCAGGAATTTCTCCGCATCGCAACACATATATTACGGATCCTGCTCACAGTGAACTCGACATGCTATTCCTGTTTAATCACGTGGATATCGATTGCGAAAACGGTACTAAGTGGAATCCTGTGCCTCTTAAGCTTACTTCGTTAAAGCGCGTGATGGCTGAACAGCAGCAGGCTGTAGAGGATGCTGGTTGGGCGAGCCTGTTCTTTAATAACCACGATCAGCCTCGTGCGCTTTCTCGTTGGGGAAGTGAAGCTAGCGACGAGATGCGCGTGCGTTCTGCGAAGGCGATTGCAATGCTTCTGCACATGCACCGTGGCACGCCTTACGTGTACCAAGGCGAGGAAATCGGTATGACTAACGCGCACTTTACGCGTCTCGAACAGTATCGCGATTTGGAAGCGTTAAACATGTTTAAGCAGCGCGTAGAAGAAGCGCATATTCAGTCGGCGGAGTCGATGATGGATGCGCTCGCAAAGCGCGGCCGAGATAATTCTCGAACTCCAATGCAGTGGAATGCGTCTAAATATGCGGGATTCATGCCTTTTAATGTTCCGTCGTTAAATAATGCGGAGCCGTGGATTAGCGTGAATCCTAATTATGTGGATATTAACGCGGCTGAGCAGATGGAAGATTCGGATTCCGTTTACGCTTTCTATAAGTATTTGATTGCGTTGCGTCATTCGGAGCCTATTGTTTCTGCTGGTTCTTGGAATTTGGTTGATGCGGATGACGAGTGCGTGTACGCGTTTGTGCGCGAGCTTAAATCTGGTTGTGAGAAGCAGGGTGATTCTGCGAAATCTGCTGAATCTAGTGCGGAATCTGCTGCGGATTCTGCGAAACGCATGCTCGTAATGGTTAATATGACGGATTCAACTGTACCTATTCCTGCAGAAAGTGCGAAAATGCTGCAAAATCGCGTTTCTAACGATTTTGTAGAGCATGACGTAATGGTTACAACCTACGACGTAAATCATGCGCTTACATCGCTTAAAAACGGTACTCTTGCGCCTTGGGAAGGTGTTGCAATCCTTTTGTAATAACTGAAGTAATCGAAAGCAAATAATTAGCCCTCGCTACTTTGCCAACCTGTTTGCAAATTGGTTTGAGTAGCAAGGGCTATTTTATTTTCGGTTCGTTATTCTACGTTTAGACGTCACGTATTAGACGTCACGTATTAGTTACTATATTCTTCAATAGTTTCGTCTACCAACTTTGGCAGAGCTTTCGCAATATCTTCGCGGATTATGCGCTTTGCCAAATAATCGTATTGGGTGGCACCCAAGTTCATTATCGTAATCGGTACTCCCGCGCGCGCTGCCAACGGCACTAAAGATGCGGCTGGAAATACTTCTAGTGTGGAACCAATAACCCACATTTCGTCCGCTTTAACTATTGCCTGCGCGCTGCGTTCCATAGCGCCTTCCGGAAGTGCTTCTCCAAAATATACGACGTCTGTTTTTATAAGCCCATTGCAAGGCATATTGCTGCGGTATGGCAGGGCACGTCTGCAATGCGGATCCGGGTGCTCATCTAAATCGCGCATAATATCGGCAGTATTGTAGCTTGCATGGCAGCTCATACAGTGCGAGGTGCCGATGCTTCCGTGAAGATTGACTATAAAGTTTGGATCGTTTCCGGCTTTTTCGTGAAGGGCGTCAAAGTTTTGCGTTGCTATAAGGTTGAGCATACCGGCTTGCTCGAGCTTCACGAGCGCTTTGTGTGCGGTTCCCGGCTGCGCGTTCCAAACGGGGGATTCTTTTTGCCAGCGCCAAGAGTAGATACGTTCCTCTTTGCTGCTTAGGAACGCGTCTATGTCGTAAACACTCATCTGCTCCGGGTGCTTAGTCCATACGCCGTCTGGGCCGCGAAAGTCGGGGATGCCTGCGCTTGTGGAGATTCCGGCGCCGGTTAGCACCACAATGTGGTGCCCGTGCTTGCTTGCGCGAGTGTTGGTGGTGTTGGTGGTGTTGCTCATTCTTCTACTCCTTCGTTTTGCTAAGTTCTCATTTTCTATAAGTATTTATTTATAAGTGTTATTTAATTAGTGTTTATAAGTGTTTATTTTTAAGTATCTACTTATATAAGTATTTCTCACGCCATATATAGCGCTCATATAATATAGCGCTCATATATTTTTGCGTATATCTTACCTATTTCTGCCTCGAATATGTCTTTTTTGCGTTGTTTTCGTGTTGGCTTTGTGTCTTTGTTGCTGTTTTGTTTAATGTTGGTTAGTGCGACACTCCCGGGTTTTGTGTTTTTGGGGTTGTTTTTGGTTATTTTTGTTGGTTTTGGGTTGGGTTGTTGGTTTGTTGTTGGTTTTTTGTCTGGTTTTTTACTGTTTTCGACACGCCGGTGTTTTGGCTTGTTTTCAATGGTTTTGGGGTGTTTGTTTTTGGTGGGTTTGCGTTTTGGCGTGGGTTGGTGTAAGTTTATCTCTTGCTGCTCAGCGCGGCTGGTTCTCCTCGGTTGAGGTTGATGGGCCGGCTGGTGTGGTGGTGGTTTGAGAACTCAAGAGCGTGTCTGTACTACTTATTAGTTAATTATTGCCAGTTCATTGCCTGCCTCACAGATTGTGGGGTGCCTGAGAGATGGTTAAATGGTGGTGAGGTTTTTGTTGGGATGTTCTTTCCTTAAAGAATGTCTCGTCTTTTTCTTATTTTTTGGAGCCTTATTTTGGCTCTTCATTGAATTTTTTCGTGGAGGGTTCGATTCTGGCTCAGGATGAACGCTGGCGGCGTGCTTAACACATGCAAGTCGAACGGGATCTGACCAGCTTGCTGGTTGGTGAGAGTGGCGAACGGGTGAGTAATGCGTGACCAACCTGCCCCATGCTCCAGAATAGCTCTTGGAAACGGGTGGTAATGCTGGATGCTCCAACTTGACGCATGTCTTGTTGGGAAAGTGTTTAGTGGCATGGGATGGGGTCGCGTCCTATCAGCTTGTAGGCGGGGTAATGGCCCACCTAGGCTTCGACGGGTAGCCGGCCTGAGAGGGCGGACGGCCACATTGGGACTGAGATACGGCCCAGACTCCTACGGGAGGCAGCAGTGGGGAATATTGCGCAATGGGGGAAACCCTGACGCAGCGACGCCGCGTGCGGGATGAAGGCCTTCGGGTTGTAAACCGCTTTTGATTGGGAGCAAGCTTTCGGGTGAGTGTACCTTTCGAATAAGCGCCGGCTAACTACGTGCCAGCAGCCGCGGTAATACGTAGGGCGCAAGCGTTATCCGGAATTATTGGGCGTAAAGAGCTTGTAGGCGGTTCGTCGCGTCTGGTGTGAAAGCCCATCGCTTAACGGTGGGTCTGCGCCGGGTACGGGCGGGCTAGAGTGCAGTAGGGGAGACTGGAATTCCCGGTGTAACGGTGGAATGTGTAGATATCGGGAAGAACACCAATGGCGAAGGCAGGTCTCTGGGCTGTTACTGACGCTGAGAAGCGAAAGCGTGGGGAGCGAACAGGATTAGATACCCTGGTAGTCCACGCCGTAAACGGTGGACGCTGGATGTGGGGCCCATTCCACGGGTTCCGTGTCGGAGCTAACGCGTTAAGCGTCCCGCCTGGGGAGTACGGCCGCAAGGCTAAAACTCAAAGAAATTGACGGGGGCCCGCACAAGCGGCGGAGCATGCGGATTAATTCGATGCAACGCGAAGAACCTTACCTGGGCTTGACATGTGCCTGTCGACTGCAGAGATGTGGTTTCCCTTCGGGGCAGGTTCACAGGTGGTGCATGGTCGTCGTCAGCTCGTGTCGTGAGATGTTGGGTTAAGTCCCGCAACGAGCGCAACCCTTGCCCTGTGTTGCCAGCGGGTTATGCCGGGAACTCACGGGGGACCGCCGGGGTTAACTCGGAGGAAGGTGGGGATGACGTCAGATCATCATGCCCCTTACGTCCAGGGCTTCACGCATGCTACAATGGCCAGTACAACGGGTTGCGACATGGTGACATGGAGCTAATCCCTTAAAACTGGTCTCAGTTCGGATCGTAGTCTGCAACTCGACTACGTGAAGGCGGAGTCGCTAGTAATCGCGAATCAGCAACGTCGCGGTGAATGCGTTCCCGGGCCTTGTACACACCGCCCGTCAAGTCATGAAAGTGGGCAGCACCCGAAGCCGGTGGCCTGACCTTTTTGGAGGGAGCCGTCTAAGGTGAGGCTCGTGATTGGGACTAAGTCGTAACAAGGTAGCCGTACCGGAAGGTGCGGCTGGATCACCTCCTTTCTACGGAGTTTTTGTGCACGCTCGGTTGAGTGTGGTTACTGGTGTGGAAATCAATAGTTAATGTTTTTAAATGAGTTTGTTGGGCATGCTTTTGGGTTCCCGGATTGCCACCCCTCCTTTTTGGGGGTTGCGGTCCTGGCCCTTGGATTTCAGGTTGAGGCTTTTATTGTTTTTGGCTTGGGTTCTTGGTGTTGTGGTGGTTTGAGAACTGGATAGTGGACGCGAGTAAAATGCGAAACTTTTTGTTTCGATTTTTTTTGCTTTTATCAATTTCAACCGGCTCCTTTTGTTGGAGTCGCTTGATCGTTTTGTGATCGTTTAGTGTGATGATTTTTTGTCTAGAGAATTTTGCTGATGGGTTCTTACTTTAGTGTTTGTCACTGGTAAGGGCGTATGGTGGATGCCTTGGTAGACAGGACCGATGAAGGACGTGACGGGCTGCGATATGCCTCGGGGAGCTGCCGAGTGGGCTTTGATCCGAGGATTTCCGAATGGGGAGACCCGGCCACTGTTATGGGTGGTCACCACAGTTTTTGTGGGGGGTACGCAGGGAAGTGAAACATCTCAGTACCTGCAGGAAAGGATACTCCGTGAGTAGTGGCGAGCGAAAGCGGATCAGGCTAAACCGGGTGCGTGTGATAACCGTCAGGTGTTGCGCATTCGGGGTCGTGGGATTGACTGTTCAGCCTCTGACGGGGTTGAGGAGAGTGATAAAATGTCGTGCTAGGTGAATGGGATTGAATTCCCAGCCGTAGAGGGTGATGGCCCCGTAGCTTGTCGTGCGATGTCTCTTTATGTTTATTCCCAAGTAGCGCGGGCCTCGTGGAATCCCGCGTGAATCTGCCCAGACCGTTGGGTAAGCCTAAGTATTCCTGTCTGACCGATAGTGTACTAGTACCGTGAGGGAAAGGTGAAAAGCACCCCGGGAGGGGAGTGAAATAGTTCCTGAAACCGTGCGCTTACAATCCGTCGGAGCCTTCTTTGTGGGGTGACGGCGTGCCTATCGAAAAATGAGTCTGCGAGTCAGTGGTATGTGGCGAGGCTAACCCGGGTGGGGGAGCCGTAGCGAAAGCGAGTTTTAAAAGGCGTTTGAGTCGCATGTCCTGGACCCGAAGCGGGATGATCTAGCCCTGAGCAGGTTGAAGCGCGGGTAAGACCGTGTGGAGGACCGAACCCACCTAGGTTGAAAACTGGGGGGATGACTTGGGGTTAGGGGTGAAAGGCCAATCAAATTCCGTGATAGCTGGTTCTCTCCGAAATGCATTTAGGTGCAGCGTCGTGTTATTGCTTACAGGGGGTAGAGCTACTGGATGCTTGCGGGCCCATACCGGGTACCAATAGCAGCCAAACTCCGAATACCTGTTAGGTTTATCACGGCAGTGAGTCGGCGGGGGATAAGCTCCGTCGTCAAAAGGGAAACAGCCCTGATCGTCGTCTAAGGTCCCGAAGCGCGTGCTAAGTGGGAAAGGATGTGGAGTCGCATAGACAGCCAGGAGGTTGGCTTAGAAGCAGCCATCCTTGAAAGAGTGCGTAACAGCTCACTGGTCTAGTGGTTCCGCGCCGACAATGTAGCGGGGCTTAAGCACGCCACCGAAGACGCGACTGCATGAATTTTGTTCATGCGGGGTAGGAGAGCGTCCTGTATGGGGTGAAGCGGCAGTGTGAACTTGTCGTGGACTGTACGGGAGTGAGAATGCAGACATGAGTAGCGAGAGACGGGTGTGAATCCCGTCCGCTGAATGACTAAGGGTTCCGGGGCCACGTTCGTCGTCCCCGGGTGAGTCGAGTCCTAAGGCGAGGCCGACAGGCGTAGTCGAATGGATGAACGGGTTGATATTCCCGTACCGGTGTTACACCGTTCGAACTGAATCTGAGAGTACTAACCTTCATTTGCGAGTTGGCTTCCTTTCGGGGTTGTTGGCTTGTTTGTGTTGGGACTGTATTGGTAGTAGGTTAGCGTGGGAGTGACGCGGGTAGGTAGCCGGCTGCGGAGGTGGTTTTCCGTGGCTAAGCGTGTGGGCTGTCTCCTAGGTAAATCCGGGGGATGTTAAGCTGAGGCGTGATGGGTAGGCTGTAAGGCTGATTCCGGTGATCCTGCTTGCCGAGAAAAGCTTCAACGTGAGGTGTGATTCCGCTCGTACCCTAAACCGACACTGGTGGTCTGGTAGAGTATACCGAAGCGATCGGGCGAATCCTGGCCAAGGAACTCGGCAAATTACTCCCGTGCCTTCGGCATAAGGGAGACCCTTGATGGTGATATGGTTTTACGCTGTTGAGCTGTTGGGGGTGGCACAAGCTAGGGGGTAGCGACTGTTTACCAAAAACACAGGAGCGTGCGAAGGCGTAAGCCGCTGTATACGCTCTGACGCCTGCCCGGTGCCGGAAGGTTAAGAGGATCCGTTAGCTTCGGTGAAGCGGTGAATTTAAGCCCCGGTAAACGGCGGTGGTAACTATAACCATCCTAAGGTAGCGAAATTCCTTGTCGGGTAAGTTCCGACCTGCACGAATGGCGTAACGACTTCCCCACTGTCTCGGCCAGGAGCCCGGCGAAATTGCAGTACGAGTAAAGATGCTCGTTAAGCGCAGAAGGACGAAAAGACCCCGGGACCTTTACTATACCTTGGTATTGTCGTTAGGTGTGGATCGTGTAGCATAGGCGGGAGGCTGTGAAGCGTGGGCGCTAGCTTGCGTGGAGTCGAATAGTGAAATACCGCTCTTTCCATATCTGGCGTCTAACCTCAGCACGTTATCCGTGTTAGGGACAGTGCCTGGCGGGTAGTTTAACTGGGGCGGTTGCCTCCTAAAGAGTAACGGAGGCGCTCAATGGTCCGCTCAGCCCGGTTGGCAATCGGGTGTTGAGTGTAATCGCACAAGCGGGCTTGACTGTGAGACTGACGGGTCGAGCAGGGACGAAAGTCGGAGATAGTGATCCGGTGCCGGCGTACGGACGTGGCATCGCTCAACGGATAAAAGGTACCCCGGGGATAACAGGCTGATCATTCCCAAGAGTCCATATCGACGGGATGGTTTGGCACCTCGATGTCGGCTCGTCGCATCCTGGGGCTGGAGCAGGTCCCAAGGGTTCGGCTGTTCGCCGATTAAAGCGGCACGCGAGCTGGGTTCAGAACGTCGTGAGACAGTTTGGTCTCTATCCTCTGCGCTCGTTGGAATGTTGAGGAGACCTGCCCATAGTACGAGAGGACCTGGGTGGACGAACCTCTGGTATGCCGGTCGTCACGCCAGTGGCGCTGCCGGTTAGCTACGTTCGGAAGGGATAACCGCTGAAAGCATCTAAGCGGGAAGCCTGCTCCAAGATAAGCATTCCATGCACGTTAGTGTGTGAGCCCCCATGTAGAACACGTGGTTGATAGGCTAGATGTGGAAGCCCTGTAAGGGGTGGAGCTGACTAGTACTAATGGGTGATGGTGACATTCTTCTCTACTCTTGTGAGTGGGGAGGGTGAGTTTCTGTGAGTATTTTTCTTCTAGCGTTAATGAGTACTGAATGTTTTGCTTAACGATCGGTTGGTAAGAGTTGTTTTTATTCGCGTTCATGTCCGGTTCCCAAACCGCCAACTTGCCACTCACTGCTGGTGAGTGTTATAATTAAGTTTGCGGTGGTCATGGCTCAGGTGAGACGCCCGGTCCCATTCCGAACCCGGAAGCTAAGGCCTGACACGGCGAGGGTACTGCACTCGATAGGGTGTGGGAGACTAGCACGCTGCCGCATTATTCTTTTTAGCGGGGAACGTTTGTTCCCCGCTTTTTTTGTTTTCGTATATTGTTTTTTTGTTTTCGTATATTGTTTTTTGTAATCCTCCAAACACGCGCTAGTATCCTCATGTTTGGAGTGTAGAGCGAGGGTTAACCCTCCAAACATGAGATAAACTCCGGCAAATGTTCCAAAAAACCACCAAAACAACAACAAACGCCGGAAATTTTCCGGTAAATGTTCCAAATCACTAAACCGATTTTTCCTTTACAGTCATGTAATGTAAATGTCGAAATCTCGCCAGAAAGCGATTAAAACTTTACAGTCGTGTAAAGGAATAATCGCGCGCTAAATCGCAGCGCTCAGGCAGGCGCTTTGACCGAGCTTGAAATCATTGGGATTTCAAGCTCCTTCAAAGCGTGATTTGGCTCAATTGTGAAGCACGGTGTGCTTCACATGCCAAATCAGCCGAACGGCTACCAATAGCCGTGAGGAATAAACGCTCACTACTGAGCTTGCGTTGAAAGCACCCCGTGCTTTCAACTTGAGCAAGCTCGGCGCTCCGAGTTGCCTTCGCGCGCTAAATCGCAGCGCTCAGGCAGGTCGTCGCGCATGCCAAACAAATTGCAATATAAGCATACGTTGCTCCTGCAGTACGTAATCTGCGCTAGTAACGTATAATCCCGTTTTTTCGTTACTAGCGCAGTCAGTGCTCTGCACGAGTAACACTCAATAACGTTTTTTCGTTACTGGTGCAGAAACTAAACTGTGATATGTACACGCATTTTAGGGAATAACCGCAATTTCCAACAATCAATTAATACAAAAGCCTGCTGAATTATGCAAATTGTTGCAAACCAGCAGGCTATTTTGTAGTTTTGAAACTTTAGTTTTCGCTTGATTTGGTTAGTAACTATTAGTCAATCAAACCATACAAGCGATCACCGGCGTCGCCAAGACCTGGAACGATATAAGATTTGTCGTTCAGATGCTCGTCAACAGCGCAAACAACAACCTTAAAATCAATGGAAGGATCAAGTTCCTTCTCCAAACGCTCCAAGCCTTCTGGGGCTGCCAAAATGTTAATAGCAGTAACATCTTTAGCGCCGCGCTCAGCCAAATAGTGTGTAGCGGCAATAAGAGTGCCACCGGTGGCAAGCATTGGGTCAAGAAGGAAGCACTGACGTCCAGTCAAATCTTCTGGCAAACGGTTGGCATAAGTGATGATATCGAGCGTCTGCTCGTCGCGCTTCATACCAAGGAATCCAACCTCAGCGGTTGGAAGAAGACGAGTCATGCCGTCGAGCATACCGAGGCCTGCGCGCAAAACCGGCACAACCATTGGGCGTGGACGGTTCAAATGCTTACCGGTCATTTTGCAAATAGGAGTTTCAATCTCACGATCGCTAACTTCCAAATTGCGGGTTGCTTCGTACGCTTCGAGGGTTACCAATTCGGAAACCAACTCGCGGAAAATGTTAGAAGGTGTATTCTTATCGCGCAAAACGGTGAGCTTGTGGTCCACCAGCGGATGATGTAAAACATGAAGATCCATACCTTCTAGATTAGTGCAAGCATTGCATGTTAAGCTAGCGGCGTGCCGTTACTTTTGTGCAAAATATAAACAAATGTGAGTAAAAAAATATTTTATCTAAAACTCGCTAGCAAAAATCTAAAATCAAAAATCTAAACTTCAAACTTTAAAACAAAAAACGATACTGACTTGCGAAAGCGCCTGTCGGCGCAAACGCCGCTCGCAGCGGCAAAAAATGGAGCCCGGGGCTTAAACACAAGCCAGCATCATTTTGAGTATACATTGTTTTTTATTCTCACGCGCCGCGCAATTCTAATCGTAAATAATTTATTCCAGTTTTCCTGCTCGCCACAGTTTTGCGCCATGAGCAAAAGATAACGAAAGTGCGTGAAGATTTGCTGCAGTATGCAACTTGCGCGCAATCTTTTGAGTGTGGCTAACGCTTTTATTCTGTTCATCCAACTTTTTTGCGTAAACTCGCATACCGCGCGCAATAATCGAAGTAAAAGCTGAAGCGCGATACAGTGCTACAGCAAAGTCGCCCGTAAAAGCACCCGAAAGAATAGAATCTGCAAGGCGTGCAATATCTTCCCCAGTAGGCGCTTCGTCAATTCCTGTAATAGCTGAAGCACTCGTAGCTTCGGGCTCCCCAAGGCTCCAATATTCAGCGTAAGCCTCGCGCTGCTTACGCAACGACATGCGTAACAAATATAGTCGCCACAACATTCCGGGGAGAGACTCGGCTTCTGCGTGACTCCACAAATCTGCAATAACTTCAATACCCTCATTCTCAACTAAATTCAGCACGCGCTCAACGATTTCCGGAGATTGCGTTTTATGCACGCGATTAAGCAAAACGGCAGCGGAAGTGCGGCTAATTTCATGCACAATTTGCGGATCGGTGCCACCTTCAATTTGCGCGAGCATTGTTGGGTCCATTTGTGCAGGTCGGCTTGGGCGAGCAGATCCCGTAGGACTTGGCATAAAGGCCGCGCGGCTCGAATGAATGGAACTCGATTGCGAATTAAGACTAGTAGACACTTGGAATAACCTTTTCAATATCAATAATGCGAGGACCTTGAGGAGTGTTTGTCAGGTGCAAAACCACGGCACTTCCAGTTGGCATATAAGGTGATTTTTGACTAAGGATGCGTTTGTGTGCTCGAGGTTTCGTAATTTTGCGCAAGTAATCGAAGAATGTGCCGATAACTGGGCGATGCAAGCACATGACGGTCGTGTTGTTGGTCGTGTTGTTGGTCGTGTTGTTGGTTGCGCTTTCGTTCGCGTTTTGTGCGTTGCGCTCAAGATTTTGTATTTCGTTCACAAGAACAGACAACGTAGATTTTGGTTGCTTTTCGTGACAATCTTCAGTAAGTTCCGCAACCTGTTCTATAGGAAGCGAAGAGTCGTGTGCAAAAGCTGCAACTGTTTCTACGCAACGCTTCCAAGGAGACGATATGATTTTATTCGGCGCGTAGCAGGCAAGTTCGCGGCCTAGAGCGTATGAAGCGGCAGCACCCAGAGGAGTGATTGGTCGAGTTGCTTCACTTCCTTGCCAAGTTTTTCGAGACTCAGCTTTTCCGTGACGTACCAAAAGCAACGTGCTGTATTCTGCTTGGCCAGCGTGGAGCTTCTCTAAGAAAGCGTCTAGTACTTCGCGGTCGCTATCGTGCGTAAGTTTTTTGCGAGCCTTAGAAGGAGTGAGCCACAGAATATTGCCAATTTCCGTAGGTTTTGCTGGCTTAATTGGTCCGAAAGCAGGTAAGCGTTTTGCTGCGGTTGGCTTGTCGATTTCACGCATCATCCAATAGTGGATTCGTTTAATAACTTCCGGTTGTGTATTGTGTGAACCATTGCCATTTTTAGCAGTTTGCTTTTTACCCTCGTGCTCGAGCGGGTATTCGATTTGTGTGATATGGGGGCCGAGAACAACGGAGTAGCCTGTTTCTTCGCCAACTTCGCGCACTGCAGTGTGGCGATGTGATTCGTTTGGCTCGTTCTTGCCCTTTGGCCAGCTCCAATCGTCGTATTTAGGGCGGTAAACAAGGCAAAGTTCGAAGTCGTCGTCGCTTAGTTTGTTTGCCTGGATTGGCTTTATTGGTTGGCTGCTCGGGTTCCCCGTCTCGCCAGCGTTTGAGCTACCTGTAATATTGCGCCTGCGATAAATAATGCCGCCAGCCGCTTCAACGTATCGTGTCGTCACTACACTCATATTCACTATTTTAGCGGTTTTCTTTCGCAATTTTTAGTTGCGCTGTAATCTTTTACTTTTGTCACAGTCATAGCAGTAACAAAAAGCTGTTATTGCTTTATAATCCTTAAATTTGCTAAAACTGGCAAATGGTGGCGTAAAAACCTCCTAAAACTGGCAAATGGGGGAGTAAAAAGCATGCTAAAACTGGCAGATGGTTTAAAACTGTTTTATTGGCGTGGGAAATCAGATTCAGAATTGGAATTTATAGTTGAATTAAATTTGATCTTTTTGTGTATTGAATTTATACTAAATTATACGTGTATTGAAAATTTGCTAATGTTACGAGGGTTTATATGTCCAAGACAATAAAAGTTGCTGAACTTTTTGCAGGAGTAGGTGGGTTTCGTCTTGGATTAGAAGGATATGTTCCTTCCGAAGGAAATGATTTTACTGCAGAACCAGCAGGGCCTTTCAAAACAGTTTGGGCAAACCAGTGGGAGCCTGCTGGGCAAGAATCCAAGCAATTTGCGTGGAGATGCTATGAGAAGCGTTTTGGCAAAGGTAGCTGTGTTAATGAAGATATAGCAGAAGTGCTTAAAAAATTTGAACACGGGGAATGTGATATTCCAGATTTTGACATGCTTGTTGGTGGCTTTCCTTGTCAAGATTATTCTGTGGCAAAACCGTTAGCATTGTCTTCTGGAATTGACGGCAAAAAAGGCGTTCTGTGGTGGAGTATTAATAAAATGTTGGAATTACGCCATCCTAAATATGTCCTGCTTGAAAATGTTGATCGCTTATTAAAATCACCTGCCGCACAGCGTGGTAGGGATTTTGCTATTATTCTCTCTTGTCTTTTTCGCCTAGGATATAGCGTAGAATGGCGCGTTATTAATGCTGCTGACTACGGAATGCCTCAAAGACGTAGACGAGTATATGTTTTTGCAGAACATGATTCTAAGAAATGGTATAACTTGTCCGAACATCTTTTGCAAAATGGCGTTATAGCACGAGCTTTTCCAGCATCTATTGCAGAAAAAAATTCTGCACAACATGAATTTTCTATTAGTGACAATCCATATGTTATATCTCAAGATTTTGGCAAACAAGCTAAGGTGAGCCTATTCCAGAATGCTGGTGTTATGCAAGATGGAGTAGTTTATACCGTTAAAACGGATGCTGTATTTACTGGCAATGCAATGACATTGGGTAGCGTTCTAGTTGAAGCCAATCAAGTGCCTAAAGAATATTGGATTGAAGAGGATAAGCTCGCTTCTTGGCAGTATCTTAAAGGCGGTAAAAGGGAGTTACGAACAGCTTCGAATGGATTTGAGTACATGTATTCAGAAGGTCCTGTTGCTTTTCCAGATAAAATTGATGCGCCAAGCAGAACTATTCTTACAGGTGAAGGTGGGAAAAGCGCTAGTAGAACCAAACATGTTGTTATGCAAAATGGCAGATTGAGAAGACTTGTTCCAGATGAGCTAGACCAGCTGCAAATGTTCCCTAAAGGTTGGACGAATGATGGGATGAGTGATGGCCATAGAGCGTTTTGTATGGGGAATGCGCTAGTTACTGGTATTCCGCATAAAATTGGCAAAATTCTAGCTAATGACATTTTGGCATAAAATTCGTATCTAAATAATTATAATTATTTGTAGGTTGTGTAGGAATTGAGTTAATAGGAAAATGTAATAAATAAAGTTGTGCGAGGGAAGAGGCAGAATGGTGGGAAGCATGTCTAATCATATAGGCGACAATCGCAAGTTTTCGGACATTGACGAAATAACCGCTCTGCTTACTGGAATCAATGGCAAAACTTTTCGCGAGATTGATAAAACTGGTCGTGGTGAAAAAGCAGGCAACAAGGGTTCTTTAGGCAACATTATTGAAGAATCAGTTTTCGGGTATTCTATAAATTCCGATAAACAACCAGATATTATGGTTGCTGATGAATTTTATGAATTAAAAGTTACGCCGATTCGTTCAAATAAGAAAAAGAAGATAGTTGCTAAAGAACGTTTGGTTGTTGATATTATCAACTATTTGACGCTGTGTAATGAGGTTTTTGATAAATCATCATTTTGGCAAAAAGCGCGTCAGATGATTATTATTTATTATCTTGATAACAGGACTGATAAAACCAACCAATCCAGACTTGATTGCGCTATTTACGGTTCTTTTGTATTGAAATATGAACCTGGTGAGCTAGAAACAATCCGTAAAGATTGGGAATACATAAAAAACAAAGTAGCTTCTGGTTATGCAGATAGGTTGAGCGAGTCTGATACTAATTATCTTGCTGCTTGTACTAAGGGAGAAACGGCTGCAAAGTCGTTGAGAGACGCTCCTGCACCAAGCGGGTTTGAAAGTAGATATATACGTGCAAAACAGCGTGCGTTTTCGTATAAGCCTAGCTATATGACCATTGTTGCACAAAGAGTTTTAGGTGAAGGTAGTCTTTTTGAACGGTTGCCAATGTCTATTAACGAAAATCTTAATGATTATGTGCAAAAGAGGATTGGGCAATATGTTGGTTCTAAAATTTCTGTTTTGGCCAATAAATTTAATGTGGAGCTTAAAACGCATTATTCTTTTAATTCGCAGCTTGCACTGAAGATGTTGGGTGTAAAAAAGAACAGAATAGAAGAAATTGAACAGTTTGCTGCAGCGAGTGTGACTCAATTAAAAACTACTGTATTGTATGATGACGGTAAGCCAGAGCAGAATATGTCTTTCCCTGCGTTAAAAGAGGATGATTGGGCCGAATTGGCGGATCCAAATATGCAGTGGCATGATTCGCGATTGTATAAGTTTTTTGAGAATAATAAGTTCTATTTCGTTGTTTTTAAAAGTAATGGGAAAAATAGAAAATCGACTTGCTATAAAGATGATGTTTTAGTTGGTGGTTTTTTATGGAATATGCCAGAAGAAGATATTGAAAAATATGTTGCGCCTGCATGGAATAAAGTGCATGAGATTATGATATCTGGTAAATCTACTGGCTATGGAACGGATGGGAATCAGCTTCCTAAGATGTCATTTAATCACGTATTTCATATGAGGCCACACGGTAAAAATGGCAATGATGTTATAACACTTCCAAACGGTGAAACTATCACCAAACAATGTTGGTGGATAGATAGGCTATATATTGCCAAAATAGTTGCTGAGAATATTGGTTAGATGTCGCAGGAGCTGGCGCACAAGATGCCAAGGCTATTCCGGCTTCAACTTCCAATCCTTAAAAAAAGATAGTTGCATTAACGCGTAACTTGTGAGATATACTAAAAAGCATGATTGCACAAACTTTTGAAGCGCTCGCAAAGTCGCGATTTTCTGCACGTGATTTTCTAAATAAACCGGTCGATTCTAAAATACTTGAAACTATTTTGCAAACAGCTGCACAATCGCCGAGCTGGTCTAACACTCGTGGCTACATGCTCGCTATTGCTCAAGGAGAACGCAAGCAGAAGCTTATTGATGCATATACGCAAAAATGCAAAGCAATGTTTCGCACTAAAGACGCAACTCTTAGCGAAGAAGAACGCCTTATAGCCCAGAAAATGAGCCAGCCGGATGGAGATTTTCCTGTAATGGCTCCGTATCCGCAATCGCTTAAAGAACGCAGCGCTCGTTTAGGATTGGCGTTGTATAAACATTTAAATATTGATCGCAAAGATTTTCCTGCTCGAAATGCTCACACTTTGCGCAACTTCCAGGCATTTGGTGCGCCAGTTATGGGATTTGTGCTTGTTCGCCGCGATTTTCTGCCGTTTGCTGCGCTGGATGCTGGAATTATGCTGCAAACGTTACTGTTGGCTGCCAAAGAGCAAGGCGTAGATTCATGCCCGCTTGGCGTTCTTGCCACGTGGCGTTCGCCGCTTGACGAAGTATTCGACATTCCGCCGGAGTATGCGCTGATTACTGGTTTTGCGCTGGGGTATGCGTCTGAAGCGCACGTAAATGCTTTCCGCGCGGAGCATCCGCCAATCGAACTTGTGCAAGAAAAGTAACTTCGCACAAACCAATCTATCTTGCAAAACCCAAAGTACTTTGGAAAATATCAGATAGAAGTGCGCACATTGTGGTTATGGATTTATACGATTTTTTGTATGCAATGCCTATTTACTTAATTGTTAAATAGGCACATACTTATATGCGTGAAGCGAAAAGAGTTGGAGAAAAAACTTAACCAATGAGTGTTACTGAGCATGATAATGCAACAAATTGTTTGCAAATGGTGACCGCTATAGCTCGCAGATGTGATGACTGGTGGGCTATAGAAGTGCCGGAAATACCAGGATTATTTACTCAAGTACGTAGGCTTGATCAGGTTGCAGCAATGGTAAAAGATGCTGCTGCAACTTTAAATGTTAAAGTCAATGGCGTGAAAGTAACTCCGAAACTTAGTGAGCAAGATGAGCTTATGCTTCAACGTATGTTAGATGCAAAATCTGCAGCTATAAAAACTCAGCAAAAGGCATCTATGCTTATGCGGGAAACGGTTCGCATACTAAGGAATCAGGGCTTGACGGTTCGTGATGTTGCAGAGCTTACGGGGGTTACTCCGCAGCGAATAAGTTCGCTTAAAGCTTAGTGATTTAATCGCAATGTGGTTGAGGCTATAAGCAAATAAATTGTTCAGTAACGTATAAACTCTATGTAAAATAAACCATTAACAGATAAATAATCAAAGGCCAAGTCGTAGGATGCATGGCTACAGCTTGGCCTTTGAAAACTGTGATATGTTTTTATATTAAAATTCGCAGTCTAATGCTTTTACTTATTTTTGGCTATGCCAAGAGCTTTTGAACTTTCATCCTTGTCAAGGCCTATAAATAGAAGCACAATTATGCCAATAATCAGCGGAACATAACCGTATCCAGATCCGTGGATTATGCCGAATATTTCCATAAGCCCATTTGCTATTACAGCTAGTGAAGATACGATAAAATATAGCTGCGCGCACCACGGTTTTTTAATGAGAAACATGGTTGCAAGTCCAAATAATCCAGCGATAATTTGAGGCACTCCCCATAGATAATCATTACGCATTACAATCAGCGCAATTCCGCTAGCAAGAAATACGCCATTGGCTATTGTCCAAAATACGGACGGAATTTGTGCTTTTGTATCTTCTAAATTACTCATATCTTTTCCTACTATATAAGCATCATAATTGCTTCTGTTACAATCCAAGCCATCCAATCTGGCATTCCTGCTGATTTGCAGGCATTATAAATTCCGTCTTCAATCTTTCCAGTCCAATGCTCCAAAAATTTTATAAGCTCGTTTAATCCTAAATGACTTTTAATGAATTGTTTAACTTGCTTAGGTAATTTATGATAAATAGTTTTAATTGTTTTAACTACAAGACTAATTTTCCCGCGTTCTTGTAATATGTTACGAAGCTCTGATTGCGTTGGTTCTGCATTAGATGCTGGAATTTTAATGAGATATCCATTAACTACATACACGCGGTAGCCATCTTTTGTTACGATGTTTCCGCATGTTATGTTCTTTTCAACGGTGTTACCTGTTGGCTCAAGAGCGAGTGCGGTAGAAGAAGGAACAATAATACTGCTAAAAATTAATGAAGCAGATAATACGCCTGCTATAGCTAACTTCTTCATAATATGCCTTTCTGTACGAGAAGTAACTGTTTATGCCAAAAACCTTGACAATTTATAAATTAATGGCGTGCTAAAAGGTAAACAATATCTTGTCTAGGAAAACCTTTACAAATAATTACTATCTAAAACTGCTTAAGATTCATTAATCTTTTAAACTGAATCAGTAAGGCATACTATCTATATAGTTATGTTTATTTTTTAAAGGTATAACTGCATTACATTCCCAATACTTACCAAAGGCTCGAAAATAGAGTGAACCGCCTAAATGCTTTAGGGTATCGCGATGAAGCAGAAGTCCTTTTTGAGATACTGAGCGAATTGCATCTTTACTTTTCCCGCCCAAAAATCGAACATTGAACTGTTTTATAACAATTTGTTTTTCACGTATCGAAATTCTGATGTAATAAACTAAAGAAGCATATTTTCGCATGTTCAAATATAGTTCTTCGATTAATTCAATAACTTCACAGATGATTTCATCGCTAATGTCTTCAGGAATATCGTTACTAGATATATTGCATATTGATTTTCCTTTTAATCCACAAGATGTGTTGATTGAGTCGTTCATTTGTAGTGTATCTTCAATGTGCTGGATGAACTCGCTTCGAGCATCTTGCTTAGCAGTATTTCCACGTAGAATGTCGATAATATTATGTCCTTCTTCAAAAGCCTGATCTGCCAAATCATTTATTGCCTCAATAGCACTTCGCTGTTTTTTAGAAATAGACTTGTCAAGTAATGCTATTTTACTTTGTAGTGCAATATCTGCAATCTTATTAGTTAATCTATCGTGCATTCGCACAGCCAGATGAAGATTATTAATTGTTTGCTTATCTTTTTCATAAAGAACCATTTTTTGGTGAGAAATGCGCAAAATAATACCAGTGCAAACGCAAAATATATTTATTAAAAGGTAAGCAATAAGATACTTGAAAGACAAAGTTGATAAGTATCGGTATGCAACGTAGTGTAACGCATCTATTACTAAGAATAAAGGTAGTGTAAATTGAATCGGATATAAATACGAAATAAAAACAAATGATATGATTAGCCCGAAAGTTACTGGTGGAAGATTCAGACTAGGAATAACAAGAATGCTTAGATGTACAAAAATATAGAACATGCTCATAAAATGCGGGAGCAAGCAAAGAAACAGATTTATAGCAGCAAGAATCATGTAAACTATGACAAGTTGTATTGTGATATTGTCGCTATTTGAGTAAATATATGCATCCATTGTGCTCGACAAGCATCCCAATAGTAAAAATGTTTTATTGTCAATAAGCTTTTCTCGCAAACGACGCATTAAGAAAATAATCATTGTGTATCATTTCCTAAATATTCATCATGCAGCCATGTAGTAATAAGTCGTGAACGATTTGTCACATTCAATTTTTTGAACACGCGACGAAGGATAGTTTCCACAGTACAAGTTTCAACAAATAAACGTTTAGCGATTTGCGCATTAGTCATGCCTTTACTGCACAACTTTACAATTTCAGTCTCATGATCCGTTAAAGCAAGGCGTCCATTTTTGGGCTTATTTTGCAAACGTTGAAATGCTGTCATCGTGTCGTCAAAATGAAAATCTCCTATTATTTGTGGCTTGAATGTGCCATGGGCAATACTGCTAAGCATGGCGCAAATAGTTTCTGGGTGGTTCTTTCCAACAATGCCTTGTGCGCCTGCTGTTGATGCTTTTAAAGCATAATCGTTGATAGGGAATGAAGTTATAGCAATTATTATTGGGAGTGAGTATCTTCTTCGCAATTCGTATAATATTTTGATTCCCGAAACCCCAGACATATACATGTCAATTAGCAGCACGTCCGGGCATTGATTTTGACAAAACTGAATTGCTTGATCGGCAAACGTGGACAACCAGCAAATATTGCAGGACGGAACAACCTGTTCAATATATGTTTTTAGGCCGTGTAGACAAAAACAATCATCATCAACAATGCCAACAGTAATATGCTTTGCTATCATATTGCTCCTTTAGAAAAGCATTATTTAAGTAATAATAGTACTTGAATTTGTATGATGAATATCTTGTCTAGGAAAACCTTTACAAAGCAGATTGTATAAAGGTAGTTACTGGAGCTTACGGGGGTTACTCCGCAGCGAATAAGTTCGCTTAAAGCTTAGTGATTCAAATCAATGTGGTTGAGGCTATGCGCAAGTAAGTCGCTTAGTAGTGTATAAACTCTATGCAAAATAAATCATTCTCTGGTATTACGCAAGCTCCAAGAATCATAAATAAAATCATCATTTAGTGTGATGCAAACTCTTTACGTCGATTATAGGCTATTAAGCAAAAGCTGAAATCCTCAATAAAGTGTCAATCATAAAAGCGTTAATCGTAGCATTATCAAGCACTTTATTTATTTTGGATCAGTTTGAGAGGCTTGTTTCGACGCATCCTATGCGTTTACGAGTTTGGAGAGTAAGGAGCTTTGTGTTATGCGTAAGTTTACGAAAGTATTCTTGTTAGCTGCTCTGCCAGTGTGTTTGCTTACTGCATGCTCTGGTAGAGCAGTTGATAATAGTCAGCAGCAGGCGCCAAATGATTCAGTTCCACTTGTTTCAGTCAAAAAACAGCCTTTAACACAAGTTGTGTCGGGTAAAGCAGCAATAGAACAATCGTCTACCTTTGTTATCACTGCTGTAAGTAGAGGGAATTTTTCTCCATCGGTAAAAGCAGGAAGTGTTGTAAAAGCTGGAAGTGTTCTAGGCTACAATGCTGGTAACAAAATTATTGCTCCCGTAGACGCTAAAGTTGTGTCAGTAGCTGAATCATCTGCGGACGTGCCTAAATCTTTCCCGCTATTCACTCTTAAATATGAAGGTTTTTCAATAAGCCTTAACGCAAAAGCTTTACTTCGTTCTGCGGATATTGCAGATATTAAAGGTCGCTTCCAAGTTGAAGACGGTGTTGGACCAACCAATTGTTTGCAAATAGTACAAAGCGGTGGAACTTCTACCGATATTGCAGCTTCGGGTAGTAGCAAGAATGATAGTGCTGATTCGACTCAAACAGATGAGTCGAGTTTGCAAAGTACACCTAGTGTATCGTCAAAAGTTTTAACGTGTTTAATAGATAAAAGCGTAGAAGTAGAATCAGGCCAAAATGCGACGCTTGTTTTTAATGGCAAGCATAAACAATCGGTTCTAACTCTGCCTGTTAGTGCGGTTGCTGGAAGAGTTCAAAAAGGCTTAGTCTCATACAAAAAAGGCGATAATTGGGAGAGTAAAGAAGTTGGTCTTGGAATCAGTGACGGCGCTAATATTGAAATTACGTCTGGCTTGCGTGAGGGTGATGTCGTAGCAGGTGTTTCTCCTGATCTCATTCCAGGAGTGCAATGATTATGGAGAACAATCCTGTTCCACTGGTTGAACTACAAGACGTGTCAGCGCGTGTAAAACTAGGCAATGGCGAATGGCTTACCACTGTTAACTCTGCCTCTATGTTACTTAATCAAGGTGAAACATACGCGGTAGTTGGCAGGTCTGGTTCCGGCAAAACGAGTCTTATTTCTATTATTGGATTTTTGAATAAAAATTTTACTGGAAAATACTATTATTCTGGCAAGTCAATCCAAAAGTGTAGTGATAATACAGTATCGCATATGCGCGCTCGAAATATTGGTTTTGTTTTCCAAAACTATTCTCTCATTAAGCATTTAAGTATTAGAGAAAATGTTGAGTTGCCGCTTTTATACGCAGGACTACAACAAAGCAAGCAGACAAGAAGAAAAACGATAGAAGAAGCATTATGTGCTGTTGGATTGCAAGATAAACTAAACGAATACCCTGGAAGTCTATCAGGCGGTGAACAGCAGAGAGTCGCGATTGCGCGTGCTCTCGTTACTAATCCCGAATTACTTATTTGCGATGAGCCAACTGGTGCGCTCGATAGTAGTACGGGAGAAAAAGTGCTTCAAGTGTTGCATGATCGTGTTCAAGAATCTGGAACAACATTACTATTAGTCACTCATGATATGAAAGTAGCTCGTTCTTGCTCTCACATTTTTACTATGGAAGGCGGTGTTCTTTATGATCATGCTGCTTAAAGATTTGCGCCTGTCTCCTATGAGATCCTTCCTCACAGGTTTTTCAATGTTTATAGGCATCATTGCCGTTATTGCGTCAGTGCTTATCGGCACGGTTGGTAAGGACTATCTTATTGCAACTAACGAACAGCTAAACGGTCGTAGACCAACATACGAGATTACTTTTTCAGCACAAAATTTTGACGAATATTCAGTATTTAACAAATTCTTAAATCGCATTGAATCCGCAAACCGTAACGCTAACGTTATGCTACAACCAAACACTGGACTACTGTTTAGCGCTTCTATGCCAGCCTCGAATAGTGTAAAAATAAGCAAAGAATATAAGACAAGCAATCTTCAATATGTTGACGCTGTTTACACTACGGCAGGATACAACAAAGTTTATAACTTACCTATTGTAAGTGGAAGATGGTTTAGTAATAGCGCTAAAAGCAACGCATTAGAAATGGTAGTAAACCAATCTGCTAGCAAAAGATACAAGATTGGTGAAGTAGCATTTATTACTTCTCGCAAAACAACACAAATGAGTCCTATAAGGATTGTTGGAGTTGTGAACGATGGCGTAGACTCAGCAAAAGTATACGTGAATATTCTAGGATTATTACGTTACGCTTCAACTCTTTGGGAATATTCTGGAAAAGAAGCTCAAGGTTCAATCTACTGGTTGAATAAAGAAAATCGTTCTCAAAAATCAATTAAATCTTATGTTTCAGATGCTCTTTACGACTGTTGCGGTGGACAAGTAAACGAAATTAGAAGACATGATAATAGTGATGATTACGAGAATGTGATAACAGTATTGCAATTAAGTTTTGCTATCGTAGCAGCATTATTGCTTTTTGTTTCCGCGCTAGGTTTAATCAATATTGGTTTAGCATCGTTGGAGCAGCGCACGCATGAACTGCTTATACGCAGAGCTTTGGGTGCTACTAGATGGTCGATTGCTTCACTCGTGTTAGGCAGTGCGATCATTTTAGCGCTGATAGTTTCGATTGCTGCTGTTGCTGTTTCTTTTGGTCTTGTGTCTATAGCATCAAGTTTTTGGGATGCAGCAAGCCCAGTTAGTCCGCCAGTTTACCCATATGAAGCTGCTATTGGAGCTGTTATTGCGGCTTTTATTACAGCGCTTGCTGGAAGTGTGGTGCCGGCAATAAAAGCATCGCGTTTACAACCAGCATTAGCATTGCGTTAATTTTCAAAAAATAAGAAAGAAGGAATAATGAATAATCATACTATTGGTAAAGCAACTCTTATTGTTGGTGTGCTTAGTGCGCTTCTTATGTTTAATGCGTGTGGAGGAGTAGGCAACAATAATGCGAGTGGTGTGGGTGGTGAGCGCTCGCAAAATAGTTCGCCTAGAGAGATTGTTGATTTTGCTCATATAGAGAAGGAATATCAGGAATCTGTGGCAAAGCTTAGTTGGCCTGAAAAATATAAAGCTCCTGCAAACTTGGTTGGAGAAGAAAAAGACGGTCAGTTCCAGAGTGGATATGGTGATACGCAAGCATCTAATTATTATCAGTGTGCTTGGGAACGGCAATGGCTAGATACGTATGCTAGTGATGAACAAGCGGCAAGTAAAGCTTTGCATGAGCTTGAAAAAGTGCCTAGCATGCCGTTTATGGGTCCAGATCGTTGTGATGATGCAACGCGAAACTTTTTCAAAGAGCACATGCGTAAAGCAAAACTGGGAGATCCGTCAGGATTCCAACAGGATGTGCAAACTAATTGCCCTGTGATGTAGTTGCATTTGCATAGCTTTATTGTGCTTTCGCACTAAATAGCTTGTTATATGCTTCTTTTTACCCATGTTGATGGTGTCCAATAATCTTTGGTAAGCATTGATGGGTATGTTTGTTTACGAGTTTGAATAATCCATAAGGCTATACCTGTTGAAATAAGTATTACGCCAGCTGCAATCATTATGAATAATGATGAATTTAGATTTCCCCATGCTAGTACGCTTGCATACCCTACGATAATGCCGCATTGCTCCATAATAGAAGTAAAAGTAGTAGTCGCGCCGAGAATGTGTGTTGGTATGCCGTCGAGAAGAGCTGTTTGCCCATAGACAATAGTTGCGTCAAAAATAATACCTGCAATGAAAGCAGAGCAAAGAAAAAGAGCAATCCAATTATTAAGTGCAAAAATAAGTAAAGGAATAGAAAGGAATCCAGGTAATAAAATAGAGTATAAAATCTCATAATGTAGCACAATATATTTGCATAATAGCGAACCTACAATCATGCCAATGTTAAATATGCTGACTATTGATCCCCATGTGGATGCCGAATGAAAAAGTGTGAGACAATGGTGTGCTCCCATTAGTCTGAATGCAGCAAGCCATGAGCCTGATTGTAATGCTGATACTACTCCTAAGACTATTAACCATGGTGTAGATTTCATATAGTGTAGAGAAGCTGCAAAACCAGCAGTTTTATTGCTTCCTGTTTTCGTATTGTTTGCGCTATTTTGTGTTTGCTGGTTTAGATTAACTAACAGTAGAGGTAGCGCCGCTAGTATCATCACAATAGCAATGCTCGTAAAGAAAATGAGCGGGTTGCATATATCAACAAATATGCCAGTAATCGCAGGTGCAGCAAGCCTGCTGAGATTAATCCACATGCGCATGCTTGCTAAAAATTTGGTTTTTTCGCCAGTCGGTGCGCTATACGCCATCAATACTTTTTGATTAGGCGAAGAAAATGCGGTAAAGAACCCGAATATTATGCCGAGTAGTGTAACCGTAATAGCAATAAGATTATGCTGTGCTACTAAAGCGAAACCGTATCCAGTGCACAACAAGGCAAAACAGAACGTTAGCGCTATAAACAATCTAGTTGGTGGATATTTATCTGCAATAATTCCGCCAAGCGGTGCTGCTACGCAGGTCATAAGTGCTACGGAAACCGCGTTAAGCGCTGCGTGAGATAAGTCGACATGTATTAAAAGATATAGACTTACGCCAAATCTACAGCTTGTTATAAGAAAAGCATTAAGCGATAAAACGGATATAATCAAACCCGATCGTACTCGTGTTCCAGCGTTCATTACGTGCTTTTCTTTCATATTATGAATGATATGTGTCTATTGATATTTACACCTTTATGTACACCTTTTTCTGGACTGCGAGTGTAATGAGTGTTCTGTTGCTGTGTTTTACTCTTAACTACTCTTAACTACTCTTAACTACTCTTAACTGTGCTGAGCCCTACTCTTGTATAGCTTTGTTGGGTTTTTGCTGTGTTTGTTGCTGTGTTTTACTCTTAACTACTCTTAACTACTCTTAACTACTCTTAACTACTCTTAACTGTGCTGAGCCCTACTCTTGTATAGCTTTGTTGGGTTTTTGCTGTGTTTGTTGCTGTGTTTTACTCTTAACTACTCTTAACTACTCTTAACTGTTTTTTGTGCTTGATCTAATCTTTTATGCGCGCATAATATTGCTTAGGATCAAGTTTAGAATTTCCATGCCACAGTAGAGCGTGTTTATTAGCAAGTCCACGTAATAATTTTCGCGCTGTAGCTTCGCTCATATTAATAAGATTTGCAGCTGTTTTTACGGTAATTCGATCATTGCTATATGAATATGCGAGAATCTTTCGCTCATTCTCATTGAACTCGCCATTATTTAGTTTTTCCTCTAACTCATTTATATGATCGTCCATGCGCATTTGACGCGAAGCATAGTTATTTTCTAACGTCAGCAATAAAGAGTAAGGATTTTGCTGGCTGTATTGAGGATCATTGAGATAAAATTCCGCCATTTCCTCATAAATTCTATTAATTCCTTCATTGAGTTCTCGAACCCAGCCGAAGTTAACTAGCGCGCGAGCAATACGAGGATTCCTAGCGTAGCGCGTATGTCGCATATTCTCTAATGTCACAATATCTGGCAAGGAGCCAGGGCTGAATATCTCGAATCGATCGTCAAACATGCTAACGCGAATATAATCGCCTCTTAATGAATAATCGCGATGTGCTACGGCGTTAACAATTCCTTCAAACCAAGCAAATTCTGGATATTCTGGTACGACTTTGAATCTTCCATCGTTTCCAAGATATTCAAATTCGCGCAATTGCGCTCGTATAGCTGTTTGTGATTGGCGAATAATTGTTGGAATCGGTCCGTCAAAGGTTTGATCTTTAACAATATTCATTCGTGCTCCAGTCTCACGATGTGTTCCTTCATATCGCAAGAATCTCAGACGAGCTTGTGGGAAATAATAGCTTGGATTTTTGCCAAACATTAGAATTGATGCGGCAGTTAGTTGACCTTGATGCATAAATCCGCGAGCTTCTAATACTTGCTGATTAGGTAAATGCTCGCAATTAAGTTGTTTTTTATATTCATTCAACAATTGTTCATCAAGATCTGCCAGGTTAGCATCTGGAATCAGATTATCCTCGAATAATCTTTCGCCTTTAGCATACTCTAATTGCTTAATTTGAGAGTAATTTTGTTTGACGCTTTTATCTCCAATTCTTAAATAAACTTCTTCACTTCGGTTTTTAATAAGTCTATTTTTTGAGCAATCAATATGAATGATGAATAATGCATTTTTGCCATCTTTGGATTCATAGTCTAACTTACTGTAATCGATTGAAGGCTGGCCAATGATATCTTGTTGGATTGCTAGTTCATATTCGTCTAAAGAATGAGCTTCCGTATAATTTGTGCCAGATAATTCGCCATTATCATCGATGCCGATAGCTAATGTGCCTCCGTCTGCGTTGGCAAAGGCAATGACGTGTTTTAATATATCTTTAGGTTTTATGCGAGCACTTTTGCGATCAAAATACTGACCTTCTTTCAGGTCTTTAATATCTTCAATCTTGTACTCTTCCATTGTTCCGCCTTAAATATCGAAGCATTACTGCGCGATTTTTATACGAATAATTCTTGTGATTACTATATCAAAAGAAGGATATAGAGAGTGTTATTATTTCAAGGATTTGACTGGAATGCCATGTGAGTAAATTAGGAGTATTTACAGCGTGTTATTAAGTACATTGTTGTTTTACTCTTAACTACTCCGAAGTGTGTTGAGCCCTACTCTTGTATAGCTTTGTTGGGTTTTCTTTGTGTTTGTTGCGGTGTTTTACTCCGAAATACTCCGAAATACTCCGAAATGTACCTACTTGCGTTAGCTGTTTGTACTGTGATTTGTAGTGCTGCAGTTTGCAAGCAAGATGCATAATTACTGGCGATAGTAGGAGAGGAAGTTGGAGAGTTTGCTCATCGCGTCGCGAAGCGTTTGCAAGCGCGGCAAGTAGACTACGCGGAAGTAGCCTGGAGTCTGCCAATTAAAGCCTTTGCCGTGCACAATCAGCAACTTCTGATCGCGAAGCAAATCAAGCGCAAACTGTTCGTCGTCGTGAATGTTGTAGCGAGCAGGATCAAGCTTTACGAACATGTAGAAAGCGGCATCCGGTCGCTCAACGCTTACGCCATCCATCTCCTGAAGCGCGTTATAGCAGTATTCGCGCTGCTCATACACGCGACCGCCCGGCTCCAAATACTTCTCAACGCTCTGGTATCCACCCAAAGCAGTCTGAATAATCGACTGCGCAGGAACGTTCGAGCACAATCGCATATTAGACAGCATGTTAAGTCCCATAATGTAGTCGCGAGCCTTGGACTTATCTCCCGAAAGACTCATCCAACCAATACGGAAGCCGGCAATCATATGCGACTTAGAAAGTCCGCTAAAAGTTACGCAGAACACGTCTGGAGCGAGAGAAGCAATCGAAATATGCTTCTTGCCGTCCATAACAAGACGGTCGTAAATCTCGTCCGCAAAAATAATCAGATTAAACTCGCGCGCAATCTTAACAATCTCTTCCAAAACTTCGCGACTATACAGCACGCCCGTAGGATTATTTGGGTTAATAATCACGATTGCTTTAGTACGAGGCGTGATTTTAGAGCGAATATCGGCAATATCTGGGTACCAATGCGACTTTTCGTCACACATGTAGTGCACAGGAGTGCCTCCTGCCAAGCTAGCGCACGCAGTCCACAACGGATAGTCTGGGCTTGGAATAAGAATCTCGTCGCCGCAATCAAGCAGCGCTTGCATAGAAAGATTAATCAGCTCGGAAACACCGTTTCCAGTGTAAATATCTTCCATTTGCACGCCTGGAATGCCCTTAAGCTGATCGTATTGCATAATCGCCTTGCGCGCAGAGAAAAGTCCGCGGCTATCCGAGTAGCCTTCGCAGTCAATAAGCTGCTGCTGCATGTCGTAAATCACTTCGTCTGGAGCGCGGAACCCGAAAGGCGCAGGATTTCCAATGTTGAGCTTTAGAATGTGTGTTCCGTTTGCTTCCATGCGGTTTGCTTCTTCAACAACAGGGCCGCGAACGTCGTAAAGTACGTTTTCGAGTTTGGTGGATTTGTTGAAGTTTCTATGTTTGAGTGTTTGGGAAAGTTCAGCTTCCGTAAGCTGTGGCTGATTTAATTGTGGTTCTTCTGCAGACTGGCAGTTTTGCTTGATTTTTGCGCAAGAATGACCGCCTTTTACCCCGTCGTCGCTAATTCCAAGAATTTCAGCTAGCATGTTATGCATGTCTTTGCGAGGCTCAGTTTTGCCGCTTAAATATTGGCTTAACTGGCTTTTGCCAAGCTTATGGCCGTTTTTTGCTGCAAGCTCGATTACGTCAATCTGCTTGTACCCCTTGCGCTTCATAGCTTTCTTAAGCTCGTCAGCAAAATTCTGTGCCATAATCTGTCTTTCTCGTAAAACCAGCATTTATAAATTGAACAAGTTTATGGCAAAGTCCACAATAAAGTTCAAAATATAAGTATTAAATTGAATTATTTGCCCAATGTTAGTCGAAAAGATTACTTTTGTATAGTATTTTTTCAAAAAATCGTAGAAAAATGACGAGAAATAGTGGCGAAATTGAATTTTTGTTGAATTTTAGCTAAGTAATTGAACTAAAGTATAAGGAATTGAATTTATTTTGAACGTTTATAAGTGTGATTGTTGCCGTAGGTTGGGAATAACGCGTGATTTCTGCTATTGCGCGTAACTTATATAAGTTGTGTTAAGTGGTTTGCTACCATAAAAGTTATGTATTTCTTTACTCCGAAGCGCTGCGAAACTACCCAAAAAATCATGTATAAGAATAAAGGGCAGGCTCTTATGGCGGCGGAGCAAAGTTTGCGCGAACGCGGTGCAAAGCTGTGGGTGTACGCTTGCGAATATTGTGGCTGTTGGCATTTGACGCATAGAGATCCAGTAGATCGCATGTATTCTGATATGCGCCCGCCGTCCGCAAGTACAAAGCCAAGGTCTAGAAAGCGTGGATATAAACCAAGACGACGTTAAACTAGTGCGGCGCTAATTACGTAACGTTAAATCTTACGCAATGCTAAAACCTACGCAACGTTAAAACCTTGCCTTGCAACTTGCTCAACGTCTTCTGCCTCATGTTTTTTAGCGCTACTATCCGCTGCCAACGCAACAATTTGCGCACTAAAAGCGTCAACCGGTCGGCTAGCATTTCGCAAATCGTAATATTGATGCACACGAGCGTCAAAATCAGCAAGATTTTCTAATAATTCAGCGTTGTCAGCAGGGTAACGGTTCTCAAAAATCTGCATGTTAGTGCTCATGCGCGGCTTTAATTCCGGATTTTGCGCAGGCTTACCAATTGCTAAGCCAAGCACAGGGTACGTGTATTCAGGCAAATTCAAAATATCAATAAGCTGAGTTCTACTGTTCAAAATTGAACCAAGAATTACGCAACCAAGTCCCAAAGATTCCGCGGCAGTTTCCATAGCGTGAAGCGCCAAAATAACGTCGTTTTGTGCTTGAGTAAAGCGGTAACGAGTTTTAAGCATAAACTCGTCGCTGCTAGTATCTACATCTACGCCATTTTTTTGCGCGATTACAGCGTTTCTGTGTTGGTCAATAATAAAAACATACAGCAGCGGAGCAGTGGCAATATATGTTTGGTTGCCAATTTCGGAAAGCTTCTGCTTAATTGCGCTATCCGTAATTTTAATCGCTGACCAGTCGTTAAAAAACTGACTGCAAGCGGCTCGCTGAGCCACTGTTTCAAGAGTCGCGACTGTATCTTCGTCAATTGCTTCGTTGCTAAAAGCGCGAATAGAGCGGCGGTTCAGTAAAGTATCAATAGTTTCGTTATGACGTAAGTTTTGCACGTTATTATTATCCCTTATTATTCCTTATTATCCCTTATTTTTTTTTATATCTCTTTTATTATTTCGCTTATTTTGCCTATTTTTGCATTCTCAGTTCATTTGTTCAAAATCAGAATTTATTTTTTCTAAATTGACGCTTTCTTTGCCTTCGTGCAATATAAGACAAGGTTCCGTGACTTACTAAGCGGCCAACGAGCGTAGTAATTATCGCAGAAAATACTGCAAATCCAAGAGACATTAGCAACGGCTCTTCTTGCTTAACACGTTGCTCTTTCGCAATTTTTTCTTTAGAAAGATTATTAGAACGATTATTAGAGTTTAAATTGATTTTTTTAGTATCAACATGTTTTTTCCATATTAACTGCGCAATTTGCCCTGCTATAAACGTTGCAAAAGACGGAAGCGCGGCTTTAAGCAACGAATCTCCTAAAGTATTTGGGTTTTTTAATCGGCGCTCGCGAAGCACATCAATCTTATGATTTGCTGCATTAAGTCGTTGCACGGCAGTTTGAGCTGCACGGTGGCTGTGAGCAGATTTACTATTTGCCGATGATAATTGCGTCATATTTTCTATGTTAGTGGTAACGAAATACCAATTTTGGCGGTAACATAGAACAGTAATCTCGATTTGCGGCAAAGTAGCTGCATTTTAGGAAGTACTTATTTGAAGAATATTCGCGCTGCGGGGCGCCCGGCGCGGTAGCAGGGTACATGGCGCGTTAAAGGAACGTGAAACTATGCAGAATAATGGTACTCAAGAGTTAGTTGAAAAGGAGTGCGCGAAGCAGGGGCGTTTGGTGTTACTTCGTCATGGTCAAACTGCTTGGAGTGTGTCTGGTCAACATACCGGGCGCACGGATTTGCCGCTTACTGAAGTCGGTGTTGAGCAGGCAAAAGAGGCTGGCGCTAGATTGCAGTGTGCGTTCACAAAAGGTTTTGATGAGGATTGTGTGCTTGTTAGTCCGCTTCGTCGCGCGCAGCAAACAGCTCAGTTTGCTGGATTTACTTCGTATACAATTTGTGATAGTGCGCTGGAGTGGGATTATGGTGCTGCTGAAGGTCGTACTAGAGGCGATATTGCAGCGTTAAGTGGCGTTGAGGCGTGGGATGTGTGGAAGCATGGTCCTAAAGTTCTTCCTTCTCACATGGTTAGTGACGCTAAAGAAGTGCTTCCTAGTGGAGAAGCAGTAGATGTGCACAGGACTTCTGGAGAAAGCTTGCAAGAGGTTTCGGATCGTACTCAAAAGATTATTGATATGGCAATGCCTAAATTGAAATTAGGCAAGGACGTGCTTGTTGTTGCGCATGCTCATGTATTGCGTATTCTTACTGCGCGCTGGCTTGGAGTAAATCCTGAATTTGCGCGACTTCTTCGTATGGATACTGCTCATTATTCTGTGTTGGGCGAGTACAAAGGCGACAATGTAATCGTGCATTGGAATTGCTGAAATACGGTTTAGAATTTCAGATATTTTCAGATATTTTCAGATATTTTATTGCGATTTACGCAAATTTTTTTGCAAAGATATTTATATATTTGAGTCTTGCATTTGCTGTAGTATTAGTTCACTACTGTGGTTTAGACAGTATTCAATAGCGGTAATTAGTTAGTTTGGAAGAGATTAGCAGTATATGGAAAGGTTCGATGATGAGTCGTTCAGTTAAGTCGATTATTGCGCTAGTTGTTTGCGCTGTTTTGGCGGCTTGCGCGTTTACTGCTTTTGGTTTTTCTAAGTCTTTTGGTGCAAATACCGATAGGTCTGCTGGTGGGAAAGTTATTTTCTTCAACTTCAAGCCTGAAGGCAAGGATATTTGGGTAGATGTTGCTAATGAGTATAAAAAAACTCATCCGGGGGCTGATATAGATGTCAAGACTCCGCAAAGCAACAGTTACGAAGATGAGCTTCGTGATGCTGTTAAAAATAATCCTGATGCCATGCCTACGCTATTCCAGATTAACGGTCCTGTTGGCTACGCTAAATGGAAAGATTACACGGCTGATTTAAGTAATTCCCCTCTTTATAAGCAGCTTAGTAATCAAAAGCTTGCCATTAAAGACAATAATAAGCCGGTTGCAGTGCCGTATGTTACTGAAAATTACGGCTTGATTTACAACAAGGCTTTGCTTGCTAGGTATGCGGATCTTCATAATTCAAAGTTGGAGCCGGAAGAAAACGGCAAATCTTTTGAAGATCAAATAACTACTTTCGGTAAGTTGAAAGAAGTTGCAGACGATTTGCAAAAACGCAAGGATGAGCTTGGAATTGACGGTGCTTTTACGTCCGCAGGCTTCGATTCCAGCTCTGACTGGCGTTTTAAAACACATCTTGCAAATATGCCTCTTTATTACGAGTTTAATGGCGACACTAAGCAGCCTGCAAAAATAAAAGGCAGCTATTTAGATAATTTCAGGAAGATTTTTGACCTTTATATTTCTGATTCCACAACTCCTGTAAGTCAGTTAAGTACTAAAACTGGTGAGGATGCTGTTTATGAATTTGCGCTTGGTAAGGCTGTGTTCTACCAGAATGGTACTTGGGCTTGGGGTGACCTTGCAAATTCTGGCATAAAACGTGAAGACGTTGGCATGCTCCCAATTTACATTGGCGCTAATGGCGAAGAGAATCAGGGCATGGCTACGGGTTCTGAAAACTATTGGTGCATTAATAAAAAGGCTTCAAAAAAGAATCAAGAGGCGACTAATGAGTTCTTGCAGTGGCTGCTTACTGACAGCTGGGCTCAGGATGTTTTAGCTAATAGGTTGGGCTTTGCTACTCCTTTCAAAAAATTCCCTAAAGCAAAAAATCCTCTTGTTCAGGCTGCTGTAGATTACACTGCTAAAGAAGGCAAAGTACCTGTTACGTGGGTGTTTGTTACCATGCCATCTAACGGTTGGAAAGACGATGTTGGCTCTGATCTGCTTACATACGCTCAGGCGACAAAAGACGGTATGACTTCTATGGGCGCTAATCAAGCATGGGATACTCTTAAGAAAGCGTTCGTGGATGGCTGGGCTAAAGAGTATGCGATTGCTCACAGTAAGAGTTAGCCTAATTAAATAATTTGTTTTAAACTATAATCCTCAAGGGATTGCGCAATCGTTTGCTAAATTATTGCGTAATCCCTTTAATTATTTCCAATAAATACCTGCCAATTTTATTAAATATATTATTATGTGCCGTTTTTATGGTGACACGCGTTAATTTTGGTTATGCCATCGTTTGCAATATTCAAATAGTTGAGGCATAATAAATATTGTCGATAAGGACACCTAGAGGTGTGACAGTCCAACGAAGGGATTGTCGGCATAGGAGAAAGGTTCGATGATGAATCGTACGATTAAATCAACAATTGCATTGGTAGCATGCTCAGCAATGGCGTTTGGCGCGCTTGCAGCTTGCGGTTCTTCTTCCAGCGATAAAGCTGCTGAGAAGGGTAAGGTTTACTTCCTGAACTTCAAGCCAGAAGCTGCTAACCAGTGGAAGGAAGTTGCTAAGGAATACACCAAGAAGACTGGTGTACAGGTTAAGGTGCAGACCGCTGCTTCCGGCACGTATGAGCAGTCGTTGAAGAGCGAAATCAGCAAGGGTGACGAAGCTCCTACACTCTTCCAGATTAACGGCCCAGTTGGCTATGCAAGCTGGAAGGATTACACCGCTGATTTGAAGGATACTGAGCTTTACAAGCAGCTTCAGAACAAAGATATCGCTCTCAAGGATGGCGACAAGGTTGTTGGCGTGCCATACGCAATGGAAACCTACGGCTTGATTTACAACAAGGCTTTGTTGAAGAAGTACACCGAGCTTAAGGATGCAAAAGTTAAGTCTGCTGAAGAAATTAACTCCTTCGATAAGTTAAAGGAAGTGGCTGACGATATTCAGGCTCATAAGGCAGATCTTGGTGTCGACGGTGCCTTCACTTCTGCTGGCTTCGATTCCAGCTCTGACTGGCGTTTTAAGACACACCTTGCAAACCTTCCTTTGTACTACGAGTTCAAGGAAGATCACGTTACCAAGCAGCCTGCAAAGGTGAAGGGTACGTTCCTCGATGGTTACAAGAAGATTTTCGATCTTTATATCACTGATTCCACCACTCCTGCAACGCAGCTCAGCTCCAAGACCGGCGAAGATGCAAACGCTGAGTTCTCCCAGAACAAGGCTGTGTTCTATCAGAATGGTACTTGGGCTTGGGGTGATCTCTCCAAGGCTGGTATGAAGGCTGAAGACCTTGGCATGCTCCCAATTTACATTGGCGCTAAGGGCGAAGAGAAGCAGGGCTTGGCCACTGGTTCTGAAAACTACTGGTGCATCAACGAGAAGGCTTCGGATGCTAACAAGAAGGCCACCAAGGACTTCTTGAAGTGGCTGCTTACCTCCGAAGAAGGCAAGGATGCTTTGTCCAAGAAGATGGGCTTCACCACTCCATTCAAGAGCTTCGCAGACATTAAGTCCGACAACCCATTGACTCAGGCTGCTGTTGAGGATGCAAAGTCCGGTAAGACCCCAGTAAGCTGGAACTTCACCGTAATGCCATCTGACAACTGGAAGAACGATCTTGGTTCTGCTTTGCTTGAGTACGCTCAGGGCACTGGCAAGTGGGATAAGGTTAAGACTGCGTTCGTTGACGGCTGGGCTAAGGAATACGCTCAGGCTCACGAAGATGAGGACTAATCTTCATTCAAATAAATTAATAGACGTTGCACCTCTGACGTAAGTAAGCAAAGGTGACGTAAGCGAATCCGCTAGGATACTGGCACTTATGATATAAGTGTTAAGTCCTAGCGGATTTTGTTATTTAATGTTATTTAAATAGTGTGTAGAAATTATAAAAAGCTACTTGCTTAAATAAAATAAAATATTTACTCACTTAATAAAGCGGCAGTGCTTGAACGCACAATAAGCTGCGCTGGCACGATCATATACGGATTTTCAACCTCTTGACCATTTATAAGCGAAAGTGTCATTTTTGCGGCAGTTGCAGCAATATCAACCGGATCCTGCCTAATAGTAGTTAAGCCAGTTTCGTGAGCATAAAAACTATCGTCAAAACCAATAATCGACACATCGCCAGGAGTTGCATAACCGCTACGCGCAAGCTGGAACATAAGTGGTATAGCAATTCCATCTTCCTGGCAAGCAGTAGCAGTCGGCATATTTGTATTCCCAAGAAGCATAGAAACTATAGCGCTTATTCTGTCTAAATTTGCAGGTGCCACAATTTCTTTTGGTGTGATTCCGTTATTTTTACACTCGTCAATAAACGAATGATAACGCTGCAAAACGCTAAAATGTAGCGAAACATCGCGAGTTGTGCGCACATAAGCAATATTGCGATGCCCCAAGCCAATCAAGTGTCGTGCCATAAGACGCGCGCCTTGATCGTCGTCAATGTTGATGGTTGCGTCAAAATCACAATTCTGTGGGTGTAAACAGTTAATACCAATAATAGGAACGCCAGTGGTTTTGAGTTGCGCAATTTCGTCACTGTTTACGTCAAAAGAACATACGATAACTGCATCAGCATTACGCCGTGTAGGGAGCATGGTGAAAAATTCTCGCCGTTCTTCACTACTTGAAATTTGGAAAATTGATAAGTCATAGCCAGCAGGGTGGAATACCTGGTTTAGGCCTTGAATAATTGATGCGCTGAACCAGAGACGAATTTGATCGCTAATCAGTAAAGCGATGCGCAATGTTCGTCCAGATTTCAATGCGGCTGCGGAACGTGAAATAGAAAAATTGAGGCGTTCTGCGATGGCTAAAACTTTGTTGCGTGTGGAAGCAGAAACTAAATCTGGTCGCGTGAAGGAGCGCGATACTGTAGAAACTGACACGTGTGCCTTATCTGCGACATCCTGAATGTTTGCGGACATGTGAACTCCTTCATTCCCACACAACAAACGCTTACCACAACTTTGTGTTTGCAAGTTTGCTATCGACGTTATAGCCCATAATAAACAAACGTTTGCAACCGTTTCCATTCTAGCAGATTTTGTTAAAAAGCCAATGATAACAAGCAATTTTTTAATTTGAAAACAACAAGTCGTCATAATCTCTTTGCAAGAAAATGACAACGTTTGACATAACTCGTTCATGTAGTAAAATAAAAGTATTGGTTCGGGCATCGACGTCTATGGTGACGTCGCACTCAAGGAGGAGAAAGTGACGAGTCATGATTAGTATGAGCGGAAAAGCAATACGTAAATGGTGGGCGTTATTTGCCTTGCCAACATTTGCGGCTTTTATTATTGGTTTTGTTGCCCCGTTTGTTATGGGCGTGTATTTGAGCTTTACCAAATTCCACACTGTTACAGACGGTAAGTTTGTTGGTATCCGTAATTACCGCAAGGCATTTAAGGATCCACATTTTGTTCATTCGTTAATTTTTACTACGGCGTTTACTGTAGTTACCACTATTCTTATTAATGTGATTGCCTTCGCAATTGCATATATGCTCACTAAGAAATTTAAGGGATCAAACGTTTTCCGCACCGTGTTCTTCATGCCAAATTTGATTGGCGGCATTGTGTTGGGTTATGTTTGGCAGCTTGTGCTTAATGGTATTTTGGCTTACTTTGGTCGTTCTATTACATATTCTGCTGTATATGGCTTCTGGGGTTTGGTGCTGCTTATTTGCTGGCAGCAAATCGGCTATATGATGATTATTTATATTGCTGGTTTGCAAGCTCTTCCAGGAGATGTTATTGAGGCTGCTGCTGTTGATGGTGCAACCCCAATGCAAACACTGTTTAAGATCACCATTCCTTTGATGATGCCATCGATTACTGTTTGCACATTCCTGACAGTTACTAACGGTTTCAAGCTCTTTGACCAGAACTTGGCTTTGACTAATGGTATGCCTTCGCATAAGTCTGAAATGTTGGCATTGAACATTTTCAACACGTTCTACGGACGTACAAACGGTGAAGGCGTTGGCCAGGCAAAGGCAGTTGTGTTCTTCGTGATTGTGGCTGTGCTTGCTTTGGTTCAGAATATGCTTACTAGGTCTAAGGAGGTAGTGGCATGAACGAGAAAATGAAGCATTCTACACTGTGGACAATCTTCTTTACTGTTGTAAGCTTACTTTGGATTTTCCCGATTGCTATAGTTTTTATAAACTCTTTCAAGTCGAAGATTTACATTGCAAGTGAGCCTTTCAGCTTAACTCCAAAATCTTTTATTGGACTTGGGAATTACTCCCTAGGCATTGAGCGCACGAATCTTATAATGAGCTTCTGGTGGACCATCGTGATCACCGTTGGAGCCGTGATTTTGATTCTGCTTTGCACGTCGATGTGCGCATGGTGGATTGTTCGTGTGAACAATTGGGCTGCAAAACTTTTGTACGTTTTGTTCCTGTTCAACATGATTGTGCCATTCCAGATGGTTATGTTCACCCTTTCCGACATCACTAACAAGCTCGGATTGAACACTCCATGGGGATTGTGGATTATTTACTTAGGCTTTGGCGCTGGTCTTGCAGTGTTTATTTTCACTGGCGTAATTAAGGGCATTCCGCAAGAGCTTGAAGAGTCTGCGATGATTGATGGCGCTTCTGTGCCACGTATATTCTTCCAGATTATTGTGCCGATTATGAAGCCAGCAATCGTGTCTGTATCCATTTTGCAAACTATGTGGATTTGGAATGACTTCCTGCTTCCGTACCTTACCTTGGACTTGAACAAGTACAAGACGGTTTCGATTGCAGTTCAGTATTTGAAGGGTGGCTATGGCTCCGTTGAGATGGGTGCCATGATGGGATGCTTGGTTCTGGCCATTCTTCCAATTATCGTCTTCTACCTCATCTGCCAGAAGTATATTATCAAAGGCGTTATGGCTGGTGCGGTAAAAGGCTGAGATTTCTTCTCCTCCAAAATCTCAAGTGGTTAAAATAATGGTGGTGACTACGGTCGTAAGATTTGTAGTCACCACCATTGTATTGTTAGTAAGCGTAGTTAATAAGTTGGCTATAAATAGCGCAAACAAAACGTAAAGGAGATAGCGCATAATGTTCTCATTCGGAAGCCCGGATTCAAAGTTTGCGCAAGGTATGGAAGCATTTGCTAATGCAGTATGGCTTACTGTATTGATGGTTATAACAAGCATTCCATTGATTACTATAGGCGCTTCTCTTTCCGCCGGGCATGATGCTGCAAGACGCGTAGAAAATGCGGAAGGACACATGACTTCTGCCTACTTCCGCGCTTTTTCTAGCAACTTTTTGAAATCAACTGTAATCTGGATCGTGATGGGGCCGCTTCTTGCGCTTATATTATGGGCTTGGATTGCAGTTAGAATACCGCCGCTTTTAATCCCGCAATTTGCAATAAGCTTAATCTGGCTGCTTATAGCAGAATGGGTTTTCGCATTGCAGGCGCGTTTCGAAAATTCTATTGGGAGAACCCTCTTAAATGCGCTTATTTTCAGCGTTGTATACTGGCCGGCAACGATTGGAATGATTATTATAGACGCCGTTTTCGTAGGACTTGTAGCTGCTTCAATTATTTACTTTCCGCAAGGTTTACCCTTGCTATTATTCATTGGTTGGGGATCGACCATTATGCTTCATACGCCTTTATTAGAGCGTATTTTCGCAAAGTATATTAAGAAGTAATTCTGCGCTGACGACCTGCTTGAGCGCTGCGATTTAGCGCGTTAGTTTCTTTACACTCGTGTAAAGGGACTGTCGTTTTTTGGCGAGATTTCGTTTTTTCCTTTACAGCCATGTAAAGTAATTATCGTTTTTCG
This sequence comes from Gardnerella nova, assembly GCF_049244055.1. Classification (NCBI taxonomy): domain Bacteria; kingdom Bacillati; phylum Actinomycetota; class Actinomycetes; order Bifidobacteriales; family Bifidobacteriaceae; genus Gardnerella; species Gardnerella nova. Next base: position 1,324,053 of record NZ_CP058369.1, on the reverse strand, counting down.
GCGAAATTTCGTTATTTTCTGTACAACGCTGTAAAGGGAAAATCACTTTTATGGAACATTTGCCGGAGAATTTCCGAGGTTTGTTCCATCGCATAACCGCTACTTTTTCAGCTGCTTGACTGAAGATTTGATTGTATTGCCGCTTACCCGAGGCTTGGGTGCGTAACGCTAAATAATTAATGAGGCGAGCATCATCATAGACGCTCGCCTCACTTAGGACATCATTGCAAGCAATACTTTTGATTTGCTACTATGCAAACCGTATTTCTTGCAGGGGAATTGAGTCGGTTCTCATTAAACCAACAGTTTAATTATACTCACTTCCTTGTATTTTCGCCGCACATAACAGCCGCCATAGCAAGTACGCGTGGCGACTTAAATACTTCATCAGTGTGTACTACGCGACCGTCTGCATCAGCAAGCGGAATGCGCCAGTTTGGATACTCAGTGCTAGTGCCAGGCTGATTCTGAGAGCGGCGCTCGCCAACAGCATCAACCAGTGCAACCTGCAATAGTAACGATGGGGAAGTGCGCATAATTGCGTGCATCGCTTCCACAATCTCTTGCACGTGACCTTCTACATCCTCAGCAGCTTCCTCACTAATCCAGCCGCCCTTAAGAAGCATCTTCATCATTGCGTCGCGTTCCGCTTGAGCTGCTTCCTGGAAGGTTTCTACGGAGTCTGTGAGTAAGTGAAGCTGCTCGCGAAGCTTCACATGCTCAAACGCAAGATAACCCGCTGTAGGTGGCATATCGTGCGTTGTGACAGAAGCAAGTGCGTACTCACGATAAGTAGAAGGATCGGCGAAAATAATCTGCTTCTTTCCAGCTTTCTTAGAGGCAGCCTCAGCCTCATCGTCATGCGTAAACCACTCGACAACAGTGCCAAGCACACCATGGGCTGCAAGAACCTTAGAAACATACTTTGGTACCGTTCCCAAGTCTTCGCCGATTACCACGCCTCCCGCACGCGTTGCCTCAATGGTGAGCACCGCGAGCATAGCATCCACGTTATAGTAAACGTAAGCGCCATTTCTTGCGCCCTGACCTTGTGGAATCCACCACAAGCGGAACAATCCAAGTACGTGGTCAATGCGAGCTGCACCCGCGTGCAGGAACACATTGTGAACCATGTCGCGGTAAGCAATATAACCAGTTTCATCCAGGTAATTCGGATCAAACGGAGGCTGGCCCCAATCCTGGCCTTGCTGGTTATAGAAGTCAGGAGGAGCGCCCACGCTTACGCCATTAGCAAAGCGTTCTGGACTCCACCACACGTCGGCACCGTAACCGTGCACGCCAACAGCCATATCTTGCATAAGACCAATTGCCATGCCAGCAGCTTTAGCTTCCGCATGAGCGGCAGCAACCTGTTCGTCAGCAATCCATTGCAACCAGCGATGGAACTCAAACAAGTCGGCATGTTCACGTTTAAGCGTTTCAATTTGTGGCGTACCCTTACCGGTTGTATCAAACCACAGGTTATCTCCCCAAGGGGCACCCCACACTTCAAACGCGACGCACCACGTTGCAAAAGCATCAAGATCTTCGCCAGAACGATGCTTAAACTCAGTAAATTCACGTTCACGCTCAGCAGAACGAGGTTGCTTAAAGATGATGCGCAGCGCAGGAAGTTTAGCATCCCATGCGGCATTAATATCCATAGGATTTGGATTGTTATTCTGCGGAGCGATTGACTCGTGCAACTGCTCTACCTTGGCGAGATCCTCGCCGCTCAATTCAGCATATTCAGGAATATCTTGCGGACGAATATACGTAACGTTCAAGAACCTACGCGACTCAGGTAAATAAGGCGAAGGCTCAAGAGGAGTGACCGGTGCGCTGGCGTGAATTGGATTAATCAGCATAAAATCAGCTTTGCCAATCTCAGCTGCATCCTTAAGTAAGCGCCGTAAGTCACCATAATCACCGATACCCCAGGAATCTTTGGAGCGTACGGAATACATTTGCGTCATGTAACCCCAACGATGACGAGCCTTTACGCTTTCTGGAAGAGGAATACGCGCTGGAGCGGCAATAAGCGTGGCGTCAGCATGGCTTACGACTCCACCGTGCTCATCTACAACCTGAGCGTGCAGCGTATGGTAGCCCATTGGCAAATCGTCTGGAAGCTCCAAGTATAAGTCATCGCCGTCAGCTGTAATAGCACTTAACTCACCCTCGTAAGTGGTGCCATCTTCTAACGCAAGCGTTACGCGAATATTTTGAGGCTTAGCAGCGCCAGCGTGAACAGGCACGCGCGTTTTAGCCCCACTAAACGAAACAACAGTTGGCGGAAGCAGTTCACTTGCACGCTTACGCAACACACTTTCGTATGATGCTTCAATATTTTCTGGCGTGTTTGCTGGCATACCCAACGCTTCAAGTACCCCAACCAATGCTTCGTCGGTAATCTCTGTGTAGCTGCCCTGCTGGTCAATGTAGAAAGTAGCGACTCCACATGCTTTTGCAAGTTTAATCAACGGGCGTGCGAGACGCTCTGGACTTTCCTCTTCCACAGGCGTGGCATCTTCAGCTTTGCTGGTAGCTGTTGTGCTCATAATGCTCCTTCTATCTCGTGGTTTTGGCACATTTCTAACTTCGTCGTAAGCGTGCCAAGTGCGGTAATGGCGAGAGTGTGTATCCCGGCACATCTCTGGATTGGAATACACCCTAAGCGACAATTATATAAATAACTGACATCGTTTGCAATATAAGCTGCAGTATGGCGAGTTGGGAACACGCCAAGTACGACAATACCCAATCACAATTTGTATCATGATTGGGTATCGCAATTTGCTTTAGTGCAGTCTACTTACGAATTGTTACGCAACACACGAATTATTAAGCAACTTAAGCAACTTAAGCAACTTACGCAACTTGCGCAACTTGCGCAACGTATCGCTTATTTAGAACTCAAAACTACAAAAGTGCGGCTTGGAATATGCAAAGTGTGGGTATTCCCGTCATTGACAATAGAAGCGGCTTGAGTTGGTTGCGTATGTGTCCATTCTGCAAAATAGTCGGTAGAATCGAGCACGCAATGCCAGCCTTGAGTTTTTTCGCTATGAATTACAGGCAACTCAACTGTTGCGTCAGCATTGTACATAGGGTTAGCGCAGACAATAAGATTGTTGCCAACGCGCGTAGCCAAAACCGTCTTATTAGATGCAGGAAGCTGCTTACGTTTGCCATCGTACAACGCACTGTGTTCGGCACGAAGCGCAATAAGCGCGCGGTACCACTTCACAAGCGGCTGGAACTGCTCGGTGCGTGCCCAATCCAACTGATTCAGAATGATGCCACGATTATAAGAATTGTCACAGCCGTACTTTGTGCGACCAAACTCTTCTCCGCTGAGCATAAATGGTGTGCCAGCCGAGCATAAAATCATGCCTGCAGCAAACATGTTGGCGTTAATGATATCTGCCACTTGTTGCGCATCGCAAGCATTAAAATCGGATTCTCCAGCATTGTCGCGCATGGAAATGCAGAGCTTATCCCACAACGTCAAATCATCGTGCGCAGAAGTATACTGCACAATTTGGCCGACTTCTTTTCCAGCAGAAGGAGTATCTCGCCAAGCGTCTAAGGCTTGTCGAGCAGCATCGGCGCACCAAAACTCGTTGCCGTTAACGTAACCGCGATCGAGGTGATTCATCACATTACCCTTAAGGGAATCGCGCGACTCGTCACTAAACCAACCAATACGCTCGTTAAGAGTTTCGCGGCCTTCTTTATCTCCCATTGGCAATTTTTCATCTACCGCAGGCTCCGAAGCTCCCCAAGGTTCGCCATACATAACAATATCCTTGCCGCCAGGAAGCTCATCCAGCGCTGCTCGAGCCTGATTCAAAGTTTCAGTATCCATCAAGCCCATAAGATCGAAACGGAAGCCGTCAATATGGTAATCCTTTGCCCAATGAAGCAACGATTCAATAATAAACTTGCGGAACATAGGGTGTTCGGAAGCCATTTCGTTTCCACAGCCGGAACCATTTGCAAAAGTGCCATCTTCATTGCGCCTGCAGAAATAGCCAGGAGCCATGCATTCGAAAGCATTTTCAGCAGCTTTATACATGTGATTGTAAACCACATCCATAATTACGCGTTGACCATTTGCATGCAATGCCGCAATCATTGCTTTACATTCTCGTACGCGCACAGTGCCATCGTACGGATTACTCGAGTAAGCACCTTCCGGAACATTGTATGCGTGAGGGTCATAGCCCCAGTTATACAAAGAATCCAGTTCTTCTGCAGAGGCATTATTTTTGCGTGCATTATCGATTGCAACCTCGTCGACTGTAGAAAAATCGTAAATTGGTTCAAGCTGCACGTGCGTAACGCCGAGCTGCTTAATATAATCCAAGCCAGTAGGCAGGGTAGTAGCAGTAGCAGAGGAGCTTTCGCTTTGCAAAGTAGTGTGCTCGTCAGTAAAAGCAAGATATTGACCGCGATGTTCAGGCTTAAAGCCGCCACGAGGGTCGCTGCTGAAATCAGCAGCATGCGTTTCCCACACAACCATGGCGTGACGTACAAACTTAGGTGACTTATCTTTATGCCAGTTTGCCGGAGTGACGCGATCCTCATCAATTACCAAGCTGCGCTCGCCGTTCACGCCGCTAGCAATACCCCAAGGGTCGCAAGTGCGCTTTACCGTTCCGTCAGGGAAAGTAACAAGATAGTCGTAGTAAACTCCATCGAGACGTTTACGGAAGATTGCGCGCCAAGCGCCATCGCGTAGAGGTTTCATTTCGTGCGTCTGCGTTGGTTCGCTATTATTTCCGGTTTCAAAAAGTCTTAAAGTTACAGCTTGTGCAGTTGGTGCCCACGCAGTAAAAGTGGTGGACTTAGGGTTCAAAGAAAAACCGAGAGGACCTTCGTACACTGGCCAAGTTGCCGAAGATGGGAACGTCATGTGTAATATCCTTCTTATTTTGTTATTTCGTAAGTACTATCTTACTGTATATTTTACTTACTGTATATTTTGCAATTAAGTGTGATATTAAATTTTACGATTTACTTATTTTTAATTTATTATTTGCAATTTTTATTTGTACGTAACTTTATTCGAGCGTTATTTGGCTTAATGCAGTAAGGTTTGTTAACCAGTATCGTTTTGAGTCAAACTGCGAGTGGCTTAAGTTATTTTAAATTATTTTTTAGCCTCGACTATTTAATTTTTTATTTTTAAATTATTTAGTTAATTGATTTTTTGAAGCGTTGAGTTGTGGAATAAAGAAAGCCGAAACGCTCGAAAGCGCCTCGGCCTTCTTTAACTTTACAATCTGTTGTTATCAGCCCTTAACAGAACCAGACATCGACTCTTCGTAGAATCGCTGCATGATGATGAACAGGATTGCGATAGGAATCGAAACGCACACAGCGCCCGCGCAGAATCGTGCGAACCAGTTGCTAATGAATTCCCTATCGAGCATCTTCCACAAGCCCAAAGCAACAGTGTAGTTGTCTTGGCTGTTGGCAATCGTCTTAACCATAACGAAGTCAAGCCATGGACCCAAGAAGCTTGTAATTGCCTGGAACACAATCATAGGCTTGCAGATTGGGAGGATAATCTTGTAGAAGACCTGCCAAGTAGTGCAGCCATCCAAGTAAGCAGCTTCATCCAAAGATTTTGGAATAGTATCCATGTAGCCCTTCATAACGTAGAAGCCGGCGCCGCTACCTGCAGAGTAGACGATAATAAGTGCGATTAGAACAACCGAACCATTCGTCAAACCGAGAGCCTTCAAAATGAAGTAGATAGCGATAACTGCCATGATGCCTGGGAACATGCCCAGAATCAAAGCAATATTCATGAATGTCTTACGACCGCGGAAGCGAAGGCGAGACATGCAGAACGACACGGCAAGTACGAAGAACAAGGAGATAATGCACACGAAAATGGACACAATCAAAGTGTTCAAGAACATGCGTGGGAAGTCCAAGGCTTCGCGCTCGGTGAACAAGCGGATATAGTTATTGAACGAGTACTCTGTTGGGAAGAATGTCTTTTGGAATGGGGATTCGTTCTTGTTGAAGCTTTCCAAGAAAACCCAAACAATTGGAATCAACCAAATAATTGACAACACAGCCAAGAATAGGTGAGAGAATACGTCACCAATTATTCTTCTTACGCGCTGGTCTTTGAGCAGAGAAACACTACGAGTGCTGTGTACAACAGCGTTTGTGCTCTTAGTGGTATTTTTTTCACTCACCGGAATCCCTCCTCGTTCTTATAAGATCCAGAGTTGCGGTACGTAACAAGTGCTACGACGGCAAGAACAATAAACGTCATAATGCCGATAACAGCACCGATGTTGTAGTCTCCGCGATCCACTGTTAACTTGTAAAGCCAAGTAATAAGCAAATCAGTCTTGCCTGCTGTAGAACCAAGTGATGTTGGTGCGCCGCCAGACAAGAGGTAAATAACGTTGAAGTTATTGATGTTGCCAGTGAAGGTAGTAATCAAGTATGGAGTCATTACGAAGACGATGTATGGCATGGTAACGTTCATGAAACGCTGCCACCAGGTTGCACCATCGAGTTCTGCAGCTTCGTAGAGCTCTGCAGGAACGTTCTGCAAAATACCCGTAATCTGCATAATCGTGAATGGAATACCAACCCAAAGGTTAACAAGAATAACTGTTACTCGAGCCCATGTTGCGTCCTGGAAGAATGGAAGAGGTTGATCAATCCAACCATTTTCCATAAGCAGTCGGTTAATTGCTCCATTCTGCTGAAGCATGTTGTTCATGACGAGCAAGGATACGAACTGTGGAACTGCGATGGTAAGGGAGAAGCATGTGCGCCACAATCCCTTAAGGCGCGTGCTCTTGCGGTTAATAATCATTGCAATGAACATGCCGAAGAAGAAGTTAAGGAATGTTGCAAAGAATGCCCAAACAAGAGTCCAAACCAAAACGTCGAAGAACGTTGCTGCGTTAATAGAGCTCTTAGGGTTACCAATTGCGAAGAAGTTATTTAAACCAGTCCAAGTGAATAAGGTTGGATGGTGCTTATCGTAAGAGGTAAATGCCATAGAAATCATGAAGAGCAATGGCAAAATAGTAAAGAGAATGATGCCAGCGGTTGGAAGTGTCATAAAACCAACGTGTGCCTTGCTGTCGAGCAAAGATGAAGCGTCTTTAACAAAGTTTGCTGGCTTTTCTCCACTTGCTGTAATAACTTGTGCCTTATAAGCGCTACGTAGGGAGAGCGTTGCTAAATAAATGAGCACAATAATTGCTGCAAGAGACATAACGCCGTACAGCAAAATTTCAACGGAATTATCACCTGCGGTATAATGCCAGAAACCATTTATCTTAATCTTACCTTGCTTTTTTGTGCCAAGCGTAAGAATCTTTGGAAGGTATTCTGAACCGGTTGTGAATAAGAATCCGAAAAGAACAGCTTCACACAGAAGGAACAAAATGCCTTTAGTGAATTGTTTGCGAACAAAAGTGCCGAAGCCGAAGATAACGATGGAAATCCACGAAAGAATGTCTGCGTGCTCTGCAGCCTCTTTCAGTGAATATGGCGAAGGAGCAAAGCGTTCTACAACTGACGTCTTCTGGCGCCTTTCTCGCTTTGTGGATGTCGTGCCAGTCATGACATACCTTTCATATAAACAGTGAGTGCTTTAGAGAAGTATATAAATAACACGCCCCGGCCCCTTTTCACTAGAGTGGGGACTGGGGCGTGTTATTTGTGAATGCATAAAACAATTATTATTCGTTTATGCATTCTATATAGATTTATTTATTAAGCAAAGCTAATGCTTACTTTGCTGTTTCAGCCAAACCCTTGGCATATTCTGCAGTCTTCTCTGCAGCATTGCTTTCGGTAACGTCCTTCTTACCTGCGATTGCTGCGCCTAAAGTCTGGGTTGGATCCCAGAAGGTGCCCATCTCAGGGACTGTTGGCTGCAGTACAGAAGTCTTAGCAATGGTTTCCATCTGAGCAACAGCAGCTGGATCAGACTTTACGGAATCAGCAAGAGACTTGTCGGAAGGAATTACGCCCTGCTTCTCGTAAGCAATCTGCTGGGACTTCTTGGAGCCCAAGAATGCAGCAAACTTAGCAGCCATCTCTGGGTGCTTGGAGTTAGGGTTGTAAGCAACAGCCTTGGAGCCAGCGAAGGACTTCATCTGGTGCTCGCCGGATTCGGTCTTGAACTTTGGAAGAGAAGCAGCTGCATAGTTGTCGCCCAAAGCTGCCTTTACGTTTGCGGCATCCCAAGAGCCAGAGAAGATGGCGTCGACGGAGCCGTCCTTCAAACCGGACAAGCCGCTGCCATCGCTATCAATAGCGAAGTTCTTGTTAAGAACTAACTTCGCGAGGTACTTAGTGATTTCAGCAGCCTTGTCGCCGAGCTTCATGCCAGCCTTAGCATCGTTGCTCTTCTCGCCGAAGAGTGTCATGTTGCCATCGAGGTAGAAGCCTGGGAGGTACCAAGCGTTGGAAACGCTGAATGCAACCTTGCCCTTCTCAAGCATTGCGTCGAGAGACTTGATGTCGTCAGCAGAGAACTTGGACTTGTTGTAGTACATGAACCAAGTGTTACCGGTGTAAGGAACGCCGTACATCTTGCCATCCTGAGCGGTGACGGAATTAACCAAAGTTTCTTCGTTCTGTTCCTTAACCTGCTTTACAGCGTCATCGCTTAACTCGCCGATTGCGCCAGCCTTGACCAAGTCGCCAAGCTGATCGTTAGGGAAGAGGTAAACGTCAGCAGCAGCCTTTGCATCCTTCTTTACAGACTCAGCAGCTTTTGGTGGCTCAACAACAGTGTTCTTGAACTTAACGTTTGGATTGGCCTTCTGGAATTCCTTCTCAACGGTGTCAACCCAGCCGCCTGCCTTCTGATCCTCAGAAGCAGACCAAACAGTGAGCTGAACAGTGGAATCAGCAGCCTTCTTGTCGCTGTTGGTGCTAGAACCGCATGCTGCAAAACCGAAGAGAGTAGCAACTGCGAGGCCTGCGCCCAGCATCTTCTTAATATTCGTCATCCTTGACCTCCTATATCATGCCAAAAATTGGCATATCATTTGGTGGCGTAGTAACGAATCTTATTGTGGTGCAACATTGCGATGTTATTGCATAGAGCAGCGTCACATGTCTCACAAAATCCGTTCGTAAGCAATGTGCAGTATACACGAATATGATGTCGTTTGCAAATGAGTGGCGGCTTGGTTTATGTGTTCAAACAAACACAGTGTTTTCAAGCGGTATCGAGTAAACTAAATAATACAACACGAGAAGGGTGGAATAATGGCATTGTATGACCATGCAACTTGGCTAAAAAACGCTGTTTTTTACGAAATTTATCCGCAAAGTTTTTGCGATACAAACGGTGACGGTATAGGTGACATTCAAGGAATTATTAAAAAATTGGATTATGTGAAATCGCTTGGTTGCAACGCAATTTGGCTTAATCCTTGCTACGACTCGTCTTTTAAGGATGCTGGTTACGATGTGCGTGACTACAAAAAAGTTGCGGCGCGTTACGGAACTAATGAAGACTTACAACAGCTTTTCAGTGAAGCACACAAGCGCGAAATGCGTATTTTGCTTGATTTAGTGCCAGGACACACAAGTGAAGAACACGAGTGGTTTAAGGAAAGTTCTAAAGCTGAAGAAAACGAGTTCAGCAAGCGCTATATTTGGACCGATAGCGCATTTTCCGGCTATTCCATGCCGTTTATTGGTGGTGAAAGCGAGCGCGACGCAACGTATATTCTCAACTTTTTCAAATGTCAGCCTGCGCTAAATTACGGTTTTGCGCATCGAGATCGCGCTTGGCAATCTTCGCCTGATTCTGAAGAAGCGGCTGAAACTCGCGCAGCAATGGTTGATGTTATGCGATTTTGGCTTTCGCTCGGCGCGGATGGCTTCCGCGTTGATATGGCTGATTCTCTCGTAAAAAATGACGACAACAATGGCGAAGGAAGCCTTGGCAAGGATAATACGATTCGCGCTTGGCAGGAAATGCTTGGAATTGTTAAAGAGGAATACCCTGAAGCTGCTTTCGTTTCCGAGTGGGGCAGGCCGCGTCAGGCGCTTTCTGCTGGCTTTGATATGGACTTTTATTTGAGTTGGCGCTGGGATGGCAATCCTAATGGTTATGCACGTTTGCTTCGTGACGTTGATAACGCTTTAGATAACAATCCTGAGCACGATCACAGCTACTTTTCTGCGCGCGGCGGCGGAAGTATTTGTCCGTTCTTAGACGATTACTGCCCGCAATACGAGTCGACCTGCAACCAAGGATATTTTAGTTTTATTTCGTGCAATCACGATACGCCTCGCATGGCTCCACGCCTAGACGATCGTGAGCGTCGCGTAGCTTTTGGTATGCTACTGACTATGCCGGGAGTACCTTTCGTTTACTATGGTGACGAAATTGGCATGAAATATCGCGATATTCCAACAAAAGAAGGCGGCTATGCTCGAACCGGCACGCGCACGCCAATGCAGTGGGATGACACAAAAAATCTCGGTTTCTCAACGGCTGCAAAATCGAAACTATATTTACCTGTCGAAGCGCGAGCGGACGGGCGCACTTGCGCAAACTCTCGCAAACAAGCTGTAGAAAGTGGCGAAATTCCAACGGTTTCTGCGCAAATTAATTGCGAAGATTCCTTCCTTTCTTGGGTTCGCGCGCTTATTGCGCTTCGTCACAATCGCGCTTCTTTGCAAGCTGACGCGTCTTGGCGAGTGCTGTATGCTCCTGTTGATGGCCGCGGATTTGCTTACGAGCGTTGTGCAAAAAGCAACGAGGGAGAATCAGCTGCCGAAAGAAGCATTGTGGTTATGAATCCTGGAGTAAGTGCCGAAACGGTACCGTTTGCAACGTTGGCAAATCTTACTCAGGAAGCAGTCGAAAATCCTCTGTTGAAAATTGGCGAAGTGCTAAGTGACGGAAATTCCTTGAAACTCGGCGCACAAAGTTTTGCAGTATTCGATTTGCCGCTTTAATTCGCAATAAATACTGCGATACAATAAACGGTAGTAAAACAGAGCAGTAGAAAAATAAGACAACGTTACTTAAGACAACGTTACTTAAGACAACGTTACTTAAGACAGTATGCGTGTAAATACAAGGGAGTGCGAAAGTTATGGATACGCTAAAGCCTAAAATTCGTGCAGATAAAAACATAAAAATGGGCATTACTTTGCGCAAGTTTAAGATGCTTGGCGCGTTTATGATGATGCTTAGTGCATTTAGTGCTCCCGTAATACCGCATTTGTTTGGCGGTTTAAGAAGAGATAATATGCTCGCTCTTACATTCGCCGTTCTTGCCGAAGTAGTTAGTTGGACGGCGATGCCATGGTACGCGTGGATTCTTATGCGCGGATATCACAATACGCATAATGTGAATCTTTACATACTGCGACTGCTGATTTTGGCAGTAATTTGCGAATTGCCGTACGATCTCACTACATCCGGTTGCGCGTTTGATTTGCGCTCGCAAAACCCTGTATTTGCGCTGGTAATTGCGTTATTCGTTCTTATGGGAATCGACATGATTCGAGAGCGTTTTAGCGGTTTTTCGCGTGGCGCTGCGTACGTTGCGCTAGTGGTTGCAGGATTGCTGTGGAATATTATTGGTAAAGTTTATGTGCGCCAGCAAATTTTCTGGGGAGGCGCAATATTTCTTGTATTTGTGCTGATTTTTGAGCTGATGCAAAAGCATGAAATTCGCATGGAACTTATTTCTGGAATGTTTGGCGCTATGTCGATGCTTGCGCCTGGTATTGGCGTGGCAGTGTTGCATTATCGCAGCCCTTACGGTGATGGGCATAAGGATTCGCCGGTATTTCGCTGGATTATGTACGCGTGGTATCCGGTAATGCTGGCGGTTGCAGCATTGTTTGCAGTATTTTTGCGTTGAAAACATTTCGTAGCAGTTTTCGAATTTGTTTGTACGGCGAGTTTTACTGCAAATCAGTTTGCAGATGTAATGTCTGGGGCAGGACCAGTTGAGTTTCGTATTAGAAGCTGAAGCGGAGCTGTAACATGGCGTCTTGTGATTGGCTGCTCGTTAATAAGTGCTAAAGCAATATTGGCGGCTTGCTGAGCCATTAGACACGGATTTTGTCGAATGGTAGTTAAGCCTACTGCTTCTGCAAAAGTACTGTTGTCAAAACCAATAATGGACAAATCTTCTGGCACTCGTATGCCTAGTTTTTGTAAACGAAACAGGAACGGTATTGCTGTGGAATCTTGGTGAAAGCACAGTGCAGTAGGAGGGTTGCTGCTCGAAAATAGTTCTGAAATAGTGGCATCTAAGGGATTGTCTCCAAAGTCAATTGGTAGGATTTTCCCTTGGACTCCGGGTGTATCGTTGCATATTGTTTCAAAGCTGGTGATTCGCCTCGAAGAGCTGAAGCGAAGTGGTGAATTAAAATGTTCGTAAACGTACAGTAGTCTTTTGTGGCCTAAAGTAGTGAGATGGCGCACTGCAAGTTTAATTCCTGCCGCATCGTCAATGCTGATTGCTGCAGAAAGAATTTTAGACGCCACGCAATTAATACCCACAATAGGTACTTTTATGCGTTGAAGCTGTTCTGCTTCATTGTTGCTGATATCGAAAGAAGATACGATTACGGCATCAGTATTACCGCGTAAAGGTAGTTCTTTGAAGAAAGTTTTACGCTGTTCGATACCATCTACTGAATAAATTACTAAATCGTATCCGGCTGCGTGCAATGTAGCGTTTAATCCTTCAATAATACAAGCGCTGAACCATTCTATGCGACTGCTGCCAATGAGTAATGCTATGCGGTATGATTTGCCTGATTTCAGTACTCCTGCGGTTCTTGATACAGTAAAGTCGAGTTGTTCTGCTGCTTGTGTAACTTTTGCTCGTGTTGCTGGTGTTACTTTGTCTGGGTGGGCGAAAGTTCTAGAGACAGTTGCTATAGAAACCCCTGCTAGCGTAGCTACATCGCTAATACTATTTTTTGACATTTTGTTCCCTTCTGATCTTCTGCCTCTTTTTGCTCAAATATGAAGAGTGTTACATATACGCCTTAAAAAGAACATATAAGTGTTATGTAAATACAATAAATGTAAAGGTTTACATTTTTAGACACGCGGGTAAAAAAGTATTTATTTTTGCAAAAATAGTGCAGTTTAACGGATTTGAAATGAAAACCTTTACATTAACATTTTTTCTGTTTGACCAGTAAAAACTTTTCGCAATATCATAGATTTTACCCATTAATTTCACGAAGAAGTGGAGTAACAATGAACATTAGAAAAATGTGTATTTCATGTGTTGCCGTTTTAGGCATGCTTGCTAGTGTTAGCGCATGCGGCAGCAATTCTGCCGGTGTCACCGACGCGAAAAAAGACAAAGGTTTGCCGGTAATGGGCGAGGCATTGAAATATGATCCTAACCACCTTGTTAATCAAGGCAAGCCAATTGCTTTGGAATATTGGAGCTGGGGAGACAGCAGTACAGACCCAATCTACGATATGATTAAGCAGTATACGAAAATCTACCCTAATGTAACGTTCAAAACGAAGAATGTTGCTTGGGACGATTATTGGACGAAACTGCCGTTAGCGCTCAAAGGCAAAAACGGCCCGGCTCTGTTCAATATTCACAATTCCAAGGATGAGCTTATACGCCCATACGCTGCCGACTATAACGTTGACAAGGCAGCAATGGAAGCCGATTACAGCTCCTCTGTTGCACACGAAGACGCCAACGGAAAAGTAAAGTATATTGACTCGGTTATCAATACCGGCAATATTTACTACAATAAAAAGCTTTGGAAAGAAGCCGGTTTAACGGAAGCAGATATTCCTAAGACTTGGGACGAACTACGCGAGGTGGCAAAGAAACTCACCAAGTGGAACGGTTCTAAGATGGTACAAGCTGGTTTCAATGTTAATGGTGACGCATACCCTGCAATCAACCAAGGCTTGAACTATCAACGTGGCGAACTTGCGTTCGATAAAAGTGGTAAAAAGCCTAATTTTGACAACAAAATTACGCGCGAAAACATGCAATTCTTAAAGAATTTGTACGACAAAGACAAAGTTATTGCAACAGACTTCGGTACTGATTACACGCAAAGCTTTGGCAACGGACAATCCGGAATGGTATACGCTTGGGGTTGGCTTGAAGGCCTACTGAAAGAAAAATATCCGAACATAGAATACGGTATTTTCCCAACTCCAACATTCACGAAAGAAACGCCATTTGCCTACGATCGCTACAACGGCGAATCCACTCCAGGAATCAACGCTCACCAAAGCAAAGAACAGCAGGCCGTGGCACAAGACTTTATCAAGTTCATTCTCGCTAACGACGCTTTTATTCGCTCTGCAGTGAAACATCTGAACTCGTTCCCAGCGAAGAAATCGCTACAGAATGATCCAGAGATTCTTAAGGCCCCGGTAATGGCTGCTATTCAGCCTCGCGTGAATAGGTTGATTTGGCCAGGCATCACTCCTTCTACGGTGGAAACCAGCAGCAAAGCAGCGTTCCAAAACGTTATGCAAAATGGTCAATCTATTGATTCCGCAGTAAAAGAAGCACAAGCGACCATGGTAAAAGACATGAAGAATTCCAACTTTAAGTCCGCAGAAAGCAAGTATGAATTCTTCAAAGAACACAAGTAAAAGATTCATAAACTGAAGTGTGTTCTCGCAAGTAAGGCAAGGGAAATCATGGAACAAGTAAATCAGAAATCTCATTCAACTCCTCTGAGAAAAAAATTTGGTGGTATAGCAAAAGTAACCGCTGCGTTGTCTCGAACCTTCTCCTTTCGCAATGTGGCAGTGACATTTCTGGTTGCTTATTTCGCGATTTTCCTTGCCTATCCTATTTATAAAGCGTTTGCCGGCAGCTTCCACGAGTGGAATCCGTTGGTTGGAACGTACAACTGGGTTGGGCTCGATAATTTCAAGCAGATTTTAACCGACGGCTTATTCTGGAAGTCAATCGGGAATACGGCGATTTTCATGGCAGTATCCGTGATTTTCCGCATTATTCTCGGTTTGGGCTTGGCAATGTTGCTCAGCTCCAAGCTCGTGCATTGCAAAGATTCGCTGCGCGGCCTATTTTATATGCCAACGATTACGCCACTTGTGGCAGTAAGCTTCGTGTGGATGTGGATGTTTGATCCGCAGTTTGGCATGATTGATAAAGTTACGGGATTGAATATTAATTGGTTGCATAGTTCTACTTGGGCTATGCCGGCAATTATTATCATGACCATTTGGAAAGATTTTGGCTACGCAACCGTGCTATATTTGGCAGGCTTAATGAATCTTCCCAAAGACGTGTATGAAGCCGCCGATATTGATGGCGCTAACAGTGTGCAAAAATTCTTCCGTATTACTTTGCCGCTACTCAAACCAACAACGTTATTCATTGTGATTACGTCAATGATTGCTTACCTGCAAGCCTATGTACAGATTTTAGTTATGACTAACGGTGGTCCAGGAACAGCAACTTACACTATTAGCTACTTAATCTTTGATCAAGCTTTCCAAAAGTATAACTTTGGTATTGCGTCGGCCATGAGCGTAGTGCTTTTTATCTTTACTGGCGCACTCACGATAATCATGTTCAAAGCTTCTGAGGACGGTGAGTTGGTATGAGCAATAAGACGAAAACGGTGGAAGTTGCTGTTACGGCGCCGGCTAAGGGGGGTATTGTGAAAAAATTACGTAATCGTGCAAGAAGCAGCACTCGTCATGCGGTGTTGAGTTGGTCGCTTACTATTTTTCTTTTTCTGCTTTCTGCGCTGACAATTATTCCGTTTGTGTGGATGTTCATTTCTTCATTTGCGCCAAATAGTGATATTGTGCGTGTCGATGGCGGACTGTTCCCTATACCGAGTACGTTCGATAACTATGTTGGGATTCAGGAAAAATTTGATTTCTTGAGATTGTTCTGCAACTCGTTGTTTGTTGCCGTAGCAAAAACGGTAATTGCTATTTACACCAGTGCAGTGTTGGGGTACGTATTTGCAAAAATGCGTTTCCGTTGCCGTAATTTGCTTTTTGGTATAGTAATGAGCACCATGATGGTTCCGTGGGCCGTAACTATTATTCCGCAGTACGATATGATGACAAGCTTCGGTTGGCAGGATACGTATCGAGCCTTAATTGTGCCGGGATTAATTAGTGCTTTCGGCATTTTCCTTTTCCGTCAGTCAATAACAGGTATTTCTGACGAACTCATTGAGGCTGCAAAACTCGATGGCGCATCTGATTTCCGTATTTTCCACAGCATCATCCTTCCTATGAGTCATAACACGATTGCTGCGCTCGCCATCTTCACTTTCTTGTGGAATTGGGAAGATTATCTGTGGCCGTTCTTGATGATTTCGGACGAAAAGAAGCAGCTGCTCGCAGTGGGTTTGAAGGTGTTTAGTGGGCGATATGGCACTGATTATGGTGGCTTGTTTGCAGCGACTTCTTTGGCGATTGTGCCAGTTATTATAGTGTACGTAATTTTCCAAAAGCAGTTTATTGCCGGTATTTCCACTGGTAGCGGTAAGTAACACGCAGAAGTGAAAGATAGATACGTAAGTGCTGTGCGCGAAAGTGTGGTGCAACAAGTGTTGCGTAACGAATGTTGCAGTGTGGCCTTGCGTACTGAAGTAAAGGTGCTGCTATGAGTGTGGTAAATATGAGCAAGCAAAATGAATCACAAATTATCGGTAAAGCTGTGAAGTATTCGGATTCGCAATCTCAAATTTTTGCTGACGTTGCAAATTCGCAGTATGCCAAAGCACAGGATATTCAGGTAATTAAGGGCGAAAAGTGGCGGATTACGGTTATTACAGATTCGCTACTGCGCCTTGAGTGGAGTGACGACGGCGAATTTGCAGATGCTCCTACTCAGACGATAATTCGACGCAATTTTGCCGATAACAATGCCAGCAATGATGACAATGCCAGCAGTGACGCGAATCCTGGCGTGCAGCCGAAGTTTTCTGTGCGCAAAAACGAAGGCGGCTGGTTGGAAGTTGAAACAGAAAAACTGCTGCTCACTTACAATTGCAAACCTTTTAGTAAAGAAGGTTTAAGTATTGTCGTTCGCGGAGTGCCGTGTACGCAGTTTAATACGTGGCACTATGGTGACGCGTGCCCTGGCAATCTTCTTGGAACTTTTAGAACTTTGGATCAAGCGAATGGTCCGGTAAAACTCGGTACGGGCATTCTTTCGCGCGACGGATGGTCTGTTTTAGATGATTCTGCAACTTGCGAAATTGTGTCTGCTGAAAAAGTTGATGGCAAACCGAATCCGTATGGGGCTTGGGTGCAGCCGCGCGCACAAAAAGTTAGCGAACAAGACGGCAGATACAAAGACCTGTACTTCTTTGGTTACGGACATCGCTATATTGATGCAATTCGAGATTTTTACCGGCTTACTGGTTCGCAGCCGTTACTGCCGCGCTTTGCTCTAGGTAATTGGTGGAGTCGCTACTATCGTTATCGTCAAGACGAATATTTGCAATTGCACAATCGTTTTAAGGGCGAAGGAATACCTTTTAGTGCAGCCGTTATAGATATGGACTGGCATGTTACTGACGTTGATGCGAAATACGGTTCAGGTTGGACTGGTTACACTTGGAACGAGGAGCTTTTCCCAGACCATCGTGCTTTCTTGCGTAAACTTAACGCGGCTGGTTTGGCTCCAACTTTGAACTTGCATCCGCGTGACGGAGTGCGTGCGTTTGAAAAAGATTATCCGCAGGTTGCGCGAGATGCTGGTATTGATCCGGCGAGTGGGAAAGCTGTGGAATTTGATTTAACGAATCCGCAATTCGTGGAAGCTTACTTCAACATGCATCATCGCATGGAAGATGAAGGCGTGCGATTTTGGTGGATTGACTGGCAGCAGGGAGGTGTGACGCGCGAGCCTGGTTTGGACCCGCTTTGGATGCTGAACCACATGCATTATGAGGATGCTGCGCGCGACGGCCGCTGGCCGCTTACATTCTCTCGCTATGCGGGGCCTGGTTCGCATCGTTACCCAGTTGGATTCTCGGGAGATACTGTTACTACTTGGGATTCGCTTGCTTTCCAAACTTACTTCACTTCTACAGCTTCAAATATTGGCTACGGATGGTGGAGTCACGATATTGGCGGTCACATGCTTGGCGTGCGAAATAATGAGTTAGAAGCGCGATGGTACGCTTTCGGTTCGTTTAGTCCCATTAATCGTTTGCACTCGACTTGCTCGCCGTTTGCTGGAAAAGAGCCGTGGAATTTCCCTAAGGAGACTCGCGAAGCAATGGTGAAAATGCTTCGTTTGCGCGCGGAACTTTTGCCGTACGTTTATACGATGAATTATCGCGCAGCTTTTGAGGGCAGGCCGATTATTGAGCCAATGTACTGGCAGTCGCCGGAAGTTGGAATGGCTTACGAAATTCCTAACGAGTACCGTTTTGGAAGCGAGCTTATAGTATCGCCGATTGTTTTGCCTAATGATTCTGCTGCTTTGCGCGGATGCGCTGGAGTTTGGTTGCCTGAAGGTGACTGGTACGATTTGTTTGACGGGCGCAGGTACGTGTCTCGCGGCTGGAATGGTCGCAGGTTTGAAGCATGGCGCGAGCTTGATCGAGTGCCTGCTTTTGCGCGAGCCGGAGCAATTGTGCCGCTGCAAGTTTTGCCGGAAGTTGCAGATTGCGAGCGTAGTGCTGAAGCTGCTGAATCGGTTAACAGTATTGCAAATCCTCGTAGTTTGCGCGTTCTCACATTCCCGGGTGCGGATGGCGAATTTGTGATGCGCGAGGATAACGGCGACTTTGCTGCCGCGTCTGCGGGGAATACTGCCGACACACGTATGAATTTTGTGTGGCGCGACGGCAATAGTTCTTCGCAATTTATTATTTCTGGCGTAGAAGGTGCGGAAGCTGCTGTAGAATCTGTGCCGCAAACCCGCAACTGGAACGTGGTATTTAGAGGCGTAGATTGCGCAGACTTCTCGAACGTTCGTGTATTTGTAGGAGGTCGAGAGCTTAACGCAAGCGAGTTTGTAGTTTCTTACGAAGGCGAAGATTCAACTTTGAGCTTAACTGTTTCCGTAAATGACGTTCCTGCTTGCGAAGAAGTTCGTGTAATTGTTGACGGCGGATTGCAAATTGCTGCCGACCCTAAAGTTGGCGACGCTTACCGATTCCTTCTTCAAGCGCAAGTGCCGTACCGTGGTAAGGAAATGGCTTTTGACGCAGTGCGTGAGGCTGGCGGAAGTGCAAGCGCTATTGCTGCAATCTCAACTCTTGAATACGAAAACGAATCGGAAGCAGAAAAGTATCGCAACAATGTTGATATGCTTAACGCTTACGCAACTGATCAGCCTTCCGTAGTGAAGTGGGCGCAGTGGCGTTGTACGTTGCCGGTTTCTGTAAAGCATGCGCTTGAGGAGATTCTACTTCGCTCAGTTGAGTAGGTGGATTGATTGTTGAGCTTGTGTTGCAGTTGATTGCAGCGTTGCGTGCTTGTGTGAAGTTGGAAGCGGCTTAGCTTAATTGTTCATTGCAATTATTGCGTGGGTGGCTTCCAACTTTTTGTATATATCTTGCAAATATACTGTATATAATTAAATTGATATTAATAACAAAAGTTTAGATTTGTATAGACAATTAAAGTTTTGTTGTGCTTTTTTGAAGATTTTTGATACAAATTTGCGATCAATGGGCTTGATTTTAGTAATAAATCGGGGGGGGGGTATATTTTTTCTTTCATTAAACAGTTGTTTAATCTCTCCACAAAATATTTTTCTAATGATATAATGTCTTAACGGGCTAGCTGTATTTATTCATATAGATACAGCTATTGGCTTATAAAGGAACATTGTCAATGTGCGTTGAGTTTTGGATGCTGAAATTTCTACATTGACGTTGAAAAATTAATAGCAGTAACCATAACAGAGACGGATATTAAATCTCAAAACTAAAGAAATCACTGGTTTTGTAACAGTTGCAAGGAGGAAACATGAGTAGAAGATCTATGAAGCATGCGCGTAAAGTGAGTTTGGACGCCACAATTAACCAAGCTCTTGCAAAAACTGTTGATGCTCGCAAAGTTACAGCGTTGACAGTTGGTGCCGCAGGAGTGATAGTTGGCGCTTCACTCGCTTTCGGAACAGCGCCTGCGATGGCTGCGGAAACAAACGCTCTTGATTCTCACTCTTCAGCGGAAAAGCAACAGTCTGCGGAAGATATTTATGATTTCGATGTAGACGCCATTGGTAATCAGTCTGACACAGATGCAACTGACAATCAGTCCGGCAAAGAATCTCAAGACTTAGACTTATTCAATGATGATTTAGATTTAAGCGATTTGAATTTGACGGAAGATGAAGACAATGCACAAAACGCAAGCCAAAGTACCGCCAGCGATGAAACTAAATCAAACGAAGAAAAGCAATCTATTAAAGAAGACAGGGCAGGCGAAGAAAAGAAGCCTAACGAAGTAGACTTTTCCAAGTCAATGCCAAATATTTACGGTTGGGCAACTCCAAACAATACTTTTGACACTAATCTTGCAAAGCAAGAAGTTGTGTATCACCTTCCAAAGCCAGAAGATGGCAAGAAGATTGTGCGCGTTGTGATTTTGCCAGATTCGAGAGATGGCATTAATACTGATGAGGAAGCTGCATATAAGAACTTAATTGAGTATGATTCTGAACGCGTAGACGATATGCATCAGACGTATTCTGGAATTTATGAGTTCAAGAAGAATCCTGACGGCAGTGCAGATTTGATTATGAAGCAGCCGTTTAGGGATGCAGGAATTAAAACAGGCCAAGGTTATTGCGCAAACCGCTCAATCTTCCTTTACTATAACGAAGGTGATTTGCAGCACAACGCAACATCTAACAACTTCCGTACCGCAACGCTTGTGCCGCCAAAGGTCGCAAAGTCAATCGTATTAAAGTACAACGAGCGCCTTTCTGCAGATACTGTGCGCAAAATGCTTCACGAAGCAGTGAACCTTCCAACTGATCACAAAGCTGGCAACGACGTAGACAATATGAGCGTTGCTGACCAGCTTGTTTCACAAAGTAAGTCAGGGGGTGTTGGCTTGCGTGTTGACGAGAATACTGTGAACAACACTCCAGATACAGTCGATGCAAAAATTCCTGAAAGCATGGGCGCATACGACGACGACATGTTCTCCAAAATCAACACTAAAAATGGCGACGACTACGCACTTGGTTCGAACACTCTTAATACCTACATGGTGACGGATCTTGGCATAAAGTCCCCAGCAATACCGCTTACTGTAGTTCGTTACGACGATCGCATCGAAAAGTTGGAAGTAGAAAATCCAAATAATCTTACTGCTGACGACAGGAATGCTATTGCAAAGCGCGTTGCTGAAAAGAATCATATTGACGCAAGTAAAGTCAGCGTAGACAGCGAAGGTAACGCTACAATCAACTTCGATAATCTATTCCAGCAAAACCAGCCTGTTATTAGCAAAGATATGCTGGTTATGAAGAAGCGCTTGCACTTGCAAGATGGAGATATTGAGCTACCTTCTGGTGAAAACGCTGTGCCTGTTTATAATCCGATTGCATATTCTAAGGATGATGTTGCTCGAATTAAGCAAGCTATTTTCGACGCGAATAAGAACAACAGTAAGCTCGGTCTTACTAGCGTGGATCAGATTACTCTTGAGTATCTTAAGGGTAATCTTACGAAAACCGGTAAATCTAATCAGGATATTTCAAACGGACGGGGCGAAAACACTATTACCGTTAAGATTAGTACAGACAAAGCTGTTGGTTCGTTTAAGTCGGATATTCAAAATAGTAAGATTACGCGTTCTGTTGATTTGCGTAAAGATTACGACGTGAAATTCGACAAAACAAAGCTCGATGGCCGCGACAGTGACGAAGGCTTGGAGTGGAGTGAAGATCACAAGACGCTTATTTATCGTTACGATTCTTCGCTCGGAAGCGAGTTTAATACTAACGATCTGATTAGGATGCTCAAAGCAACCCCTAAGGGAGATTTAGCTTCTAAAGGCTTGCGAAACCTCGATGGCTCCGACCGCTTTAACTTTAGTCGTGAAGGCACAGGCGGTAAGCGTGTATATTCTCACGTTAATTTCTTCATGGATGAAAACGGTGAGCCAACTGGTGTTCTCGATATACTTTCTCAAACTCCAAAGGGCCTTAATGAGCCAGGTCTTGCTGTAGCAAATTCTGGAGAAAAGATGAGCGAGTCCGAGTCAAAGGCTGGAAAGTACAGCTTTGACAAAGATAGCGAGTCTGTAACAGTTGCAGCAAAGGAAGGAAAAGTATATAAGGCGCGTTTGTTCGTGGATCCTTACCATCCGTATTACTACATGTATGTATATGACAAAGGTAAGAACGTTTACAATACGTCTAAAGCAATTAATATTCTGTTCGTTCCTCAAACAAAGAACAAGAAGCAGGACTTAATCGCTTCCGTTGACAAGAACAAGACTTTGCCGGATGGAACTCCTACGGATCCAACGTATTACAACGCTACTCCGGAGCTTCAGAAAGCTTACGACGACGCATTAGAAGAAGCTAGGAAAGTATCTGAAGAAGCTCAAAAGAAGAGCGACGAAGATATTAAGAAGAATCCGGAACTTCAGGCGAAAATTGATAACGTTACGCTTAAGCTCGATAAAGCTCGTAAGGATCTTGACGGTGATCCAACCGATAAGAATCCTTTGCAAGAGTCCGTTAAGGAGCATGGTGACGACGCTAATAGCGGAACGCAAGCAACCGACAAATACAAGAATTTGGACGGTGAATCGTTTAAGACTCCTGAAGGCAAGCCGGATGATGCTAAGAATGCGAAAGCTAAAGAAGCTAAGAAAGCTTACGACGATGCTTTAGCAGAAGCGCAAAAGCTGGTAGCAAATCCTAACGCTACACAAAAGCAAGTTGATGCAGCAAGAGATACTCTCGATAAGGCTCGCAAAGCTCTTGACGAATTCGCAACAGACAAAGACAAGCTTAACGAATCAGTCAATACTAATAGCGGAATTGATACGGGCACTACGGATGACCATTCTGATGCTGATCCTCGCTACCAGAACGCTACTGAAGACGAGCGTAAAGCTTACGACGATGCCGTAAATAAGGCTGCGGAATTAGCTAAAGATCCTAACGCAACGCAGACTGACTCTGATACTGCAGCGGATAAGCTTAAGGAAGCAAAGGAAGCGCTCGATAAGCGCGAAACCAACAAGAAGCTTCTTGACGCTCAAGTACAGCAGAGTCACGATAACGACAAAGCTGACGATCTTGAATCTGCAAGCGTGTTCTACCGCAACGCTAAGAAGCTTAAGGATGGCGAAAGCTTAAATGGAGTCGATAAGGATACTGCGTTAGGATACGCGGACGCTTACGACAAGGCGCTTGAAAACGCTAATAACGTTCTTAAGGATCCAAAGGCAACGCAAAAACAAGTTGACGAAGCGCTTGATAAGCTCAAGGAAGCAGAAGACGACTTGCATAAGCTTTCTAGCGATCCGACGGATATTACTAAGACTGTTGCAGACAACTTTGCCGGCAATAAGCTTCCTGCGTACTTCAACGCTAAAGATAAGGCGAATGCTGGGGATAAGGATGCTGCTCAAGCATTCAAGGATTACAACGAAGCTTACGAAAAAGCAAAAGCTATTAAGAATAAGCTTGCTGATGATCCTCACGCCAATATTGATACGAGGGAGATTGAGGCTGCAAAGAAAGCTCTTGACAAAGCTCGCGAAGTAATCGAAAAGTACAATACCGACGCTACTAAGCTTAAGGCTTCAGTAGATGACGATAAAGCTACGCAAGATGATCCTGCGTACGCAAACGTTTCGGACGAAAATGCTTCTGACGAAGCAAAGCAAGCAAAGAAAGCCTACGACGACGCGCTTGAAGAAGCTAAGAAAGTACTCGGAAATAAGTTAGATAAAGACGTTGACGAAAACGGAAAGGTAATACCTAACGATAAGAAGAATACGGATAAGAAAGTCGACGACAAGGACTTCCTTGACGGCGTACAAAAGCATGCTGATGGTCGCGCTTTGCAAAGCGATGTTGACAAAGCTTTGGAGGATCTCGATAAAGCTCGCAAGGATTTGCAAAAGTACGCAACTAAGACGGATGCTTTGAAGAAGTCGATTGACACTGATTCGGACACTAAGAAAGGTCCTTCTTACAAGAACTCTTCTGACAAAGGTTACACGAATGATAAAACTAAGGTAACTGATAATTCTAAGACGCCTGCAAAGAAGGCGTACGACGATGCGTTAGAAGAAGCAAAGAAAGTTGCGAACGATCCTAAGGCTACGCAAAAGCAAGTCGACGAAGTTAAGAAAAAGTTGGATGAAGCTCGCAAGAAGATACAAGACGAGTACAAAACCGACATCACTAAGCTCGACGACTCCACAAAGATAGACAGCACGAAGGATCCTGCATACAAAAACGCTGCTGACCCTAATGCTTCTGAAGATGCTCAAAAAGCAAAGCATGAGTACGACAAGGCGTTAGCAAAAGCTCGTGAGCTCATCGCAAAGCACAACGGCAAAGATGTGCCTCTCAGTGAAAAACCAACGCAAGCACAAATCGACGACGCTCTGAAGAGGTTGCAGAAAGCGCGCGAAGATTTGCAAAAGTACGCTACAAGAACGAAGGAATTGCGTGACGAAGCCGGGAAAGACGGCGACTTCACCAAGACAACTGAATTCCAGAACGCAGTTGATCGTGCGGGAGACAATGAAAACCCGGATGTAGCGGCGTACAAGAAGGCGTTGGATGAAGCTAATCGCTTGTTGAACGACCCGAATGCTACGCAGAAGCAAGTCGACGAAGCGTTGCGCAAGTTGAAGCATGCCAAGGATCTTATTGCTGATAAGTATAAGACCGTCTTGGATGATTTGCAGCGAGCATACGACAAGGATGAGCCGTTTAGCAAGACGCTTGAGTACACGAATGCGTTGAACGCAGGAGACAATAACGGGAACAACCCGGATGTGGCGGCGTACAAGAAGGCGTTGGATGAAGCTAAGCGCGTGCTGAACGACCCGAATGCAACCCAAAAGCAAGTTGACGACGCGTTAAGCAAGCTGAGGGAAACAAGAGACCTAATTGCAAAGAAGTACAAGACCAATAAGGAAGAGCTGCAGAAGGAATATGACAAGGATGGATCCTTCACAGCTTCGCCAGAATTCAATGGTGCGTTAGTATCTATTGGTTTAGACGGCGAAGAAAATCCGGACTTGGCGGCGTACAAGAGTGCATTGACTGAAGCTAAGCGCGTGCTGAACGATCCGAAGGCTACCCAAAAGCAGGTTGATGATGCGTTGCGAAAGCTTAAGGAAGCAAGGCAGCGAATTATTGACAACTACAACAGTGGTGACGATTTTGACTTCGACGGCCTTGGTGATTTGGGTGACTTTGGCGACGATAGTGACGCGAACGAAAATGGCTACGGCAATTATAACGGTGGCGGCAATTATAGTGGCGGCAGCTATAGCGGCGTCTATAATAACGGTTCTGCTAATGGGTTCGGAACAAGCACCGTTGGAAGAGTAGAAACCGTTGACAAATCTGCTCTGAAGGTTGAAGTAGATAATTCCGTGAGCACTATCGGCAACGGCGAAAATGCATACACGCATTCGTATGTCACTGTTGCTAATACGCCGGAAGCCAAGAACTACCAGAACGCGCTCGACCACGCTAAGCAGGTGCTTTCTGACCCTAACGCCACACAAGCTCAGGTTGACGAAGCACTTAACGCTTTGCGAAACGCAAAGGATGCTCTGTCAAAGCGGCTTGCTGGCAACGAAGGAAAGTCTAACGGTGGCAAGATTGCGGATACCGGTGCAAACATCTCGGCATTCGCAGGTCTTGCTGCGACCCTTGCTGGATTAGGTATTGCAGGTTTCGTAGTGCGACGTCGCAAGAATCGCAAATAAGCGTTAGTTACTTTATGTAATTAACATTGCAGCCAACGTGCTGGTGTGAACTTTCTCCCATGAGTTCACGCCGGCACGTTTTTTATTAGTGTAATTAGTGTGGTAGGTAATTAAACGTAATTAATACGAAATTAAACAAATAAAGCCCTATTTTTTATGATAATTAGCGCCTGTTCTTCATAAAAGTGTTAAAATTTTGCATTAGTTGCGATGTGAAAAGTCAGCAATGTCGTTTCCATTTTGCAGCTGCGTGATATAAATTTACAAAATTAAATTCGCGAAAATTGCTGGCTATTTTCAAAGCAAGTATGCATACGTGCGTGAAAGTGCTGTAAAAGGCCGCAATATTTTGCTGTAAGTGCATAGTTTGAAACACAAACTATGCTCCCGGGAGCTTGTTCTATACAGGCTGAGAGGGCGGAAGCCGACCGGAAACCTGATGCGGGTAATGCCGCCGTAGGGAAGGAGTATATATGCGAAATATTCGTATTATTGGTGCAGGTATTATCGGTTTAGCAACAGCGTGGAGACTTACGGAAGCTGGCGTAAAAGTCAGTATTATTGATCCGGATCCAGTTTCGGGTGCTTCTCACCATGCTGCCGGCATGTTGGCGCCTACCGCAGAAATGCAATATCAGCAAGAAGCGTTGTATCCACTTATGTTCGAGTCTGCAACCATGTATAAGGAATTGGTTGATTCGGTTGCAAAGTACACCGATAAGCCAACCGGCTACTTAGAGTGCGGCTCTTACGTAATTGGCGGCGACGCTGCAGATAACGAGCACGTAAACGAGTTGCTAAACTTGCAGCATCGTTACGGCCGTAGAGCTGAGCATATTTCTGTTAGTAAGCTTCGTGAAATTGAGCCTGCTCTTTCGCCAACTATTGCTGGCGCTGTAAGCGTGCCGGACGACCATCAAATCAATCCTCGTCTTTTCACTGCAGCTATGATTGATGCACTTGAAAAGCGCGGTGTTGTTATTGAGCGTCGCGCTTCGACTCCAGATGATTTAGGACCGGACACAGTTTTGGCATCCGGCTTGGGTGCTAAGGATATGCTTCCGCAGCTTAAGCTTCGCGCTGTGTGGGGCGATATGATTCGCATGACTATTCCAGAGCCTCTGCGCCCAATTTTGAGCTCTGT
This sequence comes from Gardnerella nova, assembly GCF_049244055.1. Taxonomy (NCBI): domain Bacteria; kingdom Bacillati; phylum Actinomycetota; class Actinomycetes; order Bifidobacteriales; family Bifidobacteriaceae; genus Gardnerella; species Gardnerella nova. Next base: position 1,296,970 of record NZ_CP058369.1, on the reverse strand, counting down.
GGTTCGTGGTTTTGTGCATGACCGTCCAGTTTATTTGGTCCCTCGCGCTAAGGAAACAGGCGAGCTTGTGCTCGGCGCTACTTCTCGCGAAGACGACCGCGATATTCCAAAGGTTGGCGGCGTGCTCGACTTGCTTCGCGATGCTGCAAGCGTGCTTCCTGGCATTCAGGAATGCTCGATTACTGAGGTTACCGCTGGCGGCCGCCCTGGAACTCCAGACGATTTGCCGTTCATTGGTATTGATCCTAAGACGCATACTACGATTTCCACTGGCTACTTCCGTCACGGTATTTTGCTCACCGCTTTGGGTTCTTCTTTGACTACAAAGCTTGTGCTTGAGCAAGAGTTGACTGAGAAGGAAAAGGGCTTCTTGGAAAGCTGCGATCCTGCTCGCTTCTAGTTACGCAAGTTTCTAGTAAACGTTTCTAGTAACGCAATTTTAATAGACGTTAATAAAGGTTGAATTATGCAAATCGTCGTCAATGGTGAAACTATTGAAGTTCAAGATGGGCTAACTGTTTCTGAGCTTATTGCTCAGCGTTACGGTTCTGACGCTGGTCCTGGCATAGCTGTTGCAATTGGCGACGATGTGCTTTCACGCAATCAGTGGGCGTCGACTGTGATCTGCGATGGTAATCAAATTGAGATTCTCAGCGCAGTTCAAGGCGGCTGACGTTTACAAAATATTAAATTTTAAATAAAAGGCTTAAAATGGCAGAAAATAATTCTGAAAATAATGCAGAAGAAAGTGTCGATACTTGGCAGCTTTGCGGCAAAACTTTACACTCAAGGCTTTTGCTTGGCACTGGCGGCATGACGAGCATTGACATTATGGAAAAGACGCTTGTAGCTTCGGGTGCGGAAGTGGCAACTGTTGCTTTGCGTCGTCACGCAAAGACTGGCGTAGATATTTACGGAATGCTTCAGCGCCATAATATTAACGTTTTGCCAAATACTGCAGGATGCAAGACAGCGCATGACGCTGTGCTCACGGCAAAAATGGCTCGTGAATCTCTTGGAACCGACTGGATCAAGCTCGAAGTTATTGCAGACGACGATACTTTGCTTCCAGATACTCGCGAAGTGTTGCTTGCTGCAGAAAAGCTGGTTGAGGAAGGCTTTGACGTACTGTGCTACACGAATGACGACCCGATTGTGGCTCGTCGTTTGGTTTCGCTTGGTGTGAAGGCTGTGATGCCTGGCGGCGCTCCAATTGGAACCGGCCTTGGTATTTTGAACCCTCGAAATATTGAGTTGATCGTGCGCGAATGCAAGGAAGCTGGCGTTCCTGTGATTTTGGATGCCGGCGTTGGCACAGCTTCCGACGTTGTTAAAGCTTTTGAAATCGGCTGCTCCGGCGTGCTTCTTGCAAGCGCTGTAACTCGCTGCCCGGACCCTGTAACTATGGGTCGCGCAATGGCTGCAGCTGTGATTGCCGGCAAGCTTGCTCACGACGCTGGACGTATTCCAATGCGAAATCACGCGCTTGCTTCTTCGCCTGTTGAAGGCCGCGCTTGGGCGGATTCTGTACTGTGAACAATACGTTTTGCAACGATTCGTATAGCGATGTGCAGGAGCTTGAGACGGAACGCACTTCTCGCCACTTGCTCCTGCCGGGCTTTACGGCGGAACATCAGAAATTACTGCGTGATGCGAAAATTTGCATGGTTGGGGCCGGAGGGCTTGGTTCTCCGTGCCTACTTTCGCTCGCTGCTGCCGGAGTTGGTGAAATCACGATTTGTGACGACGACGTTGTAGAAATTTCCAACTTGCAAAGGCAAACTTTATATACTGTCAATCAGTGCGGCAAATCTAAAGCGCAGTGCGCTAAACAACGTTTGCAAGCATTGTCTCCTGGGTTGAAAATCAACCTTATTTCAAGGTTTAATAAAAATAACGCAAGCCAACTTGTAAAAAATCACGACGTAATAATTGACGGTTGTGATAATTTTGATACTCGTTTTTTGATTGCGGATGCCGCGTGGAGTGCAGGAACGCCGGAAGTGTACGGTTCGGTGCTTTATTATGAAGGACAGATAAGCGTTTTTGTGCCGGGAAAAGGGCCTTGCTTGCGCGACTTGTATCCTTGCCCTCCTCCGAAAGAAACTGTGCCAAAATCGGCAGTATTGGGCGCGACGGCAGCTATTGTGGGTGCAATGATGGCGACTGAAGTAATTAAGCTTATAACTGGCATTGGTAATCCGCTTATTGGAGTTTTGGCGCGTTACAATGCACTTAATAATTCTTTGCGTCATTTTAAGTTCAGTGCGTGAATTTTTCCTTACCTCTTGCTTTTTTTACAAAACTTGAGTCTGGTTGTATAAAGTTTTTTGTAATTTTTGGGAATAAAAGTTGACTTTTATAAGTTGAGTGTAGTAGGCTCAAGTTTTGGAAAGCAAAAAAGCTGATGCTTTACCTAGTTTCCAATGCGGAAGCTAATAAAAGCTAGGCTTACGAACTACATAACTTGAAGGAAACGTGATTGCACAAAGCGTGCAATACTGAGTTAAGGAGAAATTATGGGACGCGCAGTAGGTATTGATTTGGGTACAACTAACTCTTGCATTGCTACTCTTGAAGGTGGCAGCCCAACTGTTATCGTAAACGCTGAAGGCGCACGTACCACGCCATCTGTGGTGGCATTCAGCAAGTCTGGCGAAATCTTGGTTGGTGAAGTTGCTAAGCGCCAGGCCGTAACAAACGTCGACCGCACGATTAGCTCTGTAAAGCGCCACATGGGCACTGATTGGACTGTTGAAATCGACGGAAAGAAGTGGACCCCACAGGAGATTTCCGCGCAGGTTTTGATGAAGTTGAAGCGCGATGCTGAAGCTTACTTGGGTGAGCCAGTAACCGACGCCGTTATTACCTGCCCAGCATACTTCAACGATGCTCAGCGTCAGGCAACTAAGGACGCAGGTAAGATTGCAGGCTTGAACGTACTTCGTATTATTAACGAACCAACTGCTGCAGCTTTGGCTTACGGTCTTGAAAAAGGCAAGGAAGACGAGCGCATTTTGGTATTCGACTTGGGTGGCGGTACTTTCGACGTGTCTTTGCTTGAGATTGGTAAGGACGACGACGGTTTCTCCACGATTCAGGTGCAGGCAACTAACGGCGACAATCACTTGGGTGGTGACGACTGGGATCAGAAGATTATCGACTGGCTTGTTGGCGAAGTTAAGAACAAGTATGGCGTTGATTTAAGCAAGGATAAGATTGCTTTGCAGCGCTTGAAGGAAGCTGCTGAGCAGGCGAAGAAGGAGCTTAGCTCTTCTACTTCTACCTCGATTTCTATGCAGTACTTGGCAATGACTCCTGATGGCACTCCAGTGCATTTGGACGAGACTTTGACTCGTGCTCACTTTGAGGAAATGACTTCCGACTTGCTCGGTCGCTGCCGTACGCCATTTAACAACGTTCTTTCTGACGCAGGCATCTCTGTAAGCCAGATTGATCACGTGGTACTTGTTGGTGGTTCTACTCGTATGCCAGCTGTGAAGGATTTGGTAAAGGAACTTACCGGTGGCAAGGAAGCTAACCAGTCCGTGAACCCGGATGAAGTTGTGGCTGTTGGTGCAGCTGTGCAGTCGGGCGTTATTAAGGGCGACCGCAAGGATGTTTTGCTTATCGACGTAACTCCACTTTCCTTGGGTATTGAAACCAAGGGCGGCATTATGACGAAGCTCATCGATCGCAATACTGCTATTCCAACGAAGCGCTCGGAAGTCTTCTCCACTGCTGAAGACAATCAGCCGTCCGTGTTGATTCAGGTTTACCAAGGCGAACGTGAGTTTGCTCGCGACAACAAGCCTCTTGGCACCTTTGAATTAACTGGTATTGCTCCAGCTCCTCGTGGCGTCCCACAGATTGAAGTCACCTTCGATATTGACGCTAACGGCATTGTGCACGTTTCCGCCAAGGATAAGGGTACTGGTAAGGAACAGTCCATGACTATTACCGGCGGTTCCGGCCTTCCAAAGGACGAAATCGATCGCATGGTGAAGGAAGCTGAAGCTCACGAAGCTGAAGACAAGAAGCGTAAGGAAGAAGCTGAAGTTCGCAACCAGGCTGAATCCTTCGCTTACCAAACTGAGAAGCTCGTAAACGACAATAAAGACAAGATTTCTGACGAAATCTCCAAGGAAGTTACCGACAAGGTGAACGCTTTGAAGGAAGCTTTGAAGGGTGACGACGTTGAGAAGATTAAGTCTGCTCAGAGCGAATTGATGACGGCTGCTCAGAAGATTGGTCAGCAGTTGTACGCCCAGAATGGTGCTGGCGCTCAAGGTGCTGGTGCTCAGGGTGCTGCGGCAGGTGCCGGCGCTCAGGGCGCTGAATCTGCAGCTAAGGATGATGACGTAGTTGACGCCGAAGTGGTGGACGACGACAAGGACGATAAGGACAACAAGTAATGTCCGAGTTTAACGCCAACGACTACTTGAGCGGCATGGATAATGCCGAATCTCTTAAAAACAGCAGCTTTGAAGACAACTCTTCGGCTGCCGGAGATTCGGCAGATTCTGCCAGCACAGATTCAGCTGCTGAGCCTGCAAATGCAACGCATGAAGTGAAAAGTGCGGAAGCTCACGACGCAGCCGCTAGCGCAGATGCTGAGTCTGAAAAATCTTCAGCAAGCAATGGTGAATCCAGCTCGCTTAAGTCGCAAGAAAAGAATGATTCCAGCGATGCGCATAATGCCGAAGAAGATTCCTTGACTCCTCTTGGCAAAGCCAAAAAAGAAGCGGCGGAATATTTAGAAGCGTTACAGCGCGAACGTGCAGAATTTATCAATTTCCGCAAGCGTTCAGTAAAAGAACAAACTCGATTCCGCGAGCAAGGCGTAATCGATGTTCTTGACGCACTGTTGCCGGCATTGGATGATATTGATCGCATTCGAGAACATAGCGAAATGGATGACTCGTTCAAGGCTGTAGCAACCAAGATTGACAAGGCTTTTGCAAGATTTGGCGTGGAAAAGTTTGGTGTAAAAGGCGAAGACTTCGACCCAACAAAGCACGATGCAATTTTGCACCGCCCAGACCCTGACGCCACGAAAGAAACCGTGGATGCAGTAGTTGAAGCGGGGTATCGCATTGGTGAGCGTGTTATTCGCGCAGCCCGCGTGGTGGTTGCATCTCCAAACAACGCCTGATTTACCTAGCTTTAATCTGAATCTTGTAAAGCTTGTAAACAAACTACTTACGAAACTTACTCGTGCTGCTTAAACCTGCGGCACGAGTAGGTTGTATTATGCCGCACTATAGTTCAGCGGCGCAACGTTAAGCTCGTATGCCAATGTGCTGGTACAGGAAGGAGGCACACATGGCTGAAAATGAATGGTTAGCTAAGGATTTTTACAAAGTTCTCGGTGTCTCCAAAGACGCTGACGAAGCGACTATTACTAAGGCCTATCGCAAATTAGCTCGCAAATATCATCCGGATTTGAATAAAACAAAGGAAGCCGAAGAAAAGTTTAAGGACGTTTCTGAAGCTTACGACGTGCTCAAAGATAAACAAACTCGCCAACGTTACGATGCGATTCGCCAATTTGGTGCCGGTGGCGCTCGTTTCGCTGGAGGTGCTGGAGGTGCGGGCGGCTTCGATGCGTCGAGCTTCTCCGATATCTTCTCCATGTTTAACGGCGGCTCCGGAATGGGTGGAATGGGCGGAAAAGGTTCGCGTATTCGCTTTACATCCAGCGGAGCAGGGCCAAATATGAGTGATATCTTCTCTATGTTTGGCGCTGCCGGACAACCACAAAGCTCCGGATTCTCGGGAGGATTCCCAAACGGATACCAGAGTGCAGGCGGTTTCGAAGGTGGGTATGCCGACGCTCAGCAAGCGAACACTCCTGAGCGAGGCGACGACATCACTACGCCAATTACGCTCACTTTTAAGCAATCTTTCAAAGGTGCAACCGTTTCGTTACGTTCAGGCGGAGAAAGCTTCAAAACGCATATTCCAGCCGGAGTAAAAAACGGTCAAAAAATTCGTTTGAAAGCAAAAGGTAAGCCGGGCAAGTTTGGCGGGGAAGCGGGAGACATGTACCTGCAAGTGCACGTAGAACCGTCCGACCGTTTTACGTTGTGTGACTACGATGTAGTTACCAATTTGCCGCTCACCCTCAGTGAAGCAGTACATGGTGCGAAAATTACGCTTTCCAACGTAGACGGAGAGCCTGTGACATGTAAAGTGCCAGCTGGATCCTCTAGTGGAGACGAAGTGCGCGTTGAAGGTGCTGGAGTGCCGGGTAGAAACGGTGATTTTGTTGGAATAGTGCAAATTCATATACCAAAGCGCTCGACTATGCTTCTTAAGCATGCTGCAAAAGAATTTGACAAAACAGCTGGTGATGATTATATAAAGGAAGTCACAAAGCTGCGGCAGTAAGATAGCAACAAACTAGCGCAAATCGGCAACAAACCAGCGTAAGTTGGGAACAATAAGAAAATAGGAAAATAAGAAAATAGGAAAATCTTCATAAAGTACTATAAAATTACACAACTTATTGAATAGTTAGCCGATACTTACTAAACGGCTCAATTAAGGTTATTACTAGACAACAGGGAAGGCGTGCTATGACACCAATAACGCGTGAAACTAAAGCACTGTACGAAATGTGTGCAGTTGCTTTGGTGCGTGGTACTGCTACGCTCGACGGCGCAGATGAAGTAGGATTTACACTTGATTTGCCAATATTTACCGTCAGCCACGTAGCGCGCCTCACCAACACGCACCCACAGACACTACGACAATACGACAGGTTACGTTTAATCATGCCGCAGCGTACGGAAGGTGGCGCTCGCAGATACTCGCTGCGAGACGTAGGTAGAATCGTACAAACTCAGCGTTTAAGCCAAGAAGAGGGCATTAATTTAGCAGGAATTATGCAAATTCTGGCGTTGCAGGAAGAAAATAGGCAGCTTAAACGTCAGGTTCGTCATCTTGCGGAAGTTGCAGAATCTTCTGAACGGAATATTTTCACTGCCAACGCAGATGGGGATATTGTGGAAATGCAACGTTCGAGAAATGCGCGCCGTTGGAGGAGAGATATACGGACAGAAAGGCGAGCTTTGCCGTCGTCGTACTCGTCCGCAGCGTATGAGCATTCCGTAGATGGCAGCAAGCCTGGAGAAAAATCGGTAGTGGTGTGGAGAGCTTGGAGCGTGTGATAGCAAGCGCGAAACGATAGCGAAACAATTTCAACAACACAAAGGATATTGAATGACTGAACAGACGAAGGACATGAATTGCGCGTGCCCAACGCCTCAGAGTGGTAAGGGTGTACTGAAAGCAGTTTTTTGGGATATGGACGGTACGCTCATCGATTCAGAACCTTATTGGCACGAATCCGAGTTTTATTTAGTAAAAAAATATGGCGGATATTGGGATGAAGATTTAGCTTGGGAATGTTCCGGGGGATCTTTAGAAACTGTAGCAAACAAAATGATTCCTTCTGGCACTCGCCTTACTGTAGAAGAAGTCGGCAAGGGAATGGTTGACTACGTTGCTGCTCGCGAAGCCGAACATGTGCCGTGGGTGCCGGGCGTGCTGGATGTGCTGGAAAATCTTGCTAAAGCGGGTATTCCCTCGATTTTAGTGAGTAATTCACCGAGATGCCTGGTCGAAAATATTGTGAAGCATGCGCCGGAAGGAAGTTTTGCCGGCTATGTGTGTGGCGACGACGGTTTTAAGCCTAAACCGAGTGCGGAGCCGTATCTTGCCGCTGGGAAAATGGTTGGTATCCACGGCAGTGACGAGGAGATCGCTGAAGGCATGGCGCATTGTATTGCTATAGAAGATTCCGCGTCGGGACTTGCCGCAGCCGTTGCTTCAGGTGCGACAGTGATTGCGCAAACTGGTTTCTCGCGTGCGGATGTGAGCGATAGTAAGCAGCATGCGGAACTGAACGGTTATGCGGGAGTAACAGTTGCGTCGCTTGAAGACTTGGTTGCGCAACGCTGTAAATAAAGTAACGCCATAAATAACGTAACGTAATCTAACGTAATCTAACGTAACGTAATGTAACGTAACGCTGTCTGCCAAGTAATTGCGTTATTTTGCGTTACCTTCTGTCGGAAGAATAAGAAGAACGGTCAGTTCCAGATTGGCCTGTCTCTCCACCTGCGGAAGAACCACCGCCGGCACTACTAGAATTGTCACTTCCACCGTCGAACCCGTCTAAAGCAGTATTATCGCTAGATGACGGGCCGTCAGCGTGCGCTTCCCCTTCAGACTTGCGTTTGTTATCTGCGTCCTCGCTGCTATCGCTGTGCTCATAGGTGCGTGGCTCTCCCAATCCCCACGTACCATCTTGGCCGCCTATCTTGCCGTTGTCCTTAACTTCAGGGAACTTAACAACGGGCGTCCCTGCCAACGCTTGCTTCATGTAGCGAGTAAACATGTGCACAGGATAGTCGCCGCCGCCAAAGTAGCCATGGAACGGTTTAATCACCTGCGGGCTGCCGTTAGCATCCGGGTTCCAAATTGCAAAAGCAGTGACCACGTTCGGAGTGTAGCCCACAAAACTGCCGGCAGTCATGTCGTTAGCCGTGCCAGACTTACCAGCAATCGGACGTCCAACCGCGCGCGCTTCGGCAGCAGTGCCGTGCTGCACAACACCAATCATTGCTTGAGTGGCGAGAGCAGTATCAGTTGGAGAGAACACTTGCTTTCCGGCAGTTGGAGCACGATAAAATTCCTTACCATCCGGATTTTTCACGCTCGCAACAATATGCAATTCCGGACGCTTGCCTTGATTGGCAAACGTTGCGTACGCGCGCGCAATCTCGCTCACGTGTACGGGATCATTGCCTAATACGGTAAACGGATTCTTGCCGTTAACACGTTTCGGACTCAAGCCGGCAGTAACAGCAATGTGCGCTACCGAACGGGCGCCCAGCTTTTGCTGCAAATCCATGTACACAGTATTTACAGAATTGGCCGTAGCACTATACAAATTCACCATACCAAAGCTTCGATTAGAGAAGTTTCCTACCGGCGTATCAATGCCCTCAAACTTGCGTGGCGAATTGCCATTAAATTGCGTATTCAAGCTAGTGCCGGCCTGGATTGCCCCCAATAATGCGAACGGTTTCATAGTTGATCCAGGCTCATACAGTGCTTGCGTTGCGTTATTAAGCTGCTTTTTAAGATAGTCGTCGCCAGCATAAACCGAAATAATTGAACCGTCCTTGGCGTTAATTGATATGCCGCCAACTTGCAGACCTTCCGGCACGATACCGCGGCCGCCTTGCGAAGGACTTGCTACGTGGAACATCAAGTCTTGTTTAGCTTTATCAATAGTTGTAATAATGCGATACCCGCCGCTGTCAAGATCTTCTTGCGTAAAGGCACCGTTGCGAGTAAGCTCATCGCGAACCATGTGAAGCAGGTAACCTTGAGGCCCTGCATACACGTTTTGCGCGGTTTGCACAATAGTTTTTGGCAGAGTTGCGCTCGCTGCTTGTGCGGCGGTAATATATCCGTCCTGTTTCATGATGCGTAATACGCGTTTGAAACGAATTCCTGCTTCCTTAGGACCAATAGCCGGATCCCAGCTGCTCGGAGCCGGAATAATACCAGCTAACAGTGCTGCTTGCGGTAGTGTCAAATCTTTGGCTTCAACGCCAAAATAAGCCTTCGCTGCCGCTTGAATGCCGTACGCGCCACGTCCCAAATAAATAGTGTTCATATAATTGCACAGAACCGTATTTTTATCTTGCGTTTGTGCAATTTTCAGCGCTAACACAGCTTCGTGAAGTTTGCCCAGGTACGATTTTGTTTCGCCAAGATAGTAGCGTTCTGCGTACTGTTGGGTGATTGTAGAGCCGCCCCAGCGCCCGCGTTTCGTAACGTTATGAATAAGCGCACGGCCGATACCCTTAAAGTCTATGCCGCCGTCGTGGTAGAAGGAACGATTTTCTGAAGCAACAATTGCTTTACCGACGTAATCTGGTAGCACTGAACAGTTAATAATTTCGCGATTTTGCTCGGCGAAAGAACCTAATTCTGTTTTGCCATCCGCATAATACACTTTCGTTTTATCTGCCATAGCAACTTTGTCTGGGGCAGGTATGTCTGTAGTTGCGTACATGTAAGCGAAAACAAGCGCACCTAACAGCGGGGGAACGAGTATTGCTATAAGCATCCAGAAAAGAATGGGGTGCCTGCCGCGCCAAGTTCTGCGGCGTTGCTGACGCGTGTAGTTAAGAGAGCGTTCTTTTCGTGTGCCTGAGCCACTAGAGTTCCTTCGGGAGTTTCTTTGGGAATTCCTCCGGTAATTTGAAGTTGGTGACGAATCTGGGTCGTAATTCGCGTCGTAATTTGCATCGTAGTCGGACGTGTTGAGCCTACGCGACGGTGCCGCGGCTGACGCGTCCGTACGTTTCTGCGATTGAGACGAAACGCTTCTTGGCGTGTTGGATCGTGAAGTAGATGCTCGTCGCCCAGTATTGTGTACAACCATACTTTCCACCGTAGCGCCCGGTATTGAATTTTTCACAAAACTGTTTTTTTATTCTTTTATTTTGACGAAGGCAGAGCAGAGTTGTGTGGAAACAACTAGAAATGTTTTATATTGTTTTATATTGGTTAGAGCATAGTATGATGAAGTGTGTATGAGTGCGACATAATGTAATGCCGCTGATTTTTTGCAGGCAAGGAGTCTATATGAGCATCCGCGTTGCCATTGCCGGTGTAGGTAATTGCGCTTCGTCGCTGGTTCAGGGCGTTGAATATTACAAAAACGCTGATGACGGTGAGAAAATTCCAGGGTTGATGCACGCTGTGTTCGGTCAGTATCGTGTGCGCGATATTGAGTTTGTAGCAGCGTTTGATGTTGATTCGTTGAAGGTTGGTCACGATTTAAGTGAAGCAATTGGCGCTTCGCAAAATAACACTATTCGTTTTGCAGACGTACCAAATTTGGGCGTACAGGTTATGCGTGGGCCTACTTACGACGGTTTGGGTGACTATTATCGTGAGATGATTGATGAGTCTGAGGTTGAGCCGGTTGACATAGCTCAAGTTTTGCGGGATAAGAAAGTGGACGTTTTGGTTTCTTATCTTCCGGTTGGATCCGAAGAAGCAGATAAGGCTTATGCTACGGCTGCGATGGAAGCTGGCTGCGCTTTTGTAAATTGTCTTCCAGTATTTATTGCTTCTGATCCTGAGTGGGCGCAAAAGTTCCGTGATGCTGGCGTGCCGATTATTGGCGACGATATCAAAAGTCAAGTGGGCGCAACCATTACGCACCGTGTGATGGCGCGTCTTTTTGAGGATCGTGGAGTTCGTTTGGATCGCACCTATCAGCTGAATGTTGGCGGCAATATGGACTTCATGAATATGCTTCAGCGTTCCAGGCTTGAGTCTAAGAAGATTTCTAAGACGCGTGCAGTGACGTCAATTGTTCCTCACGAAATGGATGAGCATAACGTTCATATTGGCCCATCAGATTACGTGGCATGGCTGGACGACCGTAAGTTTGCTTTTGTGCGTTTGGAAGGTACTACGTTTGGCGATGTTCCGTTGAACTTGGAATACAAGCTCGAAGTTTGGGATTCTCCAAATTCTGCCGGCATTGTTATTGACGCAGTTCGCGCGGCAAAAATCGCGTTGGATCGCCATTTGTCGGGGCCGATTTTGGCTCCAAGCTCCTACTTTATGAAATCTCCAGCTGTACAGCATGAAGATAGTGAGGCGCGAGAGCTGGTCGAGCGTTATATTGCCGGCGAAGTTGAAGCGGATGCTTCGCAACTTGCGGCAGACGTGGAGTCGGCAAAAGAGCATGGTAAAAGCGTTTGGCGCGCTTAACTCAATTTGTTCTAGACGTGTCTTGTTCTCGACATGTAGCGAATATCGTGTAATATAGGTAAAGCCTCCGCGTGGCGCTATGTCACCCAATCCCCCCAGGGCAGGAATGCAGCAAGGGTAAGTGGCCTCTGGTGGGTGCGCGGGGGTTTCTTTATATCCGCGATTTTATTTCGTTTACAACTAGCGCTGTCGCAGAGGCTGTCGTAAAGTCTAAGGTATGAGCGAAGAATTGACAGGAACGCAGTTCGATCCTGATGCTGAACATTCTCAACGTGCTGCTGAGAAGCATGAGGCAGCATTGTTAGGTGAAACTTTGCAACAAGCCATGAAACACGATAGTAGCGTTCGGGAAGGCTCTGACTCTCTGCAGTCGCAGCCGATTGCCCCGTTTACGCCTGTTGCGGTGCCATCTTCTGATACTCCTGATTCGTCTAACAGCGACAATGTGACGCCACTATTCGATGAGCATACTGCGTCCCAAACTAAAAGGCACGATACTCCTGCTTTTCGTGCTGCCACTTTTCGTTCTACCGATTTTGAGTCATTGGATTCGAATAGTGCTGTTGCCTCCGACGACGGTACAGTAAGCTCTGATGTCACTAATCCCGTTCTTTCGCAGATGGATACTGCGTTAGTAACAAATAGTGCGTTAGGTGCGAATACTGCGCAAAAAGTCGCCAATTCGCTAGCGCAAGATTTTTCTTCCGCAGACGATGAAGTAGCGCAAGTCGATCCGCTTATGAAACGTCCGCGATTGTCTACCATACTATGGTGCGTTGTTCTCGCAATTGGCTTTTTGACGTCGGCGGTAGCTTTGTGGTTTATGACGGTGAGAACAGTTGCCGGACAAAGTTACGAAGAAATGCTTATTGACGGTTTTGGTACCCAAGGTGTGCCATCTTGGCTTGCTTTTCTCTTGCGTCCAATATGTAATTCGATAGCGGTTGTTGCGCTCGGTATTATTCTTGCGATAGTTGCGTTGGTAATTGTCTGCGTGCGCAAACGTTGGTGGCTGCTTGGACAGTGTGCTGCAATTATTGTTGTTTCTGCCGCAGCGGAGCCGTTGAAGAAGATTTTGCCGCGTCCGTTACTTGTGCATATTGAATATTTGGCTGCAAATTCCGCACCTTCTGGGCATGCTCTGCTTATTTCCGCAGCGTGCGCACTTCTTGTTTGCGCAGTGTCTCGTAGGTGGCGTGCGTGGGTGGCTCTTTTGTCTGCGGTTGTGAACGTGCTGGTTGAGCTTTCGTTAATTGCGGGTCATTGGCACCGGTCGGCAGATGTGCTTATGTCTGTGCTTATTGTGGGAGCTGTTACGCTGGGTGTGTTGGCATGTACTCGTTCGAGTGGTATGGATAATCCAGAACACCGGTGTTCTTCAATGAGCGTACAGATTGTTGGTAGCTCCATGATCACTTTAGGCGTGTTGTCTTGCTTATATTCTGCGTATCTTATATGGCAAATTATGCCGGGAGTTTCCGTTGCTGCTCGTTGGGCGTCGAATGTGTCGTATATTGCTACGTACTGGGTGATTATTGGAATAACCCTACTGGTGTATGGTGTTATCATGGTTATGCGCCATGCGACAGCGGCTCCATTAAGTAGGCTCGGTTTAGTTGGCGCGCCGCCGACTCCGCCGCCAGCTGCTTAGTGAATACTTGCGTAAAAATGTTGTATAACAAACCAGCTAACGGCGTGTTGTGTTACGTGTAATATTGTGCGTTTTGCACCAATATGTCTACTCTATCTGCTTTTATCCACCGAGGTGGAATTTGATAGACGTATAGCATATATTTGCGATACAGTTAGCGTGAAACGTACAAAGTTTACGCTTATATGTTTGATTGTTTGAAGAAAGGAGCGAATATGGCAGCGGAACATAAGCTTGTCATTGTGGAGTCTCCCACGAAGGCGCGAAAGATTGGCGGGTATTTGGGTAATGGATACACCGTGATGGCGTCGGTGGGGCATATTCGCGACCTCGCTCAGCCAAGCCAGGTGCCGGCTTCACGCAAAGCAGCGTTCGGCAAGTTTGGTGTAGATGTCGATCATGGTTTTGCTCCGTACTATGTGGTTGGGGCGGATAAAAAGAAAACGGTTGCTGATTTGAAGGATGCGCTCGCCAAAGCTGACGAACTGTATCTGGCAACTGATGAGGATCGCGAAGGTGAGGCTATTGCTTGGCATTTGGTGGAAGCTTTGAAACCAAAAGTGCCGGTTAAGCGCATGGTTTTCCACGAAATTACGAAAGATGCTATTCAATCTTCGTTAAGTAACACGCGTGACGTTGACGACAATATGGTTGATGCTCAGGAAACGAGGCGTGTGCTTGATCGATTGTACGGTTACGAACTTTCGCCAGTGTTGTGGCGCAAAGTTGGTCCGGGACTTTCGGCTGGACGCGTGCAGTCTGTTGCTACCCGACTTATTGTTGAGCGCGAACGCGAGCGAATGGCGTTTACTAAGGCGTCTTATTGGGATATTAGTGCCACTTTGAGTGCTCCTAGTGCTGAAGGTAAGGACGTTGAGTTTGAAGCGCGCATGAGCGAGCTGAACGGTCAGCGTTTGGCTGGTTCTAAGGATTTCAACGCAAATGGCGAATTAATTACTCCTAAAGGTGAGTCTCAATCTGCCCTACATATAGACGCTACGTTTGCTGGCAATCTTGCAAAATCGCTGCAGAATGTAGATTTTGTAGTGAAAGATATGGAGACTAAGCCGTATCGTCGTCGTCCTTTGCCGCCTTTTACTACGTCAACTTTGCAGCAGACGGCTGGAAATCGTTTGTCAATGAGCTCTCGCCAAACTATGCGTGCGGCGCAATCTTTGTACGAAAACGGCTACATTACTTACATGCGTACGGATTCGGTAACGCTTTCTAAAGAAGCAATTAAGGCCGCGCGTGCTGCTGCGCGTGAAGCTTTTGGCGCTGAGTACGTTGCTGATTCTCCTAAGCAGTATGCAACCACCACTGCCGGCGCTCAGGAAGCGCATGAGTGTATTCGTCCAGCTGGAGCGCATTTCCAAAATCCTGCAAGTCTCGCTGACAAACTTCCTGCAGATCAGTTGAAGTTGTATACGCTTATTTGGCAGCGCACTCTTGCTTCTCAAATGGCTGACGCTACCGGTTTTACTGCGACGGTTAAGCTGAATGCTGAGGCTGGGGAGTTTGGTACTGCATTATTCCAAGCTTCTGGCACGGTAATTACGTTTGCCGGTTTTATGAAAGTGTTCGGAACTGCCGCCTCTGAGGGTGAGGAGACTAAAGCGCTACCTCCGATGGAAGCTGGCGATGTGCTTGCTGCTCGCGAAGTTACAGCTCACGATCACGAAACGCAGCCTCCTGCCCGTTATACGGAAGCGTCGTTAGTAAAAACGTTGGAAGCTAAGGAAATTGGCCGACCTTCTACGTACGCGAGTATTATTTCGACGATTATTGATCGCGGATATGTGTACGAGCGTGGGCGTGCGTTAATTCCTTCTTGGCTCGCTTTCGCTGTGATTAAGCTGTTGGAAGCTAATTTCCCAAAGTATGTTGACTACGCGTTTACTGCAGATATGGAAAATGGCCTGGACAGGATTGCGCATGGTGAAGAAACCGGTCGCGATTGGTTGACTAGATTCTATTTTGGTTCTGGCGATGGTTCTGCTCAATCTTCTGACGATGCTCAGAGTGGATTGCAGCAGCAGGTTGCGGAACTTGGTGAAATTGACGCGCGCGAAATCAACACGATTGATATCGGCGATGGGTTGCATGTGCGCGTTGGCCGTTACGGCCCATATTTGGAAGATACTGAGCATTTAGATGCGGAAGGTAATCCTCGTCACGCTTCGCTGCCGGAAACGTTGGCTCCAGATGAGCTTACTGTTGCCGTGGCTCATGAGTTGCTCGAGAATAATGCGGAAGGTCCGCGCGTTCTTGGTACCGATCCGGAAACTGGCGGTACTGTGGAAGTGCGAAACGGTCGTTTTGGCCCGTACGTGGCGTTGGTAGAAGCGCAGGATGATTCCGAAAACGAATCTGAAAACCCTTCCGATAAGACTTCCAAGTCTGCTAAATCTTCTAAAACTGAAGCAAAAACGACTAAGCCACGTCCAAAAATGGCGTCTTTGTTTAAGACTATGGATCCTGCAACTTTAAGTTTGCAAGATGCTTTGCGACTTTTGAACTTGCCGCGTTTGGTGGGTGAGTATGAGGAAGTTGATTCCGAAGGCGTAGTAAAACTTGCACGAATTGAAGCAAGTAACGGACGTTACGGCCCGTACTTAACCAAAACTTATGCTGCTGTGGACACTGCTGCGGGAGAAACGGTAGAATCCAAGCCGGAGACGCGTTCGCTTGCAAGTGAAGACGCTATTTTTAGTACGACTTTAGAAGAAGCTCAAGCTTTGTTTGCGCAACCAAAGTACGGTAAGCGTACTAGAGGTGCAGCTAAGCCGCCGCTTCGTGAGCTTGGTGCGGATCCGGAAACTGGTAAGCCGGTGGTAATTAAAGATGGTTTCTATGGCGCTTATATTACCGACGGCGAAACGAATCGCACTTTGCCAAAACAGTACACGCCTGAGTCAGTTGATCCGCAGGTTGCGTTTGAGCTGTTAGCGCAAAAGCGTGCTGCAGGTCCTGTAAAGCGTAAGAAGCGTACGACTAAAAGCGCTGCTAAGTCGACTGCGAAGTCAGCTACAAAATCAGCTGCCGCAAAGAAGACGACAGCAAAAAAGACACCTGCAAAGAAAGCAACTGCCAAGTCGACTGCGAAGTCAGCTGCTAAAAAAGTAGCGTCAGCAAAAGCAGAAGAGTAAAGATTATAAGTAGGGTTGACTTATGGAATCTTACGGTAGTGATTTTTCTGGCGGTTGCGCATGCGGCGGAAACTGCGGTTGCGGCGGTGCTGAAGCGGCTGAAAACAAAGGGTTGTTTATATCTTTTGAGGGCATTGATGGCGTCGGTAAAACCACGCAAGTTGAGGCTCTTCGGAATCATCTGCAATCTTTAGGTCGTGAAGTAGTGGTGACGCGCGAACCTGGCGGAACGGAACTGGGCAAGTCCCTGCGCAAAATACTGTTGCACGGATCTTTTGTGGCCTCTAGGACTGAAGCTCTATTGTTTGCGGCCGATCGCGCTCAACACGTGGCTGAAATAATTCGCCCTGCACTTAATCGCGGTGCAGTAGTAATTACGGATCGTTATATCGACTCTTCGCTGGCATACCAAGCTGGCGGGCGAGAATTAACAATGGACGATGTGCGCGAATTGAGCGAGTGGGCTACGGGTTCTTTGTGGCCTGATCGCACGTATTTACTGGATATGCAGCCGGAAGCAGCTTTTGAGCGTTTGCATCGTAAGCAGGACCGCATGGAATCTGCTGGAATTGATTTCGCAAGACGCACGCGTGAGGCTTTTTTGGATTTAGCGCATGAAAATGAGGATCGCTACCGCGTGCTTGACGCCACTTGTTCTGCGAAATCGTTAGCTGAGCTTATTTCTAATGATGTAAATAATTTAATTGCAAAAATTTAATTCGAATAAGATGCGCTAACAGTGAAATTTAGGGGGGTGAAGCGATGAGCGTGTGGGATGCTGTAGTCGGGCAGACGCAGGTTGTTGCGCGGTTGCGAAAAGTTGCGTGTGCAAGTCCTAGTGATATACCGCAATCTTGGCTTATTTGTGGCGCTGCTGGTGTCGGCACCTCCCAAGTCGCACACGCTTTTGCTGCGGCTCTTGAAAGTCCAGATCATGGCGAAAGTGAGGATAGCCAGCTCAGCAAAGAGGCTCGCGAAGTGCTTGCTGGTTCTCACCCGGATGTTCGCACGTTACATACGGATGGTGTAACCCTCAGCGTTGATGCTGTGCGCGAAGTAATCGGCTTGTCGGAGCAAATGCCGAGTATTGCGCCGTGGCGAATTATCATTATTGAAGATGTTGAACGCATGCTTGAACGCAGCACTAACGTTCTGCTTAAAGAGATTGAGGAGCCGAGCGAGCACACAATATGGCTTTTGTGCGCTTCAGACGCGCAACAGGTGCTTCCAACAATTCGTTCACGCACGCAACGTGTGCAATTAACTACTCCTGACACTCAAGCGGTAGCGGAGTATGTTGCTGCGAAAACTGGCGCAGATAATAAGCTTGCTAGTCGTTCGGCTAGACTTTCTCAGGGGGATGTTGCCACAGCATTGCTTTATGCGACTGATGAACGTGCGTTGAGTAGGCGGGACGAGTTGGTTGCTGGCTTGTTGCGTATGCACGACGCTAGTGACGCTGTGTTACTTGCGGCCATGCTGATTGAGGAAGCGACGGCGCAAGCAGAGGACGAAGTGCAGCGAAATGTTGAGATTCAGCAGCAAGAGTTTCGTCGTATTAACGGTTTGTCTCAAAGTGATCGTGTACCGCCTAAGTTGCGTACTGCTTACAATGCGATCGGCAAAAAAGATGACGTAAAGCGCAAAGTTACGCGCGTAAGTCGCGATGTCCTCAGCCGTTCTCTGAGTGCTATAGCTAGCGTATATCGCGACGTTCTTGTAGTGCTCAACAACGCGCAGGAGGTTGCGCCGTTTATTAACCAAGAGTTTCAGTCTGGGATTGTGCAATTAGCGCAAAGGCTTACTTCTTCTCACGCGCTGTTGTGCGTGGATAGTATTGCTACCGCCCGGCGTCGTTTAGCTGGTAACGGTAACGCAACACTCGTCTTTGAGGCGTTGTTGTGTTCTCTGTTGTGATTGCGATTGTGGAGTGATTACCATTAGGTTTGTTTGATTTCGCTACTTGTTAGTTGCTAGTTGCGGATAGTCATTGAGATAGTAGATACTTACAGTATGAACATTTCTACAGATTTCACTATCGTGCCTGATGAATACTCCAAAGCTGCACCGGAGCAGAACAAAATTGGTGGAGTGCCGGTAGTTTCCTTCCCGTTTTATATCGATAATCTTGATCCTCGCGCGCATTATTTGCATTGGCGATTTGTTGACGACGATGCCATACCGGTATGCGGTTTTGAATGGATTCATTGGACGGTTGCCAACGTTCCGGTAGAGGCGTTAATGTTCGATTTTAACGATTCTCACGCGCTGCAAATTCCGGCAGATTTTTCCAGAACAATGTCGGCTATGATTCCGGAAGCATTACAAGGTCGAAATTCGCAGGCAAGTAGATTTGTCGGTTGCACAGATCCGTCTGTAACTACGCGTTATAACGGCCCACAGCCGCCAGATAAAGACCACGAGTACATGCTTGAAGTGTTCGGAAGTGAACGTCCGTTGCCGCATCTTCAGCAAGGATTTTATATGAATGAATTACTGTGCGAAGTGCGAAATAGTGGAACTGTTGTCGACGCTGGTGGCATGTTCTTAACTGGCCGCGCATAACTTTCGCCATCGGCGATAGAATCAATCGGTAAGAATAAATAAACAATTTCAACAAAGAGGATGCAAATATGGCATGCACAACAATTCTCGTCGGACGCGGCGCAAGCTACGACGGGTCCACGCTTATCGCGCGTAACGAAGATTCCGCGAATGGCGAATTTAATCCAAAACGTTTAGTGGTAGTAAAGCCGGAAGATCAGCCGCGCGTTTACAAGTCTGTTCTTAGCCACGTAACGGTTGAGTTGCCAGACAATCCAATGCAGTACACTAGCGTGCCAAACGCGGACTTGCGCGAAGGAATTTGGGGAGAAGCTGGCGTTAACGAAGCAAACGTCGCAATGAGCGCAACCGAAACGCTTACTTCCAACGAGCGTGTGCTAGGCGCTGATCCGATGGTTGAATTGCAGAAAGCACAAGGCAAAGTTGGCGATGCTGACTACAAGCCGGAAGTTCCAGGCGGAATTGGTGAGGAAGATTTCCTAACGCTTGTTTTGCCTTATATTCGTAGCGCTCGCGAAGGCGTTGAGCGCTTGGGTGCGTTGCTTGAAAAGTATGGCACTTACGAGATGAACGGCGTTGCTTTTTCTGACGTGAACGAGATTTGGTGGTTCGAAACCGTTGGCGGCCATCATTGGATTGCTAAGCGTGTGCCGGATGAGGCTTATGTTGTGATGCCAAACCAGCTTGGGATTGACGAGTTTGATTTAGACGATGCTTTTGGCGATCAGGAAGAGCATATCTGCTCGGCTGATTTGCTTGAGTTTATTGAAGAAAATCATTTGGATTTGTCGGTTGAAAACGCTTCTCCGTTCAATCCTCGCGACGCTTTCGGTTCTCATTCGGATGCCGATCACGTGTACAACACGCCTCGCGCATGGTTTATGGAGCGTTTCTTGAATCCGTATGACGAAGTGTGGGACGGTAAAGATGCTGACCATCGTCCGGACAGCAACGATATTCCTTGGGCGCGTCAGCCAGAACGTAAGGTGACGATTGAGGATATTAAGTACGTACTCAGCTCTCACTACCAGGGCACCGAATACGATCCTTACGGCAAGCTTGGTGACGAGCATACTCGCCACATGTTGCGTCCGATTGGAATTAACCGTCAAAGTGAGCTTGCTGTAATGCAAATCCGCCCTTATATGCCGGAAGCAATGCGCGCAATTCAGTGGATTACCTACGGATCTAATCCTTTCAACTCTTTGATTCCGTTCTATCCAAACGTAAATCGCACTCCAAAGTATTTGGAAGACACCACTACTCGCGTAACAAGCGAAAACTTCTACTGGGAAAATCGTATTATTGCAGCTCTTGCGGACGCTGCTTTTAACGACACTGCCAACGCAATCGAGCGCTACCAGGAAACTGTTGGTTCCCTTGGCCACGCAATGGTAAAGGCTACGGATGCTACGGTGGCGGATCTTCTTGGCCTTTCTTTGGCTGATTACGAGCCGGAGCGCGAAGGCGATGAAGATTACGATGATTTAGTTCGCGATCCTGAAGCGATTATTGCGGAGCTTCGTAACGAAAAAGTGCGTGAGGCTTTGGCTGAAGCAAATGACGATATGGCAGCAAAGTTGAAGAAAGAAACCGATTCTTTGCTCGACACTGTGCTGTACATTACCAGCATGCGTATGAAGAATGGTTTTAATCGTTCTGATCACTAAAGTTAAATTTTTTAATAATTAAGTGCCTTCCTTAAGAGCCTCCCTCGTGAAATGAACTTTTTATTTCATAAGGGAGGCGCTTTTGTTACCTTTTGTTATTTCGCTATAGAAGTTAGTAATAACGCGCATAGATATTGCGCGTGGTGACTATGCTGCGAGCGAGCAATCGTATAGTATAAATCTTGTCGTTTTACGTTATTTGCACGCATTGTTGTGCTTAGCATGCCTATGAAAGAGGGGTACATGAGCATTCTTGATTCATACACTACGACTTTCGGTTTGGTTAAAAAAATTGATGCTTTTGGGTATCTAAATTATTTGAAACAGCATCCTGAGGAGCCTCGAAAGCATGGCAAAGTGCTTCTGGTTACTGCGGATACTCCTCTTAAAGCATCTCGTGGCGAGGGCAAAACAACCACCACTATTGCTTTGGTGGATGCGTTGCGCGAGCGTGGTGTAGATGCGGCTGCGGTTCTTCGTCAGCCAAGCATGGGCATTACGGCAGCTGGTTCTAAAGGTGGCGCAAGTGGCGGCGGTAAGTCTTCGCTTGCACACCCTGAGCTGATTGACTGGGGCTTGTGTGGCGAGATGGCTGCTATTGCCTGTGCTCAGAATTTACTAGTTTCGTTCGCTGAAAAGGCGATTGACGATGGCTTGCTTGATACCATTTTGGTGCCTCGTGTAAGTGAGGTTCCTTCGCGCTCGTTGCGCAGTATTGCTGTTGATTTTGGCAAGGGCACTGTTCCTGAGCGTGTGGTGTTGACGCCAACTTGCGAGCTTATGCAAATTGTGGTGTTGTCTCGTAGTATGGATGAAATTTCCG
Organism: Gardnerella nova; assembly: GCF_049244055.1. Lineage (NCBI taxonomy): Bacteria > Bacillati > Actinomycetota > Actinomycetes > Bifidobacteriales > Bifidobacteriaceae > Gardnerella > Gardnerella nova. The sequence continues at coordinate 1,275,295 of NZ_CP058369.1, read as the reverse complement.
AGCGTGTTGCCGCTATGATTGCTGGCACGAAGGATGGTAAGCCTGTTAAGTTTGGCGATTTTGTTGACTTGTGGCGTATTACGAATATTCTCGCCGATGCTGTAAAGCCTGCAAAAACGGAAACTATTAACGGCTCTCCGATTTATGTGCATTGCGGTCCGTTCGCAAACGTTTCGCTTGGTATTCCAAGTTTGGTAAGCGTTGAAATGGCTTGCGCTGAACACGATGTTGTAGTTGTTGAAGCAGGATACGGCACGGATGCTGGCGCTCAAAAGTGGTTGGATATTGCTTCTCGCGAATTTGGTGCTGCATGGCCGGCTGCGGCTGTGGTTGTTACGCGCGCGACGACTTGGCGCGATGACGAAACCTTGGCTTGGCGTTATCCGTTCCATGTTGCTCGCCTTGAGTCGCTTAATATTCCTACTTTCCCGCTTATTAATTTGTGGGAAGGCGAGGATGATCAAGTGCCTGAATTGTTGGAGCAGGCTAAGACGTTGGGCTTCCGTGAGCCGATTGTTGGCAATTTGTTCCGCGATGGCGGCGATGGTTTGGCGGATCAGCTTGACGATTTTGTGTCGGTAATTAGTGCTGATGCTGAAACGCAAGTGCCAGAAAGTCGCAGAGGTCAAGCGCTTTTGGATCGCGTTAAGTTGCTGTGTGAAGAAGCGTATGGCGTGCCGTCTGAGCGTGTGATTGAAAAAGATGGTTTTGAGGATTCATTATCTGCAGCTGCTGATTTGTGCGCAAATGCTGGCGTTGATTTTGACAGCCTTGCGTTGGTGGCAGTTAAGTCTCCTGCGACTATGACTGACGACGATCACAAGCCGTTTGAGGAGCGTACTGTTACCTTAAAGAAGGTTGAAGTTCACGCTGGTGCTGGCGTTGTGCAAGTGAATCTTACTTCTTCTCTCACAACTCCTATGCCAAAAATCGTGTGATTTATTTGGTGCGTTTGACTCAATCGCACTTTAATTGTGCTTTTAATTGCACTTTGTAAATATGCCCGCGGGAGCTTCTATGCACCCTGCGGGCATTTTATTATTCTTAAATTTTAAAAATTTATTTACTTACCTATTTATTGTAATACAATATTGTATTACAATATTCTTATGAAGAGAATAAGAATCATATTTGAAGATCATAGTAATAAGCATGGCTTAACTCCAGAAGATATTGCTTATGCTGTAGAGAACCCAATAAGAACAGAAGAAATGGAGTATAAAGGTGTTTTGTATATACGTTTAACTGGTAAGCATAATGATGTATTAATGCAATCTATTGGTATTGTTATGAAAATTGAAAAAAATACTTTGCGTATTTATCATGCTGGAAGTGGCGAAAAATCATTTTGGGATTTACCTTTTGATGATTGGATAAAGAGATACAGGGTAAAATAGTTTATAGTTTGTTTATATAAGATTATTTATGGATTTAGAAGGTAAAAGCATGGCCAAAGTAATTGAACATAATGGGACCACTATTGTTCAGCGAGAAGGTAACGAAGCGCGCGAACATATGAATAATTTAATAATGAACCTTACAGATACTGACAATATGGAAGACGCTCATGTTGCGCTTGTTGGACGACCACCTATTATGAGTGATCTTGAAGCGTCCACGATTATTCAATTTCGTATACCTAAATCCTGGAAGGATAAAATTGCGGAAGATGCAAAAAAAGAGGGCGAATCTACAATTAGCGAGTATCTACGTTCGTTATTAATTAGGCGTCATAAAGAATTGCAATCAGTTTAGGCTGTATAGCCGCTGCGCACCCTGCGGGCATTTTATTGCGCAAATGTAGTAATATACTCGGCTGTAAAGTAATAAGCGTATATGGTGCGTATAACGCATATCAGTAGTTGGCTAGGAGTAAAAATGAGCGAGATTGAATCTGAAGAAACTAAAAATAATACTTCAGAAAATCGCAATGAATGCGGCAAAGTCTTTCTCGCAGCAACTCCTATTGGCAATATGGGTGACGCTTCTGCGCGACTAATCAATCTCCTTGAAACAGCGGATATTGTGGCGGCTGAAGATACGCGCCGCCTCTACGATTTAGCAAACCGTCTTGGCGTTCACGTCGTTGGGCGAGTTGTCGCTTACCACGATCACAACGAGCGCAATAAGGCGGACGGCCTACTCGATGAAGTGGAGCAAGGCGCTAAAGTTCTTGTAGTTTCCGATGCTGGCATGCCAACTATTAACGATCCTGGCTTAGCTATTGTTCGTCGCGCAATCGAGCGTGGTCTTCCTGTTACCTGTGCTCCAGGTCCTAGCGCTGTTCTGGATGCGCTTGCGCTTTCCGGGCTCCCAACTGACCGCTTCTGCTACGAAGGCTTCTTGCCGCGCAAATCTGGTGAGCGTCAGCAGCATTTGCGTTCGTTGCGCGCAGAGCGTCGAACGATTGTGTTCTATGAGGCTCCACACCGCATTGCGGAAGCCATGGAGGACGTGCTAGCTGTGCTCGGCCCTAATCGACCAATGGCATTGTGCCGAGAACTCACCAAAGATTTTGAGGAGATTCGTCGCGGAAGCGTGCAGAGTATTCGTGACGGCGTTTTGGCGGATCCTCCTCGCGGCGAAATAGTGCTGGTTATTGGTGGCGCTAACGATGATGAAGTGCGGGAAGAAAGTACCGATTTAAGTGTGGAAGCGCTTGCCGATCTTGCAATTAATTGCGCCGAAACGGAAGGCTTACGCATTAAAGAAGCGATTACTAAAGTAGTACGGGAGCATCCATTTGCGGACGGTTCTTTCGCTCATCGCAAGCAAGTGTATGAAGCAGTGCTGAAGCGCAAAGGTGATGTACAAGAGTAGAGTAACGTACAAAAGTAACGTACAAGAGTAACGTGTTTTGCAAAAAGGTAACACTCTGCATTAAGACGAGTATCAGCGAAACGAAAGTTAAACTAACCTTTACTTAACGTTGGCAATAATCGTACGCTGCAAATAGTATGTCGAAACTATATCGCACATCTGGACCGCCTTGTTGTGCAATGTATTCTAATAATTTGGCGTCGGCGGCGGGATTTGCAATAACCCATCGACGCAACTCTGGAATATGTTTCGCAATATGCCATAGTATTTTCGTTGGAGTGTCTGGATTTATAGCAACTTGTGGCGTAAGTATTATTGGAGGTTGCGGTGGTGGCGTCGGCTGCACTGCTTGCGTCGGTTTTGTCATGTTGTCCTCATTTCTTCTTTAAGATGATGTATCCACTCACGTGCGCGAACGGAACCGGGGAAGTAGGGGTTTGCGTTAAGAATCCGTATGCAATTATTCAAATCGATGCAATAGCGCTCTATTAATGAGTGCGCAACACTTTTTCGATACGGTTCGTAATATTCGTTTTCGCATGGCGTATACGCTAAATCGCAAATAGTACGTTCCGGAGTAGTTACTCGAACGTCTCCAATAACAACATAATCTTCGTCACTAAGCTGTCTGCGAAATGAGCGTATTGCGTGATCGTGCGGCTTCCTTCGACAATTGCTGTAGTTAATAATATCGATATTTACCGGGAATGTTCCGCCTAACCATACCCAGGCTGCGGTAAATGAACAGACAATACTCTCCTCTGGTATGAGATTACTTATAATTTTGCCTCGCCCTTTGGTGGAAAGTGCCAGGGATTGCGTATATCCGCTTTGCGTGCTCAGCTGGTTGAATACTCCCAATTGAGAAAGTTTTTTCATGCACATAGGTCCTGGAAGTTGACTGTTGCCAAGTAATGTTGGGAATTCATTGTTGCTAGATTTATTGACGTCTTCCAAAGTTGCGCTGATCTGGAGATTTGCGTTGGTGCGAATAGCGTAGTGTTCCTGGGGTGTTGTCAACGCGTGTGCTGCTGGCAGGGGGTTGTGTGCTGCTGGCAGAGCGGGCGCGGCGTGTAGCATCTGGTTGTGTTGCATAACTCACCTTCTTTCTCGGTATATTTGACTTCGCTGACCTTGGGGTGAGGTCTATTGTTGTTGCGTTTGCGAAGTGTCTTGTTTGTGCATAGAGATGAGATTAACTTGAGAGTTTTGCGTGCGCCATAGTGCGTTAAAAAGTTGTGGATATGTGTATGCAAGTACTAGCACTGTCCGCGCTGAACAAGATAATATTGGGCTATGAGTCATATTTTGGTGAATGTTGCTTGGCCGTATGCTAACGGCCCTCGTCATATTGGTCACGTTGCTGGATTTGGAGTTCCTTCAGACGTGTATGCGCGCTACGAGCGCATGAAAGGCAATGACGTATTGATGGTGTCGGGTACAGATGAACACGGCACGCCAATTTTGGTTGAGGCAGATAAAGAAGGCGTGAGTGCGCAGGAGCTTGCGAACCGTTATAATCGCGTGATTACTAAAGATTTGTGCGATTTGGGCTTGAGCTACGATTTGTTTACGCGCACAACTACCGCAAATCACGAACATGTTGTGCAGGAGATGTTCCGACAGTGTTTGAAGAACGGTTATATTTATAAGGGTACGCAGAAGGTTGCTATTTCTCCTTCCACTGGACGCACTTTGCCGGATCGCTATATCGAAGGTACATGCCCGTTGTGTGGCGCGGATGGCGCTCGCGGCGACCAGTGTGATGCGTGTGGCAATGAGCTTGATCCTGATGAATTGATTAACCCAATTTCTAAGATTAATGGTGAAACGCCTCGTTTTGAAGAAACTGAGCATTATTTCCTCGATTTGCCGGCGTTGGCTGAAGCAAATGTTAATTGGCTTCGTTCTCGTGACGGCTGGCGCACAAACGTTATTAATTTCTCGCTTGGTTTGTTTAAGGAAGTAAAGCCGCGTGCTATTACGCGCGATATCGACTGGGGTATTCCGGTTCCTGTGGAAGGTTGGGTTGATAATCCAAATAAGCGTTTGTACGTGTGGTTTGATGCGGTAATCGGTTACTTGTCTGCGTCTATCGAATGGGCGCGTCGCCAAGGTAAGCCGGATGCTTGGCGCGACTGGTGGTGTGATCCTAAGTCTCCTGGCTACTACTTTATGGGTAAAGATAATATTACTTTCCATTCTCAGATTTGGCCTTCGGAAATGCTCGCCTATAACGGAGCAGGCTCTAAGGGCGGCGAGGCAGGCGTTTATGGCCCGCTTAATATGCCGGAGCAGGTTGTGGCTTCTGAGTTCATGACTATGGAAGGTAAGAAGTTTAGTTCTTCGCGTGGCATTGTGATTTATGTGAAGGATATTTTGGCTCGTTACCCTGTGGATGCGGTTCGCTATTACATTTCTATTGCAGGTCCGGAAAATTCCGACGCCGATTTTACTTGGTCTGAGTTTGCTCGTCACAATAATGAGGAGCTTGCCGCAAGTTGGGGTAATCTTGTCAACCGCGTAGCAAATCTTATTAACAAGAATTTTGGTGTTATTCCTCCACTTGATGAAGATTCGATGACTGCTATGGATCGTGCTTTGCTCGATCAGACTTCTGACGCTTTTGCTTTGGTTGGCGGTTTGATTGAGCGTCACCATCAGAAGAATGCTCTTACTGAAGCTATGCGTGTGGTTGCGGATATTAATAAATATATTTCCGCTACCGAGCCTTGGAAGATTAAGGATGATGAAGCGCGCCTAGGAACCGTACTGCATGTTGCGGCCCAAGCTGTGTCGGATGCTAATCACTTGCTTGCTCCATTCTTGCCTCATTCTGCGCAAAAGGTCTGGGAAGCGCTTGGTGGTACTGGTGTGTTCTCCCCGTTACCTCGTATTGAGGAAGTAGAGGATTTGGATAATCCGGACTTTAAGTATCCGATTATTACTGGTGATTATCGTTTGGGTGAGACGGTGCATCCTTGGGAGAGTGAAGAGTTGGTTGCTGGCACGCCTGTGCCGAAGCCAACGCCTATTTTTGCGAAGATTCCTAAGGAAGCTGTGGATGAAGAGCTTGAGCGTTTTGCTTCTGCGTTGGTTGAACGTCAGCGTGCTGAAGCTGAACGTTTAGCTGCGGCAAAAAAATCTTTGGAAAATAGTGGGGAATAGGTTGAAAAATTTAGCTAAATTGTCGTAGCATAGTAAAAAATAGCGGTTGTTTTCTTATTGGAAAATATTTTAAGGAAATTTTAAGGAAAAACCTCTTTTCTTTGAACGAATGTTTAGCTATACTAACAAATGTTAATGGTTCGCCATTAGCGAGGTTCGTTCGCGAACCCCATAATTGAAACCTTCTTCTCTCTTTCTCTCTGCCCCGGCGGGTTTTCTTCCCCGCCGGGCTTCTTTTTATAGTTTGCGAGTATTCGCAAAGTTTGGTCTATAACCCATGTTCCAAATCGCTAAAGGTGACATTTTCTATACGTGCGTGTAAAGGAAATGTCGGAATTTTGCGAAAAAACGATTAATACTTTACAGGCGTGTAAAGAAACTGTCGGAATCTCGCTAAAAAGTGATAGTTTCTTTACAGCGTTGTAAAGAAACTGTCGGAACTATCTCCGGCAAATGTTCCATAAAACCACCAAAACAACAACAAACGCCGGGAATTTTCCGGCAAATGTTCCAAAATAACGCCAAAACAGCTACAAAACCCGGAGAAAAAACTCCCGCAAATGTTCCTGTAGCTTTGCAGTATTGCTTCTGCGAACAGTGAGTATTTGTTGATTAGTGGGCTTTAACAGTATTGCTCCGCGGACGTTGAGTATTTATTGCCTAGAGAACACTAGCGTTATTGCTGCTGCACACACAACACCAGAAACTCCTACCACACCAAAAAATAATGGTGGGTGAATTTGCGAGTGGAATATAGGAACTGCTTGAGCTGTACAAACTTTCGTGTGGTAGAGCCTCAAAAGTTTTCGGGCAGAGCAATAAAAGAGGACTGAGGAAGCAACATTCATAGAGAACGAAGCAGACATTAGAACCTTTAACAACCAGAGCGACGAAGGACGGGACTTGCGATGCTGAAAACTTTCGAGGCTCATAAGAGTAACTATTTACGTCGCGCAGCCAAACACCAGCCAAAACAGCTACAAAACCCAGTTAAAGCTCCCGCAAATGTTCCAAAAAGCGCAAACAAAAGCGCAAACAAAAGCGCAAACAAAAAGCGCAGACTGCAAAAAGCAATCTGCGCTTACATAGTTACGTAATACTTACATAGTTACGTAATACTTAAATTTAGTTGCAACGCCTTGAAAGTGGAGCCCACGGATCAAGCATTACTGGCTCTTGCTTTAAGACGGCAAGAGTTGCTTCATCGAGGTACTTCTTATTGATGATTACTTCGGTAACGTAGCGGTCGAACCATTCTGCGGATCCAACGTAGTATCCGTCGTCGCCGTTTTCCTTGCCCCAGCTGTTCTCAATCTTCCAGCGATCTGGCTCGCCAGCTTCGTTGAGGTTTACGCCGGTGAAGGTCATGGCGTGGTTGCCTAAGCAATCCATGTATTCCAATCCCTTTGCCTTATCAAACGTGAATTCGACGTCAAAGAGCTGGTCTACGCGCACAACTGCAGGATCGAAGAAGCCGCTGTCACGCAAGGAGAATTGCGTGCAATCGCATGCAAACCAAATTGGGTGACCGTCGCTGAGCTGCGCTACGGCTGCTTTGCGGAACACTTCGAGAGGAACGTTCACAAATTCCAGCTCATCAGTTTCAGCAACATTGGTGCTGTACTTGAGTTGATAGAGCTTGTTGAAAGGAGTTCGTTTCATAGGGGAGTTGCACAACGTTACGAAATCGTTTACGTCAACTGGCACATATTTCTTGACAAACTCGAGTGGAGTGATGCCGTATTCGCGAATCATTGGACGCTCATCTTTGCCAGTCTTTGGCTTGTCGTCCTTCTTTTCTTCGCCAGCTTGTTCGCCGCCCTTATTTTCTTCCTTCTTGTCGTCCTTCTTGTCGTCATCGTCTTTAGTGCGTGCGAAGAAGTCGAACTTTGCTGGAGGCTCGCCGAGCGCAATAGTTGTCATGCGATAAACGGTTTCCAAATCGCGGACTTTCATTTCGCGCAATTCTTCCAAAGAGGAGCCGTTCTTATGAGCTTCGCGCAACTCGCATGCAAACTCGCGCAACTTGGTATTGATGTACTGCACGAAGGCATCGGAATCGGTTGCGTTCTGTGAATCTGGGTACACGCTCTTTGGTACGAGTCCGTACTTGTTTACCAAGTTGACGAACATCTGCCACCAACCGCCGTCGTCGATTGGGCCGTAGTTAATGCACTCAAAAACTCGACTATCAATTGGCTCGTCCAAAGTTGCCAACACGTTTTCCAAATAAGCGTTTGCTTTTTCAATCTTGTCCCAGAAGAACAGATAGCTTTCTGAAAACTCAAAGTCTTCCAAGTTCCACTTGTGCATTAATTCGTAACGCAAAGTGTTAAGAGATGCGAACATCCAGCAGCGGCCGGAGTGCTGTTGGTTGGTGATGCTTCCTTGCTTTAATTCCACGGAGAAATCGCGTGGCAAGGCGCGCTTACCTTGGTAGCTGGTGGCAGCTTTAAGTACACCATTGCTAACCGCTGCGTTTGCGGCAAGGAGATTAGCTCGTTGTTCGTTGAAGTGCTTGGAATATGTTTGTACGTGTTCGAGGGTTACGGCTTTTACGTTTTCGGCCATGGGTCTTCTTTATCTCCTTTACGGTTTGTAATACGAATAACAGTCATTGTAGCTGTTGCAATGTCATGTGCGTGTTTCTTGTTTGTGCCTATTTCCGGCATTTATAAGAATAATATTAAATATTTTTATAAAAGTGTAATTTTTCCGTTAAATATTTTGTTTTTGTAATTATATTCTGAATTTATTATATTTAGAAATAATGCGTATTTTTAGTTTGAAAAATAAAAATTTTGTTAAATATAATTTGTGTTTTTGCGAAATGTTATGCCGCAGAATCCTTGATATTATGCGTTTTCGTACTATGTTTATAACGTACTTACCGCTTGCACAAGTGTGCAATATAGTATTAGTTTTGCCAAAAAACATGTTACAAAAATATTTTCTGTTTGGGCGTTTGTACATAGCTTGGCTAAAAATATACTAATTATGTGTCCCGGGTTGATGAGGGTCAATCCAAGCGCGCCCTTTTGAAGGGGAACGATGGACTAAGACGGTACTGCTATAAATCGCCAGGTTTGTGGTACCGATTGGAGGTAAACAATGGTTAGGCGTAGAAAAGAGTCACAATGATACGATACATCGTTAAACGATGCCTGAATTATGTTGTGATGTTATTTGTATCCGTTTCCATGACGTATTTCTTGGCAAGTGCGTTTATGGACCCGCGTTCAAATTATATGTCTCGGCATCCGCATCCACCTATTGCATCAATCAATCGTTCGTTGGATTTGGCAAATATTAATGACCAGACTCCTGTGTTTACGCGTTACTGCCGTTGGCTTACTGGCGTTCTTACTCGCTGGGATTGGGGTTTAAGCCCTGAGCAGGCTCCAGTCGGTCCAGCAATTGCGACCCGTATTGGCGCATCGGTTCAATTGGTAACTTGTGCAACTGTTCTTGGTATCGTTTTCGGTGTTAGCGTCGGCGTTTACACTGCTATCCGCCAATATAAGTGGCAGGATCGCGTGCTTAACTCTATTGCTACTTTCTTGCTTGTTGTTCCGGCTGCTGTGTTTGGTTTGTTGATTGTTCTCGCAGCCATCAGTATTAACAATGCTGCTGGTTCGCGCTTGTTCTACGTCACCGGTTTGCACTCGTATCAAGGTTCTAACCCATTTGCCTTTATTTTTGATTTCTTGCAGCATTTGATTTTGCCAACGATTGTTATGACAGTTCCTGGCATGGTTGGATATCATTTGACGCAGCGCACGTACTTGCTTGATACTATGAATGCTGATTATGTGCGCACTGCTCGCGCGAAGGGTTTGCCTTTGAATTTGGCAATTCGTCGTCACGCCTTGCGTACTTCGTTAATTCCAACTGCTGTTGATGTTGCCTTCTCCATTGCAGGCGTGTTTACTGGCGCAGTTATTACTGAAACCGTGTTCGCAATTAACGGTTTGGGTAGTTACTTTGTGCAGACTATTTCCAATAACGATATCAATGGTTCTGTTGCTATTGCTGCATTCGGTGCTGTGTGCACTTTGGTAGGTGCCTTGCTTGCAGATATCTTCTCTGCTTGGCTTGATCCGCGTATTCGTTTGAACTAATTGCAGAACAGTGTAGGTGACATTGATATGACTATGAAAAATGTATCTTCAAAACCTCAAGAGTCTGCTGCAGATAAAAAGGCTACTGCTGGAGCTTGGGGCAACTTTAAGCGTACTGGCAAACTGACGTTGTACACGCGTCGTTTCTTCCGTCGTCCGTCGGCGGTTGTGGGCTTGGTTTTGCTGGTTATTCTTATTCTTTTCGCACTATTTGGTGCCAAGGTTAGCAAGTGGGGTTATGACGAGCCTGATTTTACGGCTCTTGCCACTCCTCCTTCCGCTGAACATTGGCTTGGAACCACGCCTGGCGGTTCTGACATGTATGCGATGGTTGTGCGCGGCTTAGGTCGTTCTCTTTCTATCGGTATTGTTAGCTCAATTTCTATTACGATTATTGCAGCTTTGGTTGGTACTGCTATTTCCTACTTTGAAGGTTGGTTTGAGCAGGTTGGCATGTGGATTTTGGACATGCTTCTTATTGTTCCTTCCTTCTTGCTTATTGCTTTAATCGTGAGCTCTTCAACTAACGGCAACGATTGGTTATGGCTTGCGTTTGGTATGACTTCCTTCGGTTGGATTGGTTATGCTCGTACGCTTCGTACGCTGACGCTAAGCTTGCGCGAACGCGAATATGTGCGTGCAGCTAAGTTCGAGGGCGTTTCTTCCTTCCGTATTATTGTGCGCCACTTGGTTCCAAACCTGGGTTCTGTGTTGATTATTAACACGGTGCTCGGTGTTATTGGTGCTATTAATGGTGAAACTGCTTTGAGCTTCTTGGGTCTTGGTATTAAGGCTCCGGATACTTCGTTGGGTACGTTGCTCAATGTTGGCCAGAGTAGTGTTATGACCTCTCCGTGGGTTCTTTTGGTTCCATCTGCCGTGTTAGTTGTTTTGACTTTCTCTGTGCAGCTTATTGGTGATGGTCTTCGCGATGCGATTGATCCATATTCTAGGTCTGCTGGTAAGGCCGAGTAAGGCTTGTTGGAGGTATAAACATGACTGATATGGTGAATGACGCAATGAAGGAAGATGCCACGATGGAAGATCAAAACAACGAACCGTTGCTTTCTGTACGCGACTTGCAAGTTAGCTTTGCTTCTGAAGCTGGCATTGTGCACGCTGTGCGTGGCATGAATTTTGATTTGTACCGCGGCAAAACGATTGGTATCGTTGGCGAGTCCGGTTCCGGTAAGTCGGTTACTTCTTTGGCTGTGATGGGCTTGCTAGATAAGAACGCTAGCGTTAAAGGTTCGGTTAAGTATAAGGGCGAGGAGCTTCTTACTAAAACTGATCTTGAGATGAGTAAGATTCGTGGCAAGAATATTGCTATGGTCTTCCAGGATCCTCTTTCTGCTTTGACGCCAGTGTTTTCTATTGGCGATCAGTTGAAGGAAGCTTTGGTAACTCATAACCCGGATATGAGTGAAGAGCGGATTCGTGAGCGTTCTATTGAATTGCTTAATTTGGTTGGTATTACTAAGCCAGCTGAGCGTTTGAAGGCTTTTCCTCACGAGTTTTCCGGCGGTATGCGTCAGCGCGTAATGATTGCTATGGCGATTGCTAACAATCCGGATATTATTATTGCTGATGAGCCTACTACCGCCTTGGATGTGACTATTCAGGCTCAGGTTTTGGATGTGTTGAAGAAAGCTCAGCGCGAAACCGGTGCTGCAATGATCTTCATTACTCACGATTTAGGTGTGATTGCTGGCGTTGCCGATGAGGTTATCGTCATGTATGCAGGCCATTTGGTTGAGCATAATAGCGTTGAAGAGATTTTTGCTAATCCAACTCAGCCTTATACGATTGGTTTGTTGGGTGCTGTCCCTCGCGTCGATCAGAAGCGCACTCGTCGTTTGACCCCAATCTCTAAGCCGACTATGGATATGTTGATTGCTAAGGAGAACAGTGGCGACGACAGTACCATGATTGGGCTTGAAGCTGAAAGTGAAACGGTTCGCGCTTTGCTTCATGCTGAGACTGAAAAACCGATTAAGCCTATGTTCGAGGGCATTCCTCGCGAGCAGCGTAAAGTTGTTTTGGATGTTAAGGGATTAGTTAAGACCTTCCCGATTACAGGTGGCGGTTTCTTGCGACGAAAGATCGGCGAGGTTCGTGCTGTAGATGGCATTGACCTTGAGATTCGCGAAGGCGAGACCGTTGCTTTGGTTGGTGAGTCCGGTTCTGGTAAGTCCACGACTTTGATGGAAATTATGAGCTTAAAGAAGCCAGAAGCTGGTTCTATTACCGTTTTTGGTACCGAGCTTAACGATAAGTTGACGCGCGAGCAGCGTCGTGAGCTTCGTTCTAAGATTCAGTACGTGTTCCAGGATCCTATGAGCTCGCTTGATCCTCGTATGCTTGTTTACGATATTTTGGCGGAGCCTTTGTTGGTTCAGCATAAGACGAAAGAGGAAATTCGTCAGCGTATTGCTGAACTTATGCAGTTGGTTGAGTTGAATCCAGATCAGGTTGATCGATTCCCAACGCAGTTCTCGGGCGGTCAGCGTCAGCGTATTGCTATTGCTCGTGCTTTGGCTGTGAATCCTAAGCTGTTGCTTCTCGACGAGCCTGTTTCGGCTTTGGATGTTTCCATCCAGGCTGGCATTATCAACTTGCTTGAAGATTTGCAGGATAAGTTGGGTGTTGCTTACTTGTTCGTTGCTCACAACATGGCTGTGGTTCGTCACATTTCTAGTCGTATTGCTGTTATGTATCACGGTCGAATTGTTGAAGCTGGCGAAACGGATGAGGTGTTTGACAATCCTAAGCATCCGTACACGCAGGCTTTGATTAGTGCTGTGCCAATTCCAGATCCTACGATTGAGAAGAATCGTAAGCGCATTATTCTTAACGAAGAAGATACGTTTGACGATGTTAAGTAGTTATTGTTTGGTTGCAGCCTGAGTTTTGCGGGTTGTTTCTGATTGAATAACGTTGCATTATCGCGCATGTTTATTACAACATGCGCGATTTTTGTTGCGTAACATAAAATTAAAAAACGTAAGATATTTTGTTTTTCAGTGAAAATAAACTAAAAAATTTTCTGTTTTGCTCATTCTTGATAATAAATTATTCTTTTTTGCCCAATTTTAATAAAGTCAAAAAAGAAAAAATTAATATTTTGTGAAAACAATTTGTCGAATGTCATAGAGTTGTATATACTCATACAACATACCGGAAGACGGACATCATCCGGGGAATGAGAGGAATCATGAAAAAAACTAATGCAGGTAAATTAACCGTATTTGCCGCAGCTGCACTTTCTGTTGCAATGCTGCTCGGCGCTTGCGGTGGTGCTTCTACTGCTAACAACAACAATAATGCCGCTGGCAATAAGGCAGGTATTACAGAAGAACCAGCCGCAGGTGTGGATACTTCCTACACTGGCGCTCTTCCAATGCCTAAGGTTGACAAGCGCTACGACAACCCACAGCCTCGTGAAAATATTAAGGATGGCGGTACTTATACGTTCTCGCTTTCCGACATGGGTCCAAACTGGAACTACGCTTCTAACGATGGCAACACTGCTTACATGGGTACTTTGTGGGGATTCTATCAGCCATCACTTCCTTACTACGACACTGTTAAGGGCGAGAAGGTTAAGTACAACCCTGACTACATCACTTCCGTTAAGAAGGTTAGCGACAAGCCACTCGTAGTTCAGTACAACTTGAACCCAAAGGCTAAGTGGAACGATGGTACAGACATCGATTACACTGCTTTCAAGGCTACTTGGGAAGTCATGAATGGCAAGAACGAGGCCTACTCTGTGCCATCTCACGAAGGCTATGACTGCATTGAGTCCGTTGAGCAGGGTGCAACTCCTAAGCAAGTAATCGTTAAGTACGATAAGCCATGCGCAACTTGGGAAATGCTTTTCGCTCCATTGGTTCATCCAAAGGCAGTTGATCCGACTGTGTTCAACCAGGGTTGGGTAAATAATCCTCACAACGAGTGGGGTGCAGGTCCATTCGAGATTCAGTCCGCAACTGAAGATCAGGTTGTTTTCGTGCGCAATCCAAAGTGGTGGGGCAAGAAGGCAAAGCTTGATAAGGTTGTTGTAAAGCGTATGGAAGATACCGCTGCAATGAACGCCTTCCAGAACGGCGAAATCGATTCCGTGGATTCCATCTCCACCAAGGATAAGATCAAGGCTGCTCGTAGTGTTAAGGGCGCTCAGCTCCGTTACGGCTACAGCACCAAGATTCGTGTTATTAACTTGAACGCAAAGGCTGGCGCATTTAAGGATAAGGCCGTTCGTAAGGCCGTTGCTCAGGCATTCGACGTTGCCACCTACAACAAGATTCAGTTCCAGGGCATGAACTGGAAGAGCGAGCAGCCAGGTTCTGAGCTTCTCTCCATGTTCCAGGCTGGCTACAAGAACAACCTTCCAGCTGATGGTAAGTTCAACGTAGAAAACGCTAAGAAGACTCTTGAGGCCGCTGGCTACAAGATGGGCAAAGACGGTTACTACGCTAAGAATGGTAAGACCGTTCAGTTCTCATTCACCTTCTTCGGCGATGACTCCACTCAGGCAGCTCTTGCTAACGCATTCCAGGCCATGATGAAGAAGGCTGGCATGAAGTGCAAGACTGTAAACAAGCCTGCTTCTAAGTTCTCTAAGACTGTAACCTCCTTCGACTTCCAGGTGCTTCCAATGGCTTGGGTTTCCCAATCTCCATTGAGCTTCTTGGCATCCGCTTCCCAGCTTTACGGTTCTAAGAGCGATTCCAACTTTACTGGCACTGGCAACAAGAAGATTGATGCCCTGCTCGCCAAGGTTGGTAAGATTTATGATTACAAGGAACAGACTGCATTGAGCAACAAGGCTGAGTCCATGGCTCTTGCTGAGTATGGCACGCTCCCAGTTTCTGCTCCTCCAACCTACCAGGCATACAAGAAGGGCTTTGCTAACGGCGGTCCTGCTGGATATGCTAACGTTTTCGTTGAAAACATTGGTTGGCAGAAGTGAGTAAATTTGTAGCGATAACTCGCGCAAGTTTACTAAGCTGATTGCTTAACTTACAGCATGTGGCGTGTGGTCTTTGGGCTACACGCCACATGTTTTTGCGCTTGCTAAAGCAGAAAATAGTATAAACTTAAAAAATAAGTCTTAAAAAATAAAAATCTAAAATGAAGGAGCACTCGGCGCATGTATGTCAACCCAAATCAACGCAAAGACGCGAACAACGTGCGCTGGGTATTGCAATATTGCAAGCCAGACATGTGGAGAGTAGGCGTATCGCTTATACTTTTTACAATTAACGACACAATGGCAATGACAATGCCATTGCTTTCGGGTTTTATAGTCGACAAAATCATTATTGGCAAACAGCATAATCTACTTATAAGCGTATGCGTTCTTATGGTTGCAATGATGATTATTCGCGTAGGCTCAAGATATATTTACCAGCTTCAAATGGAAAGATTCGGCCAAAACGCTGTGTACCGACTCGTAAGCGACGAGTATGAAAAGTTGCACTCTTTAGATTTTACGTACTTTAATCACACGCGCACAGGCGATATTATGAGCCGAATGACGTCGGATACGGATGCGATTCGCCATATTCTAAGCTGGGTGTCTTATATGGCGCTGGATTGCTTAGTAATGTTCGTGCTTGCGTTAGTAATAATGTTTTCAATCCAATGGCAGCTTGCTTTAGCGCTTATGTCAATAACGCCATTCTTGTTCCTGCTTGCAAGAATTATGGGCAAAAAAGCTAGGCCAAAATTCCTTGCAATTCGCGAATCTTTCGCACGCATGAACTCAATGGTAGAAGAAAATATTGAAGGAAACCGCGTGGTAAAAGCCTTCGTGCGCGAGGCTTACGAAACCAAAAAATTCGACGAATGTAACGAAGACTACTTTAAACGAAATATTACGCTTGCAAAAAACACGCAAAAATACATGCCGTGGCTAGACGGCATGGGATTTGTGCTAGAGCTTATAACCGTAGGCTTCGGCGGATGGCTCGTGCTAAACGGCAGCATGACATTAGGCACATTCGTTACTTTTAACAGCTTCCTTTGGATGCTTAATATGCCTGTTAGAATGGTTGGCTGGCTTATTAACGACTGGCAGCGTTTTAATGCAGGATGCGTTAATATTCGCAAGCTTCTTACGCAAGAATCGCATATTAATCTTCCAAAAGAAGCGGACGCAAGCGTAAAAATCAAAGGCGAAATCACTTTTGAGCATGTTGATTTTGCATTCCCGGACGATCAAGACTCGCCAATCTTAAAAAATATTGATTTACGCGTTCCTGCCGGAAGCAAACTAGGCATTCTTGGCGAAACGGGAGCTGGAAAATCAACTCTTGTAAGTCTTATCGCAAGATTCTACGATCCATCGAGTGGGCGCGTTTTAATCGACGGAAAAGACGTGCGCGAATGGCCGCTAGAAACTTTAAGAAACGAAGTCAGCATAGTAGCGCAGGAAACTTTCCTATTTTCGGACACGATTGCAGGAAATATTGGCTTTGGTTTGCTTCAAAATAAAGAAAATTGCAAAGAATTAGACGATACGATTCGCAGAATGGCAAGAATTGCAGCAGCTGACGATTTTATTATGAGTATGCCAGAAGGCTACGAAACAGTAGTAGGAGAGCGCGGAGTCGGACTTTCCGGAGGGCAAAAACAGAGGCTTAGCTTAGCTCGCGCTTTAGCAAATAACCCAGCAATCTTAATTATGGACGACACAACTTCGGCTGTAGACATGGAAACAGAAGAACATATTCAGCAGGAGCTAAAGAAACTCGACGGCACGCGCACCGTAATCACTATTGCGCACAGAATCTCATCCGTAAAAGATGCAGACATGATTGTTGTGCTAGATCACGGCAAAATCGTCGAACGTGGCACGCACGCAGAACTTGTGGCAGCGCACGGAAGGTACTGGGAGATTTACAGAAAGCAGCTGGGATTGCAAAGCGGCAAGTCCGCAGGATTCGAAACGAAGGGGGAGTAGGCATGGCGCAACGAAACACTTATCGCGAAGACGAAGAACAAGAAGAGCATGTGAACGTGCATGAGCTTATGCGCGTTAAAAAATACATGAAACCGTACGCAACTAAACTCCTGCTCGTAATTCTGGTAGTTATAAGCGGCAGCATAATTATGACGGCAATGCCAATGATCACAAAAATGCTAATCGACGTAGTATTGCCGCATAAAAACTACACGTACCTGTACGCAATTATTGCGGTTTTTATGGTGCTTATTGTGCTGTACGAGCTGGGATTAGCGTACAGAACGCTTGCAATTACGCGCCTCGGCCAAATGATGATTAGAGATATGCGTCGCGATATTTTTACGCACGTGCAATCGCTATCTTTTGATTATTTTGATTCGCGTCCGCACGGAAAGATTCTGATTCGCATAGTAAACTACATAAACACGCTTTCGGATACGCTTTCTTCGGGATTTATTAACGTATTTTCCGACGTTTTTGTGCTGATTATTACACTAATAACAATGTTCGTTATAGATTGGCGAATGGCGTTGTGGAGCCTGGTGCTATTCCCAATATTTATAATTTGGACGCGCACTTTGCAAATTTTGCAACGTAAAGCGTCTAAAAAACTATCGAATAAGCAAAGTAATTTAAACGCGTACTTGCACGAATCAATCGCAGGCGTAAAAACAACGCAAACTTTTGCTCGCGAAGCAGAACAATACGCCACGTTCCAAGAACAGCAGGCGGGTGTTCGCAGCGCTTGGATGCGAAACGTTAGAGTGCAAATGCTGCTTTGGCCGGGAGCTTCAATTATTGAAACCGCAGCAATATCGCTTTTGTACTACGTTGGAGTGTCGAACTTAGGCGGAATGAACGTAAGTACCGGAACGCTTATAGCATTCGTATGGTACTCGACTACCTTCTGGGATCCGGTAGTAAATATTGGAAACTTTTACACGCAATTGGTGACTTGTTCGGTATATCTTGAACGAATTTTTGAAACTTTAAGAATTAAGCCGAATATTGTAGATAAGCCAGACGCTAAAGAATTGCCGCAAATTCGTGGAAAAGTCGACGTAAACGACGTTGTATTCCGTTACGAAGAAGGCGGAAGGCCGATTTTGAACCTGGTTGATTTGCATGTGCAGCCGGGGCAAACAGTTGCTTTAGTGGGGCCGACGGGAGCCGGAAAAACGACGCTAGTAAACCTTCTATCCAGATTCTACGACGTTTCAGAAGGATCCATTACAATCGACGGGCATGACGTGCGATCAGTAACCTTAAATTCACTTCGCAAACAAATGGGCGTAATGCTGCAAGATAGCTTTATTTTCAGCGGAACCGTGCGCGAAAATATCCGTTATGGAAAACTTGACGCAACTGACGAAGAAATCGAGGCTGCAGCTCGAACCGTTCACGCACACGAATTTATTGAAGACTTACCAAACGGATACGATACCGAAATTGAGGAGCGAGGCGCAACACTTTCCGCAGGACAAAGGCAACTCATATCGTTTGCGCGAGTGCTACTTGCGGACCCGCGAATCCTAATTCTCGACGAAGCAACCAGCAATATTGACACGCGTACGGAAGAAGCACTACAAGCTGGATTAGCGCAGCTGCTTAAAAATCGCACGTCATTCGTAATTGCGCACAGATTATCAACTATTGAAAAAGCCAACTTAATCTGCGTAATTGACCACGGACAAATAATAGAACGCGGTACGCACGCAGAACTTATGGCCGCAAAAGGTGCCTACTATCGTCTTGTAGAATCGCAATATGCTGCAATTCGCCAATCGATTGAGTGAGATTGTAAATCAAAACGCAATTGATTGACTAAACTAGTACGTATGAGTAAACATCATCGCGAACACAATTGGGCGCCGGTTCTAACCACGCAATCCGCAGTATGGGAAAATCTAGTAAAAAACGGCGTAACAATTGCGGACGACCATACGCATATGCTCAGCGTCGTCGACTTTGCGCATAATCTCAACCAAGAATTAGCAGAAAAAGGCCGCGACTTAATAGCCGAACCAACTCCGGACGATCTGGTTGAGCAAGCAAAATCCGCCGGCGTTTCACACATGTTAGAAGTTGGCTGCGAATACCCAGATTGGGAACCAACTATTGCGTTTGCTTCTTCGCATGCGGATTCAGTTCGCGCAGCAATCGCAATACACCCAAACGAAGCAGTATTGCACGGGCACAGAGGCGCGCAAGGCCCAGACGGGCTGCCAATAACCTACCAGCCCTACCACGACATACCATTTGACGAAGCAATGCAACACCTGCGCTCGCTAGCTGTAGCGCATCCGAAAGAAGTAGTAGCAATCGGCGAAACCGGCTTAGACTACTTTCGCACAGGAGAACCAGCACGATCCGCACAACGCGAAGCCTTCCGCGACCATATTGCGCTCGCAAAAGAATTAAACTTACCCCTGCAAATACACGATCGCGACGCACACGAAGATATAGTAAAAGTTTTATTGCAGGATGGCGCTCCGGAACGAACAGTATTTCACAGCTACGCAGGCGGCACGGATTTAGCCGAAATACTAAAAGAACACGGTTGGTACGCAAGTTTTTCCGGGACCATAGGCTACAAAGGCAACGAAGCGTTACGTAAATCTGCACAAATTATAGGCGAAAGTCACATAACCGTTGAAACGGACGCACCATACTTAACGCCAATGCCTTACCGCGGAAGACCAAACGCACCTTATATGGTGCCGTACACTTTGGAAACACTTGCGGAAGTACTGGACGTATCTTTAGAGCACGCAGCGAAAGTGACGCGTGAAAATACGCGCAAAATTTACGGATTCTAAAATTGCGGATTCTAAAATTGCGGATTCTAAATTTGCGGATTCTAAAAATTTCAGCCTAATTGGAACCCTTATTTTTCAACGATTTCGTAAGATTTTTGCACGATATAGCTATTATTGTATACAATATCCAAGTACGGAAATAAAACTGTGAAGGTACGAGGTTTATGCGACTTCTTGTTGGCAGCAAGAAGAAACCTTACCTATGGAGGAACAATTCAGCATGACGAAGTCACGCATTGCTGCGCCGTCAACCGATGGCGCTAAGGATCCTCGCAACGGCGCGAAAGATTCCGAAAAAGGCTCTAAGGCTGCTATATTGCGAGCAGCGTCCTTTACGAAGGCACCGAAAGTCTCGCATAAAACAACAACCCGAGAAGAGCGTGAAGTTATAGCTCAACAGCAAGCGCAAGAAGTGAAAGAAGCGGAAAAACTTGTTGCTAGCGCTGTTCGAGGACCGTTAGGACGATGGTGGGCAAAAGTACAGACTAGCTCTGATCGTTTCACGCTCGGTATGGCAATTGTGGCACTTGGCGTCGTGTACGGCGATATTGGTACCTCGCCTTTGTATACCGCACAAACTTTTTTGGCGGGGCAAGGCGGATTGCAAAATATCAACAGTGAAGCCGTCTACGGTATGCTGTCGCTGCTTTTTTGGTCAATTACGCTTATCACTACAGTAAAATACGTGTTTGTTGCCATGCGAACTGACAACAAGGGCGAAGGTGGAATTTTTGCACTGTACTCGCTTTTGCGCAGAAAAGGTGCGTGGCTTGCCATACCTGCCATGATTGGTGGCGCTGCGTTCTTGGCAGATTCTGTACTAACCCCAGCAGTTTCCATTTCTTCCGCAGTGGAAGGTTTGCGCACTATCGAAGCATTCCGACCAGTGTTCTTAGAAAATGAGAATTTAGCGCTGATGATTACGATTATTATCATCGTGCTGCTTTTTTCTGTGCAACAACGCGGTACTGAACGCATTGGTAAAGTATTCGGCATCGTCGTGATGATTTGGTTCGCCTTCCTTGCGTTAGTTGGCATTGTCAATATTGGCCAAGATTGGACGATATTTGAGGCGCTTAATCCAATCTACGGTTTGAAATTCCTGTTTAGCCCACACAATGTGCAGGGCTTAGCAGTGATGGGCGTTATCTTCCTTTCCACAACCGGTGCTGAGGCTTTGTACTCCGATATGGGTCATGTTGGTCGCGGAAACGTGTACGCAACGTGGCCGTTTATTAAAGTTGCTTTAGTACTCAACTATTTCGGCCAGGGCGCCTGGATGTTGCAGCACCAGAACGATAAAGCATTATGGTCGCTTGAAGGATTAAATCCGTTCTTCCAAATGCTTGAGCCTAACGTACGCTATGTGGCTGTTATTCTTTCTGTTACTGCAGGTATTATCGCCTCTCAAGCTTTGATTACTGGCGCTTATACCATGGTTTCGGAAGCAACTAGTCTCAACTGGATGCCGCACTTGCAGGTACGATATCCAGCGCGCACACGCGGACAGCTTTATATTCCTGTAGTAAACGTAGTGCTTTGCGTTGCAACGCTTACTGTTCTTGCCGTGTTCCGTGATTCCGAACACATTTCCGGCGCATACGGTTTGGCTTTGACGCTTACCATGCTGGCAACGACTATTTTGCTTACCGTACACATGTGGTATCAAAAGAAGCGTCTTGGAGCGTTAATATTTGCCATAGTGTTCCTCATGATTGAATTCATGTTCTTTGTCGCTTCTATGGCAAAGTTTATGCACGGCGGCTGGTTTACGATGCTGCTTGGTTTTTCCATTTTGACAATTATGGTTACGTGGAAAGATGGCACAAAAATTGAGCGTTCGCAACGTTTGCACATGAAACCGAAAGATTTTCTTCCGGTACTTGACAAGTTGCACGGAGATTTCCGTATCCCTTATTTTGCCGACAATATTGTGTACTTAACGTCCGATCGTGAAATGAAGCGTCTTGATACTGGTATTTTCTTCTCGATCTTTGCAGACCATCCTAAGCGTGCACGCGCTTGGTGGGCTGTGTCAGTAGAGACTGATGACGCGCCGTTTACGCGAGAGTATTGCGTGGAAAATTTTGGTACGGATTATTTGTTCCGCGTAAAAATCAAGCTTGGATTTAAGGTGTCGCCTTCTATACCAGCTTATTTGCACCAAATTATGCATGATTTGTCGCACACGGGTGAGCTTCCGCGACAAAAATCGGTGTATCCTAAGGTGGATGCGGATCCGGATATTGGTCCGATTCGTTACGTGCTGTTGCACAAGGCTTTGATGCCGGAGTCGAATATTTCTGTGCGTGGCGCATTATCGCTGAAAATGAAGTATGCGATTCGACATATTGCGGGAACTCCGGTTAAGTGGTTTGGTTTGGCGCCGTACAATCCGATTGTGGAAGTGCAGCCACTGTTTGTTTCTACACGTAGACCTCCGCGTTTGCAAAGGGAGGAATGTAGCCCTCGTGCTGTGCAATCTTTGCAAGGCGCTTCGGCAGCAGAAACGCCTGTTGATATGGTGAGTGATACTCGACCAACTGATGCGGAGCAGACTGCGGTAATGAACGCGCGCGATATTGCCGCTGCGAACGTGCTACTTGCTGACGAACAACTGGTGAATACGGGTAAAATTAATCCTGTATCGTTGAAGTTGCCGGCGAAGGCGGGTGATGCTCAGTCTTCGCAGTCTCGTGAGTCTTCGCAATCTTCTCAATCTCGTGAACTTCGTGAGGCGGAAGTAAGTCTTGATGCAGCGAACGTAACTCACGCTGTTGTGCAAGCCGTAGAAGATGCTGAACGTGCGGAAGAACCGGCGCAGACTGCTGGTGGTGACGAGACTGCTGGTCTTGGCGAGACTCGCTAATAAGCGAAACAGGATTGCACAGGATAGCTGGCTAATATGAGTGATAACGCGGTGTGTGGTGGCGCTGTTAGTGGTGACGCGGTGATGAATGAATCATTGTCGTTAACTCATTGCGATGCAATAAAACTTGCTGATATTCCTGATTTTGAGCAGGTTGAGCAGTTGCATCGCGATACTGCGCCTTCTCGCGCCGCTTACGATGTTATTCATGGGCATTGTGCTGTTATTGCAACTATTTCTTGGCAGATTGCGCATCACTGCAATATGTTATTAAGTGCCAAATCTTGCGCTAATCCTATGGGTGCTGCTTTGCGTGAGCGCGCTCAGCTTGCACAGAAGTGTATGAGCGAACTTATCGGTGAGGCGTATCTTACGTTGCCTTCGGTTACAGGCGGTTCCGCTCCGTGCCAATATGTTGACGAGTATGCGGCTTTGGTTGGCGGTTTGATTCATGATATTGGCACTTATTTTGTGCTTGAGAAGGACGGGTCTAATAAGTTTGCTGGAGAACTGCGCTTTGATGGGCCACACTACATTTTGCATGGGTTGCGTGGTTATAACTATTTAGTTGAACGCGGTTTTAGTGAGGATATTGCTCAGTTTGCGCGTAATCATACTGGGGTTGGTTTAACGCGTGAGCAGGTTCTTTCGCAGAATCTTCCTTTGCCGGCGGCTGATTATATGCCTCGTACTCTTGAGCAAGAGATTGTGATGGTTGCGGATAAGTACAACAGCAAGTCGATTCCTCCGCGATTCTTAACTGTGGATTCTTACCGTCGCAAGGCTGCGCGATTTGGTGAAGATAATGCATTGCGGTGGATGCAGTTGGTTGAGAAGTATGGCGAGCCTGATATTGAGGCGTTGGCAAAGTGCTTCGGATTATCCGTTGACGCGTAAGCTTGTTGTTTTGGTTTATTGTTTTTGGTTTATTGCGTAGGTTTATAGCGTAGGTTTATAGCGTAAGTTTGTCGCGCAGATTTATTGTTTTAGTTTGTTGCGTAAGTTTGTTGCGTAAGTTTGTTTCTATTTATTTAACGTCGCATTTTTAGTTTCTTATTAATTGTTTATATAGATATATACCTTCTGTGGTTTTGTTTTGTGTTTTGATTATTTCGATTCTGCTTTTTTGCTTTTGATTCTGTTTTTTTTTAATGTTTTGGTTGCGTTTTGGTTGTGTTTTGGTTGTGTTTTGGTTTGGGATTGGTTTTTGTTGCTGTTTTGTTTGGGGGTGTGGGTTGTGAGATTAGTGCGACACTCCCGGGTTTTGTGTTTTTGGGGTTGTTTTTGGTTGTTTTTTGTTGGTTTTGGGTTGGGTTGTTGGTTTGTTGTTGGTTTTTTCTCTGGTTTTTTACTGTTTTCGACACGCCGGTGTTTTGGCTTGTTTTCAATGGTTTTGGGGTGTTTGTTTTTGGTGGGTTTGCGTTTTGGCGTGGGTTGGTGTAAGTTTATCTCTTGCTGCTCAGCGCGGCTGGTTCTCCTCGGTTGAGGTTGATGGGCCGGCTGGTGTGGTGGTGGTTTGAGAACTCAAGAGCGTGTCTGTACTACTTATTAGTTAATTATTGCCAGTTCATTGCCTGCCTCACAGATTGTGGGGTGCCTGAGAGATGGTTAAATGGTGGTGAGGTTTTTGTTGGGATGTTCTTTCCTTAAAGAATGTCTCGTCTTTTTCTTATTTTTTGGAGCCTTATTTTGGCTCTTCATTGAATTTTTTCGTGGAGGGTTCGATTCTGGCTCAGGATGAACGCTGGCGGCGTGCTTAACACATGCAAGTCGAACGGGATCTGACCAGCTTGCTGGTTGGTGAGAGTGGCGAACGGGTGAGTAATGCGTGACCAACCTGCCCCATGCTCCAGAATAGCTCTTGGAAACGGGTGGTAATGCTGGATGCTCCAACTTGACGCATGTCTTGTTGGGAAAGTGTTTAGTGGCATGGGATGGGGTCGCGTCCTATCAGCTTGTAGGCGGGGTAATGGCCCACCTAGGCTTCGACGGGTAGCCGGCCTGAGAGGGCGGACGGCCACATTGGGACTGAGATACGGCCCAGACTCCTACGGGAGGCAGCAGTGGGGAATATTGCGCAATGGGGGAAACCCTGACGCAGCGACGCCGCGTGCGGGATGAAGGCCTTCGGGTTGTAAACCGCTTTTGATTGGGAGCAAGCCTTCGGGTGAGTGTACCTTTCGAATAAGCGCCGGCTAACTACGTGCCAGCAGCCGCGGTAATACGTAGGGCGCAAGCGTTATCCGGAATTATTGGGCGTAAAGAGCTTGTAGGCGGTTCGTCGCGTCTGGTGTGAAAGCCCATCGCTTAACGGTGGGTCTGCGCCGGGTACGGGCGGGCTAGAGTGCAGTAGGGGAGACTGGAATTCCCGGTGTAACGGTGGAATGTGTAGATATCGGGAAGAACACCAATGGCGAAGGCAGGTCTCTGGGCTGTTACTGACGCTGAGAAGCGAAAGCGTGGGGAGCGAACAGGATTAGATACCCTGGTAGTCCACGCCGTAAACGGTGGACGCTGGATGTGGGGCCCATTCCACGGGTTCCGTGTCGGAGCTAACGCGTTAAGCGTCCCGCCTGGGGAGTACGGCCGCAAGGCTAAAACTCAAAGAAATTGACGGGGGCCCGCACAAGCGGCGGAGCATGCGGATTAATTCGATGCAACGCGAAGAACCTTACCTGGGCTTGACATGTGCCTGTCGACTGCAGAGATGTGGTTTCCCTTCGGGGCAGGTTCACAGGTGGTGCATGGTCGTCGTCAGCTCGTGTCGTGAGATGTTGGGTTAAGTCCCGCAACGAGCGCAACCCTTGCCCTGTGTTGCCAGCGGGTTATGCCGGGAACTCACGGGGGACCGCCGGGGTTAACTCGGAGGAAGGTGGGGATGACGTCAGATCATCATGCCCCTTACGTCCAGGGCTTCACGCATGCTACAATGGCCAGTACAACGGGTTGCGACATGGTGACATGGAGCTAATCCCTTAAAACTGGTCTCAGTTCGGATCGTAGTCTGCAACTCGACTACGTGAAGGCGGAGTCGCTAGTAATCGCGAATCAGCAACGTCGCGGTGAATGCGTTCCCGGGCCTTGTACACACCGCCCGTCAAGTCATGAAAGTGGGCAGCACCCGAAGCCGGTGGCCTGACCTTTTTGGAGGGAGCCGTCTAAGGTGAGGCTCGTGATTGGGACTAAGTCGTAACAAGGTAGCCGTACCGGAAGGTGCGGCTGGATCACCTCCTTTCTACGGAGTTTTTGTGCACGCTCGGTTGAGTGTGGTTACTGGTGTGGAAATCAATAGTTAATGTTTTTAAATGAGTTTGTTGGGCATGCTTTTGGGTTCCCGGATTGCCACCCCTCCTTTTTGGGGGTTGCGGTCCTGGCCCTTGGATTTCAGGTTGAGGCTTTTATTGTTTTTGGCTTGGGTTCTTGGTGTTGTGGTGGTTTGAGAACTGGATAGTGGACGCGAGTAAAATGCGAAACTTTTTGTTTCGATTTTTTTTGCTTTTATCAATTTCAACCGGCTCCTTTTGTTGGAGTCGCTTGATCGTTTTGTGATCGTTTAGTGTGATGATTTTTTGTCTAGAGAATTTTGCTGATGGGTTCTTACTTTAGTGTTTGTCACTGGTAAGGGCGTATGGTGGATGCCTTGGTAGACAGGACCGATGAAGGACGTGACGGGCTGCGATATGCCTCGGGGAGCTGCCGAGTGGGCTTTGATCCGAGGATTTCCGAATGGGGAGACCCGGCCACTGTTATGGGTGGTCACCACAGTTTTTGTGGGGGGTACGCAGGGAAGTGAAACATCTCAGTACCTGCAGGAAAGGATACTCCGTGAGTAGTGGCGAGCGAAAGCGGATCAGGCTAAACCGGGTGCGTGTGATAACCGTCAGGTGTTGCGCATTCGGGGTCGTGGGATTGACTGTTCAGCCTCTGACGGGGTTGAGGAGAGTGATAAAATGTCGTGCTAGGTGAATGGGATTGAATTCCCAGCCGTAGAGGGTGATGGCCCCGTAGCTTGTCGTGCGATGTCTCTTTATGTTTATTCCCAAGTAGCGCGGGCCTCGTGGAATCCCGCGTGAATCTGCCCAGACCGTTGGGTAAGCCTAAGTATTCCTGTCTGACCGATAGTGTACTAGTACCGTGAGGGAAAGGTGAAAAGCACCCCGGGAGGGGAGTGAAATAGTTCCTGAAACCGTGCGCTTACAATCCGTCGGAGCCTTCTTTGTGGGGTGACGGCGTGCCTATCGAAAAATGAGTCTGCGAGTCAGTGGTATGTGGCGAGGCTAACCCGGGTGGGGGAGCCGTAGCGAAAGCGAGTTTTAAAAGGCGTTTGAGTCGCATGTCCTGGACCCGAAGCGGGATGATCTAGCCCTGAGCAGGTTGAAGCGCGGGTAAGACCGTGTGGAGGACCGAACCCACCTAGGTTGAAAACTGGGGGGATGACTTGGGGTTAGGGGTGAAAGGCCAATCAAATTCCGTGATAGCTGGTTCTCTCCGAAATGCATTTAGGTGCAGCGTCGTGTTATTGCTTACAGGGGGTAGAGCTACTGGATGCTTGCGGGCCCATACCGGGTACCAATAGCAGCCAAACTCCGAATACCTGTTAGGTTTATCACGGCAGTGAGTCGGCGGGGGATAAGCTCCGTCGTCAAAAGGGAAACAGCCCTGATCGTCGTCTAAGGTCCCGAAGCGCGTGCTAAGTGGGAAAGGATGTGGAGTCGCATAGACAGCCAGGAGGTTGGCTTAGAAGCAGCCATCCTTGAAAGAGTGCGTAACAGCTCACTGGTCTAGTGGTTCCGCGCCGACAATGTAGCGGGGCTTAAGCACGCCACCGAAGACGCGACTGCATGAATTTTGTTCATGCGGGGTAGGAGAGCGTCCTGTATGGGGTGAAGCGGCAGTGTGAACTTGTCGTGGACTGTACGGGAGTGAGAATGCAGACATGAGTAGCGAGAGACGGGTGTGAATCCCGTCCGCTGAATGACTAAGGGTTCCGGGGCCACGTTCGTCGTCCCCGGGTGAGTCGAGTCCTAAGGCGAGGCCGACAGGCGTAGTCGAATGGATGAACGGGTTGATATTCCCGTACCGGTGTTACACCGTTCGAACTGAATCTGAGAGTACTAACCTTCATTTGCGAGTTGGCTTCCTTTCGGGGTTGTTGGCTTGTTTGTGTTGGGACTGTATTGGTAGTAGGTTAGCGTGGGAGTGACGCGGGTAGGTAGCCGGCTGCGGAGGTGGTTTTCCGTGGCTAAGCGTGTGGGCTGTCTCCTAGGTAAATCCGGGGGATGTTAAGCTGAGGCGTGATGGGTAGGCTGTAAGGCTGATTCCGGTGATCCTGCTTGCCGAGAAAAGCTTCAACGTGAGGTGTGATTCCGCTCGTACCCTAAACCGACACTGGTGGTCTGGTAGAGTATACCGAAGCGATCGGGCGAATCCTGGCCAAGGAACTCGGCAAATTACTCCCGTGCCTTCGGCATAAGGGAGACCCTTGATGGTGATATGGTTTTACGCTGTTGAGCTGTTGGGGGTGGCACAAGCTAGGGGGTAGCGACTGTTTACCAAAAACACAGGAGCGTGCGAAGGCGTAAGCCGCTGTATACGCTCTGACGCCTGCCCGGTGCCGGAAGGTTAAGAGGATCCGTTAGCTTCGGTGAAGCGGTGAATTTAAGCCCCGGTAAACGGCGGTGGTAACTATAACCATCCTAAGGTAGCGAAATTCCTTGTCGGGTAAGTTCCGACCTGCACGAATGGCGTAACGACTTCCCCACTGTCTCGGCCAGGAGCCCGGCGAAATTGCAGTACGAGTAAAGATGCTCGTTAAGCGCAGAAGGACGAAAAGACCCCGGGACCTTTACTATACCTTGGTATTGTCGTTAGGTGTGGATCGTGTAGCATAGGCGGGAGGCTGTGAAGCGTGGGCGCTAGCTTGCGTGGAGTCGAATAGTGAAATACCGCTCTTTCCATATCTGGCGTCTAACCTCAGCACGTTATCCGTGTTAGGGACAGTGCCTGGCGGGTAGTTTAACTGGGGCGGTTGCCTCCTAAAGAGTAACGGAGGCGCTCAATGGTCCGCTCAGCCCGGTTGGCAATCGGGTGTTGAGTGTAATCGCACAAGCGGGCTTGACTGTGAGACTGACGGGTCGAGCAGGGACGAAAGTCGGAGATAGTGATCCGGTGCCGGCGTACGGACGTGGCATCGCTCAACGGATAAAAGGTACCCCGGGGATAACAGGCTGATCATTCCCAAGAGTCCATATCGACGGGATGGTTTGGCACCTCGATGTCGGCTCGTCGCATCCTGGGGCTGGAGCAGGTCCCAAGGGTTCGGCTGTTCGCCGATTAAAGCGGCACGCGAGCTGGGTTCAGAACGTCGTGAGACAGTTTGGTCTCTATCCTCTGCGCTCGTTGGAATGTTGAGGAGACCTGCCCATAGTACGAGAGGACCTGGGTGGACGAACCTCTGGTATGCCGGTCGTCACGCCAGTGGCGCTGCCGGTTAGCTACGTTCGGAAGGGATAACCGCTGAAAGCATCTAAGCGGGAAGCCTGCTCCAAGATAAGCATTCCATGCACGTTAGTGTGTGAGCCCCCATGTAGAACACGTGGTTGATAGGCTAGATGTGGAAGCCCTGTAAGGGGTGGAGCTGACTAGTACTAATGGGTGATGGTGACATTCTTCTCTACTCTTGTGAGTGGGGAGGGTGAGTTTCTGTGAGTATTTTTCTTCTAGCGTTAATGAGTACTGAATGTTTTGCTTAACGATCGGTTGGTAAGAGTTGTTTTTATTCGCGTTCATGTCCGGTTCCCAAACCGCCAACTTGCCACTCACTGCTGGTGAGTGTTATAATTAAGTTTGCGGTGGTCATGGCTCAGGTGAGACGCCCGGTCCCATTCCGAACCCGGAAGCTAAGGCCTGACACGGCGAGGGTACTGCACTCGATAGGGTGTGGGAGACTAGCACGCTGCCGCATTATTCTTTTTAGCGGGGAACGTTTGTTCCCCGCTTTTTTATTATCCCCCGCATACTGTTATGGGTTATAGGTGTTGATTCATCCACGCGCATTCGTGGACTTACACCCAGCCTAAGTACACGAACACGAGAAAAGTTGCGCGCGCTTTAGTAATTAATCCTTTTCGAGCGTTGTGGTTTTTTGGGGGGAGGGAGTAGTCTGAGATAGTAGGTACTTTGCTGCGCGGATTATGCGTAGCATTGTGCTTTCGTTTAAGTGTATTAAGAGTTAAAAGAAGGTGCATATGATGAATAAAAAGTTTATAGCAACATTTGCTGCAGCAGCCATGTTGTGCTGCGTATGCAACGCCGGCGTTGCAGTAGCAGATGATAATACAGATTTCAATGCGACTATCACACAATTAATATCTCAAGCAGATAATCATATCGACGCGCTAAAAAAGCTTATTGATAATTCTGATAATGCTAAATTGAAAAGCGATCCTTTCAATATTCATCTTGACACATACAAACCGTTTTACAAAAATTTAATTGATACTGATAAAACAATGATTGAACAGTTTGAACAGCATCTTAATGCAGCAGGTGAGAAGCCTAATCAGAATACGCTTGATGCTTTGCGCGCTGAAGCCAAAGAATTAGATAAGCGTTTAAATCGTCCCACCAATAATTCATTCGGAGCACGTGCTGGATTCCATAACCACTATGATGTCTTTAGAGGATATTCGACGTATTCATCATGGCGAAAAGCTTCCGTGCCTTATAACAAGCTTGAGGATACTAAATCTAAGCTTGCTAAGCTTACTGCTCTCGATAAACAATTTAATGATTTACGACAGGCAATACAGCTTCCTTCTGAAGTGCATCCAATAAGTATTGAAGATCAAAGTAATTATGATTTAGACCAAGTTAAAGTAAAGTATTGGTACGATGGTGAACCAAATGCCGATAACTCAGCGTATGTGAAAGCTCAATTAGCTTTCTGGCATAAATTAGTTGAGAAAAGTAAACGCAATTTGGAAGATAAAGTTGCTAATGGAATTCGCGACCTGGTAGCTAGAACAGGTATCGATGTGAATGTAAATGTATTTGACCTTAATCGTGAGGTTAATGCGACTGTCAATGTGCATAATGGCGACGAGTATTTGAGCAAAGAATTAGCTCAGCAAGGAACATTGAAGAAGGCGTTTGATCATACCATTATTCATTATGGTAATGGTGTAAGTCTTCCTCCTCGTGAAAATCCTGACTTTGATTATGAGAAGTACAATATTCTTCAGCAGCAGATTGATGCCATTTCGAGCAATATTAATGATCCTTCGAAAAAGTTTGGCTGGGAATTTACTTATAAAGATCCAAGTCAATTGACTGCTGAGCAGCGCAAAGAGTATTGCGATGCCTATGAAAAGTATACTGCATCACGCATTGAGAACAGTAAGAAGCTTGAAGATCTCCGTAAGGAACAAGCAGAATTAGGCGATAAGAATGCTTACAAAGCGTACGATATTGCTGAAGACTTGAGTACTGCTCGCGATGGTGCTGTCTCATACGCTTACTTGCATTTGAAGTTTAAGAAGTATGTACAAGATCAGCTTAATAACGGAAAGAATCTTGAACAGTTGCTGGAAGATGACGCGCCTGCTTATAACAAAGCTAAAAAATTAGTGGATAAGATTAGCTATAGTGAAGCTGGAACTTCTAAAGAGTATCGTGACGCGATAGAAACTGTATATCGTTATGAATTTATGGTAGATTTACTTGCTGCTCGTGACAATGATGCGTATATAAAGGAAGCGCTTAAGAATGGCATATCATACGACGATATGCTTAAAGCGACCGTAAATGACCGCCTTGAGCGAGATAAGAAGTATAACGATTATGCAAACCAGGGCGAGGCAAAAGTTCTTTATGATAGAATGTGGGCAGCGTCTACAAAATGGGGTGAATTAAACAGTTCCGGCGCTTCTAAGGAAGAAATTAAGCAAGCTGAAGCTGATTATTATAAAGCGGATGATGAATTATACAAATATATAGGTAAAGAGCGTCAAAGATTTGACAACAAACAAACGGAATTATATGCTCGCGAGGATCTCATTAAAAAGTTAAAGAGCGGTGAGTATGATACGACAGTTCTTGATATAGACAACTTGGCTTTGACTCCTGAGCAGAAGTCGAGTGAAGATGTTGCTCCGCTTGATTATAACGACAGCTCGTTTGAGAATCCTGATGGCGATACTGGTAATAAGCCTGATAATAATCCTGATGGTGATTCCGGTAATAATCCTGACAATAATCCTGCTGGCCCATTTGATGATTTCAATTTTGATGACATTGACTGGGGTGATTTCAACTTTGACGATTTAGATTTGGATGATTTGGGCCTTGATGATGTGGAGGCTGAGGACTTCGATTTCAGTGAGTTCGATACTTATGCGTCGGAAATCAGTGATGACGATTTGGCTTCCTTAGATATCGATGACATCAATTTTGATGATTTAGACTTGGGCGATTTAGACTTGAGTGATTTCTATAATGATGACACTCAGTCTGGTGACACTCAGTCTGGTGATACTACCAACTCTGGCGATACCAATGCTGGCAATACTGCCAAGCCTGGTGAAACCAAGCCTGAGGATGTTGCCAAGCCTGGTGATACTGCCAACTCTGGTGATGCTGCTAAGCCTGGTGAAATTACCAAGCCTGGTGATGCTAAGTCTAGTGAGACTATCAAGCCTGGTGATACTAAGTCTGCGGCTGCTAAGATTGAGGCTGTTAAGGCTGAGGTTGCTGTGGATAAGTCTGAAGATGTTAAGATTGAGGCTGCTAAGTCTGAATTTGCTGATGCTAAGTCTGAAGATGTTAAGATTGAGGCTGCTGAGACTGATAATGATAATGCTGGCGATGTTACTCAGACTGACAACGTTACCAAGACTCAAGAAAATAATAATTAACTATAGCCTTGCTACTGTTGCGAATGTAGTAAGTGCATAAAACCAGTAGGCGGTGGGGATTGCATCCTCGCCGCCTATTTAGTTATAGGGATATAGCATTATATGCAATTGATTTGCGCTGACGATCTGCCGAAGCGTTTATTCCTCACGGCTATTGGTAGCCGTTCGGCTGATTTGGCATGTGAAGCACCCCGTGCTTCACAATTGAGCCAAATCACGCTTTGAAGGAGCTTGAAATCCCAATGATTTCAAGCTCGGTCAAAGCGCACGCGAAGGCAATTCGGAGCGCCGAGCTTGCTCAAGTTGAAAGCACGGGGTGCTTTCAACGCAAGCGAGGTCTGCCTTCGTCTCGATTGACGAAGGCAGGACAGATTAGTGTGGTGATACTTAGTAACTAGGTCGTCAGTTGCAAACTCTAGATAAACTTCCGGCAAATGTTCCATAAATCCGCCAAAACAGCTACAAAACCCGGAGAAAAAACTCCCGAGAATGTTCCACAATAACGCTGATACAGCTACAAAACCCGGAAAATCCCCCGGCAAATGTTCCAAACACCAGCCAAAACAGCTACAAACGCCGGAAAATGTTCCATGACTACACTTGCCGCAAGGTAGTGATTAAATGATTGTAGTCGGCATAAAAACAAGCGATTTTGAGTATTCGTTGAGTATTAAAATATTGTGCCGAGCGCAATTGGGCCAGCAATTGAGTTGATAATTGGGCTATCAATTGAAATAAAATCAAGCAATTAAAAATACGGAATATTGTAAGTAAAGCGTGCGCTAATTGTGATTATGCTATTTGCAATTATTCTGTAAATTTCATACAAGGAGTAGGTATGAATAAAGCCCTTATTAACATTGATTATACGAATGATTTTGTGGCAAGCGACGGTTCTCTCACTGTAGGCGAGCCTGCACAAAAGTTAGAAAAGCGCATTACTGAGATTTCGCAGGAATTCCTTGACTCTGGCGAGTTTGTTGTTTTCGCGATTGACACGCATCATTTGAACGACCCGTATCATCCGGAAACTAAGCTGTTCCCACCTCACAATATTGCTGGAACGCACGGTCAGCAGCTGTATGGTGCGCTTGGCGATTTTTATGAAGCGAATAAAGACAAAAGTAACGTGTATTACATTCATAAGACTCGCTACTCGTCGTTTAATGGCACTGATTTGCTGATTAAGCTTCGCGAACGTCACATTGAGGAGCTGCATTTGGTGGGAGTTTGCACGGATATTTGCGTGCTTCACACTGCTGTTGACGCATATAATCTTGGATTTAAGATTGTGGTTCATAAGGATGCTGTGGCAAGCTTCGATCCTCAAGGTCACGAGTGGGCGCTTCGTCATTTTAAGACTTGCCTTAATGCGGATATCGTAGAAGGCTGAAAGTTGCTAATTTGCTAAAAATATTACGCTGGTTGATTTGCGAATCGACGACTTCGAGCTGCATAATGCGCGAGAAGTCACTTCGATTCGCCGAGCTTGCTTAGGGTTGAAAGCACCGATGTGCTTTCAACGCAAGCGAGGTCTGCCTTCGTCTCGATTGACGAAGGCAGGGCAGATTCGCGTGGTTGTTCATTGGGAATTTGGCTGTGTTTTGTGAGCGCTGCCGACTGCACGCGGGTCCGAAGAACGTGATTAAGAGACCCTAACGCAGCGCTCCGACTGCACGCGGGTTCGAAGAACGTGATTAAGAGACCCTAACGCAGCGCTCCGACTGCACGCGGGTCCGAAGAACAGGATTAAGAGACCATAACGCAGCACTCCGACTGCATCAGTGTCCCAAAACAAGTAAAATGAGACACTCGCGCAGTACTCCGACTGCACGCGGGTCCGAAGAACGTGATTAAGAGACCCTAACGCAGCGCTCCGACTGCACGCGGGTCCGAAGAACAGGATTAAGAGACCATAACGCAGCGCGCAATCTGCACCAGTAACGAAAAAACGCTTGTATTGCAATACGCGAGACATGATTTTTTTTTACACAGTTTTGGCCTATAACCCCGACGAGTTTGCGCGGAGTGTCGACTTGCTATTAATGAGAATCATTATTATTATTGATACACGTTATAAAAATATCTTCAGTAATCGTCTGCGAAAGAAGAGCGTAGGTCGATGAATTTAAGAAGATGAAGTGTAGAGAGCGAAATAATAATTATGACTCAGGTCATTAAAAATATTGCGAAACGTGCTTTTGCGATGGCAGGCGTTGCCATACTTGCGTTTGCGGTGTTAGCGTCTGGTTTTGGCGCAGCAATGACAGCGTACGCATCAGAAGGTGGAAATCCTAGCGAAAAATACGATCCTACGAAAAAAGAAGTGCTAAGTCACGGTCATACGGACGTATTTTATCCAATTCAATACAATGGTAAATTCATTATGGCCGTCGAAAAAGACGCTGCCACTTTCTTAAAGCCTGAAAACACTACTTTACGCGTAGCAAAAAGCACGTATACTACAAAATCGCAACTTCCTGCTCTCGCTACTGAATACTACTATCTTGATAGTTCCGGAAATCAAAATGGAAATCCTCTCTTCCCGGGTTGGGATACAGGTTATGCTGCAACTTTAGTTGGTGCATCTCACGCAGATGAAGCAACAGCAGATATTGCAATTCAGCAAGTTACTGGACCAATGAACGGGCGTATTCTGCTTTGGACTACCGAGGGAGCTGGAAAAACTTCGAAGAAATTATCGTTTGAAGAGAACGATTTAGACGACGAACCTGATACTGAAGGTAGCCGATTTATGCTACCTGGTGTGATTCATCAACATACTGCTGGGCATGTGCATGCAAACTGGGGATTTACGCAACCTGGCGTTTATAAGCTAAAAGTAGCAGCAACTATTACAAATAAGAACACTAAAAAGCAGATCACAACCGAGCCTGCAGAATACACTTTTGAAGTAGAAGATACATATTCAGGCAAAGTACCTGCTTCTGGTATTACAGAAACGCTTGATTTGCACCGTCGCGGTGATTCTATTAATCCTGACGATGATGAAGAAGCGCACAAAGCTTCCGAAGAACATAAAGACACGGATAAAGACGATGGCGGCGATATGCGCATCGGCAATATTCGCGATTCCGGACCGCATCCGCATTATCATTCATACGAAGGTTATGGCGGCCTCGATTTGAAGGTGGTAAACAGGCCAAAAGGCGCTCGCATTGAGTGGCGATATGTGCGCGCTGACGAAGGTCCTGACGCGTATGGAACCACTCTTTTTGCTGAGAGATTGCAGCTTCCAGCTGAGCCTGCAATGAACAAAATGAAGGTGTATGCTCACGCAACTGAAGGTGAAACGCAAGTTGGCAAAGATACTGCGTCTGCAACCATCGCCGTTGAAGATCACGGTGCCGACGGACGCCCCGTTGTAAAAGCAATCGCCCCGTATAAGCGCTTCAAGCCAGGAGATTCTTTACGTGCGAAAACAGCGCTACTTAACCCGCACGTTGCAACCGACGGTATTACCGGCGCGCCAATTGACGATCCGACAAGTCCAGTAACTTCCATTGTTAAGGATTATGTTTGGTTGATAAAAAAGGAAGGAGAAAGCGAGTTTAAGCGCATTCCTGGTGCTGTGAGCAGCAAGTTGGAGCTAAAACTTGACGCTTCTATGGACGGTGCTACGATTCGTCCTTCCCTGGTTTTGAAGAATGGTGAACTGTATCGCAATAGTAAATTCGACGAGTTTTGCGATTACGTTATTGATATGGGTGGCGCCAAACATAACGGACAAGAGGCTGCTGAGAAACAAGTTCACGATCCTGATTCGGAAGAAGACGCGCGTCACTCAAGTAAGCGTCGCCTTAAGAAGCGTAGAAGCGTACATAGAAGTGTGAGAGGAAGGCGTGCACGCGTTAACGATGCTGATGCTGCAAATCGCGGGTTTGTGCAAAATCTTTTCGCTAGCGTTTCCAACAATGGGTTTGCTGGTGGTTTTGCCGGTGGATTTGCGACGGCAAATAATGCAGGAGGCAACGTTTTTAATAAAAACCAGAGTGAGCAAAAGTTAACGCAGTCGGGAGCGCAGCAGAATACAAAATCGGGAATGTTTGGCAATCCTGACGGAAGCGTCACTTTTACGCCGAATTTCTTCGGCAATGCTGCCAGCAAGTCGAAGAAACTTAAGCGTCATCGCAACAACCGCAACGCTCGCAATCAGAACGCTCGCAACAACCGTCAGCTTCGTCGCAACAAAAACGTGAGGAATTTCCCTCAAAATAGTAACGGAAAATCTACTGACGCAGCAAAAAACAATACGGAAACGTCGGGTTCGTTTAAGCGCGTAGAAAACACCAGCGGTAACAAAAACAAGCGTTCAGTAAACGCTGCCAAGCGTACAACGAAATCTAAAAAGGCTTCGAAAAAAGTCTCGAAAAACGTGCGTTCATTTGAAAACGAAAGTCGTCAAGCTGTAGAAGCGTCGAAACAAACAAATAGCGACGAAGATCCTACAGCGCAGCGCGATACGGAATATACGCAAGCACAAGAAGACGACTCGACGGAAGATCAAGAATCTAACAACAACGGTACTACGTGGGTTGCGGCAGCAACCGGCACGGCAAGCGTTGGATTATGCACCGTAACAGGCGCGTGTAGCGTACTTGCTCGTCCTCGTACCAAATTGATCTGATAACACCTCGCACAAATTAGCGCATTGAGAAATCGCACATATAAGAACATTATTTATAGAAAGCTTAGAACAATGAACTTCACACACAACACAGTATCAAGTCAAAAACGACGCCATGTGTACGCTAAAGCGCTTACGGCAATGATGTTGTCACTGCTCACCATTATTGCTTCAGTATGCTTGCCTGCACCATTAATGAAAGTTGCGTTTGCGGAAAGCAACCAGCCGGTGATGATTCAGGCTGGTCATGCCGACTTCGGCCCTACGCTTATCGACAACAAGTGGAAAATGAAAATTCGCGACGACACCGGCGACGAACCAGTGTGGAGAGATCCTGAAAACGTGGTGTTCCGCTTAGCAAACAACGCAATAGTTCCTATGCCAAACGACGCGGCATACAGTTTTATTGGTGAAAAACCAGGGACGAAGCTGTATGTGATTCCGCAAACGCAGAATCCTGACGTGCCATGGCTCGGCTGGAACACGCAAGAAGGTGGCGTATTAAACGAACTCGATCGCGGAGCAAACCTCTCACTCGATGGGGTGAGTGGTCCCGGAAAATTACATGTTTATTTAGAAAACGGCAATAATAATCCGCAACAACTTTGGGACAGCACCAAAGGATATCCGCAAAATACGTGGATCGAAACTAACGCGCACACGCATGTGAATTGGGTATTTTCAAAGCCGGGCGTGTACCACGTTAAGCTCACGTTTTCTGGAAAACTTAAGAACGGACGCACGGTAAGCGATACTCGCGTACTGAACTTTGCCGTGGGAGATAGCACTGATCCGCAAGCTGCTTTGGGTGCTGCTACAGACGGTGGAGACCAGTCGGATGAAGGAAATGCGGACGACAATGACGCAGATAATGCTGGTGCCGACGGAACTGAAGAAAATACTGATGGTGGCGATCATGCGCACGCTGCGTCGCGCAACGTTCACAAACAAGCTGCGCGCAACGCGGATACTACTTCCGGGTTACTTCAGCTCGTGGGAATTATGGTAGCAATTGTTGCCATTATTATTGTGGCTTTCGTAGGTTTTGCCGTAGTAAAAAGTAGGAAAGCTCGTCAGCAGGCGTTGGCGGAGCAGCACAACGGGCAGCAGCCGGTACAGCCGATGCAATCAGTGCAGACGGTGCGAGCGGCACAACAAACGCAGCCGGTACAACAAACGCAGCCGGTACAAATGGTACAAACTATTAACGAAGACAACAATTTGTCTAATTTAGTGAGTGGACAAGAAACTACAGTAATGGCGCCAATTGATACTCATACTACTGAATCTGGCGCTTCTCAGTTTGATTCTTCCGGCTTTGATTCTTCTCAATGGAAATAAGAAATTTTGGTGATGATGATGCGTAATACTATAAAGAAATTATCTCGCGCTTTATTAGTGGGCGTGTGCTTGTGCGGTATGGTGATGGGAGCTCCCGCGGCTTTTGCTGACGAAAACGGCAACATTACTGCGGTAAGCGGTAAGCAGCAGAAAACTAAAGATTTTACCGCCATAAATAAAGCCAATTTTGAAGCGTGTGCAGCTGCTAGATTAGATAAAACTGCTTCACAACCTGCGGCTGATAGTAAAGCTGCAATGTGCCACGCATATAAAGGTCATACTGACGTTTTTGCAACTTTCTTTGATACTAAGAATAAGCGCATGGTATTAGGTACCTTGGGCGATGCGTTTGAAGAGAATGATAATAATGGTGCCCGTTACGATACGAATCGACTTATTTTTGAAGTCGGATCTAAAAATATCATGCAACTTTCTAAAGATGAGGACAGTCCGGTAATAAAAGAAATCTACGCAACAACTCGCGAAGGTGTAGTCTGGTTCTTTGATCAGTCGGGAGCTGAGAAGACTGGTGCTTTATGGCCTGGTTTAGATACTAGACCGTTATATGAGGGAGCTGGTTCTACTTCAGTTAATCCAACAGTCAAACTGTCATTAACTGGTATCGAAGCACCTCACAATGGCGAAGTTTTTATGTACACTCGCAGCGGTGATGATTATGAAAAAATGCTTGGTTCTGCGGATGGCTGGCCGAAAGATGTTGACATCACTGAGACTGGTGGCAAGCATTCGCATATGTACTGGTCTTTTAACCGTCCGGGCGTATACAAACTGACGATGAAAGCTACTGCTGCCGTTGGTGACGAGAAGCAAAGTGCTGAGCAGATTTACACTTTCCACGTAACCAATCACGATGTGACGATGGGTGACTTTGCCGACTATGACGGTCCGTCTTTCGACGGCGACGATGGAGATGGCAGTGATGGTGAAGAAGATGACGAAAATTCTGATGAGGATGAAGATGCGGAAGGTGACGATAACAGCATTAAATTGCAGCAAAGTAACGGAGCCTTCTTTATCAACGGCAACAACAATACGGTGTATGTAACACCGTGGCCTGGTGCTAAGCCGGATCAAGGATTGAAAAACAAGCTTGGGAAGGCTGATCCTCAAGGAAGCAAAGAAAAGAAATCCGGCGGAAGCAGCAAAAAAGGTGGAAAGGAAGATGATCAGGAATTAGCTACCAACGAGAAGCAGTGCACTCGATTCAAAGATATTGATGGCGACAAGCTGGTAATAGATCACGGGCATGTGGATGTTGCTGTTTATAACGACGACGCCAATAATATTGACATGGCTGTGCAGGAAGATGTGACAGGAAGCCACGTATTTAGAGACCCGGATACCGTCGTGTTTGCAGTAGGCGAAGCTGGAAAAACTCAAGGCGTGTACCGCATACCACAAACGCAAATTGACGGTGTGCCGTGGATGGGCTGGAATAATCAATCCATGAATCCACACAAGCCTACGCAATTAAGTCTGACAAGCGTTGACGGGCCTGGAGACGTGCGAGTTTGGATGTTTGGTGGCCTCGGCGGAGGAGATCAGGAGATTTTCTCAACACAAGGCGCAACCGACTACACGATACCAGCAAATACGCATGCGCACGCAAACTGGGACTTTAGCGAGCCAGGATATTACACGCTGCATTTTGAAGCCTCTGATGGTGAATCAACAGTGCAAAAAGCTATTCACGTTGCGGTAGGAGTGGATCCTGAAGAAACGCCAATGTCTTGCGCGGCGGCAGGAAAGAACAATCAAGAAGGCGCGCATTCCCAATTACTTAAGAAGAATCCTCCCGCTGCTAAGTTGCCTACTGGAACACAAAAGACACCTTCAAACGGTGGCAACAATGGCGGGAACAGCGGATTTGGCGGCGGATTTGGCGGCGGAAGTTTAAGCCGTAGGAGCTTTGGCGGAAGTGGTTCCCACAGTGGAAAAAGTCTGCCGACGTCTTCAATGAAACGCAGCAAACTTACGCCAAAAATCAGCAGAAACAAGCTCTCTCCAAGCCTATACCGACAGAAATTGAGCAGAGGACTCGAAGTTGTGGATGAAGAAGCAACGGGTATTGCTGGCCTATTCCAAAACAATCCTGCTGTAGCGTATTCATTACTTGCAGGAGGCATACTTGCAATTCTTGGCGTTTCTGGTGCTGGAATTTGGTATCTCTACAAACGCGGGTTTATCAACTTGAATTGGTTGCTGCGTTACTAGTCTGCGCTGTTAGTTCGCGTTACTAATTGCGCTACTAATTGCGCTACTTAACAATAGTAGAAGTGTGAAATAGGAGAATGAAAAGGGTGATTTTTCAGCCCAAAATATTGCGGAAAAAATTCGTAACGGTGGTTGCAGCGTGTGCCGTAGTCGCGCTTACTCTACCACTTGGCGCGTGTGGAACTGTGCATGGCGGCAATAGCGCAGGTCATCGCGACGGGCGAATTAATGTAGTTACAACTACAGGCGTTTTGCGCGATATGGTGGCAAATGTTGCGGGTGACGCTGCGAACGTAAGTGCAATTGTGCCGGATAATGCAGATCCACACTCCTACGAGCCGCGATTGCGCTCAATTCGCGATGTTGTGTATGCGGATGTGGCTTTCAGTAACTACATGATGCTTGAGGAACACGGCGTGATTACCGCTTTGGACGCGAACTTACGAAAAGGTGTGCCGAACGTTGAGCTTGCGGAAGAAAGCGTGAAGCATGCGGCGGATATTATTCCGATGGTTGAAGACGTGTCGTTGGATACGATTTGGCTTGGGCTTGCCACGGAGCGTATGGCTGCGCAGGTGGGAGCTGAAGCTGAAAATGCACAATCTTCTGAAAAATCTTCTGGAAAATCTTCTGAAAAATCGCAATCTTCGCCTTCTCAAGACGCACAACCTTCCCAGAACTCGCAATCTTCCCAGAACTCGCAATCTTCACAATCAAACGCGCCTTCAACAGTAACAAAAGAAGGACGCGCAACCGTAATAAAGCCAAACGCATACAACATGAAGCGTTCCGACAGAATCCGCTTAACTGCAACAAAAGTGAGTGGTCCAGGAGCGTTATTTGCTTACCTTACAGGCACTTTCGGAAGCGTTGAAACTTACGTAAATTCAGCGAACGGAATTAGCGACGACGATCACGTGGATTTGCCGGCTGACGCACACACGCACTTAAGTTGGGCTTTTAGCAAGCCGGGAGAGTACACGCTTGACTGGCACACGGATATTTTGAACGCTCAGGGCGCGCGAGTGGCAAGCTTAGGGAATGCAACCATGCGCTTTGCGGTTGGCGTAAATGCGCAGAAAATAGCGAAAAAGCGCGGCGCGCGCGTGGTTTTGAATCAAGGTCATGCCGATTTAGCGTACGATCTGGCATCGCATGGATTTATGTACCGAGTGGATACCTTACAAGAAAAGCGCTCTGCAACGCCAAAGCGAGTGTACTACCAGCCTCGCGATGTGGTTGTGGAAGTGCCGACGAATGCGCTAAAGGAGATTCCGGCAGAGCAGGGGTATCGTTTTTTGGGTGCGGCTCGCGAAAAGTTGTATCAACTTCCGCAAGCGGTTCTTGGAAAGCATGTTCACGGCGATATTGACCCGCATTTGTGGCAGTCGGTAAAAAACGGCATAGCGTATGTGCGCACGATTGCGGATCGACTTTGTGAAGTGGATCCTAAAAACGCGCGAAAGTATCGCGCCAACGCGGACCACTATATTAACAAGCTGCTGGATGTGGACGTGTATATGCGCAAAAAAGTTGCGTCAATTCCAAAAGAACGACGCAATTTAGTCACAACGCACGACGCTTTTGCCTACTTAGGTAAGACTTACGGCGTAAATATTGCGGGATTTGTAACGATCAATCCTTCGAGTGAGCCGAGTGTGCAAGACAGGCGTAGGCTTTCGCAAATTTTGCGCGATTTGGAGATTCCGGCAGTATTTTTGGAGCCGAATTTGATTTCGCGTTCGTCGGTACTTAAAGAGCTTGCGGCTGAGGCGCATGTGAAAGTTTGCCCAATTTATGGTGACGCTTTCGACGCGAAAGTTAGAACTTACGCGGATATGATGCGGGCGAATGCGGATTCTTTAGCAAAATGCTTGAAGTGAGCTTTAAGTGAGATTGAAGTGGAAGTGACTTATGAATAAAAATATTAGCGAAAACGGTACTGTTATTAACGCGCAGAACTTAAGCGTAAGCTACGCAAGTCGCGCTGTTGTGAAAAACGTTTCCTTTACTATTAATAGCGGCGAATTTGTTGGCTTGCTGGGTGCAAACGGTGCCGGCAAAACAACGCTATTTCGTGCGATTATGGGGCTGATTCCGCACGTCGGAAAGTTGGAAGTGCGCGCGCCTCATACGGAAGGTGGCAGCATGAACCCGCGCGTGTCCTACGTGGGTTACGTGCCGCAGCGTCACGATATTGCTTGGGATTTTCCGCTTTCCGTGCTTGACGTGGTGATGATGGGCAGGATTCGGCATATTGGTTACGTTCGTCGCGCGAAAAAAGAGGATTACGAGATAGCGCTTGCCTCGCTTGAGCGCACCGGAATGGCCGATTTTCGTGACCGCACAATCGGTGAGCTTTCCGGCGGGCAAAGGCAGCGCGTGTTGGTTGCGCGCGCACTTGCCGGAGAGCCTCGCTTGCTACTACTTGACGAACCGTTTACCGGACTTGACATGCCAACTCAAGAACTACTTACGAGCCTGTTTTTGGATTTAGCGAAGTCGGGAGAAGCGATTCTTATGAGCTCGCACGACATAATCGGCTCGATTAATTCGTGTTCAAGAATCATGCTTTTTGACGGAAGTATTGTAGGCGACGATGTGCCGCAAAATTTGGGTGCTGATCAGTGGGTGAAAACCTTCAATGTAACTCCGCAAAATCCGCTTATTCAGGCCGTTGAGCGCGTAATTGGGAAGAAATAGAGGTGGAAAAGTAAATGTTATCGCCAATCGAATTTATACAAGACTTAACTAACCCCGACCTTTGGTTCCTACTAAAAGCGCTTATTGTAGCCTGCCTTTCGAGCGTAATTTGCGGAGCTGTGGGATGCTACGTGGTGCTTCGCGGAATGGCATTTATCGGCGACGCTGTAGCTCACTCCGTATTCCCAGGGCTTGCAATCGCCTTCGTATTACAAGGCAATCTGCTATTTGGTGGCGCGCTCGCGGGAGTTGCAACCGCACTAATCGTATCAATCTTTAGCCAAAACCGCAGGCTTCGCGAAGACTCGTTTATTGGCGTATTCTTCGTATCTGCTTTCGCACTCGGAATCGTAATAATCTCAAAGGCTTCCGGTTACGCAGGCTCTTTGGAATCCTTCCTTTTTGGCTCGATTACAGGCATTCCGGACTCGGATATTGCAGTAGTAGCTGTTACGGGGCTGATTATTTTGGCGCTGTTGAGCATGTTCCACAAAGAACTCGTGTGTGTGTCAATGGATCGCGAG
Organism: Gardnerella nova; assembly: GCF_049244055.1. Taxonomy (NCBI): domain Bacteria; kingdom Bacillati; phylum Actinomycetota; class Actinomycetes; order Bifidobacteriales; family Bifidobacteriaceae; genus Gardnerella; species Gardnerella nova. The sequence continues at coordinate 1,231,160 of NZ_CP058369.1, read as the reverse complement.
ACTTCGCGCGCAATGGGACTGCCGGTAGCGTGGCTCGACGGCATGTTATACGTTTTGGTGGCGATTGCTGTGGTTGTTTCCGTGCAAATTATTGGAAACGTGCTCGTGCTTGCGCTGCTAGTGACGCCTGCCGCAACTGCGCGACTGATTACGGATAGGTTGTCGAGAATGATGATACTTGCGCCGATTATTGGTTGCGCGTCGTCGATTGTGGGCATGTATATTTCGTGGAGCTTTGATACGGCAACAGGTGGAACGATTGTGCTCGTAGCTACGGCGCTTTTTGTGCTTGCGTGGGCTTGCTCGCCTAAGCACGGGCTGATTGCGAAGGCGTGTGTAAAGAAAATAGCGGGATCTCGCTGAAAAGTGACAGTTTCGTTACAAGCGTGTAAAGAAAAGAACGTAGCGCAGGTTTGTAGCAGGTTTGTAGCGGGTTTGTAGCAGGTTTATAGCGTGCGGCACAATAGACGTATGGTATCAAAAGGAAAACCTTCGCCAAGAAGCGCCGTAAAACCACTCAGTGATGAGCAAGTAAAGCGCTTGGCTGCAAAACACCACTTAGTTGACCCAACCTACTACTATCCAACCGGCACACGCAGGCCAAACGAAGCGGAAATCAACGCGCAAAATCCAAAAGCAACTGAACGATTGCTTGAAGGAACGTCTCGCGTATTGCGGTCGCGCTCAAAAGTAAAGGCATGGGGATTGGAAAACGTTCCAGAAGAGGGCGTATTCATAACCGCGTGCACGCACGTAACCATGTTCGACGTATTCGTGCCGATGACAGCACTATTCCACCAAGGCCGACGTCCGCGCTACATGGCGAAAGCAGAACTTGCCAACTGGCCAATCTTAGGCAAGTGGTTCCAGCTCGTAGGTATGCAACCGGTGCCACGTAGAAGCGGAAAAGCTCGCGAAATCGAGGAAGAATCAATCAAAATCCTCACAAGTGGCAGACCGCTGAGCGTGTGGCCAGAAGGAACAGTTACCAGAGATCCGCAAAAATGGCCTATGAGCATGAAGCCAGGTGTGGGAGTGATTGCGCTCGAAGCTTCGCGCAGACTAGGACACCAGATTCCGCTATTTTGCGCGGTTGTGTGGGGGGCTGCAAGCATTAACCACTGGTGGCCGTGGCCGAAGAAAAACATTGTAATGTGCTACGATACGCAACTTGACTACTCGGATTTGTTACAAGGAAGCGAAAGTTGGGGAGAGTTACCTCCTTTGGAATCTGCCGCCGAGCTAGCGAGACGTATTCGCGTGCGCATGACGCAAATTATGGAAGAAATTCGCGGCGAAAAATCGCCTGCCGGCTATTTTAATTACCGTCTTATGAAACGCGTTACGGAAGAAACGCAAGAAACGCAAGAAACGCAACAAACGCAAGAAACGCAACAATAGTGCGTAGTCGTACGTTTAGGCACACCCGTAAAGCGGCGTGTGTAGAATTGTGTAATAGCGTGATTATAAGTCATTGAGTTGCAAAGTAGTCTGCGGAATCGTGAAACTGCGGGATACACGAAACTACAAAGCAGCTTACAAAACTCACAACCGAAAGGCAGGACATAAAACATGAACGTTACGGTGTTGGGTGCTGGCGCTTGGGGAACTGCGTTTGGACAAGTGCTTGCGGACGCGGGCAATCAGGTGACGATGTGGGCAATAGAGCCGGAAATCGTTGAAGGAATTCGCGACCATCACCATAACGGTGTGCGCCTACCAAGCGTAGAAAAACTGCCAGAAAACATGACAGCAACGGGGGATCGTGCGGAAGCTGTTGCAAACGCGGATATTGTAGTCGTGGCGATTGCAGCACAGTTTGCGCGCGTTGCGTTAGCTGAGTTTGTGGGGCTTATTCCGCAAAATGCGATTGTTGTTTCGCTTATGAAAGGCATTGAGCGCACCACCGGCAAACGCATGGATGAAGTTGTGTGCGAGGCTTTGAATTTGCCGCGCAACCGTTTTGCCGCACTTTCCGGACCAAACTTAAGCAAGGAAGTTGCTTCTCGCCATCCGGCTGCAGCAGTAGTTGCCTGCACTGAAAAGTCTCAGGCAGAAGTAGTGGCAAAAGCCTGCTCGAACAGCTACTTTAAAGCGTTTGTGTCAACCGACGTAATCGGCGTAGAAATGTGCGGCTCGCTTAAAAACGTGGTTGCGCTCGCAGTTGGCATGGCTCGAGGCGCGGGTTACGGCGAAAACACGGCAGCTATGATTGAAACGCGCGGACTTGCAGAATTGACGGCTTTGGGCGTTGCAGAAGGCGCAGATTCGCGCACTTTCGCAGGTCTTGCCGGCTTTGGCGATTTAGTGGCAACTTGCGGATCTCCACTAAGCCGCAACTACACTTTCGGTGCAAATCTTGGCAAAGGCATGAGCGTTGAAGAAGCAACCGCCGTAAGCAACGGTGTGGCAGAAGGTGTGCCAACTACGAGCGCAGTTGTGGCAATGGGCAAGCGCTTGGGAGTAGCAACTCCGCTTGCAAGCGCAATGGCTCGCGTGCTGGAAGAAGGAATCTCCTGCCAAGACATGCTCGCAATGCTTTTTGACGACGACGTTTGCGAAGAATAGGTAACGTTTGCAAAAGTAACGTGCGCGAAAGTAGCGTTTGTGAAAGTAACGTTTGTGAAAGTAAGTAGCGCGCGAAAGTAACGTTTGCAAAAGTAGCGCGCGTAAATAACCGTAAATAACCGTAAATAATCGTAAATAATCCAAAATAATTAAAAATAAGCTAAAGGAAAGAAATGACGAAAAAGCGTGTAGTGTTCTTGTATGGCGGTAAAGCAGACGAACATTCGATTTCTTGCATATCTGCTGCTGGAGTGCTCAGTGCTGTAGACGAAAATCGTTTTGACATTGTGCGAATTGCAATCACAAAGAAAGGCGAGTGGATTGTTGGTGGCGAAGACCCGCGAAGCTTCCGTATGGAAGAAGGCGAGTTGCCGGTAATTACAAAAACCGCTGAAACGCGCGATGTGGTGCTCGATCCTGCCAAAGGAGCAGACGGATTTTTGGTGCGCGAAGCCGACGGCACGCTTACAAGTTTGGGTCATATTGACGCTGTTTTCCCTGTGCTTCACGGTCCAAACGGTGAAGACGGAACTTTGCAAGGCTTGCTTGAGATGATGCAAGTTCCATACGTTGGTTGCGGAGTGTTAGCTTCGGCTGCGTGCATGGATAAATATTACGCAAAGCAGCTTTTTAAAGCGGCCGGGATTGCTGTGGCTCCTGGAATTGCACTGGATGCGCGAAAGTTTGCAAGCGACGCGGAAAATCGCTTCGGCACGTACGCAAACGAAATTCTTGAGCAAGTTGAAGCGGCAAAACTTGAGTATCCGCTTTTTGTAAAACCAAGCCGTGCAGGATCTAGCTTTGGCGTTACAAAAGTGGAATCGCGCGACGCTAAAGCTTTGGCACAAGCCGTTTTTGAAGCGTCAAAGCACGATTGGCGAGTGTTAGTAGAGCAGGGAATTGACGCGCGTGAAATCGAGTGTGCGGTTCTTGCGGCTCGCGACGGTGAGGAGCCGCAGGCAAGCTGGCCTGGAGAAGTTGTGCTCGACAAGCGCGAGGCTGGCGAAGACCAGTTCTACGATTTTGACAGCAAATACATGGATTCTGCGGCTTCGCACGTGGAAGTGCCAGCAAATCTGCCGGAAGAAACTTTGCAGCGAGTTCGCAAAACAGCGCTTGCAGCGTTCAAAGCAGCAGACGGCAGAGGGCTTAGTCGCGTGGACTCTTTCGTAACTAAAGACGGGCGCGTAATCCTTAACGAAATCAACACGATGCCTGGATTTACGCCAATTTCCATGTATCCAAAAGCTTGGGAAGCAACCGGAATAAGCTACAGTGATTTGATTACGAAACTTATTGAAGGTGTGCTTAAGTAAGCAAAGTAACTTTAGGTAATCTTAGGTAATCTTAGGTAATCTTAGGTAATCTTAAGTAACTTAAGTAACTTAAGTAACTTAAGTAACTTTAAGTAACTTTAAGTAAAAAGCGAAAAATAATCGCGAATCAATAAATAAGTAAATATATAACTAAATAAGTAAAATCGCGAATAATCGCAAATAAGTAAAAACGACAATATAAAGGAACGGGTATGCAAGAACTGCAACATGACAACACGTATGTGTTGGCGAAAAAACGCCAAGGAACTATTGGCATGTCATTATGCCTGTTACTAGTTGTGTGGATTGCTGTAGCGTACGTGCTCGGCATGTGCTATTCGCAATTCGTGCCACGAGGAGCAGTGAGCAATTCGTTAGGGACCATACTCGTATCGGATGTGGCACAATACTTGGTGGCGCTGCCAATAGCAATGCTTGTCATTCGCAAAGTCCCCGTTGCTGCCACGCGCCAATTTACTATGCGATTGCGCCAATTTGGAGGCTTTTTCGCCGCAAGTGTACCAATTATGTACATTGGCAATATGTTGGGAATTGTGCTCGCTTTATTGCTTACGGGCGGCAAAGCAGAAAACCACGTTTCTGAAATTATTGAATCCGGAAGTACGTGGGAAACCATGGTGTTTGTGGTGATTCTTGCGCCGATTATGGAAGAATGGTTGTTTAGAAAGCAGATACTTTCGCGACTGCGCGTATACGGCGAAAAGCGGGCCATCGTATTTTCGGCGCTCGCGTTTGCGCTATTCCACATGAACATCTTCCAGTTCTTCTACGCGTTCGGACTTGGGCTTGTTTTCGGCTACATGTACGTGCGCACTTCGCGTTTGCGCTACAGCATATTGCTTCACATGATTGTGAACTTCCAAGGAAGCGTTGTTGCTTTGTGGCTGGAAAAGCAGTTGGTGGATGCGAGCGGCAATATGGTCGACATAGATAAACTTTCGAATCAAGAGCTGACGAATTTGCCTGCTGGTTTTATGCTGGCTGGAATTTATGGCATGTTTATGCTGGTTATGTTGGTGATTGGCATAGTTTTGCTCGTTCGTCGCCGCCGATATCTCGTGTTCTTCGACGCGCCTACGGAATTGCCTAAACGCGAAGGCAGAAAAGCATTATACGGAACTGTTGGCGTTATCGCATTTTTGATTATTGCGATCATGATGAATGTGATGATGCTTTTCGCTTAGTATTCGGATAAGGTTCGGATAACGAAATTTATATAACGGAAGTTTGTATAACAGAAATTTATATAACGGAAATTTTATAAAAAGTTGCGCATAACAAGAGTCGCGCCACAGCACACAAAGGAGATTGCTATGTCAAACGAACAGTCTGCCGGCAAAACTATTCGCGTAGGCCTGCTGGGAGCCGGAACCGTCGGTTCGCAAACAGCGCGACTAATAGTTGAGCAGCGAGAGGAGCTTGCCGCCCGAACCGGTGCCGTAATCGAACTTGCCGGCGTGGCCTGCTTGCGTCCGGAAGAAGTAGATGCTCCATGGATTGATCGCGATTTACTCACCACTGATACGGCTTCCTTGTGTGAGCGCGAAGACGTCGATATTGTAATCGAGCTGATTGGCGGCCTCGAACCGGCGCATACTTTCGTAAAAAGTGCGCTGAGCCACGGTAAATCTGTGGTTACTGCAAATAAAGCGTTGCTTGCAAAATTTGGTCCGGAATTGTACGAGTGTGCAAAAAGTCACGGAGTTGACTTGTACTTTGAGGCGGCTGTTGCCGGCGCGATTCCTATTGTTCGTCCGCTTCGAGAGTCGCTTATTGGTGACGAAATTACGCAAATTTTTGGTATCGTAAACGGCACCACCAACTATATTCTTGACGAAATGACAGTGCGAGGGCTTGATTTCGCAACGGCTTTGCGTGCGGCTCAAGAAAAGGGTTACGCTGAAGCAGATCCTACGGGAGATGTGGAAGGTTTGGATGCAGCGAATAAGGCTGCTATTTTAGCAACGCTTGCATTCCAAATGCCAGTGAGTATTGACGACGTTTCCGTTGAGGGAATTAGTGCGATCACTGCTGAAGATATTGCGGCTGCTGGAGCAGAAAATCGCGTAATTAAGCTGCTTGCGGCTGTCGAGCGACATGGCGACGGCGACGGAGTAAGCGTTAGCGTGTATCCGGCGCTTGTTAGTGCGGAGCATCCTTTGGCTTCGGTGCATGGCAGTTTTAATGCGGTGTTTGTGAAGGCGAAAGCTGCCGACGATTTGATGTTCTACGGCCGCGGTGCCGGCGGCGCTCCAACGGCCAGCGCTGTTGTGGGAGACGTTGTTTGCGCAGCGCGAAATCTTGTGCGCGAATGCTCTGGTTTCGCTGTGCCAATGTACAACAGCTACGTGCCGGCTTCTAGTGAAGAAACTTGCGCCGATTTTGTGGTGCGTTGCAATATGGAAGACACTTCAGCTGCTTTGTGTGGAGAAGTTATGGACGTGTTTGCGGCTCACGGCGTGAAAGCAGAGCGTTTGGCTTCGGCGTGCGAGGCGAAATATGCGCAAAATGGCGGCGAAGGCGATTGCCCTGCCTGCGGAATTGGCGGGCCTGGAAGCGTGCGCGTGCTTGTGCGCGAATGTGCAGACACTGAGATGCAGGCTATTTGCGAAGATTTGCAATCGCTGGACGTTGTGCTAGGTAAGCCGCTTGCTTTGCGAATTATTAAGTAGGCCAGATTGCTAAGTAGGCCAGATTATTAAGTAGGCCAGCTAAACGGAAAAGGTGCTAAATGAAACCGATTTGCAAAACCGTCTCAGTGCGAGTGCCGGCAACTAGCGCAAATCTAGGATCGGGTTTTGACACTGCCGGAATCGCGCTCGATTACGCGGATTCTTTAACTTTTACTTTAGACGATGAAATTTTTGCGTCTGAAACCGACGAAAAAAGTTCGGCAGCAGAAAAATTACCTAACGTGCGTGTAATTATTCACGGCGAAGGCGAGGACACGCTTCCAAAAGACGAAACGCACTTAGTAGTATCAACTTTTCGTAAGGCTTGCAAAATTTTTGGGTTACCAAACTTGCGATTCACTTTAGAAGCGCATAATCAAATTCCGCAAGCGCGCGGAATGGGGTCTTCTGCAGAGGCGATTGTGGCTGCAGTGGCGGCTGCTTGGACTTTTACGCACGAAGGCGAGCTTAATCGCGAAGCAATTTTTGAGATTGCGGCCGCGATTGAGGGACATCCGGATAACGTGGCGCCTGCTGTTTTTGGCGGATTGACGATGAGTTGGAAGCTTGATGTAGGCGAGGGTAAGGGTTCCGTGCGAGTGGCTGGAGAGGATGCGGCAGGATGTGGAGAGGAGCCGCTTTCTGCAGGTTTCCACACGGTGCGATATGAAGTTTCGAAAGATATTTCCGTGTCAGTTTTCGTGCCTAATTTCGAGCTTTCTACGGAACTTGCGAGACGTGCGCTTCCGGCAAATGTGCCTTACGGGGATGCAATATTTAACGTTTCTCGCGCTGCGATGCTTCCGGTTGCGTTTGGTTCGTTTGGCGCATCTGGTGAGTTTGGTGCAGAAGCTGTGAAATCCAACATTTCTCGCAACGCATTACTGTTCGCAGCAACGCAAGATGCGCTTCATCAGCCGTATCGCGCAAGTCTTATGCAGGATTCGTGGGATTTGGTGGAAGCGTTGCGCGCTGCCGGTTTTGCGGCCGCGATTTCTGGAGCGGGATCGTGCGTAGCTGTGTTCCATGCCGGAAGTGCTGCGCTCGCGAACGCGCAAATCGACAAAATTGCGGAGCCGTGGCTTGCGTGCGACGGTTGGCGAGTGCTTCACGTGCCAGTCGATTCGACTGGCGTAACGGTCGCTCGCGAATAGGTTGTGAGAAGTTATAAAAAGGGAGCAGATATGGCAGTTTCGTTGATTTTGGCTTCACAGTCGCCTTCGCGTAGAGCGGTTTTGGCAGCGGCTGGCGTAATTCCGGTGATTCACGTGAGCGAAGTGGATGAGCCGGCGGCTTTGCGAGATGCTGCCAGTGAACGTGAAACAAGCGTTGATCAGTTGAGTGCTGAGGAGCGCGTTTCGATTTTGGCGCGAGCAAAAGCTCAGGCTGTGTATGAGTCGTGGAAGCGTGTGGCGGATGCGGCCAGCTGCGCTACTGGCGAATGCGTTGTGGGGTATCCGCTGGAAGCTGAAGTTGCTGAAACTACGGTAGCTGCGGAAACTACTAATAATGCTTTAGCAAGCGACTCCCAAGCGGACGTAACGCATAATGTAGATACAGCGCAAACCCGCGATTTTTCAGGCGTAACTGTACCTACTAAAACTTTCGATATTCACAATTTTGCTCATCTAAATGAATCTTCTAACGATTGCAACAATGTGCTAATCGTTGGCTGCGATTCCATGTTCTTACTCGATGGCGAGTGCTACGGAAAGCCGCATACTCCCGAAATTGCTTTTGAACGAATCAAGCAAATGAGTGGCAAAACGGGGCAATTGTGGACGGGCCACTGCTTAATCGACGCAAAAACCGGCAAAATCGTGTGCAAAACAAGCCACGCAAGCGTAACTTTTGCGCACATGAGCGACGCGGAAATTCGTGCTTACGTAGAAACAGGCGAGCCGCTGGAAGTTGCGGGATCCTTTACGTTAGAAGGTTTCGGCGGAGCTTTTATTGAGGAAATTCAAGGCGATCCGCACGGAGTTCTTGGAATCAGCTTGCCGCTGCTTCGCAAGATGGTTACTGAGCTTGGCTACGCGTGGCCGGATTTGTGGAATAAGAATACTTTGGAAGAAGCCGGTGCGAAGAACGATCCAGCTTCCGCACAGGTGCCTAAAGAAAACGTGCATCAGCCGGGAGATGGCTGGGTGCAGTGCAATTGCGGGCGCAGGCACTGGGGTCATAACGGTGCGGCTGGCGTGCTTCTCGCCAGGCGAGATGAGTCGACTGGGTGCGTGACGCACGTTGTGATGCAGCATCGCGCGCTTTGGAGTGCGGAAGGCGGTACTTGGGGTATCCCGGGCGGCGCGATTTCCGACGGCGAAAGTGCGATTGAGGGTGCTTTGCGCGAGTCTTTCGAGGAAGCGAATATTACTTCGGAAGATATTGAGGTTGTTGGCGCATACCGTGAGGACCATGGCAACTGGGGGTACACAACGGTTTTTGCGTTTGAAAAGCCGGGGCATAGTGTGAATCCTTGCGCACACGACGACGAAAGTATGGAAATCAAGTGGGTGCCGATTGACGACGTGCCGAAGTTGAAGCTGCTTACGGCAATGCGCACGGATTGGCCGTCTTTCCGCGCGCGACTTGATTTGCTAGCGCGACGACATGCCTTCGCGTAAGCGTAGCGCGCGTTAGTTTCTTTACATGCTTGTAAAGTCACTGTCACTTTTTGGCGAGATTTCGTTATTTTCTGTACAACGATGTAAAGGAATTATCGCTTTTGTGGAACATTTGCGGGAGAATTTCCGGCGTTTGTTGTTGTTTTGGTGGTTTTTTGGAACATTTGCGGGAGTTTTTTCTCCGGAAAATGTTGCTGTTTTGGTGGTTTTTTGGAACATTTGCGGGAAAATCTCCGGCGTTTGTTGTTGTTTTGGTGGTTTTTTGGAACATTTGCGGGAAAATCTCCGGCGTTTGTTGCTGTTTTGGTGGTTTTTTGGAACATTTGCCGGAAAATCTCCGGCGTTTGTTGCTGTTTTGGCGTTTTTGTGGAACATTTGCCGGAAAATCTCCGGCGTTTGCGCCGACGACATGCTTAAAGCGCTGCGATGTATTTGTGTTGCTTTTATTCTGTGGAATCTTATAAAATTATGTCTACGCGCTGACACGTGCTAGTTTTCTGCTAGTTTTTAGAAGTTTTGTGGCTTGTGATTGATTTTGTAGTGTGCTTGTGATTTATGGGGTTGTGTTAAGCGCATAAAAATAAAGCAAACTAAGCAAGTAAATAAAATAATTACGTAAAAAACTTGCGCAAAAATTAGGGGAATATTATGTCTAATATGTCGAAAATTAAAAAAGAAACTATTGAAGCAAAAGGCCTTACAATTCAGGTTTATACGGAAGATTTTAGGAATGATTACGTTAGTTTAACCGATATTGCGAGATATAAAAATAAAGAAGAGCCTAAAGATGTTGTTAAAAACTGGCTGAGAGTGAAGAATACTATTGAGTTCTTGGGATTGTGGGAGAGTATTAACAATCCAAATTTTAAAGGGGTCGAATTCGACTCCTTTAAGAACGAGGCTGGTTCTAATGCTTTTACTTTATCTCCTCAAAGATGGTCAGAAAGCGCGTAGGAAATTAGCCCAAGATTGCGGCGATTACTGCTATACAGATTGGGCTGGTTACGGTAGAAAATAGTATGCCGTCGCGCGCAAAACTTAAGCCCACGTTGTATCGAGCTGCATAATTGTACACGTTCTGACCCGTCGGAAGTGCCGCAAGCACAACGCAAGCGTACAAAGTCGCCCCGCGAAAACCCATCACAAAGTAAGCTAGCAAAAACGCAACAATCGGCATAATCAAATTTTTCAGCACCGCAACCGTCGCAATCGCCGCACGGTTTGAATTCTTCTGCAGCGGCTTACTTCCGTAAAGCGACATGCCAAAAGCCATCAAAATCATAGGAACTGCGGAATCGCCAATCATTTTAATAGGATCGTACAAAAAATTCGGAACGGGAAAATAGCCAACTTTAGCTGAAATTGCGGAAATAATAATGCCGCCGAGAGAACCAATTAAAAGCGGCTGCTTCAAAGGCTGCTGCGCAATACGCTTGAGCGAGAATTTGCCGGTAGTTGTAATGTCGAGAACCGTCAAACCAACCGGCGTAAACACAGCCTGTTGCATAACCAAAATTGGTGCCACAAGCGCAGGATTTCCTAAAATATAAGTGGCAACTGGCAAACCAATATTATTTGAGTTTAAATATAACGAATTAAGCGCGCCAATCGTGCAGTCGGCTGCAGGAAGGCGAAAATACAGGCGGTTCAGTAATACGAACGCAACTCCAACAATCATCGCAGAAAAGAACGCAACAAAAATTGAGGAATGAAAAATCTCAAAAATAGGCTCTTTAGAAAGAATCGCGAACATTAAGCAAGGACTGGAAACGAAGAAACTCACGCGATTTAAGACCATCTGCGCTTGGGAACCGCCAATTCGCAGGCGCGCAGTAATGTAGCCGGCAAGAATCACGATGCCGATTACGCAAAAACCTTGCATAGCGCTGATTAAGCCCATGTCTCGCCTCCTAAAAGTTAGTGGTACGCAACGCTACGTGCGAACCTCTTGTGTAACTATAGGAGTGCTACGCAACTTTTTTAAGTAGAGGTGATTAAAACTTTACAGTCGTGTATAGGAAATGTCGGAATCTCGCTGAAAGGCGACAAAAACTTTACGTGAGTGTGAAGGAAATAACGGAAGTGCGATGGGAAGTAACGTTCAAATCTCAATATTTGACTCGGTGGTATGGCATACTAGAGAGCGGCGGCACTGCAAGCCGCCAAGCGATTGATGGCGTCGATCCCCTCGCGGGGTTTAAGCGAGGCTGGCGTCCGCCGTTTTACGCAACGAGACTTTGTTGAGGGCCTTTGGGTGGTTCGCATACGCGTGCCCATCTTAAAGCCAAGAACTGCGAGGCGATGCAGCGTCTCGTGAGGAGCATAGTGCCCAGAATAATAGGAGAAAGCTTCAACGAATCGGAAGCTGCAAATAATATAACTGTGCCTGAATCAAACGCTGATGCCGTTAAAGGTGCCGCCAAAGATGAAGCCAAAGGTGCTGCTAATGGTGCTGTTAAAGGTGAAGCCAATAAATCGAATAATGCAAACGCAGACGCTCAGGAGACTGTTGGAGTTATGCGTCGCCGCCGCGGCCGTCGAGTGACGCGTGGCACCGGTGCCGCAGGTGAGGCGATGGAATTGAAGGTTGAAGATCCAAATTCTCAGAGTGGTCAGTCACATTTTCCGGTGAGGTCAATTACTTCGCTGCTGTTCCAGGAGCCAGTACTTCCAACGCACGCTAACAATCGTGACGATAGCGGTGATCGTGGGGATGATGGTTGTCGTGGTGAGTTTGGTGAGCGTGACGAGCGTGGGGAACGTGGGGAACGTGGGGAACGTAATTCGCGAGGCGACGCTCGCAGTGGCCGCGGCGGTCGTAGCGACAGCCGTGAAACATCGCGTGAAACATCGCGCGAAACAGGCCGTTCATTGAGTCGACAATCAGGTCGAAATGCCACGGATGAGCGCGATGAAAGCAATATGCGCGATTCGCATAATAGTCGTGAAGACTCACGCGACAGTCGCGACACTCGCGATGATACTCGAGATTCCCGTGACGGCCGTCGCCGTCGACGCGGACGCCTTCTTGACAACGACTCGTCTGCCAACCGTTCTCGTCAATCTGCCCAATCCGCAACTACAAAAACAACTGAAGGCGAGATATCAAATCGTCAATCTGACGACAATGAAAACAGTGCAAACGTTAACAATACAAACGTTAACAATGCGGGAATTTTTGATGATGATATCGACTTCTACCGCAGCGTTGATGATATTCCTCGAAAAAGTCAGCGTTCGCGTCGTTCGCGCCGCCTCAATGCGGTCGAGCGTCGCGCCGCCGCCGAAGTTGAGCAAATTGAGGAAGATCTTGCCTACGACGATATTGTGTACGCACCTATTGATACGCGTATCGACGAAACGCTCGATGTAAGCGATATTGTGTCGAACAGGCGTCGCAACCGCAGCAATCGCAACGATGTTGAGGATGATGAAGGTCTCGATAATCGCGAATCTCGCAACGAACGCAACGAACGTAACGACCGTAACGAACGCAACTTGCGTCGCCGCCGCCAAAAACTCGATATGCGCGACGATTACGATAACGACACTGCCGACGATTTGGACGATACTGCACAAAGTCAATCTCGCAATACTTCATTCGTTGAGGACGATGAAGAAAGCGGCATGATGACGCGCCGTCGCCGTCGTCACCGCGCATCTCGCACCGGAAGTGACGACCGCAACGACCGCAACGACCGCAATGACCGCAACGACAGTCGACGGGACAGTAGCAACGAAGACTACGACGACTTCAACTCGCGCGTTGTCGACGAAAACCTTGATGCAGTTTCTCAAGAAGACCGCGACTTAATCCCTGATCCAGACGAGTTCCGCGCGCAGGACGAAGAAGAAACGCTATACACGCGTCGCCGTCGCCGCCGCCGCACTAAGACCTCGGATGACGCTACTTCGTTAACATCGTCAACGGCCTCGTCAACGGCCTCGCGCTTAAGTTCCGACGACGACACCTCCCGACGCTCGCGCAAGCAACAATATATCGACGAAATTACGGATATTGAAGGCTCCACAAGGCTTGAAGCAAAGCGCCAACGCCGCCGCGACAACCGTCGCGAACGCAGCCGCCAAAACCTACTCATAGAACAAGATTTCTTGGCCCGTCGCGAAAACGTTGAACGCCTAATGGTGGTGCGAGAACGCGACAAGCACACGCAAATTTCCGTTATCGAAGACAATATTCTCGTAGAACATTACGTTTCCGATATTCAAGAAGTTGCAACCGTCGGCAATATTTATCTCGGCCGCATCCAAAACGTGCTCCCAAGCATGGAAGCCGCCTTCGTAGATATTGGTCAGGCGCGAAACGGCGTGCTGTATGCGGGCGAAGTGAACTGGGATATGACGCGACTCGAAGGCCAACCTCGTCGAATCGAGCTTGCTTTCAAGTCAGGCGACCCGGTACTCGTGCAGGTTACGAAAGATCCTATTGGTCACAAAGGCGCTCGCTTAACTTCGCAAGTGACGCTTGCCGGACGCTTCCTCGTGTTGGTTCCTTCCGGCGGAATGACTGGCGTGAGCCGCAAGCTTTCAGATCGCGAGCGCTCGCGTTTGCGCGGTATTGTGTCGAAAATTGCGCCAAAAGACATGGGTATTATTATTCGTACTGCAGCTGAAGGCGCGAGTGAGGACGCGATATCTAAGGATCTTGAGTCGCTGGTGAAGCAGTGGGAACGCATTGAATCGAAGCGCCAGGAATACCTGCACGGTAAGCGACCTAAGCTGCTCCAAGGCGAGCCGGACGTGGCTATTCGTGTGGTACGAGATATTTTCAACGACGACTTCCAGAAGCTTATTGTTGAAGGTGCAGGTGTGTACCAGCGTATCGACGAGTATCTCGAGATGATGGCGCCGGATTTGCGCAGTAAAGTTGAGTATTGGGATCCTGCCGAGCATGAAGGTAAGGACGTATTCGACAAGTGGCAGATTGATAGTCAGCTGCGTAAGGGCATGGAGCGTCAGGTTTATTTGCCTGCGGGCGGGTCGATTGTGATTGATCGCACGGAAGCAATGACCACAATCGATGTGAATACTGGCCGATTTATTGGCCGCGGTAAGTCGTTGGAAGAAACGGTGACGCGTTGCAATTTGGAGGCTTCTGAGGAGATTGCGCGTCAGCTTCGTTTGCGCGATATTGGCGGCATGGTCATGATTGATTATGTTGATATGGTGATGCCGGCGAACCGCGATTTGGTGTTGCGCAGGTTGCTTGAGTGCTTGGCGCGAGATAGGACTAAGCATCAGGTTGCGGAGGTGACGTCGCTTGGCCTTGTGCAAATGACGCGTAAGCGCGTTGGGCAGGGCCTGGTTGAGGCCTTCTCTGAGGAGTGCCCGATGTGTAAGGGCCGCGGATTTATTCTGCACGATGAGCCGACTGTTTCTTCGGAATATGCCGATCCTTACGCGTTGAAGGGTGGCGATCCGTTTGTTAAAACGAATAAATACGGTCACGGAAGCGCGACGGAACAGCCTGCTGCTCCGGTGAAACAGCAGGGGTCGAGTGCGGATGTGCGCGCTAAGTTGGCGCGTATTGCTGCGGCTTCGGTGGTGAATGACGGAGCTAAGTTTGGCGAAGCCAAGTTGGACGAGGCTACGTTGGACGAGGCTACCGAAGTTGCGGAAAATACGGAAGCCGTTGCGGAAGTTGCGGAAGTTACCGAAAATATTTCGGTAAACGCTACGGAAAACGTTGCGGAAAACGCTTACGAAAATACCGACGAATCTTCCGAAAATACTGACGAAAGTAATTTTGAAAATACCAACGAAAGTAATTTCGAAAATACTGACGAAAATACTTTCGAATATACCGAATAAACGTGAAGTATATGGCTTGAGTACAATATTGACTATTGCCTACAAGGCTTCGTAACTGTACTGACTTGACGTTAGTACAGGGGTCGGTGTATTTTTGATAGTCGGTGTCTTGCCGCGCTCCATACGCCGCGCGCGAGGCAAAAGTAAGCTTTCAATTGAGCTAAGGAACGAATTATGTACGCGATTGTGAAGGCCGGTGGCCATCAAGAGAAGGTCGAGGTTGGCGACGCCATTCTCGTAAACCGTCTCGATGCAAAGAAGGGCGATACCGTGGAATTCCCGGTCGCGCTCGTTGTTGACGGTGCTAAGGTGACCTTAAGCGCCAAGGATCTTGCTAAGATCACGGTGAAGGCAGAAGTCTTGAACGACGAAGCCAAGGGTCCAAAGATTAGCATTATGAAGTTTAAGAACAAGACTGGTGTGGCTCGTCGCAAGGGTCATCGCCAGAAGTTGACTCTCGTCAAGATCACGGCCATCGCCTGATTGACGGTGTTATAAACCTGAAAGGACAGTGAGATGGCACATAAGAAGGGTGCGTCTAGCTCGCGCAACGGTCGCGACTCGCAAGCGCAATATCTTGGTGTGAAGAAGTTCGGCGGTGAAGCTGTAGTGGCTGGCAACATTATCGTTCGTCAGCGCGGCACTAAGTTCCACGCCGGCCAGAACGTGGCTTTGGGCAAGGATCACACGCTGTACGCTTTGGTGGACGGCAATGTGAAGTTCGGCATTCGTCGCGACCGCAAGGTTGTTGACGTGGTGACTGCCTGAGTCATAGTAGCCTAAGCGCTTCAACAATAAGTCGGTGAAAAAGCCGGCGAAAAACGTTTAAGCCGCACCCAATCGGTGCGGCTTTTTTGTGCTTGATTTGTTTCCGCGAATTTAAGTGTTTAGCTTCGATATTAGGTGTTTAGCTTCGAGTAAGGTATCGAGTAAGGTAGCAGTATGAGTGATTTTGTAGACCGCGTAACAGTGCACGTGAAAGGCGGCGACGGCGGCAATGGTTCCGCAGGCGTGCGTCGCGAAAAGTACAAGCCGCTGGCAGGTCCAAACGGTGGCAACGGTGGCGACGGCGGTTCTGTTATTTTTGTAGCCGACCGCAACGCAAACAGCTTACTCGACTATCGTTTTATGCCTCACCGCACTGCAGAAAACGGTACGATGGGCTTAGGTGACACTAAAGACGGTTCAAAAGGTGCCGATTTAGTGCTTCCTGTGCCGGTTGGAACGGTTATTTTTACAGCGCGAGGTGCTGCGGGAGCTACGAAGCGTCCGGGCGAAGTTTTGGCGGATTTGCAGCATGTTGGCGACCAATTCGTTGTAGCTCAAGGCGGTGCTGGCGGTCTTGGCAACGCGGCCCTTGCCAACAAAACTCGTCGCGCTCCGGGATTCGCGCTTTTAGGCGAGCCAGGCGAAGAACGCGACGTAATTTTGGAACTCAAATCTATTGCGGACGTAGCTTTAGTCGGCTTCCCATCTGCAGGAAAATCAAGCCTAGTCGCCTCAATTAGTGCAGCCAAGCCAAAAATTGCGGACTATCCGTTTACTACTTTGGTGCCAAATCTCGGCGTGGTGAGCTTCGGAAATTATCGCTACACAATTGCGGACGTACCGGGATTAATTCCAGGAGCTTCCGAAGGCAAGGGCTTGGGACTTGAGTTTTTGCGTCATATTGAGCGTACGGAAATTATTGCGCACGTAATCGATTGCGCTACTTTGGAACCAAATCGCGACCCAATTAGCGACTATCATGCGCTTGAACACGAGCTTGCGCAGTACGCCGATAAACTTGAGCTTCCGTTGGGTGCGATTCCAATTCCAGAGCGTCCGCGAATTATTGTGCTGAACAAAGTTGACGTGCCGGAAGCTAAGGAATTGGCTGATTTTGTGCGCGGCGAATTTGAGGCGATGGGGCTGGAAGTATTTGAGATTTCTACCGCTTCTCACGAAGGCTTGAAAGAGCTTGGATTTGCGCTTGGACGATTGGTTGAAAAGATGCGCGAGAAGCTCGCTGCTGAGGAAGCGGCGCGCGAGGAGGAACGCGTGGTTATTCAGCCGCTTGAGCAGGCTTCGTCGGCTTTGCGTAGGCGTCGTGACGACGGTCGTGGAAGTGGAGCAGACTTTACGATTGAGCGCGAAGAGGATAGGAACGGCGACTTTTGGTTCACGGTTACCGGTACGAAGCCGGAGCGTTGGGTTGTGCAAACGAATTTTGACAACGACGAAGCCGTGGGATATTTGGCGGATCGTTTGGCGAAGCTTGGCGTCGAGGACGAGTTGCGTAAGAAGGGCGCGCGTCCGGGAGACGAGATTCGCATTGGTAGCGGAAATCATATGGTTTGCTTCGACTGGGATCCGAGTATTGCTGCGGGTGCGGAAGGATTGGACGGCGCTAACTTGGGTGCGCGTGGCAAGGATTTGCGTCTTGAGGCGAATGATCCTCGTGGTGCGCGTCGCACGAATGCCGAGCGTCGCCGCGACTATCACAGCATGATGGATGCCAAGAGCGCGGTTCGAGAAGCGATGATGGCTGAGCGAAAGTCCGGCCACTGGGCGGATCCTTCCGTGGATGACGACCGTCACGACGAAAACAGTTTGTTTGGACGCGGAGAATAGTAGGAAAACTAGCTAAATTGTGCGGAATTAAGCGAGATTTAGCTAGCTCAAACTAAATTACGCAAAGTCACGTAAAACTAAACGGAACTGAGCAAAGTTACGAAAAGTTACGAAAACTAAGCAAAACTACGCAAAACTAAGCAAAATTAAGCAAAGTTACTCAAAACTAAGCAAAATCAAGGGGAAATAACGTATGGGCAATCCGGAAATTGAGCCTACCGAAGATGGGGTTCGGCGTTCAATTCGTGAAGCGCGCACAATCGTGGTGAAAGTCGGCTCAAGCTCGCTTACCGACGCATCTGGGCATTTGGACGTGCAAAAATTGCGCGCTCTCGTGTCCGCAATTAGTCACGTGCAGATGATGGGCGCTCACGTTGTGTTGGTATCGTCCGGCGCTATTGCGGCAGGCTTTGGGTTGCTTGGCTTTGGCGAGCGTCCGAAAGACGTGCCAACTCAGCAGGCCACGGCTTCGGTTGGTCAGGGCTTGCTTATGGCGCAATACGAGGCTGCTTTCGCGCAATTTGGCTTTAGAGTTGGGCAAATGCTGCTCACGGCGGACGTTACTATTTCGCCGTCGCGCTACCGCAACGCTCAGCGCACTATGTCGCGACTGCTGGAGCTTGGCGTAATTCCAATCGTGAACGAAAACGACGCGCTTTCTAGCAACGAAATTCGATTCGGCGACAACGATCGTCTCGCCGCGCTGGTGGCGAATGTTGTGCGCGCGGAAGCACTTGTGCTGCTTACGGACGTGGATTCGCTTTACACTGCGCCGCCGAGCGAACCGGGCGCAAAGCGTATAAGTTTTGTGCCGGATGTGACGCGCGCGCTGGAGGAAGTGAAAGTGGGGGCGAGCGTTTCGGGCGTAGGTACCGGAGGTATGGTGACGAAGCTTGAAGCGGCGCATGTTGCCGCGGTTTCTGGCATACCGACCGTGCTTACTTGCGCGGGTAATGCCGGCCCTGCGCTCGCGGGCGACGCGGTTGGTACGCTGTTTGCACCAGTGAATACGCGTGATTCTTCGCGCAGGCTTTGGATTGGGTTTGCTTCGCACCCTCGTGGCACTTTGGTGGTGGATGCGGGAGCTGCGGAGGCTGTTAGAGGCGGGCGCGCGAGTCTTCTCGCGGCTGGCGTTGTGGGCGTGCGCGGCGAGTTTTCGGCGACGGACCCGGTGTGGATTGACGACGAGCAGGGAAACCACTTAGCGAGGGGTCTTGTGGCTTTTGATGCTGAGGAAATCCCGGAGATTATGGGGCGCACGACTGACGAACTTGAGGAGTCGCTTGGCCGGCAGTATGCGCATCCGGTGGTTCATCGCGATAATCTAGTTCTCGTGTGATTTATGCGTTTTGGTCTCTTGTTTCTGCGTTTGTGTTTCTAAAAGGGCGACTTGAGACTGAAACGCAGTCTGTGTTATGCGCGGCGGTATTTTGCTTTGAGTGGCGCGAGGATTGGGAGATTTCTCTCCTCGCGATTTTGTTTACGTTATTCTTTAGTATCGTCTATGAGTTTTGACTGATGTTTTAGGTTGTTGCTTTGATGAGTCTAAAGAAATTTCAGCATCGTGCGTCCCGTCCTTCGTCGCTCTGGTTGTTAAAGGTTTTTATGTCTGCTTCGTTCTTTATGTAATGTTGCTTCCTCAGTCCTCTTTTAGCACTCTGCCCGAAATTTCTTTAGACTCTGAGTTAATAATCTTTAACACAAAACTCATAGACTAGTGCAAAAAGTTGCGAAAGTGTGTGGTTTGCTAAGTGCAACTAAAGTAACGTAACTAGGCTGCGGATGGGTGCAACTACCTGTTTTAATATTTTCTCAGTGTGAAAAATCTCAAATCTCTACCTCATTAATCTCCCTCACTAAAATAGCTATATCACCTCCGTTGTTTTGTTTGGTAGTGGTTTTGTTTGGTGTGGTGTGTGCGGCAGCTTTGATTATAGTGTTCTTTGATCAACAAGACTCATCGTTTACTTAATATGTGTGTGGCGCGAGGATCGTTTCGCGGCTTAAGGTTACACTGGAAATCATGGCAGAGAATATTGCAGAAACTTCCGCGCAAGAAAATTGGCGCGTATTAAGCGAGCGTATTAATCGAGTTGCCCCAAGCGCAACGTTGGCAGTGGACGGCAAAGCAAAAGCTATGAAAGCTTCCGGCATTGACGTAGTAAGTTTTGGCGCGGGGGAGCCTGATTTCCCTACTCCTTCTTACATTGTTGATGCCGCCGCAGCCGCTTGCAAAGACCCACGCAACTACCGTTATACCGCCACTTCCGGCTTGCCTGAGTTGCGCGAGGCGATCGCCCACAAAGTAAAGCGCGATTCCGGTTACGAAGTCTCCCCAAATCAAGTAGTAGTAACAAACGGCGGAAAGCAAGCTGTGTACGAAGCCTGCCAAATCCTCCTGAATGATGGCGACGAAGTAATTATTCCGGCGCCTTATTGGACGAGCTATCCGGAGGCTGTGAAGCTTGCCGGCGGCGTGCCTGTGCCGGTTTTAGCAGGTGCAGACCGCGGTTTTGAGCCGGATATTGAGGCAATTGAAGCCGCACGCACTTCGCGCACGCGCGCAATTATTGTCAATTCGCCGTCGAATCCTACTGGAGCTATTTGGAGTGCGCAAACTATTCGCGCAATCGGCGAGTGGGCTGTAAAACACCATATTTGGGTGCTTTCTGACGAAATTTACGAGCACTTGCATTACGACGGAATTTCGACTTCTTACGTTGGCGTTGAGGTGCCGGAAGTTCGAGATCAGCTGCTGATTTTGAACGGCGTTGCGAAAACTTACGCCATGCCAGGTTGGCGAGTTGGCTGGATGGTTGCGCCTGAGGACGTTGCGAAAGCCGCAGTGAAGCTGCAAAGCCACATGACTTCAAACGTTTCCAATATTTCGCAGCGTGCGGCAATTGCTGCGGTTGGCGGGTCTTTGGACGTGGTTGCCACCATGCGTGAGGCTTTTGACGCTCGCCGAAAAGCGATTATGGAAGCGCTTAACAATATTGACGGCGTTACTTGCCCGCTTCCTCACGGCGCTTTTTACGCGTTTGCTAACGTTGAGGCGTTGCTTGAGCGTCCGCTTGGCGAGCATAGCGAGGTGCCGCACACTTCTGCGCGATTTGCTGAAATGCTACTCGATGAAGCGCATGTTGCTGCCGTTCCTGGCGAGGCTTTTGGCGCTCCTGGTTATCTGCGATTCTCCTGCGCGCTCGCGGACGATCAGCTTGCTGAGGGCATGCGTCGCATGAAGCAGTGGGTTGAGGCGTAGTAGAAGCGTAACAGACGTGGGTTGAGGCGTAATAGAAGCGTGGGCCTGCGTAGTAGAAGCGTAATATTGCTATTTCGCGACACTCGCCTTGGTGCGAATATGGCGAAATCGTGGGCTTGAGCTAGCATAACTATTTGGCGGTTTGCTATGTCGCCCCTTTTGGGGTATGATAGGCGAGTTCACCTTAGGGATGTGGCGCAATTGGTAGCGCAACGGTCTCCAAAACCGTAGGTTGTGGGTTCGAGTCCCGCCGTCCCTGCCAGTTTTTAGTTCAAATTTTTACACGAAGGAATCAGCATGGCACAGGCAAGCAGCACTAGGAAAGCAGTAAAGCCAAATTTGTTCATGCGTATTGGCATGTTCGTCAAGCAGACTATTGATGAAACGCGTAAGGTGATTGCGCCTCACGGTAAGGAATTGTTTGCTTGGTCCGCTGCCGTTTTTATTTTTGTTGCGTTCTTGATGGTTTTCGTCAGCTGCATGGACTTCGGTTTGGGTAAGTTCGTGATGTGGTTGTTCGGCTGATTTGAGATTTTGAAGGTGTATACAATATGACTGATGAGTTCAATCTCGGAGAGGCAGATGCTGCTGAGACTGCTGAGGCGTTTGATACCGCTGAAGCGACGGAGGCTGCGAATGCGGCTGTTGCAGCTCTTGATTCCGAGTCTGGTGTTGAAGGTGCGGCTTCTGCTGTCGACGATGCCGACGCTGCTAGCGATGCTGATGCCGTGAATGCTGTCACTGCTGCGGACTACGCATACGACTATGCAGACTATGCCGATGATTCTGACGATTCTTCCGACGATGCCGCTGCCGACGCTGCCGACGCTGACGACGCTGACGCTGATTCCGCAGCCGACGCTTCTGCTGATGATACCTCCGATCCAACAGACGCTGGCGCAATCGCCGTAACCGAATTTTCTAAGAAACTCCGCACTTTGGAAGGCAAATGGTACGTGCTTCACACGTATTCCGGCTACGAAAAGCGTGTGAAAACGAACGTTGAGTCTCGTGTGCAAAGCTTTGGTTTGGAAGATAAGATTTTCCAGATTGAAGTTCCTATGGAAGAGGTTGAGAAGCATACGGAAAAGGGTAAGAAGGTTATTACCCGCGTGCGCGTGCCTGGTTACGTGTTGATTCGTATGTGGCCTGATGAGAACGCTCGTCGCATTGTGCGCGAAACTGAGGGTGTGACTGGCTTCGTTGGTCCTTCTAAGGATCCTGCGCCGTTAACTCGTAAGGAAGTTGTGGCCATGATGGCGCCGATGATTGCTTCCGAAGCTTTGCGCAATGCTGGTGACAAGCCTGCTGCAGCACGTAAGCGCAAGGTTGAAGTTGCTTACAAGGTGGGCGATCAGGTGACGGTTACGGATGGACCATTCGCAACGATGGCTGCCGTGGTTTCGGACGTGGAGCCTACAACTCAGAAGCTTACGGTGTTGGTTTCCATCTTTGGCCGCGAAACTCCTGTGGAGCTTGGGTTTAACCAAGTTGAGCCGATTGTGTGAGCTTTTATAAAACTTTTATAAACCGGGGTGCGTTATTCGTGCTCCGGTTTTGTTTATTTACTGCGACACGCCGTAAAATGGGAAATAATCCGAAATTTTCTTGTAGCAGCAGTGCTTTTATCAACATAAGTAATAAATATTTCCAAAGTAAGTAGTTTTACTTGAATTTAACCATGGGGGGGGGGTACACTCTCAGCTGTACATTACATGGAGGTTTTTGATCGTACTGTTTAACAGTTTTCATAGCTGTGCTTGCAGTAAAGACAATTGCCTTTCGCCTTTATTTATTGTGCAAGGTCAGGGAGCGTATATAGGGCGGTTAAAGGAACATTAAGGAATATTTATGAATATTCAAAATGTTTTATTAAAAGTTTGGCGGGCAATTCGAGATTTTGTTGCTCGTCACATTAACTCTAGCGTTGCAAGAGAGTCTAAAAAGGCTTCTTGCGCCGCTTTGCGCTCAAACGCATCCAAAAACGCGTTCGTAAAATCATCTAAAAACGCGTCTCGAAAAGCGTGCGGTTCGTGCACGAGTCGAGCGTTACTTTCGTTATTTGTAGCATCTGCAACGTTGCTTGCTACTTTTGTGATTGCTCCTGCTTATGCGTTGAGCGCTGGTGAGAATACTGGTGAGAAAGTTAGCACTGAGGAGACTGTTGGTGCGAAGGCTGGTTCTGCTAAGACTGATGATGAGAAGAAGCAGCCTAATCAAAGTGAATCGAATAGTGCTGAACTTAATAAGGGTGATACTGGCTCTTCTAGTAATTTAAATAAAGATAATAAGGAATCGAAGCCTGTTGAAAAGCAGCCGAATGCTGGTAACAATGGTGTTGATAAGGCTAAGTCGACTGATTCTGATGTAAAGAAAAACGCTAAAGATGTCCAAAAGAAAGATGTTAATTCTGCGAAAGCTAATGCTAACGGTACTGACAGAAGTACGAAGAAAGAGCCTCAGCTTCCGGAAGAGTGCGTAAAAGCTGGCATAGATAAACTCGCAAAATGCTATGTAGCAAAGTATGAGTTTAAATATAAGAAAAAATATGTATCGTATGTCAATATAACCAAACCAGGTGAGTCTTATACTGGAGAACCAAAGTTTTATCGTGTTACTAAACTTAGTAATAATGGTGATCCGTCAAAATTAACAGATGTTTCGTACGATGAAGTTAAAGGCTTTGTAAAAAGTTTCTCTTTAGAGGGCATTGTATTTGATGAAAAGTTACTTGATTTGAAAAAAGAGGAAACTAAAAAGTTTGTTGAAGTAAATTCTACTTCTGGCGCGGTTACAATACGTCCTAATAATTGGTTGAAGAAGGGTTACTATGATGTATATGTAAAAGTAGACTATAAGGACAACTCTGCCTTAACTCATCTGGAATCCTGCACTGAGCAGAGTAAATGTAAAGTTAAAGCTAAAGGTTATGAGGAATACTCACAATTTCGTGTCAAGATTAGATACAATGATCCTAAAAATAATAAAAATAATGCTTTATCGTTAAAGGTTTACAATCACCAAGAATCTGATGGTCGTACCGAAGTTGATGAAACGAACGGTGTTAAATTTACTTTGAATAAAGATGGAAAATTTAACCCGATTACTCCGATTTTTATTGACAGCCAGTCTCCTGGAAAGTTTAACCGTATTTACCATCGCATGATTTGCCATAAAGACAGTGATAGTGATTACTATCTTAATTCAATTAATGGCTTAACTCTTAGCGATAGTGCTGATGTGTCTGGTTCAGCTAAGTCGTCCACGCAAAAGCAGTGGAAGCATGTTTTAGGAACGCGCGACACTAATAAGAATCCGCTTAACGATTCTAGCGGTGAGCTGTACGAAAGCGACAGTGACAGCATTGGCGAGCGTTCCCAAAGCTGGATTACTGGAACTCCAAATGTTGGCAGTGAAGGTAAATATACTTGCAAAGTGTTTGCTATTAAGGATACTAAGTTATCAAGTATCGGTGTAGGTAAAGATTTCGAAGAGTCTACAGTATCAGACGAGTTTAATAAAAAAGTCAAAGATTATGCAGGTAAGAAGTCTCTGTTTGAGGGAAACATTGTTGATAGTACTAAGTGGCAAACTGGTGATATTAAGCAAGGCTTTGACTGGGCTTATAAGACTATAACAATCCAGTTTGGAGATAAGCCGGAGCCGCCAAAAATTGGTGAAAATGATCTTACGCTGAACGTGTATCCGTTTAAAAACAGCGATGGTTCGTTGCCGACGGCGTTGTCTAGCAGCAATAACGATATTTCTGCGATGCTCGGTATGGAGCTTAAGCCGTTTGTTGATGCTACTTCTGCGGCGGATAGCAAGAATAAGATTACGTTGCGCGTGCTGTGCAAAGGCGAGAAGAAGAATAATGCTGCTGGTAGTGGTAGTGGTAGTGGTACTTCTACCGGAGGTGCTGGCTCGACTGAAAGTGGTTCTGCTGTAAGTGGATCAAGTGGCGATACTAGCGGTACTGACTCGAATAGCGCTAATGCTGGCACTGGTTCGCAAACTAATAAGCCTTCTGAACCATCGCAATCTGCGGAAGCTACTTGGAGTAGTAAACCTGATGGGCTTGTGTTGAGTGTGCCTGAGGATACGAAGCAAAATACGTGTAACTCTGAAGAAGGCAAGCAGACTTGTGCGTCGGTTGATCCAAGTAAAAAAGTGGCTGCGCGAACTGATAAGGAAGTGAGCATAAAGCCGACTGAGGTTGGCAATTACCAGTGCGTTGTGTTTGCGCTAAAGCCTGATGCACTTAAAACGTTTGATGATGCAATAAAAAATACTAAATCTGACAGCTTAACTCCTGATTCAATAAAATCTGCGCTAACTAAGGCTTCTCCTACGGCGTTTAAAGAAAACAAGGATTTTGCTACTTTTACGCTCAATCTTCATTCGGTGAGTAATTTTACTTTGCCGCAAACGGGCGGTCAGAGTTGGAATTTGCAGCTCGGTATTCTTGCCGCTCTACTGGTGAATCTGTTGGCTGCTGGCTTTGTGGTAAGTCAAAGTGAGCGCGGTCGCAAATTAATTTTGGGAAGGTGGCGAGTCTTATGCAATCACGTATAAAGCAGTTGTATATGCATTTACTCGCCGTGCTTCGCATAAGGCGACTACGTACGCATTTGCGCATAAAGCCTTCCTGTTTCGCGCATTGTTTTATTGCGCATTGTTTTATCGCGCAGTCTTTCGGGATTCGGGAGCGTGATAACACAAGGTAAATGCCAAAAATTTTAACACTTTACTCGTATGAGCATGATAAATGCAAATCAATTTTCTACTTGCTGTAAAAAGCAATGAAAGGAGTGAACATGAAAAAGTTCACTAATAAATTCGTGGCGGCGGTTGCGTCGCTTGCGATGGCTGGCACGCTGTGCGTCGCCGGCGCTGTAACTGTGTCTGGAGTTGCGTGGGGTGTTCCGCCGGTTAGGCAAAACCCTAAGACGGATCCTAAGGCTCCGTGGGAGACTGGTGCTCCTACAACTGGTACTATTACTATTTTCAAGTGCGATGCTAAAAGTACTACTACTGCTTCTCAGCCTGCTGCCGGCAATGCTCAGTCTGCTAATAATGGGTATGATAAGCCTACTTCTTGCCCTGCTGGCCACAGTCCGCTTGAAGCAACATTTAAGGTAACAAAAGTTGCGAAAGTTAACAATGAGACTCTTGATTACAAGTCTGATACTGATTGGGCTAAGTTAGCTGATGTTGTTAATGATTTAAACCACAATGATGAGACCAACATCACTCTTAGCAATGAAACGACTGATGTGAAAACTGGAACCACTAGTTCAACTGATGGTAAAACAGAGTTTAAGAATCTTTCGCTTGGCTTGTACAAGGTTGAAGAAACTCAGGCTCCAGCCGGCTACGGCGCAAGTGATATGAGCGTGTTCTATATTACTTTGCCTTTGATTTATCAGGTGAAAGATGGCACTGATCAGTCTGGCAAAACGTATAAGACTGCGTATGATTACAGTCCTGCTGTTGCGCCAAAGAACAAGAATCTTACGAGCACTCTTAAGAAGGTTTTAAGTACTGATAAGGGTGATAACTTTGTTGCCGTTAAGGACGACATTGTTTACGAGATTAGCGCTGGTGTGAATCATCCTTCTGGTCATTTGACTGCAAATAGCATTAAGGATTTTGCAGTGTTCGATGACGCTCCAACAGACGCGTTTGCAACGATTTCCAAGGATACTGTTATCGAGTCTGTGACTGTTGATGGAGTTAATGATGCTCTTACAAAGACGGATGATTATACCGTTGAAGTTAATGCGAATTCTGGTACAGAAGCTGTTACAACAGACGGTGATACCAAGGGGCTTGCGGCCAAGCATACTCGTATTTTGGTTAAGTTTACTCCTACTGGTTTAGGTAAGATTGCTGATGCATTGAACAAGGCTAAAAGTGGAAGTGAGCCTCAGGTTCATGTTAAGTTCAAGTTCCAGCTAAGCGATCCCTATAAAGGTGGTACTGCTCCAACTACTGAAGGAACGCAAGAAGCTAACGGTCATAACAAGATTGTGAATAAGTCTGGTTTCTTCAAGGCTCATCCTTCCAACACTAATCCGGATCCAAATCCTATCATTTCTGGTGATAAGGATAAGGGTACTAGTACTAACACGTTTGGTTACCTTCAGGTTCATAAGCATGATAAGGATGATGCTAAGACTGGGCTTAAGGATGCTGAGTTTAAGTTGTTTAACTCTAAAGATAAGGCAGATGCTTGCAACGCGTCTTTGTTGAAGAAAGCAACAGAGCAAACACCTGCAACTGCACAACCTGCAAGTACTCCTGCTGCTGATCCTTGCACGGATGGTGCATCCGCGAATTTCGATGGTAAAACTATTGACGGCGGTAAGTTCCAAAGTGCTTTTAAGGCTCTTGCTGGTCAAACAATCTACCTTGTTGAGATGAAAGCTCCAGAGGGTTACATGCGCCATCCTGGTGCTGTGGCTGTAAGCCTTAAAGAAGGCGAGACTACAACTGTTGATTTCCCTAACACTAAGATTAAGGATTCGGGAATTAACACTCCATGGTTCTTCCTTCCAAAGACTGGTGCTTACGGAATACTGATTTTCGCTGTCGTGGGCATGGCTCTTATTGCGGCTAGCGTGATTATGTATGTGCGCAATCGTAAGGAAGAAGAACAGCAGAACGCTTGATTCGCTTTCTGAAGCTGGTCTTGTAGTCTAATAGCAAAGTGTGAGTCTAGGGTTTACTGAACTAAATCCTAGACTCACTTGCTCTTATGACAGTTTCTTTACAACCGTGTAAAGGAAATAACGGAATCTCACCAAAAACCGACAAAAACTTTACGTGCGTGTATAGGAAATATCGGTATCTTGTGGAAAAGCGATTAAAACTTTACAGCCACGTAAAGGAATAATCGCGCGCTACGCTTTGAGCGCTTCGGCAGGTCGTCGCGCAAACACGAGGTAGAACTCCGGCAAATGTTCCAAAAAACCACCAAAACAGCAACAAACTCCGGAGGTAAAACTCCGGCAAATGTTCCAGTAGCTTTGCAGTCGCGCTCCGCAGACGTTGAGTATTATTGCCTAGTGAACACTAGCATCAGTGCTCTGCTGACGTTGAGTATTTATTGCCTAGTGAACACTAGCATTCATGCTGCTGCACACACTACACCAAAAACCTCAACCTACGCACCCACCCGCAGCTTAATTGCGCGACTTTAGTTGCACTTAGTAAACCACGCACTTTCGCAACTTTCTGCACGAGTCTATGAGTTTTGTGTTGTGTTTAGTGTGTTGAGAGGCTGGAAAAATTGTGTTCAGCACTAAAAGAGGACTGAGGAAGCAACATTACATAAAGAACGAAGCAGACATAAAAACCTTTAACAACCAGAGCGACGAAGGACGGGACGTGCGCAAACACAAATTTTCCAGCCTCGTAAAAAACCGAAAAACTAAATCAGTTACAAAACTCATAGACGATACGCAAGTCTGTCTAAAGAAAAAATAAACTAAAACCACGCACCTAAAGCAATCTAAGCCTAATTATCCCACATGGAGGAAGCATGAAATTAAACGAAGCTGTTACAAAAGTATATGCTTTCTTCAACCAGCCCAAAGCAAAACCCGCAACCGAATCAACCGAATCAACTGAATCAACCGAATCAACTGAAGACTCGGCAACCGAATCAACCGCAACCCAAACCAAAGCAAAACCAACGAAAAAACCCAAGTCTAAGCTTCGCCGCACTATCGAGCCAATTGCCCTCGCGCTTGCCGCAATATTGTGCTTCACGTACCCGGTCGCGTCAACATTGTGGAATAATAATTTGTCGAAGGAGATTTCCTCAGCATACGATCGTATGAGCAAGAAGTTGCCGAAAGACGCGCGAATAGTGAACCTTGAAAAAGCTCGCGAATATAATGCGCAGCGCAGCGCGATTTTTACCGCAGACCCGTATAACGGTAGTGATGATTATAAAAATACTCCCGAATACAAGAAGTATGAGAGCGTGCTCGATGAGCCAATGGGAATAATGGGTATCGTGAAAATCCCGAAGATTGGCGTTAAGTTGCCGATTTACCATGGTAGTTCGCCGGAGGTTTTAGCACAGGGTGCAGGACACTTGTATGGCACGGATTTGCCGGTGGGTGGCAAAACTCGTCACTCGGTGGTGACAGCGCATACGGGTTTGCCGCACGCTACAATGTTCGACGACTTAATTTATCTTAAAAAAGGCGACTACTTCTATTTTGATATACAAGGCGAAACCTTACGTTATAGAGTGTTTCGTATTAATGTTGTGGAGCCTAATGATATTAGCATGCTTCAACGCGAGAAGGGGCGCGATTTGGCGACGCTGCTTACGTGTACGCCGTATGGTGTGAATACGCAGAGGCTGCTTGTGACGGGCTATCGTGTGCTGCCGGATCCGGTTTCGGCGCCGGGGGATAAGTTGCAGTGGCCGCTTTGGATGACGATGTTCGTGCTTGCGCTTATTGGATGCGCGGTGATTCTTGCCACGATGATTTTGGCCGCGCTTGAACGGCGCCGTCGCCGCGAGGCCGCGCTTGCCCACGCTAAACATGTGGGCGCTTAGAATTCCCTACTTATCTATTGTTTTTCTTTAATTGTTGATTTGTATGCTGTAGTGTATGCTGTAGTGTATGCGCATTATTATTCATCCTCATGCTCGCACTCATGGACTTGCAAATAAGCAAATCATTGAGGCGTACGAAACTGGATCAAATGGTGCAATTATTAGATATAGAGACCGTATTGCAGAACCGCCGAGATGGGCAACAATAGGATTTGATAGCGATGGGCATGAAATAGAGCTTGTTTTTGTAAAGCTTGAAAACAACGCAATACTTATAATTCATGCGAATCGTCTTACAAAGGGATTTTTACAAGAGATAAGGGATGTGAGATGAGTAAGAATACGTATACTGCGGAAAATGGGTTCGTTATTACTGACGATGTTGTTGATAAGTGGGCTGAGGAAGCAGAAGATAATTTTTCTGGTGCCACTATTACAAAGTTTGACGGAAGAGCTTGGGAAGATGAAACTCAACCATTGAAACCGCGTACTGTTAGGTTAAGTGATACTGTTTGGCATTTAATCGAAGCTGATGCGAAGCGCAGGAATATGACTGCGAGTGCGTGGACTAGAAACGCTGTACTTAACGAATTATCTAATGCGATGGCTGCGCAAAGGTAGCCGCGCAAAGGTAGCCGCGCAAGTCTCAAATCTCGTTAATACCCTTGATTTTCGTGAAAATTTGGCATATTTTTACCTTTGATTTCGTGAAAATCTGGCATAAATTGACATTGATTTTCGTGAAATATATACTATAAAACAATAGTATTTTCAATGGTTTTGTGTTAATTAAAAGTGGTGTTGTATGTTAAAGCGAAAATTCTATCAAAAAATGCTCGATTGGAAGAATGCTGATTGCGGTTCAACAGCGCTTTTAGTAACAGGTGCTCGCAGAGTTGGGAAAAGCACTTTAGTTGAAGAGTTTGCGAGGAACGAGTACAAGTCTTATATTCTTATTGATTTTTCGCAAGCATCAAAAGATGCGCTTCAGCTATTTGAAGATTATCGTTCAGATTTAAGCACTTTCTTTACGTACATATCTGCATTATATGGTGTGAAACTTTATAACCGTGAATCGGTAATGGTTTTTGACGAAGTGCAATTTTTCCCGCAGGCTAGAGAATTTGTAAAACAATTAGTTGCAGATGGTAGATACGACTATATAGAGACTGGTTCGTTATTGTCTATTAAACATAATGTTGAAACAATAGTGATTCCGTCTGAAGAACAAGAAGAACGCATGTATCCTCTTGATTTTGAAGAATTTCTGTGGGCTTGTGGAGAAGAAAATCTATCGAAAGTTATTAAAAATTCATTTAATGAGTTAAATCCTTTGCCGGATGCTTTACATAAAAAAGCAATGCGACTTTTTAGAGAATATATGTTAGTTGGTGGCATGCCGCAGTCTGTAAATGAATATGTTGATTCGAGAGATTTTGCTCGAGTAGATAGGGTTAAGCGTCGTATTCTTTCACTCTATAGGCAGGATGCTGCAAAATTTGCAAAAGGGTATGAAATGAAAGTTATGGCTGTGTTTGATGGAATACCGGCACAGCTTTCTAAGCATGAAAAAAGGTATAGGATTACTTCCTTGGGTAAAAATGCTCGTATGCGTGACTACAAGGATGCGTTTTTTTGGCTTTCGGATGCGAGTATTACAAATAATTGCTACAAATCTACAGATCCAAATGTGGGTCTGAACCTTAATGCGGATGATGCGTTAGTAAAATGTTATATGGCTGATACCGGGTTGTTGACTTCTATGATACTTTCAGATAGTAGTATTGCGTCTAATAATCTGTATAAAGAAATTTTATTTGGAAAAATCTCAATTAATGAAGGAATGCTAGTTGAAAACGTTGTTGCGCAACAGCTGATAGCATCTGGGCATCGCCTATTTTTCTATTCAAATAGAGATAAAGAAAATTCGGAAAATACTATGGAAATAGATTTTTTGATTTCTAAAGCTTTTCAGGATTCTGCTGGCAAAATGCGCATATCTCCTATTGAAGTTAAATCTGGGAATGTGTTTAAAACAGTTTCTCTTGATAAATTTAAGAATAAGTTTTCGAAAAGAATTGGAACGAGTTATGTGTTTGCTCCTAAACAACTTAGCGTTAGGAAAGATTTAAATTGCGTAATATTACCACTTTATATGTGTGGATTGGTGTAGCGCGCGAAGGTATGTGTGAAGGTAGCTGCAACTTGGGAGTAGACTTCCAACTTTTACTGTTGCGCAAAGATAGTTGCGCAAATGTAGTTGCAGCTTTCGTAAGTCTGCGTGTCGCGAAGATGTGGCATAATAGGAAGGCTTGTGACTGGAGGAGGAATCCGCTAGCACAGCACAGCAATACAAGATGCGGGAGGAAGCTGCAAAACGGCTTTATAGCAACGTTTCGTAAGTGCTTTACTTCTGTAAGAAGCGACTATAAGCGACTGTATTAGCGTTCGCAGCAACCGTTTGAACCGCTTGTACAAGAAAGAAGAACCATATTATGGCTCCGAAAAAGAAAGTCTCCGCGCTTATTAAGCTCGAGATTCAGGCTGGTAAGGCAAATCCAGCCCCACCACTGGGCCCAGCATTAGGCTCCCACGGCGTGAACATCATGGACTTCTGCAAGGCCTATAACGACCAGACGAAGGACAAGATGGGTCAGATCGTCCCAGTTGAGATCACCGTTTACGAAGATCGTTCCTTCACCTTCATTTTGAAGACCCCACCAGCCGCTGCTTTGCTGCTTAAGGCTGCCGGTATTCAGAAGGGCACCGAGAATCCATTGACTCACAAGGTTGGTTCTGTGACCAAGGCTCAGGTGCGCGAAATCGCCGAAATTAAGATGCCTGACCTCTCCGCACGTGACGTCGAGGCCGGTATGAAGATCATCGCGGGCACCGCTCGCTCGATGGGTATTACCGTTACCGACTGAAAGGGAGTGTAGAAATGGCTAAGCGTTCTAAGAAGTATCGTGAAGCGGCTGAGAAGATCGACCGCAATAACCTGTACACCCCAGCTGAAGCTATCGCTTTGTTGCAGAGCATGCCAAAGCACGCTTTCGACGAGTCCGTTGAGGCTGTTATGCGCCTTAACGTGGATCCTCGCAAGGCTGATCAGTTGGTTCGTGGCGTTGTTAACTTGCCAAACGGCACCGGTAAAACCGCTAAGGTTTTGGTGTTCGCTCGTGGCCCAAAGGCTACTGAGGCTCAGGAAGCTGGCGCCGACATCGTTGGTGATGACGAGCTTATCGAAAAGGTTGCCGGTGGCTTCCTTGACTTCGATGCAGTCGTTGCAACACCAGACATGATGGGTAAGGTTGGCCGCTTGGGTCGTGTGCTCGGTCCTCGTAGCTTGATGCCAAACCCTAAGACTGGCACCGTGACCATGGATGTGGCCAAGGCTGTTGCTGACATTAAGGGCGGTAAGATTGAGTTCCGCGTGGATCGCCAGGGCAACCTGTCCTTCCTCTTCGGCAAGCTCTCCTTCGATGCTAAGGCTCTTGAAGAGAACTTCAAGGCTGTTGCAGACGAAATCCGTCGCTTGAAGCCAAGCACCATCAAGGGTCGCTACATCACGAAGGTAACTGTTACCTCCACGATGGCTCCTGGCGTTCCGGTTGATATTGCCAGCATCGCTGCCTGATTTATTGCTCGCGTAGTTTGTGCGAAAGCACGGGCTTTGTGAAGTAATAAGTCAAGTATTAAGGCTTACGCGCTGAGAATGTGCTCCTTTGTGAGCGCTTCTCAGCGTTTTTTTTTAATGCTGGGAATTTGCCGGCAAATGTTCTACAAAACCACCAAAACAACAACAAATGCCGGAAATTCTCCCGCAAATGTTCCACACTAATCTGCCCTGCCTTCGTCAATCGAGACGAAGGCAGACCTCGCTTGCATTGAAAGCACACCGTGCTTTCAACTTGAGCAAGCTCACGCTCCGAGTTGCTTCCGCGCGCTACGCTCAAAGCGCGAAAGCAGGTCGTCGCGCAAATGCCGGAGAAAAAACTCCCGCAAATGTTCCAAAAAATGGTCGAAGTAGCAACAAATGCTGGAGAAAAAACTCCGGCAAATGTTCCAAAAAACAGCCAAAACAGCAACAAACGCCGGGAATTTTCCGGAGAATGTTCCAAAAAATGGCCGAAGTAGCAACAAATGCCGGAGAAAAAACTCCGGCAAATGTTCCACACCAGTCTGCCCTGCCTTCGTCAATCGAGACGAAGGCAGGCCTCGCTTGCGTTGAAAGCACACCGGTGCTTTCAACCTTGAGCAAGCTCGGCGCTCCGAGTTGCTTTCGCGCGCTAAATCGCAGCGCTCAGGCAGGTCGTCGCGCTGCGCGAGCGTTGGCTGTTTTTTGTTACTCGTGCAGATGGCACGCTGCGCGAATGTCGTAAGATTGGCGAGGCGACGATTTAGCTAGATAATGTGCGAGCGCGAGTCGCGGATGCGGCCGATGGTGATGGCCGTCTGCAGTACGTAAGCCGCGCGCGGGTCCGTAGCGTCCCAGCCAGTAGTCTGTGCCACCTTACGCAGACGATAACGCACCGTATTTGGGTGCACATTCAACTCGTGCGCAGTTTGGTCGAGCGCGCCGCCAAAACGCAGGAACATGTCGATAGTCGCCAGCGTCGGGTCGTCGTGATTATAAGGTGCCAAACTCTGATACACCTTGTGATACAACGTGTCAAAAGCTGTCACGTCTCCTATAAGCGCGCGCTCAGGCAGCACATCATCCACGCGAATAATCTGCGGCAAATGCTGTACTGCAGGGGCCACCGCCACGGCCGCAAGCGTAGCAGTGAGCGCGGAAGCAACATTCTCAACGCCCTCAACCACGCCGCTAACGCAAACAGTTTCGCGCGACGAAGCAAAAACTTGGCACAGTTTTTCCAAAGCCTGATCGCTCGGCGTCTCGCGCACCGCAAGAATGATAATATGCGAAGGAGCCGCAAATTCGCCCGTGTTTCCCGTAACCGCCTGAACCGTTTTCCACGCACCCGCAATACGCTGCAACGCGCTCTGCTGCGTACGCTCCACAATCGCATCGTACGCGTTGCAACTTCCCAACTGTGGCCAAATATTGCGACGAAGCGCATCCGTATTATCCGGGGGAGTAGCAGGCGCTGGCTTTCGATTCGGACCATCATCCGGAGTGATCTTCGTGCCAAAACTTCCAGCAATAACAATCATTTTTGGAGCGTCAGGCCACTGCAGCAAATGCATAAAAGCGTTAACGCGAGAATCGTCAATGCCGTTCATAAGACACGTTGCAATCAGCGTGTGCAAGCGAAGGCGAGTGGTAGCGTCGAAAATTTGGCCGTCGCGGGCGTCAAAAATGCCGGAAGGAGATTGCGACGGCTTCGGAGCGTTAGGAAGCGGCGTAAAATGCGGGGCTTCGTCTGCTTTTTTGCTTTCGGAAGATTTATTGCCATCCTGTTTTGTAGAAAGACGATGCCACAAATGGTGACGGCGCTTCTCTTCGCCACCTTCCTGCGATGCTGAAAATGAAGTTTCCGGGGTAGCGTTGAGTTGAGATTCTTCACTAGAAGCGGTAGGTGTGGTAGAAGCGTTAGGTGTGGTAGAAGCGTTAGAAGCGAAATTGTGGGCTTGATTAGTTGATAAAGATTGCACGCCGGCTAGGAGCGAAAGAAAATCCACGGTTTCGTTACCGTTACTAATTCCGTTACTAATTTCGTTACTGTTACTAATTTCGTTACCGTCACCACCATCAGCAACATTCGTATAATTTTCAGAAGATACGACGGAAGTAAGGGCGTCACCATTGTGCGCAAACTGTTGCAAATTCTTCTCGTCCATCGTATGCCTTTAGTCCTCACATTCCTTACTATTATAACGCGATTGACTAACAGTATCCCTCCAAAAAGTAAGTAGCATAAAACCAAACGCAAACGCAACCGGCAACATATGGCGCTCAAAATTATTCGCCGGAGCCAGCACCATCACGCCAACCAGCAACGCTAACGGAATATGCCATATCAATGTACGCCAACGCTTCAACACAATCTCCGCCACTCCCAACATAAGCGTCGCAACCACAAACGTATTACCATGAATAGGCCAACTCACCACCGGTATATCACTCCACGAACTAATCGCGCTCGCAAACTGAGTACGCCAACGAGGATTCCAATACTTAATCCACGTGGAATTATGAATATTATCCGTGTCAATATAATATTCCGGACCAACGTACGGGCGATCGAAAATATCGAAATAACCATACGTTTTCGCAATAAGCGCATCCAACGCTACCAGCGGACTATGCTTTACCATCATCCACCAAGCGCGATTTAAGCGAGCAATATCATCGCGCGTAACGTAACGCCAACGGTAACTCACCTTCTTAGACTGCAAGCCGGAAGACTTCACAGGGTCGGCGTCGTAAGGCTTATACGCTTCCGCGGTTTGGTCGAGATTAAAAATCGGCGCAATTAAGCGTTTGGTACTACGCGGAATGCTGTGCGGATCCAACTTCGCAATGCGCGCAATCTGCTGCAACTGGATGCCGCGGCTCTCAATCGGGTCGCCGTTAATAATAGCGCCGCTAGAAATCAGAAAAACGAGCGCGCCGTGGATGAGCAGCGTCGGCACGAGTACGCAAGACAGCCATAAGCGTCGATGTTTGCGATCGAAAATGACGAGCAGCACGCACTGTGCGAGCAGAATGTACCACGCGTATTTGGCGGCGATAAGCATAACGCACACGGAAATAATTAGTTCTAAGACGGTGTGCCAACGGGTTTTTGGTGGCGTGGTTGGTGACGTGGTTGGTGGCACGGTTTTGCCGGCGTTGGCCTCGTCCGCGCCGTAACTGCGGCTCAGCTCGTAATTTACGCCAAACCACCACAAAAAAGCGAAAGCGAACAGCGGCGACTTGGTGAGCGCAATTGTGGAGCATACTACCAGGGGGTTAAGCAAAAACAT
Organism: Gardnerella nova; assembly: GCF_049244055.1. Classification (NCBI taxonomy): domain Bacteria; kingdom Bacillati; phylum Actinomycetota; class Actinomycetes; order Bifidobacteriales; family Bifidobacteriaceae; genus Gardnerella; species Gardnerella nova. The sequence goes on along the minus strand of NZ_CP058369.1, from coordinate 1,194,738 downwards.
GAGCAGTACGGCAAATCTGGCAAATAATGGCGTTTGAAGATTGTGCTCAAGAGTTTGTTTAGACGTTTGTTCAGACGTGTGTTTAGACGTTTGTTTAGACGTTGCCGCAAGCCACGGGCGGTTCAAAAAACGGTGCGCTGTAGCAGCTACGCACCAAGCCGCAAATACGCACTGTGCTAAAGCTAGCAGCACAATTCCCGCGTCGTTGGAATCCGTAAAGTAGCGCGAAACCGCAGCAACCGAGCCGTAAATAACAGTGAGAACTATGTTGTGTTGGTCAGTTAAGTACGTTGGTTGCGCAGGCCACAAGTAGTGAGCGGTAGGGTAAATATCCATGGGGACGAAGCTGAAGAAGCCGATATAGGGCTGTTTGAGGCCGGTGACTTGGTTCCAAGCCCAACTGTACTCGCGGATTTGTGAGCAAATGTCGGCGCCGTATGCGGCTAGCAGAGTAACCGGCGCCCACAGCCAGCCGAGGAGGAAGGTGAGGAACAGGTTGCGGCGGTTGCGCGTGGCGTGCGTAACGAACCAGCGGAACCCGGAAGAAAAGCGCGGCTTCAGGATAGAGAGAAGTAGGAGAATGTGATTTGGTTTGCTGGCTACTTTGCTAGCTTTCTCGCCTTTGTTGCTATCTTTGTTGCTATCTTTGCTGCTATCTTTGCTGGCTTCCTTGCCTTTGCTGCGTTTGCTTCCTTTCCTAATTAAATGTAGCCTAATCAAATGTAGCCTAATCCAATTCGCGAACTTGCCGTATTGCGGAGGAATCGCGCCGCACTTTCCGTAATAGATCAGCGTAGCCAGCATTGCCGCGTAAATCGCTAAGGCGAGCACGAAAATTAGCGCGTTAATCCAGGAAAAATCGGCGAGTGTGCCCAGGTGAAATTGCGGATCCTGGTTCCTGAAAATCGGTCCTATGCAAGTGGCGAAGGCGAGGAGGGAGCACAAAAGTGCGCACAAAATATAGCAGGCGATACGAGAGGTGAGTTTGCGCGACGACCTGCTTTCGCGCTGCGATTTAGCGCGCGAAAGCAACTCGGAGCGCCGAGCTTGCTCAAGTTGAAAGTACGGGGTGCTTTCAACGCAAGCGAGGTCTGCCTTCGTCTCGATTGACGAAGGCAGGGCAGATTTGTGTGGTAGTTCATTGGGATTTTGGCTGTTTCGTGGAACATTTGCCGGAAAATTCCCTGCGTTTGTTGTTGTTTTGGTGGTTTTTTGGAACATTTGCGGGAAAAACTCCGGCGTTTGTTGCTGTTTTGGTGGTTTTGTGGAACATTTGCGGGGGAATTTCCGGGTTTTGTTGCTGTTTTGGCTGTTTTGTGGAACATTTGCCGGAGAATTTCCGGGTTTTGTAGTTGCTTTGGCAGATTCGCAGGATTCGCAGGATTCGATACGCGTGCTACGTGCGTCATTTGTGCTACGTGTGTTACGTGCGCTATTCATAATCAACACCTGCTTAAAAATTTAATAAAACTGCACATATGCTCATAAAAACTGGCTTATCGACACAGCCGAAGCAACCAGAGCATAAGCACATAACCTGAGGTAAATTATACCTATGACTACATTTTCTTCGCAAAGTGTGACAGTACTGCCACGAACTGCTGCAGAAGCGGATTCTGTACAATTTTTCGCAATTACCGATTCTACGCAAAATATTGCGCGCGAAATGATACAACAAGGCAAAATAATAGCGAGAGCCGACGGAAAGCCAACAATATTTGCGATTGTTGCCGACGCACAAACGGCAGGACGCGGGCGATTAGGTCGTGCTTGGGTGAGCAGGCCAGGGGAAAGTTTTTTGGTTTCTTTCGTAACTTTGCTACCAAAGTCGATAGTTATGGACGAAAATCGAAACGGCTGGTTGCCAATAATTGCGGGCCTCGCCGCTAGAGACGCGCTGCTTGAGACCTTCGCGGAATGTGCCAGTGAGCCGCAGCACGGCAGCGAATGTACGCTAAAACTCAAGTGGCCGAACGACGTGTTTTTGCACGATTGCAAAGAAGGTGGAATTTTAACCGAAATTGTGGCGGTGCCGGGGCGCGACGATGTTGTTGGAGTGGTTTTTGGAATCGGATTGAATCTCAACGTGCCGCAAGAAGTGCTGCCGATTAAAATGGCAACTTCGCTGCAAATGCACATGACAGCGCTGCCGGAAGCGGAAGAATTGCGAGATATGATTGCTGCGAAAATCGTTGCGGGATTGCGGGCGCGGCTATGCGATTTTATGCGCGATTATCCAAGTAACGCTACAGATTTGCTTAAAGAATTAAGTGATGTGTGCTGGACTCTTGGTCGCAAAGTGAATGTGCATCCGGTTGACGGGCGCGTTGTGACGGGAACGGCTGTGCGCATTGGGGAAGATGCTTCACTTACGATTCGGGAAGAGTCTGGCGAGGAGATTGTGGTTAAAAGCGGCGATGTGCAGGCCGTTGCGTACGAAGAGTGAGATTTGGAACATTTGCCGGAGTTTTTTCTCCGGAGTTTGTTGTTGTTTTGGCCTTTTTTTGGAACATTTGCGGGGAAAACTCCGGCGTTTGTTGTTGTTTTGGTGGTTTTGTGGAACATTTGCCGGAGTTTTTTCTTATACAAAACGACATTCCCTTTACGTTGCTGTAAAGGAAATGTCGTTTTTCTGCGGTATTTCGTTAGTTTCTTTACATGCGTGTAAAGCAACTAACGCTTGTGAGTTATATTTCGTTAGTTTCTATACAACGCTGTAAAGTCACTGTCACTTTTTAGCGAGATTTCGTTAGTTTCTTTACAGTCGTGTAAAGAAACTAACGTTTGGAGGGTTTGAGGTTAGTCGTTACGCACGCTTCTTATTAAGCGCGTTATACAAGCCGGAGCAAGCCGCGCTCGCAACGAAAGCCTTAATTAAATCGCCAATCATGAAGATAATCAAGGTTGCGGCAGCAGTAGAAAGCGGCATGCCGGTAAGTAAGCTCTGACCAAAAATGCCGAATGCGTAAATCACGATTGTGCCGATTACAGATGCTACAGCGTAAGTGCAGAAACGCACGAAAGTCTTCTTAAACGAGCGTTCTGGCATCATTGCGTCAAGAGCAACGTCAAATACGCGCTTCAAAGCGGCAGTTGCGGCAACGCCAAAAATAAAACCAACAAGGAAGCCAGCAGTAGGGCCTACAAAAACAGCCCAACCGCCCCTAAAGCCAGCAAACACAGGCAAACCTGCCGCACCAACGGCAAGATACATCACCACGGAAGCCACGCCTTCGCGCCAGCTCAGCGTCAAACCAATAATGCACAAAACAAGAGTTTGCAACGTAATAGGCACCGGCGTAATAGGAAGATAAATAGCGCCAGCCATAGTAGAAAGTGCCAAAAGCACAGTGAGAAGCGCTGGCTTAGCGAGCCAGACTGCGGCCGTCTTCAGCTTATTTGCAACGGTTGCAGTGGATGCTGCCGTGGCGGTGGTAGTTGCATTGTTTTGATTCATGCTAGTCATGAAAACCTTCTTTCGGTTAAACGTTTTCCGTTTCGCTAATCACCTTACGAGCCGCAGAAAATATCAGCATTGGAGAAGTGTACAAAATTTTGCGCAAGCTTTTGTGTATGTTGGCTCATACGAAAACGCAACTTTTCCAATATCTTGTAACGTATGGTTACGAATATCAAAAAAATACTCATCGCTAATCGCGGTGAAATCGCCTTGCGAGTTATTCGCACGGCTCACGAAATGGGCATTGCTACCGTCGCAATTTACGCGCCAACGGATCGGCAGGCACAATTTGTAGAAATGGCGGACGAAGCGTACGCGCTTTCCGGAGACACATATCGCGATACCTACTTAAATGAGGACGCAATTCTTGACATTATTAAAAGAAGCGGCACGGATGCTGTGCACCCTGGTTACGGATTCCTTTCGGAAGTTGCGTCTTTTGCGAAGAAAGTTAATGATGCTGGCGTAATTTGGATTGGTCCGCGTCCGGAAGCGCTTATTGACTTGGGAGATAAGATTACGGCTCGTCGCGTGGCTGTGCGCGCGAAAGTGCCGCCAGTTCCGGGCATTTCGGAGCCTGTAAAAGATATTCGAGAGCTTTTAACATTTGCGCAAACGCACGGCTATCCGGTGATGATGAAGCGCACGGATGGCGGTGGCGGCCGCGGTATTACTGTTGTGCACAACGACGACGAGTTGCGCGGCTTTTACATGAATCACGACGCTTTGCAGGGCGGCGACTTAGACGAATATTTTATTGAGCGTTTTATTGACAAGGCTCGCCACGTGGAAACGCAGTGCGGTCGCGACGCTCACGGAAATTTCACCGTATATTCCACGCGCGATTGCTCGGTGCAGCGCCGCAACCAGAAGCTGGTTGAGGAAGCTCCTGCACCGTTCTTGACCGACGATGAAAAAGAGCAGCTTTACCGATATTCTCGTAACCTATTTGAAGCTGTTGACTACGTTGGTCTTGGCACGTGCGAATATATGGTGACTTCTCAGCATAAAGTCTACTTCCTTGAAGTTAATCCGCGATTGCAGGTTGAGCACACGGTGAGTGAGGAAGTTAGCGGACTCGATTTGGTGCGTGAGCAGCTCAATATTGCTGACGGCGGCGAGTTGACTAAGGATCCGGAGCCTCGCGGACACAGCTTTGAGTTGCGTATTACTTCGGAAGATCCTGCTACGAATTTGACTCCAAGTTCCGGCACTTTGACGAAGATTAAGTGGCCTTCTGGCCCTGGTATTCGCGTCGACTTTGGTGTGGAAGTTGGCGATAACGTGTCGCCAAAATTCGATTCCATGATGGGCAAGCTTATTATTACTGCGCAAAGTCGCGAAACTGCCGTTGCTCGCGTGCGTCGCGCTTTGAAGGAACTTTGCATTGAGGGCGTGCCAACTCCGGCGAAACTTTTTGAGCAGATTTTTAACGATCCTGAGTTTACGGCGGAAAATCACAGTTTTGACGTGTCTACTAAGTGGTTGGAACGCAAGTATTTGAACCGCGTTCCGGCAGCGTCTCTGGGTGGGCAGCCGGCTTCTTTGGTTTCTGGAAAGTCTGTGGACGAATCAGAAAATAAGCAGCCTGCAATGGAATCCTTCGTTATTGAGGTTGATAATAAGCGCGTCAAGCTTACGATTCCGCGCGATATTGTGGACAATTTGACGGGTTCCGCTCGCGTTCGCAGCGTCGCCAGAGCTTCGCAGCCGTTGCGCGGGCGCGGGCTTCGCGGGGATACTCACAAAACTGAGGAGCAGGAGCAGATTCCGGGCGTGATTGCGGCACCTATGCAGGCTGTGATTACGCGCGTGAACGTGGCTGAAGGTCAGCAGGTTGCTAAGGGTGATTTGCTTGTGGTGCTTGAGTCCATGAAGATGGAAAATTACGTGTACGCGCCGGCTGCTGGCACGGTTACCGGAATTTTTGTTGGTCCGGGTGACGGCGTGGAATCTGGTGCGAAATTGGTGACGATTGATCTTGCTGGAGGCAAGGGCGAAGGCAAAAGTGCGGAAAGTAGCGAAGACAAGAGCGAAGACAAGGGCGCGGATAAGGAAAAGTCTGAAACGTCTTCCGAAAACGCAACGTCTTCCGAAAAATCTTCTGAAAAGTCGCAAGGAGAGCAAAAATAATGAGCGCGTTATTGCAAGAACAAACAAAAATTTCGGCAAAAACTGCTTCTGATAATGCTCTTAACGACGCTGCGAACGCCGCCAACTTGCAGCCTCGCCGAGGGAAAGCCGCCGTCCAGCACGCAGCAAAGCTCGCCCGCGACGCCGAACAAAAAGCCTGCGAGCGCCAGCACGCCAAAGGCAAAGGCACCGCAAGAGAGCGCCTCGACTTGCTTTTCGACACCGGCTCCTTCGTAGAAATCGGCCGCTTCAACGGCGGCGACATAAACAACGACGTGGCCGGATGTGCTGTAATCACCGGTTTTGGCGAGGCTTACGGACGCAAAGTTGCCGTGTATGCGCAAGACTTTTCTGTGCGCGGCGGCACCCTCGGCAAGGCTGAAGGCGAGAAAATCTGCCATCTTTTGGACATGGCGTTGCAGCTTCGTGTGCCGGTTGTAGCCGTGATTGATTCCGGCGGCGCTCGCATCCAGGAAGGTGTGAACGCGCTGATGCAATACGGGCGAATCTTCAAAAAAACTTGCGAAGCGAGCGGATTGATTCCGCAAATCTCGCTTATTCTTGGCCCTTGCGCCGGCGGCGCAGTGTATTGCCCTGCGTTGACGGATTTGATTATTATGACGCGCGAACATTCCAACATGTTCGTCACCGGCCCGGATGTGGTTAAGGCTGCAACCGGCGAGGCTATTAGCATGGACGATTTGGGCGGCGGCCTCGTACACAACGCAACTTCCGGCGTTGCTCACTACTTGGGTGAGGATGAGGCTGACGCAATCGACTACGCGCGCACGGTTTTGGCTTATTTGCCGTCGAGCTGCGAGTCTGAGCCTCCAACTTTTGCCTACGCTGCAACGCGAGCTGACCGCGAAACTGCGCGAGAATTGGCGAATATCGTGCCGGATAACGACCGTCAGCCTTACGACGTTCTCGACGTGATTCGTAGGATTGTAGACTACGGCGAGTTTGTGCAAGTTCAGGAATTGTACGCTGCTTCGGCAGTGGTTGGTTTTGCTTGCATTGAAGGGCATCCGGTTGGAATCGTGGCAAATCAGCCGAAAGTAAACGCTGGTATTTTGGATGTTAATTCTTCCGAAAAAGTGGCGCGATTTGTGCGATTGTGCGACGCGTTTAATTTGCCGGTGGTCACTTTGGTTGACACCCCTGGTTACAAGCCTGGTTCAGATCAGGAGCATGCCGGAATTATTCGCAGGGGTGCGAAGGTGATTTACGCGTACGCGAATGCGCAGGTGCCGTTGGTTACGGTGATTTTGCGCAAGGCTTTCGGCGGAGCTTACATTGTGATGGGCTCGAAGTCGATGGGTGCGGACGTGAACTACGCGTGGCCGACCAGCCAGATTGCGGTTTTGGGTGCGCAAGGTGCCGTAAACATTATCCACCGCAAGGATTTGCAGAAGGCGAAGGAGCGTGGGCAGGACGTTGCAGCGCTGAGAAAACGGTTGGTTGACGAATATGAGGCGACTACCGTAAACGCGAATCTTTCGTTGGAAACGGGCCAAATTGACGCCATGATTGATCCGGAGCAGACGCGCGATATGATTGCCGGCTCGCTTAAGCTTTTGCGCAGTAAAAAGCGAGTTTCCAGAACTGGCAAGCATCACGGAAATCAACCAATGTAAAAGTTACGAAATTTTATAAAAAATTACGAAAACTTACGAAAATTTATAAAAATTTATAAAAAATTATTGGATATCAACGAGAAGGAAATACCATGACCACCTACATTTTCGACCAACTCGCTCACGATCCGCACGCGCTTGTTTTCGCAGGACAATCAACTCCGTGGGTTGAAGCTTTGCGAGACTTGGGCAAAGACACGGAATTAAACGCGGAACTCCACGAATACGAAAGCGGAGCGAAAGCGCTACTCGCCCCAATCTACGCAGAACTGCTGGCAAACGCTGGCGGCGACATGAACGTGTTCGATGCGTTAGAAAATAAGCATATTCACGCCGCGAACGCGCTGCTCAGCGTGCCGGGAATTACGCTTGCGCAACTTGGTGCCGTGCGCGACTTAACCAATCTCGGCTACAACTTTGAAGTGAACAAGCCTTGCGCAGTTTTAGGACATTCCCAAGGCGTAATCGCAGCAGAAATGGTAAAAGCGCGTCTGAAAGCAAAATCCTGGCAAAAAGCGCGACCACAAATTGAAGAACTTCTCGCAATTGCCTACTTAATTGGCGCAGCAGGAGACCGCGAGTCACGCATGCTGGAAATTACGGGCGACGGCGAAATAACGCCAATGCTTTCGCTTAAGGGAGTTACCAAAAAGCAGGCGGAAGCGCTGATTTCTCGCGTCGAACGCACTCGTGGTGAAATTTCAATCGCAGTCACCAACGCTTACAATCACGTGGTGCTATCCGGATATCCGGAAGATATGGAAGCCGTGGCGAACGAAGCGCAGAAGGAGGCGAAACGTTCCAAGAAATTGCGCGAAATGAAGGTGCGTGGCGGCGCAGTATTTGCGCCAGTTGCGGAATATTTAGATGTAACCGTGCCGTTCCACTCGCCAATGCTTCAATCTGCGGTTGAGCAGGTGGAAACTTGGGCGCGCGAGGCAGGATTAAACGCTGCGGTTGCGCGCGAATTGGCGGACGCTGTGCTGGTGACGCCTGTAGATTGGGCGGCACAAATTGGCGAAGTCGTGTCTCAAAACAATGCGCGTTCGCTGTGGATTATGGATATGGGCCCTAGCGAAGTGCTCGGAAAACTTACGGGCGTGCTGGTGCAAGGAACGGGCGCTGGCGTTGTAGAAACTGCCACGATGCGCGCTCGCGCCGAACTTTCAACCGCTGACTCGGCTTCCGTGCCGGCGCGCACTGGCTGCTGGGCTGATTTTGCGCCACAAGTAGTCGACACTCCTTCCGGACGTAAAGTTCTCACCAAATTTAGCAAGCTTACCGGCAAAGCCCCTGTGCTCCTTGCTGGCATGACCCCAACTACTGTAGAACCGGAAATCGTTGCGGCTGCAGCGAATGCTGGCTACTGGGCGGAACTTGCCGGCGGCGGCCAGGTAACTGCGGAAGTATTCGATCGCCATATGAAGTCGCTGGAAAATCAGCTTCGCGAAGGCGCAACTATCGAATTTAACGCAATGTTTATGGACCGCTACCTGTGGAATTTGCAGTTTGGTTCGAAACGAATCGTACCAAAAAAGAGGCAGTCGGGTGCTCCAATCGACGGCGTAGTTATTTCTGCCGGAATTCCGGAACTTGACGAAGCTAAGGAATTAGTAGCGTCCTTGCAAAAAGATGGGTTCCCTTACGTAACGTTTAAGCCGGGAACGGTTGACCAAATCAGGCAGGTTGTGCGTATTGCGAAGGCGGTTGCTCCAGCCACGATTATTGTGCAGGTTGAAGGCGGCGCTGCAGGAGGCCACCATTCGTGGGAGTCTTTGGACGATTTGCTTATGACAACGTACGCTCAGGTGCGCGAGTGCGATAATTTGGTACTTGTGGCCGGCGGCGGAATCGGTACGCCTGCTCGCGCAGCCGACTACATTTCCGGCGAATGGGCGCGCGAATACGGTTTGCCAAATATGCCTGTTGATGCTGTGATGATTGGCACGGCTGCAATGACGGCAAAAGAAGCACATACCAGCCCTGCAGTAAAGCGCATGCTGGTTGAAACGCCAGGAATTGTGATGCCGAAAGCTGCGAGCGTGGAAGGTTTTGACGACGATCCGTTCGCACCTTTGGGAGAACGTTGGGTGCCGTCGGGCAAGGTTGTGGGCGGTGTGACCAGTGGCTTAAGCCATTTGCACGCCGACATTTACGAGTTGGAAAACGCTTCTGCCCGCTGCGGACGCCTTCTTGTGCACATGATGAAGCATCCGGAGGAGCTTGAAACTCGCCGCGACGAAGTAATTGCGGCATTGAACGCAACCGCAAAACCATATTTTGGTGACCTTGAAAGCATGACTTACGCTCAGTTTGCTCAGCGTTTCCTCGATTTGGCATACCCGTGGGTGGATCCTACGTATGCGGATCGTTATCTTCACTTGTTGCAGCGAATTGAAGCGCGATTGGTGAGCCAGGATTCCGGCGAATTTGCGTCGATTTTGCCGTCTCGTGCGGAAGTTGGCGAGCATCCGCAAGCTGCTTTGGATGCACTTTTGCAAGCGTTACCTCAGGCTCGCGAACTGAACGTGGTGCCAATGGATGCCGCGTGGTTCCCAACTTTGGTGCGCGAATACCCGAAGCCAATGCCGTTTGTGCCGGTTATTGACAACGATTTGTTGCGTTGGTGGGGTCAGGATCAGCTTTGGCAGTCGGAAGATTCGCGATATTCGGCGGATGCTGTGCGCGTAATTCCGGGGCCTATTTCCGTGGCTGGTATTACGACTATGGACGAGCCGATTGCGGATATTCTTGGACGATTTGAAGCGGCAATGGTACGTCGCGCGGAAGCGGGTGCGGAAAGCAAGTCTGAAAGTAAGGCTGGGAATAAGGCTGAAAATAAGTCTGAAAATAGCAGCGCAAAAGTTGCCTTCAGCCAAATTGCCGCCGCCGCAAACGTTGAAGATTACGTTCGTGCCTGCCCAAATATTTCTTGGGTTGGTCACGTAACCGCAAATCCAGCTTACGGCACAAAATTAGGCGACGAAAATTACGTAATCAACGTAACCGCTACTAATAACGACGTAATTTCGCTCGATTTAGATATCAAACTCGACACTTTCTGGGATAGTCGCAGTGGCGATACCAGCAAGCATGGTGGCGATACCAGCAAGCATGCGGTTCGCGATATTGTAATTCCGCTAACCGTCGACGCAAGCCGAGCAGGAACCATTCCAGTAGTGGACCGCGCTCGCCTTCCAAAGCACGTATACGAAATGCTCGCCGCAACCGCAGGTATTGGAAATACTGCGATTACGGGAGATGTGCTCGACGCAATGCCAAAAGTTGAAAGAGTAAAAGAAGATGGTAGTTTGGCACAATTGCCGGAAGATTTGGTTGAAGAAGGCTACGCTGAGTCGCCATTCGGCTTAGTTCGCTCGTCTTATACCTTCTCGCGAAACCTCGGGATCGACCACGAATCCGCAACTGCTGGCCGCTTGCCGGACGGACTTCTCGCTTCTCGCATTGTGCCAGACGCTTTAGTCGGCCCTGCTTGGCCAACAATTTACTCGGCACTAGGCTCGGTAATGGTTGACGATTACCCGATTATTGAGGGCTTGCTTAACGCGGTTCATTTGGATCACCTGGTTGAGCTTGACGTTGACGCTGAAGACTTCCGCAAGTACGTTGGAAAGCGAATTAATTTGCTCGGTTGGGCGGAGCCGTATGCAGAATCCGCTTCCGGACGCGTTGTCACCATTCATATCGTGCACACCGCAGCCGACGGTACGCGACTTGCGCACGAAACCGAACGTTTCGCAATCCGCGGACGCAGCTTTAGCAACGCGCTTCCGGAACCTGCCGCCGAATACGGTGACGCAGCAGAATTACACGGCTACGAAATTGAAGACACACCTCGCAGAGCTTTGCGTAGAGTAGTTGTGCGCGCGCCTCACGATATGACCGCTTTCGCACGCACTTCCGGCGACTTCAACCCAATCCACACTTCCTTACGAGGAGCTGCAATTTCCGGACTTTCCGCGCCTCTCGTACACGGAATGTGGCTGTCTGCTACCGCTCAGCACGTGGCTCAAGCGTTGGACGCAAAAGGCGCTCGCTACGAGCTAATCGGCTGGTCTTACAACATGTACGGTATGGTTCAGCTGGACGACGAAGTAGAAATCACCGTCGAACGCGTAGGAAAAGTTCGCCGTGGCGGCCTCGCTTTGGAAGTCACCTGCCGCGTTAACGGACAAATCGTGTCTAAAGCAAGCGCACTTACCCGCGCCCCACGCGCAGCCTTCGTATACCCAGGTCAGGGTATCCAAAAGCAAGGAATGTCGCTGGACGAGCGCGCAAAGTCCCCGGCGGTACGCGAAACTTGGGAACGAGCCGACAAGCTCACTCGCGAAAAACTCGGCTTCTCAATCCTCGCTGTTGTGCGCGATAATCCAAAAGAACTTACAGCTCACGGTGTAACGTATCGTCACCCTGAAGGACTGCTTAATTTGACGCAATTTACGCAAGTTGCGCTCGCAACCGTCGCTTTTGCGCAAACCGCGCGTCTTCGCGAAGCCGGCTGCGATATTTGGCCAGCCTACTTTGCTGGCCACTCGCTTGGCGAATACAACGCGTTAAGCTCCTTCGCACAAATTATTCCACTCGAAACCGTGCTTGAATTAGTGTTCCATCGCGGTTCTACCATGCACCATCTGATTGAGCGCGACGCTCAAGGACGCTCGAACTACCGCATGGGCGCGCTTCGACCAAACCAGTTCGGAGTTGGAGACGAAGGCGTAAACGCTTACGTTGAAGGAATTTCCAAGGCTACTGGCGAATTCTTGCAGATTGTAAACTACAATTTGGCAGGTCAACAGTACGCAATTGCCGGAACTATTAAGGGCTTGAAGGCTTTGCAAGCCGACGCTTCCAAGCGTGCGAAAGAGTATGGTGGAAAGCCTCCGTTTATGCTCGTGCCGGGAATTGACGTGCCGTTCCACTCCCGTCTGCTGCGCAAGGGCGTGCCGGAATTCCGCGACAAGCTCGACTCGCTTCTGCCGGAACACATTGACTACTCGGTGCTCGTAGACCGTTACATTCCAAACCTCGTGGCCTGCCCGTTCGAGCTTACGCGCGAATTTGCGCAGAAGATTCTGGACGTGGTGCCATCCGAGCGTATTGAAGCGGCTTTGGAAGACGAAACCACTTGGAAGTCTTATGCAGAGGATGAGCAGAAGCTTGGTAGATTGCTTCTTACGGAACTGCTTTCGTGGCAGTTTGCGTCCCCGGTTCGTTGGATTGAAACGCAGGCGCTTATGTTTGCGGATCGCGCTCGCGGCGGGCTTGGTGTTGAAGAATACGTGGAAGTTGGTTTAGGAAACGCTCCAACTTTGGCAAATCTTGGTGCGAAAACGCTTGCTTTGCCGGAGTTCAGTAGTGAAAAGGTGACAGTTTATAACGTTGGTCGCGACGAGGGACGCGTTTATATGACTGACACGGATTCGCTGGTGCCGGAAGCGTTTGATGAGGAGGATAATGCGCCGGAGGCTGGCGCGGCTGAGGTTGCGGCGAGCGCGCCGGCGGCTGGTAGTTCGGCGGCTTCGGCGGCGCCGGCTGCGGCTGGTGCGGCTGCAGCGGTTTCTGCAGCGCCTTCCGCAGTGGCAAGCGGGCCTGTTGCAGACTTGCCATTCAAAGCATCCGACGCAATCTCCATGCTCATTGCCTACAGCGCCAAGATTCGACTCGACCAAATCGGCGATGCAGACACCACAGACACACTCACCAATGGCGTCTCCTCACGCAGAAACCAGCTGCTCATGGACATTAGCTCCGAGCTTGGTGTGGCGAGTGTGGACGGCGCTGCAGAAGCCCCAATGAGCGCATTGCGAAAGCTCGTTGACTCGGTTGCTCCACGCTACAAGGCGTTCGGTGCCGTGCTCTCCGACATCGTGCGCGAACGCTTGCGCGCGCTCTTTGGTGCGGCCGGTGTAAAACCTGCGCAAATCGACAAGCGGATTTCGGAAGTCTGGCAGCTCGGTGACGGCTGGCGCGCACACGTGCTCGCGGCCCTCGTGCTGCAAACTCGCGAAGGCGCAAGCGTACGCGGCGAGAATCTGGCCCAGCTCGCAACCGAGCCTGCAAAGAACGCCGCAGCCGCCGAAGCCTTAATCGACGCGGCAATCATGCAAGTCGCACAAGCTCACGGCGTTAACGTTTCCAAGCCGGGCGCTGCCGGCGCTTCGGGTGGTGCAGTGGTTGATTCCGCAGCACTTGACGCGTTTGCAGAGCGTGTAGTTGGCGCCGACGGCGTGCTCGCCGCAACCGCCAAATTCGTGCTTTCAAAACTCGGCATTGAAGCGCCTCAAGCGGAAACTGAATCCGACGAAAACGCGGCAGTGGTTGCTGCTGTTGAAGCTGAGCTTGGTGCGGATTGGCCAAAGCAAGTGGCTCCTCGATTTGACGAGCGAAAAGCGATTCTTTTCGACGACCGTTGGGCCTCTGCTCGCGAAGACGTTGCACGCTTGTATTACGAATATGCTGTAAAAAATGTAGACGCGCAACCAACTGAAGTTTCGGCAATTATCAGTCAATTCGGCAGCTTCTTGGGCGTCGGCGAGTCTGTAGCTTCTGAAGCCGAATGGTTCGCTGGTCTCGCAAAATCACGCGAACTCAACAATCTCGCAACCATATTTAACGCTATCGCTTGCGACGCGCGCACTAAACTTGCGAAAGTCAACGCTTCTGAAGACGCAGCTTACGCAACTCGCTTTGCGGGAGAAGTAGCGGTTGTTACGGGCGTTGCACCAAACTCAATCGCAGCTCGCGTAGTAACAGGCCTACTTAAGGGCGGCGCTACCGTTATTGCAACTTCGCACAGCTTCAAGCCGAGCGTAAAGTCTTGGGCAAAGCAAGCGTATCGCGAAAACGCTTCAACGGGTGCGAAACTGTGGCTTGTGCCAGCAAACTTGTCCAGCTACCGCGATGTCGACGCGCTTGTGAAGTGGGTTGGCACAGTTTCAAAGAAAGTGAGCGGCGCAACCACCACAATTTTGAAGCCGGCTTACGAGCCGAGCATGTTCTTCCCGTTCGCAGCACCTCCAGTTCACGGCACCTTGGCTGATTCCGGTTCGCTTTTCGAATCGCAGTCGCGATTAATGCTGTGGGGTGTGGAACGCGCAATCGCCGGATTTGCGCAGATTGGAGCCGACACGGATGTGCAACATCGTATGCACGTTGTGTTACCTGGTTCGCCAAACCGTGGAATGTTCGGTGGCGACGGCGCTTACGGTGAAGTCAAGAGCGCGTTCGACGCGATTGTGAACCGTGCGCATGCAGAAAGCGTGTGGTCGAATCGCGTAACCTTCGCACACCCTAAGATCGGTTGGGTGCGCGGAACCGGCTTAATGGGCGGAAACGATCCGTTGGTTGCCGTGGTTGAGCGTCACGGATTAACCACCTACTCGACGCAAGAAATGGCAGATCGTCTGCTTGAATTGTGCTCGAAGGAAGCGCGTGAGCAGGCGGCAATTGCGCCTTTGGACGTCGACTTCACGGGAGGATTAGGAAAGGAACCGCTTGATCTGAATGCGCTTCGTGCGGAAGCGTTGGAAGATCAGAAGCGTGCGGAAGTTGCAGAAAAAGCTGCGGAAGCTGCGGAATCTGCTGCTGAATCAACTGCAAAATCAACCAACAAAGCACTCCCAACGCCTTACGTACCAACTCAGCCGAGCGTCAACCTAGCCGACTGGAAGAACGTAACCGCTCGCCCAGAAGACGAAATCGTAATCGTATCCGTCGGCGAGCTTGGACCATGGGGCTCAGGACGCACTCGTTTCGAAGCGGAACTCGGAATTAAAGAAGACGGTTCCGTAAAACTTTCCGCAGGAGCCGTGCTGGAATTGGCTTGGAATATGGGCTTGCTCACTTGGCAAGACTCGCCAAAGCCGGGCTGGTACGATGCGGACGGCACGCTTGTACCAGAAGAAGATATAGCAGAAAAGTACGCTGACGAAGTAGTGGCGCGTTCCGGAATTCGACCATTCGAAACCGGCATGGGCGGCGACTACAAGGAAGGTGCGAACGAAGAAGAAGCGGAAATCTTCCTCGATCACGACGTAACTTTCAGCGTGCCAACAGAAACGATTGCGCGCGAATACGTGGCACTCGACGAAGCACACACTGCGATTGCTCGCGACGCAGAGTCGGGAGAGTGGACGGTTACACGCAAGGCAGGTTCCATGATTCGCGTGCCGCGCAGGGCTGCAATGACCCGAACCGTCGGCGGACAATTCCCGAAGGGCTTCGACCCGCTCAAGTGGGGAATTCCAGCTTCGATGGTTGGAAGCGTCGACACGATTGCGCTGTGGAATATCGTCACCACCGTGGACGCTTACATTTCCGCCGGTTTCACGCCTTCGGAGATTCTGCAGTCTGTGCATCCTTCGCTTGTTGCCTCAACGCAAGGTACCGGTTTTGGCGGCATGAGCTCAATGCGAAAACTGTACTTGGATCGCTTCCTTAACCACGAAATTCCAACCGACGTGCTGCAAGAAGCGCTACCAAACGTTGTGGCAGCTCACGTAATGCAAACCTACATCGGCGGTTACGGAAATATGGTTCAGCCGGTGTCGGCTTGCGCAACTGCGGCTGTTTCGCTCGAAGAAGGCGTCGATAAGATTGCGCTCGGCAAAGCTGACTTCGTAGTAACCGGCGCAATCGACGATATTGGCGTGGAATCTGTGGTCGGCTTCGGCAATATGAACGCTACCGCTAATAGTGAAGAAATGTACGCAAAGGGCATAAGCCCACGATTCTTCTCTCGTGCGAACGATCGCAGACGCGGCGGCTTCCTCGAAGCTCAAGGCGGCGGCACGATTTTGGTTACGCGCGGCGATATTGCGCTTAAGCTCGGTTTGCCGGTTGCTGGCGTGGTTGGTTTCATCCACTCCTACGCCGACGGCATCCACACTTCCATACCTGCCCCGGGCTTGGGTGCGTTGGCTGCGGGCATGGGAGGCGCCAAGTCTAAGTTCGTGCGTGATTTGGCGGCTCTCGGCGTCACTCCGGACGATATTGCCGTGGTTTCTAAACACGATACTTCCACGAATGCCAACGATCCGAACGAATCCGAACTGCACAATACTCTTGCGCACGCAATCGGACGCACGGACGGAAACCCGCTGTTCGTAATCAGCCAAAAGACGCTAACCGGCCACGCAAAGGGCGGTGCGTGCATCTTCCAAATCAACGGTTTGACGCAACTGTTTAGAACAGGCGTAATTCCGGCGAATGCGTCGCTTGATTGCGTGGATCCTAAGTTGGCGCACGACGACCACATGGTTTGGTTGCGCGAGCCGATGCGCGTTGGAAGTGCCGCTGGTGCAGGTTCTTGTGCAGTGAAGGCTGCGCTCGCCACTTCGCTCGGCTTCGGCCACGTGAGCGGATTCGTGGCGCTGGTTCACCCGGGTGCTTTTGAGGCGGCTGTGGCTGCTACCGCTGGTGCTGAGGCGCTGGAGGAGTGGCGCAAACGCGCAAACGCTCGCTTGGCGGCGGGCCAGAGAAGGCTTGAGGAAGGCATGATGGGCCACGCGCCGCTGTTTGAGCCGGTGGAAAATCGCCACTTGCTTAAGGATGGCACGCGCCTTCCGGACGGCTCGCGTTACGACGGTCACGAGGCAGAAAAGGCGATGCTGCTCAATCCTGACGCGCGCCTTAGCGCCGACGGCTACTACTGCTGATCGGCTGCTTTGGTTGCTGCTTTAGTTGAGTTTGACAACAAACGCCGGGGAATTTTCTCCGGCGTTTGTTGTTGTTTTGGTGGTTTTTTGGAACATTTGCGGGAGAATTTCCGGCGTTTGTTGTTGTTTTGGTGGTTTTTTGGAACATTTGCCGGAAAATGTGGGGCGATTGGAGCTGCGTTGCTGGTGATGTTATAAGAAAACTGCACCGCGAATTTACCGATTTGAATCAAACTGGTAAAAAGCGGTGCAGCTTTTTATTTGCTTTTTATTTGCTGTTATTCAACTGTTATTTGCTATTACTTGCGCTTTTTCTTGCGAATAACCGCGATTGCGCCTCCAACTGCGGCAGCAAGAGCGGCTATTGTGCTAATTGCAGCAATGGCGGCTCCAGTATTGCTCAGCTTAGATTTCGCAATCTTGCCGGAAGAGTGACGCGCACGAATCTTATCGATTTTCGCTTGCGATTCGCTTGGCGCACCTTGTGATCCGCTTTGCGTACCCTGCGAGTCTTGCGAACCTTGCGTACCCTGCGCACCGTTTCCAGTGCTACCATTGTCGTCCCCGTTAGCACGGTTGTTGTTTGCGCCATTTGCGTCGATCGTGTCGCCGTGCTTGATGCGGTGAGTTCCGGATTCAGGGTTCAAAGTGTCACCCTTGTTGCCGGCGTCGCCAGTGTAGTTGTTTCCGGTGTCGCCAGTGTTGTCGTTTCCGTTTCCGTTTCCGTCGTTGTTTCCGTTTCCGTTTCCGTTTCCGTGATTCTCGCCGTGGCCCTTACCCTTTTCGTTGCTATTTCCGCCCGCATTGTCGATAAGATCGTCAATGTTCAGATCGTCGATTGGGTTGTTGCCCACGGTGCCGGTTGCCGTCTTGGAAGGCTTATCGCCCTTCTTTGACTTCGCAGTAATTTCAGTATTATCCTTCACCTTATTTGCTGGAATCGTAACCTTTCCGGTTTGCGGATCAACTGTTACGCCGTCTGGTGCATCTCCGTCAATCTTCCACTTGCCTTCCGCGTCCTTCTTTATCTTGATTGTGACGCGAGCAGGAGTTTCATTTCCTGAAGTTTTGCCTTCTGGATTTTCGTTTCCTTGCGTATTTCCTGGATTATTTCCTGGCTCTTGCGAATCAGGATTAGTTGTTCCAGGCGTCAATTCCTCAAGTGAAGGTATTTCAGTTTCACCAATTCCAGAGGATGTTTCCTCATTTTCTGGAGTATAAGTAATCTCCATGGAATCCGCGTCAGCTGGAGGAGTGACGGTTGCAGAACCCTGCTCGGCACCATTTTGCGGAGTTACCACAAGCGGCTTATCTGTTGGAATTGGGCTTGGCGTTGGCTCCTGTCCCGGCTTCTTTGGCTGCTTCTTTTCGCTGCCAGCTGTGGTGCCGGTAACTTTCTCGGATTGCTTATCGCCCTTCTTTGCTTGAGCGGTAACCTCACTGCCTCCCTTCACCGCGGTTGCAGGGATGGTGACTTTACCAGTCTTAGGATCAACAGTCACGCCAGTTGGAGTCGTGCCGTCAATAGTCCAGTTACCATTCTTATCTTTCTTTACGGTAATCGTTACAGGCGTTGCACTTTCGCTACTTCCTTCCGGAAGGAAGGTGATAAGAAGCGTATCCACATCCGCTGGTGGGGTAACGATGGCGGAGCCTTGGTCCGCGCCTTCGCTTGGCGTAGTGACTGTTGGCGCCGGCGTTGGAGTTGGTTCCGGTACTGGCGTTGGATCATAGTGGTGCTTTTGAGTAGTAATTGTGCCGGTTACTTCAGCGGAAGAAGTTTCTGTAGCGGTAGTAGCACCGGTATTTTTTGTAACCTGCTTGGCTTGCGCAGTAATAGTGCTGCCATTCTTAATTTTGCCTGCAGGAATGGTAACAACGCCAGTATCTGGATTAACAGTTACACCTTCTGGAGTATTTCCATCAATCTTCCATACGCGATTATCACCTTCGGCAACAACAGTAATCGTTGCGGTTGTTTCACTGCCTTCTGGAGTGTAAGTAACTACAACCTTGTTCACGCGAGTATCAGACTCGTCAGGCGTCACGCTAGCGCTGCCATCGTTCGGAGTACTAATCTTCGGCGTTGCAATGGCGCCTCCGACTGTTAGCTCCACGCGATCGCCCGTCTTTGCACCGTCACCCTTACCATTGGTTGGCGTGAGAGTGACAATGGCACCAGGCTTTTGCTTGTTGATAGTAATAGTGAAGCTTCCATCGTTGCCCGCAGTACCAGTTCCGATTTGATTTCCGTCTTTATCGGTAACAGTTACTGTTGCGCCTGGAACCGTCACAACTCCAGTAATAGTTTGCTTACCGGAATCGCCGTTGTTGTCAGTAATTTGTGGAGATGATTGACCTTCGTTCTTAATCTGCGGAGTCTTGTATCCAGTCTTATTCGTTGCAGTGTCCGAAGTATTGTTCTTATTCTTCGCCACAGCCGTAATAGTGCTGCCATCTTCCAAGTTTTTGGCTGGGATCGTAACGTTGCCGTTGTTGTCAACAGTTGCATCAGTAGGATTATTGCCGTCAATCTTCCACGTGCCATTATCGTTCTTAACAACAATCGTGCGAACTGGCTGCTCTGGACCGTTAAGCGGATTTGGCTTAACCGTGATTTCAACCGTGGTGACGGTGGCGTCGGTTGGCGGAGTGACAGTTACGTTTCCATCGCCCTGCTTTCCGCCTGCATTGTCCGAAGGAACGGTGATAGTCGGAGCATTTGGTTTTGCAGTAACGGTTACTTCTACTGGAGTGCCTTCGTTATTACCCTTGCTTGGAACAAGCTTGAGCTTTGTATTAGGATCCTTCTTATCGATTTCGATAGTGAAGTTGCCTTTTTCATCTGCTTTTACTGGAGTACCAACAGTCTTACCGCTATTGTCTTTGACAGTTACGGTGTTTTCTGGCTGAGTTTTACCAGTAATGGTTGTCTTCTTAGAATCTGGCTTATTTTCGGCTTTACCATCGTTGATAAATGGCTTATCTTTATCAACAACGTTTACTGTTACTTTTACATTCACAGGATTTGTAATACCTGGAATAGCTACAGAGACAGTTCCAGTTTGCTCACCAGTATTAGACGTTGATGGCTTACCGTTATCTGCCCAAGTAAATGTGGTTTTCTCAGGGAAGTCACCATTATTGGCAATCATGTCTTTTGCATTCGGCAAATTGCCATTTTGTGGCACGTTCACAGTCTTGTCTTTTGGATTTGGCACGACGAAAACGTTTACAGGCACATCTACAGGAGTCATTCCTGGAACCTGAACAGTCACAACGCCTGGCTGGTTGCCAGTCTTTGATGTATCAGGCTTGCCAGTTTCCTTGTCTTTATTATCTTTCTTCCACCCGAATGTTGCTCCAGTTAATTTATCCTTATTGGAAATTAAGCCACTTGGATCAGGAGTGTTGTTTTGCAACACAGTTATGTCTTTTCCTTCAGGCGATGCTGTCACGTTTACCTTGACTGTAACGGTCTGAGGCTCTTGCCCTGGAACAGTTACCACAACAGTGCCAGTTTTTTCATTGCCTGTAGTAGAAGTGTCTGGCTTGTCAGGTTTTCCGTCTTTCGTACCCCAAGTAAAGGTAGTTCCGTCTGGGAAGCTGCCATTGTTCTCAATGCTGTTCTTAGGATCTGGATCGCTGTTCTGAGCAACGGTGGTAACTTTGGCATTAGGCTTAGGAGTTACGTTCACAGTAACTTCTACATCAGAAGAAGTTCCGGTCTTTCCATTTACGCCTGGAATAGTGACCTTTACCTTACCGCCTTTCTTTTCTCCAACGGTATCTGTAGTTGGCTTGCCACTTTCTTCCCACTTGAAGGTGGTTCCCTCAGGGAACTTATCTTTATTAGCAATACCCTTCGATGCGTCTGGAAGGTCGTCGCCAACCTTCACATTAACAACCTTCGCAACAGGCGTTGGCAAAACATTAACCGTTACAGGCACTTCTTTAGGCTTTTGTCCTGGGAGGGTAACAATAATCTTGCCAGTCTTTGGACCAGAGTTATTGGTATCCGGTTTATCTTCAGGCTTCCACTCGAACTTAGTTTCGCTAGGATACTTATTCGTTTTGTCAGAATCCTTAATAACAGCCTTAGCTTCTGGCAAACTCTTGCCCTGTAGCACGTTGACTTCAGACGCAGTTGGGTCAACAACGTTTACAGTTACTTCAACTTCTTGAGGAGTATCAGATCCAGGAATAGTAATCTTTACTTTGCCTGTTACGCCGTTGTTTTCCGTTTTCGTGTCTGGTTTTTTGGACCACTCGAACTGAGTGCCATCAGGGAACTTATCCTTATTGGCAATCATGTCTTCTGGCTTAGGTTCCGCACCCTTTGGCACAGTCACAACTTTTTTAGCCGTAGCAGTTGGAGCCTTAATAGTTACAGGCACGTTGATCACGGTTGACGATCCATCCGGATACGTAACCGTTACAGGAACGTTGAAAGTGCCGCCTTTTTCGCCGTTTGGAATGCTCTTAGGATCAACAGTCTTTGTAATGTCGCCATTGCCTGATGGCCAATTAGGAATCTCTACAGCCTTCTTAATGTCTTCAGCAGTAGGTGCTTTGCCATTATCCTTAGTGATTTCTTTGGATGTAGGTGGGTAAAGTTCAGACTGCTTATTGCTAATAGTTACTGGAACTTCAACAACTTTTTCTGTTTTATCAGGATATGTAATCTTGACTTCAACTGTAGAGTTTCCAGGAGTCTTACCGTCTGGAAGCTGTGTGTGAGGATTGTTCAACTCAATCTTTAGTTTACTTTTGTCTGCTTCTGGCAAATTAGGAACAGTTACACTGTCTGTTACATCTTTGGATGTAACAGGCTTTCCAAACTGCTTAACAACAGGTGTTACCTTTGGCTTGAAAGTATCCGACTGCTTATTCTTAATAGTCACATCAACAATAACATCTTCGCTTGTTTTGTCCGGGTATGTGACCTTAACCTTAACCTTCTTTGTGCCAGGTTCGGTACCGCTTGGGATTGTCTCGCCTGCGGCAATCTCATATGTTGGCTTCTTATCGGATCCTTCTGGCCAATCCGTAACGTTTACTGCATCAGTAATGGCTTTCTTAATCGTCGCTTCGTCAGTGCCATACGGCTCTTCCACAGGGTCAACGTTCGGCGTGTATTCGTCTGCGTTTGTATCTGTCACAATAACAGGAACCTGTACGGTTGTGGACGTTCCGTCTTTATATGTAATAGTTACAGGAACATTAGTTGTGCCAGTTTGATTAGTATTTGGAATCTTATCCGTAGCTACAGTAATATTTGGCTGCTCTTCAGTTTCACCAACTCCTGTTTTGACATGCTTCTTGATATCGTCTTCACTTGGCTTATTTGTATTATCTTTATTTCGCTTCAACTCTATAGGAGTTGCAGAAGCCTTATGAGTAACGTTATCTGGATCGCCAACTGTTACAGGAACTTCCACATGATCCTCAGAGCCGTCAGGGTAGGTAACAGTAACCTTAACGTTTACGATTCCAGGAGTAGTAGTGTTGATAGGTATTTGACCATCGTCAACTGTGATTGTTGTACCGGCTGGTGGTTGCTTGTCATCTTCAAACTTGACTTTAGCTTCGATTTCTTTATCAGAAGGAACCTTGCCATTATAGTCAACTTTGATTCCATCAGGCTGCTTTGGCTCATACTTCTTATTCTGAGGCTCGCCAACCTTAACCTTTACCGTTGCACGACTCTTAGAGCCATCCTTATACGTAATTGTTACAGGAACAGTAAAATCGCCAGGCTGAGTGCCATCTGGAACGGTCTTATCATCATCAATAGCAATACTTGCGACGTCGTCTGGAAGCTTTGTAAGATCGGTTGTTTCGCCATTCTTCTTTAGCTTAATGCCATTACCAGTGCCAACGCCCTTAATCTTGCTGGATATGTCCTTCTTATTCGGCGTCTTATTGTAGGCAATGGTAATCGTTTGACCTTCTGGCGTATAAGTTTCGCTTTGTGGATCCAAAACTTTAACAGTTACTGTTGCAACGTCACTAGAGCCATCCGAATACGTAACCTTGACTTGCACTTTGCTCTCGCCAGGCTTATCGGTGTTTGGAACGTCTTTCGCGTTGACGATTTCTACCGTTGTAGTACCAGATGGAGAATTGTTGTCTTTCCACGTCAAGCCGCCGCCATTATCGAACGACTTAATCTTATTTGCAATATCTTCCTTAGAATTCCAATCAACAGTAATCGTCTTGCCAACAGGGTCATAGTTGTTGGACTCGCTTTTAACGACAATAGGCACTTCAATCTTGCTGGAAGAACCATCTTTGTAATGAATTGTTACAGGAATAGCGTAATTTCCATCTTTGGTAGGAATATCTTCAACGTCAAATGTTATGCCATTCTTATCGATTGGCGTATTTGAAGCATCATATTTAGTGATTTTAATAGCGTCTTTAATGGCATCTTTACTTGCAGGATTATTAACTTTAGATGCAGTAGCAGTATGCTCTTCAGCATCCGTGTACACGGAAATCTGAACCTTTAGCTTGGATTTATTGCCGGCTTTGTCTGTAACAACAAGCTCACGAGACCACTTATTCGCATCAGGATTCGTATTATCTGCGCGCTGAGCAGTGCCCTTAATATGAATAGTTGCAGGCTTTTCTGCAGAATTTTTATCGCTGTTGTCAATAGTGATTTTTCCGTCGTAGCCTGGGAATTTTGATATTGGTTCGCTACTGATCTTTCCACTGTTGTCATAAGCGTTAATTTCAATATCGAAAGACTTATCCTTATGCACTTTGAACATGTATGGGAATTCTTTTTTGCCTTGATTATTATGTTCACCTTTATTGGTATGAGGCTCAAGAATAACAGGCGCAATATCGTCCTTAACGGTAACTTTTGTATCTACTTTCTCAGTGGAACCATCTGGGAACGTTATGAGAACTTCAGCAGTTGTATCTTTGCCAGGCGTATTCCAATCTGGTTCCTGAGCCCAAGAATACTTAGTGCCGTTAGGCAATTTATTCTTGCTTTCTTTCGCAATGCCGTCTTCTGGCTTAGGATGCGTTGTGCCGCTACTCATCTTGTACGTAACAGACGTGCCTGTGACTTTGCTGTACTTCTCTGCCTGCGTCTTAACAACAAACTCCACAGCCACTGTTGTAGTGTTGCCCGAAGGATCCACCGCCGTGATAGTACGCTTATACTTGCCAGGCTCAGTGTTGAGTGGAGTAGTGCCATCAAGTATCAAAGTCTTAGGTTTTTTATCTGTGCCAGTTCCGGTAGGAGCGTTTTCTGTCTCGCCTGGAGTTTTAGGCGTTAAAGTAAGAGTTGTAACTTCTCCGCTGTTGTCGGTTGCAGTAATCTTAATATCGTTCTTATCACCGCGGTACGTATTGATAGTGAATACTGGTGGGTGTTTTTTACCATTTGGATATCCAGCATCAATGGTGTTATATGTGTCACCTTCGCCCTTTTGCCAAATCGTAACTTTAGGACTTTTGGTATCCTTAACAGTTACCTTAACGTCAACAGTTTCAACTTGTGGGTGATCTTTGTCGTTAGTAGGAATAGTTACAACAACTTTTCCATCCTTTTCCGTGCCAACAGTGGAAGTGTTTGGCTTACCATCCTTTGCCCAAGTAAACTTAGTTCCCTTTGGCAATTTATTCGCACGAGCAATAGTTTTCTTCGCGTCTTCATCACCTAACTCTTTATTAATCTCAACGGAGTAAGGCTTTGCTGTCGGCTTATTTGCGAGTTTTTCCTTAACTTTTACAGTTACAGTTACAGGTGCAGACTCGTTTCCTGCAGAATCGAAGGCCTTAAATGTTAAGTTGTATGTGCCTATTTCTTCTGACTTAAAACCAGAGAATGTATAAGTAAGTTTCTTCTGTGTGTCTGTGTTCTTAGAATCGTACTTTGATCCAGCGCGAGTTGGATTACTAAACAGCTTTGTTGGGTCATTGTTAAACAGAGCAATAGTTGCTGCTGCTGTGTCAATTCTATCAACTTTCAAATTGTCTTTTGCTGTAAGCGTGATAGTTAAATCTTTGCCAACTTCGACTTCAACATTATTTTTATCAGCAGCTAATGTTGGTTTTTGATCGTCCTTACTGGCATTCTTAGGTTCACTTTCGTCGGAGCTTACGGAATCTGCAGTAGTAGTTACTGCAGTAATTTTTCCTTCAGGAATACCGTCTTTAACAGTAATCGTAACTTTGCCATCGGCTCCAACTTTTCCAGTGCCGATTTGCTTGCCCTTGCTATCCTTAAGAGTTACAGTGCTTCCTTCGGTGCCAGGCCCTGCATTAACTACAACTTCCTTGTTTTCTACGCCTGCAACACCCGTCAAATCAGTTTCAATCTTAGGCTGCTTAGGGCGAACAGTGAAAGTGACCTTTTCTTCCGCTGTGCTGTCGTCATTAAACGTGACTTTAGCAGTGTAAGTTTTCTTTCCTGCAACATCTGTGGAAGGCTCGCCATTAACCCACTCTGCGCTCTTGATTTTCTTATTATTTAATTCTGTGTCTGTTAAGCCAAGATATTTCTTAGCGTCAACCTTGTTCCCTGCTTTAGTAAGAGGGTCGCCAACAGTAGCATTAACGGTATTTCCATTAAGCTTATGTTGCAAAGAAAGTGGCTTCCTAACATTCACAGGAACAGTCACATTGTGATACGAACCATCGCTATACGTCACTTTTCCAGAAGCGTGTGCAGGAAGAGTATCTTTTCCGTTAAAGTACTGCTCAGGGATCTTGGTCTCTGGAATAGAGTCAAAAGTAAGAGTGCCACCATCGGCTCCAGAAACATGCTTCTTGAGTTCATCTTCATCTGGCTTATGACCCCAATCAACAGTAATTGGTGTAGTGGTTGGAGCCTTATGCTTAAGATTTTGGTTCCTAAGATGTACTGTAATCGTCTTCTCTGCTTTATTGCCGGAAGCGTCGGTTGCAGAAACAGTAATCGTGTAGTCGGAGTTTACTGGTGTATCGCCGTTCTTGTGAGTAAGTGCAACTGATTTCGTAACGGTGTGCTTGCTGTTTTCGGTGGCTGGCATGCCGTTATCGTTTATTTCATTAAAGTTTCCGCTGTCATTACCGCTACCTGGGAATCCGCCTACAGAGAAATTAGTCACCTTTTCGCTATTGTCGGACGTGCCGAAAGTGAAGTTGTTGCTTTCGCCCTGATACACGGTAATGCTGCTGGAATTGTCTGTAAGCTCCTTGCCATTAAAATACAGCTTTGGCGGCAAATCGTCGCTTTTTGTGCGTCGGAAGTTTTCGTCGTGAGTTCGTCCGGAAATAAATGTGTATGAAGAATTTGTGTTTCTTGCGAACGAGCTTGTATTTGTCCAGGTGAATGCATTTTGAATTTCGTCTTTTGTAACATTCGGACGTAACTTTACTTTGCAATGTAGCTTTACAGCATAGTTAACATTTGTGGTTTTTAAGCCAAGGCCGTAGCTGTATTTACTATATGGATATGGAAGGGCAATAGCCTTTTTAATAGTTGGGTCTAATTTTGCTTCAGTCGTGTGGAATGTTGTGTATATATCTTTGTTTTTGCTGTTTCCAGCGCGTATGCCTAACGTATTAGTGTACGTAGAATTTTCTTTGCCATAACCGTCTTGTAATACTCCAACGCTAAAAGATTTCTTTTCATCATGTTCAAACAATTGAATATCGTGAGAAAGAGTGGCTGGAGTGTCCTTTGATTTTTCATTGCGTTTGTAGAAGTCAAATCGTAAATCAGTTACGGTATCGCTTTTATAAGCACCATTGTTTAAGTCTGCAACTGCAAAAGGAACTTGCCATACGTATTGCTGTTGTTTTGATGCTGTAAGCATGGACTTGCCGTCATTGTTAAAGAACACGTCGAATACTAAGTACCTGTTTCCGCCAGATTCTTCTACGCGAGCGTACATCATTGACTTATTCTTAATACGATCCCAGTCGCCGATTTGATCATCTCCAACGTAACCTGCGTCACCATTACTATTTTGGTAACGGTAGCGCTGATACTCAAGAATGTTTGGCTTATGTAGCCAAGGATTAGGGTCGTTCTTATGCACTTCTGCTGCAAAAGCCGCTGTAGTTGGAGGAAGAAGAATATTAGAGGATGCGAGGATTGGCTGACCGCCCAAGCAGGTGGCTGCAGTAAGAACCGTGGCAAGCGCGCTTAATGACATCTTGCGCAATGTGGTAGATGCAGAAGATGAGTCAATGTTTGTAAACGAGCGCTCTGCCTGCTCACGTGTGTTCTTTTTGCGAGTGTTATTTGCCATAATAACCTGTAATCCTTTTTCTTGTGCTTCTTAATTTAACGTTCTTTAATGTGCGGCGTATATAAACTTGTGTCTAGTTCTTCTTCAAATACCAATCTTGTGTTTGTATAAAGCAGTGGTAGGCAATAAGTACGCTTATGCACATGCTGCATAATATTATATCGTATTTTTACCATTTCGATGTAATTTTTTATTGTTATCTAAGTAACAATTGTAAAATTTCCTGTTTCTCGGGGGGGGGGGTAGTAGAAAGTATTGTTATAATGACTTATTATGCGATAAAATTAGAAAATTTCTTATAATCTTCGTAACTTATCCACATAAAGCTTAATTGCGCCAATATCTGTTTGCTTTACAGCAGCGAGCGCTTAAAGCGCGAGTTTTGGTGGAATCCTCCTTAGCGTGGCGCGAGTTTGAGGGGATTTCTCTCCTCGCATGCGCGACGACCTGCTTGATCGCAGCATTGTGCGCGCGAAAGCAGGTCGTCGCGCACACCAAGAGACCATAACGCAGTACGCCATCTGCACGAAGGTCGCATTCCGCCAATCTTCCGACCCTAACGCAGAAACAGTACTGCGCGAGTGTCCCTTCGTCGCTGATATGGAACATTTGCCGGAAAATCTACGGCGTTTGTAGCTGTATTATAGAAAGAAGAGTTGTTCTGTAAATGAGATTATTGTGCGCAGGAGAGAAGGTTGCGATGTTTTGCACAAATTGCGGAAATAAGATTGACGAAAATACTAAGTTTTGCACAAAATGTGGTGCAACAGTAAAAAAGTATCAGAATCAGCAGGTTAGTGCGGATAATCAGCAGAATCAGCAAGTTAGCGCGGCTGGCAACAATAACAACGCAAACGCTACTGCTGCAAATGCAAACTACGCTAACGCAAATGTAGACAACGCAAATGTAGACAATGCAAATGCTGCAAATGCAAATTACGCTAACTCATCCAACGTAAACGCAAACTACTCAAGCTACACCGCAGCCACCGCACCGGCAGCACAATCCGCCGCGCCATCCGCAGCGCCCGCCGCCGCCAAAACCGCCAAAACCGCCAAAACCTCCAAAAAAAGCGTCATCGCAATTTCCATATCCGCAACTCTTGCAGTCGTATTAATTATTGCTGGAACTTTGTGGTATTTCTTGCGCGAACGCGAAGTAGTTGTTCCAAAATTTGAAACAAGCGAAAAAGTCGCGAATGTTACTAAAACTCTCGCTTCTAATGGCATTAAGGTACAAATTGTAGATGAATTTAGCGGCAAAAAACCTGGAAGTTTCTTGCGATATCTTAATGTAAAACCTAACTCTCATATATCTTCTAGTTATATTGTAAAAGTCGCCAGATCTAAAGGTCCTGGAATTCCAGCAAAAGGTATTGTTGGCAAGAGTCTTAATTCTGCAAAAAATATTCTTCAATCCATGGGAGTGCCTGTAAAAGTTCATTATGTAGCTTCATTGGAGTCGGGAAAGATTCTGGCTTCAAATCCTATTCCTGGATATTCGGTAGGTAAAGAAAAAGTTATTCACATAGCTGTCGGTGATAATACTTTTAAGGGAGTGCCAACTAATTTATTTGGCATGGATAAAGACGCTGCATACAAAATGATGTTTGATCGCTCATACTATGTAAAGCTTCGTCCGAGGTTCTCTTCTCGAAAGTATATTAACAAGATTGTTGGCGCGTTTCCTTCGTTAGGAAGCCCGCTTTCTGGTAACGAATTAACGCTTTATTATGGCGTGGATGCGTCGAAAGCAAAAGATGCATTTTTGAATAAAGATGAGCCTTCTTATATTTCCGCTCAAATGAATGCTGATGCTATTGCTGGTTTATGGTGCACAAAATCTGGTGATTGCTTAGATTTGCGAGCTCCAGCGGATAGCGACGAAGATCATGGGAAAATTTCGCTTTATTCTACGGATCTTCCGTATGATCCAACTACTTACGATGGCTACAATAACTCTTTTGATGTTTGCAACATGACGCACGATCCGTCGAATTGTTCTTATTCAACGGAGAATTCTGATGATTATAAGCCTATGAAGAACCATCTTCTTCCTGGAGATAGTGGCGTTATTGAAATATATAAGCATAGGGGAGCACCGTATTGCGGAAATAAATTAGTTAATGATTCTGTAGCTAGATTCTGCGTTAATGGAGAAGTGGTTAGCCGATTTAATTTGCCAGACAGCATGAAAGATTATAGCAATATTGAAGATATACCTGGTTACGCTAAGGGAGCAAGTTTTAGAATGGACGAGTTCCTTTTGCTCGTGCCGTTGAATGCTAAATTAGATGCGGTAGAAAAGTCTGGGTATTTTGTTGGCGAAGGTTCTAAGAATCCTGATATGAATCGTCCGTTTATTTTAAGGCGAGATCCGAAGTTATATAAAGAAACAAAAGTTGATGTAACTAATAAAAAACATTGGGGCGTAAATTACAATCCGTTTGTGCCTACTATGTTTAATAAACCAGTGAAGTTTGCGCCTGCTCCGGATGATTCGAATGCGTATTATTTGGTGGAGGAGCCTTTCGATTGGGGTTCGATTCCTAGCGAATCGCTGTGATTTTGCTGTTTCGGCACTGAGGTGCGGTGTGGCATTTGCGCGATGGCCTGCTTTCGCGCGCTAAATCGCAGCGCTCAAGCAGGTCGTCGCGCACACCAAGAGACCATAACGCAGTACGCCATCTGCGCGAATGTCACAAAACACCAATCTTCCGACCTTAACGCAGTACGCCATCTGCGCGAATGTCACATTCCGCCAATCTTCCGACCTTAACGCAGTACGCCATCTGCGCGAATGTCACATTCCGCCAATCTTCCGACCTTAACGCAGTACGCAATCTGCACGAAGGTCGCATAACGCCAATCTTCCGACCCTAACACAGAAACAGTACTGCGCGAGTGTCACTTCGTCGCTGATATGGAACATTTGCCGGAGAATTTCCGGATTTTGTAGCTGCGTTGGCCGTTTTTTGGAACATTTGCCGGAGTTTTGTAGTCGAGTTTGCGGCTACAGGATTTCGAGCATAGCAACAGCGGAGGCGACTGCCGTATTATTCTGTACCGATCCGTCGTGAGTTAGCGAAATGTGCCAGTGAATTGCGTTGCAAATATTTCCGGAAGTATTCGGGATATTCGCAAGTCCCGCAAGTTCTGCAGTGTTGCTAAGTTCCGCAAGTTCCGTATTGTTGCTAGGTTCCGCAAGTTTTAACGAAAGCGACGCGCAAAGCTTATCTTGCACTTTTTGCGCAAGTTGCACGCGCGGGCAGCCATGCGAATCGTCGAGAATCTCAATGCAAGACCACGGCGTATTGTCAAGAGTATAGGGGTAAGCGGTATCGCCAAGCGCCAGCGCCTCGCACCACGCCTTAATCACGGCTTCTTTCCCTGCCCAACGCGCCGCAATATGCAAAGCTTCATCGTCGTGCTTCATATCGGAACGCAAACTGCACTGCCGAAGTTCGCGCACAGAAAACAGCGCGCGCCAACCGTTGCCTTCGCGCATCTGCTCAGCGAATTGCGCAACATTCACCACATCGTGACCTAATCCTGCAATCATGCGCTCTCCTTACTAATCTGCGCTAACAACTTAGGCTATACTACTGCGAATACTATCGCATTAGTTCGCTTCCGTTATTTCCTTTACGACGCTGTAAAGGAACAATCGCTGTTGTGGAACATTTTCCGGAAATTTCTCCGGCTTTTGTGATTTTCGGACACTGGCGCAGTCGTCGCGCTGCGTTAGTGTCTCATTTCGCCGGTTTTTGGACACTGGTGCAGTCGTCGCGCTGCGTGAGTGTCTCATTTTGCTTGTTTTGGGACACTGGTGCAGTCGTCGCGCTGCGTGAGTGTCTCATTTTGCTTGTTTTGGGACACTGGCGCAGATTGCGCAAACGCAAACTTGCTCTATGTCATAAGCTTCTGTATACTTGTACAAGTTGCTATTTTGCGGACGTAGCTCAATGGTAGAGTCTCAGTCTTCCAAACTGATTACGCGGGTCCGATTCCCGTCGTCCGCTCCACTTAAATTTCGTTGATTTCCAAAGCTTTTTTGACACATATATTTCGTTAGTGCGTCTGTTATTTTATATTGTTAATTTCCGGGTTATTCCAAAGTGTGTGTACAGAATAGTTGCACAACCTGCGGAGAGATTTCCGGCGAGTGTTCCACAAAAGTGACAGTTTCTTTACAAGTGTGTATAGAAAATAACGAAATCTCGCCAAAAAGCGATAGTTCCTTTACATGAATGTAAAGGAAAAAACGAAATCTCGTTAGAAAACGACATTTGTTTTACAGTCATGTAAAGGGAATGTCGGAACTATCTCCAGCAAATGTTCCAAAAAACCACCAAAACAGCAACAAATGCCGGAGAAAAATCTCCGGCAAATGTTCCATAAAACGGCCAAAACAGCAACAAACGCCGGGAATTTTCCGGAGAATGTTCCAAAAAACCACCAAAACAGCAACAAACGCCGGGAATTTTCCGGCAAATGTTCCATAAAACGGCCAAAACGCTCGCGCGGATTGCGACGCGCTCGCTTACGAAACTCGCGTTGGAAGTCCCTCAGTCCTTCCAACCTAAGCGAGTTTCCGCTTTGAAGGAGCTTGAAATCCCGATGATTTCAAGCTCAGTCAAAGCGCGCGAAAGCAGAGCAGGCCAGAGCGTAATATTATGGTGCTGTTGCTAAGGTAGTAGCGAAGTAACGAGTAGAAATACGTTTGGAGGACTCGTGGGACAGATTCTTGTGCGTGTATTAGCTGGATTAGTATCGGTTGCCACTGCTGTTGCGATGAACATAGCAGCGCCTCAGCAGACTTCGGTGCCAACTCGCGATGTGTTGTTGCGTACCGAAACGCAAAAAACTAGCGCAACTCGCGCTGCAAAGTCACCTCGCGCTGTTGCTCAAGCCCAACCTCGCGCTGCAAAGTCACCTCGCGCTGCTGCTCAAGCACAGCTTCGCGCCAAAGCCCAACCTCGCGCCAACCAAAGCGCGCGCAAGCCAATTATCCAACCGCTTCCTTCTGGCACTGTTCGTCAAACTGCGCTTCAGGAAAACGAGTACGGCGCGCATTGGGGTGAAATAGACGGTGCTCCCGCATTCTTCACCGCTGACAACAAGATTTTCGCCAAACACGCTGAAGGTGTTATCGACGTTTCGGAACACCAGCACGAAATTGACTGGGAAGCAGTAAAAGCTTCCGGCGTGAACGGCGCAATTATTCGTATCAGCTACGGTTGGGATAACGGCTACGATAAGCAGGCGTTGCGAAATATCAACGAATGCAAGCGTTTGGGAATTCCATTTGGCATCTACACTTACTCTTATGCAGAAAAAGCTGAAGACGGCGCCGCTGAAGGTGCCGATATCGTAAAGCTTTTGAAGGGAGCCGGTGTAAATCCTGACGACTTATCGTATCCTGTTTACTACGATTTGGAACCTTGGGTGTGGACCGGGCATGAGCATCCAACTTCGCCGTACGTGTACCAAGATATCGTGGCTTCCTGGTGGAATCAGCTTTCCTCTGCCGGCTACAACAAGCTTGGCGTGTATTCGTACACAAACTACTTGAATGGCCCGCTCAACTCCAAATATATTCACGATCGCACCAGCTGGGTTGCTAGCTACGGTTCGAACGTTGGCTTCTCGATTTCAACACCTATCCGCGGCTGGCAGTACACGTCCAGCGGTAGCGTGAACGGCATTTCCGGAAGCGTGGATCTCAACGCTTTTGGTATGACTGACGGCAGCAAAATGAATTTTGCATACTCAACTTCTTCAAACGGTGACGATTCCGACGGCGGCACAAACGGTGATGCCAATAGCGTCGACGTGCGCGAGCTTCCGTCCGTGGAAGTGCCTAATGGCTACTATTTCATTAACGCCATGCTTAAAAATACTTCCAGCATTGACATGCCTGGTGCAAGCAATGCTAACGAAACGTCTATCCAGCTGTATCAGTGGAATAATTCCGCCGCTCAGCAGTTTATGTTTGAACGTCAAGGCGACGGAAGCTATGTGATTCGCAACGCCCACTCCGGTAAGGTGCTGGACGTGCAATACGCCAAGCCAAAAAACGGGGCTGTGGTATGGCAGTATGATGCAAACGGCTCCAAGGCTCAGCGGTGGGTGTTGCGCAATTCCGGATCTGGCTACTACGTGCAGTCGGCGCTCGGCAATTGGGTTCTCGATATTTCGGGTGCCAATAGTTCCAATGGCGCGCGCATTACGCTGTATCGTCCAAACGGTACTGAAGCGCAACTGTTTATGCCAGCCTCTGCCGAGTTGGCTGCTAAAAATAACGTGACTATAAAGTCTGCTGCCAACAACAATGTTGCTATCGACATCAGCGGCGCCAACCTTGGTAATTTCGCCCCGGTTCAGGTTTCGCAGTTTAACGCCGACGCCAAGTCGCAGCATTTCAACTTGAAGCAGGTGGGCAACGGACTGTACGTTATTGTGAATAAAAATTCGCATAAGGCGATTGATGTGCCTTCAAGCAAGAATGATAACGGCACTAAGATTCGCCAGTACGCTGCGCATAAAGGTAACGGGCAACGTTGGATGCTGTGGAAGTATTCCGACGGCACGTATGCAATCGTGAGCTTGGTAGCAGGTAGAGCGATTGATATTCCAAACGGTAACGCAGCTAACGGTCAGCTCCTGCAGCTTTATGCTCCAAACCATAGTGCTTCGCAACGTTGGGTGATTGAGTAGCGTTACGACGTTATAGCGTATGGTGATATGTGTGATGCTCACGTTTTACATTGTTGAAACGTGAGCATCATTCTTAAGCGCTGGTTACTTACGAAAGTTGCGCGTTACTTACGGAAGTTGTGTATTACTTACAGAAGTTGCGCGTTGCTTACGGAAGTTGCGTGCTATTTACAAAAGTTGCGTTTAGTTCTGGTTCCTACGCAAAAAGTCGAACAAATTTACTTGCTCTATGAAGCGTTTACGCTCGTTTTTCGCGAGAATTTCGAGGATAATGCCGGCTATAAAGAACAGCAGTCCGGCAATGATAAGCATGACGGCGCCGATAAGTGTAGGGAAGCGCGTCACCAAGTGCGTGCGCCAAAATTCGATAAACGGTGGCAAGCACGCGCCCAATCCGCACAGCGTTATGAGCACTCCAAGCGTGCCGAAGAACGGCATTGGCTTGTATTCGCGAATCATTCTGAAAATTGTTGAAAGCACGCGGATTCCGTCACCTACTGTGTCTAGTTTGCTTACGGATCCTTCTGGACGATCGCGATACTGAATCGGCATTTCGTACAGCTTTACATTGTTGTTAAGCGAGTGAATTGTCATTTCCGTCTCGACTTCAAAGCCGCGCGAAAGCACTGGGTAAGTTTTTACGAAGGTGAAGGAGAAAGCGCGGTATCCTGTCATAATATCGGTGACGTGCGCGCTAAATAACGTGTTGATTGCGCCGCGCACGAGTCGGTTGCCGAAGTTGTGGAACGGACGTTTGTTTTCTTGAAAATACGTGGAGCTGAGTCGGTCGCCGATTACCATATCGTAGCCTTCTGCGATTTTTTCCACCATTTCAGGTGCCGCTTCTGCCGGGTAGGTATCGTCGCCGTCGGCCATGATATACACGTCCGCGTCGATGTCCTGGAACATGGCGCGAATTACATTGCCTTTGCCTTGTCTTGGTTCTTTGCACACTATTGCGCCGGCTTGGGCGGCAATGCTTGCGGTTTCGTCGGTGGAATTATTGTCGTACACGTATACTGTTGCTTCCGGCAATGCAGTTTTGAAGTCGCGCACAACTTTTCCAATGGTGATCGCTTCGTTGTAGCAGGGCAGCAATACTGCGACGGAAGTCATAATATATCCCTTCGTATGTGTAAATGGTGCGCGCGATTTTGTGTAGGTAGTGTAGCTATTGTTTTGCCGTGCGCAATCATTGTTATTTTACTCATTATTGTGGATTGGTGATTTCTTATGGTGGATTGGTGATTTCTTTAAACTTCACAAAAGTACAGTGTTCAAATTAGAATAATATTAATTATTTTTTGAACACCCTTTGAACACCCTTTGAACACCCGTGTTTGAGTTTGGATCGTCGCCATGTCACCAATTTCCCCGCTCACTCATAATGAATTTGCAATACTTACCGCCTTGCTGCGCCAACCGCAAGCCTCCCAACGTGCGCTTGCCGACAGTACGCACCTTTCGCTCGGCTCCGTAAACGCAACGCTGCGCAACGCAAAAAATAAAGGCCTTGTTGCCGACGCAACGGTTACTAAAGACGGTCTTACCGCACTCGAACCGCATCGCGTCCACAATGCGGTAATCATGGCAGCCGGCCTTTCCTCCCGCTTTTCCCCGATTTCGTACGAGCTTCCCAAAGGTCTTATTACCGTGCGTGGGGAGGTGCTTATTGAGCGTCAAATTCGCCAATTGCAAGAGGTGGGAATTAAAGATATTAGCGTGGTTGTTGGCTACAAGCAGGAACGTTTCTTCTATTTGGAAGACAAGTTCACCAAAGGCGATTTTTGCGTAAAAATCGTGCCAAATAAGGAATATCGTGAGCGCAACAACAACAGTTCAATCATGGCTGTTGCCCACCTTTTAAGTAACACGTATATTTGTTCTTCCGACAATTATTTCGACGAAAATCCTTTTGAACCATACGTGTGGAAGGCTTACTATTCTGCGCAATATCAGCAGGGTCGCACTAAAGAGTGGTGTATGAGTGTTGGTGCGCACGATCGCATTACTTCGGTAACTATTGGTGGCAGTGATGCGTGGTACATGATTGGTCACGTGTATTTTGACAGCGAATTTTCGGCTAAGTTTGTGCGAATTTTGCGTGCGGAATATGATTTGCCGCAGACTGCTGGCAAGTTGTGGGAAGACATTTTGATTGAGCATTTAGACGAGCTTGATATGCGCATGCGCCGCTACGATCCGCCGATTATTCACGAGTTTGATTCGTTGGATGAGCTTCGCGAGTTTGATCCGCTGTTTTTGGAAAATGTTGACAGTGAAGTTTTTGACCGCATTGTTAAGGTGCTTGGTTGCAAAAAGTCGGATATTCGCGACGTTTACCCGTTGAAAAATGGTTTGACGAATCTTTCTTGCCATTTTGCGGTTGGCGACAACGAGTATGTGTACCGTCATCCGGGTGTTGGTACGGATGTGTTGGTGAATCGCCAGGCTGAGGATGAGGCTTTGCGTGCGGCGCAGCGCCTTGGTTTGGATGGTACGTTGGTTGCGGACGATCCGAAGTGCGGTTGGAAAATTTCGCATTTTTTGAAAGACTGTCGTACGGCTGATTTTCACGATTCTTGCGATTTGCGCGAAGGTATGCGGCTAGTTCGTAAGCTTCACAACAGTGGTGCTACGGTGAGTAGACGGTTCGATTTTTATGAGGAATCTCAGCGTTATTTGCGCGATTTGTGCGCTCGCCGTGTGGCGTTGCCTGAGGGTGCGGACGCTTTGCTTCATAAGGTTGATTGCTTGCATGAGTGCGTGAGTAAAGATGCTTGTCAAAAAATTTGCTTGGCTCACAACGATATATTGGGTGCGAATGTGCTTGTGGATGTTGCTGGACGCTACCATCTGATCGATTGGGAGTATGCGGGGATGTCGGATTATGCGCAGGATTTGGGTACGTTGTGCGTGTCTGACGCGCTTAATGAGCAGGAGTTTGACGCGGTTCTAGCGGAGTATTTTGAGCGCAATCCTACTTGTGCTGAGCGTCGTCATTGCATGGCGTACGTTGGTTTTGCGGGGTGGTGTTGGTATTTGTGGTCGCTGGTAAAAGAGGCTGAGGGGGAGCCGGTAGGCGACTGTCGTTATTTGTATTACCGTTATGCGAAACGTTATGTCGACCGCGCTTCGAGCGAATATGGTGCTGGTTCCGCAGGCTCTGTAGCAAAGGTGTGATCTATGAAATATTCCTTAATAAGCGGCCTTTTTTGGGGAGTCGACACTGCTTTGCTTGCGGTATTGGTTGCGTTATCTGTGAACGGCTTAACGCCTTCTGCAGTATGGTATGTGGGCGTTGTGGGCGCTTGCGTTCACGACGTTGTGTGTGCTGTAATATTGTGGATTTATATGGCTTGTCGTTCAAAGTTGTGCGAAACTGTTGCTCTTTGCAAGCGTAAGAAATTGATTGTGCCTATTGTGTTGAGTTCGCTTCTTGGTGGCCCAATCGGTATGACCGGTTACGCTATTGCGGCAAGCAATATTGGTGCCGGTTACGCTGCTGCGATTTCTGCGCTGTATCCGGCTTTTGGCATAGTACTTTCTTCTATTGTGTTGCGCGAACGTTTAAGTGCGTTGAAATATTGTGCTTTTGCTGTAACGCTTATTGCGGTAGGAGTGCTCGGCTACTGTTCTTGCGCGGAATCTTCAACCGCAACTGTCTCCTCTGTGGGCAGTCTGGTCTTAGGTTTGATTGCGGCTATTTTCAGCGTTATCGGTTGGGGAAGTGAAGCCGTTGCTTGTGCGTGGGCTACCAGAAAGCAAAGCGTGGACGACGAAGTGATGCTGCACGTGCGCGAAACTGTTTCCGCACTGTCGTACGCCTTGCTCATTGTGCCGTTGTGTACGATTCTGCCGGTTTTTAGCGTAAAGATTATGCAATCAGCTGGCTTTATTGCGTTAACTATATTTATAGCGTTACTTGGTACTGCCTCCTACTTGTGCTACTACCGTGGTATTGCTCAGGTTGGTGCAACTCGCGCTATGGCTGGAAATATTACGTACGCGGTGTGGAGCATGATTGCGGCAGCGTTACTTTCTCAAACGATTCCGCCGCTTATTGCGTGGGTTTGTTGCGTGGTGATAATTGCGGGAACGGTAGTGGTTGCTTCCGAAAAATAATTGCAACGGAGTATGATAAACCTGTATTGCATTGTGGCAACAGTCTATAGCAGTACGCTATAGCAAATATGTTCTCAGACAATGGGGGAGTAGTAACTTATGGTTTCGCCGTTACGTCGCATAGTGAGTTGGATAATAGGCAGACTCCCTTCGTCAAAACGTTCCATTGTGGAAGTGCGAGAGCAGCTGAGCGCTATTCAAACGCAAATTTCCCGATTGCAAGAATGTGTCGACGCTCGCTGCGCTCATCTTGAAGTTGAGCAGCGTAACGTTGAGAAGTCGTTGCGCACGGAGATTTTGACGAATCGCGAGCAGTCTTCGATTATGGCTTGGTCAAACTATAGGAAAGATGGCGAAAGTAGCGTGGATGCGCATAAGCGTTTCTTCCTTAGTTTGCCGAAAGCTACAGGTTCTATGCGCGTTATA
Source organism: Gardnerella nova (assembly GCF_049244055.1). Taxonomy (NCBI): domain Bacteria; kingdom Bacillati; phylum Actinomycetota; class Actinomycetes; order Bifidobacteriales; family Bifidobacteriaceae; genus Gardnerella; species Gardnerella nova. The sequence goes on along the minus strand of NZ_CP058369.1, from coordinate 1,156,298 downwards.
CAACGGGGTTGTGCGTCGCTGCTGAGTGAGTTTGCGCAGATTGCGCAGCAGCATAATCTTCAGTATTGGGCTGATTTTGGTACGCTGCTCGGTTGCGTGCGTCATCGTGGGTTTATTCCTTGGGATGACGATGTTGACTTGGGTATGATGCGAGAAGATATTGATAAGCTGCTAACGATGTTGCGCGAGGATGCTGCGTTGCGCGCGCGCTACCGTGCGGTGCTCGTGTACGATCCGTACGTGTGCTGCCGTCAGTTGCGGTTCCGTTACGCGAATAATAGTAATCCTTGTTTTTTGGATATTTTCTTCTACGATTACGCGCCTGATTTGACGCCTGAACAGCGTCAGAGTTTTGTGTCTTTGCGTAAGGATTTGCAGCAAGAGTTGCGTTCGCAGACTTTTTTCAACGCGTGGCTTGACCGCGGTTACGTTGAGCAGGGCGGCGAATACACTGCGTCGATTGAGCAGATTTTTCAGAGTTTCCAAAAGAAGGCTGTAAGCCAGGGGCTTGTGGTGAGTAAGTCTTGCGCGCGCAACGTGGTGTACGGTTTGGATAATGTTGATGCTGAGAATTTGTACCTTGCGCAATGTAGCGAAATGTTTCCAGTAAAAATGGCAACTTTTGAAGATTTTTCTGTTGCTATACCGCAGTTATCGGAAAATATTTTGGAACGTGTGTATGGTGATATTTATCAGCTGCCGTCGGATATTATTACGCACTTCCGTCATGTCGACTGTGAATCGTTGCATAGCAGTCATACTGACGACGTAATTGAGCAGGATATTCGTTCGAATCCGTATGCTCTCGGTTGCAGCAGGCTTGAGTGAAATTACGTAACGCTACAAAACAGTAACGCTACAAAACAGTAACGTTAAGAACGGCAATAGTACGAAAGAATTAACAGGTGTGTATATGGGCGATACGAGCAATAGTAACGGTAATGCGACTTCTGCAAATAGTGTAACGGCAGAAAGAAACGTAACGATGGCGGGTAGTGCTGTAAATGGTGCAATAAGTAGCACAATAAGTGGTGCAATAAGCAGTGCGCTACGGTGCGGTTGCGATTGCGCTCGCGCTACACGTTCCGTTTTACGACGCATATCGCTAATTATGCCGCTTATTATCGTGCTTCTGCTGGAACTTGTATGGTTCAACTTTCCGGCAATCGAATCGGCAGGATTCAATCCAACTCCTATTCAGAGCGTTTCAACCGGTGCCGGTTTAATTCGTCACGGCGACGTGTACACAGTTACCGGCAAAAACGATCAATACATACAATTGCATTACGCTCAGCCTTCTCAAATAAACAATATTTACGTCGATACGCGCTCGCCTCAAACTCGCACACTCGATATTGCTGTGTATGTGTTGGATGGTGGCAACAGTGCTTCTTATATTCAAGTTGCGTCTCAGCCTGTTACGTCGAATGTGAACGATACGAAGTATGTGCGTGTGCATGCGGTTGATAAAGTTGCGGGCTTGCGTTTGAGTACGAAGCTTCAGAAAGGTGATTCTTTTACAATTGCTAACCTTGCGTTGAATCAGCGTAGGCCGTTGCATATTTCACTTGTTCGCGTCGTGATGTTGTTGCTTATTGCTTATGCGATATACGTGTTGGCTCCTCGTTCGCGCATTTACAAAGAAGCGCTTGATTTGCGTGTGCGTAAGCAGCAGTTGTGGCTTGTTGCGTTAGTGCTGGTGCAGTGCGCAATACTTATTGGAGTAACGAAAGTCACTGGTACTCAACACATGTTTACGGCGGGTGTGTGTAATAACGGCGGCTTTATATGTGACGCCAACCAGTACAATCACCTCGCCAACAGCCTGCTCAAAGGTCACCTGTACTTGGATCTGCCGGTTCCTGATTGGCTGCCGAATATGAGCAACCCTTACGACGCAGGCGCGCGTTACGCCATGTCGATAAAAACTGGTCAACCAACTTACTGGGACTATGCGTTCCACGGAAGCCACTACTTTACTTACTTCGGCGCACTTCCGGCACTGTTACTTTTTATGCCGTTCAAAGTACTTACTGGTCACGATTTGCGCACAGATTACGCCGTCGCCTTCTTTGCAGTCGCTTTCGCAATTGCTTCTCTCTATCTTATGGTGCAATTGCTTCGTCGCTTCTTCCCAAAGCGATCCTTCGGCTTCCTCGTGTTGTCGCATCTCATCATGCTCATGTCAAGCGGAGTATTAATTCAGGCGTATCTGCCGCAAATCTACTCGCTTCCTATGCTCTCATCATTGTGTTTCACCTGCTTAGGACTGGGATTGTGGCTACAAGCGCGAACTACTCAAGATACTCTTTCTGAAGCCCCGTACTTACGAAAGTCACTACTCATTCTGGGAGCAGTATGTATTGCACTAAACCTAGGGTGTAGGCCGCAATTTATTCTGGCGTCACTGTTTGCTTTCGTAATTTTTAAGGAAGAAATCGTAAAGTACCGTCTATTTTTTGCCTTCAAACGAAGCAGCGTAATCAATACGGTATGCGTAATCGCACCAATGATTCTTATAGGCTTAGCCGCCTGCTGGTACAATTACGCGCGTTTCGGTTCGCCACTCGATTTCGGCGCAACCTACAATCTAACCGGTTTTGACATGGTCCACCGCTCCTACTCTTGGGCGCGAATCCCATGGGGAGTATGGATGTACCTGTTCCAGCCGATTACTATTACGCCAGTTTTTCCGTTTATGGAACAATCCGTGCTGCCATCAATGTTCCACGGGCAAATCATTATGGAGCCATTCTTTGGCGGCCTACTCGCTTACTCTCCTGTGTGCGCAGCCGTAGTACTGTACCCGTTGGTAAAGCAACAATTACGCAAAAAGCAGCTTGCTGGATTCTTTACTCTCGGCTTAACGTTGTCGATACTGCTTATGGTATTAGACGCGGAAGTAGTAGGAATTTCCAGCAGGTACTTTAGTGATTTCGGATGGCTGCTAGCGTTGTGCGCAATTATGGTGATCGCAAGTCTTGTAGACAAAGTCTCGTCTTGCGTACACATGGTTGACGTTCCTTCTGGTTGCGTCAACGAAACAGACGAGGAGTCGCCTTCTAAAGCCAACCTTAAATTAATGCACAAAGTTCTGATTATTCTGGTGATTTCCAGCGTGGGCTTGTGTTCCTTAAACCTCCTTGCCAACGGACGATACTCAGACCTTCAAGGCACTAGGCCGAGCGTATATAGAAGTATCGAATCCTGGTTCTCGCCACTTACGTAACAGACGAATCAGTTGCAATTTGGTTACTATTAGTAAATTACAATTCAAATAATTTGAATAAGAAAATTTTTAAGAAGAAAATATGGTAGTAGAACAGAAACAACCAGCGCAAAAAGTAGCGTCTTCTGCGCAAGCTCAGGCGGAAACGCAAGCTCAAGCGGCATTACAATCGAGCAAAGACCTGCAAAATGGCACGCAAAAAGACCTGCAGGTTGAAGTCTTGCGAATTATTGCAATGCTTATGATCGTGGCCTGCCACATGATCATACATTTGAACATTCGCGCGCACAGTTTCAATATGGAACTTTTGCCGGCTCCAGGCTTGCGTTCAGCGCTTAAATTCTTAGTCGTACAATACGGTCAAGTTGGTGTATCAATCTTCTTTATTATTTCCGGCTACTTTTTATGTCGCAAAACCTTCCGCTGCCGACGCGTTTTTGCAGCGTGGGCGCAAATGTTCTTCTACTGCATTATCGTGCTGGCAGTAACCTTCGTAGCAGACTGCTTTGGCTTACTTCCGGAAAATTTGAGCAACTTACTTCACGGAAAAGAACTTGTCTACACGCTGTTGTGGAATGTGACGCCATTTACCTACCGAAGCTACTGGTTTATGAGCGCGTACTTAATCATGCTCATGTTCATGCCTTTTATCAACATTCTTATAAGCCACATGACTCAGCGCGATCATGCTATGCTGCTGGTACTTCTTGCGTCAATCTCACTTATACCGCTATATTTTGGCAAAAATTATACTTGGAACGATATTATTTACGCAATTTTCGGATATTTAGCCGGAGCTTTTATTGCGCAATACGGTAGCGGAATAAAAAAACTTACTACGAAACGACTTTGCGCGTGCGTAGCAATATCTACTGTTCTTATGCTCGCTTTTGACTATGTTGCTTCGTCCGGGAATAAGTTTGTGCGAGTTCTTACGTGGGATCAGCAGGTCCACGGCGGCATCGGAATACTGCCAATGATTATTGCAATGTGCATTTTCATTCTCGTACACCGAATAAATATGGCGAGAATCCAAGGACTAGCAAGAACCGTAATTTTACGCGTTTCCAAAGCAACTTTCGGAGTGTACCTTCTTCACGAGCACATGTTTATTTTCGTAGCGTTGTGGACGTTCGTAGCGTGGATGCTTCCTGCAACTTCCTCAAGCGCACTCATCGTGCTACTTTACGCAATTACTTTAATTTGTACGTACGCAGTACTTTCAGTTGTGGCAGTCGTAATAGATCTCGCCATCAAACCACTTTCCAACCGAATTGCGCTAACGTTGGAGCATGTCGCCAATTGCGTATGTTCTGTGTATAAAACGGATTCGCAATCCAAAATGGAGTAAGTAACTGATAAACTATATATTTTGTGAAAAACATGGTAGATAAGTTGCGTGCGCGCTACCACTATTCGTGGGTGGTTCTTAAAGAGCTGGTGAAAACTGATTTCAAACTGCGCTACCAAGGGTCTTTCCTGGGAGTTGCGTGGTCGGTTTTGCGACCGCTCATGCTGTTTTGCGTAATGTATGCAGTGTTCGCAAAGTTTTTAAGAATGTCGGATGGTACCCCAACTTACCCAGTGGTGCTGCTGCTCGGCATCAGCGCCTGGCAGTTTTTTGGCGAGGCAACGTCGATTGGCTTACGTGCGGTGGTAGATCGCGGTGACCTGCTTCGTAAAATCCATTTTCCTAACTATATTGTGGTGGTTTCAGCAACCGTTGGAGCGTTAATTAGTTTCGCAATCAATTTGGTGGTAGTAATCATTTTTGCAATATGCTCAGGCGTGAAATTTACGTGGTGGGTGCTCTTAGTTCCGTTGAATTGCATACAACTTTACGCATTAGCATTAGGTGTAACGCTGCTGCTGGCAACTATGTACGTGTATTTTCGCGACATTGCACACTTGTGGGACGTGGCGCAACAAGTGCTGTTTTACGCAATGCCAATCATTTACCCACTGAGTATGGTGATAGGCAACCATTCCCTCGGAAAATGGGGCACGCTTATTGCTAAAGTTCAACTACTCAACCCTATTGCGCAGTGTATTCAAGACATGCGGCACAATCTCGTAGCACCTCTTACTCAGCCTACCGTGTGGAATTTAGTAGGATCTTCTTTGCTGATGATGGTCCCAGTAATATTAACCGTAATCTTGTGCGTGCTCGGCGTCGCAGTATTCCGCAAGTGCAATCGTAAGTTTGCTGAGGTGATGTAATGAGCGAGATTGAGTTAGCGAATACTGAAAAAGAAGAGTTGCAACCAGTCGTACTCTCAGTAGAACACGTAGGCAAATACTTTAAGCTACCAACCGAGCAAGCAAGTGGTTTGAAACAAGCGTTTATTAATTGGACGCGTGGTATCAAAGGCTACAAAGAACAGCACGTTCTGCGCGATATCAACTTTGAAGTACGCAAAGGCGACTTCTTCGGCATCGTAGGACGCAACGGAAGCGGCAAATCAACCCTACTCAAACTCATCTCTGGAATTTACGTACCAGACTCCGGACGCATACGCGTCAACGGAAAACTCGTGCCATTCATTGAGCTTGGCGTAGGCTTCAACCCAGAACTAACCGGTCGCGAAAACGTATTCTTAAACGGAGCACTACTCGGTTTTACGCGTGCACAAATCGAAAACATGTATGACGATATTGTGCAATTTGCAGAACTTGAAGAATTTATGGATCAAAAACTGAAAAACTATTCTTCCGGCATGCAAGTGCGCTTAGCTTTTTCCGTAGCAATCCAAGCCCAAGGAGACATCCTCGTACTCGACGAAGTGCTCGCAGTAGGCGACGAAGCTTTCCAACGCAAGTGTGACGCGTATTTTGCAAAAGTTAAAAAAGACGCGAACAAAACCGTTATCCTCGTCACGCACGATATGAACGCCGTCAAACGCTACTGCAACAAAGCCGTGCTTATTAAAGACGGCGAAGTTATAGTTAACGGAGATAAAAACGACGTAGCCAACCGTTACACGCTAGAAAACTTAGCCAACAAAACTGACGCGCAAGCAAGTGGCAAAACTAACGAATACCCAATCGGACTTAACAAACGCGTGCCTTATATGCGAATCGTGCCAGTTTCGAAGCAGCTACTCAACTGCAGTGAAAAATTCCGTTTCGCCGTAGAATACGAATTCAACGAACCGGGCAAATACTTTATCGCCGTAGCCATGCACGACGTAAAACGTGGCGGTATCGCCTACGATACCGGCGGAGACGCCATAGAACTTGAAGGTGAAGGCAAGCAGCGCGTCGAATTTGAAATGCCGCTTACTATCCTCAACAATGGCGAGTTTAAGCTCGTAGCCTCCTTGCGCACAAGGAGCGCGACGGATCCAGACGACACCGACATGATTGCGTTCACCAACGATAACAACTCATGCCTGTTCGCCGTGCGAGACAGCACAAATCGCGAGTACGCGCTACTCAACGACACTGCCATGACCATACGTTGCGTGCAACATTCGCAATGCTGATGCGCAATGTTAACGCGCAATGTTAACGCGCAATGTTAACGCGCAATGTTAACGCGCTTGATATAAAAGTTAATATAAGTGGATTATCAGCTTTATACCACCAAATAAAGCTACACAAAGGTATGTGATGATAACATTTTTTCATGTAGACACTGACGGCGAACAATACATAGCGTCGGTAAGCGAACGCCAACGCAGGCTTATTATCGGAGCTATAAACTACCACTCGCTTATGCAACCAGGACGCACTTTGCGCTACCAAATATACATGGGCGAAAAGTGGCAATACCCGCGGCTTGCTGACTTCTCCGTATTCAACGGATTCTGTACCAAAAATGCCGGTTTACAACCTTGCGCAACGTTTACTGCACAATCAACCGTAGCAACAAACTCACAGTATCCGACGGAATTTTGGAACGAGGGAGAACGCATACCGGACGACGGTACGCGCTACCTCATGCTCACCCCGGACGATGCCACCGACGACGACGTAATGTCACACTGGGCGTCTGATACGCCGAAACAGCGCTTGTACAAAGAACTGGAACTTCATGCGCCTTCCTCCTTCGACATACTGCGCGAAGCCATAAGGAGGCGGAGAGAAGCTGCATCGTACAAGCCAACTGTGGCGTACCATCCGTGGAACAAAGCATTCTTCGAAAACGTTGCAACCAGCGGCGAACGCAGTCACGGCATGCCAAACAATCTGGAATTGGCGCCAAACAATCTGGAATGCGTGCCGCCAAATGAAGCGCTATCAAATGTTGCGCTGCCAAAAGCGATAATTATCGGCCTACACTGGCTGCAAGCGGGCGGCGCCGAACGCTGGGCCGTAGAAACCATACGACTCGCCAAAAAAGCCGGACTCCTGCCAATAATCATCACCGACCGCGACGGACACCAGCCGTGGATCACCAAAGACTTCTGCGACGACGCGCTCGTGCTGCCACTCACACCGCCAGTACAAGAATGTTGGGCAGACGTGCCGCTGTTGCGCTCGCTGTTCGAACAGTTTGATATTCGAGGTATTGCTATACATCACTGCCAGTGGCTCTACGACCACATTTGGTGGGTAAAACGCTACTTCCCACAAACCCACATCATCGACTCGTTGCACATCGTTGAATACATCAACCGCGGCGGCTACCCGCACGAAGCAGTAACGCATGACCAATGGATCGACCTGCACCACGTCATATCGCCGCAACTAGTGCACTGGCTCCACGACATTCACAGCATCGCCGCCGACAAAATCATCGACGCGCCACTCATCGGACTCACCACAAGCAAACAGCAGCAATCGGTAGCCGCGCGGCGCAACAGCGGCATCTTCACCGTAGCGTTTGTGGGGCGCATGGCCCGCCAAAAGCGCCCAGAAGCCTTCGTACTCGCAGCACGAGCGCTTAACAAACGATACCCCGGCCGCTTCCACTTCATCCTCCACGGTGACGGCGAACTCGACACCTTTGTAACAGAACTCATATCTCGCTACGGATTACGCGATATTATTGAACGACGCTCAATGAACATTCCGGCGCAACAAACCTACAACGACGCCGATTTGCTACTTATCAGCTCAGTAAACGAAGGCATAACCCTCACAACTTTAGAAGCGCTCGCAAGCGGAGTTCCAGTACTATCGACGGACGTTGGCTCGCAGCGAACCATTATTCCTAAGCAAGCACTTCTACCGCGCATGACATCATCGTTCGTGCGCGCAACCGTAAAAGCTGTAGCGACATTAAGTGAAAACGAAACGTCGCGCGCGCAACTGTGGAAAGAAGAAACCAAGCAACTCAACGACTTCGCTAAACTCGAGTCGGCCGACGCGCTATTTATCCGATTATTTGAAGAATGGAGCAAGTAATGTTCGACGCGAACGAAACGCAACAACGCGACGCAGCCGGCAACCAAGTGAACGTAGCGGCCGTAGTCGTCACATTCAATCGGCTCGAAAAACTCAAAACGGTACTCGCGTCAATCGAAACGCAAACACGCGTACCCGATCAGCTGATAATCGTCAACAACGCATCAACCGACGGAACCGACAAATATTTAGAAACGTACGCGCGCGACTTTAACAACTCCACGGCGGCTCAACACATGCAACTTACTGTGGTGACACTTCCGAAAAACGTGGGCGGCGCAGGCGGATTCAGTGCCGGCATGCGCAAAGGCTACGAACTAGGTGCCGACTTCGTGTGGATTTTCGACGACGACGGATATCCGCAACCGAATGCTTTGGAAAAATTACTTGAGGGCTTTAATACTGCGGTTGGGGAGCTTGGTCCGGACGTGCCGTACGCTTGCTCAATGGTGAAGTTCGTGGACGGATCGATTTGCGAAATGAACAACCCCGTGCCAACCTGGGATTGGGGAAGGCTTATTGCTCGCGGCTTTGAAAACCTGGTAATGGTAACTTCCTGCTCGTTCGTGTCGGTGCTCGTACCAAGGTGGGTGCTTGAAAAGTACGGGCTGCCGTTTAAAGAATACTTTATTTGGTTCGACGACGCGGAATATACGTTGCGAATTACGCGCGTGTGCCCGGGAGTGCAGGTGCTTGACAGCGTAATCGTGCACGATATGGGCGCGAACAAAGGCGTAAACTTTACGATGATTGACGAAAAAAACGCGTGGAAGTTTGCTTACGGCGTGCGCAACCAAGCGTCGTACCGTTTGCACCACGAAGGCAAGGCGAAATACTTGCTGTTCTGTGCAAACGTGATTCGACAAATGCGGCGCGGGCGTGTGGCGCGCAAGTTGCGTCGCAAAATGATCTGCCAAATGCTGAGAGCTATACGATTTAATCCGAAAGTAGATTTTCCGCGGTAGATTTTCCGCAGAAGTAAAAGGTAACTGTATAGCGTAACTGTAAAACGTAACTGTAAAAGGTAACTGCAAAAGGTAACTGTAAAGCGTAACTGTAAAACGTAACTGATAGGGGCAAAAATGAGCGACAACAAATCAACAAATTACCCAGATTTAGTAGTGGTGGGTGCCGGATTATTCGGCTTAACCGTAGCGCAGCAGGCGGCGGAACTCGCAGGCGCAAGCGTTGAAATTATTGACGTGCGAGACCATATTGGCGGCAACGCTTACTCGTATTTTGACGAACGCACGGGAATCGAAATCCACAAGTACGGTGCGCACCTTTTCCACACAAGCAACAAGCGCGTGTGGGATTACGTAAACCGTTTTACGTCGTTCACCAACTACGTGCACCGCGTATACGCAACGCACGACGGCGAAGTGTACCCGTTGCCAATCAACCTCGGCACAATCAACCAATTCTTCCACGCACACTACACGCCGGAAGAAGCAAAGGCGCTGATTGCAAGCCAAGCGGGGGAGTTGGCTGGTAAAGATCCTGAGAATTTGAACGATAAGGGAATTAGCTTAATTGGGCGGCCTTTGTACGAAGCGTTTATTAAAAACTACACGGCAAAGCAATGGCAAACCGACCCTTCGCAGCTGCCGGCCGGAATTATTAAGCGCCTGCCGGTGCGATTCAACTACAACAACCGCTACTTCAAGGATACGTGGGAGGGGTTGCCGACGGACGGATACACCGCTTGGATGCAGCGCATGATTGACGACCCGAGAATTCACGTTTCGCTTGGAGTGGACTTCTTCGACGAGTCGCAGCCGTTTAATAAGCGCGCGCTGGCGGAGGCTGGGGTGCCGGTGGTGTACACGGGGCCGGTTGATCGCTACTTTGACTATGCGCTCGGCGAGCTGAAGTGGAGGACCGTGGACTTTAAGGAAGTGCGTTACGAGGAGAGCGACCACTTTGGTTGCCCGGTGATGAACTATTCGGATGCGGATGTGCCGTTTACGCGCGCGATTGAGTTTAAGAACTTTAACCCGGAGCGCGGCGAAGTTGAGGGCGTTGCTGGCGAGGCTGGCGTGGATGATTTTGTGCCGGGAAAGACTGTGAAAGCTGGGGAGACTGTGGTGTGGCAGGAGTATTCGCGCGCCGCCACCCGCGAGGATGAGCCGTATTATCCGGTGAATACCGAGGCGGATAAGGCTTTGTACGCGCGCTACGCTGAGCTGGCTGCGGCCGAGCCACGCACTGTTTTCGGCGGAAGGCTTGGCACTTACAGCTACTACGACATGCACAACGTAATCGATATGGCTTTGCGCGCTTACGAATCGCAGGTGGCGCCGCTGCTTAAGTAGGATGCTTGCTTTACTTAAGCAGGCTGCTTACTGTGCTGCTTTAGTAGGATGCTGCTACTTACTTTGCTGCTTTAGTAGATAGTGCGTGATTTCCTCAAAAGCGACTTTTTCTTTACGCTCGCGTAAAGTTTTTGTCGCTTTTTGGCAAGATTCCGACATTTCTTTTACGCTCACGTAAAGTTTTAATCGCTTTTTGGCTTGATTCCGATTTTTCCTTTACACGGCTGTAAAGTTTTTGTCGCTTTTTGGCTTGATTCCGATTCTTTCTTTACACGGCTGTAAAGGAAATGTCGGTTTAGTGATTTGGAACATTCTCCGGAGTTTTTTCTCCGGGTTTTGTTGTTGTTTTTGCCGTTTTGTGGAACATTCTCCGGAGTTTTTTCTCCGGAAAATGTTGCTGAATTTGCGTAATTATGGAACATTTGCGGGAGTTTTTTCTCCGGAAAATGTTGCTGAATTTGCGTAATTATGGAACATTTGCCGGAAATTTCCCGGCGTTTGTAGCGTCGGCGCGCGCGAGTTTGCAATATCCGCGATTTGTGGTACTCTATTTAAGTTGTCTGCTTAGCAAGCATTTAGTTGCTGGGCAAACAGTTTGGAGAATTCGCCTAGTGGTCTATGGCGCACGCTTGGAAAGCGTGTTGGTGTAACAGCCTCACGAGTTCGAATCTCGTATTCTCCGCGAGTAGGGTTTCTAGCCAATCGCTAGAAGCCCTTTTTTCATGCCGAAAACCCCGATATATCAACGTTTTGCCGCTTACCCTTAATCCGATTTTGCGCGACGACCTGCTTGAGCGCTGCGATTTAGCGCGCGAAAGCAACTCGGAGCGCCGAGCTTGCTCAAGGTTGAAAGCACGGTGTGCTTTCAACGCAAGCGAGGTCTGCCTTCGTCTCGATTGACGAAGGCAGGGCAGAGTCGTGTGGTGATACTTAGAAACTAGGTTGTGGTTGGTGTGCGCTGACGACCTGCTTGAGCGCTGCGATTTAGCGCGCGAAAGCAACTCGGAGCGGAAACTCGCTTAGGTTGGAAGTCCGGGGGACTTCCAACCTAAGCGAGTTTCGTAAGTGAGCGTTACTCCCGCAGTACGCAATCTGCGTTAGTAACGTATAATCCTGTTTTTCCGTTACTTCCGCAGTACGCAATCTGCGTGGGTGTCTCTAAACCACCAGAATGGGACACGGGTGCAGAAAGTGTACTGCACCAGTGTCTGAAGATAGGCAAAATCAGACCCTAACGCAGTACGCAATCTGCGTTAATAACGCCTAATGCCCCAACGCCGCGTAATGCTGCTCAACTTGCGCTTTAATAGGCCGCCACAAATCAGCATGAGACGCGTACCACGCAATAGTTTCCTGCAATCCCTGTTGGAAATTAGTATGTTGCGGCTCCCATTCAAGTTGCGTACGAATTTTCATACTATTAAGTGAGTACTTGCGATCTTCTCCCGGTCGTGGCTGTACGTGCACTACATTCGTTTCCGGAACGCCCATTATATGTAGCAACATTCGCAATACGTCACGATTACTCATCTCGCATTGCGTCCCAATATTATATGTTTCACAGATTGTTCCACGCGTCAACACATGCCATATTGCGTCGCAATTATCTTCAACGTGAATCCAGTTGCGTATCGAATCTCCCTTGCCGTACAACTTTGCCGACATATTGCACATAATATTGGTAATCTGCCGCGGAATAAACTTCTCAATATGCTGGCGCGGACCGTAATTATTGCCACTGCAAGAAATAGTTGCGCGCAATCCGTAAGTCCTGCTCCAAGCGCGTACGAGGTGATCTCCCGCAGCTTTGCTTGCAGAATACGGACTAGACGGACGATACGGACTCGTCTCGTCAAATCTGCACGCGCTATCAATAGGCAAGTCTCCGTAAACTTCGTCAGTACTTACTTGGTGGAAACGAATGTCATATTTTCGCGCGAAATTAATTAGTACGTGCGTACCTAAAATATTTGTGTTTACAAACGGATCTGAACATTCGATTGCGTTGTCGTTGTGCGATTCCGCAGCAAAATTTACGATTGCGTCGATTGCTGGCATTGACTTTTCTGCAGCAGTTTTGTGCTGAGTATGGGGATTGAGTAGTTGGTCCACCAAATTTGCGTCTCGAATATCCCCACGAATAAAAGCGTAGCGGCTACTTACAAAATCTTGCGGCAATTCATACAAATTCGCCATATTGCCGGCGTAAGTAAGCGAGTCCAGTACTGTAACTGCAACTTCCGGATGATATTTCGCTACGTAATGCACAAAATTTGATCCAATAAATCCGGCGCCGCCTGTTACAAGTATGTGAAAAGGTGTAAATATATCGCATTTCATACTCATACGTTCATTATATATTTTTGCTATTTGATTGTTATTTGATTGTTGTCTGATTGTTGTCTGATTGTTATTTGATTGTTGCTTGATTGTATAGAAAATATTTAAGCAGTATATTTCGTTGTTGCTTTTGTTTGTGATAGCATTGATTGCTTTTGTTTGTGATAGTAATTGGTTGAGTAGATGTGCAATAATTGCTGCATGGTTGGTTGCTTAGGGGATACGAGGTGAGTCTGACAATGTCAATGTTTACGTGGCATCGCAATAGTTGCGTAGCGGATTCGCCTAAACGAAATGAGGATTTGCAAACGAAGGAATCTTCGGTAGCGTATGAGACGCGTGGGGAGCAAGTAGCGAAAGTAGCGAAAGTAGCGCAAGAAACGCAGGAAACGCAAGTAGCGAAAGTATCGAAAGTATCGAATGTAGCGCAGGAAACGCAAGAAACGCACGCAACCGGTTCCACAACTTTTGACACGTCAAAAGCCGCCGCACAAGCGATTGCCGATACTCCGAATCGCCCTAATCCCGCTCTTAATCATTCCACAAACGCGATTTTCGTTGGAATTGTTCTCACCCTTCTGGGTGGTGCGTTCTGGGGCGCCAACGCAACCGTATCGAAAATACTGATGTCAACGTACCACGTCTCCCCGTTGCAAATAGCGTGCGTGCGTCAAATCGCCGCCGGCATATTGTTCAGCATTACCGCTGCAGCCTGCACGCCGCAAAAGATTACGGGAGCGGTAAAATCCGGTCGCACATGGCTTTCGATGGCAGTTACCGGCATAGTTTGCGTGCTGCTTACGCAAGTTTCGTATTTGTGTACAATCGACTGGACTAATTCCGGCACTGCCACGGTGCTGCAAAGTCTGAACCTTCTTTTTGTGCTGGTTTATGTGTGCTTGCACACGCGTCGCACCCCGACCAAACGCGAAACTATCGGCGTTATTCTAGCGTTTCTTGGCACTGCTTTAATGGCGACGGGCGGCAATTTCTCCTCACTTTCGCTGCCGATTATGGGCTTGCTTTGGGGCCTTGCGGATGCGGCTTCTACGGCGGCGCTCGCTATTATGCCGGTAAAGTTGATTGCAAAATGGGGAAATCTTACGGTAAACGGCATCACTTTTATTATTTCGGGGTTGATTATGCTGCCGTTCGTGCGGCCTTGGGCAACTTTGCCGCCGCTTGATTGGCGCGCGCTTTTGCTGTTTACTTTTACGATTGTTGCCGGCACTTTTGGCGCGTACTGGCTGTTTCTTGAGGGTATTATGCGCGTCGGTTCCGTGCGAGGTACGCTTCTTGGTGCGAGCGAGCCGGTTACTGCGGCTGTTACGGCAGTGCTGTTTACGGGTGCCGTTTTTTCGTGGGCAGATTTCGTTGGCTTCGGGCTGATTTTCGTTATGATGATCCTGCTTTGCAAACGCGCCGACTGACTTAAGTTACGACTTGCTTAAGTTATAAAATAAAAACTAAACAAAGAAAGGAATTTTGATGCGCTACCACGATACTTTGAACTCGTTGGATGTATTGGAAAATGTGAAGGCTGCCGACTGCGCCAAGTCCGTGATTGCGGTGGTCGGCTCAATGAACGCGGATTACACGATTGTGGCGGATCGCCTCCCAAAGCCTGGCGAAACAGTAAACGGCAGCGAGCTTAAAGTGCTCCCAGGTGGAAAGTCCGGCAATCAGGCCGTTTCTGCCGCAAAAATTGGCGCGCACGTGCGCATGTTTGGCGCTCTCGGCAGCGACCAAAATGCTGACTTCTTGCTTAATTCCTTGAACAGTGCCGGTGTCGACACCACTCATATTTTGCACGTTGACAACATTCCTAGTGGCGCCACGGTTATTACGGTTGACGCTCAGGGCGGCGAAAATACGATTGTTTACGCGCCTGGTTCTAACGCGCACGTTACGGTTCCTTATATTGAGTCTGTTAAAAGCGCTTTGACGAGTGCGCGCGTGCTGGGGCTTTGCCTAGAAAGCCCGATGGAAACGGTTACGGCTGCGGCAAAAATGGCTCACGCGGCTGGCGTAAAGGTTTTGCTTAATAATTCTCCGTTTGTGGACACTTTGCCTGCGGAGTTGATTGAGGCTGCCGATATTTTGCTTGTGAACGAGCATGAGATGGCGCAGCTGCTTCATATTGACGAGCCTGAAGATGGCAATTGGGAAGGTTTTGATTGGAATCACGCGGCTGAAGTTATGCACGACTTTGGTTTCGATGAAGCGGTGGTGACGCTTGGCGGCGACGGTTCCGTAGTTTTGCAGTATGCCGAGGAGGATTCGGTTTGTCGTATCGCTCCTCAGCGCGTTAAAGCGGTTGATACTACGGGTTGCGGAGACGCGTTTATGGGCACGGTTTTGGCTGGCTTGGCTGCCTCAATGTCGCTTCCGGACGCTGCTGCGCTCGCATCCTACGTTTCTGCTTACGCTGCGACTCGCTTTGGTGCGCAGGCTTCTTACGGAACTGTTGACGAAATTCGCGCGTATTTCGCTAAATAATTTGTTTGCGTAAGTAATTTGTTTGCGTAAGTAATTTCTTAAGTATTGCGTAAGTAATTTGCTTGCTTAAGTAATTGCTTGCGCAACTTTTTTACGTAACTTTTGCGTAATTATTTGCGTAATTATTTGCGAAACTTTTGCGTAAATCACCGCTGTGTCTTCTCTGGCGCGGCAACTGCTAAAATAGAAAACGACTCTGTCACTGTACATGCAATTTGCAAGCGGGAAGGCAATTATGTCAGTAATTCTTGAAGGCGATTCAAAAAAGCAGATGATGCTGGTTACGGGTCGTGCGTATCCGGAACTTGCCAAAGAAACTGCGCAATACCTTGGTATTGACGTGCTTGAGACAACTGCCTACGACTTTGCGAATGGCGAAATGTACGTGCGTTTTACGCAGCCGGTTCGCGGATCGGATGTTTTTGTGCTTCAAGCGCATACGAATCCTATTAACAATTGGATTATGGAACAGCTGCTTATGGTTGATTCCTTGCGCCGCGCTTCTGCCCGCAGTATTAACGTGGTGGCACCATTCTTCGGATACTCGCGTCAGGATAAAAAGCATCAGGGCCGCGAGCCAATTACCGCGCGCCTCATGTTTGATTTGTTCCGCGCGGCCGGAGCGACTCGTATTTTGACGGTTGACATGCACGCCACGCAGGAGCAGGGATTCTTCGACGGCCCGGTCGACCATTTAACCGCCATGCCAGTGCTAATCGACTACGTGCGCAACTCTATGAAACTCAACAACGCAACTATCGTTTCTCCTGACGCAGGGCGCATTAAGGTTTCCGAACAGTGGGCTGCGAAACTTGGCGATTTGCCGCTAGCGTTTATCCACAAAACTCGCGATATTACGCGTCCTAATCACGCTGAAGCTCACGGAATTATCGGTGAAATTCAAGGCCGCGACTGCATTGTGGTCGACGATATGATCGACACTGCCGGCACTATTTGTGAGGCTGTGCGCACGTTGCGTGGGGCGGGAGCGAAGTCTGTTACTTTGGTTGCAACGCACGCGCTACTTTCCGGGCCTGCTATAGAGCGTTTGAAGGCTGCGGGCGTGCGCGAAATTATTGTGACGGATACGGTGCCTGTGCCGGAGGAGAAGCGACTTGATAATATGACGGTGCTTTCGATTGCGCCGTTGCTTGCCGCTGGTATTCGTTCCGTGTTCCGCTCTGGTTCGCTCGTATCTTTGCGCAACGCGCTTCCGGAAGATATGAAGCACCATAATATTTACGCATGAAACTTACGTATAAAACTTACGCATGAAACTTACGCATAATATTTACGCATGAAACTTACGTAAAAATATAAAATAAAACAAAGCAAATCCGCACACGCGGTTTCACAACGGCAGGAGGCAAATATGGTCGCCAATACTACAGTTGCAGAAAATCAGGAATCGCTTTCCAAAGGCGACGCTTCCAAGGCGATTATTACCGTTGTCGGTTGCGATACTGTCGGCATTATTGCGAAAGTTACTTCGCACGCAGCCGAGCATAACGTAAACATTTTGAATATTTCGCAAACAATCGTCGACGGATTCTTCAACATGATGATGATTGTGGATACGGCTACTATGGATTGCGAATTTGGCGAGTTTGCAGACGGCTTGGAGTCGCTTGGTGCCGAAATTGGCGTGCGAATCCGCTGCCAGCGTAGCAATATTTTCACTGCAATGCACAGAATCTGAAATGTGCGAAATCTAGAATGTACGGAATCTAAACAAACGTAAAATCTGAAACGCACGGAATCTAAACAAACGTAAGGAAGTGTGCCATGCTCAACCTGATGGAAGTAAGCGAAACCAATTCGATGATTGAGCAAGAACAGCTCGACGTTCGCACAATCACCATGGGAATCAACCTGCTCGACTGTGCTTCGGAAAATCTGCAGGACGTGTGCCGCAATGTTGAGGCAAAAATTACGCGTCTTGCGAAAGACCTCGTCAAAACCGGCAACGACATTTCGCACGAATACGGGATTCCAATCGTAAATAAGCGCATCACCGTAACGCCGATTTCGCTGGTGGGCGCCTCCGCTTGCAAAAAGCCGGAAGATTTCGTGCAAATTGCGCACGCACTAGATAGGGCAGCGCACACGGTTGGAGTCGATTTAATCGGCGGATATTCTGCGCTTCCCGCAAAGTCCATGACCGCCGCCGACCGCATGCTTATTGAGTCGCTTCCGCAAGCGTTGAGCGAGACGGAAATCGTGTGCTCATCAGTGAACGTCGGATCGACGCGCACCGGTATCGACATGGATTGCGTGGAGCTGCTTGGGCGCATTATTAAGCAGATTGCTGAAGCGACTGCCGCCAACGACTCCTACGGCTGCGTAAAATTTGTGGCTTTTTGCAACGCTCCGGACGACAATCCGTTCATGGCTGGCGGATTCCACGGCGTTACTGAAGGCGACGCGGTGATAAACGTGGGCGTGTCCGGACCGGGCGTTGTGTCGTGCGCACTGGATGCGGCTCGCGGCAAAGACTTCGCTTTCCTGTGCGAAACGATTAAGCGCACGGCGTTTAAGATTACGCGAGTGGGGCAGCTGGTTGCGCAGGAGGCTTCGCGTAGGCTTGGCGTGCCGTTCGGAATTATTGATTTGTCGCTGGCGCCAACGCCTGCAGTTGGGGATTCCGTTGGCGAAGTGCTTGAGAAGATTGGCTTGGAGCAGGTTGGTGCGCCTGGCACGACCGCGGCGCTCGCAATGCTTAACGATCAGGTGAAGAAGGGCGGAATTATGGCCAGCAGCTACGTTGGTGGACTTTCCGGAGCGTTTATACCGGTTTCGGAAGATGCGAATATGATTGCCGCCGCGAAGTCTGGTTGCTTGACGATTGAGAAGCTTGAGGCGATGACTTGCGTATGCTCGGTCGGTTTGGACATGATTGCGATTCCGGGGGATACGTCCGCCGCGACGATTTCCGGCATGATTGCGGACGAATCTGCGATCGGCATGATTAACCAGAAGACCACCGCCGTGCGCATCATTCCGGTAGTTGGCAAGGGCGTTGGCGAGATGGCGAACTTCGGCGGTTTGATGGGGTATGCGCCGATTATTCCAGTGAATCAGACCAGCTGCGAAGCGTTTGTGACGCGCGGCGGGCGTATTCCGGCGCCTGTTCACAGTTTTAAGAACTAACGGACGCTCCGACCTGCTTGAGCGCTGCATTGCGCGCGCGAAAGCAGCTCGGAGCGGAAACTCCGGAGAAAAATCTCCGGAGAATGTTCCAAAAAACGGCCAAAACAGCAACAAACGCCGGGAATTTTCCGGCAAATGTTCCAAAAAACCACCAAAATAGCAACAAACGCCGGAAATTCTCCCGCAAATGTTCCACAAAACCACCAAAACAGCAACAAACGCCGGAAATTCTCCGGCAAATGTTCCACAAAACCACCAAAACAGCAACAAACGCCGGAAATTCTCCCGCAAATGTTCCAAAAAACCACCAAAATAGCAACAAATGCCGGAAATTCTCCCGCAAATGTTCCACAAAACCACCAAAATAGCAACAAATGCCGGAGTTTTTCCGGCAAATGTTCCAAAAAACGGCCAAAAAGCTCGCGCGGATTGCGACGCGCTCGCTACGAAACTCGCGTTGAAAGCACCCCGTGCTTCCAACGCGAGCGAGTTTCCGCTCCGAGTTGCCTTCGCGCGCTATATCGCAGCGCTCAGGCAGGTCGTCGCGCTACTGCACGTTGATCAGCACCGGCTCGCTGCGTAGCCCAGGCACGCGTTTGTGCACAATTCGGGCCACGTAAGTTCCGCGGTTCACTTTCGGCAGGTTTTCGTCCGCGACGCAACCCACGCCGGAAGTTGCGTTAGTATTCCACGTAATCTTTTTCTCGTAACGATCGCCTTTTGCCATCAGCAACGGCTTGAGCGTGCCATCGCACACATCCGAACGCCACACTGCGTGCGATAAGAAATCGTTCTTCCTAGCGTTTTTAACTTGGGTATCGTCGGCTTCTTTATGAGCATCTTTGCCCGTATTATCTGTATTTCCGCCGTTACTTTTGCCGTTATTTCCGCCGTTACTTTTGTCGCCGCCGTTTGCCGCGTTGTTTTCCGAGTCGGTTGCGTTGTTAATAGCGAGCACAGCGTTCATATCTGACGCGTCGATAAGACACGAAGTATTCCCTTCGTACACAAAGCGTTCCGTAAGTTCCACGCTGCCACCCATTGGCACATTCTGCGATTTAGTAGACAGCTCCAAGCGTATGTCGCGCGCGTTGCAACGTTTCGTCAAACCAACCGGACGCGGATCCGGCACCGCTTTTTTGGTGACGTTCACTTCGTGCCCTGAAAACGTGGTGCCAATTGCCGCAATGCCCTTTCCTAAACTAATAACGCAAAAAACCAGCAGCGATAGTAGGAGGATCAGCACCACGCTCACAAAAATGCGCCGACGAAGGTACATGTTTCGTCGCGCCGCGCTCATGTTGCGCAAACGATTCGTGCCATGCTGCTGACCCTTACCGCGCAATGTGTCAGTACCACGCGCTGCATTGCGCTGTGCCGCGCGCTGTGGTTGCGCGCCCGCTTTGCGCTGCGACTTACGTGGGAACATGGCTGGCAATGACATACTCACCATTGTAATACATGGGTCGATGAGGCGAATGTTGTGTAATAATTGCGGAATTAAGTAAGTTTGTAATTAAGTAAGTGCGAATCGCAAAATACAGCCATCTTTACGGCAAACGTTACCTTTATGGCAACGTTACTGTTCCGTCCTCAAGCACAACGATAAGTCCATCGTTATCAAGTGACGCAATGCACTCGCCAAGTTGTGCTTGATTTGACCATAAAGCGTTAATTTCATTGCGCTGTAAAGAATGTTGTTGCGTATGTTGTTGCGTATGTTGTTGCGTATGTTGTTGCGTATGTTGTTGCGAAATTTGTGACGAAATTTGTGACGAATGTGCTTTGCGTAACGCTTGCAAAATAATGCCGCGCACCTGACGATTAGTCCCAGCAAAACGTTGCTGCGGACGCGTGCGGCGCGCACCGAGACCGGGGAAACCTGCGGCTTTGAAACGGCACCACCGTTGCAGCGGGCAGGTATCGCATTGCGGTGATTGCGCTGTGCAAAGAGTGGCGCCGATTTCCATAATAGATTGATTCCATACGGAGGATGTGCAAGTAGGAGAGGATTGAGTAGGCGCGCAAGTAGGAGCAGCAGGAGAGGAGTCATTGCTTGCTGCGTCGAAGTCGCTTTTTGGCAGCACCGCAGCGGCCAACTCGCGGTCAGCATGAGTAGTGCTACCTCCGTGCGACTCGACTCCGGCAAAAGTGCGCGTAAGCACGCGGCGAATATTCGTATCAATCACCGCAACTTGCTCGCCATAAGCAAAACTGAGCACCGCGCTCGCCGTATAATCACCCACGCCAGGCAAAGCGATAAGCTCCTCGTATGTGCGCGGCAGACTATTGTGATATTCGTTCGCAACTACGCGCGCGCACTCCTGCAAACGCAAGGCGCGTCGCGGATATCCAAGGCGACCCCAAGCCGTAATAACTTCGGCAGCAGTAGCGCAACTAAGCGACTGTGCATCAGGCCAAGTTTGCATCCACGCTGTCCAATACGGCACCACGCGACTCATTTGCGTTTGCTGGCTCATCACTTCGCACACCAGCACGCCCCAAGGAGTGGTGCGACCAAAGCGCCATGGCAAGTCGCGGGCGCGCGTCTGCCAGAATAGTGCAACGCTAGAGCGTGTCAGTCGGGCTAGTTCGCTGAGTTCTTGAAGACGATAAAAATCCTGCGGCATAAGTCGTTAGTTACTATTTCGTTAGTTACTATCTCGTTACTTTTCGTTACTTGCCGCCAGCAAAACCGAGCTGTCTCCACGCTTCATACACGGCAATCGACGCGCAATTCGTAAGATTCAAACTACGAAGCGACGGTCGCATTGGAAGTCGCACCTGCTCTGCCACGTGCGGACCAGCCATAATATCCATCGGATCCGGAATATCTCCTGGTTCCGGTCCAAAAAGCAGAATATCGTTCGGTTTATACTCAATTTCGGTGTAAAGTTTCGTAGCGTTTGCGGTAAACGCAATAATTCGCGAATCCGGCATCGACTCAACCAAATTCTCAAAATTCGGGTGCAAAACAACGTGCGCCATATCGTGATAATCCAAGCCGGCGCGACGCAACTTCGTATCGTGCAAATTAAAACCGAGCGGCTCAACAAGGTGCAAAATCGTGCCGGTTACAGCGCAAAGGCGAATCGCAGAACCGGTGTTGCCAGGAATGCGAGGGGAGTAGAAGCAAAGGTGAGGGGTGTGCGTTTCGGCGCGTGCGGCATCGTCGGCGCTGAGCATGGCGTCCATAACACTAATCGGATTGCCGTGGGCATCGGTTACGAGCTCGTCCGGGCCGTAGTTTGACTTGCGATAGCCGTATTCGTACATTTGCTCTACGCGGCTTGCGGCTGCTTTGTGTGCTTCGGCTTGCTTTTCGTCTTTTTCTGCTGCTTCTTGCGTATTCTCGCTGTTATTCATGCTATTCCTTAGCTTTTTAAGTATCTTTACGTAACTTCGTAATCGTAACGTATTTAGTTTACTCGCAACTTGTATCGTTTAATATGGCGCGAGTTTCTTTACAATATGCTTGAGTTTCGTCTATGAGTTTTGTAACTGATTTAGTTTTTTGGTTTTTACGAGGCTGGAAAATTTGTGTTTGCGCACGTCCCGTCCTTCGTCGCTCTGATTGTTAAAGGTTTTCATGTTTGCTTCGTTCTCTATGAACGTTGCTTCCTCAGTCCTCTTTTAGTGCTGAACACAATTTTTCCAGCCTCTCAAAACACTAAACACAACACAAAACTCATAGACTCGTGCAGTTTGTTGCGTAAGTGCGTGGTTTGCTCAGTGCAACTAAAGTCACGTAACTAAGCTGCGGGTGGTTTGGTGGTTGGGAGATTATTCTTAGCGTGGTGTGTGCAGCAGCATGAATGCTAGTGGCTTCTAGGCAATAATACTCAACGTCAGCGGAGCGCTAATGCTAGTGTCCACTAGGTGATAAGTACTCAGTGTGTGCAGCAGCACTAATGCTAAAGCTCACTAATCAACAAGTACTCAACGTCTGCAGAGCAATAATGTTAAAGTTCACTAAGCAACAAGTAATCGCCGTTCGCAGAAGCATTACTGCAAAGCTTCATGAACATTTGCGGGAGTTTTTTCTCCGGCAAATGTTGTTGTTTTGGTGGTTTTTTGGAACATTTGCGGGAATTTTCCCAGTGTTTGTTGTTGTTTTGGTGGTTTTTTGGAACATTTGCGGGAAAAACTCCGGCAAATGTTGCTGTTTTGGCCGTTTTTTGGAACATTTGCCGGAAAATCTCCGGTATTTGTTGCTGAATTGGTGGTTTTTTGGAACATTTGCGGGAATTTTCCCGGTGTTTGTTGCTGTTTTGGTGGTTTTGTGGAACATTTGCCGGAAGATTGTAGGACGTTTGTCGCTGTTTTTATCGGTGGTGTTAGGGTGGTGAAAAGTCCGGAGTTTTTGGTAGAGTAGACAGACTGTGTAAGGTGTGTCATATAGCGGGCATGCTCATGGAACCGAAGAAGGCGCCCGCGAATCACAATATGCTTAAAAAGCACTTCATTTGCCGCGATTTTCTTTAGTTTTCAACGATTAAATAGTTAACTAGCGAGTGATAAAGGAACGTCCATTGGCTGCTGAACAAGCTATGACGAGCACCACGAAAGTCATCGCACGCGCTGACGAGCATGATATTAAACTGCACAAAGCGTCAGATCGTGTGAATTTTGGCTCCATTTGTGAGCCTATTGATGTGCCATACCTCCTCGGCGTACAAACCGACAGCTTTGATTGGTTGATCGGTTCTGAACGCTGGAAGAAGCGCGTCGCCGAAGACGAAGCAAACGGAACTCACACCGTACCTCACGTTTCCGGTCTTGACGAAGTCTTCCAGGAGATTTCCCCAATCGAGAATTTTGCTGAGACAATGAGCCTCACATTCTCCGACCCATACTTTGAAGAACCACGTCACACCGTGCTCGAGTGCAAGGAAAAGGATTACACCTACTCCGCTCCACTTTACGTGAACGCTGAGTTTGAAAACGGCGAAACCGGCGAAATTAAAAGCCAAACCGTTTTCATGGGTGACTTCCCACTGCAAACTCCACACGGCACCTTCATTATCGGCGGCACCGAGCGCGTTATCGTTTCGCAGCTCGTGCGCTCCCCAGGTGTGTACTTCGATCGCACTTCCGATCGCACTTCCGACAAGGACGTTTTCGGCGCGAAAATTATCCCAAGCCGCGGCGCATGGTTGGAATTTGAAATCGACAAGCGCGACGTTTTAGGCGTGCGCGTCGACCGCAAGCGTAAGCAATCCGCAATCGTTTTCCTTATGGCAATCGGCATGACCAAAGACGAAATTGCCGACGCCTTCCAAGGGTACCCACTCGTTTTGGATGCGCTCGCAAAGGAACCAATCGAAACGCAAGACGACGCTCTTACCGACTTGTATCGCAAGATTCGCCCAGCCGACACTGCAACTCCAGAAGCCGGCCGCAATCTCCTCGATTCCTTCTACTTCAACACAAAGCGCTACGATTTGGCTCGCGTTGGCCGCTACAAGATCAACCGCAAGCTTGGTCTCGAAGCCGACTACGGCGATCGCAGCTTGAACCGCGAAGATATTATCGCCACCATCAAGTATTTGGTAACCTTGCACTCCGGCGAAAAAACCTTCCCAGGTAAGCGCGACGGTCAAGACGTGCAGTTGCGCGTTGACGTTGACGATATCGACCACTTCGGTAACCGTCGTATCCGTCAGGTTGGCGAGTTGGTACAGAACCAGCTTCGTACCGGCTTAAGCCGCATGGAGCGCGTTGTGCGCGAACGTATGACAACGCAAGACGCTGAGGCAATTACTCCTCAGTCCTTGATCAACATTCGTCCAGTAAACGCAACAATTAAGGAATTCTTCGGAACTTCCCAGCTCAGCCAGTTTATGGATCAAAACAATCCATTGGCAGGCGTTACGAACAAGCGTCGTCTTTCCGCACTCGGCCCTGGTGGTCTTTCTCGCGACCGCGCTTCTATGGAAGTTCGAGACGTGCACCCATCCCACTTCGGACGTATGTGCCCAATCGAATCCCCAGAAGGTCCAAACATCGGTCTTATCGGTTCTTTGGCAACCTTCGGACGAATCAACCCATTCGGCTTCATCGAAACGCCATACCGCAAGGTTATTAACGGTCACGTAACGAACGAAGTCGAATACATGACCGCAGATCGCGAAGCCGAGCACGTTATTGCCCAGGCAAACCAGGAACTCGACGAAAATGGCAACTTCGTTGGCACTCAGGCGCTCGCCCGCGTGGACGAAGAAGAAGCAGTCGATGTGCCTGTGAGCACCGTAGATTACATGGACGTTTCCCCACGCCAGATGGTTTCCCTCGGCGCTTCCTTGATTCCATTCTTGGAGCACGACGAAGGCCACCGTGCATTGATGGGTACGAACATGCAGCGTCAGGCAGTGCCGCTTATTAAGTCCGAGCGACCACTCGTTGGTACCGGTTCCGAATGGCGTGCAGCAGTTGATTCCGGCGACGTAATCCTAGCTGAAAAGCCGGGCGTCGTAACCTACGTTTCTGCCGATATTATTCGCGTTATGAACGACGACGGAACCCAATCCAGCTACAAGCTTTCCAAGTTCCAGCGTTCCAACCAAACCACCTGCTACAACCAAGTGCCGCTTATTAAAGACGGCGAGCGCGTTGAAGCTGGCACGGTGCTTGCTGACGGTCCTGCAACCGAAAAGGGTGAGCTTGCGTTGGGTAAGAATTTGCTCGTTGCGTTCATGCCTTGGAACGGTTACAACTACGAGGATGCTATTATTATTTCCCAGCGTCTCGTGCAGGACGATACGCTTTCTTCCATTCATATTGAAGAATACGAAATCGACGCTCGCGAAACCAAGCTTGGTTCCGAAGAGATTACTCGCGACTTGCCAAACGTTGGTGAAGACGCGATTGCAAACCTCGACGAACGCGGTATCATTCGCATCGGTGCTGAAGTTGAAGCTGGCGACATTTTGGTTGGTAAGGTAACGCCAAAGGGTGAGACCGAACTTACTCCAGAAGAGCGTTTGCTCCGCGCAATCTTCGGCGAAAAGAGCCGCGAAGTGCGCGATACTTCGCTCCGCGTGCCACACGGCGAAACCGGTACCGTGATTGCAGTTAAGGAAATCACTCGCGAAGACGCTGAAGACGACGGCGACGAGCTTCCAAACGGCGTGAACCAAATGATTCGCGTCTACATCGCTCAGCACCGTAAGATTACGCAAGGCGATAAGCTTTCCGGCCGCCACGGCAACAAGGGTGTTATTTCCCGCATTCTTCCAGAAGAAGATATGCCGTTCTTGGCTGACGGTACTCCAGTTGACATCATGCTCAACCCGTTGGGTGTGCCTTCTCGAATGAACTTGGGCCAGGTGCTCGAGCTTCACTTGGGTTGGATTGCTCACGCTGGCTGGGATATTAACTTGGATCCAGATTTGGAAGCAGCTTGGAAGAAGTACGTGCCGCAGGGTGCTGAGCATGGCGATCCATGCACTCCGGTTGCAACCCCAGTATTCGACGGCGTTCGCCCAGAAACTTTGAAGGGCTTGCTTTCCACCACGCTCGCAAACCGTGACGGCGACAAGTTGGTTGGCTCTGATGGTAAGGCAACGTTGTTCGACGGCCGCACTGGTGAACCATTCCCGAAGCCAATTTCCGTCGGCTACATGTACATTTTGAAGCTGCATCATTTGGTTGATGATAAGATTCACGCGCGCTCCACTGGTCCTTACTCCATGATTACCCAGCAGCCGTTGGGTGGTAAGGCTCAGTTCGGCGGCCAGCGCTTCGGCGAAATGGAAGTGTGGGCGCTCGAGGCTTACGGCGCTGCTTACACCTTGCACGAAATGATGACCACGAAGTCTGATGACGTCGACGGCCGCGTGCGCGTGTATGGCGCTATTGTCAAGGGCAATAACCTTCCGCCAGCTGGTATTCCTGAATCATTCAAGGTGTTGCTTAAGGAAATGCAGTCGCTTTCCCTTAATGTTGAGGTGCTGAACGCTGAAGGCGTCGCAATCGACATGAAGGATGAGGAAGACGATCCAATTCCATCAGACGACCTTGGTTTCAACATTGGCGCTCGACCAGATTCGTCCGCCAAGGAAGACCAGATTGCTGTTGATGAACCTGAATACCAGTGATTCGGTGAGAAATAATCGAATAATCGAATAATCGAATAATACGGAACGTAAAACGGAAGTAAAACGGAAGTAAAACGGAAGTAAAACGGAAGTAAAACGGAACGATTATTTCGGAAGTAATTTCGGAAGTAATTTCGGAACGTGAAGCTGAAGTAATACGAAACGATTATTTCGAAACGTAATACGGAAAGTAATACGGAACGATTATTTCGAAACGAACACTACTTTAAGAAATTAAGAAACGTTAGAAAACAATTTCATGAGACAGGACGATAATAGTGCTGGACGTCAACGCATTTGACAAACTGAGGATTGGACTGGCCACCGCCGACGACATCCGTAGCTGGAGCCACGGCGAAGTAAAGAAGCCAGAAACCATTAATTACCGTACCCTAAAGCCGGAGAAGGACGGTCTGTTCGGCGAGCAGATCTTCGGTCCAACTCGCGACTGGGAATGCGCATGCGGCAAATACAAGCGCGTGCGATTTAAGGGAATCGTGTGCGAACGATGCGGCGTGGAAGTTACTCGCAGCCGCGTTCGCCGCGAACGCATGGGTCATATTGAGCTTGCAGCTCCGGTGACGCACATTTGGTTCTTCAAAGGTGTGCCAAGCCGTTTGGGCTACTTACTCGACATTGCACCAAAAGATCTTGAAAAAGTAATCTACTTCGCAGCCTACATGGTTACGAAAGTCGACGAAGAACAGCGTCACCAGGATCTTCCAGATTTGCAAGACGAATTCGATACCGAAATCGGCAACCTTCGCAAGCGTCGCGACAACGAAATCGAAGCGCGCGCTAAGAAAGTTGAAGAAGACTTGCGCGAGTTGGAAGAATCCGGAGAAGCCAAAGGTAGCGCCCGCGCCAAGCTCCGTGCCAGCGCAGAACGCGAAATGGCCGCCATTCGCACCCGCTACGATGAGCAGATTCAGCGCTTAAACGCCGTATTCGACCGCTTCAAAGGCTTGCGTGCCGGCGATATGGAAGGCGACGTTGACCTTTGGCGCGAAATGGAAGACCGCTACGGCGACTACTTCGAAGGCTGCATGGGCGCTGAAGCTATTAAGAAGCGTTTGCAAGACTTCGATTTGAAGTCTGCCGCCGAAGAACTTCGCGCAGAAATCGACAACGGAACCGGCCAGCGCAAAGCTCGCGCTTTGAAGCGACTGAAAGTTGTAAACGCTTTCTTGACTACTGGAAACAAGCCAGAAGCTATGGTTTTGGACGTAATCCCAGTAATCCCGCCAGATTTGCGACCAATGGTTCAGCTCGATGGCGGCCGTTTCGCAACCTCCGATTTGAACGATCTGTACCGTCGCGTAATCAACCGTAACAACCGTTTGAAGCGACTTATTGAGCTTGGCGCGCCTGAAATCATGCTCAACAACGAAAAGCGCATGCTTCAGGAAGCAGTCGACTCGCTCTTCGACAACGGTCGCCGCGGACGCCCAGTAACCGGCGCATCCAACCGACCACTAAAGTCGCTTTCCGACATGCTCAAGGGCAAGCAGGGCCGATTCCGCCAGAACTTGCTCGGTAAGCGCGTCGACTACTCCGGCCGTTCCGTAATCGTCGTTGGTCCAAGCCTTCGCATGCACCAGTGCGGTTTGCCAAAACCAATGGCATTGGAACTGTTCAAGCCGTTCGTAATCAAGCGTTTGGTGGATCAGGGCTTCGCGCAGAATATGAAGAGCGCAAAGCGTTTGGTCGACCGCGGCGACTCCGAAGTGTGGGGCGTTTTGGAGGAAGTTATTTCCGAACATCCTGTGCTGCTGAACCGTGCACCTACACTCCACCGCTTGGGTATTCAGGCCTTCGAGCCGATTTTGGTTGAAGGTAAAGCAATCCACCTGCCACCACTTGCCTGCGCCGCATTCAACGCAGACTTCGATGGCGACCAGATGGCAGTGCACTTACCACTTTCCGCCGAAGCTCAGGCAGAAGCGCGCACCTTGATGATGGCTTCCGACAATATTTTGAAGCCGGCAGACGGCCACACCGTCACCATGCCATCTCAGGATATGATTTTGGGTCTTTACTACTTGTCTACCGTAATCGAGGGAGCCAAGGGTCAGGGCCGCATCTTCTCCTCGCTCGCCGAAGCTGAAATGGCGCTCGACAAGCACGAAATTGACATGCAGGCAAAGGTACTTATCCGCGTTCCTGCAGACTTCGTGCTGCCAAAGAATTGGGAACCTTCCGAGCTTAAGGTCGTTGATCCGGAGCCGGGCAGCCCAGACGTTGTGCGCGAGGAGCGTTTTAAGGACGGAACAGTACTGTTCGCAACTTCCTGCGGACGTATCTTGTTCAACGGAACTTTGCCAGTTGACTACCCGTTCGTAAACGAGCAGGTTCCAAAGGGCGTACTTTCCAAGATCGTCGACGATATCGCAACCCGCTACTCAACGGCACAAGTTGCAGCAAGCCTTGATGCTTTGAAGGATCTCGGCTTTACTCGCGCACCTTGGTCCGGCGTAACAATGGCATTCTCCGATATTGTGCTTCCTCCAAACCGCGAGCAAATCGCGCAAGATTACGAGGATCAGGCTGCAAAAATCAACTCTCAGTACGATATGGGTCTTCTTACCGACGAAGAGCGTCGTCAAGAGCTGATCAACTTGTGGACTGAGTGCACCGACAAGGTTGCAGACGCAATGCGCGAAAACTTCCACGACGACAACAACGTGAACATCATGGTTCAGTCTGGCGCACGTGGTAACTGGATGCAGATTCGCCAGATTGCTGGTATGCGAGGCCTCGTGGCAAACCCTAAGGGCGAGATTATTCCTCGACCTGTGAAGTCCAACTACCGCGACGGCTTGTCCGTGTTGGAGTACTTCATCTCCCAGCACGGCGCGCGCAAGGGCCTGGCAGATACCGCACTTCGTACGGCAGAATCTGGCTACTTGACTCGTCGACTCGTGGACGTTTCTCAGGAAGTAATCGTGCGCGAAGAAGACTGCGGCACGAAGCGCGGCCTTATGATGAAGATCGCCGACCGCGACGAAAACGGCAACTTGACGCTGGTTAAGGCTGCTGACGGTGGCCCATACTCGCGCTTGCTCGCTGCGGACGTTATCGATCCTGCCGACGGTACGACAGTTTTGGCAAAGTGCGGTGACGCGCTTTCTATGGACGTTTTGCGCGATTTGGTTGCGCACGGCGTTGAGGAAGTTAAGGCGCGCTCTGTGCTCACCTGCGAATCCAAGCGCGGCGTTTGCGCAAAGTGCTACGGCTGGTCCTTGGCTACGAGCCGACTCGTGGACGTTGGCGAGGCCGTTGGTATCGTGGCAGCACAGTCCATTGGTGAGCCTGGTACGCAGCTTACGCTTCGTTCCTTCCACTCCGGTGGTGTCGCTTCGGCTTCCGATATTACGCAGGGTCTTCCTCGTGTTACGGAGCTTTTCGAGGCTCGTACTCCTAAGGGCGAGGCTCCAATCGCAGAGTTCCCAGGCGTTGTGAAGGTTGAGGATACCGACCACGGCCGTCAGGTGACTTTGACTCCGGACGACACTACGGTTGAGCCAATCGTTTACCCTGTGACGCGCCGTGCGCCAATGCTTGTGAAAGATGGCGAGCACGTTGAAGTTGGTACGCAGCTTATCGAAGGTTCCGTGGATCCTAAGAAGATTCTGCGAATTCTCGGCCCGCGTGCAGCTCAGGTGAACATCGTGGAAGAAGTGCACAACGTGTACCGCTCCCAGGGCGTCGACATTCACGATAAGCACATTGAGGTTATCGTGCACCAGATGCTTCGCCGCATTACGGTGATCGATTCCGGCGACACCGAGCTTCTTCCGGGCGAGCTTGTGGACCAGGCTAAGTTCCGCGAGGCAAACTTGGCTGCCGTGAAGAACGGTGGAAAGCCTGCTGCTGGTCGACCAGAGCTTATGGGTATTACCAAGGCTTCGTTGGCTACGGATTCTTGGCTTTCTGCAGCATCGTTCCAGGAGACTACGCGCGTGCTTACCGAAGCCGCCTTGAGCCAGAAGGAAGATGACCTTAAGGGCTTGAAGGAGAACGTGATTATCGGTAAGCTCATCCCAGCCGGTACCGGTTTGGCGCGTTACCGCAACGCTAACGTGGAGCCGGATCCTCAGGTGCGTGACTCTATTTATCCGAACTTCGGTTTGGGCGGTGCGGATAGCACGCCTTCGAACTTCGGTGAGAGCGACATGGGCGACGTGGACTTCTCCAACATCGACTTCGGCGATATGAAGCTCGGCGACGACTTTAATCCAGATGACTTCCTTGACGATCAGGGTGGTCAGGGCGATTATGGTGACGAGGCTGAGTGAGCTGAGTTAAACCTTATATAAATGGGGCTTCAAGCTTTCGGGCTTGAAGCTCCTTTTTTGTTGCGCGTTGGTGGTTTTGGCGGCGTTGGTTGCGGCGTTGGTTTTGGCGGTTATCGGACACTCGTGCAGTACTGTTTCTGCGTGCGTGTCTGATTTTGCTTGTTTTGGGGCACTGGTGCAGTTGACGCGCTGCGTTAGGGTCTCTTAATCCCGTTCTTCGGACCCGCGTGCAGTCGTCGCGCTGCGTTAGGGTCTCTGGTTGGTGGTTTTCGGACCCGCGTGCAGTTGGCTTTCTGCGCGCGTGTCTGATTTTGCTTGTTTTGGGACACTCGTGCAGTACTGTTTCTGCGTGAGTGTCTCTGGTTGGTGGTTTTCGGACCCGCGTGCAGTACTGTTTCTGCGTGAGTGTCTCTGGTTGGTGGTTTTCGGACCCGCGTGCAGTTGGCTTTCTGCGCGCGTGTCTGATTTTGCTTACCTTCGGACACTCGTGCAGTCAGTGTTCTGCATTAGTGTCCCTTGCGTAGTATTTGTAATCTTACGTAACTACTTATTTTCGTGCGCTCAATAACTTTTATCCACAATGCGTTAATCTTATTGCACAAGTATTGTCAAGTCGAATAACCTCAGTCGTATGATTGAAGTAAATACTAGTATTATCAGAATGATTTCAAACGCTGAACAAGAGCGTACATGCATTCGACCTGTCACCAATGCGCAAAAGCAGTATCTAAAGAAACGCGTGAAGAAAGGCACTTTTGTGCGCACTTTCCGCAATCTTTACGCGCAAACTGATTATTGGCAAAGGTTATATACGTCAGAACGCATACGTCATGTAGCGCTTTCCTTGATGGATATTTATCCAGATTGGAAGTTTACTGTGACGAGTGGAGCAGTTTTATTAGGATATGATGTTGTTGAAGATTATGACACGCTGTTTGTTGGTAGCAAATATGATTCACAGAAAACGAATTTGCAAACGCTTCCCACGCAGATTTATGTTCGCTCAACAACTAACAAATCTACGCACGATAATCCGCAATTGCATCGTATTCGCGCAACCGGAATGGAGCAGGATGGCACTAGCGACGACGTACGGATTGTGCAGCCGAGTCGAAAATATGATGGGAAGCTTATTACGCTTCCGCATTTAAGCGACAGAGTAAGTTACGAGATTAGAAGTCATATTGTTGACAAGAGTACGCTGCTTTTTGATGCTGCTAACAGTTTGAGTTTTAGGGCTGCGTTGCCTATTTTTGATTCTGCTGCGCGCGATAACGTGAATTTTAACAAGGTTCTTGAGATTTGCGGAAGAAGATACGGTGGAAGATATGGTGTTGGTGTTGGCGGTGTTGGTGTTGGCGGCGTTGGTTGCGGTGTTGGTTGCGGCGTTGGCGGCGTTGGTATTGGCGGTAGCGGCGTAGCTGGCAGCGGTTTCGTGGATAGTGGCGTAGTTGGTTTCGGCAGTAATGCGGATCCTATTTTTAGGCTGCGTCGCCTCTGTTGTTTTGCGAATGGTTTAAGCGAGAATGGCGGCGAGTCTTTCGCGCGCGGCACGATGATTGATCTTGGGTTTATGGTGCCTGAGTTGCAGCATGAGTTTGTTGCGCCTAATTCCGGGGTTAAGTATAGGTGTGATTTTTTGTGGCGGGTTCCTGGCGGTGGTCTGATTGTTGGCGAGCTTGATGGGTATGACAAGTATTTTGTTGATTCGACTAATTCTACGCATGCGAATATCAACTTTAATTCTTCGTCGGATACTCAAATGTTGCGTAATTCCTACAATCAGACCGCTATTAATCGCAATATTGATAGGCAGGCTGAGCGTGAGTCGGTGCTTTTTAGGGAGTGCGGCGTGAGTAAGATTGTGCGCTTTAATTTTGCGGATGTTGTTGGCGTTAAGAATCTTGAGCGGAAGCTTGTTGAGGCTGGTGTGCCGCGGATTATGCGCGTTGGATGATTGCGCGCGCTTAGCGTTGTTCTGCGTTAGTGTCTCATTTTGCTTGTTTTGGGACACTCGTGCAGATGGCGTACTGCGTTAGGGTCTCTGGTTGACAGTTTTCAGACCCGCGTGCAGTCGTCGCGCTGCGTTAGGGTCTCTTAATCCCGTTCTTCGGACCCGCGTGCAGTTGGTGCGCTGCGTTAGGGTCTCTGTTGCTTGTTTTGACAAGGCGCGCATGTATTATTATGCTATATATAACATAAGACAGGGGGTTGGGGAAAATTGTTTGATGTGATTTTTTACAGTGATAAGGATGGTGATAAGCCAGTACGTGAGTTTATTAAAAGTTTGGATGTCAAGTTGCGCGCGAAGGTGGTTTCTGATTTGCATCGCTTGGAGATGTTGGGAAACGATGCGAGGGAGCCGCTTAGTAAGCATGTTGGCAACCATATTTTTGAGCTTCGCACTATTTTAGGTAGCAACATAGTGCGTATTTTATACTTTTTTGATGCGGATAAGATTATTATTGCCACCAATGGATTTGTTAAAAAGCAGCAGAAAACTCCGCGTAGTGAAATATTAGTAGCTATGCAGAGAAGGGCTGAATATTTTAATAGAAAGATAGGCTTGTGATGAAAAGGCAAGAGTTGCAGGAAAAGCAGGAGTTGCAGGGGGCGCAAGTAGGGCAGGGAAAACGAATGAATGATTTGCATGAACTCACGGACGAGCTTATGAAGGATCCCGAGTTTAAGAAAGAGTATGATGCGCTTCAGCCGGAAAGAGACTTGACTATGTCGCTTGTGATGGCGAGGAAAAAGGCTGGTTTGACTCAGGCTGAGCTGTCGGAGAAGACGGGTATAAGTCAGTCGGATATTAGCAGGTTGGAAAATGGTTCGAGGAATCCGACTGTTGCGCTTTTGAATCGTATTGCAAATGCTTTGAATGCGACTTGCAGGATTGAATTTGTGCCGAATGCGCGTTGACGTGCCTGCGCGCGTTATTCGCGTGAGCACCACCGTTCTTTTGTTACTGGTGCAGCGCGACGACCTGCCGAAGCGCTCAAAGCATAGTGCGCGAAGGCAACTCGGAGCGGGAACTCGCTTAAGTTGGAAGTCCGGGGGACTTCCAACGCGAGTTTTGTAAGTGAGCACGTTATCCGTGCGAACGCTTTTCTGTTTTTTTCGTTACTAGTGCAGATGAGTGACTGCGCGCGTAACGTATAGAGGCGTTTTTTCGTTACTGGTGCAGTACGCTTTCTGCGTGAGTGTCTCTGGTTGGTGGTTTTCGGACACTCGTGCAGTCGGAGCGCTGCGTTAGGGTCTCATTTTGCTTGTTTTGGGACACTGGCGCAGATTGCGCGCCGCGCGCGTGTCTCATTTTGCTTATGGTGCGCTTATGTAGTAAAAATATCGATTTTGGGGTAAATTACGGTAATAAAAAATGTCGATTTTGGGAAGAAAGGCGGAATTGCAATGGTTTACGAAGGTGTCAACTAGATTTCCGCAATTATCGATACTGTCCCAGCGTTTTTCAAGTCTCTACTTACCATTTTTGTGTTTTGTGGCGTTTTCTTCAGTGGTCTTGACGATTTGTTCGAGATTTTTTATGGTAGTGAGATAAGATTCTTCAACTGGCGAAAGATTGTTGACAATAAAACGCTTATATTCCGCGGTTGCTTTTTCAATTGCTTGCTTGTGGCTAATTTTGCCATTATCTAATAAAATTTGTTCTCCCGCAGCAGAAAGTATGTTGTCTAAGCATTTTACGTAATCGCTCATGTGCATAGGATTATGGCGTATTGCCTGTATTTCCGCGAAATCAAAATATCCAGAAACAATACCATTAAGAACTTTTAGTTCGTCTTCTTTTAGATAATTTTTAGCAATGCCAATATCTTTAGCGGCAGGAAAATCCCCAGAAAATGTAGTAAGTCCCATAAAAGGTTTATCTGCATCTGCTCGCTCATAAATTACTTCGGCCGCTGTGTGCCCATGAGCAGCATAGTGAAGCTTATTTTGCACAATCTTAAAGAACGCTACTGATTCTTGACTTTTTGGATCATAATCAACACTAGTTGCGTACAAATCGAGCACTTGACGATACATTACCTTTTCAGAAGAACGAATGTCGCGAATTCGTTCTAAAAGTTCCTTCCAATAATCACCTCCTCCTAGTTCTTTCAGTCGCTCATCATCTATGGTAAAGCCTTTAATCATGTACTCTTTGAGGCGTTCTGTTGCCCAACGGCGAAAATTGGTTGCAATCTTGGACTTTATGCGATATCCAAGTGAAATAATCATATCGAGATTGTAATGTGGTACTTGTCGTGCAACTTGCCTTGTGCCTTCCAAACGAACTTGTCGGAAATTCCGACAGGTTGAATTTTCGTCTAGCTCGTTTTCTTCGTAGATGTGCTTAATATGCTCAACAATATTAGTGCGAGATGTTTGGAAAAGCGTGACCATTTGTTGCTGCGTAAGCCACACTGTTTCATCAACAAATCTCACGTTTATTTTTGTTTTGCCATCTTCGGCTTGGTAAATAAGCAGATTTCCTCGCTGGTTATTTTCACTTGTTGTCTTTTTCTCTACGGCCATGTTTATTTCCCCCTTCGATTGTTCTTTATTGAGTACATTGTGCTATGCACATTTTCTATTTTCTGTTTTTGTATGCGTCTATTTTAGTGTGTCTATTTTATAAGTAGCTTTATTGGAACTACTTTATTTTTTGTACTATTGTTCGTTGTTATTGATGCTTGTGGTGGTTGTTGCGTTTGTCCATAATTTGATGTTATTCTGCGTAATTATTTTAGACAATAAAATTTACGTAATGCGGATAAAAGTTATTTCGTGTGTGCTGACGACCTGCCTGAGAGCTGATTTCTCGGGTTTGTGGACTTAGGTGGTAGGTAAGTCCACAAACCCGATGAAGTATGGGGCAAGTTCTTGACTGCATTGGATGCCCCGATACATAAGTGCTATGCTCACGCTTACATACACTACGTTGATTTTTGGTGGTAGTTTGGAACTGGCGATATCGCTGTTAAGATGTATTTGCCTAAATAAGAGGTATATGCCGTGATGTATGTGCTGTTAAATTTCTGTCAATATGCACATAAATTCATTAATCTTTTAATTGAGCTTCCTCGCAGATTTTAGATACTTCGCTTTTTTTATCGCGTGCGTGTATTAGGGAGTGTAATTTTTCGTATAAACATTTAGATACTTTCTTCCCTAACCCTTCTGCTGCCTCTACTGCTGCCTCTACTGTTGCCTCTCCTGTTGCCTCTCCTACTACCTTTTTTGTAGCATCTTTAAGGATTTTTTTCAAAAGGCCGGAGAATCCTATTTCTTCTGCTCCGCATTTAGCTAATGCTTCATTTATAACTTTCTTGCTATTTTCGCCAGTTACTTTAACGAATAGAGCAACGTATGCATCAATTGATAACTTAAGCAAATCAGCTGAAAATGAACCATCTGTAATGTAGCCTAGTTTTTTAAGCTTCCATCTAATATGGTCGACTAGTAATTGGTTGTCTATTTCGATTGAAATATTGTCATTATCCTTTAGAAAAATAGGTTTAATTATAATTTCCTTTAGCTCTTTGTCTAAATCCTCCATTGATGCTCTACGCATTTTTGATTCGTATAATAAATTTTTTGCTTTAGCTCGGCTAATTTTTAAACTGCGTATAATTTCATATAATTCAGCATTTTTGCTTATAATATTAGCTTTTTGTAATTCAGTAAATAGTAAGATATCTAAGTCTCTTTTTGTCATAGAACCATAAGCTGGATCTAGGTACGCTTTTACAATGCTTTTGAAAGCAGCTCCAGCTTCCTGATCTTTAAGATTGTCTATTTTAGATTTGATGTCTAAGTAATTGTCATCCATGATTCCTCTAAGCATTTTACAGTTAAATTTCGTAATTCAATGGATATTTTAAGAATATAGAATAAAAAACGAAAAAATACTCTTAATTCTTAAATGAAAAGTAATTTCGTTATTTACTCAAAACATCTTAGTTTATTATAGCAGATTATCTCATAATCAATAATTTTATTATGATGATTTTGATAAAAGAGGTAAATACAGTGGTTATTAGTATTTAAGGCGAGATGGAATGCTTTCTAGCCTAAAAACTGTGTTAGTTACTGTAATTGAATTAAAAAAACTATCTCGTGAATGTTCAGAAAGTAAGGAAAAATAACATTGAAAAATTTGACATTGAGTCAGTTTTGCTGAATTGAGTTTGCTTGGAGCGCCAAATCTCGCGCTAAATGATTTTGTAGATTGGCTGCTTGTTGATTGCTGTAACGAACGCTTTTCTTTGCAACTCCGCATCGCCGCCATCGCAAAGTGGTTTCGTTACGTAATCTTTGTTTACAAGATCCACTTTTCTTCCTAAACATTCGGACAGAGCTAAGCGTAATTCTTGCTTTTTTCTCGCTTCTTTGATAGCCGATTGCGGTGACTGCGGGTTTGGATCGTTACGAATTTTGTAAATGAAGTCAACGTCCGAATCGCGGTTTGCTGCGTTTCGCGCGACCGAGCCAAAAAGGTACAGCTCGTCTACGCCTAATTTGCGCGCTGTTTTTTCGCACAAATTTTTAACTGCGATTGGCGTTAGTTCAGACGCGCTGGCGGCAAGAGAATTAGAAGATGCAATATTATTTGCCATCCTGCTTCCTCCTCGTATTGCTTATGCTCGCAGTATTTTGCGTATGTTTTGTGAGCTGTTGTATTAACTGAAATTTTATACCATAATGCGCAATTAATCACTACATTATTAATCGTTGACGTGCTTGCAGTATTGCGCGCTGAGGTTTATTTGTTACTGGCGCAGATTGTGTTCTGCGTTAGGGTCTGATTTTGCCTGTCTTCGGACACTGGTGCAGTATGCGCGCTGCGTGAGTGTCTCTAGTTGACAGTTTTCAGACCCGCGTGCAGTTGGTGCGCTGCGTTAATGTCTCATTTTGCTTGTTTTGGGACATTGGTGCAGTTGGTGCGCTGCGCGAGTGTCTGATTTTGCCTACCTTCGGACACTGGTGCAGTATGTGTTCTGCGTTAGTGTCTGAAGACCTGCGTAATGAGACCTTCGTGCAGGTCGTCGTTCTGCGCGCGTGTCTGATTTCACTTATGGTGCGCTTATGTAGTAAAAAATATCGATTTTGGGGTGAATTGCGGTAATAAAAATTGCCGATTTTGGGGTAATTTGATAAAATAAAAATGTCGATTTTGGGAAGAAAGGCGGAATTGCAATGGTTTACGAAGGTAATACGTCAGCTAAAACTCAGCGTAATTTCATGCAACAATCGTCAGACGCAGCACGTAGCGAATCACCCCTCAAATTCCAACGCAAAATCTACTCCGAAATGCTCGCCTGGAAGCACGAGTCCAACGGCAAAACAGCGCTGCTTATCGAAGGCCCGCGTCGCGTGGGCAAATCGACAATCGTAAAAGAATTCGCTCAAAACGAATACGAAAGCTACATTCTCGTCGACTTTTACACAGCATCGAAAGAAATAAAGGAGCTATTTGACGACCTTTCGGACATAAACTATATTTTCTTGCAGCTACAGCTTGCGTACAAAACAAGCTTAAAAGAGCGCAAATCTTGCATTGTCTTTGACGAAGTACAGCTTTGCCCTAAAGCGCGTCAAGCCATAAAAGCTTTAGTGAGTGACGGCAGATACGACTATATAGAAACCGGTTCGCTAATTTCGATTTACAAAAATGTTAAGGATATTCTTATTCCGAGCGAAGAACGCAAGCTGAAAATGTATCCGATGGATTATGAGGAGTTCACTCGCGCGCTTGGTGATGAAGTCACTATTCCGCTTCTGCGTAATCTGTATGATTCTAAAAAACCAATCGGTCAAGCGGCTTGTAGGAAGATTCTGAGAGATTTTCGTATTTATATGCTGGTTGGTGGGATGCCACAAGCTGTAGAAAGTTACATTGAGACTAACGATTTTAGTGCCGTGGATCAAGTGAAACGTGACATTCTTTCATTGTATGAGAAGGATTTTTGGAAGATTGACACGACTGGTAAAATTTCCGAAATTTTCGACGCTATTCCAGCGCAACTTATGTCTAACACGTCGCGATACCACGTTTCTAGCGTTCTTACTGGGAAGGGCGCGGATGATATTCTTGAGCAGCTCGCACAGCTAAAGGATTCCGGAACCGTTCTCATTGCGAATCACACTTCTGACCCTTCTGTAGGAATGGCTCAGCATAAAGATTTGACTAAATTTAAGCTTTTTCTTGCGGATACTGGATTGTTTGTTACGCTGGCTTTTAAGGATAAGTCGTTTACGGACAATGGTATTTACACGCGATTGCTGAGCGGCAAGTTGCAGGCGAATCTTGGGTATGTTTATGAGAATATGGTTGCGCAAATGTTGAGTGCGCATGGGCATGAGTTGTATTATCACACTTTTGTGGAGAGTATGAGTTCGGAGGGGTTGATTGATGAGGGTGATGGTGCGCGTGTTGATGGCGCGTTAGGAAATCGCAATTACGAAATTGACTTTTTGATTGCGGAAAAGAATAAAATCGTCCCGATTGAAGTGAAAAGTTCCGGCTATAAAACACACGCTTCGCTTGATGTTTTCTCGCGCAAGTTTTCTTCGCGTATTGCGCGCGAGCTGCTGATTTACACTAAAGACTATCAGCGCGTTGGTGCGATTGAATGTTTGCCGATTGTGATGGCTGAGTTCCTGTAAATTTGTGTGCGCTGACGACCTGCTTTCGCGCTTAGAGCGTAGCGCGAAGGCAGGTCGTCGCGCTGCGTTAGGGTCTCTTAATCCCGTTCTTCGGACCCGCGTGCAGTTGGTGCGCTGCGTTAGGGTCTCATTTTGCTTGTTTTGGGACACTGGCGCAGATTGCGTACTGCGTTAGTGTCTGATTTTACTTATGGTGCGCTTATGTAGTAAAAATGCGGAACAAGTCGGAAAAGCTGAAGATGGAGTAGAAAAATTCAAAAGAATATGATATTGATTTAAAAAAGCCGCGCAGTGAAAGCCGCGCAGTATAAGTTACGCAGTGCGTGACAGATTGGGAAAGATATTTAGATAATGTTGGGGGCATTATGGCAGAAGAGAATAAAGAGATAGCGATAATAGATGAAGCTACGATTAAAAGTAAGATCTACTATATAAGAAATCAAAAAGTTATGCTTGATTCAGATTTAGCTGAAATATACGGTTACGAAACAAAAATGTTTAATAGACAGGTTAAAAGGAATATTGAAAAATTTGATGACGATTTTATGTTCCAATTAACCGATGAGGAAGTATGTGAACTTTCAAGGTGCCATTTTGGCACCTTGAACGATGGGCGAGTACATGAACTTTCAAGGTCGCATTTTGCGACCTTGAACAAAGCGCAAGGTAGAGGCAGTAATATTAAATACAAGCCCTACGCCTTTACGGAACAGGGAATCTATATGCTTATGACCGTATTAAAAGGAGAACTTGCAGTTAAACAAAGCAAGGCTTTAATACGAATGTTCAAGCAGATGAAAGACTTCATTGTTGAAAATAGAGACTTTCTTAGCTCAAAAGAAATGACGCAACTGTCATTGCAAACAAGTCAAAATACGAATGACATAATGCAGCATTCAAAAGAAATAGCAAATATTAACGATAAAATTGGCACCTTAGCAACAAAAGAAGATTTGAAAAAGGTGATGGATAATTTTATAGATAGTAACACCTACAAGCATTTTCTTTTGCTGAATGGAGATAAGATAGAAGCCGATGTTGCCTATACAAAAATATATAAGTCAGCAAAGCAAAGCATTTATGTTATCGACAACTATATTGGGCTTAAAACATTGGAACTTTTAAGGGCTGCAAGAGATAACACGCAAATCGTAGTTTTTAGCGATAATGTGAGAAATAAAGATATGCTTACGAAAAATATCTTAGATGATTTTAGAAAAGATTATCCTAATATAGACCTGAATCTGAAGATGGCCGATAAAAAATACCACGATAGGTATATTGCAATAGACTTTGGTGCAGAAAATGAGGCCTTTTATCTTTGTGGAGCATCGTCAAAGGATGCGGGAAATAAAATATCAAGTATTACCAAGATAGAAGAATCGTCGAAGGATATGTATCATGCAATGTTTGCTGGAATGTTAAACAATAAGAATTTGAAAATTTGATATACAGGAACGGGCTTTTAGAGCGTCGCGCTGCGTTAGGGTCTCTGGTGGTCGATTATCGGACACTGGTGCAGTTGGCGCGCTGCGTTAGGGTCTCTGGTTGGTGGCTGTGTGACATTGGTGCAGTTGGCTTTCTGCGTGAGCGCTTTGACCGAGCTTGAAATCATTGGGATTTCGAGCTCCTTCAAAGCGGAAACTCGCTTAAGTTGGAAGTCCGGGGGGCTTCCAACGCGAGTTTCGTAGCGAGCGCGTTATCCGCGCGAGCGTTTTGGCGTTGAAAGCACCCCGTGCTTTCAACTTTGAGCAAGCGCTACCGCATTAGTGTATCGAGAATAAACCTATTACTCGTCAGATTACGCTTTCTTAGGAAATAAAGAAAGCGTAATCGTGGGCGCGCTTGCATGGAAAGCCCACTGGGCTTTCCACATTGAGCAAGCGCTATCGCATCGATTTGCTTTTTCACGCTACGCTTTGAGTGAAAAAGCAAGGCGATGCGACACGCCGATGATTTAGATTTGTGAAGATTTGGGAAACTTTGGGAAAGTAAAAAATAGGGTTTAAGGGGCATTTATTTGCATATTGACACCCTCAAAAAGTATTGGTATATAACGATTTTATTAATTACGGGGGGGGGGGTGCTTAAAAGTATAAACATTTGTTTATGTGTATAATGTGC
Source organism: Gardnerella nova (assembly GCF_049244055.1). Lineage (NCBI taxonomy): Bacteria > Bacillati > Actinomycetota > Actinomycetes > Bifidobacteriales > Bifidobacteriaceae > Gardnerella > Gardnerella nova. Next base: position 1,114,222 of record NZ_CP058369.1, on the reverse strand, counting down.
CTGTTTTTACGTCTTGCTGATGATTAGACTTGTATTTACTCAGAGTTGAGCGCTCGCGTCCAACTTGCTACAAATTGCTAAGAAGAAGGTATTTGTAATATCTTATTAGAAATTTGTTATTACATTATAACCTTGCTATGATTAGCTTTTTTGTAAGCCAAAAATTAAAACGCAAACATTTAATCCAAGACGTTCCTGCAAGAAGAGGGGTATTATGCGTCTAAACAAAATTCTACTAAAACGTGCCGTGGCAGCATTCGCCGCCGCCTGCACACTCGGCACCTGCTGCATCGCCAGCTCCATCGCCTGGGCTGTTGATAGTGGTACTACTACAGAACCAAGCACCGCTAATATTGATACTACTAAAGCTAATTCCACATCCATTACCATTCACAAGTATGAAGCTCCGGAACTGAAGAACGTTGCTCATGACGGTAGGGAGCTAGATTCTAAAGTACTTGTAGACACAGTTGGTAGTAGTAGTGTTGCCAAGAAGCAAGTTAAGGGCGTTGAGTTCACCATTTGGCGCTTGAAGACGTACCAAACCGGCCCTGCTGCTACGGGTGGCAATACTAAAACTGACGAAGTAATTGACCTTTCTAAGGCCGACGGCTGGTCGAAGATTAATAAAGTCCAATACCTAAAGCTTCCTAAAGAGGCTACACCAGCTGCGAAACCTGCATCCGGTAAATCTACAGAACCAACTTACACCGTAGATCAGTTGATGAATGGAGATACGACAGCGCAACCTTCTTTGACTAAGCAGTTCAATAAGTATACTGGAGATGCCACCAAAGACACTACAAAGGGATATTGCACTGTCGCAAATACTCAAACTAAGGACGGCGCAAAGTGCGTTACCGGCGATGATGGCTCGGTTAAGCTTGATCAGCTCCCAATGGGCTTGTACTACATCGAGGAAACGGATATTTCCAAGGCGCAGATAAACACGGCAGCTGCGGGCGAAACAGCTGTATGGAAGAAGGTTTCCATTACGAAGGCGGTTGCGCCGTTCTTAATCACGACGCCGCTTCCAAACTCGGATACCGCAACTCAGAAGACGAAGCCATGGCTTTACGACGTTCACGTGTACCCGAAGAACGACACGAACCCGGAGCTTCCAACCAAGACCGGTAGTGTAAACCGTAACGATTTGGTCGGCGATACGGAGGTTGCTAAGAAGAGTGATAGCTCGCAGAAGAAGACCGTCGAAGGTACGCACATTACGTGGACGATTGCTATTCCTCTTACCGCGCCTGGAAAAGACAAGAAGTACACGAAGATTGGCTTCGTCGATAAGTTGATTGATAAGCTGACTTTGTTAAAGGACGCTCAGCAGAAGCCTATGGTTAAGGCGAAGATCGCTATCTATAAGGAAGAAACGGATAAGGCTGGCGTTAAAAAGTGGGTGCCGAATACTGTTGAATCTGGTGGTAAACAGGTACCTGAGGAAGTACCACTTGATTCAACTAACGACTACGAGTTGACCAATCCTACAACCGATAACGGCAACACTCTTACCTTCAAGCTCAAGGACAATGTTGAAAATCACGGTCTTAAGCTCGCGAAGGAGAAGTACGAAGCGGCTAGCAAGTCCGAGAATCCTAAGAAGCTTGCGAAGCTCGTGGTTGAGATTGTGACTAAGGTTGACGATACGAGCCTTAACGAGATTGCCAACGTTGCGAACACCTTCGTCGACGACAACAAGACCGGCGACGGCGATGGTAATAATCCGTGCGTTCCTGGTGATACTAGAGACGAGTGCAAGGACAAGGACATTCCTAACGAGATCATGCACTACGGCACTCTTACCGTAAGCAAGTTCTTCAAGGCTGGCGAAGGTCAAACTGATAACGGCAAGAAGAAGAACATGCCTTTGAATGGCGCGAAGTTCGATCTCTATGAGGTTACTCAGAAGACGACTGCTGGTTCTGATGGAAGTACCACTGTTGGAGAAAATGACATTACGAAGGCAACTAAGTTCGACGGAAGCGTCACTACTGACGCTCAAAAGAATACGTCAACTATAACTACGAAGCCTGAATCTGGTACTGGTGTTTCCTACAACGTAAAGAAGATTACGCATAAGGAGCCAGCCGACGATAGCACGAGCCCAGCAACCGACGAAGCTACTACCTTGGAAACCAAGAAGAAGACAATAAACAAAAAAGATGTCGATGGTACTGATTCCGTGAAGCTTCTGGTTTACAAGGCTCCGAAGGATAATCCTAAGTCTGTTGCTACGAAGAAGCTTTACTGCTTAGTCGAAACCGAAGCTCCTGCTGGTTACAAGCTCGATTCTGCTCCTCACTGCGTGTGGTTGCAAGAAGATCTTACACATGTTACTTCTCCAACAGATAATGCTACGGCAGTTGCGGAGAGAGTAGCAGCCAACCTTGTTGAGGTCGAGAACGTAAAGGCTACGGAGCTTGACAAGATTCTCGGTTCTTTGCCTATGACCGGTGCTCGCGGCTTGGTGATTTTGACGCTTTGCGGCATTGTTGGCATTGCTGGCACGTTCTTCTACATTGTGTTGAAGCGTCGCAAGGAGCAAGAGCAGGAGTAAAACTCGCTCAGTCGGTTGAGTGACTTGGTTGCGCAGCTGATTTACTCTGGCGGTTGCGCAGTTTGGTTTCGACCAAGCTGCGCAGCTGTTTTGAGTGGCCTTATTAGCAGTGAGAGATAAGCAATTTCTATCTCTTACAGCCACATCTCATAACTGCCGTTCATAACCACGCACTTTCGCAACAAAACTCGCTAGTCTATGAGTTTTGTGTTAAAGAGTAGCGAAGTAGAGGTCAAGAAAATTTCGGGCAGAGTGCTAAAAGAGGAGCGTAGCGACGGGACGCACGATGCTGAAATTTCCTTGACCTCACAACACTAAACACCAAACACGCTAGTCAAAACTCATAGACGAAAGCCAAGTATCTCGCAAAGAAAATCGCGAGGAGAGAAATCTCCGGCAAATGTTTCCAAACAACGCAAAAACGACAACAAACGCCGGAAAATCTCCGGCGAATGTTCCATAAATTAGCCAAAACAGCTACAAAACCCGGAGAATCCCCCGGCAAATGTTCCACAAAACAACCAAAGCGCTCGCGCGAATTACGACGCGCTCGCTACGAAACTCGCGTTGTAAGTCCACTGGACTTCCAACTTAAGCGAGTTTCCGCTCCGAATTACCTTCGCGCGCTAAACCGCAGCGCTCAGGCAGGTCGTCGCGCGCGAACGCTTTCATGAGGATTTACTAACATGTTTAGGTTTTTTGAGAGTCGCATTGTGGCGGTTAAGCCAGATCGACGCGATTATCGTGGGGAACACGGTCGTCGCGATGATCAAGCTTATCCAAACGCGGGCGACACCAAACCTCAATCAACCAAAACAACCAAAAAAGCCAGCACCAAAAAGTGGCGATTCTCTAAGTCGTGCATTGTGCCGACGCTGCTGTTGCTTGCGTCGTTTGCGTCGCTTATTTATCCGCACGCTGCCATGTGGCTGAGTCAGTATCACATGTCGGAGGTTGCGGCCGAGTATGCGAAGCTTATTACGCACACGATTCCGGCTCCGCACGAGCAGTTGGACCGCGCGCGCGAGTATAACAGCAAGCTTTCGTCGGGCGCTATTTACGAGGCGAACACGAACATTCCGACTTCGCACGGCGCCACGTCGGATGCTAGCCAGGATTACTGGGAGCAGTTGAAGGCGAACGACGACGGACTGATGGCGCGCTTGAAGATTAAGAAGATTGATCTTGATTTGCCGGTGTACCACGGTACGGAAGATGACACGTTGCTTAAGGGCCTCGGTCACTTGCGCGGCACGTCGCTTCCGGTGGGAGGCAAGGGCACGCGTTCGGTTATAACCGGGCATCGTGGTCTTGCTAGTGCGGAAATGTTTACGCGTCTCGATGAAATCGTTAAGGGGGACACGTTTACGATTGAGGTTTTCGACGAGGTGCTCACTTATAAGGTGATTGAAAAGATCGTTGTGAACCCGGATGAGACGAAGAAGATTGCGGCCGTTCCTGGTAAGGATTTGATGACGCTGATTACGTGTACGCCGCTTGGCATTAACACGCAGCGCATTTTGGTGACGGGCGAGCGCATTATACCGACGCCTGCGGCGGATGAGGCTAATCGTGGTAAGAAGCCGGATGTGCCGAGGTTCCCGTGGTGGGTTGTGGGCTGCTTCGGAAGCTTGTGCGTGGTGGGCGGCTACATTTGGTGGGCTGGTTTGCCGGTTAAGAAGAAAAAGAAGGAGGATAAGGAAGATAAGGGAGCTGGCGAGGCTGGCGACGGTAGCGCGACTGACGGCGTTGTTACGGAAAGCAGTGCGGAAAGTAGCGCGGAAAGTCTTGAGAAAACAGGGGAAGAAACCAGAGAAAGCGTAGAAGAAAGCGTAGAAGAAGAAGGCGAGAAAGAAAGAAGCGTAGAAGAAGGCGAGAAAGAAGGGGAAGGCGCCGATTTAGCTGACACTGGTCTTACGAATGGTGACGTTGCGTATACAGGGTTGGCTGCGTTGGTTAGGGGAGCTGGAAGCGTTGCTTCGAAGGTTGATGCTGGTGATGCTGCGTTGCGTGAGGATGCGTTGCGTGGTGAGGATGCGTTGCGTGGTGATGCTGCGTTGCGTGAGGATGCGCATGCTGCGACGAGTGAGATAGGTGTGACGAGTGCGATAGCCGCAATTAGTAGCACAGATCTTGCGCGCGAGGAAGCTAGAGCGATTGCGAATCGGTCAAAAAAGAGGCCGAAAGTCAAAAAGTCTAGTTCGCGTAAGAAGCACAAGCGGAGAGGTAATGGCGAAAATACTTTCGGCTGGATTATGAACATTCTCGGCTTGTAGCTTATAGTGCGCCACGGCGTCGTGACCTAACTGAACGAATAACTGAACGAATAACTGAATATGCAAGTAAACGGTGCTGCAGGATTCTGCGGCGACGCAAACGAGCGCGAGTTCGCGGCTTGATTTAGGGAGTTCCCCTACATTTAGCATCGGAATCGCAAATAAACTTAGGTGGAAACGATGAAGAGTATCTGGACGATTATGCTAAACGTTCTTGCGTGCATTGGTGGGGCGATGCTGCGCATAGTGCGTGCGGCGGGCAAGTGCATGCTTGCGATGTGGCGTACTGTGTGTAGGGGCGTGCCTGCGTTGGGTAAGTGCGTGCCTGCGTTGCTGCGTGCGTTGCGTCGTGCGGTGTATCGTGCGTTCAAGACGGTTCTCGTTTGCGTTATTGCGACGGCGATGTGGCTGCCGCTGTGCTTGACTGCGGACACCGCGGTTGCGGCGGATGCTGCTAATAATTCCAGCACTTCTGCTGAGTCTGCCAAGTCTGCCAAGTCTGCTGCTGATTCCAATAAGTCCAGCAATAAGTCCAGCAATAAGTCCGACAATAAGTCCGCTAACAATTCCACCAACACATCAAATACTCCATCCGAAAACCCATCTCCTGATGCCGATGCTCAGCTTTCAGCATTCCAAAGTTTCCCTAATTCCAGTACATCCGTTACTCCAGAAAATCCATTTAAAAAGTTCGGCTCTAATTTAGGTTCGGGTCTACTTTCGCAGTACGGCTCTCAGTACGGCTCAGCCTACAAAAACATGCCCCCTCTTGAGCGTGCTGCCAAAGAAGCGCAAGCTCAAGCGCAAAACCGCGAAGCCCAAGAACGCAGTGGTGAGCGCGATTCTTACGAAGTGTATCATCCTGGCTGCGGTAAGGATTATGCTCGCGGCGAATGTTTTACTGTCGAAGGCGATGGTGCTGGCGCTCGTGCTACAAACGGCCACGATTTGGATGTAAACGCTAAAGGTTACACGCACAATTCTGGAACAGTAAACGGTGCTGTTGATTATCCTCGTGGACATTATGAGAATGGCCCTGTGCCTGAAGATCCTTCCGGAACTAACCACTTTGGTAAAACGTACTTCACGCCGTACCCTAGAGGCACGTATATTATGAAGCGTTTGCGTGATATGACTATTAGCCCGCAAGGTAACGGCATGGATGTGTATAAGTTACCTTTGGATGATGTTGCAGACTTTGTGTTTGTAAAGCGCACGCCTAAGCTTTCCGGCGGCGGCTTCGTGTGGGATATAATTTTCAACATGGGTGGCCGCACACAGGGTGCAGCTGATGCTCTTAACTACTTTACGGTTCCAAAAGGTCAGACTTTGGACAAGGGTAGCGAAGGTGGAAGGCAGTACATTCAGCGAGTCCTGTACACGGGTAGGGAAGAAACTGCAATGTACAAAAAGGAGGTAAAGCATATTGCCAACCCTCCTCGCGAAACTTGCTCATTCTCGTGGGATAATCCTAACGGTTTGTGCAGCAAGGAAGTGAAGAGTAGCGATTTTGCTCCGGGTGATGATCTTACCGCAGCTTGGGATAAGATGAGCGGCAGTGACGACAGTCAAAACGGAAACTATTCTAGACTTCTTCCTCAATCCATAAGTAGTGATGACTTAAATAGCGATAAAGTTATTGGTTCTTGCCGAGATGGATCTGGTTTAGTTTGCATTAGTTCTTCGAGTTATGCGGCTCCGGATGATGGCGTCCACAAGATTGCACCTAAGACAGAAGGTAGTTACGGGCGAGGATACTCTCCTGCGTACATGGCTATCGTAAAAAATCTTTACAAGTCTATAGAAACTGATACTCAGCGCGTCTTTAGTTTTGTGAATGAAGTTCATAAGGAATCTGGCGATTATGAAGTTCCTTACACTTATAAGATTCATTTCACTACCAGTACTCAGCCTGGGCACGAGAACGATTCGTTCTTCTACGCTGCAGGATCTTACTACGGCAGAAGGAATAATACTGCTTTTTACGGTCGGACTGATCCGTTTGGGAATAATTCTAAGTATTCGTTAATAAGTTTTGGCCGTAATCGTGGTAAGTATATGTATACCACTATGTACCAGCAGTGGTATGGTGCGCCGCGAATTATGGATGTTCAGGCGCCAAGGTGGCACTTCCTTAAGGGAACTGGTTTGGGACCGTACAACAGCAATAATGGTAACTACCTTTCTAATTACGGTATTACGTTCTCAAGTGTTCTTCTGAATTTAGTAAATAGGCCTTTATATGATTCTCCTGCTATTCAAGTGAATGATAATATTCGTCTGCTCCCAGATTATTATTCTCCTAATAACGGTTACGCTCGAGGCAATCAGTGGTTCCGTACTCCTGGTGTGGGGGATCACAATACTGTTGATTCAACGCCTGGAAGGCATAAGCTGCAACTAAAGTACAGTAACGATTATTATCGCATTAGCGAAACGCAGGATTTGTGGTATAGGATTATTACGCAAACGGACGTGTTTAAGCCTTTGCAAACCGAGGAGTGGATTGACGATAAAACAAGTCCAACTGCTCCAAAGTATTACAATTACGATAAGCCGCTTCCGGATCCTAAGACTTTCGTGCAATTTGTGAAGAATAGGGCGCATTTATACAATCAGGTAATGGCTTTTGATCCTAACTTGTTCCTTCCTGTAAATACGAATATGTACGGCACTAACATAAAGTATGGTTCCGTACGGCAAGATTCTGGCAAAACTACGGCGTATCCTATTGACGAAACTTACAAAGATTCTAAAGACAACGACGCTAACGATAATCTTCGTAAAAACGCTGTGTACAACGTTGAATGGACCGACCAATGGGGTGAGCAGTCTCGTAAAAACACGTTGGAAGATGCGGATGTAAAAATTGCTGCAAAAGTGCCTGTTGTAAGTGTGCTAAATCCTTGCGCTCACTCTAAGATTTTGGATGAGCATAAGGATGAAATGAATAGGGATAGGTCCGCATCTAACGGTGATAGGTCCGCTGTTGACGCAAGCATGCGTTCGGCTAATACTGAGCGGTCTGCGGACGTTGAAAACCGTGACGCTGCAACGTCTGCGTGCTGGCCTACTCCTCAGGATGCTACGAAACGCAATATTTGGTATATAAGTAACGCTCCAAAAAATGCAAAGCAGGGGGATGAATTAACAGACGCAGACAAGCAGGATGTTATAAAGAAAATCAATAGGCAGTACGGCACTTGGATGCGCAACAAGTATAGTGCGCAGTTGCAGACCCAGTCTAATGGCAATCCTGTAGAACCTACAGTTTTGCCAAATGTTGTGTTTGTAAAGTACGCGAAGATTACGTTCTGGGATAACTCAACTACTGTTATACCTGTTGTGTTTGCTTATGTTGACTATGAGGATCCAAAGCTTGATGTAAAAGTGAGCGTAAATAATGGCGATGCTGAAGAAGTGCCAGAAGATGGTATGAGAATTGCTGTTGGAAGCAAAATTAAGTTCTGGGTTAAAGGTCATGACGATACGAAAATACTTCTTGGCGTTATGGAGAAGGATACGGTTAAGAAGTATGTTGGAAATAAGTTCCGTGACGACTTCAAGATGATTAATGACCCTAAGGTTGACGAAGACGAGGATCCTGATCGTAAAGGCGGCGGCCACTTTAAGACTATACAATACGACGATTTTAATCATGGTAGTAATATGCCTCATACTGATAAAGATCAAGAAGGCTGGGTTCTAAAGAAAGATTTGGAAAAGGATAATAATCCAGCTCAAGGTTCGCCTACGGTTAAAGATCAGGATCAATCTGACGGTATTCACGATCTTATATTCCACGGTTGGGATGCTGCAGGAAACTCAGTGTTTAAGAAGATTAGGCTGATTATTGTTTCTAAAGATTACGGTTTGCCAAACGTTTGGTGGGATAAGCGCACGAAGGAAGTTGGCAATAACGTAGATAAAAACGGACGTAGGGATACGAGTAAAGACTACAAGTATTACGTTGGGCGCGTAAAGCCGTGGGACGGTGATAAGCGCGTGCGCTCGATTATGGTACGCATTTGGGCGCGCGGTAAAGGCAAGCCTGTAGTTGACCCTGTACAAAGTAAAACTCATAAGAGTTTTGATGAAAAGTGTCCTTCAGATGGTAGCTGCTACGGAATTATTATTCAGAGAGACGGCTTAGGGAAGCCGTGGCATCAGGTGAATACTGATGGTAGAAGTAATATGCCGAAGACGGTAGGGGCTCGACGCGCTAGGTCGGTTGATGCGGATAGAGCTGCTTTAGAGGACAGAGATGCAGCTGACGATAAAGCGGCCGATGGAAAGGATGCTGACGGCAAGGCAGCTGATAACAAGTCGGCTGACAGCAAGGATAAAGATAAATCTAAAGCTGACAGCAAGGAGAAAGCTGACGACAAATCGACTGGTGATAAGGCTGCTGACGGCAAGGCTGCTGGCGGCAAGGCGAAAGTTGACAACAAAGCTAAAGCTGATAGCGAAAAAACTGATAATGCCAAATCTGGGGAGAACTCTACCCAAAATCAGCAAAAGCCGAAGGAACAGCAGCCGCAAAAGCAGCAGAATCAGTCGCAAAATCAGCAAAAGCAAGAAAATAAGCAGGAACAGCAGATTCCGCAGAATCAAGCTAACAACAAGCCTGCTTCTTTGAAGATTTCTAAAGAACTTAAGAAGAACGCTAAGAATAAGACAGCTAAGAAGAATTCTAAGAAGGATTCTAAGAAGCGCAATGTTCCTGGAAGGCGCGGTAAAGTAAGGTTTGCTGTTCTTAAGGAAGACGAAAACAAGAGCATTGATAGCAAGCTTGAAAATAAGCAGAATACTGATCAGAAGACCGATCAGAAGCCAAGCGAAAACGCTGCAAATTCTGAAAACGCTGCAAATTCTGAAGCCAAGAATGTTCCAAATAATGGCAACGAAAGGCAGAACAAAGCAGGCGATACTAACGCGTCTACGGGAGTAAATAAAGACGTTAAGAAACGTTTGAAGCGAAGCACTCAAAACAAGGGTGGCAAGAATGGTAATACTGGCAAAGACCGCGAAGACAAGGCTAAAGAAGACGCTGAAAAACAGAATCGAGATGCTGACGACGACCGTGCTGCAGGAAATCCAAGTGATACGCAGCTCAAAGAAAAGTACGCTAAGCGAGTGATTACGGATCTAAAAGGCAAAATTCCTGGTTGCGACCCGGCAAAAGCTCCGGACGGAAGCTGCGAAATTACGTTCGATCCACAAACCGGCGATATTACGATTCCGGAATACTTTGCGGAAATTGGCTCCAGAATTTATGTGGATGCTGGCATAACGGGAGACTCAGCAAAAGCTATGGACGAGGTCAAAACTAGCCTTTGGCAACTCACCGGAGTTTCGGAAGAATCCGACCCACTTCCGTTGAAAATTACATGGCCAAATGGCTTAGTGCAAGTAAGCCCGTACGAGTTAAACGACGCAGAAAAGGGAGCATTGCTTACTTGGATGCGTCACGACCCTAAGAATTACAGGCTTTTTGTCTACCGCGAGGAAGAAATCGGCATTAAAGGCGAAGATAAGTACGATACTTATAACGAGTACGATAAGTCTAGTAGTAAATTCACTTACGCTCAAGGAGATGGTAAACCTAAGTATTCTTGCAAGGCTGAGGGTAAGCATAGTAGCGACTTGCAGTGGAAGCTGTGCCTAGACGGAGTTATGGGACCCCGTAAAATCACTACAGATATAAACGATATTCCTAAGATGGAGTATGCGAAGAAAACGCTTGTTTTTGAAAAGCTAGAAACAAGCGATAAAACTGAGCTGAACCCTGTTATGAATAAGGTGACGCGCTTCGTAGACATGCGCAAAGATTATACGTGGGAACTTAAAGGTACAAAGGTTGGTGGAAGGGAAAGTGACCCGGGCCTCGAAATGCGAGGAAACCAACAATACGGTACGCAGTATTTAGTGTACAAGTGGAATATCAACACTGGTAAAAGGCTTAACACGGATGCTGTGCTTAATTTAATTAAAGGCGTACCAAAAGCTCAAGATCCAAATAAGCCGCAACCTTCGCTTAGCAAAGTTCTTGACGGTTCGAAGAATAAGCATGATATTCTGTATGGTCCAGAAGGTAACGGAGGCTGGGACGGTAAGTTGCCAATACGCGGATTGAGTTTTGGTTATGCTCCTAATGATGGTACGTGTACTCCAGGCGGGTATAGCGACGATAATGTTGGAAAATGCCAGTGGGAAAACGTGCTTGATTTAGTTAAGTATACCCCGGATGAGCATGGTGGAAATCGTGGCTCTTTTGCAGACAACGTTGATGTGAACATGATTGATGAGACTGAAGTTCCTATTACGGATAAGCTCATAGACGCCGGGACAAAAGATGAGCGTAGCGAGTACACAATCCGTAAAGACTTCCTTATGCCTGGAGGAAAGTATTTTAACGGTCAAGCAGATAACGAAAACATTGGCGACATTATAACCGAGAATAAAGGCGTTAATTCGGTGAATGATTACGATAATGTGCCATATGTGCCCGGAGAAGGTGATCAGGAAGCTGCAGAAAGATACTTCAACAAGCGACCATTTATGCACGCGCAACTGTTCGTGCGTAACGGCCTAATAATGAACGATTTGCTACTGAGAAATAATGATTTTGATAAAAATGATGTAATACAGGACGTTACCACGAACGTAATTAACGTGTGGTTCATGCCTGTGGACGGCAAAAAGCCGACGATTAGTGCGAAGAAGTATGACAAAAATGGTAAGCCGTGGAATATTCATGGTGATTGCCTGATGAATCAAAACAACCATGGCCAGTGCGGATTGAGAAGTGGCGAAGATCCGCTCGATTTGGACAGAGTATGGTATAACCCGGCTTATAAGAGAGATAGCTACGGTAGTGTAGATAACGCTACTATACACTTAATTGATAATTTGAAGCTGGATGATGACTTCAATGCGTACGACAAGACTATACAGCCTGAATCAAAATATGAGAATGATGAACCGAAACCAAAAGAAGGTAAATCAAGTAAAGTTCTTGAAGATAATTTGCGCGTGAAAATTCTCGTTTGCAAGAGCACGGGCGGTAATAGTTACAATTGCGACGGAGCTAAGAGTCTCGAGTTTGTTAAACGTGGAAAAGAGTATATTAAATCGCTTCAAAGGTTTATTGAATCTAACAGAGGCAATAAGCCTGGGGACACTATATTCAAGATGGTTGCTTCAACTACAGATAGCGCCGGTAAAAATAGCGATGAAACTGCTGTAGGATGCTTCAGAGTAACGTGGAAAGAAGCTCCGGGGCCTAGCGTAGTCGCGTACGATGGAAATACGCACGAAAATCCAACTACTGAGAAAAATTGGCTTTATCAAAATGAAGGAGCTAATACTTCAGAGTTAAATAATGGAGTATTGGTACAGCCGTCACAGCAAATGTATGGTCGTGAGTATGCTGCAAAACGAATGGTTATTTACTTCCATCCTAGGAAGAAATACACCGTTGCGGCCAGCAGTGCAAACGGAGGCGCAAACGGAAGTACCGGTGGAAGTAATGAGCAGTCCTACGACATTGGTAAAAAAATTGCATTGTGCTGGACGAAGAAAGGTTTGTATAAATACTGGTTGCTGTGCGATGGGTACGATCCTGCAAAAGAAATAAGAGGATGGCATGATGAAGCCAAGTATAATACAAAAGGTCCTGGTATATACATTGATCCGTCTAATGGTGATGTTCGCTTCACGCCTAATTACTTGGAACCGGGCAGCGTAGTCCGAGCGCGCAGCCGTACAGGTTGGTATGCAGGGCCGTGGTCCCCAATGCCAGGTTTACGCGACGTTGAAGACTCTGACGACAACCAAGACGCCAGAACTGGTGAAAAATCAGGTAAAGTGCGTTCAAATGGTAAGGATCGTGACGCAGGTAACACAGTGGATCTTGCTAAACAAGAGGATGATGATAACGTCCTGCCAATGGAATTAGCAAAAGAAAAACCAAGTGAAGTGTGTAGGCCAGATAATGTTTCTGCAGACGCATGGTCTAAAGGTCAGCATCCTTCCGACTGCGTGTACTTCGGCGTAGCCATGCACAGGCGTATTGTGCAAGTGCACCCAATGCTGCTAAGCGGCGACGAAAAGCACGCAATCAAAACCGAATTACACAAAGAAAACGAAAGCGGAAACTGGATTAAAAGCGATAGCGAAGTCACGTCAAACGATGAAATAACGCTAAGCCCAGGCCAAGCAATGGTGACGTTCAAGGAAAACGACTACGATACTAGCCATAATCCACACGTATCTAAGCCGAACAACTTCCCTGAAGATAATTACGGAGGCCGAGCCGGGAATATACAAGACGTAGCCGTATTGACGCGCGGTTGGCGAAGCCGCATACTCGTGCCTCTTCCTAGAATCAAGCAGATTACGCGATTTGCTAGACTTCGTGTTTCTAAAAAATTTGACGATACTGATAAAGCAGCCGACTATTTGGTGACGTGGGATCCAAAGCATCCGTACGTTAATGATCGAAAAGACGACCCAGGATTTATGCTGTCTCCAGACGGAAAATCGCTGTTCTATCTATTCAACCTCGGCACTAAAGCGCCGTTTACGCTTAACGACCTGCAGTATGGAATTGTGCTGAAACCGAATACCGTAAGACTTGAAAAAGAGTGCGGTAAAGGTTACAACTTGTACGACTGCCAGCCGTCACTGCGCGAAGTAAAAGGTAGCGGCAAGGTTGATGGTGAGTATAAAGAAAACAATGTTATTGTTGGCCAAAACGGTTACAAGATGATTGAGAACAACTTCTACGTGTATACGCCGGACGGTGGCGGTGCTGGCGATACTGGCGGTGCTGGCGGAAGTGGCGATGCTGGTGGAGCTGGTGGTGCTGCTGGAGCTGCTAATAGTGCTGGTGGTAACGCCGCGCCTATCGGTGATAGTGAGCATAACACTTCGCACTTAACGGCATACGTAAACATTATCGACATGACTTCTGCTAATTGGAGAGGTGACGGTAAAGGCCTCAGTGGTGGCGGCGGTGACCATATTACTGGCGGCGAAGGCAAAACTTACGGAACTAACGATAGTATAGATGAAACCAGCTTCAAGGGCATAGCTGCATGGGGTAGCTCTGGAGCTATTGCAACAGGCAGAAACGACTTCCATATTACAAAGAACGATAAGGTGTTTGCGGCACCGCAAAGCACTCAGCTGATGACTCTAGGTGATAGCTGGGTGAATAAGACGCTGCTCAACACTCGCGGACGAAATAAAGATAAGTACAACGCGGAAGGTGACAGCACCGACGAAGCAGCAATGCGCGTATACGTAATACCTGTTGATAACGTTGGACCAACTGTTGCTGCAACTGCAGGATCGCTTCTCAGCGGTCACACGGATGCTAAGAATCCTTACGTTGTAGCAATGGATGAGAAGGACTACTCTAAGCTCACGGTTGAGGGTAATCCTTTGGAATACGACAAGGACGGAAAAGTTTCGAAGTCGGAAAGCAAGGATAAAAATAAGACTTTGTTTGCGGATGTTCACGACGACTACGATAGCTTCTCTAGACTCAGCGACCTTAGCTTGTACGCGTGCAAAGTTAATAAGATTGGCGGCGCAACTGATTTTGACAGCTGCAAGTCAATAATGAGCAATGGCTCCGTAGATGCTGCGGCGTTCAAGAAGCTAAAGACTGACGGTGACGGAGTTGAGTACGCTTTGTACGGACGTGCAAAAGATAAGTCCGATAATGAGAGCGACGGCTTTAGTGATAACAACGGTAAGGGTCGCTTAGTCGGCTACTTCAGCTTTGGATACTTAGTGCGTCCGGTTCCTCTGCCGTTCACGGGTGGCCAAGCTGCAATATGGTTCAGCTTCATGTTCGGCGTGCTGTTTGCGCTGTTCTTGGCATCCGGCGCGTTCGGAAGGCGCGGATGGCTTGGCTCGGTGCTTAGCGGTTATGGATTTGGCTCGCTCACAGACAGCAAGCACTGCGACGCTTCGGTTGAAGCGCTTCGAAGCGGCAAGCTGCTCAAGTGGCTTCGACTGTGATGAATAAGTTGTGCTTTGACCGAGCTTGAAATCCCAATGATTTCAAGCTCCTTCAAAGCGCTCGTGCGAGCGTTTTCACGCTTTTGTGGAACATTCTCCGGAAAATTCCTGGCGTTTGCGCGACGACCTGCCTGAGCGCTGCGATTTAGCGCGCGAAGGCAACTCGGAGCGGAAACTCGCTTAAGTTGGAAGTCCGGGGGACTTCCAACGCGAGTTTCGTAGCGAGCGCGTCGCAATCCGCGCGAGCTTTTCGGCTGTTTTTTGGAACATTTGCGGGAAAAACTCCGGCATTTGTTGCTGAATTTGCGTAATTGTGGAACATTCTCCGGAAAATTCCCGGCGTTTGTTGTTGTTTTGGCTGTTTTTTGGAACATTTGCGGGAGATTTTCCGGGTTTTGTAGCTACTTTCGCGCTTTTTTGGAACATTTTCCGGAGAAAAATCTCCCGCAAATGTTCCATAAAAGCCAATGCTCGCGCTCTATGCGCTCGCAATCTGCTACTCCACTAAGTAGTGTGTGAACGATATAGTCGAATTATGGTTCGGAGTGCGCAATGCTGCGATAATCGCCAAGCAAAACGCTGAGATTACATCCGCAAGAACCTGATCTAGATAGTGCTAGCGAAGGGAAACATCATGACAACAATTGCACAAACAAACGCTGATAGCAACGTAGCAAACGCAAATACAAACGAAACTACACGCGCAACTAAACCCGCAACTTTCTCAACCCCACGAGAAAACTCGTTACCGCAGCTCGGTGACCCAATCATTCCGCGCGTGCTCTCCATTGCCGGCACGGACCCAACTGGCGGCGCCGGCATCCAAGCCGATCTCAAATCAATCATGGCATCCCACGGCTTCGGCATGTGCGTAACCACCAATCTGGTCGCTCAAAACACGTGCGGCGTGCGCGAAGTCTACACTCCGCCAACCTCATTCCTACGCGCACAACTCGAAGCCGTATTCGACGACGTACAAATTGACGCTGTTAAACTCGGCATGCTCGGCGACAAACCATATATCGAACTCGTGCGCGACTGGCTCGCGTCGCACCCTGTGCCGGTTATCGTGCTCGACCCGGTGATGGTAGCCACTTCTGGCGACCGTCTACTCGAACAATCAGCCGAGGAAACATTGCGCGAATTTGCAGCAAAAGCGGATATTATTACCCCAAATATTCCCGAACTTGCCGTATTGTGCGAGCAGCAGCCGGCCACCAACTTTGCTGAAGCGTGCGCGCAGGCTCGCCGCTGGGCTGCCGACAACAACACCGTGGTAATCGTGAAAGGCGGACACTTAACCGGTACGGACGCTGGAA
This sequence comes from Gardnerella nova, assembly GCF_049244055.1. Lineage (NCBI taxonomy): Bacteria > Bacillati > Actinomycetota > Actinomycetes > Bifidobacteriales > Bifidobacteriaceae > Gardnerella > Gardnerella nova. The sequence continues at coordinate 1,098,026 of NZ_CP058369.1, read as the reverse complement.
ACACGGCGGTATTCCCGGACGGCACCGAAATTCACGTGCCTTCTCCACGCGTCGACACCGCCACGACTCACGGAACTGGCTGCTCGCTGTCGTCGTCGCTGGCAGCTCGCGTCGGTTTGGCGCTTCGCGAAGGTAAAAAACTCGAGGATCACGCAACCGTTGCGGAGGCGTTGGCTTGGACCACGCATTGGCTTAACGAGGCGATTGCGCACGGTGAAGATTTGCACGTTGGGAAGGGCCATGGTCCGGTGAATCACGCGGCGCGTCAGTATAGGATGGAGCTTGATTCTTCGGCAACTCCTTGGGAGTTTATGAAGGTTGACGTGCGAGAGTTGGACGGTACGAATCCGCAAACTTGCGTTGCGCCTGCGCGCACTGAGGCTCGTAAGCCGTGGATTGCTGCGGCTGGACCGTGGACTGAGGCGTTGTGGAAGGCGAGTGCTGACGTCGATAACAACATTGTGCGCATGCCGTTCGTTCAGGCGCTTGGCGACGGTTCTCTTGACGAGGATTTGTTCGACTTTTATCTGAACCAGGATGCGGAATATTTGAAGCGCTACTCTAGGGCTTTGGCGGCTTGTGGAGCCAAAGCGCACGATGACAAGGCGCGCGTGCACTGGTCGTCTAGCTCCGCGGAGTGTATTGAGGCTGAGTCTGAGCTGCATCGCGGCTGGTTTAAGAAGACGGGTCAGCCGATGCGACCGGTGTGCTCGCCTGTGACGCTGGCTTACGTGAATCACTTGCTCGCTTCGACGTTGGGCGAGGATTATGTGGTGGCGGTTGCCAGCGTGCTTCCGTGCTACTGGCTGTATGAGGAAGTTGGTCACGTGCTCGCTGAGGCGCTTAAGCCAGGAAATCCGTACTATGAGTGGATTGAGATGTATTCTTCGGAAGGTTTCGACGCGTGCGTTCGTACGGCAATTGAGTGCGTAGAGCAGGCTTTTGAGGAGGCGTCGCCGAAGCAGCGCGTGCTTGCGGCGCAGGCGTATATGACATCGTGCGTGTACGAGTACGATTTCTTTAATCAAGCTCATCGAGCATTGCGTTAATGCTCCGAGTTGCTTTCGCGCGCTTTGACCGAGCTTGAAATCCCAATGATTTCAAGCTCGGTCAAAGCGCTGCGCGAGCGTTGGCTGTTTTTGTAACATTCTCCGGAGTTTTTCCCGCAAATGTTCCATAATTACGCAAATTCAGCAACAAATGCCGGAGAAAAAACTCCCGCAAATGTTCCATAAATTGACCAAAACGCTCGCGCGGATTGCGACGCGCTCGCTACGAAACTCGCGTTGGAAGTCCCCCGGACTTCCAACTTAAGCGAGTTTCCGCTCCGAGTTGCCTTCGCGCGCTACGCTCAAAGTGCGAAAGCAGGTCGTCGCGCTGTGCGAACGTCACCGTTTTTTTCGTTACTCGTGCAGTTTGCATGCAGCGTGAGTGTCTCTTAATCCTGTTTTTCGGACCCGCGTGCAGTCGGAGTACTGCGCGAGTGTCTCTTAATCCTGTTCTTCGGACCCGCGTGCAGTCGTAGTACTGCGCGAGTGTCTCATTTTGCTTGTTTTGGGACACTGGTGCAGTCGGAGTGCTGCGTTAGGGTCTCTTAATCACGTTCTTCGGACACGCGCGCAGATCGCGTGCTGCGTTAGGGTCTCTTAATCACGTTCTTCGGACCCGCGTGCAGTTGGCAGCACTCACAAAACACAGCCAAATTCCCAATGAACAACCACACTAATCTGCCCTGCCTTCGTCAATCGAGACGAAGGCAGACCTCGCTTGCGTTGAAAGCACACCGTGCTTTCAACTTGAGCAAGCTCACGCTCCGAGTTGCCTTCGCGCGCTAAATCGCAGCGCTCAAGCAGGTCGTCGCGCAACTGTTCCACAAAAGCGCTCGCACTACAAGCAATCGCGCTTTACTCAGCAATCGCGCGCTTAAGCTCGCGCGCAACTTTAGCCGCATCCTCAGCGCACATAAGCGCCGACACAGTGCACACGCCGTCAATCTCAAGACCTCGAATAGGGAACACTGTGTTCTCGTGAATTCCGCCAATTGCCAACGTTTTCACGCCCATCGTGTGCGCAACTTTCGCAACCTCATTCACGCCCTCAACTCCCAGTGGCGGCACATCGTGCGCTTTCGTATGCGTTTCAAAAGCAGCGCCAATACCAATCACATCCGGCAGAGGTACGTCACTTTCCTTGCACTCGCGGTACGCTTTCTCCATCAAATCCGGGCGCGCGCACGAAAGCCCCACCATCCACTCAGCCGGCATCGCCTTTCGCGCCTCAACAAACGGCGTATCCTTCTGCCCAATATGCAAGTTAAAACCAAGCCGAGCCGCGCAATCAACATGATCGTCAATAAACACGGGCACATCGCCGTGTCCGGAATCAATAAGCGCGTGACGCAACTTCTTAGCCTTAGCCGCAATCTCAGCGTCGTCGGAATACTTGTCGCGCAACTGCACAACCGTAACGCCGCCCTCAATCGACTCCACGGCCACTTCTTCTTCCGGACGATTTCCCATGCGCGGATCCGTAACCAAGTACAGCGTCCAATCCACAGGTTCCACAGTAAACTCAATATTAGTAAGCTCAAGCATGTCGTCTACGCTCAGCGTTGAAAGCGCGTCCATCCACAGCGTGCGGAATGTGCCGGGAGCCGTGGTTTGGCGGGCGGCCCAAGTTCCAGCGGCGGCGGCGTGCACGTGCGCAGCAACAGTTGCGGCGAGCGGGCGCTCCGGGTTTGCTCCAACGTACGCTGCAACCAACGCTCCCAAAGCGCAACCGGTTCCAACGACTTTAGTCATAGCTGCGTGGCCGCCTGTTACGCGAGCCAAGCAGCCGTGACCGTAAATCGCATCCTTTTCGCCGGAAACTGCCACTACTGAGCCGTACTTTTTAGCCAATTCGCGCGCGGCCTGAAGCGCGTCGTTCACGCTATCGTGTGAATCAACGCCCTTGCCGTTGCTTTCCTTGCCGGCGAGCGCCATGATTTCGGAAGCGTTCGCGCGAATTACGGTAGGGTGGTGCTTAACGATTTCGTGGATAAAGCGCGTGCGTGGGGCGAGCGCCGGCACGCCAATGCCAACCGGGTCAAGCACCCATGGGGTATCGGCTTTTTCGCAGCCTTCAACGGCGGCGCGCATGTATTCGGAAGTTTCCGGCTGGTGGAATGTGCCGACGTTGATGAGCACGCCGGTGGCGATTTGGGTGAGTTCGCGCGCTTCTTCCGGGTCGGTGACCATAATCGGTGAGGCTCCTGCGGCGAGCAGCGCGTTGGCGGTGATGTCTTGCACGATTACGTTCGTGATGCAGTGGGTGAGTGGCTGCGTTGCGCGCACGCGTTCGACGCATTGGCGCACGTCGGCAAGGAACATGCGGCGGCGGGCGCGCGCGGAGAAGCAGGTGTCGACTTTGGTTGCGTTGGTTGCGTTTGCTTCGTTGCAGTTATTGGTTTCTGGGGCGTTATCTTTTGTCATAATGTTTCCCTTCGCTAGCACTATCTAGATCAGGTTCTGCGGATGTAATCTCAGCGCCGTCCGCGATTTTGCGGCGATTGCGCACTCCGAACCATCCTTCGACTATATCTTTTGTTCGTGACTTACTTTCTTCTGCGCTGCGATTTAGCGTGCGTTAGTTTCTTTACAACGCTGTATAGGGACTGTCGCTTTTTGGGGAGATTTCGTTAGTTTCTTTACAACGTTGTATAGTGACTGTCACTTTTTAGGGAGATTTCGTTAGTTTCTTTACAACGTTGTAAAGGGACTGTCGTTTTTTGGCGAGATTCCGTTATTTTCTGTACAGCGCTGTAAAGGGACTGTCGCTTTTATGGAACATTTGCCGGAGAATTCCCGGCGTTTGCGCGACGACCTGCCTGAGCGCTGCGATTTAGCGCGCGAAGGCAACTCGGAGCGGAAACTCGCTTAAGTTGGAAGTCCGGGGGACTTCCAACGCGAGTTTCGTAGCGAGCGCGTCGCAATCCGCGCGAGCGTTTTGGTCAATTTTTGGAACATTTGCGGGAGTTTTTTCTCCGGCAAATGTTGCTGGATTTGCGTAATTATGGAACATTTGCGGGAGATTTCCCGGCGTTTGAACGTATCTACAAAAAGTGCGCCGCATTTTTGCAATTTCTTCTACAGATTTTCCCTTTCCGATGTGTAAGTATGAGTATGGTAAAAAATAAGTGATTAAAGTTACGAAAGCGAGATAACATGACGAACGATTCCGCGCTAAAGCAACAAACCCCACTCACCAATCACGAATATGCCTCGCGCACTGCAATCCGCGCAATTGCAATAGTCGCGTCCGTTTATGGCATGGCGGCTTCCTGGGAAGGTTGGATGTCGCTTACATATTTCACTAACCTTTCCAATCTCGCGGTGTGCGTAGCTATGGTTGGCTCGTTTGCGTTGGATTCCGTCGCTTTTGCGCGCGCCCGCAGTTCCGCAACTTCCGCAGCCCAAGCCTCTGCGACTCAAGCCGACGCCTGGTTCGATACAAAATCCAACGCCTGGTACGTTTTCAAATTCATGGTGACTATTGCCATTGCCGTCACCTTTACGCTGTACCTTTGCTTCCTCGCTCCAACGAATAAGCTCGGCTTCGTTGGCGCGTACATGAATAACGGCTGCAGTAGCCTTTGCGTGCACGCAATCGCCCCACTTCTTGCGATTGCTGATTTTGTGCTGTTTGATTACCGCTTCCGCTCCACGCGCGCCCATTTGTATGTTGCAACTGTGCCGCCGCTGCTGTACGTGGCTTATGCCGTGATGTTAAGCGAGTGCGTTGGCGTCCGCTGGGGTGTGCATGCCATGCGCGCGCCTTACAATTTCCTTAATTATGGTGCTCCTGCTGGCTGGTTTGGTTTCGCGCCGCAGACTTTTAACGCCACGACGCTCGGTGTGGGCGTGCTGTATTTGCTTATTGTGTTTACGCTGATTTTTATTGGTGTCGGCCGCGTGTTTTTGGCGCTTAAGGATGCTCGCGCTCGCGCAATTTTGCAAAATTAGCACGTTACGAAATTAGCGTTTCCCACGTTACGAAATACGTTGCGAAATACGCTACGAAATTAGCGTCGACTTCCTTCCCACTATTGCCTCGTTGCTAGAATTGGGCGTATGTGTGAAAATACTGCGCTTCAAGCGTTATTTGATGGCACTTTGCGCAATGCTCAAGGTCAGGAAACGCGCGCTATGCTGGTGTATGGCGCTCCTAATACTGGCAAAACGAGTTTTGCTGTGCGCGCGGCTGTTGCGGGTTGTCGCCGCTGGCCTCAGCGCGTGACGGCGATGGTTGTGCAGAATCGTACGCTTGCTGCGAGTATTGACGCTAGTATTATTCGCGAACTTGGTGTGAGCCGACAGTCGCGTCCGGTTGGCACGTTGGCTTCGTTAGCGTTTCGTATTATTTCCGCGTACTGCAAGTCGCAGCATAAGCCTGCTCCGAAGCTGCTCAACGGTGCTGAGCAGGATGCGCTGCTTCGTAAAGTGGTGCGTTCGCATGTGCAGCATGTTGAGCGTGGGGATAATGGAGATTGTGCAGTTTGTGCGCTGTTGCAAGAGTATTTTGGCACGCCTTCGTGGGTTGGTACTTTGACGTGTGGTGGCGAAGATGGTGCGAACGTTTCCGCAACTTCCGTAACTTCTGCAGCTTCTGCAGCTTCCGCAACTTCCGTATCTTCGACTTACGCAACGGTCAATTCGCAGCTTGAGATCAGTAATGCTTTTATGCACCAGTTGCGCGATATGATTGCGCGACTTGATGAGCTTGGGGTTGGCGACGCGGCTAGTGAGCAAGCGGTTTTTGCGGCATTGGATTCCGTGGAGTCGACTGTATCTGCGTCAAATATATCTTCGTCGACTGTATCTTCGTCGACTGTATCTTCGTCAACTATATCTTCGTCGACTATGCCGCAAGTGCGCGTGTTGCTTGATCGTCGTCGTACGCAGTGGCGGCTTGCTTTTGCGCTTCGTGCGCAATATCGTGAGGCGTTGGCTTCTGCTTATGCTGGTTCGTTTCGTCTCGACACTTCGCAGCTGTTGGTTGAGGGTGTGAAGGCTGCTCAATATTTGCAACAGTCTGCGGAGATGCCGGTTCTTTTGGTGGTTGATGATTTTCAGGATATTACGCTTGCTGGCTTGAGTTTTGTGGAAACCTTGGTTTCGCTTGGCACTCGCGTGGTGCTGTTGGCAAATCCGGATGAATCGGTGCAGGCTTTTAGGGGAGCGTATCCGGATTATAGTGTTACTGTAGCTGTGGAAGGGCCGTTGCGTGCGGCTGAATATACGTTGAGTCAGCTGGATAAGTCAGGCCAGCTGAACCCAACAAATCAGCTGAACCCAACAAACCAGCTAAACCCAACAAGCCAGCTAAACCCAACAAGCCAGCTAAACCCAACGCAACAATCTTCTCCTCAGCCGTCTTCGCAACTTTCAGCTCCGACGATGCGCGATATTCTTTCGGCGCGCGTTTCACTTTCGCTTACGTCGCAGCATAGTACGGATGTTGCGCTTCCTAATCGCCCTTGGAAAACGCCAATTTTTGCCGGCACGCTTCCGGTTGTGTCGCTGAAACAGCTCAATAATTCGGCACAATCTTCTAACACTCTTGACGATGATGGTACTGTTTGCACTGCGTTATATCGTTCGCAGCGCGAGGAATTGGATGCCGTGCTTTGGCATATCAAGCGTGAGCATATGGTGAATCGTCGTCGGTGGAGTGATATGGCGTTGATTGCGCACGACAATGCTACAGTGCGTCTTTTTGGTGAGCAGTTGAGGCAGGATGGCGTTCCTGTGCGCTACTCGTTGGTAACTCGCCCTTTGAAAGACGAGCCTTTTGTGCAGGGCTTGTTTGCGTTGATGGAGCTTGCGTATGCTGTTCAGCGTGGGATGAGTGGGATTGTTTCGCGTTTAAGTGTTGGTAATAATGCGGGCGATTTGCTACGTCCAGAAAGTTCCGCAACTTCCGCAACTTCCGCAACTTCCGCAACTTCCGCAACTTCCGCAAATTTGTCTAGTTTGGCTTTGTGGGTGCGTTCTCGCGTGAATCTGATTATGGAAAGTCCGTTGGCTAGTGTGCATTGCGCGGATATGGGATTGCTTAATAACACTGGCGCTGAGATTCCTGCGAAGTTGGGTACGGTTGAGGCTTTGTTGCGTTCGTTGGCTTCTTTGGCGGCTGTGATCGAGTCTGATGCGCTCGCCCAAAGTTCCCCTTTGCTTAGCCTTATGCAGTTGTGGGATGATGTGCGAGCAAAGTTGCTTGTTGCTGCGCGCGAGCGGTCGGCGGCTTCGCAAGTGCTTGTTGACAATCGTCTTGTTGAAGATAGCAATATTAGTAACGCTGGCGATAATAGCGGGGATTTGCATACTCTTTCTTTGGACGCTTGCTACATGTTGTGCTTTGTGCAAGCCATACGATATGCGGATGGCGACGGAGCGTCCGATGGCGAACATTCAACGTTGCTGCAGGTAACAGTGCTGTCGTTGCTTAAGACTATGGCTCCTCACAATCCTCATGTGCAAGCGTTTGCGAAGGTGTGGGATTGGGTGCAGCAGTTGGCGTCTGCTATGCGCAAGAACAGTGATTTGTTACGTGCGAAGTATGCGCTTGGTGAAGCATGGAAGATTTGCAATGTTGACAAACGTTGGCAGCGTACCGCATTGCAGCATAACAGAGAGGGGTATTGTGCCAACGATCGTTTAGATGCTGCGATGCGTCTTTTTGATTACGTTTCTGCGTATGATTCTGCGGATTCTTCGGATTTTGTTGCTTCAGATTTTGCGGATTACGTTTCTTCGGATTCCGTTGCTTCGGATTCTGAGTATTCTGCAGATTCTTCCCCTTCGCACGCCCGCAGTTCTAGCGATATTGCAGATTTTATAGCGCAAGTTCGCGGTATGGAAATTGAGGCGGATTCGTTGGCTCATGTGGCTCCTCACCCGGATGCCGTCACGCTTACCACTCCTGCCGGTGCTGTTGGTAAGCATTGGCCGCTGGTGTGGATGCCGACTGTGCAGCAGCGCGTGTGGCCAAATCTGGCTCCGCGTAGCACGATGTTTGGTGCGGAAAGTTTAGCTAACGTAATACTCGCTTCGCGTCAACGCAGCATTAACGCCACTGATCTTGCTGCCAACGACAAAGCTTCTGTGTTTGCTGGCGAGCAGCGCAGTTTCTTATTGGCTGTTACGCGCGCGACGGAATGTTTGCATTTAAGTGCGCAGTACAGTGACAGTGCAGTTCCTAGCGATTTTTTGTACTATTACTTGCCTGAACGCTATTACAATAATGAAGATTCGCGCACGCCTTTTACGGAATTTACGCTTCCTTTTGCTGGTCTTGATATGGATGTGCGTGGGTTGGTTTGTGCTGCTCGTTCAAAGATTGCGCGCGCTGAGGTCGCTCGCGCTCGTGTTGAAACTGTTGGTTGTGAGGGCGTTCGTTCTTGCGCTGACGTACCTTCGTGTGAAGCTGTTGTGGATGCGGCTCAGGCGTTGCAACTGTTAAGCGATAACGGTGTGGAATGTGCGAACCCAAAGCAATGGGATTTTATGAACGATATTACGGAAGATGCAGAAAAGTTTACGAACTGTACGGAAAAATCTGAAAAAGTTACGGAAGAATCGGAAAAAGTTGCGGAAAAAGTTACGAAAAATACGAAAGTTACGAAAAATATAGAAACTGAAGAAAGTGCGTCACGTTCTGTGGTAAGTCTGTCACCTTCTGCAGTCGATAGTTTGTGGGCTTGCCCAGTGTGCGGACTATTAAGTCGTCAACTCGCAGGCCCGCAAAAAGGAAGTGTGGCAACGTATGTCGGCACGCTTATTCACGAAACAGCACGGTGGGCTAGCGAAAATCAGCATTACGATCTGCCGGAAACTAAAGTAGAAGAAACTTGCGCTGAAGCATCCGTAACGTCGGAATCTTCCTATTCTCCATACGTTTCTAAAGTGCGTCGTATTAACGCCATCGCCCAAAATATGGCCGACTATTACGCCAGCATTGCTCCGGAACTTGCGGATATTCGAGACACTCGAGAACGCTACAGTGCGCTCGCGCGACAAACGAATATTATGCGCGCGCTCACCACAATCGCACAATATTTAGTCACAGCCTACGATCAGTCAACGTACCAATTAGACGCGCAAAAATCGGATTCTGGCATGTTGCAAACGCTCAGTGCCAGCAAAAAAACGATTAGCAACAGTATCGGCACGTTGCAGAAAGCCTACTGCGAGTTGCCAACAAGCGCTCACTTCGGTTTTGACGACATAACAGCAGTTTTGAACAATACTTTACAAGCTGCAAACTTGCCAACCATGCAATTAAGTGACGTTATTGCGCTTATGGGAGCCTTAGTTGGAGGCTGGCCCGATGGCGTATGCGACGATTTACAAGTGCATATTCACGGCCGCATAGACCGCATGGAAACGCGCACGCACGCCGACGGTTCCACAAGTATGCGCGTGCTCGATTACAAAACTGGCAAAGCACTTTCTGCTAGTGGAGTATTTAACGATTTGCAATTGGTATGCTACCAGCTTGCTCTAGTTTTTGCCGACGAAAAACCGCTTATTTCTAACCCTCACGCGCCAACAATCGTGCGCAGCATGCTGTTCCATGTGGTGTATAACGATACGCCTGCGCAGGATCACAACGTGGCAGAAAACGTATATCAGCCGCCACTTTTCGTTGGAAATATGCTAAATAACAACCCGCCTGAGACGCGCGTTGGCTTCAAAACCATGTCGCGATTATTCGATAATCCTCAGCGAGAGAAGCTACTTTCTGAGCGTCCAGAAGGAGTAAGTGAGCAAGCGTGGCAGTCGTTCCGCTGCTTAAGCGAGACGGCACAATGGTCCCTTAATATGATTGCTCGCGTTTGCTACGCTGCTGCAGTGGTGCGTTCGCAGCGCATAGTCGCGCACCCAACTTCGCAGCATGTGCAATATTGTAGATCGCAACAAGTCTGCCCGGCTTGCGCTGGGCGTTTAGATACCGTTTACGAGGTGCGTCAATCATGAGCGATACGAGCGATACGAGCTATATGAGCGGTACAAGCGATATGAGCGATACGTTGAACAAGCGCACGTTGCGCGCCAACACGGATAGTGCGGAACAGTCCGCAGCAATTCAAGCGCCGTCCAATAAAGACATGCTTATTGTGGCGGGCGCGGGTTCGGGAAAAACTTACACCATGACTCGGCGCGTTATTGATCTAATCGACCGCGGTGTGGCACCGGAATCGATTCTGGGCCTTACTTTTACCAATAAGGCGGCTGCTGAACTGCTTGCACGAGTTGCACAAGCCGTCAGTCAGCACGTTCATACGCGCGCTGATTCTGTTGCTTCTCCTGCGCACGCCGGTTTCTTAAAACCGGAAGTTATGACTTACGACGCTTTCTTCCAGACGATTGTGCGCCAATACGGGTTGCTGGTTGGTTTTGATCAGCGTACGCAGCCGTTGAGTAGCGCGGGCGCTCGCGAACTGATGAAGCCGTTGGTGGACGATTACGTGCAGCAGCATCCGGAAGTTGTCACCTGGTATAGTTTTGACGCGCTTATTGACGATGTGTTAGCGCTTGCAGCAGATATTTCCTGCTCAATGATTGGAGTAAATAGTAAGGGAGAATCGTTAGATAGCGTAGCTGCCGCAGTTCGCGAGATTCAACAGTGGAATTCTGCGTGGATTGAGCACGTGCGCCAAGCGCTTGAGCAGGCTGAAACTTTCGAAAGTGTACCCGCCAAGCCGAGTGCTATTAAATTACGTCGCGGAAAAAACGAATCTGACGAAAAATATTTTGAAAAATGCGTAAATTACGGAAAAGAATACGTAGAATACTTGAATATTACGCTAAAAAATACGTGTTACGAATCGTGCAAGCATGTATATGAAGTGGCACAAAAACGTGCGGCCTTGCTCGATTTGGTACTTGCTTTCGACGATGCTAAACAGCGCGCTCACATGGCACAATTCAGTGATTTTACTATTGCCGCCTACCGTTTAGTAACACATTTTCCTTCGATAGCGGCGCAATATCGAAGGCAGTATAGTCAAGTTTTGCTGGACGAATATCAGGATACTTCCACAACTCAAGCCATGCTTATTGCGGCGCTTTTCCATCAACAAAAGAGTAGCGGCGAAGGCAGTGGTGCGGGGGATGCTGCGTATGTGGGGGATGCTGCTAATGCTACGCATATTACGGATGCCACGCATATTGCTGCCGTGGGAGATCCTTTCCAAGCGATCTATTCCTTCCGTGGAGCCAGCTCCGGAGCATTTCGCAAACTACAACAAACGCTTAATATCGGCAGCGATAGTCAATTTTCCCTAACGCAAACGCGTCGAAACGCACGCCTTATTTTGCAAGCGGCAAACGCTATTACCAAAGCTTTGCGCGTGCCAGCGGTACGGCACAGCAGCTCGCTTGCTTCGGAAGTAGAAGTTAACAATCTGCAATATTTGCAATCGGCACCAACTGGGACGCTGAGCATAGTCAATATGCCTACCCAATATCAAGAAATTGAAGCGGTGGTGCGTTTTGCACAATACGTAACTCATACGCAACTTTCAAGCAACGATAATCCGAATGTCACAAGCCCTCGTGTAGCAGTGCTGTTCCGCAGTAAAACCAATATTCCACTCTACGAAGAAGCACTGCAGCGGGCCGGATTGCGCACGCTCACGGTGGGGTATTCTGCGCTGTTGGAAAAGCCGGAAGTCAAAGATGTGCTGGCTGCGCTCGCAGTTTCGGCGGATCACACGAACACCGCGGCGCTTATGCGACTTATGGCAACTCCTCGTTTTGCGCTCAGCACTGACGATTTAACGGCGCTCGCGAGCGTGGCGACTTCGGCGAATGTGGAATATGTGTTCCGCGCGCTAGCACAGGCGGGATTAGTGGATGCGAGCGCGCCGCGCAGCAAGTGGGCTAGTTTGGTGCGAGCGCAGCAATCTCAGGCTGCGCAAACGAACAGCATACACGGTGGGATTTTTATGGCAGACGTGCTGTTGGAAGCCTACCGGGAGTATGCGCGCGTGGGGCGGAGCGAGCAGCCTGAGCAGCATGCGCAGCCTGAGCAGCAAGCACAGCCAGAACAACAGGGCCGGCTTTCCCAACTGCGCGGTTCGCTAACCGGCTGTGGATTTGCCGCAGTGCTTCGCGCTGGCGCAATACTCGACGCTATCGAGCGTGCGCAATCCGGCAGCCTACACGACGTAATGCGCACAGCAATCGAAGTGCTGAATATTGACATCGACGTGGCTGTTTCGCGCGCTCTTTTGAACGAAAACTCTAGCAATACCACGCTTCTTAACGACATGCATGCCACGCTCGACTCTATGATTGCTCTCGTTGACGCGTACCTTCAGGAAATGAGTGATTTCACCGCACCAACGTTGCGTGGATTCATGGCTTGGATTGCTAGCATCGACAAGATTGACGACACTCCCGCCTCAATCGACGAGCCGGCGGACGTGGTGCTTCTCACCATTCATCAGTCTAAAGGTTTGGAATGGCCGGCAGTGGCAATCGTTGGACTGAATGAAGGAAGCTTCCCAAGCAATCAAGGCGACGGTTTGCGTGTGGAACGAGTTGAGCAGTCGTCTAATCCTACTGGACAATACAAAGAGCGCGCTTACGCAACGCTTGAAATTGCGGCGAAAGTGCCAACTCCTTTGCGTGTAGACGCGGATATTCTGCCGCGATTCCCTCATGATGCCAACTTGCAGATCAGCATGGATCCTCACGTTTCGCTCGCCGCTATAAAAACAGTGGAACAAATTGATGCAGAAATTTATGGATCGCGTATGGCAGCAATGCTTGAGTTGGCGGAAAAATTCTACAATCACGAGCAAGCGCCAGATGCTGCTGTGCCTGATGAGGCGCGAGAGGTGTACGATGCGGCAATGAAAACCGGCGCATTGCCGCTTTCTCAGCGTGAAGAACGTGGGCGCGCTTTGCATATTGACGAGCGTCACCTCATGTATGTGGCCTTAACGCGCGCGAAATATGCCACATTGCTGACGTGCAGCCAGAGTAATGCTATGACTGCTGACGGAGGTGACGGCGGCAATGTAGGCAACAACAATGCGAAAGAAGGTGATACTTCTACTTCTGCTTCCGCTAGTGCTACTTCCGCTGGTTCCGCTGGCGCTCGTACTCGAGTTAGCAAACCTTCTGTTTTTTGGTATGAAGTTTATGAAGCTATGCAACAATCCGCCGACGGCAACAATTCTTCTGGCAATTCTTCTGGCAATCTTTCTGGCAATCTTTCTGGCAATACTGAATCTGAAACTAACCTTGGTGCAGTCGTTACGAAAGTTAGGGACGCGTCAAACGAAGTTGGATATGTTGTTGGCGCGAATTCGCAACAACTTGCAGAAATTCTCAGCAAGCCAACGCTACTTCCAAGCGACAAAGCACAGCAATTCTTATCGTGGCCTGCTTCGTCGAGCGCAACTATACGAAACGTGTTACGCAAGTCCGCGCAACTTGTGGAAGAAAAGCGCGAAGTTTCTAGCGAAAGTATTAGCGAAATTGCGGGCAAGATTACGGGAGAAATTTTGGGGGAAAATAAAGAAAGCCAATCTCAATCGTTACTCGCTCGCGCACAAGCGCTTATTCAAGACGCCGATCTCATGCCGCAAGTTGATTGGTATCACGACGTTCGCGCCCTGCAAAACCGAGCTGCACAACTTTCCCAATCCGGCAACATTAACGTCACTACCGTGCAGCGGAGAACGGTTATGACTAACGATGCTGCTAATAACGTTGCTAATAACGCTGCTAATAACACTGCTAAAACTAGCCAACGTTTACGCAATGAGTGGATGGCAATTATTCGTCCAATTCCGCAACCAGCGTCGTCGGCTTCAGATTTGGGGACGAGATTCCACGCGTGGGCGGAGCAATTCGTGAAAGCCGGCTGCTTGCATAGTGGTTCGTTTGATAGTAGTTCACTTGATTTAAGCAGTGATAATAGTGACAGTGCGCCTTACGAATTGTGGCCGCTTATTGTGAAACAAAGTGCGGAATATGCGGAAGTTGCGGAATCTGCGGAAGTTACGAAATCTGCGGAAGTTGCGGAATCTGCGGAAGTTGCGGAATCTTCAGAACTTACTTTTGCGCAAAAAAATTTAGTTGAACAACTCAAAAAAACCGAAGAAAATATAGAAAATAACGAAAAGAATAACAATATTTCGCACAGTGCGCTAGCAGCTGAACGCAAATTACTAATATGGAAACAGCGTTTAGCAACGTCGTCATGGGCGCATCGCACGCCACTCGCGGCCGAACAACCGATAGTCGCGCACATACCAGAATTAGGCGAGCAAATAATCAATGGCAAACTCGACGCCATTTTCGCAGGAGGACTTAACCCACACGACAGCAGCAAACTATACACCGTAGTCGACTGGAAAACCGGACACAAGCCAACAAGCCCACGCGATATTGCTCTCAAACTTGGCCAACTCGACTGGTATCGACTGCTGCTGTCCCTAATGACGCAGGCGCCGCTCGACGCTATCGACGCCACCCTTTATTATGTGAATGAGGCGGGTGAATCTCAACGAGAGATTCATGCCGAGCCAAAAACAAAAGATGAAATCCTTGCCGAGTTACACTCTGACACGTTGACATTCCTCGATGATGATGACGCATAAGCCTCGTATGGCACGTTCTAGTGCTGCGAGCGGCTTAGTAGAGCGCCACGATTGAAACGCATCGTGCATCACCTCGATAACGTGCAGATTCCTCGTGCAGTGCGTGTGGGCGGGCATACGCACAACATCGATGAAACGTTGTTACACTGCTAAATCAAGGCAAATTTTGCTGCATGCGAGCTTTACTTTTTAGCTCGCTATGCCTGGGTTCAGTTTTGCCGTGGTATAACGCATGTTGCGTAACGCATATGGTATAACGCATGTTGCGTAACGCATGCGGTGCAACATATATGGAGTATGAAGTAAGGAACAGTCATGAACGTGGAATTTCGTCCTGTACAACTCAGTGATATTGACGCTATCGTACAAGAATACGAACGTACCTGGGGTATCGCTACGGAAGTTGGGAAAGATGCGTCGCTAAGCCTTTCCCGCCGTTGCGTGCTGCATTATTTAGGACCATCGACGCACGGCACTCTTGCAGAAGTCGACGGAAAATTTATGGGACTGCTTTTGGCGCGCGTTTTCGGAGAACCGGTTTTATTCCCAGAAGTAAAGGGAATGCTTCGTGCGCAAGAAGCGAATATGAAAGAAAAAAACGACGCGAAGTATGATAACGCTTTGGAAGAAGCCTACGGAATGCGTGCTTTGGAAACAAAACTTGAAGCAAAATCGCATATAAATAATTTGACGCAAGCCGAGCTGGAATTGTTCTTAGTTTCGCCGGATGCTCGCGGACACGGCGTCGGCGGCGGTTTGTGGAAGCGCACTATGCGCATGCTACGCAATAACGGCGTAAACCGCTACTATTTGCACACCGATTCGGCTTGTGACGTGAGCTTCTACGATTATCACGGATTGCGTAAGGATGCTTCGTGGAAGCGTGCGGATCACCCGTATGAGGCTCAGCACATGAAGTCTTTGGTGGACGACTTGTACATTTATTCGGGGGAGCCGCGCGTGCGTTCGGAGCGTTGGAAGATGGCGCATGCGCGCTCTCAGACGCGCTAGTGCGGGCGTTTGTTTGCTGGGCGTTCGTTTATGAAAAGCGTGCGTTTATTTGCGTGCGTTAATTAGATAAGAGTTGGGTACAGTTGGGTACAGTTTTCAAAAGGAGTAACAAAATATATGTCGTCTCAAACGGCAACAACAAAAACATCCGCAATTTCGCAATATAAGCGACTGTTTTCATTAAACGGGGCTAAATCGTTTTGCGTGGCTGGGGCAATAGCGCGCTTACCTATGTCAATGATTGCGCTGGGTATCGTGCTCGCACTGAACCATTTGTATAACAATTGGACGATTGCGGGCGCAATGTCTGCTTCCTACGTGCTTGCGCAGGCTGCAGTAACTCCAGTGTATGCTAAGCTTTTTGACCGTTTTGGGCAGCGAAAAGTAGGTGTGATTGCGCTAACTGCACAAGTAGTTGCAATGATTTCGTTTGCGTTTGCAGCTTTGTTCAGAGTGCCGCTTGCGTTGCTATTTGTGCTCGCAATTGTGATGGGTGTGACGCAGTTTGCGTTCGGCGCGCTCGTTAGAACCCGCTGGGCGTACAGTTTGCGAGCGGAAAGTGACGATTCGCTACTCAACGTCGCCTATGCGTTGGAATCTGGCATCGACGAGATTGTGTTTATTTTAGGGCCAATTTTGGCTGCGTGGTTGGCAACTTCTGTGCACCCAGTTTCGCAATTGTTTGTGCCAGTTCTTGCAAGCGGATTGGGTGGAGCATGGTTCTTCTCACTGCGCAACACCCAGCCTGCAGTGTTGAAAGTCGTGGAAGTGCCGACGGCCGCAGCTGGTGACGTCGACGTATTAATCGCATCTCAAAAAGAAAACGAAATTTTAGAAGCCGAAACCGAATCTCAAAAGAAAGATTTTGCACGCTCGTTTATCGACAAATTTAGTCTTAAGCAACTGCACAATCATCACGCAAAAAAGCGCGGCAAAAACGTGCTGCTTTACCGCGGAATTATTCCGCTTGTGCTCATGTTTGTGGTGTTTAATATGAGCTTTAGTGCATTCGACGTGTCGGTGACGGCCGCTATGAAAGCGCAAGGACTTGAACATTTTATCGGTATGCAGCTCGCGCTTTTTGCTTGCGGATCGCTGGTTGGCGCAATAATTTTCGGTTCGCATAAGTTCCGCGGATCCAACTGGTCGCATCTTATCGTGTTTTTGACGCTGCTCACCGTCGGCTACGTTCTTATGAATCTCAATCTTGACCGACTTATGCTTATGAGCGTGTTTGAAGTGCTTTCTGGACTTTGCGTTTCGCCAATTTTCGCAACTGGAAATCTTATTGTGAAAGCGACAGTGCCGGAAGAATCGCTTACGGAAGGCCTTTCCTGGCTGCCAACCGCTTCGGCTGTAGGTTGCTCGCTGGGATCGATGGCAGCGGGTGCGGCAATTGATGCGTGGGATTCGCATGTGGGCATGATGGTGCCGTGGATGTCGACGCTTATCGCAATCCCGATTGCGACGTTCGGCTGGTTCATCGTGATGGTGCTTAAAAAGCGATAGTTCCTTTACGTCTGTGTAAAGAAACTAACGGAATCTCGCCAAAAAGTGACAGTTTCGTTACAGTCGTGTACAGAAAATGTCGAAATCTCGCCAAAAAGTGACAGTTACTTTACAAGCGCGTATAGAAACTAACGAGTTGAGTCCTAACGGTACACTAGAAAGCAGTGCGCAATTGCGCAAGATGTAGTGAGATGAATATGTCAACTGAATTAAGAAAAAATACAGAAACTCGCAAAGAGAAGGGTTCCGCGCATCGTAGCGGCAAAGTACTCCCGCCAGTAGTCAACGATCAGCGTGAAGGTGCACTTATCGCGCCGCCAAAATATCGCAAAGGTTCCATGCGCATTGTGCCGCTCGGCGGCTTAGGTGAAATCGGCCGCAATATGAACGTAATCGAATACAACGGCCACATTTTGCTCGTCGATTGCGGCGTACTGTTCCCAGAAGAAGAACAGCCGGGCGTCGACCTGATTTTGCCAGACTTCCACTATATTCAAGATCGTCTTGACAAAGTTGAAGCTTTGGTACTTACGCACGGTCACGAAGACCATATTGGCGGCGTGCCATACCTTCTCAAGATGCGTCCGGATATTCCGCTAATCGGCTCCAAACTTACGCTCGCGTTCGTAGAAGCAAAGTGCAAAGAACATCATATCGATCCGAAACTTATTCGCGTTGAGGGTCGTGACAAGATGAAAGTCGGCCCGTTTAATCTCGAATTTATTACGGTGACGCACTCCATTCCGGACGCGCTCGCAGTTTGCGTAAAAACTCCAGCCGGAACGCTGATCGATACGGGCGATATTAAGCTCGACCAGCTGCCGCTCGACCATCGCATCACGGATTTGGTGGAATTTGGACGCTTGGGTGAGCAGGGAATCGACTTGCTTATGGCGGATTCCACGAATGCGGAAGTTCCGGGATTTGTAAAGCCGGAAACGTCGATTGGTCCAGCTTTGGATCGCGCTTTTTCTGAAGCTACGCGCAAAATTATTGTTGCCAGCTTCTCAAGCCACGTGCATCGCGTGCAGCAAGTGGTTGACGCAGCGCATAAGTTTGGTCGCAAAGTTGTGTTCGTCGGCCGTTCGATGGTGCGCAATATGTCGATTGCTGCAGATCTCGGCTACTTGCATATTCCTGAAAATACGGTTGTGGACTTAAAGCAAGCCAAGGATATTCAGGACGACAAGCTCGTGTATATGTGCACGGGTTCCCAAGGCGAGCCGATGGCGGCGCTCGGGCGTATTGCGGACGGCAGCCACAGGGATATTACTGTTAACGAATATGACACTGTTATTCTCGCAAGCTCTCTGATTCCTGGCAACGAACACGAAGTTTACAAGGTTATTAATAAGCTTGTGCAGCTTGGCGCGCGCGTAATCAACAAAGATAACGCCGCAATTCACGTTTCCGGACACTGCAACGAAGGTGAGTTGCTGTACTTGTATAACATTGTGAAACCAAAGTGCGCTATGCCAATTCACGGCGAGCATCGTCACTTAGTTGCAAACGGCTTAATTGCAGTAAAAACTGGTGTTGATCCGCAAAATGTTGTTTTGGCTGAAGACGGTGACGTGGTTGATTTGTACCACGGAAACGCTGCGGTTGTAGGCTCGGTGCCTTGCGGTTACGTGTACGTCGACGGCGATTCCGTGGGTGAGCTTACGGATGAGGAGCTTGAAAAGCGCAGGATTTTGGGCACGGAAGGTTTCGTTTCCAGCTTTGTAGTAGTTGATACTGAGCATGCGGACGTGGTTTCGGTGCCGAAGATTTTCCTGAACGCGGTCGCCGAAGACGAAGCTGATTTTGAGAAGGTTCGTCACCAGATTGTTGAGCAGTTGCAGGATGCGATGATGCACGGTGAGCGTGACACGTACAAACTGCAGCAGGTGATGCGACGCACTTTGGGAAGCTGGATTGCGCGCGCGTTGCGCAGGAAGCCGATGATTGTGCCGGTGGTTGCGGATATTTCGGAAAATACGCAAAAGTAAACAAAAATAATCGTAAACATTTGCAGGTAACCGAAAATAATCGTAAATAACCATAAATAATCGTAAATAACCATAAATATAATCAAAAAATAAGAAAAATATAAGGAAGGTATATATGCCAGGAGCAAATCTTACTCGAGTAGAAGCTGCGGAACGTTTTGACGCAATTCAAATGCCAATTCATTACAATGTGTCACTCGATTTAGGTAAGGGTGGCCGCGATTTTACTTCGCGCACGACGATTGAGTTCGACGCTAAGGCTGGGGAAACAAGCTTCCTCGATTTGATTGCAAACAGCGTGGAATCCGTAGTGCTCAACGGCACCGCTCTTGACGTTACGAAAGTTTTTGCAGACAGCCGAATTGAACTCGCGAATTTGCTTGAGCACAATACCGTAGAAGTGGTGGCAAGCTGCCAGTATTCCAACACGGGCGAAGGCTTGCACAGAAGCGTTGATCCTTCCGACGGCAACGTGTACCTTTACACGCAGTTCGAAGTGCCGGACGCTCGCCGCGTGTACGCCGTATTTGATCAGCCAGATTTGAAGGCTGTTTTTGATTTTAGCGTGGACGCTCCAGAAAGCTGGATTGTCACTTCCAACATGCCGGTAGCTAGCGAAACCGCGCTGGAAGGCCGCGAAACCGAAGCTGGCACTTTAGAAAACGGCGCTGTTGAAGGCATGAAGCGCTGGGTATTCGAGCCAACTCCAAAAATGAGCTCCTACTTAACCGCAATTTGCGCAGGTCCTTACGCTGGGTGGCACACGGAATACCAAAACGAAGACGGTCGCGTAGTGCCAATGGCAATGTACTGCCGTCAAGCACTTAAAGACGCGTTTGCAAAAGACGTTGACTACTTATTCGACATTACGAAGAAAGGTTTTGCTTTCTACGCTAAGACTTGGGGAGTGCCATACCCGTACGCAAAGTACGATCAGATTTACGTGCCAGAATACAACGCCGGCGCTATGGAAAACATTGGTATGGTTACGATTCGCGACCAGTACGTGTTCGAATCCAAAGTTACGGACGCCTACGCTGAGCGCCGCGTTGTGACAGTTTTGCACGAGCTTGCACACATGTGGTTCGGCGACTACGTAACCATGAAGTGGTGGAACGACTTGTGGCTTAACGAATCCTTCGCAGAATTCACCTCCACTCTTGCCACCGCTGAAGCAACCGAATGGCATGACGCCTGGAGCACTTTCAACTCCGGCGAAAAAAGCTGGGCACTCAACCAAGATCAGCTTCCAACAACGCACCCAATCGTGGCTCCAATCAACGATTTGAACGACACTTCCGTCAACTTCGACGGCATCACCTACGCAAAGGGCGCTTCCGTTTTGAAGCAGCTCGTAGCTTACGTTGGTCGCGAACAATTCTTTGAAGGAATCCACAATTATTTGAGCAAGCACGCTTACAGCAACGCAACTTTGGCAGATTTGCTGCAGGAATTAGAGCTTACCAGCGGTCGCGATTTGAAGGCGTGGAGTGCGCAATGGCTTGAAAAAGCTGGAATTAACACGATTTCCACGGAAGTCGAAGAAGCTGGCGACGGAACTGGCACGATTACTTCCTTGCGTTTGCGTCAAAGCGCGCCGGCTGAGCATCCTGTTTTGCGCGCTCACCGATTGGCTGTCGGCTTCTACGATTTGGACGAAGCAACTGGCGAAATCAAGCGCACGAAGCGAATCGAACTCGACGTCGACGGCGAAGTAACGGAAGTTACGGAAGCTCGCGGCCTGCGCAGGCCTGCGTTAATCCTCGTAAACGACGACGATTTAACCTACACAAAGCTACGTTTCGACGAAAAGTCGCTTGAATTTGCTGCCGGAAACCTGTACCGTTTCAAGGACTCTTTGACGCGCTCGCTTATTTGGCTCGCGTTGTGGGATATGACTCGCGACGCCGAATTCCCGGCAGAACGCTTTATTGAGCTGAGCCTCAAGGCATTGGCAACCGAGCGCGAATCCACGACTTTCCGTTACGCACTCGGCCAGGTTAAGGTAACCGCAAGCCATTACGTAGTTCCAGAGCATCAGGCAGAAGTTGCAAAGCATGTGGCTCACGAATTGTGGCAGCTCGCTTTGGTGGCTTCGGCCGGCTCCGACGAGCAGTTCCAGCTGCTTAAGGCTTATCTTGGCTACGGCGAAGTGGGAGATGCTGAGTTTGTGCGCGTCGCCCGCGGTTTGCTCGACGGTTCCGTGAATCTGGAAGGCTTGGAAATCGACAACGACTTGCGTTGGAGCATTTTGATTGCGCTCGCTAGAGTGAACGATTTGGACGAAGCTGGAATTGACGCGGAACTCGCCAAGCGCGACACTACTGAAAATCGCGAATACGCTTACCAAGCTCGTGCAGCGCGCGCAACGGCAGAAGCTAAGGATTGGGCTTTCGAACAGGCTTTGCGCAATCTCGATTTGACGAATATGCAGATGGGCGCTGTGGTTGCCGGCTTCACAAGCACGGCTAAGGGCGATTTGGTTAAGCCTTACGTTGAGCGCTACTTTGCTGAAGTTGAGTGGATTTGGAAGAATCGCACCTTCCACATGGCTGAGGCTTTGATTGAGGGCTTGTATCCAACTTATGCGGATGTGGACGAGTTGGTTGCGAGCGGTGAGAAGTGGCTTGATGAGCATAAGGATGCGGATCAGGCTTTGCGTCGCATGGTGCTCGGCAATTTGGATTCCTCGCGTCGCGCGCTTAAGGTTCAGCATTACAACGCTTCCTTGCGCTAGTGCGATGTCCTGCTTTCGCGCTGCATTGAGCAGATAAGTTCTTGCTTAATGCGGCGCGAGTTTATTTTCGTTATCCTTGCGTATCGTCTATGAGTTTTGTAACTGATTTAGTTTTTTGGTTTTTACGAGGCTGGAAAATTTGTGTTTGCGCTTATAGCGCTCGTACACTTTGCGTGTACTCGCTGCTGAGCTTGCGTTGAAAGCACACCGGTGCTTTCAACCCTGAGCAAGCTCACGCTCCGAATTGCCTTCGCGCGCTACGCTTTAAGCGCTTCGGCAGGTCGTCGCGCCCAGTCCTTCGTCGCTCTGGTTGTTAAAGGTTCTAATGTCTGCTTCGTTCTTAATGAATGTTGCTCCATCAGTCCTCTTTTAGTTTTCGTAGAGAAATCCCCCTAAACTCTGCGTGCTAATCGTTAATAACCGTGTCTATCGCCGAGATTTTTCGATTTTTCTTCTTCGCTCGACTTGTCAGTAGCCTTCGGCTCTGCGCGACGACCTGCCGAAGCGCTTAAAGCGTAGCGCGCGAAGGCAATTCGGAGCGGAAACTCGCTTAAGTTGGAAGTCCGGGGGGACTTCCAACGCGAGTTTCGTAGCGAGCGCGTTACCCGCGCGAGCGTCCCTCGTTCAGTGCGAAAAATCTCAAATCTCCACCACGCTAATATTCCTACGACTGAATAGCGACGCAATTAATCTGCGGTGGTGTGTGTGAGGATTCGGTGCAGTTTGTGCGGCAGCGCGAATGCTAGTGGTTTCTAGGCAACAGTACTCAACGTGTGCAGCAGCAATACTGCAAAGCTACATGAACATTTGCGGGAGATTTTCCGGCAAATGTTGTTGTTTTGGCCGTTTTTTGGAACATTCTCCGGAAAATTCCCGGCGTTTGTTGCTAAACTTGCGCAAATATGGAACATTTGCCGGGGGATTTTCCGTATTTTGTTGCTGTTTTGGCCGTTTTTTGGAACATTTGCCGGAGATTTTTCTCCGGCTTTTGTATCACAACCATGTGCGGAGAAATTTTTTATAGCGCGTTATGTGAAACAGTGAGTAGAATTGCGAATAGTGTGTGACGCGCTAGTATGCAATGTAGTTTATGCGCGCGCAATTGAAGTGATTTTGCGAAAGAGGCTTTATTATGCCGAGAATGTTTGGTACAGACGGTGTGCGTGGGTTGGCAAATCGCGATTTAACAGCGCAGCTTGCGTTAGATTTGGGGGATGCTGCGGTGCGTGTGTTGGGAGATACAGCTCCCGCATCTGCCGCTTCCGACTTTTGTGCAGAAAATAGCGTTACAGAAGTTACAGCAACTTCCGCAACTTCCGAAGCCTCAGCAACTTCCGCAACTTCTCACGCCCACTCTCGTCGTCGTGCCCTTATCGGCCGCGATACTCGCGTTTCTGGAGACTTCCTTGCCTCCGCACTCGCCGCAGGTATGAGCGCCGGCGGCTTTGACGTAATCGACGCAGGTATTATCCCAACTCCTGGTGTTGCCTTCCTAACTTCCGTACTCAACGTAGAAATGGGTGCCGTAATTTCCGCATCGCACAATCCTATGCCAGATAACGGCATTAAATTCTTCGCTCGCGGCGGTTTTAAGCTTCCGGATAGTAAGGAAGATGAGATTGAGGCGGTGCTCGGCCAGCAGTGGGATCGTCCGACAGGTGCCGGTGTGGGTCGCGTAAGCCACGACACTACTACCGCAACAAATCTGTATATTGATCACCTTGTTTCTGCGGTTGCCCCGTTGGGAAAGGATTGTGTTACTCGTCCAAAGCCTCTTGCTGGCTTGCGTGTAGTGGCAGACTGCGCTAATGGCGCCACTTCTGTGGTAGCTCCAGAAGCGCTTCGTCGCGCGGGTGCGGAGGTAATTGTTATTAACGCATCTCCAGACGGATACAATATTAACGATCATGCTGGTTCCACTCATCCCGAGCAGTTGCAAGCTATGGTGAAGGCGTCGAAGGCTGATTTGGGAGTTGCTTTTGACGGTGATGCGGATCGCTGCTTAGCCGTGGACGAAAACGGCACTATGGTTAATGGCGATCAGATTATGGGTATTCTTGCGCGCGCAAAGCAAGCCGAAGGTAAGCTGAATCACGATACGCTTGTGGTTACCGTAATGAGCAATCTTGGCTTAAAGCTTGCGCTTAAAGATATGGGAATTGCGACTGTGCAAACAAATGTTGGCGATCGTTACGTTTTGGAAGAAATGCTTAAGCATGATTATTCTCTTGGCGGTGAGCAGTCAGGCCACGTAATTAATCGCGAGTTTGCTACGACCGGTGACGGTACGCTTACAGCGTTGACTTTGTGCCGCGAGGTTGTGCGCGCTGGCAAGAAACTTTCTCAGATGGCAGCTGACTTCCCGCAACTTCCTCAGGCTCTTGTGAATGTTCCTAATGTTGACAAGATGGCGTCTAAGACGAATCCTGCTGTGCTCGCTGCAGTGGAGAAGGAATCGGCTTTGTTGGGCGATACGGGTCGCGTGTTGTTGCGTCCGAGCGGCACGGAGCCTCTTGTGCGCGTTATGTGTGAGGCTGCTACTCAAGCTCAAGCGGACGAAGTTTGCGCTCGACTTGCTCAAGTTGTGGTTGATAATCTCAAGCTGTAACGCAATTCGTAACGCAAGCTGTAAAGTCGTAACGCAATTTGCAGAGTCGTAACGAAACTCGTAACGAAACTCGTAATTCGTGCGAGAGTTGTGCATAACTCTGGAAGTGCGTGAATAATTTTGGTATACTTGTCACTTTAGTGCTGTGTTTGCGACGTGTTCGCAAAGCGCCAGTTTTGTACGTTTTTTATTTACGCCCCCGTGTAAAAGGAGTCCTATGTTTACGCATCACGCAAGTGTCGATACGAAACTCAGTCGCGCTGTTGAGCGCTTGCTTGATTCCGCTACTGAAGACGGTATTTTGCCGATTGTGCAGGCGGGGGAGCCTGTGTTGCGTCAGCGCACGGTTGCTTATGACGGCCAACTTACTCGAGCTACGCTCACTAAACTTATTTCGCTGATGCACAGCACCATGTTGGAAGCTCCAGGAGTTGGTTTGGCGGCTCCGCAGATTGGTCTTGGTCTTGCTATTGCGGTTATTGAAGATCATGTGCGTGACGATGAAGATGATCCGCGCGATATTGCGGAGTTGCCGTTCCGTGCGATTATTAACCCGCACTACGAGCCGATTGGTACGCAAACGCGCAGTTTTTACGAGGGTTGCTTAAGCGTTTCTGGTTACCAAGCAGTGCGTCAGCGTTGGCTTGACGTGCAGGCCACTTGGCAGGATGAAGACGGCAAGCAACATTCCGAACGTTTGCACGGCTGGCCTGCGCGTATTTTCCAGCATGAAACTGATCATCTTCGCGGCGAGCTGTATATTGATCGTGCGGAAATGCGTTCGCTTGCTACCGATGAGAATCTTGAGGATTACTGGGCAGACGAAGCCGTTCCTGTTGCCGCTGCCCGAACTCTCGGATTTGCTATATAAAGTAACGCTATAAAGTAACGATATAGCGTTGCTATATAAAGTAACGCTATATTTTGTGGTTTTGCAAGCTATTTAATACAACCCCCAGGTATTGTTGTTGCGATTGTTGCCTAATAAAAATGTGATTTTATGTTTGTGTGTCGTAACCTGAGTAATAGAATTAGCCGTATGTGCTTTTTGCTGTAGTTGCTAAAAGTGCACGGATGTTCCATTACAGAAAAGGAGAGACAAATGAAGGTTTGTTCTCAATGCAATTCGGAAAATAACGACATCGCAAAATTCTGCAAGAATTGCGGCAACAATATTGAAGCTGTTCAGCCAATGTATGCTCAGCCTCAGCCTGTTCAGCCTCAGCCTGTTCAGCCTCAGCCTGTTCAGCCTATGCACACTCAGCCTGTTCAGCCTCAGCCGGTGTATACTCAGCCTGTTCAGCCTCAGCCTGCATACACTCAGCCTACTCAGCCGATGCAGCAGCAGCCAGCTCAAGGTGCTCCTCACTTTACGCAAGCAGCAAATCAAATAAACACTGAACAGGTAATGCACTTCTTCCGTTGGCTTGTTAGCGCTATTAAGCATCCATCTCATAGGTATCGCGTTTCTAGCTTGTACGCCGTGTTGGTGTTTGTTATCAGCGCGCTTGTGTCTGCAATCCAAACTTATTGCACGGTTCAATCTGGTGCTAACTTCTTCAATTCTTTCACTAATGCTGGTGCTAACTTCCTTTCGTCGATGTTGGAGCGTTCTATTTCTGCTCCACGAGTTTCCGTGCCTATTTCCGTGTTCATTGCAGCTTTCTTCGCAGCAATGATTAGCGTTTATATGACATTCGTTGTTGCGTTAATTGGTGCAAAGATGTTTGGTGATTCAATGTCTGCCAGCCAGTTGCATGTTCAGTTCGCTCAGAAGATGGTGCCGATTGTAACAATTCAGATTTGTGCAGCATTGCTTGGCATTCTTACTCTTTCGACTCCTTCGGTGTTCTTGCAAATATTTGCAGGTTTCCTGACGTTACTTCTCCCATTCTCCTTCGTATCTCACGCTGAATGCACGCGTAAGATGGATCGCGAATGGTTGTGGGTTATTTATGTGTTGGTGGCTGCGATAATTCTTATTATCGTATTCTTCGTCACGATGGGTATCGTAACAAGTGCTATTTCTTCCGCAATGTACGGAGCTTTATTGCACTAAACGGATTTTGCTAATCTGATGTAAATGTGATTCTATAAAAGCTTTCGCTATAGAGTATTTTTTGTAAAGTTTGCGTTAGTTTAGCAAAACAGCTTGCAACAAAAATTTTATTCAAAAGTGCTTAGCGTATGAATAATATGCTAGGCACTTTTGTGAAATAGTAGGAGTTAATTTATGAATTGTATACAATGCGGAAACGCAATTGATAATGATGCTGCGTGGTGTCCAAATTGCGGCTCCAGAGTAGACAATCAGCCTGTTCAGACGCAACCTGCTCAGCCTGTTGCTCAACCAGAGGCACAGCAGTTTACTCAGCCCGTCACTCAACCAATGCAGCCACAATATAGCAATCCCGTTTCGCAAACTACCACAAGTTTTGATTCGGTTCCAGCTTCTGATCCGGCTCCAGCTTTTGATCCGGCTCCAGCTCCAGCTCCAGTAAAAATGAGCAAGAAAACTAAGATTATTCTTAGCGTAGTAGGCGTTTTAGTTGTAATTCTTGGCCTTACATATTACTTTGTTCAAAAAAATGTGTATTCTCAGGAAGCTACAGTTAAGCGATACGTTACTGCTTTGGAAAATGGAAACTTTACAGAAGCTAACAATCTTGTCGATTGGACTTCTAGCAACGTTCCAGATGGTACTCGTGTTCTTATGAACAATAACACTGGTAAGAATACTGAAAATCGTATTGCGAACTCGTCTATTACCGATTTGTCGTACGATTCTAAGCGCGTGACTTACAAAATTAATGGTCAAGAATCATACTTTAATGTTGAGCTTACGCCACCTAAGCAAGAATGGCTCGTATTTAGTTCTTACAAAATAAAGTACCCGACTATAAGCTCGTTGCCTGTAGAAGTACCTAGCAGCATTAAAAAGCTTAATATTAACGGCACTTTAGTGAATTTAGACAAATACAAGAAGTCTTCAAAGAAAGATGAAAGATACGGCTATACTGACGGAAATAATAGTGATAGCACAAGGTATAGTATCCCTGTTTACCCTGGAACGTATACCGTTAAGCCAGTTATAGATTCGCCATTTGTGGAAGCTGATTCTATTAAAGACGTTACTGTTTTTGGTGCCGGATCGAGCGCGGATACTACGGTTGTTAACCTTGTTGCCACTAATAGGTTATCTAAGGGCATTGCAATTGCTGTTAAAAAAGAGATTGATAAGTGCGTAGCTTCTACGGAACCTGAGGTTTCAAAAGAATGTGAATTCGCTATTAAGCTTAAGAAAAAGTCGTATGGATTCTTCTCTGATCTCAACTATGACTATTCCGATATTAAGAGAAGTGTCGAAAAGTATCCTAAGATTAACGATATTAATACTTCTTCCAGTACTTTTAGCACAGATCCATTTACTACAAAGGTAAAGTATCGTTATAAGGTTAATGACGACAAAGATTGGAAAGATGGCGACCAATCTGACAACTTCTGCATTTATGGAAGGTATAAGATTAATGGCGATAATTTGTCCGTTAGCTTTGGCAACAACGAAAATTAGTGACAAGTAGCTGATTAGTAATAATCAAAATACCTAACAAAAAATATAACAAAAAATCCCCCGCAAGTTTTTGTGGGGGATTTATTTTATTTAAGTTTATAACTTAATGTATTCGCTGTACTTACTGTATTTGTTGTACTTACTGTATTTACTGTATTTGCAATCCAATTACTGGATGCGCAAGTAAAACGCAAAGCAAATCAGATATTAAAGCAAATCAGATGTGGAAGTAAAGCTCATACTCAAGTGGCGTTGGAGCCAAGCGAGCCATATCCATTTCCTCATGCTTCAAATTCAGCCAAGTCTCAAGCAAATCGCTAGTAAACACATCGCCCTGCATGAGGAAGTCGTGATCCTCTTCCAAAGCCTGCAAAGCCTCACCAAGCGAAGAAGGAACCTGCTTAATACCCTCATGCTCCTCAGGAGGAAGCTCGTACAAATCCTTGTCAACCGGGGCTGGAGGCTCAATGTGGTTAATCACGCCGTCCAAACCAGCCATAAGCTGAGCTGAGAATGCTAAGAACGGGTTGCAAGAAGGATCCGGCGCGCGGAACTCAATGCGCTTAGCGGCAGGCTCAGCGCCGGCAAGAGGAATACGAATTGCGGCGGAACGGTTGCGCGCAGAGTAAACCAAGTTCACTGGAGCTTCGTAGCCTGGCACCAAACGGTGGTAAGAGTTAAGCGAAGGATTAGTAAAAGCGAGCACGGAAGAAGCGTGCTTAATTAAGCCGCCAATATACCAGCGCGCGATGTCGGAAAGCTGAGCGTAACCGGTTTCCGCGTAGAACAGTGGCTTGCCGTCCTTCCAAAGCGACTGATGGCAGTGCATGCCGGTGCCGTTGTCTCCAGCAATTGGCTTAGGCATAAAGGTTGCAGCCTTGCCAGCCAAAGCAGCGGTTTCGTGAACCACATACTTGTACTTCATCAAATCGTCGCCGGCGTGAACAAGCGTATTGTAACGGTAGTTGATTTCCTGCTGACCAGCGCCGCCAACCTCGTGGTGAGAACGCTCAAGAATCAAACCGACCTTCTGCAGATTGTAAACCATGTCGTCGCGCAAGTCTTGATTGTGATCAACCGGCGGCACAGGGAAGTAGCCGTGCTTTACGCGATTCTTAAAACCAATGTTATTGCTGCCATCATCTTCTGTATCAATGCCGGAATTCCAAGGAGCTTCGTTAGAATCCACCTCGTAGAAGGAACGCTGCATATCGTTTGCGAAACGCACCTTGTCGAAAATAAAGAACTCAGCTTCCGGAGCAAAGCTTGCGGTATCAGCGATACCAGTGGACTTCAAATAAGATTCAGCCTTAATTGCCACCTGACGAGGGTCACGAGAGTATGGCTCATCCGTCACAGGATCAACAATAGAAAAGGCCACATTCAAAGTCTTATGCTTACGGAATGGGTCGATGTAAGCAGTATCGACGTCTGGAATAAGCTTCATGTCGGATTCGTTAATAGCTTGGAAGCCCTGCATTGAGGAGCCATCGAAAGCCATACCGTCGGTGAATGCGCTGTGCAAAAATTCGTCAGCTGGGACTGTAAAGTGCTGCTGGACACCAATCAAATCAGTAAATCGTACGGAAACGTATTCAATGCCTTCCTTTTCAATAAGGGCTGCGGCATCTTCTTTCGTTTGCAACGTGGTCATGGCCACCATTCCTTTCTTAATCTTCAGTAACGAGTTTAGAACTGGGAGAGTGATTTTGGATTTCGTCGACTCGAATATCTCGTTACGTTTGTGTTACGTACTGCGTTGCGTGTTACGAGTAGTGTGGCTGCGTTGCGTGGTTGCGTGATTGCGTTGCGTGGCTTTGTTGCCGCGCAGTTTACATGCCGTAAGCCCTTTTCATCAGTTCGCGCCGGTACAATAGTGAGTATGACATATCACGAGCATGAAATGTATGAAGCTAACGATTTAGCCGATAACGCTAGTGCAGTGCGCTCTGGCGACAACAAACTGGACTTAGCTTCGCTTTTCCCTGCAAAAGGTGACGATAGGCGGCCGCCGGACTGGCTTGGTCGCGCACTTATTTACGTGGCGATTGTTGTTTTTACGTCGATTTTCTTATGGTTTGCGTGGAGTAGCATTTCGTTTATTGTTTTCGACGTCATCGTGTCTATTTTTATTGCGCTCGCTATGGAACCGTTGGTGGTTCGTCTTATTAAGCACGGTTGGAGGCGAGGAGTCGCTTCCGGTTTTACGCTTACGAGTTTGCTGGTTGTCGTCGGTTTATTGCTGGGATTGTTTGGCAATTTGTTTGTGCAGCAGGCTGTGTCGATGGCCTTGGGCTTGCCGGATTTATATCATCAGCTGAGTCAGTTTGTGCTTCATTCTACCGGTTTTAGGATGCCGAATATTGAGCAGCTTGGCATGGAAATTTTGAAGCATGTGCAGACTTCGTGGGTGGTTGATTTTGCCGGTCAAGCGTTGAACACCACGTGGGGTGTGATGACATTTCTGCTTGATTTGCTTACGATTCTTATGGTGACGTATTATATTTCGGCAGCAGGTCCGGCTATGCGTCGAAGCATGTGCCGTTGGATGAATCCGCAGTCGCAGCGAAGGTTTTTGTTTATTTGGTCGGTTGTGCAGGAGCAAATTTCCAGCTTCCTGTTTTCGCGTATTATTTTGGCTGCGATTAATGCCGTGGGTACGGCGATATTTCTTATTGTGATGCACATTCCGTATTGGTTGCCTTTGTCGTTATTCTGCGGCATTGTTTCGCAGTTTGTGCCGACAGTTGGTACCTATTTGGGCGGTGCTTTGCCGATTCTGTTTGCGTGGGGATCGAACGGTTATGGTGCGGCTCTCGCAACGTTAATTTTTATTACGATTTATCAGCAGATTGAAAATATGGTGATTTCGCCGAAAATTTCCGAAAAAACTATGGATTTGAATCCGGCTGTCGCTTTTCTTTCAGTGTTGGTGATGGGTGCTGTATTTGGTGCGCTTGGAGCGTTTCTTGCGCTGCCGGTTACGGCTAGTTTGCAGGCTATTTTTAAGGTGTGTACGAAACAGTATCATCTTGTCTCGTCTCCTCTTATGAACGATCCTCGCCCTGAGCGTAAGTCGCTTATGGTTACGAGCGTTGAAGCTATTGGGCATAATTTTATGAAGCCTGTTCGTGATACGGTGCTTCGCGTGATGCGGGGTAGTAGTTCCAGAATTTCCATGAACGACGATATTTTGTACTGGTACAAGCAGGCGTATGTATCTGATAATACGGATGCTGGCAGCGAAGTTAACGTTTCCGTTTACGATGCGGATGAGGCTGATTCTCTTGCTACGATGGCGATTTCTCGCGAAGTGTTGGACGCTGTTAATAAAGATCTTGCTGCAAATCGTGTGCGACGTGCGAAAGTTGCGAAAAATGCGGAAAGTACGGAAAGTACGGGAAGTACGGAACGTACGGAACGTACGGAAAACGCAGGGAACGCTACGACTGCGCGGAATATTCGCCGTCGCAACAAAAACGTAACAAAAAAGAATACTACAAAAAATAACGTAAAAAATAACGTAAAAAATAACCCACGGAGCGGATGGAAGCAATGATTCTGCTATCAATATTTGACGTATTAGTAATAGTTATTGGTATTAGCAGCGTCGTATACCAAGGCGTGTGCGCTGTAGCATCGCTGTTCGCTAAACCTATTGTTTTCCCCGAAGCGCCTATGGATAAGCATTATGCCGTGCTTATTTCCGCACGAAACGAAGAAGCGGTAATCGGCAACCTGATTCGCTGCATCCAAACTCAGACATATCCGCAAAAGCTCATTGATATTTGGCTTGTGGCCGATAATTGTACCGATTCCACTGCGCAAGTAGGTCGTCGCGCCGGTTGCAATGTTATAGAACGTTTCGACACAAAGCACATTGGCAAAGGGTACGCCTTAAGCTATCTGCTCGACCACATTATGGAAAGTGGTGCGGACGCTGTGTACGACGCCTACTTTGTGTTCGACGCGGATAATAAACTCGACGAACACTATTTTGAAGAAATGAACAAAGGCTTCCACGCGGGCTATCAGATTTTGACAAGCTATCGTAACTCTGTCAACCTCTCCGACAACTGGGTTTCATCCGGTTCTGCACTGTGGTTTATTCGAGAGTCGCGCTTTACTAATAATTCACGCATGCTGTTCGGATCCAGCTGCCACGCGGGCGGTACTGGATTCATGTTCTCACGCGAAATTATGC
This sequence comes from Gardnerella nova, assembly GCF_049244055.1. Lineage (NCBI taxonomy): Bacteria > Bacillati > Actinomycetota > Actinomycetes > Bifidobacteriales > Bifidobacteriaceae > Gardnerella > Gardnerella nova. The sequence continues at coordinate 1,065,733 of NZ_CP058369.1, read as the reverse complement.
ACCGAAATCGCGGTTGGAAATTCCACCTTCTTACGGAAGATCTCGAATTTACTATGGACTCGATTCTTCACGGAGACAAAGTGGGCTACTGTGGTTCGGCTGTGCTTTACGACGAGCAGCCGGTGTCATTCAGGCAAAGTTGGAGACAAAGGCTGCGCTGGAGTAAGGGCTTCTTGCAAGTGTTCCGCTACTATGGTGCTGCTCTTATACGTCACGGTATTCGCGAGCGCGACTTTTCATCCGTGGACTTTACGCTTATGCTGTGTCCGTTTATGGTATTAGCGATTGTACGACTTATGCTTGGGTTCGTGTTTGCGGCCTTTGGTTTCGTAACGTGGACCAGCCAAATTGAATCCTCACTCAATTTTATTACCACTACAGTTACCAGCGTTTTTGGCATGATGGTGTTTGTGTCGCTGACGATTCTGGTGGAGCACGATAAGCTGGGTGCTACGAATAAGGAGCTGTTCGCGTACGCGTTGAGCTTCCCGATTTTCATGCTTTCTTATGTACCGATTGCGTTCCAAGCCGTGTTCTCAAAGAGTGAGTGGAAGCCGATTCATCACACCGGTAAGTAGGGTAGTGTGCGTTGATTTGGGACGGCTTGGTGCTCTGGCTAACGGCTAATCAAGCCTCAACTAACGGATAATCAAGCCTTCCAACTAACGTTTAATCAATCTGCCAACCAACGTTTAATCAATCTGTCAACCAACGGATAAGAATATATAACGCTTGTGTGGGGCGTGTGCTAGGCTCAGTAAGTTCATGACTTTAATGATTACATGTAGTCAAACTATTACATACTTTACGAAAGGCTATTGTGCCGCATACTCATTATGCTGCGTCCGCCAATAAGCGTGGCGCCAGGAATACGAAAAATCAAAAGAATACGAAAAGTACGAAAGACGTTGGGAAATTTGGTCGCGTTGCTCGCAACGGGAATGCCGGCAACGTGGGTGCTGGCGACGCGGGTGCTGGTGACGCTGTAAAGCGCGGAAAAGTAAAGAAGACGCATAACGAACGTGAATCCTATGAAATTCGCGAGGCGCGTAGTGCGAAGAAGTCCAACAAGCAGCGCAATCCTTTTGAATACCAGGGCAATCACAAACGAAACAGTGTAAAACACGAATTTAACTCGCGAAGGGAACGCAACCGTAAAGCGCAGAAAGCGCAAGAAAAGGCGCGTCAGAAGGCTTTGCGCTATGAGGAAATGGCGATTCGCGAGGCTGAACAGGATTTTGCGCAGGCGGATTTTACGCAGGCGGATGGTTTTGGTAAGAATACTGCGCAACGTGACTCTGCTCAGCACGCTTCTGGTAAGTATGCTTCTGGCAAGTATGCTTCTTCTAAGCGGTCTGCGGCACGCCAATCTGCGGCGCATCACTCGTCGGACGCACACGCATTGTCGACGCAAGATTCTCAATCTTCAGCAACTCAAACTCCAGTAATCATTCCGGATTCTGCAATCGAATCTCGCGACGCTTATCGTGACGACGTAACGTTTGCACAACTCGGGGTGCCGAATCCTATTGTGGAAGTGTTGCGTGCCGACGGAAAGACGACGGCGTTCCCAATTCAGCAGGCTACGTTGCCTGATTCGTTGCGTGGAGCGAATATTCTAGGTCGCGGTCGTACGGGAAGCGGTAAAACATTGGCTTTCGCCATTCCGCTTGTGGCGCGTTTAGCGGAGAACTTTGTTGATCTTATTAATTCCGGCAAAAAACGTAATGCTCGCGAAAGTGGTGATTTGCCGGCTCCTCGTGCAATGATTTTGGCTCCAACGCGTGAGCTTGTGCACCAAATTGACGATGTAGTGGCGCCTCTTGCGGCAGCCTACGGTATGCGCACGGTGACGGTGTATGGTGGCGTGCGATACCAGCGCCAGGTATCGCAATTGAAGCAGGGTGCGCAAATTGTGCTCGCGTGCCCAGGTCGTTTGGAAGATTTGCTGCGGCAAGGTGCGTTGACGCTCGAAAAGGTGATGGTTAGCGTGCTTGACGAGGCCGATGAAATGGCAGACATGGGATTCCTTCCGGCTGTTACGCGACTTCTTGAACAAGTGCAGCCGGACGGCCAGCGAATGCTGTTTTCTGCCACGCTTGATAAGCAAGTTGGCGCGCTGGTGAGCCGCTTCCTTCCAAACGCCGTAGTGCATGCGGTTGACGATGCGGATTCGCAGGTTGACACCATGACTCACCACATTTTTGCTGTGTCGGCGGGAGACAAATACGAAGTGTTGCGCAAGTTGGCTTCCGGATGCAAGCGTTCCATATTCTTTACGCGCACCAAGTATCAGGCGAAGAATATGGCAAAGAAATTTGTGCAGCAGGGTATTCCTGCGGTGGATTTGCAAGGTAATTTGTCGCAAAATCAACGCGACCGGCATTTGGCGGTGTTTGCGGAAGGATTGGTGCGCGTGCTGGTTGCGACGGATGTGGCGGCGCGCGGCATTGATATTAGTGAAGTTGCGCTGGTGGTGCAGACGGAGCCGCCGGAGGACCCGAAGTCCTTCCTTCATAGATCTGGCCGTACGGCGCGCGCTGGCGAAGAGGGTGATGTGGTGACGCTTGTGCTGCCGAATCAAAAGCGTTCGGCGCACACGATGCTTCGTCGTGCTGGGATTCATGCGAAGGCTGAGGATGTGAATCCTGCTTCGCCTGTTTTGGATGAAATCGTGGGAGAGGCTGCTGAGTTGCAGGAAGGTTGGAGTATGCCGGAGCCTGAGCAGCACAAGCGCAAAGGCCGCGGACGTGGACGCGGGCAGTGGCGCGGGCGCGGTCGCTTTGACCGAGCTTGAAATCATTGGGATTTCAAGCTCCTTCAAAGCGTGATTTGGCTCAATTGTGAAGCACGGGGTGCTTAACGCTCGCGCGGGTAACGCGCTCGCTACTGAGCTTGCGTTGAAAGCACCCCGTGCTTTCAACGCAAGCTCACGCTCCGAGTTGCTTTCGCGCGCTAAATCGCAGCGCTCAAGCATGTCGTCGCGCAAACCCCGGAGAGAATTTTCCGGCAAATGTTCCATAAAATCACCAAAGCGCTGCGCGAGCGCCATACCATATGACACGCTCCAAATGTGAGGTGAGTTTCCCGCGTTTGGAGGGTTGTGCAGTCTTATACCCTCCAAATGTGAGGTGAGTTTCCCGCGTTTGGAGGGTTGCGCGAGCGTTACTGGCGCAGAAACTGTACTGCACTAGCGCTTTTACCGAGCTTGAAATCATCGGGATTTCAAGCTCAGTAAAAGCGGAAACTCGCTTAAGTTGGAAGTCCGGGGGACTTCCAACTTAAGCGTTACTAGCGCAGAAACTGTACTGCGTTAGTAACGAAAGTAATGCAGCTGTAATTGCTTACTTGCTTTGGCCCTTGCCAAATGCTCGCAACTGAATTCCGTTCCAATCAGCGCTTACAGTCAACGGCGTAGCGGCGTTCATGCCTGCGGTTTTAGCGGCTGATTGCACGGTGCTGGAACTTGGGGAACCTTCGCGCCCTGGTTTTGGTGTTAATACCCACATAGGTGCGTCGTCGTCAAGCATATTTGTGGCATCCATGATGGTGTCCGCGAGTTCGTCTTCGTCGTCGCCGTCGCGCCACCAAATAACTACGCCATCAACAGCGGAATCGTAGTCCTCGTCCACTAGTTCTTCGCCAGTGAGTTGTTCGATACTTTCGCAAATTGTTTCGTCAACATCATCGTCCCAGAGCCATTGTTGCACAATGTCTCCTCGTTGGAATCCGAATTCCTGTGCATGTTGAAAAGCTATCTGTTCCACGTGACTCAATATATCAAAGCGCCACGAAGTGCGCGCGCACAACGGCGTGTATTGTACTTACTTAAGTAGTCTTTCCTTACTGACTCTGCTTTACGTGCGTGTATAGGAAATGTCGAAAAAGTACACGGCAAATGTTCCAAAAAACCACCAAAACAGCAACATTTACCGGAGAAAAAACTCCGGCAAATGTTCCATAATTACGCAAATTCAGCAACAAATGCCGGAAAATCTCCCGCAAATGTTCCAAAAACCAGCCAATCCAGCAACAAACGCCGGGAATTTTCCCGCAAATGTTCCAAAAACCAGCCAATCCAGCAACAAACGCCGGGAATTTTCCCGCAAATGTTCCTGTAGCTTTGCAGCATTGCTTCTGCGAACGGTGAGTATTTGTTGATTAGTGAGCTTTAACAGTATTGCTCCGCTGACGCTGAGTATTATCGCCTAGAAACCACTAGCATCCGCGCTGCCGCATACACTACACCAGACTCTTCTACCACACCACAAAACACTAGCGGTTTTATTAGTAGTGAGAGATAGGAATTGCTTGTCGAGCAATATAAAAGCGGAGCGATAGTAATAATCTTGTTGATGAATAACTATTTCTGCAAAAAAGTAAGCAAAAAACTAAACTTAACTACCTGTCCGATAGTCCAAATGAGGTATAAGAGCGTAGCGCTGCGAGATAAGTAATTCCTATCTCTCGCAGCCACTCCAGAAAACACGCCAGCAAATTAAGCTCCCTCATCCTCGACACGCCTCAAAAATCGCGAAAGTGACGCAAATCACTATATGTAGGTTGTTATCTTTACGTTTTTCCCTAGATATTGTGCAAGACTTGGGTTATAGTAGAGCAGGTCGTTGTAAACTATTGAAATAGTTTACAACGAGAGAAACGTTAATAAGTAGTAAAAATAATAAAAATAAGTGGTAGAGAGAGGTCTGTCCGATGCAGGTTTTGGAAGAAACTGACGTTGATAACGCAGCAATTCGTATGAATGATGGCGTGGTGGAAGCCCCAGTTTCACGTGTACTTGTAGAGAAGCGCGATGGCCGTGTCGTTGACTTTGACCCAATGAACATCATTATGGCTGTGAAGGCTGCTTTCAAGGACTTGGGCAAGGAAGTCGGTCCGCAGGAAGAGCAGATGATTCGTAGCATTTCTGATCATATTGAGGCCGAAATTCAGGATCGTTACAATGGTCCGGCAAAGATTGAGGATATTCAGACTTTAGTTGAGCACAGCCTTATTGAGAACCATCTGTACGAGGTTGCGCGCTGCTACACGAGCTACCGTCTGAACCGCGATATCGATCGCGCTAAGGCTACGGATATTAACGAAGCCGTGAATCGTCTTGTAAACCGAGACGAGTCGCTCGTTCGCGAAAACGCAAATAAGGATTCCAACGTTTACGCCACCCAGCGCGATCTTCTCGCCGGTGCTGTTTCCAAGGCTTCCGCGTTTTCTATGCTTCCTCACGCCGTTTCTAACGCGCACATGAAGGGTGATATTCACTTCCATGACGCCGATTATTCGCCATTTACTTGCATGAGCAACTGTTCGCTTCCTGACTTTGGCGACATGCTTGCTAAGGGTTTTGCGCTTGGCAATGCCATGATGGATAGTCCAAAGTCTATTGGTACTGCCGCAACCCAGGTTACGCAGATTATTAAGGATATTGCTGGCGCGCAGTATGGTGGCCAGACGGTGAATCGTGCGGACGAAATGCTTGAGCGTTACGCAAAGTGCGATTACGACAAGAATATTGCTATGGCTCACGCTATGATTCCGGATTCTACGCCGATTGAAGTTGCGAAGGATATGATTGACGGTTTGAAGGCTCAGGAGCCTAAGAATCTTCACTGCTCAGACAGGGATCCGCTTCCTGCTGACACTCCTTTTGACGAAAACTTGAGCGAGCTTGATCAGCTTCGTGAAGTTTACGCAAAGATTATGACGCGTAAAGCTATTTACGATGCTATGCAAACGATGGAATATCAGATTAATTCCAACCGCGTTTCTAACGGCCAGACTCCGTTTGTAACTGTTGGCTTTGGTCTTGGTACGTCTTGGTTTGCTCGCGAAATTCAGCGCGCTATTTTGCTTAATCGTATTCGCGGCCTCGGCAAGGATCGTCACACTGCTATCTTCCCTAAGCTTGTGTTTACTGTTAAGCACGGTGTAAACGCGGATCCGGGCGACCCGAACTACGATTTGAAGCAGCTTGCGCTTGAGTGCTCTACTAAGCGCATGTATCCAGACGTTGTGTTCTACGAGAATATCGTGAAGATTACTGGCTCCTTCAAGGCTCCTATGGGCTGCCGTTCCTTCCTTCAGGGTTGGATTGATCCGAAAACCGGTAAGGACGTGGAAGACGGCCGCATGAATCTTGGCGTGGTTACGGTGAATATGCCGCGTATTGCGCTTGAGTCTCATGGTGACGTCGATCGTTTCTGGAAGCTTTTTGACGAGCGTATGGAGATTGCTCACCAGGCTTTGCGTTTCCGCATTATGCGCTGCAAGCAGGCAACTCCTGTGAACGCTCCAACGTTGTTCCGCTACGGTGCTTTTGGCCGTTTGGAAGCTAATGAGAGTGTGGATCAGTTGTTCCGTAACGAGCGTGCTACGGTTTCGCTTGGCTATATTGGTTTGTATGAGACTACGGCCGTGTTCTTTGGTAAGGATTGGATTAAGGATCACAGCTGGAATGAGGATGGCAAGGAGTTTGCGCTTTCTTTGGTGCGTCGCATGAATAAGCTTTGCCAGCAGTGGTCGAAGGCGGAGGGTTACCATTATTCCGTTTACTCGACTCCTGCTGAGTCTTTGACGGACCGTTTCAACCGTATGGATCGTCAGAAGTTTGGCCGCATTGAAGGCGTTACCGATCACGACTTCTACACTAATTCCTTCCATTATCCGGTTTGGTTGCAGCCAACTCCTATGGAGAAGCTTCGTTACGAGGTTGACTTCCCGTATCTTGCTTCCGGCGGCTTTATTAACTACTGTGAGTTCCCTTGCTTGCAGGCGAATCCTAAGGCTTTGGAAGCTGTGTGGGATTACGCTTATAAGATTGGCATTGGTTACTTGGGTACGAATACGCCTATTGATCACTGCTTCGTTTGCGGATTCCAGGGTGATTTTGAGCCGACTAAGGAAGGTTTCCGTTGCCCTGAGTGCGGCAATAGTGATCCGGATAAGTGCAATGTTACTAAGCGTACTTGTGGATACTTGGGCAATCCTGTTCAGCGTCCGATGGTTCACGGTCGTCACGAGGAGATTGCGCACCGCGTGAAGCACATGTCTGGCGAAACTGGTCACGTGACGCTGGATAATGGTGAGTCTCGCGAATGGTATGAGGAAACCAAGTAGTAGATTTCGTTATTTTTATTTATAATTCGTGCCGTTGGTAATGCGTGCGTGTGTTGCGCGTTCCCAACGGCATGAGATTATGTGTAACGCAACTTTTTACGTAGTTAAGTAACGTAATTAAGTAACGTAATTAAGTAACGTAATTAATATAAGGGGGTGGGGTATGGCACGTATTACGCTTCATGATTTTGCGCCGAATGACGCGAATCGCGGTCCGTGGATTCCTACCTCACTTTCTAATAATCCGCGCGCCGGTCAGTGGTCGAGCGAGCGCATGAGCCAGGGCATGGTTGCAGACTATAAGCGTTTTTTGATGACGGACGGCGAGGGTATTCGCTGTTCGCTTTACGTTTCGGGCTGCCCGTTCCATTGCGTTGAGTGCTATAACGAGTCGATTTGGGATTTTCGCGCAGGCCACCCGTATACTCAAAAGCTTGAAGACCAGATTATAAAGGATTTAGCTGAGCCTTATGTTCAAGGTTTGACGCTTCTCGGCGGTGAACCGCTGCTGAATACTGGCATTTTGCTGCCGTTGTGCAAGCGTATTCGCAAAGAATTTGGTCATACGAAAGATATCTGGAGTTGGACTGGCTACACTTGGGAAGAACTTATGCGCCCGGGGGAGACGCCGGATAAACTCGAACTTTTGCAGTACGTTGACATTCTTGTTGACGGCCGCTATATGAAGGATTTGCACGATTCGCTGCTGCAGTTTAGAGGCTCCAGTAATCAGCGAATTATTGACGTGCCAAAGTCTTTGGAAAATCCGCACGATCCGCCGGTAATTTGGGAGAAGTTGCACGATCAGGAGCGTTTTATTCCGTCAATTTATGGAAAAGACCGCGCGCAAGGCGAGGCGCTTGGATGAGCTTGAAATCCCAATGATTTCAAGCTCGGTCAAAGCGCTCACGCGAGCGTTTTGGCCATTTCATGGAACATTCTCCGAATGTACGCGACGATCTGCTTTCGCGCTTAGAGCGTAGTGCGTTAGTTTTTTTACACTCGTGTAAAGTGACTGTCGCTTTTTGGCGAGATTCCGTTATTTTCTGTACAGCGATGTAAAGGAAATGTCGGTTTAGTGATTTGGAACATTTGCCGGAGTTTTTTCTCCGGAAAATGTTGCTGTTTTGGCCTTTTTTTTGGAACATTTGCGGGAGATTTTCCGGCGTTTGTTGTTGTTTTGGTGTTTTTTTGGAACATTTGCGGGAGATTTTCCGGCGTTTGTTGTTGTTTTGGTGTTTTTTTGGAACATTTGCGGGAGAATTTGGTTCTCGTAACCCTGCCTACCTTATATTCAAAGTGATATTATTAAGCTTACGAATCATTTAAGGAGGGGGCGTAATGGCGGAAGATGTCACGCGAAAATCGTCGAAAAGATCAAAGAACCGCGCCGATCGTACTTCTCATGCTTTACGCACTGTTCTTCATTCTTTAAAGAATTATCGGCTGCTCGGCGTTCTTACTTCCGTAACAATTATTTTTGAAGCCGCTATGCAAATTATTATTCCTTCGGCAATGTCGAATCTTATTGATTTTGGAATTATGCAGCGGTCAAATAGTACCGCCTGGTACTACGGTTTGCAGCTTCTTATTTTTGCCGTGTTTTCTATGGTTGCCGGCGTTGTTTCTGGAGTTTGTTGCGCACATTCTAGCGCTGGTTTTGGCAGGAATTTGCGGCATAATATTTTTGCGCGCCTGCAACTTTTAAGTTTTTCGGATTTGGATAAGTTTTCTACCGGCACGATTGTGACTCGTATGACTAGCGACGTGTCGAATGTTCAGTTTGCTTACCAGTTGATGATTCGTTCTGGCATTCGTAGCGTTGTGATTATCGTGGCCGCGTGGTGGTTTACTTTTTTAATTAGTCCTGCGATTTCTTGGGTTTTTCTTAGTTTTGTGCCGATTGTTGGTTTAATTGGTGCGGTTGGTGCGAGTATTGTAGCTCCAGCTTTTATGCGAATTTACCGCATGGTTGATGAAATGAATAATCAAGTTGGCGAGAATTTGCATAATATTCGCGTTGTGAAATCCTATGTGCGTGAAGATTATGAAAACAGTCGTTTTATGCGCATTTCTCATAAGATTTACCAGCATTTTCTTAAGGCGGAGTATGTGCTTAATTGCAGCATTCCGCTGTTTAATGTGTGTTTTTATACGGGTATGTTGCTGGTTGCGTGGATGGCTTCGCGAGAAATCGTTGCTTCTGGAAATAATCCTGCTTTTGGTTTAACTACAGGAAATCTTGCGGCGTTGGTGGTGTATGCGCTGCAAATTTTGTTTGCTTTAGCGAATTTGGTTGCGGTTTTTGTTATGTCTGTAACGGCTCGTGCTTCGATGCACAGAATTGCGAAAGTGCTGCAATCGCAAAACACTGAGGTTGTTCCAGAATGTCCTCTTACTAAGATTTCCGACGCTTCGGTTCGTTTTGAGCATGTTTCGTTGCGTTATCCGAAATCGGATGATGCGGATGAATCTACGCCGGCAGAACAGGAAATTTTACACGATATCAACTTGAGTATTCCTTCAGGTGCAACCGTCGGTATTGTGGGGGCTACGGGTTCTGGAAAATCAAGTCTTGTGCAACTGATTGCAAGGCTTTACGACGTAAGTTCCGGCACGCTTTTTGTAGGCGGAAAGGATATTCGTAACTACGATTCTTCTAGTTTGCGCAATGAAGTCGGCTTTGTTTTGCAGAAAAATATTCTGTTTAATGGCACTATTGCAGAAAATCTTCGTTGGGGTAGATTGGATGCTACTGACGAGGATGTGCGCGAAGTATGTAAGATTGCTTGCGTGGATGAGTTTATTCAGGATTTTCCGGACGGCTACAACACGCATATTGAGCAGGGTGGTAAAAATGTTTCTGGCGGTCAGCGGCAGCGTTTGTGCATTGCTCGCGCGCTTTTAAGGAAACCCAAAATCTTAATTCTTGACGACTCCATGAGTGCAGTCGATATGAAAACGGATCGTAAGATTCGTGAAAATTTGAAAAAGTTTATGCCTGATTCCACGCAAATTATTGTGGCTCAGCGCGTATCTTCAATCGAGCACGCAGACATTATAGTTGTGTTGCAAAACGGACGCATTCTTGCCCAAGGTTCGCACAACGACTTGATTAAGTCTTGCGAACTGTACAGAAATATGGCGGAATCTCAAGCAAAAAGTAATGTAGCGGACGACGAAACCGCAGTAACAACTACGAGCGCAAAGGGAGCTGAATAATTATGTCTACTAAAACGGCTCAGTCTCCTAGCAAATCCACTAACAACAGCAGCGCTAACAACAGCAGCGCCAGCAACCGCAGCGCCAGCAACAGCAGCGCCAACAGACGCTCTAGCAGCAACCGCCGCACAATCAACTGGCCTGTGCTGAAACGTCTCGCTTCCTGCGTGCTAGTGTATCGCGCCAAAATTTTCGTAATCATAGCCGCGATCATTGTAAGCTCGATTGTTCAAGCTGCCTGCGCGATGTTCCTGCAATCCTTGGTCGACGTGTATATTCTTCCGCTCGTTGGCAAGCACAATCCGGATTGGATGCCGCTTGTGCGCATGATAATGCTTATGGCAAGCGTATATGCGGTTGGAGTGTTCAGCTGTTGGCTGTGGAGCCGGCTGGTTGCGAATATTTCCGAAAGCGTTATGCGCGATTTGCGTGACGCCATGTTTAAGCATCAGCAGAAGCTGTCGTTGCGCTACCTAGATGCGCAAGGCTACGGCGATATAATGAGCCGCTACACGAATGATACGGAAGTGCTTCGCGAAGCTATTTCCTGGGCTTTTCCAGACTCTTTTTCGGCGCTTATTTCGATTACGGCAGCTTTTGTGTCAATTATGTGGCTCTCGCTTCCGGTGGCAGCGTTTGTGGCCGTTTTCACCGTTGTTCTGCTGTTTTTAGTGCGATTTATGCTGAAACGTTCCGGTAAGCTTTTTGAACAATTTCAACATGCTTTGGGTGAGTTGAACAAATTTGTAGAAGAATCCGCAACTGGCAATAAAGTTATTAAAATTTTTAATCACGAAACAGTTACGCTTGAAAAATTAGACGATTGCGTCGAAAAAGTACAAAAAATTTCAGCAAGTGCAAATTCTTACGCAAATAATGTAATGCCAATAATCAGCAACGCAAGCTACTTACTATATGTGTTAATTGCGCTACTTGGAGCATGGGCTGCTTCAGTTGGTTTACCAACGCTTGGCATGGCAGGATCCGGAGCCTTAACGCTCGGCACACTTATATCCTTACTCACGCTGTCGCGCGCATTTATTAATCCTATTGGCGAAATTACTATGCAACTCAATTCGCTGATGATGGCAATTGCTGGAGCTTCGCGAATTTTTGAGCTTCTCGACGAAGAAGTAGAGCCAGACGACGGCACAGTGCGCTTGGTAAAAGTGCGCGTCAGCCAAACGCAGTCTCAAGAAAGTGAGCACACTTTCGACGTGCTGGAAGAAGTGAGCAAAAAAACTGAAGGCGAGCACGTTTACTGGGCTTGGAAGCGAGCTGTGCAAGATAACGGCACCAAAGCTGTGGTGCGCGCTTCGCAGTTAAGTCAGATGGCACAAACAGTGGTGTGTCATGCCAAACGCGACGCTTTAACTTCTCTAGACGGCAGGTATACGTTACTTCGCGGCGACGTGCGCTTTACGGACGTTGTGTTCGGATACGACCCTGAGAAGCCAGTTTTGCACGATATTACGTGGTTTGCAAAGCCGGGGCAAAAAGTTGCTTTGGTGGGCGCTACGGGCGCTGGGAAAACTACGATTGCGAATCTGCTTACGCGTTTTTACGATATTGATGACGGACAAATTTTGTATGACGGTATTGACGTTCGTGATATTTGTAAAACTGATTTGCGTTACGCTATTGGCACAGTTTTGCAGGATGTGAACTTATTTACTGGCAGCGTTATGGATAATATTCGTTACGGTCGCCTCGATGCAACTGACGAAGAGTGCGTAAAAGCGGCGAAATTGGCGCATGCTGACGCGTTTATTGAGCAGCTTTCTCACGGTTACGATACTCAGCTTACTAATGGTGGTGAGGGGCTTTCTCAAGGCCAAAAACAGCTTATTTCTATTGCGCGCGCAGCTGTAGCAAATCCGCCTGTGCTTATTTTGGATGAAGCTACTTCTTCAATCGATACGCACACTGAGGCGTTGGTGCAACACGGTATGGATGCGCTGATGCAAGATCGCACTGTGTTTGTGATTGCGCACAGGCTTTCCACAGTGCGCAATGCGGACGTGATTATGGTGCTTGATCATGGGCGCATCGTTGAACGAGGGTCGCATGAAGATTTAATGGCTCAGCGTGGCGAATATTATCAGCTTTGCACGGGCGCGATTGAGTTGGAATAAGATGCTTGATTTTGTGCGGCAACACGCCGAACACGCCCAGCGCTTGCATTTTGCTGAGGATTCTGTAAGATAGTGACTCGGCTGTTCAAGAGAACGAAGCCACGGCCCCGTAGCTCAGTTGGTTAGAGCGCCGCCCTGTCACGGCGGAGGTCACCGGTTCAAGTCCGGCCGGGGTCGCGATTAGTAGGAGACCCGGTTTGCCCGGGTTTTTTATTCATCATGGCTCTGTAGCTCAGTTGGTAGAGCGAGCGACTGAAAATCGCTAGGTCAGCGGATCGATCCCGCTCGGAGCCACTTCTTTTTTAGTTCGCGGTACTTGTGTGCCGCGTTTTTCTTTTGTTGCGAGTACCCTATTTTTCGGTAGTACGTTTGGGAAATAACCCACGTTTGGCTATTGATATAAAAGAAGGTGCGTATGATTAATAAAAAGTTTATAGCAACTTTGGCGACGACTGCCACGTTGCTTGGTAGTTTTGCGTTGGTATCTGTACCTTCGGTTGCGTACGCTAGCGATACCGCAACGTCTGAAACGTCTGCAACGTCTGAAACGTCGGCTAATCAGGACTCCACAATTACGTTTAACGACCCTGCTTTTAAAGCTCAAGCGCTTAAAAGTATGAAGGCTGCTGGTCTTATAGACGCTTCTGCTGATGAGGTGACTTCAGCTCAGGCAGAGCGCGCTACTCAGCTTCGCATTGCTGCCGTTGTTGCCGGATTGAATCCTGTTTCCAGCATTCTGGACTTTTCCAATTTTAAGAATCTTAAGGATGTGTCACTCGACGGCTCCCATGTTGCTGATTTGTCTCCGCTTTCGGGCTTAAAACAGCTGCAAAAGTTAAATCTGATTGCAGCTCCTCAGGCTGATTTGTCGCCGCTTTCGGGCTTAAGTAACTTAACTACGCTGGAATTGTCCGTTGCAGATAGTGCCGACGAAGATTCCAATGTTGACAGTATGGACTTGACTGCGCTAAAAGGCTTGGAAAATTTGCAAACATTAAATGTTGATTCGCCGGTTTCCCAATTGTCGCCTTTAGCTGGTTTGAAAAATTTGCAAAAGTTGGATATTACGGTTTCGTCGAATGCTGATTTAACTCAGTTGGCTGCGTTAAAGAATCTGCAATCGTTGAATCTTTACGGTCCAGAGCTTGCAGATTTATCGGGTTTGAGTAAAGTAACAACTTTGAAACAGCTGGTGTTGAATAGTGATGTTGAACAAGCTGTTAATGCTACTCCTCTTGCCAAGCTCACGAATCTTACTGATTTGAATATTGGTATGTCTCTTGAGGATGTTGCTCCGCTTGCTTCCTTGCTTAATCTTCAGAAATTGCAGCTTTCAGGGCCGAAGATTTCCAATGTTGCTGCTTTGTCGGCGTTGAAGAAATTGGAAGTGCTGAATCTTACCGGTACGGACGTGACTGACGTGTCTTCGTTGGGTACGTTGACTGCTTTGACGCGTTTGCTTGTTAATAGCAATGTGAACGGCGACAGTTTGAAGGCGTTGAAGCAAAAGTTGCCTTCGCTTAATGTAGTTTCGGATTATACTGCGGATGATACTCCGTCGAGTTCGTCTGATTCGTCTGATTCGTCTGATTCTAATACAGATCTTGATTTTGACTTGGATGATTTGGATTTGGGCGATATTGATTTTGGTGACTTGGGTGACTTAGGTGACGCTGGCGACACTGGAACTGGTGACGCTGGTGCTGGTGACTCTGGCACTGGAGATGGTTCTAATTCAAGCGATTTCAATTTTGACGATTTCAATTTTGACGATTTTGACTGGGATAGTCTGGATTTGAGCGATATTGATTTAAGCGGCTTAGGCGATTAGGCGACGTCGGTACTGTACTGGTACTGCTAATGCAAATTCATGTCGTTATATGCGTGGGTTTACTTAATAGAATATTGGTAAATCCTTGTAAGAAATAAAAAAGAAGGTACTATATGCTGAATAAAAAGTTTATGGCAATGGTAGTTGCGACAGCGACATTGTTTGGTGGTATTGCGGCTGCTTCTATTCCGGCTGCTGCGTATGCGGCTGACAGTGATACGGTTGCTTCTAACGGTAACCATACTGATTCTGACGACAATACTCCTATCCAATTTAAAGATCCCGAATTAAAGCGTGCTTTACTTGATAATTCTGGAGTAATGAGAGTACTTAAAAATTGGAACAGTAAAGAAATTACTTATGCGGATGCTAAAAAAGTTGGAGAAATTACCATTGATTCGAAGTACAGTGATATTTGTGATCTTTCTGATTTACAGTATTTCCCTAATTTAACGTATTTGAGTCTCCCTGGCACTGCTGTTTCGGATTTTACTCCGCTTAAAAATTTGAAGAATCTGCAGTGGTTGAGGGTTTCTGATACTGCTGTTTCTGATATTTCACCGCTTGCTGGTTTGGCAAATTTGGGTAAACTAGAGTTCACTAATACTCCTATTTCGGATTTGTCTCCGATTAAAGATTTGAAGAAGCTGAATTGGTTGTATCTTTCTGATACGAAGGTTTCGGATTTGACTCCTCTTGCTGGTTTGACGAATTTGACGGAGTTGCAGATTGCTGGTAATCCTATTTCGGATTTGACTCCGCTCAAAAATTTGAAGAATCTGGACGACATAAGATTAGGTTTTACTTCTGTTTCTGATTTGACTCCGCTCAAAGGTTTGAATGAGCTAACAGGCGTGAGTCTTGTCAATACCCCTGTTTCGGATTTGACTCCGCTTAAAGATTCAAAGAAGTTGATATATTTGGATCTTTCTCATACTGCTGTTTCTGATGTTTCGCCTCTTGCTGGTTTGACTAAGTTGAATAATTTGGCTCTCGACGGTACGAAGGTTTCGGATGTAACTCCTCTTGCCAGTTTGAAAGATTTGATGGATTTGAATCTTTCTGGTACGAAGGTTTCGGATGTGTCTTCTCTCAAAGACGCAAAGGATCTGTCAACTTTGAATCTTTCTGGTACGAAGGTTTCGGATGTGTCTTCTCTTAAAGATTCAAAGAATTTGACGACTTTGGATCTTTCTAATACTGCTGTTTCGAATGTGTCTTCTCTCAAAGACGCAAAGGATCTGTCAACTTTGAATCTTTCTGGTACGAAGGTTTCGGATGTGTCTTCTCTTAAAGATTCAAAGAATTTGACGACTTTGGATCTTACTGGTACTGCTGTTTCGGATGTGTCGCCTCTTGCTGGTTTGACTAATTTGTCAGCTTTGTATCTTTCTGGTACGAAGGTTTCGGATCTGTCGAAGATTGCTGGTTTGACAAATCTTTCAACTTTGTATCTTTCTGATACTGCTGTTTCTGATTTGTCTTCTCTTAAAGATTCAAAGAATTTGAATGCTTTAGATTTTTCTCATACTGCTGTTTCGGATGTAGCTCCTCTTGCTGGTTTGACTAATTTGTCAGCTTTGTATCTTTCTGGTACGAAGGTTTCGGATGTGTCGCCTTTGGCTGGTTTGACGAATCTTTCGACTTTGTATCTTTCTGGTACGAAGGTTTCGGATGTGTCTCCTCTTGCTGGTTTGACGAATCTTTCGACTTTGGATATTAGTGGCGGAATTGATGTTGCTCCGCTTTCTAATTTGGCAAATCTGTATTACTTGCGCATTAATGGTGGAAACCTTAAAAACGTCTCTTCGCTGAAGAATGTTAATTCTGTTACGATTGACGCTTCCAACATGAATATGCCTGAATTAGCTAATTTGCCAAATTTGCAAGGTTTATGCTTAAGTGGCGTACACAAGGCTGATGATATTGATGCGGCTACTATTGCTAAATTAAAGAATTTGAATACTTTGTACGTGGGTACCGATGTGAGTCCTGATGTAGTCCAAGAGTTGCAGCAAAAGTTCCCGAATCTATCCATTCTCTCTGATGCTAGCTTAAATGGTACGCAGTCTGGGACTGTTGAGCCTGTGAATCCGGTTGAGCCACCAGTGAATCCAGTTGAACCACCAGTGAATCCAGTTGAACCAGTGGATCCTGATTTTGACTTTGACTGGGACAATTTTGACTGGGACGATTTGGATTTGAGCGATATCGATTTTGATGATTTAGGTGACACTGGTACTGGAGAGTCTGGTGATACTGGAGATGATTCTGATCCAAGCGATTTCGATTTTGATGATTTCGACTGGGATAGTCTGGATTTGAGCGATATCGATTTTGGTGACTTGAGTGATTTAATTGACACTAGCTCTGTTGCTAACGCCAACTCTAACGATAACGCTGGTAACGCCAACTCTGGTACCGCTAACGCTGGTAACGCTAACGCTGGCGACGCCTCCGCTAACACTGGTACTGCTAACGCTGGTACTGCTAATGCGGGCGACGCCTCCGCTAACACTGGTACTACTAATGCTGGTACCGCTAATAATGGTACGGCTAACACGGGTACTACTAATGCTGGTACCACTAATACGGGTGCGGCTAATGCTGGTAACGCCAACGCTGGTACCACTAATACGGGTGCGGCTAACACGGGTAACGTCAACTCTAACGCTAACGCCGGTACTGCTAATAATGGTACGGCTAAAGCTAGCGACGCTAATAATGGTGCTGCTAAAGCTGGCGATGCTTCCTCTAACGCTGCTTCCTCTAACGCTGGTGCTGTTGCGCCCGTATCTGGGAACAACGTTGCTACTACGGTGGCATAAAAGCGTTGCTGCAGTTTGATTAACCGCTTAATGTAGTAAATATTTTCCCCACGTCTGCTTCCGATTCTATTAATTCGGAAAACAAACGTGGGGAAATTTTTTGTTCTAATTTAATCTTTTTCGTTTCGCAAAGTAACGTTTCGCAAAGCAACGTTTCCTAAGTTATTGTTTGCTAGTCGAGTTGCTTCCAAGACGCCACATCAATGTGATGCTCAGGATTTGCTTGCCAAGCTTTCCAAGCGGACTCCACAATGTCTTTCACGTCGTAGCGCGCGTGCCAGCCCATTTCCTCATTTATGCGCTTTGCGCTACCAATAAGCTGTGGAGGGTCGCCGGCCCTACGCTCGAGCACCGTTTCCCTAAATGGCAAGCCGGTAACGCGACGAACTTCCTCAACAATTTCACGAACGGAAGTGCCCTTGCCGGTACCCACGTTAAAAGCATCATACTTACGTTCATCGCGTTCAAGATATTGCAGCGCAGCAAGATGTGCGTCTGCCAAATCCGAAACGTGAATGTAATCGCGTACGCAAGTGCCGTCTGGAGTAGGGTAGTCGTCGCCAAAAATAGCAGGAGCTTTGCCGCGCTGCAAACGGTCGAGAAGCATAGGAATCAGGTTCAAAATAGCAGGATCTTCCAGCTCAACTGGTCCACAGCCTGCCACGTTAAAGTAGCGCAAAGCGCAGAAGCGGATTCCATACGTGTGCTCGCACGCGCGCGCCATCCACTCGCCAAAAAGCTTAGTTTGACCATAAGGATTAATTGGTAGCATCGGCACCACGTCCTCTGGCACTACTTCGACAGGTGGTACACCGTAAGTTGCTGCAGAGGAAGAGAACACGAGCTTTTTGACGCCACTGTCTTTCATACCTTCGAGAACATTGAGCATGCCGTTAATATTCTGCTGGTAATACCACAGTGGTTTTTCTACTGATTCTCCAACTTGCTTGCGTGCTGCAAAATGAATCACGGCGTCGACGTGCTCATCTTTCATAATTTGCGCAAGCCGCTTACCTGCGTCTGGGGAGGCAATATCCATGCCGTACAGTCGTGCGCCTTCAATACGTGTAGGCTTTCCATAGCTTAAATCGTCCACAACGACGACATTCTGCTTGGTTTCGTGCAAAGCGTGTACTACGTGTGCGCCAATGTATCCGCACCCGCCCGTAACAAGAACAGTCATTCTTGACCTTTCCTCGTATCTTTGTGTAATCAGTGCGATTATATCTCGCCAAACTGAACGAATTGCAAAATAGACTACACACATTTTTGCGCAGTCGGCGTTTTGCGAAATAAATTTTCGCATTATCTACTCAAATTTTCTGCGCACGTGATAGCATCGAATAGATATATATCAATGAGATGCGTCCCAAAAGCGAGGTGTAAAGCATATGACTCTGTTGACGCCTAAGGACATTCGAGAGCATACCTTCCAGATTGTACGTTTCAAGGGAGGATATGACGTTGACGAGGTTGACGAGTTTCTTGATCAAGTTACAGAAACGATTGAAGCACTTGGTCAGCAGGCAGTGCAGGGACTGGGTCAGTCCACGCAATCGCTTGGCCGTGATGTTGCGGGCTTGAATACCAAGATTGCTGAGTTAACTTCTCAAGTAGAGTCCTTAACTAAAGAAAATGAAACGTTGCGTAACGCTAGTAAGCAGCAGGGCGAAACTTCTGAAGCCGCTGCCCAGCTTGAGTCTACTGCAACTAAGTTGCGTGAAGCTGAAGAAAGCAACCGTGCGTTGGCTGCTCAAAACCAGCAGTTGAAGGAGCAATTGGACGGCTTGGGTGCTCAAGTTGATCAGTTGACTGCTCAGACCGCTCAGGCAGACAATGCTAAGCAGTTGCAGAAGGAATTGGAAACGATTACGCGTGAGCGTGATGACTTCCGTGCTAACAGCGAAAACTTGGGTCGTGAACTTGAGTCGGTTCGTCAGCAGCTTGTTGTTACCCAGCAGGAGAACTCCAGGGTTGAAGATCTTGCTAAGCAGTTGGAAGAATCCCAGCAGCGCGAGGAGCAGCTTCGTCAGCAGGTTGCTAAGTTGGAGCCAAATACGGAAACTGGTAGCTTGCAGAAGATTGCTGGCGCTGGAGTTGAAGCTCAGGGTTCTGAACCGGAGCGTGCTACCGCAATGTTGACTCTCGCTATGCAGTTGCACGATCAGTACGTTGATAAGGGCAAGGCAAAGGCTCAGCAGATTGTTGAAGAAGCTCAGTCTCACTATAACGACACTGTTGCTAAGGCTGACGAGTACTCTACTCGTACTCGTGGTGAAGCTGAAGAATACAGCAAGCAGACTCGCGGTGACGCCGACGACTATTCTGCACGCACTCGCTCTGACGCTGATGCTTATGCTTCCCGTGCTCACAACGAGGCCGACGCTTACTCTGGTAAGGTTCGTCAGGCTGCAGATGATTACTCTAAGCAAACTCACGATCAGGCTGATCAATACGAAGCTGAAGTACAGCATCGTGCGGCAGACTACGATTCTACTACTCGTACCGCTGCTGATGCTTATGCTCGTCAGGTGCGTGAGAATTTGGAGAAGCAAACTCAGGTTATCGAAGGCAATATTCAGAGCCTCAAGCAGTTTGAGACCGAGTATCGCACTCGTTTGACCGACTTCTTGGGCCAGCTTGTTGCTCAGGTTTCGGACGAGAATGCTTATGCTGAATTAGGTCAGAATCAGCCTGCTGAGAATGCTCAGCAAGAGCAGTGAGTATTCGACATTACTAAAGATCGGATAAATTTTGGCGCATAGAGATGTGCGTGTGAAACGGCTGCGTACCCGCGCAGCCGTTTTTGCGCTTATTGTTATTGTTGGGCTTGTTATAGATCGTGTAACTAAGCTGTGGGCGTTGGCTTCTTTAAGCGGCGGAAAGCATGTTGAGATAGTTCATAATGTTCTTTCACTGTCGTTAGTTAGGAATCCTGGGGCATCGTTTGGACTAGGTTCTGGGGCGACTTGTTTTATTAGCATTTTGGCTATTGTTGCTTGCGTTGCAATGCTGGTTGCGGTTCGGCGCACATTGTCGTTGCAGTGGACGCTGGCGTTGTCACTTGCCTTTGCTGGAGCGTTTGGTAATTTGATTGATCGTGCCATGTATGCCGAGGGCTTTTTGGATGGCAAGGTGATTGATTTTATCAACTACGGTTGGTCTGTTGGTAATGTCGCCGATATTATATTGGCGGTTGCTGGTGTTTGGTTTGTGGTGTTAGTTATTTTTGACTTCCCGTTTAAGCCTGGTAATGTTTCCAAATCTTATGGAACAAACGAAACAGGCGCAACAAACGCAACAAACGTATCAAACGAAACGAACGAAGCAGACGAAACGAATCAACTTTCTTCTGTGGAAAGTAACGAATAGTTATGCAATTTCCTACGCCTATTCCTGAAGATTTTGTCGGCTGCCGTTTTGACGTTGCAGTTGCTCAATTGCAAGGTATTTCGCGTTCTAAAGCGAGTGCGCTGATTGCTAGTGGTGTCGTATTTCTTGCGAATCGAAAAGCGTCTAAGTCGGCTGTGCTGCTTACTGGCGACGAAATAGTATGCGCTACGGAAACGGGAGTATCGCAAGAAGCAGTGGAATCGCAGGAAGCGGGAGTATCGCAAGAAGCACACGATTCCCGCCAAACGTACGATTTCAACCAAACGTTGCAACGTTTGCGCGACCAATACTTACGCATCGAAGCAAATATGACGATTGCCTACCAAGATGACGATATCGTAGTCGTAGATAAGCCGGTTGGTATGGCTGCTCACCAAGCTCAAGGCTGGGACGGACCAACCGTTGGACAGGCCTTAGAAAATCGCGGAATTAGCATCTCGGCAACTGCTGGAGACGAAAATCGTCGAGGCATCGTGAGCAGACTTGACGTTGGCACAAGCGGCTTAATGCTTGTTTGCAGAACGGATTTAGCGTACGAAGCTATGAAACAACAGTTCGCCAACCACACCGTTACAAAAACCTACCATGCGCTAGTACAAGGCGACTTGACGCAAAATAAGGCAACAATCGAGGCTCCAATCGGTCGTGCGAAAGTATCTGACTTCCGTTTCACGATTACGCCTGAAGGAAAGCCGGCGGTAACGCATTGGGATGTGCTGGAACGTTTTGGTAGGGCAACTCTCGCCAGTGTCAATTTGGAAACTGGTCGCACTCACCAAATTCGCGTGCATTTTACTTCTATAGGACACCCGTTGGTCGGTGACTCAATGTACGGCGCCAATCCGGTGCTTGCAGCACAATTAGGCCTCGAACGTCAATGGTTACATTCCACGGAGCTTACTTTTACGCATCCGCGCACCGGTAAATCCGTGACAGTTCGGTCGCATTATCCTTCTGATTTGCAACACGCGTTAGAAGCTATGCGAGCATTGTCAAAGTAGCGTTTTTGCATTTTTTCAGTCAACTTTCGACTATAGAATATCACTTATGACTCAGCCGGAAACCAATTTTGTACACTTACATAACCACACGCACTATTCGCTTCTCGACGGTGCGTCAAAAATCCCCGATTTGGTTAATACTGCGAAAGAATTAGGTATGCCGGCCGTTGCCATTACTGATCACGGCAACATGCACGGCGCGTACGAAATGTGGAGTACAGCTGTAAAAGCTGGAATTAAGCCGATTATCGGCATAGAAGCGTATGTGACTCCTGAAACCGCGCGTCAAGACAAAAGCCGCGTGCATTGGGGTACGGAAGATCAGCGTGCGGACGACGTTTCCGGCGGCGGTTTAATAACTCACATGACAATGTGGGCGGAAAACGATACTGGCTTAACGAATCTTCTTAAAGCTTCGTCTGTGGCGAATCTTGAAGGCCGCGTTATGCGCTACCCGCGTATGGATAAAGACGTGCTCGCAACCTACTCAAAAGGCGTAATCGCGTCCTCCGGATGCCCTTCTGGAATTATTCAAACGCGTCTTCGCTTAGGTCAGTTTAATGAAGCTTTACGTGCCGCAGGCGAGTTTCAGGATATTTTTGGGCGCGATAACTTCTTTATTGAACTTATGAATCACGGGCTTTCAATTGAAACGCGCGTAACAAAAGATTTGCTTGAGATTGCGAAAAAGATTAACGCTCCGCTGCTTGCTACGAACGATTTGCATTACGTTCACGAGGAAGATCGCGAAGCGCAGGATGCTATGCTTTGCATTAATTCCGGTTCGCGCCTAGACGATCCTGACCGCTTTAAGTTTGACGGTTCCGGCTACTATTTGAAATCTGCCGAGCAAATGCGCGAACTTTTTAAAGAGTTTCCTGAAGCCTGCGATAATACGCTTGAGATTGCTCGACGCTGCAATGTTATGTTTGACGACGGCGAAGATGGCGCTTTTATGCCACAATTTGACTGTCCAGAAGGCTGGGATGAGACTTCGCTATTCCTTAAAAAAGTTGAGGAAGGCTTGGAGCGTCGCTACAATAACAACATTCCGATGGAAGTGTTAAAGCAGGCTGACTACGAGTGCGGCGTGATTTGCCAAATGCAGTTTTGCGGATACTTTTTGGTTGTTGCAGACTACATTAACTGGGCTAAAGCGCATGGCGTAATGGTCGGCCCTGGTCGTGGCTCTGCTGCAGGAGCTATGGTTGCGTACGCAATGGGCATTACCGAGCTTGATCCTATGAAACACGGCCTTATTTTTGAACGCTTCTTAAACCCGGAGCGCGTATCATTGCCAGATATTGACGTTGATTTTGATCCGGATGGCCGCGCGAAAGTGCTTGAATACGTTGGTGAAAAATACGGCAGAGATAAAGTTGCTCAGTGCGTTATTTACGGAACGATTAAAACGAAGCAGGCGTTGAAAGATTCCGCTCGCATTATGGGATACGAGTTTTCAGTTGGCGAAAAGATTACGAAAGCCCTTCCGCCGTCTAAAAACGGTAAAGATATGAGCTTGCACGAAATGTTCGACGAAAAATCAAAGCGTTATGCCGAGGCGCGCGAGTTTCGTGAAATGTATGAAACAGATCCCGACACGCGTCGTATTACAGAAGAAGCAAAAGGTATTGAAGGTTTGATTCGTCAAACTGGTGTGCACGCTTGCGCAACAATCATGGGTTCGGAACCAATCACCAACACCTCGCCGCTTCTTGAACGCACTGACGGCACTATTACCACAACTTTCGAGTATCACACTTGCGAAACGCTCGGACTCGTAAAAATGGACTTTTTAGGCCTTTCCAACTTGACGGTTATTCGCGATACCTTGCGAAATATTGAAAATAATGGGAAAGAGCCGATTGATTATACGAAAATTCCTTTGGACGATAAACCTACGTATCAATTGCTTTCCAGGGGAGATACTTTAGGCGTTTTCCAGCTTGATTCCGACGGCATGCGCGCGCTTCTTCGCACCCTAAAACCGGATAATTTCAACGATATTTCGGCTTTGATCGCACTTTACCGACCTGGCCCTATGGATATGGATTCGCATACGAATTACGCCAAACGCAAGAATGGTTTGCAGGAAATTACTCCTATTCATCCGGAAGTTGCGGAACCGTTGAAGGATGTGCTGGGAGAAACCTACGGTTTAATCGTCTACCAGGAGCAGGTGCAGTCTGCTGCGCGTATTTTGGCAGGGTACAGCCTTGGTAAGGCAGACGTGTTGCGTCGAGCAATGGGTAAAAAGAAGCCGGAGGTGCTGGCAAAAGAGCAGGTGCCGTTCTTTGAAGGCATGAAAGCACACGGATATTCCAGGGAAGCTGCTCAAGCAGTGTGGGATGTTTTAGTGCCGTTCTCCGGCTACGCGTTTAACAAAGCTCATTCTGCAGCTTATGGCTTGATTTCCTACTGGACGGCTTATTTAAAAACGCATTATCCTGTGGAATTTATGGCAGCTTTGCTCCAAAACGAGCGTACTAATAAAGACAAAACCGCACTGTACTTGGGCGAGGCTCGTCGCATGGGTATTCAAGTTTTGCAGCCTGATGTGAACGAGTCTGTGCTCGAATATTCCGCAGTTGGGGATGTTGTGCGCTTTGGCTTGGGTGCTATTCGTAACGTTGGAGATAAAGCAGTAAACGATATTATTGCGGAGCATGAAAGTGAGCGCGGGCGTTTCGTAAACTTTATGGACTTTATTAAGCGTGTACCGATTACGGCGCTGAACCGACGCCTAGTTGAGTCGCTTATTAAAGCGGGAGCGTTTGATTCTATTGATTCGAATCGTCGCGCGCTGTTTCAAATTTGTTATCCCGCAATAGATTCTGTGATTGCGATTAAAAGAAAGCAGGCCGAGGGTCAGTTTGACTTGTTTGCTGATCTTGACTCGTCTTCCGACTCGAGCATCGATAACGGCATGGGAGATATGCAAATTAATGTGCCGGACGTTGAGGAGTGGGATAAGAAAACGAAGCTTAATTTTGAGCGCGAAATGTTGGGCTTGTATGTTTCTGACCATCCGTTAAGTGGATTGTCTGCGGTTTTGGCTGATTTGCGTGAAATGTCAATTGCGCAACTTATTGACCGTGCAAAAACGATGAGTGACGGACAGCAAGTGACGATTGCTGGTTTAGTTACTAGCGTGGATAGGCGAGTGTCTCGTAAGGGTAACGCTTGGGCAATCGTAACTGTTGAAGATATGGAAAGTTCCATACAGTGCATGTTCTTTGGAAAGGTGTACGAAGCGTCAGCGCAGGAGCTTGCGATTGACCAGGTGGTGCGTATTCGCGGGCAGGTTGAAGTGCGCGACGAAACGGTTTCTATGCGAGCCACGGAGTTTGAAGTGCCAACTCTGGAGTCGGTTGACGAGCGGCCGCTCACTATTGTGCTTCCTCGACAAGCTTTAGACAAGGGTCATGTTGCGGAATTAAGTAGTATTTTGAGCCGTCACCCGGGATGTTGCGAAGTGCGTTTGGCATTAATTGACGATACTGGGCGTGCGCAAGTGCTTACTTTTGGCGATCGTTTCCGCGTGAAGCGCGATACTTCGCTGTTTGCGGAAATGAAAATTGTTTTCGGATCGAACTGTTTGCCGAGCACGTAAAATATGCAGTATTAATTTGGTAAAATATAAGGTTTAAGAAGCTGTATTAAATAATCTATATTTAAAGGGGAGAAAGTAATGGAAATGTCAAATAATGGCGACGAGCGAAAAAATAACGAGCGTAAAAATAACGAAGCTAACGGTGACGATTCAGTACGCGCTTCTTTTACAGATGCTGAATTAGATAACGCGCTTGCAGGTTTTGAACGCGAATTTCAGGATGAATCCAAAGAAAATTCCGACAGCGAAAATTCAAAAAATGCTCAAAGTGACGGCAAAAATCAAGAAAATAGTACTCTTGATGACGCAATGCGAGACATTGAAGAAGCGAGTTTTGAAGAAGATTTAGAAGGGTTGCTTGGCAATAAGGCGAAAGTTGCCATGATAATCACTTACGTTGAGCCAGCGCAACTGCTCGCAGCCTTCTGCAAAATGGCGGACATTTCCGCAAAATGCTTTGACGAAGAACAAGGCGCCGTTGCCATATTAAAAAATCTCAAAGATAACGGTCCGGAAGAAGACGTAAAAGAATTCGTTGATCTCTTCCGCGGAATGGACGTTATGCTTATCGTAAATCGGGCCGACAAAATCACTGCAAAAATTTACCAAAATGGGGTAGAACCGCAGGAAATTGTGGCGCCAATGGCGTTAGCTGTGTGGTCAAGAAGAGTAGAAGACCTCGCCATTTGCATGGAAACAGTAGATACTCTTGCGAAACAAGACGTAACAATGTACGACAGCGACGATTTAAGCAACTTTGCTGCGTACAAAATCTTTAATAAATATGGCAAACAGTGAATATTGCGAAAAATACTGCGAAAAATATTGCGAAAAAGCAAGTGTTGCGTAATTTCATTACGATTACGTAAATTCATTGCGCATAGCTGAAATTAGTGCAGAATAATTTGCAAGAATACACTACAATATACATGACGTGCTTATAAATATTACTACGCAAGCCGGCTACTAAGCTCAATAATAGCGTGGTAAAAATGCTACCCAAGGGGCTGATTATGGATAGACAACAAGAGTTTGCTTTGCGCACTGTTGAAGAGCGTGACGTTCGTTTTATTCGCCTCTGGTTCACGGATGTGCTCGGTACGCTAAAATCTGTTGCTATTGCTCCTGCTGAATTAGAGGCCGCATTTGAAGAGGGCATCGGATTCGACGGTTCTGCTATTGAAGGCATGACGCGCGTCTTGGAAGACGACATGATTGTGAAGCCGGATCCGTCGACTTTCCAAATTCTCCCATGGCATGGCGGTCCTGAAGGCACGGCGCGCATGTTCTGCGATGTGCTCACACCTGACGGCGAGCCTTCGCTAGGGGATCCTCGCCACGTTTTGAAAACGGCGCTCGCTAAAGCGAAAGAAAAAGGCTTTACGTTCTACGTGCATCCGGAAATTGAGTTTTACTTATTTGAAGCGCAGGATGATTGGTCTAAAGCGCCTGTGCCTATTGATGAGGGTGGCTATTTTGACCACGTTCCTAAGAGTTCGGCGATGGATTTTCGTCGCAACGCTGTAAGTGTGCTTGAACAAATGGGCATTTCCGTAGAGTATTCGCACCATGAAGGCGGCCCTGGTCAAAACGAAATCGACTTGCGTTACGCGGATGCGCTTACTACCGCGGATAATATCATGACTTTCCGCACGGTAGTGAAGGAGATTTCTCTCGAGCGCGGCATGTACGCAAGCTTTATGCCAAAGCCTTTAACTGATCAGCCTGGTTCTGGCATGCACACGCATTTGAGCTTGTTTGAAGGCGATACGAACGCTTTTTATGAGGCTGGCCAAGAGTTTAATATGTCGCTTATTGCGCGTCAGTTTGCTGCTGGCATTTTGCATCACGCTTCGGAAATTTGCGCTGTGACTGACCAGTACGTGAACTCTTATAAGCGTTTGTGGGGTGGGGCGGAAGCTCCTAGCTACGTGTGCTGGGGTCATAGCAACCGTTCGGCGCTGCTTCGCGTCCCGCAGTATAAGCCAGGCAAAGGCAACTCTTGCCGTATGGAATTCCGCGCGCTCGATCCTGTGGCGAACCCGTATCTTGCCTACTCTGTGCTGCTGGCTGCAGGCTTGGATGGTATCGAAAAGCAGATGACATTGTGCGAGCCTACTAGTGACGACGTGTGGGAGCTTACTGATGCTGAGCGTCAGGCAATGGGTATTCAGCCGCTTCCGGAATCCTTGGATGAGGCGCTAAAGATTATGGAGCGCTCGGACTTTGTGGCGAGCGTATTAGGCGAGCATGCTTTCGAGTACTTCTTGCGCAATAAGCATCAGGAGTGGGAAGAGTACCGTCGCCAAGTGACGCCTTTTGAACTTGAGAAGTACTTGCCGCGCTTGTAGCTGTTTTGGCGTTTTTGTGGAACATTTGCGGGAGATTTTCCGGCGTTTGTTGTTGTTTTGGTGGTTTTTTGGAACATTTGCCGGAGTTTTTTCTACGCTGTTAAGACCCTAACGCAGAAACCGCGCTGCGTTAGGGTCTCATTTTGCTTGTTTTGGGACACTGGTGCAGTTGGCGCGCTGCGCTAGTGTCTCTTAATCCCGTTCTTCGGACCCGCGTGCAGTTGGCGTTCTGCGTTAGGGTCTCATTTTGCTTGTTTTGGGACACTGGTGCAGTCGTCGCGCTGCGTTAGGGTCTTTCGTTTGCGCTTTGACAGAGCGAGCGTTGTGTTTGTTTGTTATTAAAGCAGTTTGATTCCTTTTGTATTGTTTTGCGTTTGCAGCGTTTTGCCGATTTTTAGTAATTTTGTGGTTAATTTTGTAAAAAGTGGGGATTTTTGGGGAGAAATGGGGTAGAGTGGTGAGTAATGTGCATACGGCATAGTGCATGTTGAGTTAAGGAGGTGGAGTATGGTGCGTCGTGCTGCTCAAGAGCAACCGCAAAATCAAGCCAATACTTCATCTCAACGTTGCCAAAATCCGGCTCAATCAACTGCAGAATCAAACGTTTCCCAACCTACGCAGATGCCACTGCAAGGGTCGGTGTCGGCGCAAATTCCGCAGCAATCATATTCTCAGCCTATTCAGGCGCAGCTCAATCAGCCAATTAATCAGCCAATTAATCAGGTTTATTATGCTGTGCCAAACGCAACGCAACCAACTGCAATGTCCTCGCTGCAACAGCAAGTGCCAACCTCGGCTTCTTACTCATCTCCTTCTGCCGTGGTTAATCAAGCTGCTCAGTGCGCAACTATGCCTATGACATCTGTCCAGCCGGGAATTGCGCAGCCTGTAATGCAGCCTGTAATGCAGCAACCCGTAGTGCAATCCGTCTCCCAACTGCAAACCCCTATTTTGCTCGGTACTTATGCTCCGAAAATTGACGATAAAGGCCGTGTTGCGTTGCCGGCAAAATTCCGTGCGCAACTTGGCGGCGGTTTTGTGATGGCTCGCGGGCAGGAACGTTGCGTTTACGTACTTCCTATGGTTGAGTTTCAGCGCATGACCGCTCAAATCCAGCACACTTCTATGAGCAATAAGTCCGCTCGCGATTATTTACGCGTGTTTCTTTCTGGAGCGGTTGACGAAGAGCCGGATAAACAAGGTCGCATTGTTGTGCCGCCAATGCTCAGAGATTACGCCAGTTTAGGTGACGAAATAGTTGTTATTGGTGTTGGTACGCGCGCGGAAATTTGGAATAAGTCGGCTTGGGAAGCATATCTTGCGGATCGTGAGCAAGGTTATGCGGATATTGCCGACGATGTACTTCCGGCGGTGATGTGATGGCTGATGTGAAGACTGATATTACCGCTATTACCTCCATTCATGCGCCAGTATTATTGCAAGATTGTGTCGATTTAGTCACTCCCGCTTTGCAGCATGAAGGCTCAATCGTGGTGGATTGCACGCTTGGTCTTGCCGGCCACGCCACCGCTTTTTTGAAGGCGGCACCTTCCGCCACGCTTATTGGAATCGATCGCGATGCTGAAGCACTTGCGTTGGCGACTGAGCGCATGCGTAGTGAAGGACTCGAGCAGCGTTTTATTCCGGCGCATGCTGCCTTTGACGACATCGACGAAGTGCTTCGCGAGAACCATATTGACGGCATTGACGCAGCTTTTATGGATTTAGGTCTTTCAAGTTTGCAAATCGATGAGGCTGATCGTGGTTTTTCGTATTCGCACGATACTGCTCTCGACATGCGCATGGATACCACGCAATCTGTTACTGCTGCAACTATTTTGGCAACTTACGACGTTCGTGAGTTAGCTAAGATTTTCCGCGAGTATGGACAGGAACGTTTCGCATCGCTTATTGCGCGTCGTATTGTTGAGGCGCGTCAGTCCCAGCCGTTTACTACTTCCAGTCAGCTTGTGCGATTAGTTGACGACGTTATTCCTAAAGCTCATCGTGCTACAGGTAATCCTGCAAAACGTGTGTTCCAAGCGTTGCGCATCGAAGTTAATGGCGAATTAGATAAGCTTCAGCGTACACTTCCTAAGATTGCATTGCACTTACGTACGCATGGTCGTCTTGTAGTGGAGTCTTACCATTCGTTAGAAGATACTACAGTAAAGCGTTTTATGAGCCAGGGCTTAACGGTTGACGTTCCTGCGAATATGCCGGTAGTTCCTGACGGTGCGCAGCCGTTCTTTGCGGCACTTACACGGGGTGCGTTGAAGGCTTCGAAAGAAGAATTGGCGCGTAATACGCGTTCTTCTTCTGTGCGTTTGCGCGCTGTTGAGTTGGTTCGTCCTATTCCTCATCGTTGGATCGCGCGACTTGAGGATGCTGCTGGCAGAGCATCTCAAAAGGAGGTGCGCTGACATGGTTATTGGCATGAAAAGTCGTGTTTTGCGTTCAACTTCGTCTGCTTCAGCTCCGGCTGGTCGTGTGAAAGATGCCGCAACTCGTAAAGATTATTCGCATAATTCAGTTACTTCAGCTTTTCAAGCAGGTAAGGCTCACGCTTCGAGTGTTTCTGAGCGTTTCCATCGGGTTATGGCTTGGAGTAATACGCGTAAGGTTCCGCTTATTAATTGCGTTATTATCGTGATTTTTATGGTTGTGACGTTGTTGTCATCCCTTATGCTTCGTACGCAAATGGCTGAGATTTCTTTTGAACAGACTGCCGTACAGTCTCGTATTGCGCGGTTGCGTCAAGACGTTGAAACTACGCAGGCTAAGCTCGACACGCTTGAAGCTGAACTTCCTGCGAAGGCTCAAGAAATGGGTATGGTTCCGCAACAGGGTTCTATTGCGATTGACTTAAGTGATTACGCTGCGAAACGTAAGAATGGTGAAGCTGAGCGTAAGAAAGCGGATCGTCATGACGAAAAGCAGCAATCTTCGCAACAAAGCAGCCAAAGTAGCCAAAGCAATCAAAGCCAACAAAGCCAACAAAACCAACAAAGCAATCAAAACAATCAAAACCAACAACAATCAGCAATACAGGAGAAACATTGATGCGCCACTTAATCAAACAACGTTTCGCCCAGCAGCAGACATTTGTAAGCAAATGCACTGTTATCGCTATAGTTTTTGCAATTCTCGCTTCGTGCGCAATTGTAAAGCTCAGTTTTATCCAGCTGATTAACGCACGTTCTACCGCACAGGCAGCGCAGGCTGAGCGTAGTCGCGTGCGCCCAATTCTTGCTCGTCGCGGTCGTATTCTCGACGCGAACGGCGCCGTTTTGGCACAGAGTGTTGAGCGTTACAACATTATTGGCGACCCGTTGAATGCTCAAGCTTTTAAACCTACTCCTTGCACGAAACAGACCGAGCATAACTGTCATATTCTCAATGGTAAGCCGGTTGAAGGTACGGGCGCTGTGGCGGTTGCTCGTCTGCTTGCTCCGCTGCTGCATATGAGCTCTGTTGAAATTGGCGGGAAGTTGGCTGGTGTCGGCCGTTACGCTTTACTTAAGCGCAACGTTACTCCAGAAGTGAAACGTGCTATTGATAAGTTGAATTTGTCTGGCTGCATTTATGCAGAAGAAAGTAGTGAGCGCGTGTATTCGAGTGGACCAATTCTTGGTTCGCTTATTGGTGCCGTCACCAGTGCAGATGAAGTGAATCGTAAGGATGTGAAAAACCGTAGAGGTGAGGTTGGTGTTACGGGACTTGAGCTTGCGCACGATTCAACATTGAACGGCGTGGACGGTTACCAGCGCTACCAAGGCAATAATGCTGGAAACGAAAAGATTCCGGGCACTGTTACCGAATATAAGCCTGCGGTAAACGGTAGTGATATTAAGCTCACTATTGATAGCGACGTGGATTGGTACGTTAAGAAAGTGCTTCTCGACGGTAAGGAAAAGTATAAAGCAAAGTGGGGTATTGCTGTTGTGCAGGACGTGCACACTGGTGAGATTCTCGCTTTGGAAGATACGGACGATATTACCGCTGGCAGTACTGAAGCTAAGGTGAATGTTTCTCGTGCGGTGAGCCAAACATTTGAGCCTGGTTCTATTGGAAAGGCTTTTGCTTTGGCGGGTATGTTGCAAACGAGAGCGCGTAAGCTGAGCGATCGCTTTGTTGTTCCTAACTCTATTGTTAAGAATGGTCAGCGTTACCATGACGCACTCGATCACGGCGCAGAAAACTTGACTCTTGCTGGCATTCTAGCGGAATCTTCCAACGTCGGTATGATTATGGCCGGTGAAACTTACCCGGTTGATAAGCGTTACGAATACATCGCTAAGTTTGGTTTAGGACAGTATTCCGGCTTGAATTTGCAGGGTGAATCTCGTGGTCTGCTTCCTAGCTTGGAATCGTGGGATGGCCGTAAGAAGGAAACGGTACTGTTTGGTCAGGGTTATGCTGTGAACGCTTTGCAAATTACGAACGCTATGGCGACTATTGCAAATAAAGGTGTTAAGTTACGTCAAACCTTAGTGAAGTCTGTTATAGATTCTAACGGTCATGTGACCAAATCTAAACGTCCGGAGGCAACGCGAGTTTTGGATGAGAGCGTTGCGGCCGACATGATGAACGCTTTGGAGAATTCAGGCGACCACTACCATAATTACACTGCTATAGATGGTTATCGCGTTGCTGCAAAAAGTGGTACCGCTGAGGTTGCTGGTCCTGACGGCAAGCTCACCTCGAATATCAGCGACTGGTCTGGTGCCATTCCTGCGGATAATCCTCGTTTCGTGATTACGGTTGTGTTGCGTGATCCTCAAGGTGTGTATGGTGCTGTAACGGCAGGCCCACTGTTCAAGGCAATTGGCGAGTTTCTTATGCAAAAGTATGATATTCCAGCTTCCGCTCCTCGCACGAATCCAGCCCCAATTAATTGGTGACAGTGAGTGCGTTTGCATTAGTCCACGTCAGCAGTGCTGCTATAGTAACGAAGTAGGGTGTTAGATGAACGCGGTTGATGAATATTCAAGAACTAGGGTTACGTTAGGTTTTGCTGCTAAAAACTACGGTTTTGAAGTAGTGCCGGCTTTCGCTGCGGACGTAACTATTACTTCGATTGCTCACGATGTGCGTAAGGTGAGGCCAGGCTGCTTGTATGTGCCGATTGGCCATATTGATCGCCGTCAGCTTGAGGCTGCGCGCGATGCAGGTGCTTATGCTGCGTTGGTGACTCCGGAGTTGCGTTCTGAGGCTGCGGAATTGGGGATGCCTTTGCTGGTTTCGTCGGTGAATCCAGTGGCTCTTGGGAAACTTGCTTGCGATATTAATGCGGACCCTTCTTCGTGCGTTGCAACTTTTGCCGTTGCTGGTGATGACGACGACGATATTCATGCCAACGTGATTCGTTTGGCTGACTTTTTGCACATGCTTGGCAATCCAGTTGGCATTATTAGCGACGCTGGTTCGAGTTCTTTGCAGCGTGAGTTGTCGTTGCAGTATCCGCTTCATATTGCCGACGTGCAGCATGTGCTGTCGGTTTGCGTGGAAGACGGTGCGGCGGCCGTTGTTATTGCGTTAAATTCGGCGACGCTGTCGAAGAATGCGTTACAGTCAGTAAATATTGATGTGTTGGGTGCTGAGCAGACGCATCGCGCAGCAGAGGATGCATCTTCGTCTGGATACGCAACAGCGAATACTAAGGCGACTGAGCAGCTTTCATTAAAAGCGCCAGTTTCGGCCGTACCTCCTGTTCCAACCGTGCAGCTTACATCAACTGAGCCGTCTACTTCTTCCCAATCTAATTCTTCGACTGTTGATTCTGCGCAAGCCGAGCCTACTGCTTCTCAGGCCGCGTCTGCTTCTGTGGAAAGCGCCTCTCAACCAAGCGGTGATTCCCAAGTCGAAAAAGTTTCTTCTGACACATTACCTGCAGTTGCGGCACTGACAACTACCACTTCTCTGCTCGATTTGCCGCCAGCTGCTCCAACCATGAGTTTTTATTCTTTGCGTCAACGCTACGGTTTTTGCAGCAGGGATCATGCGTATTGCGTCACTCGTTCAGCCGATTCCGACGAATTAGCTGCTTTAGCTGATCAAATTGGTGGCAAAGATGTGCACCGACACCTTTCCTTGTCTATTGCAATGGTGTTGGCTGCTGGCGTGCGTCGGGGAACCATTAAAAGTGCGTTGCGAGTTTCTCACGAGTTGCGTTAGTATATGTAATTTCGCGATTTTGTTGCACGCATAGTTGCTGTGCAAGTCGTGTGAGTTTGTAGTTTGGAGGATGTATGAGTTTTGTGGATCATGTTCACATGATGCCGATGACCGTTGGCGATATTGCGAAAGCGGTGAATGGAGAGCTTAGTGGCGGCAATGCTGACGATACTGTAACTTCGGCGTGTAGCGACTCTCGTCAAGTTAAGCAAGGTTCTGTTTTTGTGGCAATGGTTGGTGAGCGCGTAGATGGGCACGATTATGTTTCCAGTGCGCAGAATTCCGGCGCTGTTGCTGCTATTGTTGAGCATATTGTTGACGGCGTAGATATAGCGCAGATTGTGGTGAATAATTGCGTTGAAGCGTTGGGGTTGCTTGCGCAATATAATTTGCGTCTTCGTCGTGCTTCCGATAATCCGTTTACGATTGTTGGTATTACGGGTTCAGTTGGTAAAACAACTACGAAAGATATGTTGCATGCTCTGCTGAGCACTATTGGGGAAACGGTGGCTCCTGTCGGTTCGTTTAATAACGAAATTGGTTTGCCGCTTACAGCTTTGCAAGTGAACGATAAGACGCGATTTTTAGTGGCGGAGATGGGCGCTAATCACGTTGGTGAAATCGCAGCGCTTACGAATATTGCTCCTCCTGACGTTGCTGTCGTGCTGAAAGTAGGTACAGCTCACTTGGGTGAGTTTGGTTCCGTTGAGCGTATTGCGCAAGCAAAAAGTGAGATTGTTCGCGGTCTTGTGCCGCATGGCATAGCGGTGTTGAATGCTGACGATACGCGCGTTAGTGCCATGGCTAATTTGGTTGATAAGCAGCACGCTCGTTGGTTTGGTAAAAATACTAGCGACGGATTGTTGGAAGCTGCGGCTGCTGGTGAGTATCAGTTGTGCGCTAGCGATATTGCGTTGGATTCGTTAGGAAAACCGATTTTTACTCTTACGGAACGTAACTTTAGTGCAAAATCGGCTCCAAATACTAGCGAGGCTCCAAATACTAGCGAAAACTCTTATGATACTTGCCAAATCCAGGTGCATCTCGCTTTGCCGGGTGCGCATAATGTTATGAACGCGCTTGCCGCGGCAAATGTTGCGCGCTTGCTGGGCATGAATCTTCGTAATATTGCTGACGTTCTTTCGCAAGTTGCGCATATTAGTCCTCACCGTATGCAGCTGAGCACAGTGCATAACAATGGTGAGCAGTTCACGCTTATTGACGACTCGTTTAATGCCAATCCTGATTCCATGAAAGCTGGTATTGACGGTTTGTGCGCGTATGAGCGTGCTGACGGGCGTGATTCTTCTCAACTGTTCCGTATTGCTGTACTCGGTTCTATGCTTGAACTTGGTGGCAGTGAAGACGAGTTGCATGAGAAGATTGGTTCGTATGTTGCTCATGCCGGTGTCGACGCTGTGGTGGCGGTTGGTTCGCAAACTGATGCAACATTGGATCATCTTGCCCAGTGCATAGTGAGCGGTGCGCGTCAAGACTGGCAGCATAAGGTCCTTAGTGCTGATGATGCGTTGCATGTTGTGCATAGTGCTGAGGCTGCGGATGCTGTAGTGTGGAAGTTGGTGGCTGCACATCCGAGTAGCGTGGTGTTATTGAAAGGATCGCATGCTTCAGGTTTGAGCGTGTTGGCTGAGCGTTGGGCAACATTACTGCCTGCTGGTAGTGCTGCTCGCAAATAAGACTAAAGGCAAGCGTAACAGTAAAACGGAGGTTTAAGCGGTGATTGCGCTTATTGTTGGAATCGTGGTGTCGCTCGTGGTGACGATTGTTGGCACACCACTGCTTATTCGTTTGGTGCATCGTTTGCACTACGGTCAGTATATTCGTCAAGACGGTCCTCAAACGCATCTTATTAAGCGTGGCACTCCAACCATGGGCGGTGTGGTTATTAATCTTGCCGTGGTTGTTGGCTGGGCGGCTTCCGCGTTGTACCGCTACTTGTCAATGGGACGCACTCCTTCCTGGTCGGCATTTCTTGTGCTGTTTGCCATGCTTTCCATGGGTTTGCTTGGTTTTATTGATGATTTTGCTAAGGTTCGTAAGAAGCAGAATCTGGGCCTTTCGGTGCATGCTAAGCTGATTGGACAGATTATTTTTGCTAGTATTTACGCGCTGTTAGCGTTGCTGCTCCCTACACAGTCTGGTATTGCGAGCGCTCAAGCTGGTATGAGTTTTATTGAGCGTCCTTTCCTTGATTTTTCTGTTCTTGGCAAGTTTGCTGGCATAGTCGTGTTTATTATTTGGGTTAATTTCCTTATTGCGGCTTGGTCTAATGCTGTTAATTTGACTGACGGTCTTGACGGTTTAGCTACTGGCTCGTCTATGATTGCTTTCGCCGGTTACGCTTTGATTGCTTTTTGGGAAAGTTATCATGTGCGCGGTGGCGGTCATTTTGGTTTCTCTTACGCCGTTTCCGATCCTCTCGACTTAACTATTATTGCCGTGTGTGCTGCGGTTGTGTGCTTCGGCTTTTTGTGGTTTAATTCCAACCCTGCTCAAGTGTTTATGGGTGATACTGGTTCCTTAGCTTTGGGCGGCTTGTTTGCGGCACTTTCTATTGCTACGCACACTGAGTTTTTGGCGGTTATTTTGGGTGGCTTGTTTGTTTTGGAAGCGGCGAGCGATGTTATTCAGGTTGGTTTCTTTAAGTTGACGCATAAGCGCGTGTTTAAGATGGCTCCTATTCACCATCATTTTGAACTTTTAGGTTGGACAGAGACCAAGGTTGTGGTGCGTTTCTGGATGATTGAGCTTATGTTTGTGCTGTCGGCGTTGATGATTTTCTACGCCGATTGGGCTGGGCGCTCAGGATTGTTGATTTAATCAATGTTTGGTTTGTTGGTAAGACGTAAGAAATCTTAGGTAAGTCTGGTGAGACTTAAATAAGATTTAAGTAAGGGTTACGTAAGGCTTAATTAAGACTTAGTTAAGTCTTACGTAAGACTTAAGTTACGTAAGACTTAACTAAAACTTAAGTAAGGAAGCATCAAGAAGGCAGTAATATGAATACGTCTCATTATGATTCGTCTTTCGCATCTCAAATCGAATCTCAAATCGCATCTCAAACTAATGCTGGTGATGGTGCTTTTGCGTTCCGTCGCGTGCTCGTGGCTGGTCTTGGCGTTTCTGGTCGCGGTGCTGTGTCAGTGTTGCGTGCGGTTGGTGCGTCACCTGTTACGGCGGATGAGTGTAAGCCTGAAGCGGATATTCACGACTTTTCTGCAATTGACTGGTCGAGTATTGATGCTGTGGTGACGTCACCTGTTTTTAATCCGCGTACGCCATTTTTACTCGAGGCTGCTAAACGCAATATTCCTGTTATGAGTGAGGTTGAGTTGGCTTGGCGAGTGCGTGTTGCTACGGAGCGTACGCATCAGCCTGCTTACTGGATTGGTATTACCGGCACGAATGGTAAAACTTCTACTACGGAAATGACATCTGCTATGCTCACCGCTTGTGGCTTGAACGCTCCTGCCGTGGGAAATATTGGAAAGTCTGTGTCTCACGCTGCTTTGGAACCTGAACACGATGCGCTGTGTGTGGAATTAAGCTCCTTCCAGCTTCATTTTACTGATTCTTTGGCGCTCGATTGTGCTGCTATCACTAATATTGCTGCTGACCATTTGGATTGGCATGGTGGTATGGAAGCGTACGCTTACGACAAGTCGAAAGTATTTAATAACGTGCGTAAAGCTTTAGTTTATAACGCTCAGGACGAGCGGGTTAAAGCTTTGGCGTTTGCGGCGATTGTGTCGGAAGGATGCAAGCGTATTGGTTTTACTTTAGACGCGCCTCAAGCTGGGGAAATTGGTGTTGAAGACGGTTGGATTGTTGATAACAGTGGCGTCGCTGGGGGTGTT
Source organism: Gardnerella nova (assembly GCF_049244055.1). Taxonomy (NCBI): domain Bacteria; kingdom Bacillati; phylum Actinomycetota; class Actinomycetes; order Bifidobacteriales; family Bifidobacteriaceae; genus Gardnerella; species Gardnerella nova. The sequence goes on along the minus strand of NZ_CP058369.1, from coordinate 1,028,170 downwards.
GCTGGCAAGCCGCAGCGCATTGTGGCGTTGCGGGATTTGCAGCACTTGTGTGAGCCTGATGGCACGGTGTATCCGCATTTGTTGGCTGATGCGCTTACGGCTTTGGCGTTGGCTCTTGGCTTAACCGGTAATGTTGAGGCTGCTGTTTCGGCGTTGGTTCAATTTGCTCCTGGCGGGCATCGTATTCAAACTGTGGCAACGCTTCCTTGCGCAGATGGTGATGTTGCTCATGCGATTCGTTTTGTGGACGATTCTAAGGCGACGAATGCGCATGCGGCTGCGGCTTCTTTAGCAAGTTTTGCAGATAATTCAGTTGTTTGGATTGCTGGCGGCTTGGCGAAAGGCGGCCATTTTGAAGATTTGGTAGCTAAGCAGCGTCACGTTATGAAAGCTGCAGTGGTGATTGGTGTAGATCAGCGTCCGATTGTTGAGGCGCTTCACGCGGCCGCGCCGGATATGCCTGTAACGATTGTTGCTCCTGACGGATCTGGCGTTGAGTCTTATGCGAAAGTTAGCGATTGCGTGCTCAGTAAGGTTGAGAACAGTTCGCTTATTTCAGCAAATTCTTCATTCGGTGAAGCGGTTATGCGTCAGACGGTGGAGGCCGCTGGAAGCTATGCGCAGCCGGGGGATGTGGTGTTGCTGGCGCCAGCTTGCGCTTCTATGGATCAGTTCGTTTCGTACGCGGATCGCGGCAATCGCTTTGCTCAAGAATCTCAACGATGGGTGCACGATCATGGTAGTCAACAGCAGTAATCCGAAGCGGTGGTTAGGCGCCTTAAAGAATTTGGTGCGTGGTAATAATACTCGCGCTCGCAAGCTGGCGTCGCGAAAAGCAAGTGGCGCGGCCGCTGTTGCGCCTCAATCTTCTGTTCAGAACGCCGCCTCTCGTAAAGCCGCCGCCTCTCGTCAAGTCTCGTCTGATAGTTCGCAAGATTCATCATTGCGCCAATACATGGGCTGGCGAAGTTTCATTAACCCGTTGTGGTGTTTATACGGCATGCGGGTATCAGTAGTGATACTTTCGATTTTCGGCTTATTTATGGTGTTCTCAAGCTCCTCAGTCACCATGATTACGTACGGTGCAGCACCGTGGGGCCAGGGTGTCAACCAAACGCTTTACTGCATTTTGGGAGCTATAGGCTACATTTTTGCTTCTCGACTTCCTATTTCGTACTATCGTCGCTACATCGCCGTTATTTATACGGTTTCTGCAGTGGCACAGTTCCTCACCTTTGTGCCGGGACTTCGACGCGAGGTGAACGGTAACGCAGGTTGGATATCAATAGGACCTATTACGTTGCAGCCTGCCGAAATTACGAAACTCGCCTTATGTATTTGGCTTCCAGTAGCGCTACTTGCAGCAAAGCAAGCGTATAAACGTGTGCAAATGCGCGCGTATATTCCCGCAGCTGCAGGACTCGGCCTATCCCTGCTGCTCGTTATTGCTGGCAAGGATCTTGGAACCGCCCTAATTATTATTTTCATAGCTTTAATAGCGTTCTATCTCGGCGGATTCCCAACGCGTTGGCTGGTAGGAAGTATCGCTGTAGCAGTAGTGCTGGTGGCGCTTCTGGTATTAACAAGCCAAAACCGTATGCGTCGTATTCTCGCAACACTCCACGGATGCGACGCAAAAGCTGCCCGAGGTGTGTGCTTCCAAGCAATTCACGCACAGTACGCCATGGCTTCCGGCGGATTACTTGGCGTAGGTATCGGCAATTCTCGAGAAAAATGGAATTATTTACCGTACGCGCACAACGATTTTATTTTCGCTATTATCGGCGAAGAAATGGGATTCCTCGTGGCGGCCGCAGTAGTCTTACTGTATATCGTGATTGGCTGGTGCATGATGTCCTCAGCATTGCAAGCGGAATCTAAATTTATTTCCATATCCTTAATGTGTATTGCCACCTGGATCGTAGGGCAAGGATTAGTAAATATTCTGGTAGTAGTACAGTTGCTGCCGGTTATGGGCGTTCCTATGCCGTTCGTTTCTGCAGGAGGATCGTCGTTAGTGATGTGTCTTGTTGCGGTTGGTGTGGCGGATGGTCTTATGCGAGAAAACCCGCAGCTAAAAGTAGCAAAATAGTAGCAAAATAGTAGCACGCTTATGCGGCAACAGAACAACAAGAGGCAAGTTATGAACACTAACAATAACAACCAGCGCGACGTGCATATTGTTCTCGCAGGAGGGGGCACTGCGGGACACGTCAACCCGCTGCTGGCCGTCGCGGACGCGTTGAAAAAACGTGCGCCTCAAGCAAATATTAGTGTAATCGGCACAAAAGTTGGTTTGGAAAGTACTTTAGTTCCGCAGGCCGGTTACGAACTCGACACTATCGAAAAAGTGCCGTTCCCGCGTAAACCAAATATGGCTGCTCTTACTTTTCCTATTCGTTGGTTGCGTGAAAAACGCAAAGTTCGCGACATATTAGCGCAACGAAAAGCAAATATTGTTGTCGGCTTTGGCGGCTACGCTGCAGCCCCCGTGTACTCTCAAGCTCACGCGCAGCATATTCCGATCGTTGTTCACGAACAAAACGCAAAAGCTGGCATGGCAAACAGGCTGGGCGCTCGCTGGGCAACCAAAGTGGGAACGGTGTACGATACCACGGGTTTGCGCGCTCGCAAAGGTGTCGAAGTGGAGCGAGTCGGATTGCCGCTTCGACCAGCTATTGCGCAACTGTGCGAAAAATTTGAGGAAGATCGCGATGCTGCGCGCATGGAAGGTGCCTACAAACTCGGTGTCGATCCTCGACGACCAATTATTCTCGTAACCGGCGGGTCTTTAGGAGCACAAAGCCTTAATCGGGCTGTAGCGGGCGCCGCAAGCGACATGCTGCAGCATGCGCAAGTAATTCACTTAACTGGCCGCGCAAAAGCGGAAGAAGTTCGCAATATTGTTGCGCAACAAGTGGGTCAATCGCAAATAAACGATATTAAACCGGAACATGCAGGATTGGGTGACTACCATATTGCAGAATATTTAGAAAGAATCGACTGGGCTTTTGCGTGTGCAGATTTAGTTATATGCAGGGCTGGTGCTGGAACGGTGGCAGAAATTTCGGCATTGGGACTTCCTGCAGTGTATGTGCCGCTTCCAATTGGCAACGGTGAGCAGCGTTTTAATGCGCAGCCTGTAGTTGACGCTGGCGGCGCCATAATGGTGGAGGATGCCGACTTTACTGCAGAATGGTTGCGTGAAGAAGGATTGACGTTGCTGCAAGATGTGAATCGTCTTAAAACGATGCGTAAGCAAGCGTGGAGCTACGGAATTCGCAACGCTGCAGACGTTATGGCACAGCGTATTCTTGGAGTCGTAAGTGAAGGTGGGGATTATGACGACTGATACTAGTAATGCTGCTTCATCGTTGGGTACGGTGTGCAATCGTATTAATTTGAACCCTATACAAGCGGCATTTGACGATTCTCAAAGCGTCACTACGCTCGGGAGAGTGCATTTCATCGGCATCGGTGGAGCCGGCATGAGCGTACTAGCGGAAATGCTCCACGAAGAAGGCGTAAGCGTTAGCGGATGCGATAGGGAAGCAAACGACCACACTCAACATTTAGAAACGCTAGGTATTGAAGTAGCAATTGGACAAAATTCTTCCCACGTCGAACATGCCGACATACTCGTATATTCAAGCGCTATTAAACCGAACAATCCAGAAATCGTAGCTGCATACGAACGGGGGGTAAAACTCGTTCACCGCAGCGATATTCTTGCGTTACTGCTTGCCAACAAGCGCGGAGTTACGGTAGCGGGTGCCCACGGCAAAACCACTACAAGCTCACTGCTCGCGCACATACTTACCACCGCAGGAACGGGAGAACTTGCGGATCCAAGCTACGCTATCGGCGGCTCGATACAAGCGGCAAACGGTGCGGTTATCGACGGAGGTCACGCAGGCAAGGGCAGCGTTATGGTTGCCGAAGCCGACGAATCCGATGGAAGCTTTGAAAAATATCGTCCAGCAATCGCAATCGTAACGAACGCAGAAGCGGATCATTTAGACCACTACGGTTCCAGCGAACACTATCGCGAAGCATTCTGCGAACACGTAAGTCACGCTGTAAACAACGTGATTATATGCGCTGACGACGATGGCGCTCGTCAAGTGCTTGAGGCGATGCCGGATTCAACTTTGCGCATAAGCGTTGCCTATGGTGACGAAAATACTTGGAAATCAAAGGTGAGTGCGCGCGTACAAAAGTTAGCAATGTTCGCTGCAATCGACCATGAAACTGAGCAAGCTGGTAGCGGAAGGGAAGTGTTTACGCTTGTTTTGCCGGAAGCTCTAGCCGATAATAATGCTCGCAAAGTGCAAGTTAGCTTACTTATTCCAGGATTACACAACGCGCGCAACGCTTCGGCTGCGATTCTTGCTGCAGTGTTGCTCGGCATGAATCCGGAGGATGCTGCGCGAGGTGCGGCAAGTTTCCGCGGTGCGTCTCGTCGCTTTGATATTCGCGGATGTGTTAACGGCGTAACGGTTGTGGACGACTACGCACATCATCCAACTGAGATTGCTGCGTTACTTCGCGCAGCTCGCAGACGGTATCCTTCCGCCCAATTGCGCGTGCTATTCCAACCGCATCTGTTCTCTCGCACGCGCTCTTTTGCCGACCAATTCGCTCAGGCGTTGGCACTTGCAGACGATGTGATTGTTACGGGCATTTTCCCGGCTCGCGAAAAGCAGGAAGATTTTGCTGACATACATGCGTCGACCATTGTTGATGCCGCACGTGCGCAGGGGCTTTCCACGCCAATGGAAGCGGTGGAAGATATGCGCGAGGCTGCGTTGCGTTTGGTGGCGCGTGCGAGCGCTGGCGATGTGTTGCTAACTGTCGGCGCGGGGAGTATTACCGCTATGACTGCTGTTATGCTAGAAGCGCTGTAGGCTGCGGCTGATTGGCAAGGCTTGCGTGCGTGATAGACGTGCGCTTGCTGATAGAATATGGTGGATACCAAATAATCGTTGTGAAAGGTAACGGCATGGGACGCGTGGTGGTGAGCAAATCAGACGATGCTGCTGCAAAAAAACCGCACCCTCGTGCCGTTTCCAGCGTTAATTTAGCGCAAACCGATGAGCAACGCGAAATCAGCCGGTCTCAAACTGGTGTTGTAAAAACTACTACCGCGCGAGTTGCGATACGAAAAAAATCAGTTGCGCAACAAAGGTTTGTTTCGAATTCGAAAGTTGCGTCTAATAGAAAAGACGTATCGAATAGAAAAGACGTATCAAATAAAAAAGCTGTATCGAATAATAAGAATAATAACAATAATAAAAACAATAACAGCAATAATAGAGTCGTATCAAACAGAAAAGCCTCCTCGAAAACAGCTGCAATTAAGCAATCTGCAATTAAGCAATCTGCAATTAAGCAAGATTCGACTGCCGAAAATCAGCCTTCTTTGAGCAATCGCGTAGTTGCCAATAACCATCCTTCAAACCAGCGCCAAGGAAAGTTTGTAGACGCAAGGCGACTGCCAGGTTTGGACTTCGTGAAAAAAACGTTAAATCAGACTTCCGGCTCGCTTGGCATGGTTACGCGACCTCGCATTATTGATTTTCGTGAACGGTTGCAAGAAAAAAAGTCGGCTTACTTGCACTTCACTGTTCGTCGAGTCGTAACCATAGTGCTTATTCTCGTAGCGGTTTGCGCACTTTCGTGGCTGCTGTTCTTCTCGCCCGTATTTCGTCTAAAAGCTAGCAATATCAGTATTTCCGGTTCTAACGAATGGGTAAGCAAAGAAAAAATTGCTTCTATTGCTTCAACGCAAGTAGACAAATCACTATTTTTGGTGTCGTCGCAGGAAGTAATCGGACAACTCAACGATATTCCAGGCGTAACCGAGGCAAAAGTAAACAAAGAATTTCCGCAAAGCTTGCAAATTATCGTGCGCGCGCAACGTCCTGCAGCGATGTTAAAGACTCGCGGAGAAAGCAAGCTTACGGCGGTTGATGCCCAAGGGCGCGTGCTTAATGCGGTAGCGCACGCTTCCACCCAAGGCATACCGGTAATTGAAGTGAGTAATATTGATCGCAGTTTGCGCAGTCGTGCAGTGTTAGAAGCGGTGAAAATTGTAAGTTCGCTGCCGGAATCTTTGCGTATAAGAGTGACGCAGGTGATTGCAAAAACGCAGGATTCGGTGGAGACGGAATTGGGGGGAGTGCACCGCACTATCGTATGGGGTAATTCTTCGCAACTTGCGCTAAAGAAGGCAATTGTTGCCAAAATTATTGACGATCCAAGCAAAATTGGTGACAAACATTGTCTCGACGTGTCCGCTCCGGTGCGACCGATTCTTAAATAACAGAACAATATAGGTGAGAATATAGCGGGAGTAAAGCGAGAATATAGCGGTAATAAATATTGTCTCAGCTTGCTGTATAATAGTAATTCGTGTGTGCCAACGGCGTGCCTTATGTAATAGGCGTGCGGGTTGGGATATCCCAAGTGCCAAAGATAGTGCGCAGTAATGCGTGGCTGGAGGTGCGAGGGCCATCGGGCCGGTGGACTGTGGCTTTTACTCTTTAACCGATTCATGCGTTAAGGTGTGCTGCAGTGTGGCGGTTTTCACCAAACAGAACATATCAATGAATCGGAGAACTTAAGTTGCCTACGATTGAACAACTTGTCCGCAAAGGACGTCAGGCCAAGCCGAAGAAGTCAAAGACTTTGGCCTTGAAGGGTAGCCCGCTGCGTCGTGGCGTGTGCACCCGTGTGTACACCACCACTCCTAAGAAGCCAAACTCTGCGCTTCGTAAGGTTGCTCGTGTGCGCCTCAGCTCGGGTATTGAAGTAACCGCCTACATTCCAGGCGAAGGTCATAACTTGCAGGAGCACTCCATCGTGCTCGTGCGTGGTGGCCGTGTGAAGGATCTCCCAGGTGTTCGTTACCACATCGTGCGTGGTGCGCTCGATACCCAGGGTGTCAAGGACCGCAAGCAGGGTCGTTCCCTGTATGGAGCAAAGAAGGCGAAGTAAAACATGTCACGTAAAGGACCTGCAAAAAAGCATCAGCTGCTTCCTGATCCAATCTACGGCTCGACCGTCGTGGCTCAGTTGATTAATAAGATTCTTCTCGATGGTAAGAAGTCCATCGCAGAAAACATCGTCTACACCGCTCTTGAGCAGGTGAAGGCAAAGACCGAGCAGGAGCCAGTTTCCGTATTGAAGCGCGCTCTTGACAACATTCGTCCAAGCCTCGAGGTTCGTTCCCGCCGCGTCGGTGGTGCAACCTACCAGGTTCCAGTCGAAGTGAAGCCTGCTCGCGCAAACACTCTTTCCCTCCGCTGGCTTACCGACTTCTCCCGCGCTCGTCGCGAGAAGACCATGGCCGAGCGTTTGGCTAACGAAATTCTCGATGCCTCCAATGGCTTGGGTGCTTCCGTGAAGCGCCGCGAGGATACCCACAAGATGGCAGAAGCAAACAAGGCTTTTGCTCACTATCGCTGGTAATCCACAAGATAATCGGTATCTTAAAGAGCTAAGGATAAGAATATGGCACAAGATGTGCTTAACGACCTGAATATGGTTCGTAATATCGGCATTATGGCACACATCGATGCTGGTAAGACTACTACCACCGAACGTATTCTTTACTACACTGGTAAGAATTACAAGATCGGTGAAACCCATGATGGCGCTTCTACCATGGACTTCATGGCTCAGGAACAGGAACGCGGTATTACTATTCAGTCTGCTGCAACCACCTGCTTCTGGAAGCGTCAAACTCATGACGTTGATGACCGTTACCAGATCAACATCATCGATACCCCAGGCCACGTGGACTTCACCGCTGAGGTGGAGCGTTCCCTGCGCGTTCTCGATGGTGCTGTGGCAGTCTTCGACGGTAAGGAAGGCGTGGAGCCTCAGTCTGAAACCGTGTGGCGTCAGGCAGATAAGTACAGTGTTCCACGTATTTGCTTCATCAACAAGATGGATAAGCTTGGCGCTGATTTCTACTACTCCGTCAAGACCATCAAGGAGAAGCTCGGCGCAACTCCACTCGTTATTCAGCTTCCAATCGGTGCTGAAAACGACTTCCTTGGCGTTGTCGACTTGATTCGCATGAAGGCTTACGTCTGGAATGACGTTAAGGACGATATGGGTGCTCACTACGACACCGTCGACATTCCTGCAGATTTGCAGGAGCGCGCCGAAGAATATCGTGCCGAACTTATGGATCAGGTTGCTGAAGCTGACGACGAATTGGTTGAGAAGTATCTCGAATCCGGCGAACTTACTGAAGAAGAAATGCGCGCTGGTATTCGTAAGCTTACAATCGAACGTAAGGCCTTCCCTGTAACCTGCGGTTCTGCATTCAAGGATAAGGGCGTTCAGCCAATGTTGGATGCCGTTGTCGACTTCCTTCCAAGCCCAGAGGATGTTCCATCCATTAAGGGCTTCAAGCCAGGCGACGAATCCGTTGAAATCGACCGCAAGCCAGTGAACACCGATCCATTCGCAGCATTGGTCTTCAAGATTTCGACCCATCCATTCTATGGCAAGCTCGTGTTCGTGCGCGTTTACTCTGGCGAAGTGAAGCCAGGCGATTCCGTGTACGATTCCACCAAGTCCAAGAAGGAACGCGTCGGCAAGATCTTCCAGATGCACGCTGATAAGGAAAATCCTGTAGATTCCGCAGAAGCCGGCAACATCTACACCTTCGTTGGTTTGAAGAACGTCAGCACTGGTGATACCTTGTGCGACGAAAAGAACCCAATCTCTTTGGAATCCATGACCTTCCCAGATCCAGTTATCGAGGTGGCTGTGGAGCCAAAGACGAAGGCTGATCAGGAAAAGATGAGCTTGGCTTTGGCTAAGCTTTCTGACGAGGATCCTACCTTCCAGGTTAAGACTGATGAAGAATCCGGTCAGACTTTGATTTCCGGTATGGGTGAGCTTCAGCTCGACATTATCGTTGATCGTATGCGCCGTGAGTTCAAGGTTGAAGCGAACGTTGGTAAGCCACAGGTTGCTTACCGTGAGACGATTCGTAAGGCTGTTATGAACCAGGAATACACTCACAAGAAGCAGACCGGTGGTTCTGGTCAGTTCGCAAAGGTTTTGATGAACTTCGAGCCTCTCGATACGGAATCTGGCGAAACCTACCAGTTCTTCAACGAAGTCACCGGTGGCCACATCACCAAGGAATTCATTCCTTCCATCGACGCAGGTGTGCAGGAAGCTATGGAATCCGGCGTGTTGGCAGGCTTCCCAGTCGTGGGCGTCAAGGCTACCGTCACCGACGGTCAGACCCACGATGTCGATTCTTCGGAAATGGCCTTCAAGATCGCAGGTTCCATGTGCTTCAAGGAAGCTGCTCCAAAGGCTAACCCGGTAATTCTCGAACCAATCATGGCCGTCGAAGTCCGTACTCCAGAGGAGTACATGGGCGACGTCATGGGCGATTTGAACTCTCGCCGCGGTAACATCCAGTCCATGACTGATGCAACCGGCGTGAAGGTCATCGACGCCAAGGTGCCGCTGAGCGAAATGTTCGGCTACATTGGCGATCTTCGTTCCAAGACTCAGGGCCGCGCAATGTTCACCATGCAGATGGACTCTTACGCGGAGGTTCCGAAGGCCGTTTCGGACGAGATTATTAAGGCTCAGCGCGGCGAATAAAGCGCACGCTACTTCGGTGTTTTCTGTCCCCGGTCAACGCTAGAATTTCCTACGTTGACTGGGTTCTGGCACCGAAGTGGCACCTAACCCAGAAACCCAGTAATATGTAGCGAAAGACCTCTCACAAATGTGTGAGGCAAACTACGAGACGTCCAGGAGGACAAACACATGGCAAAGGAAAAGTACGAGCGTACTAAGCCGCATGTTAACATTGGTACCATTGGTCACGTTGATCACGGTAAGACTACCTTGACCGCGGCTATTTCTAAGGTGCTGCATGGCGAGTATCCAGATCTGAACCCTCAGTATGACTTCGATCAGATTGATGCCGCTCCAGAAGAGAAGGAACGCGGTATTACCATCAACATCGCCCACATCGAGTATCAGACCGCTGAGCGTCACTACGCTCACGTGGACGCTCCAGGCCACGCTGATTACGTGAAGAACATGATCACCGGTGCTGCTCAGATGGATGGCGCAATCCTCGTGGTTGCTGCTACCGATGGTCCTATGGCTCAGACCCGTGAGCACGTTTTGCTCGCAAAGCAGGTCGGCGTGCCGAAGATCCTCGTTGCTTTGAACAAGTGCGATATGGTTGATGATCCAGAACTTATCGACCTCGTCGAAGAAGAGGTTCGTGACCTCCTCGAAGAAAACGGCTTCGATCGCGACTGCCCAGTCATCCGCACCTCTGCTTACGGTGCTTTGCACGATGATGCTCCAGATCACGACAAGTGGGTAGAGACTGTCAAGGAGCTCATGAAGGCTGTTGACGAGTACATTCCAACCCCAACTCACGATCTTGACAAGCCATTCTTGATGCCAATCGAAGATGTGTTCACCATCTCCGGTCGTGGTACCGTTGTCACCGGTCGTGTTGAGCGTGGTAAGCTCCCAATCAACACCCCAGTTGAGATTGTTGGTTTGCGTGACACCCAGACCACCACCGTTACCTCCATCGAGACCTTCCACAAGCAGATGGATGAGGCTGAAGCTGGCGATAACACTGGTCTTCTTCTCCGTGGTATCACCCGTACCGACGTTGAGCGTGGCCAGGTTGTGGCTGCTCCAGGTTCTGTGACCCCACACACCAAGTTCGAAGGCGAAGTTTACGTCTTGACCAAGGACGAAGGTGGCCGTCACTCGCCGTTCTTCTCCAACTACCGTCCACAGTTCTACTTCCGCACCACCGACGTCACCGGCGTTATCACCTTGCCAGATGGCGTTGAGATGGTTCAGCCAGGCGATCACGCAACCTTCACTGTTGAGTTGATCCAGGCCATCGCAATGGAAGAGGGCTTGACCTTCGCAGTTCGTGAAGGTGGCCGTACCGTTGGTTCCGGTCGTGTGACCAAGATTCTTGCCTAGTATTTTCTCTAACTGAAAGTATTAGCTAAGGCTTAACAAAGACCCCGCGAGGAAACTCGTGGGGTCTTTTTGTATTCTGTTTTGGAACATTTGCCGGAGTTTTAACTGGGTTTTGTTGCTGGATTGGCTGGTGTTTGGCTGGTGTTGTAAATAGTTGCTCTTATGAGCCTCGAAAGTTTTCAGCATCGTAGGCGCGACGACCTGCTTTCGCGCAGCATTGTGCGCGCGAAGGCAACTCGGAGCGGGAACTCGCTTAAGTTGGAAGTCCGGGGGACTTCCAACGCGAGTTTCGTAGCGAGCGCGCCTAGACCGCGCGAGCGTTCCTTCAGTCGCTCTGGTTGTTAAAGGTTCTAATGTCTGCTTCGTTCTCTATGAATGTTGCTCCATCAGTCCTCTTTTATTGCTCTGCCCGAAAACTTTTAAGGCTCTACCACACGAATGTTTGTACAGCTCAAGCAGTTCCTATCTTCCACTCGCAAATTCACCCGCCATTATTTTTTGGTGTGGTAGGTGCATCTGGCGTGGTGCGTGCAGCAGCACTGATGCTAGTGTTCTCTAGGCAATGAATACTCAACGTCAGCAGAGCATTAATGTTAAAGTTCACTAATCAACAAATACTCAACGTCTGCAGAGCACAACTGCAAAGCTACATGAACATTTGCCGGAGTTTTTTCTCCGGAATTTGCGCGACGACCTGCCGAAGCGCTTAAAGCGTAGCGCGCGAAGGCAATTCGGAGCGGAAACTCGCTTAAGTTGGAAGTCCGGGGGACTTTCAACGCGAGTTTCGTAAGCGAGCGCGTCGCAATCCGCGCGAGCGTTTTGGCCATTTTTTGGAACATTTGCTGGAGTTTTTTCTCCGGGTTTTGTTGCTGAATTTGCGTAATTATGGAACATTCTCCGGAGTTTTTTCTCCGGCGTTTGTTGTTGTTTTGGTGGTTTTGTGGAACATTTGCCGGAAAATCTCCTGCGTTTGTGGACTTGGGTGGTGGGTAACGTTCGCGTTTGGAGTGCAGAGCGCATAATAAAACCCTGCCAAATACTGATTCGGCAGGGTTGAATAACTAAGCAACTAACACACGTATGTTAGTTTTAGCGTTGCTAGTCTCTATTATCGCCAAGCAACTGCAGCAAATAAATGAACATGTTAATAAAGTCCAAATAAAGCTGGAAAGCGCAGAAAATCGAAAGTTTCTTTACCATCTCCGGCTGATCCGCGTAATTATTAAGCAAGGCGCGAGTCTTCTGAGCGTCGTAAGCCGTCAGTCCAGCGAAAATAATGATACCGATTGCGGCCACAAGTCGCAAAGTTCCAGCGCCAGGTGCCACAAACGAAAGAATAATCTGCGCTACCACCAGCACCACCAACGCAACCATCAAAATCGGACCCATCTTAAGCAAGTCCTTCTTAGTGGTAAGCGCAAGCATTGTTAAGCAGAGGAAGAAGCCCGCTGTTAGCGCGAACACGAGAGCCACAGATCCCAGGCTAAACGCCAGAAAAACCGTGCTCATAGTAAATCCTGTCAGCACTGCGTAAGCGTAGAACAAAATGCGTACCGTGGTGGTGCTCATTTTCATCAAGCGAATACCCATAATAAGAGCAATCGCAATTTGCGCAACTACCAGCAGAATCCAACCAAGCCCGCGCGTCGCAACCATAAAACTAATGAAAAAGTTGCCGGTTTGCGTGAACATTGCAGTAAGAGCGGTAACAATAAGGCCCAGCGTCATCTCGCCATAAGTGCGGCCAACCGAAGTGCGTTGTGCTTCCTCAAAAGCGTACGTGGCGTGCGTGTCAATAATAGTAGGATTTTGCGTGCCACTATAAAATTGCTGTTTCAAATCTGCCATTTTTCTCCTTAAAAGATACAAGACGCTAACAATATAATGTTTTCATATCATGTTATCTAAATCATCTTAAAAAATGCTAAAAAATGTAAAGCAATTTAGTACGTTTGCACAAATATACTTTCGTAGCGTCTTTACGCAGCGTCTTCACGAATTGCGATCAGGCGCTTCCTCAACTTGAGGCGCACCATTAATATCGCGGTGAATACCCTGCATTTGTGCCTCAATATTCTGCAAACTCAGCGCGCAATCAAGCAAGGTCTGCGAATGTTCTGCCAACTTCGCGTCCGGCAAACCAGCCTTGTAGCGCAACGCGTGCTCCAAACTAGCCCAGTAGTCCATCGCAATCGTGCGGAACTGCACCTCAACCGGCGTGTAGTGCGCGCCCGATGATAAGAACACCGGCACGGCGTAAATCACGTGCAAACTACGGTAGCCATTCGGCTTAGGATTTTTAATATAATCCTTGACTTGCAGCACCTGAATGTCGGTTTGCTTAGAAAGATACTGCGCTACCGAGTACACGTCGTCGCGATAGTTGCAGATTACGCGGATGCCGGCAACGTCGAAAAGATTGTCGCGAATTGAGCGAGTGGAAATGTCGAGATGGCGACGCTGCAGCTTCTCAAAAATGGAGTGCACGGACTTAAGGCGGCGTTCCATGTGGTGAATCGGGTCGTGGGAGAAGCGCACTTGAAACTCGCTGTCGAGAATCTCAAGCTTGGTGCTGATTTCGTACATTGCGCCTTCGTACACTTGCATCATGTTCACGAATTCGTCGATTTGGTCTTCCGGCAGCGTTGGGAAGTCGGATTTGCCGCAGTGGGGGCAATTGTGCTGGGCGTGCGCATGTTCGTTTGTATTAGCGTTATTGTCAACGCCCTGCTCACTAATTGCCTCGTTCATTGCTTCGTTGCTGTGAAGTCGGGCATACAATTCTGCTGCGTTTACGCGATTATGACGATCAAGTATCACGAGTAACTATCATACTCGAGAATCTGCTAAGCGTGTTTGAGATTCGTTAGACGGCGGGTGCGTGGGGTAAAAGTATAATATTTAAGATAAGTCAGATTTGTATGTGCGCGAGTTAGGATTGCGTAAGTTAGGATTGCGTAAGTTAGGATTGCGTAAGTTAGCGTTGCGCGAGTTAGCGTTGCGTGAGTTAGCGTTGCGTGAGTTAGCGTTGCGTAAGTTAGCGTTGCGCGAGTTGAGGAGTGTGCCGTGTCGGAAAACAAGCAGAACAACATTCCGAAAGTGATTTCAATAGTTGGCCCAACGGCTTCCGGCAAAACCGGCCTGGGTATTGCGCTCGCTAAAAAACTAGCCGAGCGCGGGGTGCGTGCGGAAATTATCAATGCGGACGCGTACCAAATGTACAGGCGTATGGATATTGGCACGGCGAAAGCGAGCGCTGAGGAGCAGGCGGAAGTGCCTCATCATCTGCTGGATATTATCGATCCGGAGGAGACGATGACCGTGGCGCGTTTCCAAATGCTTGCGCGGCAGTGTATTCGCGAGCTACAGTCGCGCGGGGTGCGGCCGATTTTAGTTGGGGGATCGGGGTTGTACGCGCGCGCCGCCGTGGATGATATTACTTTTCCGGGCACGGATGAGTCTGTGCGTGCGGCTTTGGAGGCACGCGAGCGCATGGAAGGTGCGGGCGCGCTTTTCGCAGAGTTGCAGCGGAAGGACCCGGTTGCGGCTGCTCACATGGATGCGCGCAACCCGCGCCGCACAATTCGCGCGCTTGAGGTGATTGAGCTTACCGGGAAGCCTTATTCCGCCACGCTTCCGCGGTATAAGTACGTGATTGATTGCGTGCAGATTGGTTTGGATTTGCAGCGTGAGGATTTGGACAAGCGCGTGAATCTGCGCACGCAGATTATGCGCGAGCAGGGGTTTGTGGATGAGGTGCGCGAAATTCGCGGGCGTTTGGGAGTTACGGCGGCGCGCGCGCTCGGCTACCAGCAAATCATGGATTATTTGGATGGCGTGTGGAGCGAGGATGAGGCTTTTGCGGATATTGCGCAGAAAACGCGTCGGCTTGCGCGTAAGCAGATGGGCTGGTTTGGCAGGGATGCGCGCATCCACTGGTTGGATGCGTTGCGTCCGGATCTTGTGGATGCTGCGCTCGCGTTGGTTGATTCTGCGGATGCGGGGGAGTTCGACGGCGACAGTTCCGACGCAACTGAGCACGCTACTCAGCACCATCTCGGATCCGTTAAAAAATAGCGGAATTAAGGTAAGGAGCGACATTTGCTTTACATACGCATACAGAAAATGTCGGAATATCGCCTCATCCTATGATTTTATTGTATTATTAACGAAATATTTTGTAGAATGTATTTTACTTTTGTGTGCGTGATAAGTTTGTTGAAAGGAGATTAAATATGAAAGCTTTAGACATAGCATCAATTTTTATTGATCGATACGGGAAAAAGCTAGCATTAACCAATCTCACTTTGAATAAACTAGTATATTTTGCGCAAGTGGAATCGTTGCGTAATAATCCTGAGCGTCCGTTATTTACGGATGAAATTCAAGCTTGGGAATATGGTCCTGTAGAGCCTAGCGTTTATAACGAGTTTAAGCAGTTTGGGCGGAATCGTATTTTCAATGCGCCTAATCACGAAACCAGCCAGTATGCTGATCATATTGTAGATACTGTTGTTGAAAAATATGCTTGGATGAATGCGTTTGATTTAGTAAATTATGCTCATCGTACTGGCGGCGCATGGCACAATGTGTATGATGCGTCGCACAATAAGCCGATTCTTGTACAGAATATTCTGCAATCGTCAGATGTTACTTCGTATCCTGCTAAGAAGAATACGTTTATTAGTGCTGTAGATGCTGTAAAAAAACAGTATCCGAATACTTTGCGTATTCTTGGTGACGCATGAGCCAGTATGATGCTCTTGTTTGGAATGAGGAACAGATTGTTGCCTTCGCAGAAATAGTGTGTTCTATTCAACGAGAGATTGTTGATACAAGCCAAGGACTCGCTACTGTTAAGCAAGAAGTTCAGGGCAGTGTTGAAAATGTTTTGTATTCTTCATTTGCGATTATTTTTGATAGTTCTCCAGCTGATCGAAATAACTATACGGATATTTTTGACCAAATTGCTGACTTTGCTACGCATCTTGCTAAAGACCATATTTTTCCTGATGCCAATAAGCGCACGACAGTATTAACGTGTGTAGCTTTACTTCGCAATAATGGAATTATTCTTGATATTGAGGATAGTGCGAATCCTTTTGACAATGATTTATATAAGTGGATTCAGAATATTGTGGAAGGTAAGATTGCTCGTGCTAGTTTAGCTGAACAGTTACGTTCGCATGCTCATTTATTATCGAATGAAGTTAATTAATTAGATTTTGACGCGTAGCTTAAGTGTTGAAAACGTTGGGTTTTGCTACAAAAAACGCCACTGTTTGAGCAGTGGCGTTATTGCGTTTGTGGAGTCGCGGGGAATTAGCGTTTAATAACCGCTAATGCCTTATTTCTCTAAGAGTTTTATAGAATAACGTTTTATTACCAATGCGCTCAATATCGCCTTATCTTGCGTTTTTATAACAAATATTAGTTGCTTTATTGAGTTTGTTTTCGTGTTTGAATTCTATCAAATATTAAAGAAAATCTCTCACTATTTTTTCTAGCTTACTTTACTTTATATAATAGCTGTGCTATTATATAAAGTGTCAAACAAGAAAGGAGGTGACATGCACATAGTGGAAATACTTACTGCGATTGCAATTCTACTGGTTGGCATTGCAAAGCTAATAGAAGCAATAGCAAAGCTTATCAAAGAATTGAAGCGCAATAAGTAAATAAAGAGTCCCGAACAGACCAAGTGTCCGGGGCTCACTATCCACTATACTGCAGGCTCATTATGAAATTAGATGCAATAGTATCTGCTATGTTCTCACTCGTTATTATCGCTGGAGTATGGTGCCATTTTTCGCCTTGGCTCATTACTGGTTGTGCTGTAATCAGTGCCGTATGTGCGTTAGATGCTGGGAGAAAGCACAAAGGGTAGTATGAGTGAGCGTTATTTGAGTTATACGGAAGTTGCCGAGCTTATTGGTGTAAAAACTGGTGCGCTTGGCAACTATAATCTTCCAGATCCAGACGCATTTATTGGTCGCACTCGTGGCTGGAAACGTGAAAGTATTGAATCTTGGAATGCGAACCGTCCAGGTCACGGTGGCCGCCCTGCTAATGCAGAGTAGTTAAGAGTAGTTAATCACGGGAGCGCGCCGCCCGAGTTCCAGACATACGAGCTGTCATTGTTGACAGCGGGCGCGTTCCTGGAATGGTTTCTGGCATGTTTCTGGCATGTTCCTGGAATGGTTCCTGGCATGTTCCTGGAATGGTTCACAAAAGTTAAGACTATAAAAAAATTACCCCCCCGCGCGAGGCGAGGGGTAATACTAATTTTCAACTTGTATTCTCAATTAGAGAATACTTTGAGCATATCGCGCGCTACTTATTTTCAGTAGGAGTGTCTTCAGGCAATTTCCCGCGGCCGTCCAACTCGGCGTCAGCTCCGGTTGCAGCGTGCTTGCCGTTGGTGATGGCGTCGTCTGCTTGTCCGCCTGTATATGTCTTTACACAAGCAAGCACAGATAGTAGGACTCTTACAGCTTTTGTTTTTGCGATTTGTAGATTTAATGATGCGACGTTTTCAAAAAAGCTAACGCCTTCTATCCAAATAATGTATCCACTCACGATGCCTACAAGCGGAGCGTTGATGCCTATATTGACTTTGGTTTGAGCATAGTCAAGCAAAATAGAAAGAGCTACTATTAGCACGTATGCAAATTTATGGAAAAGTCCATCGCGCATTTTGCTACTAGACACCGAGTGCAAGTAGACTGCTTTTGTGAAACCACTAATGTAGTCGAGCAGCACGAGTGCGCCGGCGATTTCGAGCAATAAGATTTCAATATCGTTCATTCTTTTCTTCTCCTACTTTGGTTGATTGTCTTTTGTAACCCACACGCCACTAACGTGTGCGAAACAGTTCTTGCCGTCGCCGTCCCAGTACATGCTCCCGTCCGGCTTGACCATGACACTACCGGTTCCATCGCCAGATAGGCGGATGGTTGCTAAGGAAATAGGCCGAAACCCGTCGGGGACTTGCTCCAACAATTTCCGCCACGAGCCACCACCAAACGACACACTGCCACAGCCATTTACAGCCACAATATTGCCGCACCGCGTAAAGCTCATTACTTGCCCGTCATTCGTCCCATACGGAATATGCATCATAATGCTGCACACGCCACCGTCATGCACTGTTGCCGTAACCAACTGCTTCGTCGGAACCGCTGACGCAACGGGCTGAGAAACGCCACTAACCATAGAGTCATACCATTGCTGTGCTCGCTGCATGTATTCAGCGTTCTGTGAGTCTCGCAATGAGCATGGGCATGATGTAGGGCAAAAAGCCGAGTGTGGGAAAACGTTTACGCGCCATTGTGGTCTACCGAGTCCGTAGAGTTTGCATAAGGCTGCTACTAGGTGCGCGCCATTGTCTAAGCATTTTTCACTAATGCGCCATGGAGAGCTTGACTCGTCCGCGTGCTCAATGCCTATTGAGTCTAAGTTCGCGTTCCAGTTTCCCGCGTGCCACGCGATATCCCAGTCGTATACGAGCTGACCGATTACGCCGTCTGACTGTACTTGATAGTGTGCGCTAGCCTCACGAGTTTGCCATACACTGTAGCAGCCTTCTACTGTTAAGTTTCCAGCGTTGTGGTGTAATACAATTTTGCGTATTTTGCGTCCTGGTTGGCCTTTTGTATAGTGTGTTTTGATGAGCATTGTTTTGTCTGCGATGCATTTATCCCAGTCTTGCAATGTTTCCCTCCTTTGGTTATTAAAAAAGCCACGCTGTTTGCGTGGCTTAAAAATAGAGAATGTCGTAATCTCTGACTGCTTCAAATCTCATATAATATTTTCTGTTTTTTGACATTGCTTATCCAATGCAGAAACAAGGTAAAACATATGCATGTGCCCTTGATAAGTCCGTCTCAAGCCTCTCGTCTCCTACAAATTGCATGTGGGTGCACTTGCAAATGAGGTAGTTCCATTGTCTATCGAGTCCTCTATCGCAGAACATTGTTCTAAGCCAACAATTATTCAGTTTACTGAGATCATCTATAGAGTTTCTGTAAGTTTTTGGCCATGGAATGAAATAGTCAGGTTCTGCTTTTTCGTGAATGCGCCCCTCAAAAGAACTGTCACTAGGGCAAAGTTCTGTAGCGCTAGGTATAAAAACGCGCGTCTTGAATTGGTTAACCTCCCATTCTTTTCTCTCGTAATTGTATTGTGTGTACGAAGGGTATACTTCCATAATGAAGTTAGCTAAACTATCTGGGAGTTGTCTGTAGAAATTGTTGCAGTAACTCCGTATGATAGTATATCGGTAGTTCCATTTTTCCCACTGCATTGGAGTTGCCTGGTTGTCATCGGGGCTTCCTATATACTCTGCGCCTAGAATTCTATCGGGGTATGGTTTATCTGCTGCCATTAGTGCTACTGGAGGATTAGAATACGGAGTGTTACCTATTTCTACTATAATAAACTTATATTGTGTTCCTAGTACTGTTTCACGAATGTAGTCTCCTGGGTATATGCCCATTCTGGATCTGTCATATATTGCACCCTTAATAATTTCAACTGGATTTGCCCCGCCTGAATAGCCCAAGTATTTCTTGAGGGGTTTCCATCCTTTGATAGGTTCAAAATCAGGTGTAATTTCTTTTCCTTTGTATGTTCCTGCTTCTACTTCTGCTAGACGTGCATTGTGCCAAGCTGTTTTTTCTTCTTCACTAATTTCATTAGTAATTATGAATGGCATTTGACATACTGGCATTGTCTCTCCTTTATGAGTGATTATTTATATAAGATTCGTTTTGTGTTCCGCCTTTTTTATCGCCTAATGCTATAGCTATAAGGCGGAGGTTTTCTACAGTTTTTTGTGCAGATATGGTTACTTTACCCGTGTAGAATCCTCCGCTAAATTCAAAGTTGAAAACTGGTTGTGCTTTCGCGTACGCTTGTAAGTTACTTGTTTCACTTTCTGGGTATACGATGATTGTTTTCCAATCGGGTATGCCTTTGAACAGTGGTACATGTACATCCGCTTCTCTGCTGTCTTCAATATCTACACTTACTTTGAATCCGCATACAAGAGTTTTAGAATCTTCGTTTATTGAATTTTTTGCTTCTTGTGCTGCGGATAATGCCTGTTCTGCTGCAGCGTGAGCTGCAATGATGGATTCTTCTGCTTTAGCGAGAGTTCCAGAAGATTTGGATAATATGTCTTCTGCAGTGGATGATGCTGCTTTGCATTTTTCAATTACTTTATTTATCTCTAATACATGAGCTTTGGCTATCTCGGCTGCAGTATTAGCATTGTCTGCAGCTGCGTTTGCTACTCTTGTTGCTTCGGACGCTCCGTCTCTAACTGGTTTAAGTTCTTCTACTGCTGATGCAACTCTTTTGGCTATTTCGCTAGCTTCTTTGACTGAGTCTACTATTTTTTTAGCTTCGCCAAGAATACCAGCAGAAGCATGCACTGTCTCTAATGCTTCGTGAGCTGCTTTGTCTGCTTCTTTTGCTTTTGTGATTGTAGCATCGATTTCAGCAGCATTGTTACGATATTTACTCTCAGTTTCATTGGCTTTTTGTACAGCAGATTCGGCGTTAAATCCAGCTTTTCTGGTCTTTTCCGTTTCTTGTTTGCATTTTTCAATTACTTCATTTATGTTTGATGCAGCAGTATTGGCTTTTGAGGCCGCAGTATTAGCATTCTCTGCCGCGTTAGCTAAAGCCCCTAAATGGGTTTTAGCTTGTTCTGCTTCTTGTATGATTGATTCAACTTTTTGGGAAGCATTTGAGGCTCTTAATGCTTCAGAGCTTGCGGATTGTGCGGCGTTATTCGCATTCTCTGCGGCAGCTAATGCTTGTTGTGTTGCTTCTAAAGCAGATTGTTTTGATGCGTCTATATTGCCTGCTGCATCTAATGCTCGTTTGGTTGCTTCTAAAGCTTTCTCTTTTGCATTGCGAGCCTGCTGCGCAGCTTCAGCCAATGTTAGTTTGTACGCGTTTGATTCTGGAGCAAAATCATCAAGAACAGCATGGTCTACTATAGCTGTGAAAGGTCTCGAGTATAGAACTGAATCACCTTCTTTTATCTCAAAGCTCATAGCGACTTTGCCAGGCATGCGACATGCGTCTGCTGGTATTTTACATGAGTAAACTATTCCATTATCTGTAGCTTGTTTACTCATTGCAACTTTGCCGCCCATAAGAACTCCGAGCTGCTGATTATATACAAGATTTACTGATATGTTTTCAGAGTCAACTGGCACCCCATTGTTTAAGAGTTGGACGTTGATAATACGTCCTTGTTTATCTCCTGCATTTACGCGTATATCGGGGATAAAAGCATTGGCATAGTCTAAGTGGATTATGCTAACGGTTGCATCTTTATAGCTAGTCATATCAGTGTGCTTTCTCTTTTGAACTTGTATTTTTTAATTCTTGTAATTGTGTTTCTAGATTTTGTATTTTTTCATCTTTTGCTTCGCATAAAGCTGCGAGTGTTGCTATTCGACCGCTCATATCCGCAATTATGCTTTGCAGGTTATTTGTTATACGTGTTTGAATGTCATTATTCTGCATTGGTGTCATTATGGTTCTCCTTTAGTTGGTTGGTCTTTCCCATTTGTAGTATTTGTAGTATTGAGTCTAATTTTGTGTTTATTTCTTCCTGTAGTTGTGTAGAAGATGCCCCTGCTGAATGGGATACTTCTGCGTCTATAAATTTTTCTATAGGACGTGGTGGGTCTTGTGGCGTTATGATTATTTGACTGTTATCCATATAATTCCTTCCTTTTATATGACGAACCCATGGTCAAACCCGAAATCAATGGGTATCCATTCTGCTACTGTGCCATCATTTTCGCGAATTACTGTAGGCAGTAAGAATTGTCGTTTGCTCAGATTTGCCCCATTCTCATACCAGCAACTGCTATTGATTTTTGCATTACTGATTGAGTAGTTATGTAAGTTCACATCACAAGAAAAATTAATGCCTTTACTGTAGCCGTTCCAATAATCTGGCGAATATGTCATCATGGTAGTGTATGCATCAGTAGACCCTTCTGGCCTCCACCCCCACGTCATGTAATTTATGCCCTCTAAGTCGAATGCCAGTGTTTTACGCCGTCGATCTTCTTTCATATGCCCGCATGCTATTGCACCAATGTGTTCGCTGCCTACTGTAAAATCCATTCCATCTTCAGCAAAACACATAGTTTTGTTATAAATAGCGTTATTTGATATTGTCATTCCTCCAATTGTTGCGTCAGTAACTTCCATGTGGCCAGAAAGCAAATCCCAAAAATTATTTTTGTATTTATCCTGAATTTTGCCAGTACGAATAATATTTGCAGACAGATAACCGCTTTTTATGTAAGACGCGTTCAGATACAGCTTTCCGCCGTTTAGGTAAATGCCTTGAGTTTGGCCACCATTAGTAAGCTTGTTGAAAATAGCATCCTGCGTCAGGCTTTCGGTGGTGATCTCATCAATTGTTTTACCGCCAATAGTTGTAGACGCTTGTAAGGAAAATTCACCAGTTTGCAAATCCCATCGGTTTAACCCTAGAGCGTCACTGAGAACACCAGTACTCATGTATTCAGCGTTCAGATACAAGTGGCTGCCAAACATATAAATACCCTGCGTCTCGCCACCGTTGGTGAGTTTGTTAAAAATAGCACGCTGAGTAAGCTCTGAGTTCAACCGCTCACGCAATACTTCCGCCGCGTCTTTCGCGCTATCGTCAGCAATCTGTTGAACGGTCTTGCCGCCAATCTTCGTCGTTGCTTGCAAACTAAACTCGCCGTTTTCCATATCCCACCAGTTGCGGCCTTGAGCGTCCATAAGCTTACCGGTAGTAATCGCGTTAGCAAAAATACCCTCACCGGACGCAATATTCTTCCAATCCCAGTCGCCGTTAGACTTCCTCGAATTAGCAGTACGCCAGTAGCCGCCGCCAAGCTGAATAGCACGAGTCGGATGCTGATTCTCAGGCTTATCATAAACCGTAATACCTTCGCCCGGCTTCAAATACGTGTAGCCACCAACGCCATTCATCACATCATTCATGCGACCTATAAGGTCGCGAACGTACAAGCCATTGCCCTCGGCGACCGCATTCCACTCACTAGACTGAGCAATAAGCGCATCAAGCTTCTGTTGTATTGCGTGTCGCTTCTGCGTGTAAGACTCGTGAATATTACCAAGCGTAATACGAGTTGCATCAACCGAATCGAGTAAGTCTTCCTCAATTTTCAGTACGCGCCCTTCAACGCGAATAGGGGGAGTGAAAGTAGCATCAACAATCTGCACAGCGTCACCAACGCTAACGCCATGCGCGTCAAAACCAGCGCGACCAAGATTCACCACGCCCGCCTCGTAAGACACTTGAGGCTTCGAAACTTGAGCCAATCGCGCCTTAGCAAGCTCTAAAAGCTCATTACGGTCATCGCAATCGTCAAAAACCGTGTCGCCTTCAAGCACGCCCCAATACTGTTGAGCTTCAACATTATCAAGATACGGTTTGCCGTTATTTACTTCCTTAATGCCGATACGCCTAGAGTATCCGCCGGTAGAGTTCCCGTCGTCGTCAGTTTTTTCCTCGCCTTTACCCCAAGCGTAAAGGCGCGTAATAACCTGCTCAGCCATAAGAGTTCGCTTAACGCTCTTTAAGTCGCAACCGTATTCGAATCGCCTTTCAGCATTCTTATTACCACGCCGCTCCAATAGGTTTACAGTACGAGCCGTAACCTTACCATTCTCAACGCTTATGCTAGTTTCAATCTCAAGCCCGTATACTTTTGCAATGTCTTGTAAAGATTTTAGAACACTTTGATGGTAGAAGTTTAGATCAGCGTAATGGCGTATGGTGCCGTTATCTACAGTGCCAACGTTCCATCCCGTGCCTTCTAATGCTACTTTCGCGCGCTCTGGTGCGGTTGTTTTTCGCCCTCGTTTGTCTAGTATGTATACGCTTCCAAGTTCTGCAATAGAATTCACACAATACGCTGTAGTAATTGGCTTGCCTTCGTCGCGCTGTGTTTCAACGCTTTGTACAATATCCTCATGCCACAAGTCTTTGCCGTCTAAGTAGAGTATTCTGTCATTTTTCTCCACTCCGCTATCAAGTGTTGTAATGTCAAGCGTATCTGTGCCGTCTACTGCGCATGTACTTACCGCTTTAGTAATAGAGGTAATATCTGGCTTTAATGTGCCGTTGTAGCTTACGTGAGCAAATCGCATTGATGCTCCTTTACATTAAGGTTAATGGTGTTACTTCGAGCGTTCCGCTGCAGCCTGTGCACGTGATCGTGTTCGCTCCTGGTAGCAGTGTGAAGTAGTCGGAATCGATTGTTGGAAGAATGATGTTGTTGTTGATTTTGCAATTTCTGCTTTGTGGATTTGCATTAATTTCTAGTACACCATTCATGTGCGAGCCTGTACTAAAGGTAAGAGTTTTGCCGTCTTGCCTAGCTATTGACGCTGAGTCTGTGTCAAGGGAGAGTGAGAATTGCGGCCATGCTGGGCTGCTTCCTGGTGTTGCCACATGGTTTTCGCCTTCATGTAGCCTGAATGTACGCTTTTTGCCATAAACGTATGGATCTGCATCGAGTGATAGTTCTAGAAGCAGTGCGCAATGGAATGAATCTTGCCAGTTTCGTATTGTGTTCCAGTTTGATATGCTCCATCGTCCGCGATATTCTCCGTTTGAGTCGCTTGTTTGTAAGCTCCCTTGCTTTCCGTGAATTTCTTTGGCAATATGCTCAAAAAGAGCGCTTACTGTAGCTAAATCTCCTAAAGCGTAAAGGCTTAATGTGATTGCGCGTTTTTGTAGGAATGCTGTGTGCGTATCGTCTTCTACTGTTGTGTCTATTGCGCCATTGAGTCCAGGAACGGTAATGCTGGAAGTAGTTGTTTTTGGTGATTCTATGCTGATTCCCTTTTTTTCGAGATTCAGCCCCCATTCGTCGAGTGGGATTTTGTTGATTCTACATTCCAGCATTCTTGTTCCCTTCTTTTATCTTCCTAGTGTTGCCATTTTGTTTAGCTCATTGTTCATTGGTTTTGCGAGTATTCCAGCCATGACTTCGCCACCGCGTCCGTTTAGTTTCAGTGCTACGCCTTGGCTCATTACTCCGTCGAATGCGTCGTATAGATCCTGCTTTGTTAAGCCTGTTCTCGATGCATCGACTTCATAATTTGCTGCGACTTTTGCTATCTGGTTTTGTTGAGCGTTCCAGCCTCCATCAGGTGGCATAACAGTAGTCCTTAAGCGGATGGCATTCGCGTCATTAAACCAATTCCCAGATTGCTTGGTGAAGTCTGCAACTTGTTTTTGTACGCCTTGCCATGAATCGCCGAGGCCTTTGCTGAAGCCTTGCATGATAGCGTTACCCGCTGGAATAAGCAGCTTCTTGTCGTATGATATTGGTCCCTTATGCTGCGCAATCCAGTTGCCAATGCCGCCAACAAAGTTGCAAACTCCGTCCCATGCGCCTTTTAAGCCTCTGAGAAAACCGTCGAGAATAGCTTTGCCCGCATTTACAAGCCACTGACCTGCGCCGCTAAAGAATCCGAAGATTCTGTCTTTTATTCCAGTAACGAAATGGAATACTGAATCAACCCCATTTTTAGCGCCATTTTTTATACCATTCCAAATATTGCCAAAGAACGAGCTGATGCTATTCCAGGTGCTATTCCAAATATTGCTGATGCTTCTTAGCATGTTGCTAATAGTGCTACTGATCCAATTCCATGTCGACTGGCCAAAGCTTTTGATACCATTCCAAATGTTAGTAAAGAACGAGCTGATGCTATTCCAGGTGCTATTCCAAATATTGCTGATGCTTCTTAGCATGTTGCTAATAGTGCTACTGATCCAATTCCATGTCGACTGGCCAAATCTTTTGATACCATTCCAAATGTTAGTAAAGAACGAGCTGATGCTATTCCAGGTGCTATTCCAAATATTGCTGATGCTTCTTAGCATGTTGCTAATAGTGCTACTGATCCAATTCCATGTCGACTGGCCAAAGCTTTTGATACCATTCCAAACGTTACTAAAGAACGAACTCATAGCATTCCAGCCCGCGTTCCAAGCATTGCCTATATTATTGAGCGTTGCCTGCAATGCTGCACCTATAGTATTAATAAAGCTCATAAATACGTCACACAAACCTTGCCAGATTTGTTGCCCTAATTTGGTTTGTGTGAAGAACCAAATAAGACCAGCCACAACAGCTGCTATAACTGCAACTAGCGCACCTATAGGATTCATGTTCATCACAACGTTAAAAGCTGCTTGCACTGCTGTAGCTATTTTTGTTACAGTTGACCAGATTGCTGTTGCGACCTGTACTGCTTTTATAGCCCCAGCCCAAGCTAGCCAAATACCAGCAAGAGGCGTTAATACTGGAGCAAGGAATTTAACTACTTGCAAAACGCCATTTAGTAAATCGAGTACAACTTTTAATGCTACAGCAAGAGATTCGGGTGGGAATAGTGTACCCCACCCTCCGACAATACTGAACACTTCTTTGAAAATGTCGCACAACGATTGCCATATTGCTTTGAATGACTCGAATACTCCAACGTTTTGCATTGCTGTAAAGAGTTTTCCAAACCAGTCAACAACTCCACTAATAGCTGCTGACAATGGTGCTTGCATCGAATTTGTGAGATTTCCAATTGCATCTGCAATTGCGCTCATTGCTTGAGTTGTTGGCCCTTTGATTGAGTCAAAGATTACCATTCCAGCTTTTACAACGGACGCTTGCAAATTTCCCCACGCGCCTTCAATTGTTACTGTGCTTTGTGCGGCTTTTACAGCAACATCATTAAAACCTAGGTCAAGCAAAGCTTGATTAAATGCTTCGCTGGTAATTTCGCCTGCGCGCATCGCGTCAGCAAAATTACCAGTGTATACACCGTTTTTCTTAAGCTGTTCCTGAATCTTGCCAGATGCGCCTGGTATTGCCTGCGAAAGCTGTCGCCAGTTATCTGCTGTGAGTTTTCCAGCGCCAGCAGTCTGAGTAAGCACCATTGCTACGGACTTAAAGGTGTCCTTATTGCCGCCTGCAATTGCGTTCAAGTTGCCAGCCGCCTCAGCGAGCTTATCGTAATTTGCTACGCCGTTTGAAGCGAGCTGTGCTGTAGTTGAGCGTATATCTTCAAGATCATACACAGTTTTATCTGCATACGTTTGTGTTGATTTGGTAAGCTCTTTAATCTGGTTGCTGCTTACTCCTGCGAATTGCAATGTTGCACCAAACTTTTGCGCAGAGTCGGAGGCACTCATGATTTCGCTAGTAATACCGCCGAAAGCACCAATAATTTTACTGGTAACAGATTGCGCTATGCCGCTAATCATGCCCATTTTTAAGCCAAAACCTTTAGCAAATCCGCTGCCTGCGTTTTCGCCGCTTTTTTGTGCGTGAGATGCCATAGAGTTGAGTGCTTGCTGGATTTTCCCGCCTATCCCTGCTGCTTTTTGAGAAAAAGTGCTTGCGTAGCCTGTGCCTGCTTGTGAGCCTTTTTGTATAACAGTAGAGTTGGCTGATGTTAGTTTTTGGGCAATATTGCTTCCAATTTTGCTAACGTTTTGATTGAACCCAACTGCATATTTTTTGCCAGATTCAGAACCTTTTTGAGAAACACTATTGTTGGCATTATTGAAAGCGTCGCAAATAGCCTTACCTACGCCTTTTGTAGATGGCACAATTTCTACAAAAGCGCGCGCAATATTAATGCCAGTATCGCCTTTTGCCATTATTAGTCTCTTTCTCTATCTATACCAAGCAAAGCGTAAAGTTCTTCACTACTTTCCGCATGGCCTGTTTTGATTGTGGTACTGTTGCTGTTTGTTTTCGAGCCAGGCCTCTTGATTGTATTGCTGAACTTTTTGCCTTTGCTTGCGTCTTTTGTTTTGCAAAATGCTAGAAAAGCCGTATTATCTGCAATATTTGCAAGCAATTGTCGCGTCGCGTCCCATTGTGCTTGTGGGTTGATTTTTCCCCAAACGAGCGCACAGTCTGGCAAATTTGCTGCCAAGTCAGCCATTCGTCTAACGCGTATGCTTTCGCCTGTTTCGTCTAAGTTAAGCCCGTAGAATCTTTGAATATCCGCGCGTAAGGTGTCTGGCGCGATGCGCAGCATTTCTACGAGCGTGAGGAGTTTGGGGAGACTCCCTCCATAATCTTTTTGACAAAATCTGTCATTTCTTCTGGTGAGATTTGTCCAGTTTCTTTGTTTTCTAATGCGTTCATGACATGCTGATATTGGTTACCTAAAATACGTTTAACTAATGGAACTGCTGCAAGCGGCTTGGCTTCTGTGCCATCTGGGGGGTCTATTAGGGCAAGTAGCTCTAGTACTTTCCAATCATCAAATACTTGTGGGTCAATTGTAATTTCTATGCCTTTGATGGACATGATAGTTGGCTCATCTTTAGGTACAATTTTCTTTTCTTGTGTCATATTTATTCCTTTTTTAAGAATGTGTAAGAGGGTGAAATTTCCTTTCGTTTTGTTAAGAGCTGCTCACGTAGGTGAAAGGAATAAAAGCCCTACGTGAGCAAGATTTATCAGACGTTGGTATGTTCTGAAGATGCGCCACTGACTGGCTGTGATGTTCCCAAATCTGCAAAGTAATTGTATGAGTTATTGCCTTGCTTATCTGGGAAGGTGGCAAATGTTACGCTGTACGTAATGGCGTCTCCAGCGTGATATTGAACATCATCAGAATCTGTAAGAATTGCGTCGGGAAATACTTTGCGCTGCTTTTTGTTCATACCTTCTAATAGCAGCTCTGCAACAATGCTTATATGTTCAGCCTGCGGCATTCCTGTTGTGTAAGAAGTAACATCTTCTCCGTTGGCTTTGACTCGATTACTTCCATATCGAGTCCTAAGCACTGTAGCTGTAGTTTCTAGCATTGTGAACTGCACTGTTTCTGCATAAGAAGTGATAAATGATGCTGCTTGTTGTCCACTCATATTGTCGACGTCTGTAGTATCCATGTCAGTGCCGTTGGTGATACCGTCTTCGTTCAAGTCTGCTACGTTCTTAAAAGCGTCGTCAAGCTTATCCGTAGCGTTTGTAGGCAACGGTGTGCCTGCTGGCGCTACGAAAAGTACGCCGCCTGGGAATTGTTTTGCTATAGCAATTTTTCTAACCATAAAAATCTCCTTTATAAAGGTGTGTTAATTCTGAAATTCACCATGAATCGGTGATGATATGGGGTGTCTGGGTCTGGGTAGATTGTGACTGTATCTACGATTACGCTTGCAACGTTTTCTACATGCTCTGGCATTGCAATAAGTGTTAGAGCAAGAGCATCTGCAGCTTCTGCGGCTTTTATTTGGCTTGGTGCATAAATTGATGCAGAAAGAGCGTAAATTCTTTTTCTGTCGCTTATGCTTGTGCCGTTTTTTTCTACCGTTATGAAGCTGCTTGAACTTGTTGCGTTTGATGGCACAAGCCCTGATGCTTCGAAACTATCAATGCGTCCATCTGTGTTGAGGTAAGTGATAACTGTTTCTTCAATGGTTTTCATTTACCTGCTCCTACAGCTTTTGCTAACCAGTGGTGTCGCCCCTCTGATCGCATTGTTGCCAGCCATTCTTTGGAAGGATTGCTTGCTGCTGTAACGATTGCGACGGCACCGTGTTTAGTATCTTTTACTGGCAATGCCACGTATCTCGGATGTATTCCGCTTTTTGTGGCTGTCGCCATAGCAGTAGCATTTGATGCGATTTCTTGTGCTACTTTTGCTACTACTGTGTGCCCTGCTGTTCGTCGCAGCTGTAGGAAGCCGTCAAAGTTTAATTTAACGTTGTTTTTGCTCACATCATCCTTCCTTGTCTGTTACGTCGACTTCGAGATTCCAAGCGGTTGGACTCATACCTCCGTCTAGTGGCTCTGGGTCTCCTAGCACTGAATATTCGCGTCCTCGAATCCGAATTTTTGCTCCTCGTAAACTTTTGTAAGTCCAAGAGCGAGGGAAGTAGCAGATGCGTGACACTTCTATGCCGTATGGCTGTAGTTCGCTATCCGCGTTTGCATTAGCAAATACTCCGCTTCCTGGAGAAACAAGCACGTTTTCTACTTGTTCCTCTTTTGGTGCTACTTCTATAGGATTGTTGAGCGCGTCAACTCCGTTAAATACTGGGAAAAGAACAGTTACTGTTTCACCTTTCATCTGAATCTCCTATAAGATTCACATGAAAGCCTGTTTGTGCTCCTTGCCCTCGTATTAAGCGTTTTTCAGTGCGGGTCAAATACAAGTCACCAGCTGGATTTGTAAAACTCCACGATTGTGAGAAAGCCCCCACAGTTTGTGACGTTTGCGTTACTCCAGTCATTCCGTCGCCGACGTTTTCAGCTGCTGCAAGAGCGCGCCTTACTACGCTGCAACAAACGAAGCAAAGTAGCCGCTTGTTGTCTGTGAGTTTTGGCGCGCTTGCTTGCATAAGAGCTGACGCATCAGATATCAGTGTTTCTACCGTTTCACGGTTTCGCGTTGAGGCTGCTGGGTAGCGCGCCTTTACATCGTCAAACGTTGCGAACACTTCCATGCCGACGCCTTCCTGTTAGCGAGATACCACTGCTGATCCAGCTGGTGCCTTAACAACAGCGAAACGGTCTGCGAATACGTACCATGCGTACTGAACTTCTAAGCGCAACGCAACCTGATTCTTACGCTTCAAATCACCTTGACCGTCTGGGTCGCCGAATTGGATAAGTTCCAATGGAAGATTGCGTTGAATACCCCAATACACACCATTCGTAAAGTCGCCAACAATAGCTTTAACGCCACTGTCTTGCTTCATTTCAGGAAGACCGTTTACGGTAGTAGACACGGCTGTTTTAATGCCCTTATACTGAGTCATTCCAGTACCAAATCCAAGTTCTGGATACATTAAATGACCTTGCTTATCTTTAGCTGTAGCAAGAGCGTAAGCAGCTGGCTTGGAAAGCGCTAAGCCGTTTACGTCTGTTCCTTCCCCGTCTGTCAAAACTAAGCCAATTGCCTTTTCAATGTCTGCGTCAATGTTTGCAGTAGCATCAACGGTTTTCTTTGTAGAAGTAAGGTAGTTCGTCCAGTCGGTTGTTGTGCCGTTTGCTGGGTTTACGCGATGGAATACGCCAAAGTCGAGCGCGCGAGCCAACGCTGTTGCGCCTTCCTCTGCGAGAGTTTGCATAATACCGATTTGGTAGTCTTCGTCAGCCCACAACACTTCGTTGCTAAAACGCATTGTTACCTGAGTCTTATGCGGAGTTACTGTTACAGATCCAAATGTTGCGTTGGTTGCACCTTTATCTGCGCCTTCTGCAACAAATTCTGCACGTGGCTTCGAATCCAAGGTGACGAGTGTGGAATTGCCAAAAAGTGTTGGCTTTGCAGCAGACAATGCTGCAACAGCAGAGCCAGAAGTTACACCTTTTACAATTCCCTTCACCAAATGGTCAGGGAGCTTTAGGTCTTTAGATTCTAAAATTGACATAATTTTTTACCTTCCTTACATAGGGTTTTGTTTAATCGTTAGAAAAAAGTTTGCGAACAAACGCACGAGTTGCGTCTACTTTTAAGCCATCTGGCTCATCGTTAAGGCGAATACTGTCTGTTCGCGGTTTGGAAAACTCTTTAATTGCTGCCGCATGATCACGTAATTCTTTTTCTGTTGAACCACGCAATAGTGCAGCTGGTACGCCAGTTTCTTTTGCGATGAGTTGTGTGAGTTCATCGTGCTTGCGCTGAGTTTCAATAGCAGATAGTTTTTCTTTCAGCTTTGCTTCAGATTCTTCTGCTGCTTTGAGCTTTTCAGCTGCTTGTTCTGAACTCTTGGCTCTGGCTTCCCATTTGCGTGCAAACCCGCGCCATTTTTCAGCTTCCGCTTTGTAATCTACTTCCTCGGTTTTTTCTTCCGCTGAAGTAGTTTCGGCATTGTTGAGTTCTTCGACCTTTTCGGTTTCTGTCTCTTGTGTTGTGTTTTCCAACTTTTCTCCTTAATAAAAAAGCCCCATGCGGGGCTGGTTAATAAAAAACCACCTTTTGCAAGGTGGCTAAAATCTGATAATTGCTATAAGTTATAGCGTGAATTCGTTAGTATCGTTTAAGTATTCTTCTTTAAGTTCTCGTTCAAGTTCTGCTCGTTTAGCAAGATAGACTTTTGCACAATTAGCACATAAGTGGTGACTGAACCCAACATTTATCCAGCCTTTAAGTGGAGAATCTTCCCTCAAGTCAAATCCTAGTGTTGGTTCTGCTTCGGGTGCACATTCGACTTTAGCTTTGCAGTGGTTGCAGAATAGTGCAGCTTTAGCAAGATATGTCATGTTAAATCCTTTCTAAGCATTGAATAGGATAAAGCCGTGTGATAGAATCGTATTGAAAGCTAGGGCTCCTCTTACCCCTTAATCTCGTAACGAGTTGGTTTGAGGGTATGACTAGCTTTCATATATTCCAACTGTTTTGCCATCTTTAATAATCCATACTTTACTTAAATGTACCTCTACGCGCCGTAAGCGAGATTTTGCTGTTTTAATTATTTCGCTTTCGCTTATAGGAGTATCTGTAATATCCAATATGAGATTATTACTTTGCTTGCCACCATGCTTGAGCGCGTTCATTATAGTGTTTTTGCCACTGCCTGAAATGGTTTTTAATTCCCATATTTCTTTATCTATTGTAAAATCAGGATTTTTCTGATTTTGTATATTTTTAACTGGGTTTGCTGTAACATTATGCCCTGATTGTGCAATCCATTGCATAGCACGCTTTTCTTTACTGTTAACACGCGCTCCGTCGGGTATGTTTATTGAACCTTTTGAACTCTTTGCGTTTTTAACTGGTTTGCATCCGTCAGAACAAAGTCCAGGCGTTTTTCGTAGCTGTGCAAGAATTTCTTTCATGCTTGGTTCAACAACTTCGCTAGCATCTTTACCGTTTTTGCGAGCTTCTGCTTTATTTTTCTCCCAAACTATTTTTTTAGCTTTATCCCATTCGTCGCTAAGAGCGTCAGGGTCATAGCCTCTAATTTTGTTTGGATTTGCATCCCACTCAGGGCAAGCTACACAATCGCAATGATTGTGCATTTTATGAGCTGTTTTTTCAGACTTGTACACAAACCCACGCCCTGCGAGCATTGTGCAGAAAGCGCATGTTTTGCCTTGTGGCACTAATGCATAGCGTGGTTTTTGGGGGTCTCGTTTGCAATTTTCGGCGATTGTTGCACGCCCTGGTATTTTAACCCATCTATCCATGGCGTCGACGATTGCTTCGTCAAACTTGTTTCTGTTTGAAAGTATATGATCGTGAATTTCTTCAACGATTGCTTTCTTGGAATAAGTTTGTGCAAGCGATGCTTCGAAACCGTCGTCAACGTCAGGCAATGCGTCTGCACGAACTTCTTCGTACCATTTAGCAGCCGCCATAGCAATTTGTTCGCTATATTGTGATGCTACTGCTGGAATCAGTTCGTCTATGAGAGCAATGCGAGCAGCTTCTGTTGGTGCACTAGCTATTTTCTGTAGTACTTCCTGCGCTGCTTCCTGTGCTGAGTCGCTTATCTTCTTGTTGGCTGCTGCTAGACGATTCGTATCCTCCCTTGTTACCAATTGTCGTCTCCTTGCCTAGCAAACTGTTAAGTGATTCAAGAGCGCGCGTTTTTCGTGCTTCGCTGAGTAAGGTTCTGCTTTCTGCATCGCTGAACCCTAGTTGTCGCCATGCGATTTCGTTCATTGCGTATGATGGGCATGTTGCTGCAACTTTATTAAAGAAGTCGCCTCTAGCTCCCATGCTTACTTCTTGCGTTGGCTTCCAAGCAACCTGTGCAGCATAAACATCTGGAGGAATTGTTGTCATTCCATCATTTTGCAAACAAACCGCAATGCCAAGCGCTTTAATAATCGATTGGCTAAAAATCAGATTTTGCCTATCTGCTTCGCGCGTCAATTTGCGTTCTGCTACACTCATTGCTTCAGCACTTGTTGGATTTGATGTTGTAATACCAAGATCGCATGCTGGCAAACCTGTTTCACTGGCTACCATGAGCGCAATCGTTTTCAGCATCTCCGAGTGTGGAGTCATGCTTGCTTGTGTAAGCTGTTGCAAGGTTGGAGTATCTCCGTCCTCGTCCTTTGTTACACCGTTGACTGCGCTAACGTAATTGCTCCATTGCGCCTTTTGTGCATCTTCAGAAAGACCTAAGAACCATATCTTTGGAATACTATAGAACTCTGCAGTTGCTTCCATTCTCACGAATGTTCTAATCGCCATATCTGTATAGCTCATAAGCGGTCTTGTGATTCGACTTCGTCCGAATGGCCTGTCGAGCTGTGGATCGTAGCAAATTGGTACTACGCATACGCCTTGATAAGATTGTTTAGCAAGTGTTGCTTTCCATGCGCCTTCAACTTTTTTAACTTCGTATGAGTACCCTTTTAGCCAGAATCTTATTTGGTTAATTTCATTTTTCTCATTTGTTCCTGTAATGGTCATTGCAGCTTTTACTTCTTGGTGTGCCATATCCCATAATGCAGAACTATTGAGTGCACTTCTAGGTACGATTCTTACTGCTCCACCTGCATCAACGTCCTTATATATTGCCAAAAAACTGCATGAATGTTTGTATGCGCTTATGATAGCTTGTGGCAAAATCACACTGAACTGGTTTGCTTCTGCAATTGCGCGCATGTTGTGCACATCGTCACCGTTGATTTGTAGCCCGTCGTAAACACTTAAATCAGCTAATGCTCTTACTGCTTTCGCACTCCAACCAACAACCGCTTTAACTCTACGGGCCACATCTTCTGGAATGGAAATGTTCAGATTTTTAACCGTCTCATCTGCGTTAAAGTATTCTGTTCGTTTTTGATTACTTTCGTAATGCTGTTGCCATGTGTCATAGAGCCTTTTAATAGTTGGCATATCTTTTTCATCTACGCCATCAATTTTGCTACCAAATGACAACGGTTGCGAGCTTGTGTTCTCAAAATCTTGTAACGTCATACTAATAGCCTCTGCTTTCTTCCAGGATGTCGTTTACTCACGAATGCTGCATGTAATGCCATTGTGCAAGACACGAGTGGGGTAGTATCTACGTCATCACCTAACTTTCCCCAAGCAAAAAGTCCACTTTTGCCAAGAGGTCTTGTTGACGCGCCTTTTACTGCTGCTGCGAGTGCTGGCTGATCTTCATCTGGTAAATGCGTAAGTTTTCCAGCTGCGAGCATGTCCATGAATCTTCCGCATGCTTGCCCTACGTCTCGCATTGTTAGCGATATTGTTGGGATGTGTGCGTCTGCGAAATCTTGTAAGAGTATGCCTGTTGCGCTTCCTGCGTCGATTCCTACTCCTAACATGTTACGTTTACGCTCTGCTAGGAAGTCGATGAGCCAGTCTGTGCCTTCTGTAAGTGGATGCGATTCTAAAAATTCAATATGTGCGTATCCGTCGGGGTACTTCATGCAAGCGGATAATGTTAAGCGATCTCGAGATGGTGGAATCTCTACGCCGTATGCTTTAACGCCACCTTCTATGCGATTGCTTATTGTTGCCGCTTGCCATTGCTTATCGCTGATTGCAGATGTTGCTAAAGCCAATTCATCCCATATCCCTAAGACTTCGCGTCTAAATGAATCTTCAGAAAGCTGCCTACGAAGACGTAGGAGAGCAGACTCGCTTGTTCGCGTTGGATAGGATGGGTTTGCTTTTATCCATTCGTTTCTGTCGTCTAAGCTGCAATTTCTATCTGCGCTGAATTCAACGTATAAGCCGTCTCTGTCTGTTCCCTTTAATAATGCTGTGCGTTTGTCTCTGAATACTTCGCCTGGATCTATTGGCCGTGGGGGAGTACCCATGTAAAAAGCTAGCGGATTTTTAGCAGCGTTCATTGTTGGCAAAATATCTTCCAACGCTTTGATGCTAAGGATTTGTGCCTCGTCGAAAATAATCATGCTAACGTCGTCGAAGCCTCGACCGAATCCTTGTTCGCGAGCGCCGAATAGGATTCTTGAGCCGTTTGAAAATGTGAGTTCTTCTTGCCCGTTTGCGCTTCTTGTTGTTGGAATATATTTGTTAAGTCCTTTTGTATTCTGTGCTAGGCTTTTCATACTCCTGAAGGTTTCGGCGCTGGTTCTGGTTCGGTGTGCTGTCCATACTACTTTTGTTTTTGGGTGGAGTATGCATAGAAAAATGACAATCATTCCTACCGTGTATGTTTTGCCGACCTGTCTTGGTACGCTCATTACTGCTCCGGATATTCCTGCTGCATATAGTCCGTTTTTGCGTTTGCCGAGTAGGTACATTCCGAGTTCTGCTTGCCATGGGTCGAAGGTTATACCGTAGTGTGCTGCTTTTTGTTGAACTGCTGGGAATTCTGATGTAACGATTCCGTCTGGGTATATGAAATGTTTAGCTTTGGTCTGGAGTAAAGACTGCATTAAGAGTTACCTCCGAGTCTATATCTTCATTGTTTTCTTTTTCGTCATCAACTACGCCAGCTAGCTTTTCTGTTATTTCTACGTATTGCTTTGCCATGTTTGCTAATGCGCTGGCTGGAGTATCTGGACTTATGAGCGCTGCATGTAAAATGTCGCGCGCAAATCGCAGTTCGTCTTCAATCCTTCCATCGCACATTCTGTCGAATGCGTCTTTTGTTAATTCGCCGGTTGGTATTGTCGTTTTTATTGGTTTCGATTCGCCTGGAATCTCAAAAAGTACTTCTTGTCGGCTTGATTTTGTTGGTTTTGGGTTCTTTTTTCGATGTGCGTCGACTCTACATTTCTCACTGCAGTACATTGGAGCACGGCCGCGGCCTGTTGTTTTGAAAAAACGACCGCAATTTTTGCATTTCATGGCTATTTTTGCTCCTTTTTGTAGTGAAAAAATCACCGTGTAACGATTTGGCTGTAACGTAATGGCTATTTAGTGGGGAGATATTAGCCCTTTGTGCGGCTTGGTTTCCTTTGGAAAGCCATGGGGTTCCTCCCCCTGCCGAAATGCTCTAAGGTTGCAACGTTTTATGTTTCGTTACTTATGCTTACCAATTTGAGTGTTTGTTATGCTGTTTGTATGCGTCGCAACATGCTTCAGGCGCTACACTTGTGTCTAATCCATGTTCTTTCTCGTATATTCTTGCTTGTGCCCACGCCGCAGTGTGCGCTTTCTTAAGCTGATTGCATTGTCTGTGTGTAAGCCGAACGTTATTCCAGTCTGTTGGACTTCCACCTCTACTTACTGGAACTATCTCATCTACTTCGGGACTCAATGGATGTGGAGTCTTAATAGTTTTGTCTACTGGCTTGCCGCACAAGTAGCAAGTGTCATAGTAAGCAAGTACACGTTGACGCATTGCTTTGCGTCTGCTTCCATACTTACTGCGGGGATTACTCTTTGGTTTCTGTGGCATATGATGTATTTAATATAAGACTAATAAAAGCGAAAGGAGGTGGTATTTGTGTCTATTAAAATAAAAGTTGATTCAAATGCTTTGAACCAACTAGCCGATGAAGCTATGAGCCAATTTGTTGAACAATCTAAAGGTATATGCATTGTATGTGGAAAACCAATTGAACCTGTAGATTGTCCTTCTAATAACGTTGTCGCTATTCATTCTCAGTGTGCGTCTGAGCTTGAGTAGTGTTCTTATCTTGTTCGTTTGCGTATTCGTCTATCCAATCTGCGAAAGCGTGAGCGAACTTTTTTATTTCTGTTAAGTCAGGAGTAATAGTAAGTGTGATTGTAGGCTGGTTCATAGTTACTTCCTCATGTATGCAAAAAGCCCCGGGGTATTAACCACGAGGCTTTCTTTAACGTCTTTTATTTTCTATCGTGGGGGTGGTTTCTTCTTTGCGGCCACTTCACACCACAGTGTGATTATACCATTATTAGTGTTCACTTTGTCAAGTCTAGTATTTCTTCTGGCGAGTCTTATTTAATATTTCACTTATATTCCATATAACTTCTTCGCCTTGTCCTGATGTATGGATTCTTCCTGTTGAGCGGAGTCTGCGAAGTGTCCCGGCTGGAATATTTTTATTGAGAACTCGATATATAAACTCCGATGCTTGCTTGCTGCTTCCTGTATATGTAAGTTTTGCTAAGGCTTTGCAAGTAGTCTTTGCAATGATAGAACAGCTCGTTTCTGATTTGCATGTAGGGCAAGTAATATTCCCATTAAGATTTGCGCATTTCAATGGATGTTTGCATTTAGGGCACAAGCCGACTAGCTTGGTTGGCTTTGGGTTTGTGATGGCTAGTACTTTATTGCTAATGTTTTTCAGTTGCTCATATGATACTGATGCACTTGCTAATGAAGATACTTCTAAAGCGTTAGCTTCAATAATTTTCGCCACTTTACTTATTGGTGCTGTTTGCGCAATGGTTAAGTTTGCGCTGCCGAGTTGGCTTAGTATTTCCCGTTCCAAGTTTTCGAGTTGATCCGCAAGGTCAAGAGCTTTCAAGTTTACTGGAGTAACATTCTGATTTACATGCATATGTTGGCTGAACTGATCACGCCGCACTTCTCTGTATACGAGCATTTCTAATTGCCTGTTAAGAGAGGGGAGTGACATAAGCAATTTCGTATAGTCTTTTTGCTCTTTCAAAGTGTAACTTTGCATTGTGTTCCTTCCAGGTGTGATGCGAGTGTTGCTACATTCCAATAACGAATACCGTTTTTCTTTAATGGTTTTGAGATTGCATTGGTGCTGACGAGCTGTTGAAGTGCGTGCTTTCCCTCTTTGTCATGCCTGCTTAATGTTCTAAGCCTTAACGCTGTTACTAAGTAGTTTTCATCTACTTCGATTCTTTTTGTTGATTGTAAAATTTTAAGTAAGTGTTGAAGTCTGCAGCTCAGTTTTTTTAATCTGATTTGTTTTCCGCTTTGTTGGTCAGCTTTCTCAGGTTGAAGATTGCTCATCATTTTCTCCTCTCGAAATTCCTTGCACTTTCGGTGGTGAACTGCTTGAGTGGGACGACCTAGTCAAGGGGAAAATAAAAATTGAGAAAGCTTTTCGGCTTTCTCAATCTCATTCTCTCGATGACTTTAGGTCGTCCATACAGCGCTTTCGGCGGAGCCATGCCATCGCGTATGACGAGTGAAAAAAATATCTCACACGGCGGTTTGCTGTAAGGCTCTGGCGTTGCCATGTTTGCTCATCCGGTCGTCCTGTCATGAGACACCTTGCAGCATCAATTCCCGACTCTTTCCGCTCAATACTGCGGAACGCTTGTGCAACCGGTAGGGAAACCGGCATAGGTCTTTACAGCGGCTATTTACACTGCCTAAGAGGTGTAAGTCTATGCCGCGTTAAGTTATCCCACATTTGGCCAATGCGACTGCCAGAACGCCGTTAAAATGCGTTCTGGACTTGTATGTTTTTGCTATTACTGCCAATATCCGTAAAGCTCAACTGCATGGGGATAATGGCGTCGATCTGTACTGCACCGAGCGTTTACGAGCCTGTTGTATTCTGGAGGCTTAATAACAACTTCATCTTTTTGCGTAAAAATCGTTCCATTGCAATGTTGTGAACCTGTAAGTGCAACTGGCACTATCTCAGGTTTTGCATATTTGCTATTAGCATATATGCGATGAATTTGCGAAAAATAGCGTAAAGCCGGTTTTTGCGACGGGATAGGTATATATAGCATTGTCGGTTCCTTTACGCTGCTTCCTGCGGCACGTATTTTACGTATACTGAATAAAATTCGCCGTTTGGTAGTATTCGTGCTTCAAAATGACCTTTAGTAGCTGCAAATGCTTTGAGCCGTGCTTTTCTTATGCGTAAGGTCATATATGTCGCAGTTTGACGTAGTAAGTCTTTTTTGAAGAGTGCTACACTGTTTGGATTTGCTTTGCAGAAATTTGCGAAATCTGTATAGTTGACTTCACGAATAAAATGCTCAAATGACCCCTCGGGCCAATCGTCGAGAATTTCTATCTCGCTAGTATTTTCACATTTTGCTTTTGTTTTCTGCGGCTTAATTGTGTTTGTTTTGGGTTCTTTTTTCGGTGTAGCATTAGCTTTTTCTACTGCTTTCTCGTCTATTTGCTTTTGAAATGCTTCGTCAACATCTTTGCACCCAAGTTCTTTTAGATAGCGCTTAACAAGTCGCAGCTCGCTTGCGTTTAGTGTGTTAATTCCATCTTCATAGGCAATGTCTACTAGACTGCCGGCTTCTTTTCTTTTTGCTTCAGATAGTGGTGACATGATTTGTTCCTTTCATAAAGGTTGTGTATAGTTTTCTAAAATCTTTTATTGGTTATTAAAATTCTGGTTCTTTGCTGTAGTAGCGATCTATATTGTTTTTTGGCACCCATGGGTCTTGATCAGGCGTCATAGACTGCTGAGCTTGTGGTGCTTGCTGAACCGTCTGCATTTGCTGAGGCTGCGAAATCATTTGTTGCACACCTTGCTGCTTTATTTGCATGATTTGCGCTGTTGCAAATCGCATTGATGGTCCAATATCCTCTACGCTGAGTTTGATTGAAGTGTGATGTGAGCCGTCTTCGGCTTCGTATGTACTTTGTTCTAGCTTTCCGTATGCGATAACTCTCATGCCTTTTGTAAGGCTTTTAGCAACGTGTTCTGCTAACGCTCTCCATGCTGTGCAACGCATAAAAACGGTGCCAGTATCCTTGTATTGCGAGGTTTGTGAATCAAGTACACGAGTGGTTGCAGCAATTGTGAAATTTGTTACAGTAGTGCCGTTAGGAGTAGTGCTTACCACTGGGTCTTTTGTAAGGTTCCCTGCAATATAGTATGTATTGTCACTCATATTTTTTCCTTATTCAGCTAGTAGTCCTGCAGTTTCAAGTTGTGCACGATACTTTGCTGCTGCTTGTACTGCTTTTATCCACTCGTTCCCGAGTATTTCGATGGTTTCTTGGATTCTCTCTAATGCTTGGTCTACTTCGTATTCGTCGTACCCGTTTGGCATTCCAAAAAAGCCAGGGCACTCCGTGAATCGCATGTCCTTTACGTCTTGTGGCGTTAGTAGGGTAGCCATCTCATTCACCTACATACTTTTCAATGCTTGTGTTTGTAATGTAAACTTTGCTGCCTGGTAAGCGTCCGTGAGGCATGTGCAAAATCCCTGCGTCTACAAGCTTCATCACGGCACGCTTATCCATACTGAGCTGATCGCATACTTCTTTAAGACTCCATAGCCTTTTGTATGGGATTCTTGGTGTAAGTGCTGATGTGTTCATCGTTCGTCTCTTTCTATGTTTTTTCTGCCTGTAATTTCAGTTGCCGCTATTACACCCGTAACCCCCATGAGTATGAGGAACAACCCGAGTGGTACACATAAGTAAAGGCTTAAGTTGCAGAAGGTGCTAAATACGAGCGCTAGGCCTCCTAGTGCTATAAGCACGCCTATAACCATTGCAATGTACTTTTTCATTGTTCTGCTCTTTCTTGGATGATTGCATTTGCGTGCAGTATTACAGCAATTGAGATTGCTGCTCCTATGATGCCTAGCATGTTTGCTCCGTTGAAGCAGTAGAGTGCGTTGTGAGCCGCCACCCAAAAGCTGGCTGCGAAGCAGATGAAGCTACTAAGCGTTGTTGTGTACGGGTATTTTTGTACGAAGCTCATTTTGCCTCCTTTGTAAGCTGTAATTGCAGTTCTTGCAACTGCTGTATTAAAAGTTGTTTTGAAAGGTTAAATTATGGATTATTTAAATCAGCAAGAAATTAAAGAAGGCATAGGCAATATAGAGTTTGGTACTAGCATTGCTGCAGACCTTCAAGATTCTGCTTCTAGCCGCGAAATTAGGGAACTTGCTAAAGCTGTGCATTTTATTGGGTTTGGCGCTCAACAAGTTGCAAAACATTTGCAAAACTAGCATTTATGTTTGCTAATTATTACTGCTAGTAGAGCTACTACTAATGCGCTTATAGCAATTATTGGGGTCATTGCTTGTGCTTGTTTTTTGCATGCAGTGACCTTATCTTTTGCCCACTCATCAATAACGTGGTACATATGAATTCCTTGCTGAGCGTGTTTTAGCTCATATGTTCCTTGTGATTCTGGCACTTCTGGCACTTCTGGCTCCCCGTTCTCGCTCATTGTTCTTCCTCTGCTTGCGAATTGTCGACGTCTTTTTTGTAGTTATCTGCGCATACTTGTACTTCTATAGCGCGTAATGCTTTGGCGTATTTCTTGTTTGCGACGGAAAGGGCATGATGTGCTTGCTTCACTAAGCATCGCGCTTCCGCTCTCTCTACGGCCGCATTGCACAAATCAGTAGCTAAATCTCCTACTTCGCTCATCACTCTTCCTCGCTTTCCTTTTCTCCTGCGTGATTAAGCATTTTTTCAAAATCAAGCCGTAGATCGCAGGCTTTGCGTGCTATTGTGGAATACTTATCCAACTGCTCTGCATACGCTTCATAAAAATCAGCGGAGACGCGCTTCAATGCTGCAAGTGGAGCAGCCTCAGTATTGTAAGAAGATTTGTCATATGCTTCATACGCTTCCATATAGCCAGGGAAATTCTTCTTTGCATTCTCTATGAACGCATCCATCTGATTGCATTTAACAGAAGCCTTATATGCTTTCTTAAGCATCTTCTTGAGCTTCTTGTACTCTTGCTTGCTCTTTGTTACTTCCACTGCTGTCTCTTCCATTTCTGTTCCTTTCTTCCTTTACACTTTTGTGTATGAGTTTTGATAATTTAGGCGATGCTGCAACATGGTTTTCTGCTGGCGTCGCGGTTGTTTCCGCTATTTTCACAGTTTGGTGGCCATGGCATAACCGCCCTCAAGCGTGCTTTGTTTCTATGCCTTTTGATTCTTTTGATGCGTTCGCAGCTGCACTCCCTGAATTCCGTGGATTGGATATGTTGTATACGAGAGGTCAGCCTGATTATGCTGTAAAGTTGACGAATTCTGGGGACTGTGTTGCATTTGATGTATCTCTTTCTGCTATCGACTGTGATGTTTTTATTGTTGAGCCTGTCGAGGGAGTAGTAGACGCTCGCGGGTTCCGTAAAATCCTCTTACCTGAGTCTTTAGCGAGTATTTCGTGTGGTGAATCGGTATTGGTCGTTGCTTATAGGCATAAGAACGCCCAACGTAGCGGATT
Source organism: Gardnerella nova (assembly GCF_049244055.1). Taxonomy (NCBI): domain Bacteria; kingdom Bacillati; phylum Actinomycetota; class Actinomycetes; order Bifidobacteriales; family Bifidobacteriaceae; genus Gardnerella; species Gardnerella nova. The sequence goes on along the minus strand of NZ_CP058369.1, from coordinate 985,098 downwards.
CCATGTTCGGTGGATGGCGCGGCCGGTGCGTTGCCATAAATATGTTTCGCAGCTGATTGAGCTTGAAGGCAAGTTTGATTTGCAACCATATAATCCAATACCTGAGAAGCGTTCATATCGCCCGTTTGTTTGGTTTTATAGGCTGACTCATTGGCATGAGGCATAACTTTTGCTACTCTGAAACCGTGCTGGTGTTTTACATCAGCTTCTTCATACATACGCTTTGGCTCTGTTGCCCAAATCACTGCCCATTGAATTATTAGGCATATGACTTGAATAGCTAGGACTACAAGCTGTATTGCTAATTTGCCTCTCATCCCTCTCACCTCCCTATTTCGTTGAGTAGTCGCGTTTCTGCGTCTTTACTGGCGTGATGCGTTTCACTGACTTTGCAGAGTAGCTCTGTATTGTCTTCGTTGAATTTGTCTTGCTGCTTGTTAAGTTCTTGTAGCGCGTCGTGATATTTTTGTTGCGCGTCTCTGACTGCTTGCTCAGCTTTCTTTATTGCTTGGCACTTGTCTCGCGCTTCTTCGAGTTCGTTGAGCGCGTTTTCTTCTTGATCGAGTGCGTTGCGATATTCGGCTATGAGTTCCAAGACTTTGGCTGTGTCCACGCCGCAGTCTGTGTTGAGCACGCGGTTTATTCCGTCTAACATGGTTGACTCTTTTCTTTGCTTGCAATTGCAGCTTGCTTATGCTTAAAAAAGTCTTCAATGCTATACTTTGTTACTTTTGATAACCTTAAAAGTTCTGACACATCAAAAGGTGAGGTATTTGCAGACTTAAGCCTGCGTGTAAGCGTAGTGCGCGGAATTCCAGTTTTCTCAGCAGTTTCTGAGAGTGTTAATCCAGATTCTTCCAACGCATACTTTACATTATTTGCGACTGTTTCTGCAGTAATTGTGACCATATCTTGCATAGTAGTGACCAATTGGGCTACTGTCAATCTCGACACACCGACCGAGTGGGCATTTTTTATTTTATATACGTGCTGTATGATGACCATATGGACATAAACGAAGCAATGGCAAAATCAATTTCAGCGGAAAGAGCTGCTGCTGGATTGACCATTAAAGAATTAGCAGAAAAATCGACAATCAACGAAAGAACATTGTTGAGACTGCTGAAAAGTGAAAGAAATATAAATGTGCGTCATGTGGCGCTACTTGCTGAAGTTTTTGACTTAAAACCGCACGAACTTGTTAAACAGGCTGAAATTTATATGCAAAGAGAGCTACGTAAGAAAATGGAGCAGCCAGAGCTATCTGCAAATCCCGAGTCGAGTGCGTCTTCTGATTCTGATGCGTCTTCTGATTCTTCAAACAACTTGGATGATGATTATGTGAGTCACGTTGCCGACTTGATTGCTGCTGATCCTTCTCAGTTTGCTCTTATGGCTCATACCGACCCTAACAAATTCCTCGAATCCACCACCCCTCGCAACTAATTGCATTACTTTGTGTAGGTTCTACACTGTGCAAAAATTTGTAGAACCTACAAAGTAATATGGCAATTATCCGCAATTAAGCATTTTTTCTATGTAGGTTCTAAAGGTGTTACTATGGTTTTTCAGAGAATTAATATTACGGGTTCTGTGCAACCTATGCTTTCTATTCTTTCGTCAATACGAAATGTGCAGGCTAATGGATTGGATTTAGCTCCTGACTATCAGCGTGCTTATATTTGGTCTGATGATTATAAAGACCAGCTGATTCTTAGTATTATTCTTAATTATCCTATTGGGAATATTGTTATTAACAATCTCGACCACCCAAATTCTCGCAATGCTAGGCAAGAGCTGGTTGATGGTAAGCAACGTTTGACTACTATTTTGCGCTTTATTGAATCTGGGAAAGTTTCACAATGGATTGATGATTCAGATGATTGGTATAGACTTAGTAAGAAAAATTCTGACCAGGCTAAAGAAATAATCAAGGGTATTGTCGGTAAGTCTGATCCTGAAGGCATGGAAAAAATGATGCGTGCCTCTCGTTTATCTTATAGTGACTTGCCATCTAGTATTCAAATGAATTTTAATTCTTACGGCTTGCCTGTTTATACTATGCAAGCTGCAGACCCTGCTCAAATTAGAGATTATTTTAAGGTTCTTCAGAATCAAGAAAAACTTCGTGCTGGAGAAATTATTCATGCAATGCCAGATAATCCATTGAGTCAATATTTTTACGATTCAAATACTGTTGGTTTTATGGAGAAGATTTCTGGTACGTATCAGCGTGCTGATCTTGAGAAGATTTATTATACGATGATTGGATTGTGGTCTGATAAAATTTTAATCAATTCTGCAGATACAAAGACAATTAACTTTGTTGAGAATCTTCACAAACCAACTGATAAGCAAGTTCACTATGCTTCTTGCTTAAAAGAAACCATAAACAGAATTGCGAATATGCCGTCAGGGATTACCGCACCTAGGTCAAATAAGCGTACTGCTAAATTATTGTTTGGACTAGGATTATTAGACCCTGATTTTTATAACACTAGCAAGATTCTTGATAGAGTAACCTACGTATGCAGATTGTCCCAAAGGCTAGCGGCATTTAACTCTAGTGACTCAGATGACGTATCGTTCTCTAAGTATTTCGGAGATGAGTATCGTCTTAATAAAGAGTATTTTGTGAGTACTCGTTCTTCGATGTATCGTTTTATTTATGCTGCTTCATCACGCAGCACAAGCAAAACAGATTTTACTCATGCTATGAAAATTATTAAGCTGTTAGCTACTGAATCTATTCAGGCTGCTGAAGAATATTATAAATCACTCGTGTAGTTACTTGAGATGTGCAAAACAATAAAAGCAAAAAGCTCTAGGCCCCACACCTAGAGCTTTCGCCGACCGAGTACTCCCAATCCATTTCCATTGAGTATAACGCATTGTGTTGATTTCGTTGGGGTTGCATTATGCTTCGTTTTGATTCGCTTTATGATGATGCCGCGCGTCTTGGTGTGCGAGTGGAAGAGCGCAGACTCTCTGGTAGTGTGTGCGGATACTACTACGACGCTTGTAGACTGATTCTTCTTGATGAGCATTTGGCTGATCATCAGCGTTTGTGTACGCTGTGCCATGAGCTGGTTCATGCTGAGTATCGTGATGTTGCTTGTGGAATTGATTCGCGTTTTGAAACTCGTACAAGGCGCATAACGGCTTCTAGGCTTATTAGCGATGTTGATTACAAGCTTGCTGAATCAATGTATGGCACTGATATTTGGCTTCTTTCTGAGGCTCTTGGTGTTACTTGTGATGTTATTCAGGATTATCGCTCTTTTCTTTCCACTCCCGTTCTCGTGTGATGTCTTACCTATCGTATAGATTTTTTCTATTTTTATAGCTAAAGATTCTTAATGAATATCTTTTATAATATTTGATATGATTGCTATGAGGTGGTATGTATGGAGGAATTACAAGGCATTGGCGCTAATGCCACGTGGGTAGCTAACAATATTCTTCAGCGTGCATTTCGCGATAAAGTTGACGTTTCACCAATGAAACTGCAAAAGCTATTGTATTTTGTAACGTGTTTATATCAAAGAAAAACTCGCAAGCGTTTACTGTCTGAGCCTTTCCAGCAATGGAAGTATGGACCAGTGTGCCGTAGCGTTTACGATGAATTCCATGTATTTAGAGGCAATCCTATACGTAAATATGGGAAAGATTCAGCTGGCAACATGTACCGCATCGATGAAGATAACAATAAAGAATTAAGAAAAGTTCTTGATTTTGTCTGGGGAATGATGCGCAATATGTCGGCTGTGGCATTAAGCCGTATTACTCATCGTAAAGATTCTGCATGGAGTAAAGCTTATGAAAAGAAAGAACTCTATATTAATGAGAATGATATGACCCACGATTATACGTTCGATGACGTTATGGGGCTTGAAAATGCCTAACGCTATACCTGATAATATTACAGAAGATGAGCCTCCTGCTAACAAAGAAGATAATCAGCTCAATAATAACGATGATAGTTTACGTACGCAAAGTATTACTCCAGCTCAAAAACATGCTTGGAGTATGGAAAATTTCAAAAACAGTAGCGCGTCTTCATTAATCAATATATGCGTATTGTTTATAATCATTCTTATTCTTATTGCTTGTTTCTGTAAAGATGCTCGATCTACTGCAAACATGGGTATTGACATTCTTAAGACATTTGCATTAACTGCTATGGGATTTCTTTTTGGACGTACAAGCAATAGTAATAAAAATTAAGATTTTTGCATTTTCAGCGCCTTTTTTGCGTATTTTTAGTCTAAAGTAGCCGTGAAAGTAGCTGAATTTGATTTTCTGGCGGCATTTGGCTAATTATTGTAGCTTGCCTAGTTTTGTCTATTGCTTTGAGCGTTGTTACTTGCTGATCTAGTGTGAGTGCTGCTAGTACTGCTATGAGTGGGTCTTTTTCTTGATTTTGTATAAGTTCTACATGATTTTGTGTAGGCCCTACAGTTTTTTGCATTTCTACGTTTTGTGGTTTTATGCCGAGTTGTTCTTCTTTTGCTTGTTCGTTAAGTCTGGCTGATGTTCTTTTGCGTTGTGCTTGGCTGATTTGCTGATATACGGACACGGTTTTAATATCGCTATGCCCTGCGACTTCCATGAGCTCTGCAAGGCTTGCGCCAGCTTCTCCATAGTGTGTGAGCGCGGTGTGCCGAAGGTCGTGGAAGTGCATGTCTTTTAGCGATGGCATGTGTGCTATTGCTCGATTGAAGCTTTCTCTAAGGCTTGCTGGTGCAACGAACGCTCTAGGCGTGCGAGTATGTAGAATCAGCTCATCCAGTTTCCCGCTTGGCATTTGTTGCCGCATGTGTATTTCAAAATATTCGCGCGTCCATTCTGGTATTGGTACTTTTCTTATGCTGCTTGCTGTTTTTGGTTTGCCTACTTCAAGACGCCGTTTTTGCCCTATGTGGTTTATGCTTTTTAGACTTTTGTTGACGCTGATTGTCATTGCGTCAAGGTCTACATCGCTTCTGGTGAGTGCGCAACATTCTCCTTCGCGCAATCCACACGCTCCAGCTAGCATAACTCCGATGCGCAAATGTGGTGCCATCATGCTGTATATATCAACGAGTTGCGCAATGCTGATGGCAATGCTTTCGTGCCTTGTGCGTGGCTTTTTGAGTTTGAGTGTGCAAGGGTTGCGTTGCAGTAGTGTTTCTCCAGCTGCGTTTACTTCTTTTGCACAAGCGTAATTGAATATGCTTCTAAGCAGTGTGTAGCAGTGCGATCGTGCTACTGTGTTTCTTCCTGTAAGTTCGTCGCAGTCGAACGCGTCGTACCAGTTTTGTATGTCTTTGCTTGTGATTGTTTTGATGCGTCTTTCTCCAAATGCTGGTAGTAGGTAGTTGCGCAATCGTCCTTCTTTGTGTGATTGCGTAGTTTCTTCCAGTCTGCTACCGTCTGGTTTACGCTGATTTTGCATATAGTCGTCTGCTAGCTGTGCGAATGTAATTGAGCTTTTATCTATCTCGTGACGGTTTATTTTGGCTGGTGGTGTCCATGTGCCTAATGCTATTTCTTTTTCTGCTTGAGCAAGCCATGCTTCTAGTTCTACGCGGTAGGCTGCTGGCAATGTTCGAGTAAATTCTTTTGGTAGTGACGGGTTTTCTGCCAAGGCTGCTGGCGGCGTTGAGTAGCGTGCAACGTATGCAGCGCCGTATGATCGTGTTACTTTTTTGAGCCTTCCAAAACTACGCCGTGCCATAATGCATACCCCTTCGCATTAACCAATTTTTAGCACTTAGGGCAATGAGGGGCATTGATTTTCTGAAGGTCATTTTTCAATGCCCTATATAATGCCCCTCATAATGTATTATATCGTATCAAAATGTATTATTTTGCACAATTCAATATTAAAAGCTTTTGAGTCTTAAGTATTGGAAACGTTGGGTTTTGCTACAAAAAACGCCACTGTTTGAGCAGTGGCGTTTTTGCGTTTGTGGAGTCGCGGGGAATTGAACCCCGGTCCGGTGACCGTACCCTCGGTCTTCTACGTGCGTAGTCTACTGGCCGTGCGGCAGTTTTTCTGCCCCCATGTTATCGCAGACAATTCATGGCGAGCATATCTACAGTAAAAGTCCCTGAATTGCCCTGCAGCCCGGCAATTCAAGCAAGTCTTCTAATGACGTTCAGCACTACTCCGAAGACGTGAGTGGGTGAACGGAGCGGCTGCTCACTGGTTAATCCTGGCGCGAAGCTCAGGCAGCGAGAGCGAACTCAGTGCGATTAGATTTAGCACTTATTCTTTTGCGAAAGGACGTTTACGAGTGGACTTTCGCGTTCTCGGCACGCTTCCCCGCGGCGAACAGATCGCCGTCGAAACCGATCGACCCCTTTTGATTTTTCAAACAATCGTTGCGTTAAAGCACATTTGTTGCGCTTAAGCACACATTTTTACATTGTATCATATATTGCGAGCGTTAGTTTCTATACACCGCTGTAAAGTAACTGTCGCTTTTTGGCGTGATTTCGTTAGTTTCTATACACCGCTGTAAAGTAACTGTCGCTTTTTGGCGTGATTTCGTTAGTTTCTATACACCGCTGTAAAGTAACTGTCGCTTTTTGGCGTGATTTCGTTAGTTTCTTTACAACGCTGTAAAGGGAAAATCGTTTTTTGTGGAACATTTGCCGGAATTTTCTTCAGCTTTTGTAGCTGATTTTCCGGGTTTTGTTGCTACATCAGCGTTTTTTTGGAACATTTTCCGGATATTTATTGACTTTTGCGTATTTTTTAGGATTGCTGTAAAAATGTGTCATTTTTCACAAAATTTTATGGGGGGGGGGTACGCATTTTGGTGTATTATAGACAAGGTACTTCGAGTATTGCAGTTTTGCATAGTGCGTGTGAGCTGTGTGTATTGCGCACATCTCTCGCACATAGATGAGTTGATCGTGCATGCTTATGCAATAGGTTGGCGGTATTGCGTGAAAGCATGTAGCGTTTGTTTATTTTACGTATGCATACTGTACTAATGTATGGTACGTATGTGTGGGCTGGTTACGGCATATTGAGGCACAGTATGCGCTGCATTGAGATGGATTGGAATAAGGAGAATTGATGGTAGATCGTAGTAATTTGCATGGTAAATCACCAAAGAAAACGCTTCGTAAGGCTCATGCCGTGAAGCGTTCTCGTGCTCTGCGCACTGGTGTTGCCGGTGTTGCTGTCGCTTCGACTTTGGCTATGATGCTGCCGTCGGTTGTGGCTTCTGCGCTGCAACCTACCCAAAAAGATATTGTTAATGCGTCTAGTGCGACGCGAAAAATGGGCAAGGGTAGGCCTGATTCTGACGAATTGAACATGCAGCGTTGGGGCGCTGGCGTGCTGAACAAGAGTGTGCAGACTAAGCGGTTGGTGGATCTTGGTCGTAAGGCTATTGAGGAGGAGGCGCTTAGGGCTGCGTCTCTTCGTGAGTTGGCAAAATCCGGCGAGAGTGCTGATTCTCATAATGCTGGTGAGGTTGATGCGTCTGGTGCTGGGAAGCGCAATGATTTGGGATTGCGTGGCTCTGCTGCTGGCAAGTCTGCTTTGCTTGGAGCTGGTTTTAGCGGTTCAGATTTGACTGGTTTGCGCGTAGGTGAGCATGTTTCTGCAGAAGGTGCTTCCGTTGAGCATACTTCTGCCGATGATACTGCTTCGCGTGATAGTAGTGTGAGCGTACATTCACGTAGATCTGCTAAGGATGCTGGGGATAAGATTGTTCAGCGTACGCAAGAAGTGCAGAAGCCAGCGACGGAGAAATCTAGTAGTCAAATAAAGGATAAGATTCAGGGTTCTGCAGTGCAGCAGACCCAACCTAAGTCTGTGACCGATGCGGTAAGTGTGCCGGCAAATACGTCTATTACTGCGCCTGCTGCTGAGCCAACTAAGCCTGTTACTGTGCCTGCTGCTCCCGTAAATGTTGCCGATAATCATGTAGCGCAACCTGTTGCACCCGTTGTACCGCCTGCGTCTGCTAAGCCGGCCGCGGCTACGCCTGCTGCCGCTCCTGCTGTGAAGCCGGAAGTTTCAAAGCCGGCTGCTGAGAATACGGCAGTTTCAAAGCCGGCAGCTACGAATCAGCCAGAGGTAAAGCCAGCTGCGAAGACTCCGGCAGAGCCGCAGTCTGCACAACCAGCTAATAGCGCGCAGCCGTCTCAGCAGACGCAGCCTGTTGCTGCAAAGCCAACAGAAGTAAAGCCGGATGCGAAGCCGGCAGAAACAAAGCAGCCGGAAACAAATGCTGAGTCAAATCAAAAGCCAGCGCAGTCTGAACACGCTGAAAATAAGCAGCCTGCAGCCTCGCAGCCTGGAAATGCTGAAAGCGCGAAACCTGCAAGCGAGCAGAATACAAGCGCACAACCTTCAAGCACTCACGAAGAAAATACGAATACAGTAAGTGCTGCAAATGCGTCAAGGAGGCGTGTTCGTAGGTCTGTTGGGAGCGGCGATAGTGCTTCCGACGGGAGTAGTGTACCTACTACAACAACAAGCGCGCCTGCATCTCCTGCTGAACCTTCTGCAAATAATGCGCCTACATCTCCTGCTGTGACCCCTGCAGCTAATACAGTTACACCGTCTACTCCTGTAACTCCTGCAAGTACAGCATCTAATGCTGGTGCTGGAACTGCAGCGACCCCAAGTGCAGAAGGCAATGCCAATGCTCAAGGGGGGCAAGGTGCACAAGGTGCAGGCGAAGATAAAAGCGCTACGCCTTCAGCTCCTAGCTCAACGCCTTCACCTACTTCTACACCTGCTGCTGGCACTCCAAACGCTGGTGCAACAAACACAGCAACTGATCCAAACAGCCAGGTAATTAAGCCGAATGAGCAGCATCCAACGGCTGATAACCAGACAACTGCCAACGCACAGGTACAAACTGACAAAAAGCCAAAAGCTACGTACAATTTGAAAGTTCGCTACACGATTGGTGGCGCTGCGAATAAGCAGCTTGTGCAGCCGTATGAGCTTACGATTGACAAAGACGGCTTCGATAATCTTGGCAAAGATGGCAAGTACGAATACATTGAGCTTCCAAAGGCTGCTGGATACCGCCCGTCCGTATATCATTCTGGTGATTACCAGTACTACGTTAAAAAAGGTGAGGGAGATAACAGCAAGTTTGTTATTGACGACGGTACGGATGCGGATGCTGTTCGCTACTTGCGTTTGGACAAAAAGCTGATTACTGATTACGCTGTAAAAGAAAGGCCGGCTGTTGGAGGTAATAACGGCGCTCAAGCTCCGCAAACCTCATCATCTCAAGCAACTACAAATCCGCAATCTTCGTCCTCTACAGAGCCAAAATCAGAAGACGGCATTCAGTACTACGGCGAGCTGAACATAAACTACGCTCCTAAAACAGCTAAGTACTATGTGCGTCACTTGTTGCAGGATCTCAATCATAAGGATAAGTTCTACGATGCTCCAAATTTGGGTATAGGCAAAGTAATTACTGTAACGCATAAGGATGGCAGTACTGAGAGAATACACGTTACGGAGATTACGGGCACAGTTGGCTCTAATGTAAGCGCTATTTCAACGTATATTCCAGGCTACGAACCAGAGCACAATCTTATTAGCTCACCGCTTTCGGATTCGGATAGTGAAAGCGACAAGCTGATTTTGAACCTTCGCTACTACCGTAAGGCTTACGATGTTACTTACGACACTGATGGTGGCACGGATGTTACTGCTCAAAAAGTGTATTACCAGCAACCTGTACCACCAGTTACGAACCCAACTAAGCGCGGTTACACGTTTAAGGGTTGGTCTGTAGTCGATCCTAGCAAAAAGAATAATCCGCTCTATGTTGATGATACTACTATCGCTTCTCTTGATGACTTCAAGATGCCGGATCACAATGTGCAATTCCGCGCTAATTGGGATGCTAACAATACTACCAGCTACCGCGTGAATGTGTGGGTGCAAAAAGCGGATTTGGTTGATAAAGAGCATCCGGATTCGCTTGCAAACTACGACTTTGTTGGTCTTGTTGAGCGCAAGAATGTGCAAACAGACAGTAAAGTTGCGCTTGATAAGATGAATGATGCTGGCGTTGTTGATGATGCTAGTAAGCTTAATGGCACAGACGAAACTGATTATGTAAAGAACCCAGAGCTTGGCTTAACTAGAGAAGAGCTGCAGGGTACAGATTCTGAACACAAAACCGGCTTAATTGCAAAGTTCAACTGGATGGACGAAACGCCTGTAACAAGCTTAGAAGGGTATGATACTGAGAATCCTGGTGTCGCTGGAAACAAAGGCAAGGATTTATTCACGCGCTACTTCCATGTGAATAAGAAGCTTACTAAAGAACTTAACAGTGAGCAACATGATTTTGTGCCAGGTCGCCCAGATTTAGGCAAACGCAGTAAATCGCAGCTTTGCGCGGACGACTTAAACAACACTCTTAACTTAGTTTACGACCGCAAAGAGTACGAGCTTATTTTTGCTAAGCCTGCTGTACTTAAATCTTCAGAAGATGCTGAGCGTTTAAACAATGCTGCTATAAAAAGAAAAGACAAAGACGGCAAAACAACTATTTATTGCTATGCTGGCGGCGGCAATTGCTCAACGAATTATGATGATAATAACGAAGATGATGATGGCAATACAATTAACCACAAAGGTTACCGCGTAAAGGTTCGTTACGGTCAGAGTCTTACTGAAATTTGGCCTGATGTAAATGAATTAGATTTTGGTGAAGATACAGGCTCTCTTGGGTGGCGTATTGGATATGCAGGGGAAGTAGAGTTTCGTGACACTCCTCCGTATCGTTTTACTAAAAAAGAATTTGCTGACCCTAAATTCCGTGTAGTGGGTAATAAGCACAAGCTTAAAATTAGTGATAATCCTGATAGTGATCCAAATAATACATACGAGCTAAAAGATAATCAGCGTCTGATTACAGCTGATACCAATAATGACCAGGTTATGCCTATTCAGGTAATCATTGAAAAGCAAAGTATTGCCTCTGCTAAAAAAGGCAATGATTCAGGCGATGATTCAGGCGATGATTCAGGCAATAATCCAGGCAATAATCCAGGCAATGATTCAAGCGATGATTCAAGCGATGATTCAAGCGATGATTCAGACAATGATTCAGACAATGATGATTATGTGCTTTCAACAGATTCGTATAGCAAAGATGATACTAATAACCCTACATACGATCATAAGTCTTCATCCATGGCTGGTTTTAACTCTGTTAAAAAGACGGGTCGTATAAAGAAATATGATAGTGATGATTTTGATAATCAGCTATTAACAAAATTATATTCACATTCTATTGAATATGAAAATGATGATGAAAAAAAAGACTGGGATGATCTAGAAGATGATGCTAAAGAAGCTTTTAAGGAAAAGTACCATGTAGTCTTCCGTAATCACTTAGCTGGTGGAGGCGAAGACTCAACAGAATATGAGGAAAACGGCTCCCTTGTATTTAAATACAAGCGCAAGTCGTACTTTGTGCAGTTTTATAATGCGGACGGCAATGCTATAAGTGCTGGTACTGGTAGTAGCGATGTTGCTAAAGAAAAACTGCCGTTTGAGTATAGCTTGACCAAGCGCGGCAATGCTAAATTGAAGGGCAAAGACGCAGACTTGTACTACGACAATGGCAACGTTAAGTCTTACGATGCTTCTGTAACTAAAGACGATGCTAACGATACGTCTAAGCAGTTAGATGGCAAGTACACTTTCACGCTTAACGGCAAAACTTACTCCATCGTTCGCCCTGATTATTTGCCGGAAGACTACGTTTTTAAGGGCTGGGCTGTTGATCAAGCCGGCACTCGGTTTATAAATGGCGAAGACAAAGATATTACAGTGCCAGTCAACGGCATTAAGCTTTACGCTGCGTGGGGTAAGCCAGAAGGTATTAAGCACACTGTAACGCTTGACTACCATATGCCTGAAATTGACGGAAACGGCAAAGAGAAATCTGGAACAAACGTAGTTACGAAACAGCAGTTCGATCACTACTATGTTATTAAGGAAAATAAAGATATAAAGGTTCCAACTCGCAAAGGCTACGACTTCTACGGCTGGGAGATTAACAAGAACGGCACAAAACTTCCGTACGCTTTCGGCAACAAAGTAGTCGAAGATATAACGCTTCATGCAGTGTGGGTTAAGGATACTCGCTACAACGGTACTTTTAAGCACATATTCTTAAAGCCTGGGTACACGTTTGATGACTATAAAAAAGAGGGTCTTCCAGACGCACAAAAAGCCGCGATGGTGGACCACGTTTCTACTCAAACTGTTTCCGGCTTGCGTGAGCATTTGCGCTACAATGCGGAAGCAGTCTACAGTGACGAAACACACTTTCCAGATAAGCAGTTCACAAGCTTTGAAGCCTCGAGCCATGAGAAACAGAATACTGGCGAGTTTATTTACCAAACGTACAATACGCGCAAGTATAAGGTAAAGTATATTGATCAAAACGGCAAGGATCTTCTTCCAGAAAGCGAAGTCAGCTCTGTAAATCGAAAGTACGACGTAGCATTCTACAAGCCGATTGAAGGCTTTATGCCGGAAAGTACGCAGCAGAATATTGAATACGCTACTGACGAAGATGGCAAGCAGATTGGCGAAAAAACATACACCTTCAGATATAAAGACGTTCGCGTGCTTAAGCGCAAGGGCGAAAATCAAGTTCGCCCAGTTCGCCCAGCTCGACCAGGTCTCCCACCTCTCCCACCTCTCCCAGCTCGACCGGATAACTACACGCGCTACGTGTTCAAAGTGGCTGATGGTCAAATCTCTATGGGTAGCGTTGTTGACTGGCAAGGAAGTGAGGTAGCTGACGGCTCTGCTCTTGTGTACGATGCGATTAAGGGCACGAAGGCATATCAGATGCCGCTTCCAACAGTTAAAGCGAAGCCTGGATATGAGTTTGATGTCTGGACTTCGCAAATCGGTTCGTCTGATGCTGGCTCTGCGACGCTTAAGTATGCTCCCGGCGTAAATCGTTTGCCGATTCGCTCCGAAGAGCAGAATAGCCCTGAAGTAATTTACACTGTTAAATTCAAGCTAAAAGCTCCTGTTGCAATCGATACTAAGGTTTTGAAGCCAACAGATGCTTTGAGTCTGGATGATAATTCAGCTAAAGAGCTTATAAAGAATGCTGATAAGTATCCAAGTAACGCTAAGTTCAGCTTTGCGCCTGGCCAAAAGTTTGACAGCACTCCAGGCTTACACAAGATTAAAGTGCAAGTGAAGCTTGATGGAAACACTGCTGAAACTGAAGTGCTGTACCGCGTGCTGCCGGATTTGGTGTACGAAAGCGATTGGGATAAGTTCAGCAAAAGCGACTACGGCAGCAATAATGCTAAGGACTACGTTCCAATTACCTTTACCGGCAAGAATGATGAAGGCAAGCTTATTGGCCACGATAGCGATAATGCTGATACTTCTACTGGCGAAGAAACTACGCTTACTGCTTACGTTTATAAAGGTAAGGATGTTAGAATCCGCGTGCCGCAAGCTTTCGGTAAGGATCACAGTGACAATAATTACCACTACGTGTTTAAGGGCTGGGCGACTAAGGTTGTAGAGCCGACTACTGAGAATCCGAATCCAGAGCAGAAGTTTGACATAAATTCAAGCGACCGCTACAAGAACGTCAAGTTAGACAACGGCGTAACTTACCACGCTATTTACAAGCGAATCGACTACTTCTCCAGCTCGTCCGACAACGGAACAGTTCCAGAAGATTCTGTAATTGCAATATTCAAGCCTGCGCCAGGACGAAAGTGGAAGGACAAAACAGACGGCCCTAAGGTGTTCTACGTAAAGAAGGGCACTGATCTTTCGAAAATTCCTTACAGCTCTGATGACCCTACTAGTGCATTGACGAGGCTTAAAGAAAACCTAACCAATGCTATTGGCACTTGGAATCGAAGCAGCATGATTAATGGCAAAGAAGAAGTAACGCCTATAGACAATGTTTCGGATTGGAAAGTTGATAAGCCATTCCAAGAGTTCGTGGCAGATCAAACTCCTTGGACAGAGCCAGAAGTGCAGACTGATTACTTGGTTGCTGTGCAAGATAAGCGTGACACGCTTCCGAAGTTAAAAGATTATTTGACAAATCTTGCTGCTTTGGAGGAAGAAGCAGAAGCTGTCAAGAAGGATGGAGAGATTGTAAAAGATAAGGATGGAAAGATTGTAAAAGATGTAAAAGTCGAATACGATTTGCCAGATGGTAAGAAGCCAGAAGACTTTGAGAAAGAAATGCTTAAGAAGCCTTCTTTGTATACTGTGCCTCTAAGGATTACAGTCAATTACAAGGACGGAGTGGAACCTAAAAAGTATAAGCGCGTTGCTCGTCTTAAGGTGATTTACCAGTTGATGTACGATAAGAGCCTACCGAAGCCTGATAGTCATACTGAGCCTGGTTCTCAGCAGCCTGGTGGTGGTTCTCAGCCTGGTACTACTACTGAAACTACTCTTACTGGTGTTGCTGCAGAGCGTGACCTTGTTCTTAATAAAGATAGGTATGTTAAGGTCAACTTTATAAATGCCGAGCAAGTTAATAATAAAGACCAGGGCATCCTTGATAATAATGCGACTAAGCTGTACTACGTTCTTAAAAAGGTTGCGAATGATGAAAATAGTGGCGTTGCTGGCGTAAAAGCTCCGCAAGCTGTTGGCAAGGATTATGACGCTGATGGATACCATTACGTGTTTAGAGGTTGGAAGCTAATAGAAGGTGAGATTATAGACGCTTCTGGCAAAACTATTAAGGGAACTGCACAGACTAGTAGTGCGACCGTTCCTTCAGAACATGACGCAACACATCCTAGCTCAGTCCGTAGTGCGTTTACTGCTATGCCATTTACGACATTCTTAGTTACAGATGCTACAACTCCTACGACAATTAATGAAAGTAATGTAGGAAATGTAAATAATGCAGAAAATGATAAAATCTACACTTCCGAAGAAGTTAAAAAGTGGAAATTCAAAACCAATGCAAGACTTCAGGCAGCGTACGAAAAGGTGAATAATGTCATCGACGCAAAGAGTAAGGATAAAATTCCAGATAACTACGTGCCATACGTATTCTTACCAGCTTTCGGAAGGAAGTGGGAGGATGGCTCATACAAGCCGAAAGTTATCTACTTCAAGTCAGATAGTACTAAGTATGATGATGACGTTACTGGCAAAACTAATGAGTTGAAGAAACAGCTTAAGAGCTTTAGCAAGTGGGAAGTTTATGATGCAGGCAACAAGCCTGTTCCGATAACTGACACAAATAAGAATAGACAAATTCGCGTATATGTGGCAAATCAGACTGCTGATATGCCTGTGAATGTATCTCAGTTTGTTAGAAGCGTTGGAGACGAAGTGCCTTCGGCTAGTGAACTTGTATCTGGTGTTAAGCCTGATCAACTAGAGATTGCGGGCATGCATGGTGCGGGTGTAGCTTATTCTTCTGGAGCAAATTCTGTTCGTATTACAAAGCCTGGCATTACCACTGTTAGAGTGAGGATTGAAAAAGAAGATCCAAATAAGACGGGCACAAAGGTAGTACGTTATGAAAATGTACCTATTCAAGTGCTTCCGAATGTGATTGCGCAGAGAGATTTACCTTCAAGTAACAGTCAAGCAGGAAAGTTTATTTTAGAAAACTACACGAAGGTAACGTATGTAGCTGGCAATGGCGGAACTATGCAGTCACAAGTACATACATACTGGGTGCGTAAAGATAGAATGTCTGAAATAAATAATTATATTCCGGACGTGCGTGCTAACAAAGGTTACACATTCAAGAATTGGGAGAAAGTATCTTACTCTATCAAACATGTTGATACTATTCATAATAATGCCGATAATCACAAGTCAACTGATGCTGAGCGTGAAATGTTAGCTAAGATTGCTGAACACTATGGTAGGCCGTTCACTGCTAATATAATTCGCAATTCTAAGAATTCTACATTTGCGGCTATAAAGAATATTCTTGCTGAAGCTATAAATATCAAGGATATGAGATACGCTGCGCGTCGTGATAGATTAGCTAATGCTGCGCAAGTATTAGGAAAGTCGTATGCGGCAAAGATAATTCGCAGCTCCAAGAACTCAAGTATTGAACTTTTGAAGAGTTTGCTTTTGCAAGCAGGTATTACTGATGCTGATATTGCAATGGCGTTCCCAGAAACTGAAACCACTATTACTGCAAACTTCGAGAAGATGAAGCCTATGAAGTTTAAGCTTAGTGGTTCTGCTCGCGAAGGTATTTTAACGAACTTCAGATTGCAAAATATGACTGAAGGTAATCTTAATGCTGACGGAACGCCGGATACTAATAATACAAAGATTACGGTAGACGGCAAGGAAGTAACTATTAATGATTTAGTTTCCCAGGTTAAGGATTCTGTAAACGGCATTAGCGCAAAATGCGCTGACACTGCTTGCACGATTTCCGGAACTCCGAAGATTGTAAACAACCAGCCAAAAGTTGAGCTAAAGTTTACTACTACCGACAAGTACGGTCGCGAAGCGGAAGTTACTATGGAAATTGATGTGATTCCTGAGTACAAGCCGGTTCCGTTGCCGCCAGCTCCGGTTCCTGAGCCAACGCCTGAGCCAGCGCCAACGCCTGAACCAGCGCCGGAACCGCAGCCAACGCCAACTCCGGAGCCAACCCCAGAAGAGGATGAGACGCCAGATTGGGACTTCGACATCGATTTGGATGATGAGCAAACGCCAGATCAGGGATCTTGTGCGAATCTTGATCCGTGCGAGTGCCCGCTTCCAGGCGCAAATGCCTTGCCGGAAGATTCAGTCACGACGCCAGATTCGGAAGCAAAGCCGGATTCGGAAGCAAAGCCGGAGCCGAAGCTCGCCAACACTGGTAGCGATACAACTGCCGCAATGGCAGCTGCCGCATGGTCCGCAGCGCTCGCCGCACTCGGTATTTCCATAACAAAAACTGGTAAGCACCATCGCAAGCGTCGGTCTAAAGAAAGCTAATCGAGAAAGCTAACCGAGAAAGCTAACCGACGTGAGTCGAGGGTGGTGACTAGAATCGCAAAGGTTCCGGTTCACGCTTAGCTATTGGGGCTTTGCGACCCGGGTCGCCCGAATTCCATAGGAGACATTATGAAGCAGGGTATTCATCCCGACTATCACGCAGTGCAGGTTACCTGCTCTTGCGGAGACACTTTTGTAACCCGTTCCACCGCTGATGGAGATCACATGACGGTTGACGTGTGCTCAAAGTGCCACCCATTCTATACCGGCAAGCAGAAGATTCTCGACACCGGCGGCCGCGTGGCTCGCTTCGAGAAGCGCTACGGTAAGAAGACTAAGTAGCTTTTGTGACGCCAGCCCTGCTTTCGTGTAACTCGCGGAATCGGGGCTGGCGTTTTGTGTGCTCAATTAAATACTTTCAACTTAAGGAATATGATGGCTGAGTCAGTAGAGGAACAATTCCCGGCAGCAGTTACCGCGTTAGAAGAATACCGCGATATTGAAAGTCGTATGGGAAGTCCGGAAGTTGCGTCAAATCCGGACGCCATTCGCAAACTCGGCCGTAGGCACGCAGAACTCGGCTCAATCGTAAACGCTTACCTCAACTACAAGCAGCTTTGCGACGACTCCGAAGCCGCAAACGAAATGGCAAGCGACGACCCAGATTTCGCTGAAGAAGCTAAGCGTTTAGAAGCGCAACTTCCAGCAGCAAAAGAAAAGCTTCGCACGGCACTGATCCCTAGGGATCCGGACGACGCGCGCGATATGATTATGGAAATTAAAGCTGGCACGGGCGGCGAGGAAGCGGCTCTGTTTGCTGGCGATTTATTGCGTATGTACATGCGCTACGCAGAAAAGCGCGGCTGGACTACCGTAATCCAAAGCGAAAATTCAACTGAACTTGGCGGCGTAAAAGACGTGCAGCTTGCGATTCGTGCAAAAGGTACGCCTGCTCCAGAAGACGGCGTGTGGGCAAGCATGAAGTACGAGGGTGGAGTTCACCGCGTGCAGCGCATCCCAGTTACGGAATCGCAGGGGCGCATACAAACTTCCGCAGCCGGCGTAATCGTGTTCCCAGAAGCAGACGAAGATGACGACGAAATCGAAATCGATCCAAAAGATCTGAAAATCGACATTTTCATGAGCTCCGGCCCTGGCGGACAGTCCGTGAACACTACTTATTCCGCAGTTCGCATGACGCATATTCCAACCGGCATTGTGGTGAGCATGCAAGACGAAAAGTCGCAGATTCAAAACCGTGCGGCAGCACTTCGCGTGTTAAAGTCGCGTTTGCTTGCCATGAAGCACGAGCAGGAAGCTCAAGAGGCGGCGGATATGCGTCACTCGCAGGTGCGTTCTCTCGACCGCTCTGAGCGAATCCGCACGTACAATTTCCCAGAAAATCGTATTGTGGATCATCGCACGAACTACAAAGCTTACAATCTTGACCAGGTGCTTAACGGCGACTTACAGCCGGTTATCGACAGCGATATTCAAGCAGATGAAGCCGACCGCTTAGCGCAAGCCAAGTAAGTAGCCAAGTACGTTAAGTAAGTAACTTAAGTAAGTAACTTAAGTAAGTAACTTAAGTAAGTAAGTTAAGTAAGTAAGTTAAGTAAGTAAGTTAAGTAAACTAAATAAAATTTCCAAACGGTTCTTAAAATGCGCGAACTTTTGCAAAATGCTATTGCGCGTCTTCGTAAAGCAGGCGTGGAGTCGGCGGAATACGACGCGCGTTTGCTGCTGGCTAAGGCGTGCGGCGTGAGCTTAGCTGAGCTGAACAAGGCGCTAATACTTGGCGATTTAGGTGATTTTTCGCCTGATTATGCTGGCAAATATAGTGATTTTGTAACTAGGCGTGCTTCAAGAGAGCCGTTGCAGCATATTGTTGGTCGCGCGCCTTTTCGCTACTTGGATTTGCAGGTTGGAAAAGGCGTGTTTGTGCCGCGGCCCGAAACAGAAGTTGTTGTTGAAGCTGGATTGAATTGGTTGCGAGAATCGCATATTAGCAAGCCTACGGTAGTTGATTTATGCGCAGGTTCGGGAGCGATTGGATTGTCGGTGGTGACGGAAGTTGCGGACGCGCAAGTGTGGGCTGTAGAAAAATCTCCCGAAGCCTTCCAATATTTGCGAAAAAATTTTGAAGAAACTGCAAAAAAGCAAGAAAATCTGCAGATTTCCAGTCGCTATCATGCTGTGCTTGCAGACGCAACCAAAGCGCATATTTCGGATTTAACGCCGGAACTTGCACAAATTTGCGGCAAAGTAGACTTAGTAATCACAAATCCGCCTTACGTACCAGAAAATCAGGTGCCGGAACAGGTTGAGGTGCGAGAATACGATCCGCCGGTTGCATTGTACGGCGGTTCTGCGGACGGCTTGCGTATTCCGGAGCAAATTATGCGCGCGGCTTTTGCGCTGCTTAAGCCTGGGGGAGCGATGGTGATGGAGCACGATATTTCGCAAGGTGAGGCGCTTGCAGATTATGCAAAAAACATAGGATTTATCAGCGCAAAAGTCAAAAACGATTTAACAAACAGAGCAAGATTTGTAGTATGCAAAAAAGAGGCAAAAAATGAGCAAAATTTGCAATATTAGCGAAGAATCACTGCAAATGGCAGCGCAAATTATTAACGAAGGCGGCGTGATCGTAGTGCCGACCGACACCGTGTACGGCGTGGCTTGCGACCCGTTCAATGAAGCCGCGGTTGCCAAAATTTACGAACTTAAGCGCAGGCCGCGCACAAAGGCGCTGCAAATTTTAATGAGCGGAGTGGGGGACTTAGAAAAACTTGGGCTGTATTTGCCGTCTCCGCTGGATATTTTAGCTAGAAAGTTCCTTCCGGGCGGATATTCTCCGGTTGCGCGCGCGAAAAAAGGTTCGATTGCTTCAAATCTTGCAACGTTGTGCAAAATGAATGAAAACGATGCGCAAACTGAAGCAACTCAAGGCGTGCGCGTGCCGGATTGCCCGGAATTAATGCAAATTTTGCGCGTTACCGGCCCTTTGGCTGCTTCTAGCGCGAATCGCAGTGGTAACGAAAGTGCGGACAGCGTGGAAGAAGCGTTTGCGGCTTTCGGTAACGAAATTCCGCTGTATTTGAACGCGGGGCCAACTCGCTCGCATGTGGCAAGCACGGTAGTTGGCGCGGATTCAAACGACGAAGACGGCATCGTGATTTTGCGTGAAGGCGTGATTTCGGAAGGTGAAATCCGCGAGGCTTTGCGAAAGTAACGAAAGTAACGAAAGTAACGAAAGTAGCGAAAGTAGCGAAAGTTGCGAAAGTAACGAAAATTGCAAAAGTAATTTACTAATTTTGCGGTACCGTCAAATCGATACAATCAAATAAAGTCAAGCGAATATCAAAATAGCAGAAAGACATAGCCGATGAGGGTATACCTATTTATTGCAGCAATTGCAGGTGGAGCAACGTGGCTGATTACGCCGCTTGTGCGCCATCTTGCGATTCAAGTGGGAGCCGTCGGCAAAGTTCGCGCGCGCGACGTGCACACGATTCCGACTCCTCGCATGGGCGGGGTGGGTATGCTTTTTGGTTTCGCAGTCGCCATGGCTTTCGCAAGCTCGATGCCCTTTATTTCCGGGCTTTTTGCTGGAACTCACCAGCCGTGGGTGGTACTCGCCGGAGCAGTCATGATATGCCTGCTTGGGGTATGCGACGATATTTGGGATTTAGACTGGATGCTTAAACTCGCCGGCCAGCTGCTTATAGCCGTGTTCGTTGCGTGGGGAGGGCTGCAAATCGTAACTTTGCCACTCGGCTCCCTCGTAACGGCCTCGCCAAGCGTGTCAATCGCCATAACCGCCATACTTATTGTGGCCTCAATTAACGCAGTAAATTTCGTGGACGGACTCGACGGCCTCGCTTCCGGAATCGTAGCAATCGGCGGCATCGCCTTCGCAACCTACTCCTACATGCTCGCGCGCACGTCGCCATCCTACGCTTCAATGGCAACGCTTATAGACGTTGCAATGGTGGGAATGTGCGTCGGCTTCATTTTGCACAACTGGCATCCTGCGAAACTTTTTATGGGCGACTCCGGCTCCATGCTAATCGGCTACTTAATCACGTGCGCGTCGATTATTATGACCGGCCATTTGGACCCTTCCGCTGTGCACACCAGCATCTATTTGCCTGTGTTTATGCCGATTCTGCTGCCGATTTTGGTGCTGTTCCTGCCGGTTCTCGATATGTGCCTGGCGATTACGCGGCGCGTTGCTAAAGGGCAGTCGCCAATGCACCCGGATCGCATGCACTTGCATCATCGCATGTTGCGCATCGGACATTCCGTGCAAGGTGCAGTGCTGATTTTATGGGGATGGGCGGCGCTGATTGCGTTTGGCTCTATTATGATTCTGTTCTTCAAAGCTGTGTATGTGCTTGTTGGGATGATTCTTGCTGCTGCGCTGCTTACTGTGCTCACAATGCTGCCGTACTTGCGCCGTCGCCTGCCCGAGCTTCGCAATTCGTAGCGTTTTGTGGTGCGTTTCGGCAAACGTCATAGCGAAAACGTATAGTAACCCTATGGCTACAACTGATATGAACACGGAATCCGTGTATGCTCCTGTTCCACCAATTTTCGAGAAGCTCGGTCTCGCTTACGACGACGTGCTGCTGCTTCCAAACGAAACTGATGTTATCCCGTCCGAAGTGGACACTTCCACTCGTCTGACTCGCGAAATTACCATGAAAGTGCCGACTATTTCGGCAGCTATGGATACTGTTACCGAGTCCGATATGGCTATTGCCATGGCGCGTAACGGCGGTATTGGCGTACTTCACCGCAATCTTTCTATTGATGATCAAGCTGCGCAGGTTGATATTGTTAAGCGCAGCGAGTCGGGCATGATTACCGACCCACTTACTGTTCACCCAGACGCAACGCTCGCAGATTTAGATAAATTGTGCGGGCGTTTCCATATTTCGGGCTTGCCGGTAGTAGATAGCGAAAATCGTTTAGTTGGTATTATTACCAACCGCGATATGCGTTTTATTGCTTCCGAAGATTACGACCGCTTGAAGGTGAAGGACGTGATGACTCGCGAAAATCTCGTCACTGGTCCTTCCGATATTTCCAAAGAGGATGCTCACCGCTTGCTTGCGGATAACAAGATTGAAAAGTTGCCTTTGGTTGATGCCGAAGGTAAGCTTACGGGCTTGATTACCGTTAAGGACTTTGTGAAGACTGAGCAGTATCCGGATGCTACTAAGGATGATCAGGGCCGCTTGCGTGTGGCTGCTGGCATTGGCTTCCTTGGGGATGCTTGGCAGCGTGCGTGCGCGCTTATGGAAGCTGGCGTCGACGTGCTCGTAGTTGATACCGCAAACGGTGAGGCTCGCTTGGCTCTCGACATGATTCGTCGCATTAAGGCAGATAAGGCTTTCGATGGCGTGCAGATTATTGGTGGCAATATCGCCACTCGTCAGGGCGCGCAAGCCATGATTGACGCTGGCGTCGACGCTGTAAAGGTTGGCGTTGGCCCAGGTTCTATTTGCACCACGCGCGTTGTTGCTGGCGTTGGTGTGCCGCAGCTTACCGCGGTTTACGACGCGGCTCAGGCTTGCAAGGCTGCTGGCGTTCCGTGCATTGCTGACGGCGGTATTCACTATTCTGGCGATATTGCTAAGGCTTTGGTTGCGGGCGCAGACACCGTTATGCTCGGCGGCACTTTGGCTGGCTGCGAGGAAGCTCCAGGCGAGAAGGTTCTTCTTCACGGCAAGCAGTACAAGCTTTACCGCGGCATGGGCTCGCTTGGCGCAATGGCTCCTCGTGGTAAGAAGTCTTATTCGAAGGATCGTTACTTCCAGGCTGACGTCACCAGCTCCGACAAGGTGGTTCCAGAAGGCGTTGAAGGCGAAGTGCCATATCGCGGTCCACTTAACGCTGTGCTCTACCAGCTTCTCGGCGGCTTGCACCAGTCCATGTTCTATGTTGGTGCGCACAATATTAAGGAAATGCAGGAGCGTGGCCGCTTTATTCGTATTACGGATGCTGGCCTTCGCGAATCTCATCCTCACGATATTGTGATGACTGCAGAAGCGCCAAACTACAGCGGTTTCCACAACTAAATTGCGTATAAGTCGCGTATAAGTCGCAACTATTTTAAACGGCGAAAAGTTACCCAAGTTACCTACAACTTGCCAGCTTTTCGTCGTTTTTAATACGCGCCTCGTCTGTACGAAGATGTAGGCTGATGGGTTCTAAAAAAATATTAGGAAAGGAACGAAAATGGCTGAAGCTAAGGAAGATCTTACTTTTACGCCGGAGGAATCGCGTTTAATTTGGATTGATTGCGAGATGACGGGTCTTGATATTTTCCACGACGAATTGTGCGAAGTATCTGTAGTTCCAACCGATTTTAATTTGAACGTTCTTGACGACGGCATTGATTTAGTGATTAAGCCGAGCGAAGCTGCTGTGGCTAATATGAACGATTTCGTGCGCAATATGCACACTTCTTCCGGACTCGTTGACGAGTGGAATAAGAACGGTTTGCCTTTGGAAGAAGCGCAAAAGCAGGTAGTTGAGTACGTAAAGCGCTTCCTGCCAGCTCGCGGAAAAGCGCATCTTGCTGGAAACTCAGTCGGTTCCGACAAAAAGTTCCTCGACCGTTACATGCCAGATTTAATGGCAAATCTGCACTACCGCGTAATCGACGTGAGCACGTTGAAGGAGATTTCGCGCAGACTTTACCCGGACGTTTACCGCAATAAGCCGGCAAAACACGGTGGTCACCGCGCGCTTGCGGATATTATTGAGTCGATTGACGAGCTTCGTTACTACCGCGATATGATGTTCGTGCCAGCTCCAGGCCCGAGCGAGGCGCAGGCAAAGGCGGGTGCGCAGCATATTGAAAGTACGAGCTTACTTCGCGACTACGAGCGTCGTGGAGAAGCGTTAGAAGACGTAAATTCCGCAGAAAAGCGCGACTACTAAACAAAGCGAAACAAAGCGCGACTACTAAACGCAATAAAAGGTACTGCCAATGAAACAATCCGAAGCCCTATCCATAATCGCTGCCGGCTCAAGCGCGTTTATCACCGGCGCCCCGGGTTCCGGCAAAACTTACGTATTAAACGAAGCAATTCGCGCAATGCGAAAAGACGGTTTAAGCGTGGCAGTAACTGCTTCTACAGGCATTGCGGCAACTCATTTGAACGGTCAAACCATTCACTCATGGAGCGGAACCGGGGTGGCGAATGCACTTACCGCAAGCCTGCTGAAAACTATTCGATCGCGGCGAGGAAAGCGCATAAAAGCTACGGACGTGCTCGTGCTGGACGAAGTTTCCATGATTCACGCGTGGCTTTTTGACATGGTTGACGAAGTGTGCCGGAAGGTGCGCAAAAATCCTGCGCCTTTCGGTGGGCTTCAAGTAGTTATTTCAGGCGACTTCTTCCAACTGCCGCCGGTTAGCACTTCTATGCGAAATCGCGACGTGTTCGAACCAAGCCCTGAGTTTATTGAGTCGCGCGAAAAGTATGCTGCCGCCGACAAAAATCCGGAAGGCTATATTACGGAATCCTTTGCGTGGGACGCGTTGAAGCCTGTTGTGTGCTATTTGACAGAGCAACATCGTCAGGACGACGGCAAGTTACTTGACGTTTTAACGGATATTCGTTGCGGTTGCGTAAGTGAAGACGATAAGCAAGTGCTTGCTGGCAGGCTTGGCGAATATCCTCAAGACGACGAAGTTGCGGTGCATCTTTTCCCTACTAACTCGCAGGCGGACGGCCTGAATAATACTAAACTTGCGGCAATAGACGCTGAATCTCACGAGTTTGTAGCAACGGAAGCCGGGCCTAAAAATCTTGTTGAACGCTTAAAGAAGAATATGCTCGCTCCGGAACGTTTAGTTTTGAAGGCCGGAGCTGCTGTGATGGCGTTGCGTAACGACCAAGATCGGCAGTATGTGAACGGTTCGGTTGGACGCGTGTTGCGTTTTGCTCCTGAATCTAAGGGCGGCTGGCCGATTGTTGAGTTTGAAAACGGCAATATTGTGACTCTTAAGCCGGCTGCTTGGGAAATGACGGACGGTGAAACGGTGCTTGCAAGCGTGAATCAAGTGCCGCTTAGGTGCGCGTGGGGAATTACGATTCATAAGTCGCAAGGTATGACGCTCGATGCTGCGGTAATGGATTTGCGTAGGACTTTCGCTCCCGGAATGGGATATGTGGCGCTTTCTCGCGTGGAAAATTTGGGCGGGCTTTACTTAGAAGGTATTAACGATCGCGCGTTTAGTGTTTCTGCTGACGCTGTGCTGCTTGACGGATCCTTGCGTGAGGCGTCAAGGTGCGCAAGTGAGCTGCTTGCTAGCAAGGGTGCTGCTGCTTTCGTAACGAATACTGCGGAAGCCGATTCTGCGGATCAGCAGGAGTTCGATATTTTTGCTAGCGGTAGCAGCGTTGGCAGCGGTAGTAGCGAAGAGGACGAATTTTCTTTCGACGACGAGTTTTAGTGCGATTTTTTGTGGAACATTCTCCGGAGATTTTTCTCCGGCGTTTGTTGTTGTTTTGGCCTTTTTTTGGAACATTTGCCGGAAAAACTCCGGTGTTTGTTGCTGTTTTGGCTGGTGTTTGGAACATTTGCGGGAGATTTTCCGGCGTTTGTTGTTGTTTTGGCTGGTTTTTGGAACATTTGCCGGAAAAACTCCGGTGTTTGTTGTTGTTTTGGCTTATTTGTTGATGCGCGTAAACAAATGTTTATGTCCTCATGCACAAATAGATTGGAACGCATGAATTCCAATGTACTTCGTATGTCTCAGCTGTTCCTTCGTACGCTGCGCGAGGATCCTGCAGACGCGGACGTGACTTCCGCAAAACTTATGCAGCGCGCAGGCTATATTCGCAAATCCGCTCCAGGCGTGTGGACCTGGCTTCCGCTCGGACTTAAGGTTTTGAACAAAGTTCAGGCAATTATTCGCGACGAAATTAACGGCATTGGTGCGCAGGAAGTTCACTTCCCGGCGCTTCTTCCGCGCGAGCCTTACGAGGCTACCAACCGTTGGGAAGAATACGGCGACAACATTTTCCGCCTTAAGGATCGCCATGAGGCTGACTACCTTCTTGCTCCAACGCACGAAGAAGTTTTCACGCTCCTTGTTAAGGATATGTATTCTTCTTACAAGGATTTGCCTGTTACTTTGTATCAGATTCAAACGAAGTATCGCGACGAATTCCGTCCTCGCGCAGGCCTTATCCGCGGACGCGAGTTTATTATGCAGGATGCTTATTCGTTCTCGATTGACGAAGATGGTTTGAAGTCGGCTTACGTTGAGGAGCGTGCTGCTTACGCTCGTATTTTCGACCGTTTGGGCATTAAATACGTGATTGTTCACGCTGTTTCCGGCCCTATGGGTGGCTCTGATTCTGAAGAATTCCTTGCTCCTATGCCGATTGGTGAGGATACTTTTGCGCTCGCACCTTCCGGAAAAGCTTGGAATGTTGAGGCTTTAACCACTCCAGAAGTTGCGGACGTGGACTGCTCAGCAACTCCAGCAATGGAAGCTCTCGAAACTCCAGACGCTAAGACAATTGAGGCTTTGGTTAAGGTTTCTAACGATTTGCATCCTCGAGAGGACGGCCGCGATTGGCAAGCAAGCGATACTTTGAAGAACTTGATTATTGCTGTTAAGCATCCGGCTGATGCTGAAGGTGGCGAGCATGAGGAGCCTTGGCGCGAAATCGTGGCTATTGGTATTCCGGGTGATCGTCAGGTAGATATGAAGCGTCTTGAAGCTCAGTTTGCTCCAGCAGAAATTGAAGAAGCAACCGAGGATGATTTAAAAGCTCACCCTGAGTTCGTGAAGGGCTACATTGGCGCTCGTGTGCTCGGTCCTCAGGCTCGCCAAGAGGGTAGCGGCATTGCAAATCCTGTTCGTTACTTGATGGATGCTCACGTTGCAAAGGGCAGTGAGTGGATTACAGGAGCCGACGAAGAAGGAAAGCACGTGTACCATGCTGTCTACGGCCGCGATTTTGAGGCGGACGGCGTTGTTGAGGCAGCTCAAGTGCGCGACGGCGACATGAGCCCAGACGGTTCCGGACCGCTTAGTTTCGAGCGCGGTGTGGAAATTGGTCAGGTGTTCCAGCTCGGCTTAAAGTACTCCAAGGCTTTGGGCTTAAGCGTTCTTAACGAAAACGGTAAGGCTGTGCCAGTGTGGATGGGTTGCTACGGTATTGGCGTGAGCCGCGTAATCGCTTGCCTTGCGGAAACGCATCACGACGACGCTGGTCTCGCATGGCCAATGGCAATTGCTCCAGCTCAAGTTCACGTTGTTGCAACCGGCAAGGATCAGGTTGCTTTCGACGCTGCTGAAAAGGTTGTTGAAGAACTCAGCAAGCAGGGCATCGAAGTAATCTTTGACGACCGTCCAAAGGTTTCTCCAGGTGTAAAGTTCAAAGATGCTGAGCTTGTTGGCGTGCCGATTATTGCAGTTGCGGGACGCGACACCGTGAACAATGGTACGATTGAAATCCGTGATCGCAACGGTTCCAACGTCGAAGCAGTTCCAGTTGACGAAGCTGCAAGCCGCATCGCTGATCGAGTAAACGCTTTGCTTTCGTAACGATCTGCTTTCGTAACAACTTTCTTTCGTAATTTGCCGCCAGGAATATTGATATTCTTGCGCGACGACCTGCTTGAGCGCAGCATTGCGCGCGCGAAAGCAACTCGGAGCGCCGAGCTTGCTCAAGTTGAAAGCACGGGGTGCTTTCAACGCAAGCGAGGTCTGCCTTCGTCTCGATTGACGAAGGCAGGACAGAATCGTGTGGTAATACTTAGAAACTAGGTTGTGGTTGGTGTGCGCTGACGACCTGCTTGAGCGCAGCATTGCGCGCGCGAAAGCAACTCGGAGCGCCGAGCTTGCTCAAGTTGAAAGCACGGGGTGCTTTCAACGCAAGCGAGGTCTGCCTTCGTCTCGATTGACGAAGGCAGGACAGAATCGTGTGGTAATACTTAGAAACTAGGTTGTGGTTGGTGTGCGCTGACGACCTGCTTGAGCGCAGCATTGCGCGCGCGAAAGCAACTCGGAGCGGAAACTCGCTTAAGTTGGAAGTCCGGGGGACTTCCAACGCGAGTTTCGTAGCGAGCGCGTTACCCGCGCGAGCGTTAAGCACCCCGTGCTTCACAATTGAGCCAAATCACGCTTTGAAGGAGCTTGAAATCCCATTGATTTCAAGCTCGGTCAAAGCGCGCGCGAGCGTCCCGCGCTCAGTGCGAAAAATCTCAAATCTCCACCACGCTAAGAGTAAAATATTTGTACGTTTTTCTTAGATGTTGGCATCACCCCCAAATTCATCTTCCATAGTGCGTGTGTGAGAGTCAGTTTGTTCTGATTGTACGTTTTGCGTAGATTGTACGTTTTGCGCGGCTTGCGTAGATTGTACGTTTTGTACGTTTTGATTATTTTCTTCTGTTGGCGCGCTTTTTTCAGTTTGATTATTATCTGATTGGCTTGCATGCTTCGTAAATTGTGTGGTTCCGCGATTCAAATCATGACCGATAGTCTGTGCTTCTACAACAACGCGATTGTAATTATTGCCGTCTTTAGTCCAACTTTCGGTACTTAAAGTGCCGTAAACTACGATGGCGTCGCCTTTATGCACACTTTTCAGCACGTTTGAAGCCAAAGTGCGATACGCTTTCACTGTCATCCACGTAGTTGGACGATCGTGCCACTGCTGCTCATCATTTCGGTAATAGGACTGAGTGCTGCCGATTCGTAGCGAGCAAGCTGGCGAATATTCGTTATTGCCAAAACACACCGGTTCTGCGCCTACATATCCGCTAATTGTCACTGTTGACTGTTGTTGTGCCATATTTTATCCTTTCAAGAATTGGACTGCAGCCATTTCAGCCCCGAAAACAGAGCCACCATTGCCTCTGAGCTTCGCAGCCATGAGGAAATGCCGCAGTAGTATCTACTATTAACGTTGCGCAACAGTTCTGCCAGAAAATTTCTTCATTGTGGTTAAAAGCTAAAAGTTATGCACAATCGACTACGAAAGTTGACAATTCTACGCATAAGTTGTAGGCGAGTTGTGCCGTATTGTGTCGTATCTTATTCCTTATGACAAGGTAGTATTAGGCAAAAGCGTCAGTAAAACGTTATATAAAGTGTTATATAAAGTGAAGAAGAATATTTTATGATTCAGAACAATCCGCAAAATTCAATACATAGTCTCACTATGAGAAACGATGCACAAACGTCGCGATTGCTGCGTGTAAAGCATGCGGTTTTGGCTGCTTTGGTCGCTTGTGTAGTTGTTGCTATGTCGTGTTGCGTAGCTTCTTACTCCACAGAACGCCGTTCAGACTTTTCTTCTGCTTCGTATTCCACTGTATCTTCTCAAAAACCAATACTTCAATCAAATCATAGCGCTATCGCAACTTCCGTACGCTCTTACGGCACAGCTCGCTATATTATTGCCGCTATTCGTAATGCGCGCTCGCGTTTGTACGACGATCGCAGTATGTACTTTGAGGGCATGCCTTTGCAAGATTACGTGAGTCGCTACGGATTGTCGAAGGCGGCTTACGTTAATAATATTCAGTACGATTCTGAAAATGAGGATGATGCGTATCGTCGCGCGCAAGAAACTGCGCAACACGGGCAGTTTGGTCATTTTGGACCAGACGGCGTGAGCGCACCTAATTACGCTGGTCGCAAGGCTTGGGGTGAGGATCTCGCTTGGGGAACGGATCTTGCTGGTTCCGTGCAGATGTGGATTCCGGACGAAGAAGCATCCTTGCGTGCCGCCGGTGGAATGTTTACTGAAGATAATGGTCATTTGTACCAGATTTTGAACCCTAGAAATCTTTCTTTCGGCTACGGTGAGGCTTCTGGCGGCCCTTACGGTATAGTTTCAGCACTTACGTTGTCTTTATATAACGGCGATACTGATTTTTCAGACGGGAAAGTGAGTGGTGATTCCACGGCTCCGCAGCATACTTTCTCTCAAGACGAGGAAACGCAGGAGAAAGGTAATCGTAGTAAGAATCGCGACTCTCATGCGAAAGATGCTGCTAAAAAGTCGGATGGCAAAAAGTCTGATAATAAGAAGTCAGATAGCAAGCAGAAAAAGCAGGGCAAAGAAGATAGTAAAAAAGAGAGTAAGGCTGATCGTAACGCGCACGATCGTATTGCGGTTGGTAAGCATCGCGCGTTGCATGTGAGTGGCAAAGTTGTTGATGCTGCAAAGCAGAGCCAGAACAACGGTTCAGCTGCAACTTTAGTGTGGACGGTTTTGGTTGTGATTGTGCTGTGTGCGGCAATAGGCTACGGCGCGTGGTTCTACTTGCGTAAACGAACGGCAGTTGCGTCTTCCGCAGATTCCGAATCTTCTGCAGATTCCGAATCTTCTGCAGATTCTGAATTTTCTGAAACTTCCGTATCTTCCGAATCTGCTGAGTCTTCCGCAACCAAGTAAATTTAGCAAAGTAAATTTAGCAAAGTAAATTCAGTTAAAAATAAAACGTGACGTCGCCAAAAGTTCGCTGTCACACAATAAAAAATAAGCCTGCAAACGTTTCAATAAAACGCGCGCAGGCTTTATTTATCTTTATTTGTACGTAGTTATCGCGACTTGTACGTGAACTTATACGTGATTATCGCGACTTATACGTGATTATCGCGACTTACCAAATGTGTACGCGCTCGCTTGGAGCAAGCCACATTTCGTCGCCTTCCTTAACGTCGAAGGCATCGTAGAACAAGTCTACGTTGCGTGCAATGCCGTTAGTGCGGCATTCTGCAGGGGAGTGCGGGTCGATTTGAAGGTACTGTTCCGCAATCTCGTTACGAGACTTGGAACGCCAAACCAACGCGTAGCTTAAGAAGAATCGCTGCAAAGCAGTGAAACCGTCTACTTCAGGAGCGTTCAGCAAAGTTTCGCGAATCGCATCGTCACTTCCGTCAATCTCTCGACCTTCGCTCTTTTGCAAAGCAAAAGCGTAGGCTTTAAGCGCAATAGTTACGCCGCTTAAATCACCAATATTCTCGCCGATTGTTAAAGCGCCATTTACGTGAGGCATTGCATCGCGCTCTTCTTTGCTCTTTAAGTGAGAGTATTTAACAATCAGCTGCGTTGGCGTAAACGCATTGTATTGCTCAATAAGCTTTTTAGTGCGCTCAGTAAAGTTGGTCTTGTCTTCTTCTGTCCACCAATTGTTAAGCACGCCGTCGCCGTCGTATTCGCAACCTTGGTCGTCAAAACCGTGGCCGATTTCGTGGCCGATTACTGCACCGATAGCACCGTAATTTGCTGCGTCTGGAGCGCTCGGGCTAAAGAATGGTGGTTGCAAAATCGCAGCTGGGAACACGATTACGTTAAGCAACGGATCGTAGTAAGCGTTTACGGTTTGCGGAGTCATCTGCCACTCTTCGCGGTCCACAGGTTCTCCAACTTTTGCAGTATACCTACCAAACACAAATCGAGAAACTTCGCGCATATTATCAATTAAGCCAGCGTCTTCCCTAATATTTAGCGCAGAGTAGTCAATCCAATGGTTTGTGTAACCAATATTTGGCTCAAACTTGCTAAGCTTTTCCAAAGCCTTCGCCTTAGTCTCCTCGCCAAGCCAGCTGCTGTGAGAAATCGACTCGCGGTAGGCGTTAATAAGATTGCCAACTAAGCCTTCCATATACTTTTTAGACGACTCAGGGAAGTGCAAGCGCACGTACTCGCGGCCAACTTCTTCGCCGCAAGCATCGTCAACTACTCCGATTGCACGCTTCCAGCGGTCGCGCGGCTTGGTGGCGCCGGAAAGAACTTTGCCGTAGAAGTCGAATCGGGCTTGTGCAAAATCTTCACTCAACATGCTTGCCCAGCACAAAATCACGTGTACGCGTGCCCAAAGCTTTAGATCTTCTAAGTCGGCTTCTTGCCAAATCTTATTCAATCCTTCTATAAAGCTTGGCTCGTGAACTATCACTTTGCTAAAAGCTTTGCGAACATTGATTGGCTGATTCTTTGCTTCTTCGCAATTGTCGTAAGATTTTTGAGCAGCGTCCAAGAATGCGTCAAGATTCAGCGCTTCAAACGTTTTTGCCAAATCAGCATAATTGTAAGGATTATAAGTTTTTTGAGAATCGCGAGTTGCTACGTTATCCCAGTGGTTGCTTGCGATTTGTGTTTCCACCTTCAAAAAGCGCTCGGCAAGTTCCTGGCTAGCGGCGGCATCACCGTATCCAGCTAAGCGCAACAAAGCAGCCACCATTTTTACGTATTCTTCGCGAATCGGAGCGTAACTATCCTCGCGATAGTACGCTTCGTCTGGCAAGCCCAATCCACCCTGCTCAATATGCATAACATTTGTTTTAGGGTCTTTAGGGTCTCCGTAAACGCCAAAAGCGAACATTGCATTTGGGCCGCCGTACGGGGTAAGGGTACCAATAGTGCGAACCAAATCTTCTTTGCTGGCCGCCGCATCAACAGCGTCTAAATCGTCTTTAATTGGCGTAATCCCAGCTTTTTCAATAGCTGCAGTATCCAAATATTTACGGTACAAAGTTTGCGACTTTTTGGCTGGGCAATCTTTGCTTTCTAAAATATCTCGAATTTGCGTCTCTGCATCTTCTGAAAGCTTGTAGAAAGCACCAAACATTGGCTTATCTTCTGGAAGAGTGTAAGTGTCAATCCAAGGACCGTTTACATAACGGAACAAGTCGTCTTGTGGACGAGTAACTGACGAGAAGGAAGCTGGGTCAAAATTTACAGCAGAAATTTCCTTCTGCGATTCCTTATTGCTATTAATTTCATTGTTATTATGCATGTGCCTAGATTACAAGTATTAAGCGACATCATTAGCTAGTATTTTCGCCATATTTTGCGCCATTTTCGTGCCTGCGCGTTAGTCTTAAATCATGATTGAACTGAAAACTCCAGCTGAAATTGAAGCGATGAAACCTGCAGGTCGCTTCGTCGGTAGTATTCTTAAAGACTTACAAGCAATGACCAAAGTTGGCACGAATCTTCTTGAGATTGATGACTTCGTTCGCCAGCGTATTGTGAGCCGTAAAGGTGCGTCTTCTTGCTATGTCGATTACGCTCCTGATTTTGGAACTGGTCCTTTTGCGCACTACATTTGCACTTCTGTAAACGATGCTGTTCTTCACGGTGTTCCTTTTGATTACAATCTTAAGGACGGCGATTTGCTGACTCTTGATTTGGCGATTAACGTTGACGGTTGGGTTGGAGATTCTGCTGTTAGCTTTGTGGTTGGAAAGCATGCGGATCCTGAGGATTTGCGTTTGATTAAGTGCACTGAGGAAGCGCTGGAAGCTGGCATTAACATGGCTCAGCCAGGCAACCGTCTTGGCGATATTTCTGCAGCTATTGGTTGCGTTGCTCACGAGTATGGTTACAGCGTAAACCTTGAGTTTGGCGGCCACGGCGTAGGACACATTATGCATGGTGATCCGCACGTTCCTAACGATGGCAGTGCTCACCACGGTTACAAGCTTCGCCCGGGCTTGGTGATTGCTATTGAACCGTGGTTCTTAAAGACTACTGACGAAATTTATCAGGATCCAAAAGATGGTTGGACGCTTCGTTCTTCGGATGGTTCTCGCGGCGCTCACAGCGAGCATACGATTGCAATTACGGAGAATGGTCCTGAGATTTTGACTGTACGTTAAACTTGTAAAGAGTAAAAAGTAAATAGCAAAAAGTAAAAAAGTTTATTTGCTAAGAGTTTTGCGAATAGTGATTGCGTAAGACGAGTTATTGAGTATGTAAAGAGGTACGTTAAGTAAATGGCGGAATTTGATTTTTCCCAAGCGTTAAATGATGTTGAAGCAAAGTATTCTTCGATTTCTAAAGCTTTAGACGTTGATTCGTTGAAGGCTACGATTGCTGATTTAGAAAAGCAGGCTGCGGAGCCTGGACTTTGGGACGATTCTGAGCATGCTCAGCAAGTTACGAGTAAGCTTTCTGCAGCTCAGTCTCAGCTGAAGCGTTTGCAAGCTGTCGAGCAGCGAATTGAGGATACTAAAACTTTAATTGAGCTTGGTGAAGAAGAAGGCGATGCCGATTCCATGAGCGAGGCCCAAGAGGAGCTTGGAAATATTGCTCACGAACTTGACGATATGGAAGTGCAGACTCTTCTCGATGGCGAATACGATGCTCGTTCTGCAGTTGTTACGATTCGCTCGGGCGCAGGCGGTGTTGACGCTGCTGATTTTGCGCAAATGCTTCTTCGTATGTACTTGCGTTGGGCGGAGCGTAACGGCTACAAAACTAAGATGATGGACACGTCTTATGCGGAAGAAGCTGGTATTAAATCCGCAACTTTCCAAGTGGATGCCCCTTACGCGTATGGTCGCCTTTCTGTGGAAGGTGGCACGCACAGAATGGTTCGTATTTCGCCATTTGACAATCAAGGCCGTCGTCAAACTGGATTTAGTGCTGTGGAAGTAATCCCTTTGGTTGAAGCTACGGATCATATCGATATTCCGGATTCTGACATTCGCGTGGATACTTTCCAAGCTTCAGGCCCTGGCGGACAAGGCGTAAATACTACTTATTCTGCTGTTCGTATTACGCATTTGCCAACCGGTTTGGTTGTTTCTATGCAAGATGAGCGAAGCCAAATCCAGAATCGTGCTGCCGCAATGGCTGTTTTGCAGTCGCGTTTGCTTGTGATTAAGCATCAAGAGGAAGCTGCGAAAAAGAAGGAGCTTGCTGGAGATATTAAGGCAAGTTGGGGAGATCAGATGCGTTCTTACGTACTTCACCCGTATCAAATGGTGAAGGATTTGCGCACTGGTTACGAAACTTCGCAAACTCAAGCTGTTTTTGACGGCGATATTGACGGTTTTATTGAAGCTGGTATTCGCTGGCGTCACGAGCAGCGAGTTGCAGCTCAAAAAGAAGCTGAAGCGGAAAAAGAATCTTAAACTAAAGTTAATTTAGAACTAAAAACCAACAATTACACATAATCTCAATTACACATAATCTTCGGAAGGATTGAAAATGTCGCTGATTTCATTAGATCATGTGTCAAAAATATACCCTCGAGGTACGCGTCCGGCATTAGACGATGTGTCCTTGCATGTTGATCGTGGAGATTTTGTGTTTTTGGTTGGTGCTTCCGGTTCTGGAAAAACTACATTGCTTAGTTTGCTGCTTCGCGAAGAAGAAGCTAATAGTGGCGAAATTCACGTAGCTGGCAACGATTTGCGACGACTTTCTAACCGCCAGGTGCCGCAGTATCGTCGCTCGCTTGGCTTTATTTTCCAGGATTATAAGTTACTTAATAACAAAACCGTGTACCAAAATGTTGCTTTTGCTTTGGAAGTGATTGGTACGAGTAGGGCGACTATTCGTTCGCTTGTGCCGCGCGTTTTGGAAACAGTTGGTTTAACGGGTAAGGAAAACAATTATCCTCACGAACTTTCTGGTGGTGAGGCTCAGCGTGTGGCTATTGCTCGCGCGTACGTAAACCATCCGCAAATTCTTCTTGCCGACGAGCCTACTGGTAACTTGGATCCTACGACTTCTCTCGGCATTATGGAAGTGCTGGATGCTATTAATCGTACGGGTACCACGATTGTGATGGCTACGCATAATGAGGAAATCGTGAATTCAATGCGTAAGCGCGTGGTCGAACTTCATACAGGAAAGATTGTGCGCGACGAACGTGAAGGATCCTACGATTCTGCACTGTACTTCCCTGATTCTGACGTTGAGCAGAAGTCAAAAGCGCAGCAGGCTGTTGAGCATGACCAAAATCGTAGTAGCGTAAGCATATCTGCAGATGATCAGCCTGATCATGTTGAACGTCATAGGCGACTCTCTAAGAAAGCTCGTCGCGCTGCTCAGGCTCGTGAAGCTGTTGAAATGGTGACGCAATCCTTGCGCAATAATTCAGCTGAAAATGAGGGGATTGCGCGCCTTGCGCAGTCGGTTCATTCTGGTCGAACTGGTCGCTATGGTGAGGTGTTCCAGTCTATAGAAACGACCATGACGTGGGGTCGCGGCTTGATTGTGAAAGATGACAGTGAGGATCTTGAGGAAGATTCCAAACTTGCGCATGAGGAAGAAAGTAGCGAAAAGTCGTCTGAAAATAGTGCTGACGCTGCTGAAAATAGTGCTAACGCTGCTGAAGGTCTCGCTGAACACACTTCTCCTAACGTAGATAATGAGACGGCTCAAGCGCAAGCGGAAGAAGTTAAGGAATCTGAGGAAGCTGAAGAAGTTAAGGAATCTGAGGAAGCTGTAAAATCTGAAGAATTTGAAGAATCTGTAGAATCTGAGGAAGCTGAGGAATCCGAAAAATTCGAAGAATCTGAAGAATCTGAATCAGTGTCTAAAGTGACGCACGAAACCGAGACGCACGAAACCGAAACGCAAGCGCATCAGCCTCAGAATCACGAAGAAGCGTCGGCAAACGCACTTCCTCCTATGCCTCCGGCCCCTCCTAAGCCGCCAACCACCGGCCATACTCATGCTGACGACAACACGCACCGAGCTGAAGGAGTGAAATAATGCGTTTACGATTCATTTTTTCCGAAACTTGCATTAGCTTACGCCGCAACGTTTCGATGATTCTTTCAGTCATGCTCGTAACCTTTATTTCATTCCTGTTTATTGGCGCCTCGGTGCTCATGCAAGCGCAGATTACTAAAGCAAAAGGCGACTGGTACGACAAGGTGGAGGTTGTTGCGTGGCTGTGTCCAGATGGTACGAGTCAGTCACCTTCGTGCGCTGCCGGAAAAGCTCCTACCAATGCTGAGATCGTGAAGCTTGAGCATATTATTCACCAAGAGTTAGGCGACGACGTTTCCAACATAACGTATGTAAGTCGCAACGAATTCTACAAAAATACTTTCTTAAAACAGTATCCTAACGGAATGTACCAAGGCCGCACGTTGACAGCGGCAGATATGCAGGATTCGCTTCGTTTAAAGCTTACGAATCCTATGAAATATCAAGTCGTTTCAGAGGTGCTTTCTGGGCGTGACGGCGTTGAAGAAGTTGTAGATCAGCGTCAGATTTTCGATCCCGTTTTTAACGTGCTCAATCGTGCTACTGCGGTGACGATTGTGCTTGCTGCGGTTATGGTTGTAGTTGCTATTATGCTTACTGGTACTACGATTCGTATGTCTGCGGCAAGCCGTCGTCAAGAAACTGAAATTATGCGTTTGGTTGGTGCTTCCAACTGGACAATTCGTATGCCGTTTATACTTGAGGGTGCGTTCGCTTCGTGTGCTGGTTCTTTGCTTGCAGGCGGCGCGTTGAGCTTAGTTGTTAAGGTTTTCGTAACAGATTGGCTTGCGCAAAACGTGCGTTGGATGCCGTTTGTGACGCAATCTACCGTTTGGTTGTGCGTTCCTATGCTGGTAGCGGGTGCTGTTGTATTGTCGGTAATTGCTTCTGCTGTTGCGTTGAGACGCTACTTGAAGGCTTAAATACGGCTTAAAAACGGCTTAAAAACGGATAATACAATGGCTTAACTCGCGTGGCTGCTTATTTAACGCTATAATTCGCAGTAGTGATGTTGAAAGGGAAGTGATATGAGCGAGGCTCGACGTGGCGTAGTCGCAATTCGGCGCACTCATACAATAATGAGTTTACTAGTTGCTGGCATGATGATGCTTGCTAGTGTGGTAGGCCCGTTGATGGTTGCACCTACTGCGCATGCGGTAAATATGAACGATTATAACCGTAAAGTTCAGCATAATGAGAATTTGAAACGTCAGCTTGCGGGCGTGAATAAGCAGTTAGCGAATAAGATTCTTGAGCTGAATGATTTAAACGAGCGCCAAATTCCTAATCAAATTCGTGCAGCGCAACAGGCTGACGAACAAGCGGCTCAGGCTCTTAGCCTTGCTGAATCCACTCAGCTGCGTTTGGAATCAGCTCAAAAAGATAAGCGTGACTTGGAAGAGAAAATTAAAAAAACTGGTGTAGATTTTGATGATGCTAAAGCTGCGGTTGCGCAACTTGCTCGTAACAGCTTCCACGGTTCCCAAGCTTCCGACATTATGAATATTGTTACGAAATCTACTACTACTGAACAGTTTGTTGGCAAGTTACAATCAGAGGCGGCTGTTGCACGTAGTGAAGCTAACGCTGCCAATGATGCTGCAGTAAAGTTGAACACTTCTATGAACCGTCGCCAACGTTTGGCTGCTATTGAAACGGAAATTGCCAAGCTCAAGCAGCAAGCGGATGTGCAGGCTCAAAGTGCGCAGGTTGCTGCTAAGGCTGCTAACGATCGCAAGAAAGCGTTGCAGAGTTTACGTGATCAGGGTGAGAATATTCGCAAGCAATTGGAGAGTCAGAAGGGGAGTTTAACTTCTCAGTCTGCTCGAGAAGCCGCGGAAATTATTGCTATGAAGTCTGCGATTGATGCTCAGGCTCGCGCTCTTGCTAATAAAGCTGTTGCGCGCGCCAATCCTAATGCTGGCAACCGTCAGCAGGTGAGGGGCGGCGGATTTGGCGGCAACGTGTCGCTTCCTCCTATGCCGCTTTCTAACGGTGCTGCTAACGGCATGTCTTATACGGTTCCTGGTAATTGCCCTGAGCGTTCCAACTTCTGCTACGGTCACAATACTGGCAATTCTGTTGGCGGTACTGCATATCCTGCTCGTCAGTGCACATTGTGGGCTTATTTGCGTCGTACGCAGCTCGGTCTTCCTGTCGGCTCCTTTATGGGTAATGGTGCGGACTGGGCTAATTCAGGCCGTCGTATGGGATATTTGGTAAATCGCACGCCGCATGTTGGCGCG
Source organism: Gardnerella nova (assembly GCF_049244055.1). Classification (NCBI taxonomy): domain Bacteria; kingdom Bacillati; phylum Actinomycetota; class Actinomycetes; order Bifidobacteriales; family Bifidobacteriaceae; genus Gardnerella; species Gardnerella nova. Next base: position 946,363 of record NZ_CP058369.1, on the reverse strand, counting down.
GTGATGGTGTTTGCTCGAGGTCAGAGTGCTGGCACGTGGAATGCTGATTGGCAGTACGGGCATGTGGCGGTTGTTGAGCGTGTGAATGCGGATGGTTCCGTGCTGATTTCTGAAGGTGGCGTTGGCTTCCCAACGTTCCCAGCTTACGAAACCATTCATAATCCTGGCGCCTACGAATATGTGCACTACTAGAAATTAGCACTACTAATTGCGTCGCTATTTTGTTGCGTTTCGCACATTGAGATTTGTGTATGGGGGTGTTATGGTCCACAAGCCTGCTCAAGATGGTACGGTTACGGTTGCTCAAAATCGTAAGGCGCATCACGATTATGCTATTGAAGATTGTTACGAGGCCGGTCTTGCTTTAACGGGAACGGAAGTAAAGTCGTTGCGCGAAGGGCGAGCTTCCTTAGCTGAATCCTTTGTCAATATTGATCGTCGCGGCGAGATGTGGCTTGAAGGCGCAAATATTCCCGAGTATTTGAACGGCACGTGGAACAATCATGCTCCAAAGCGCAAACGCAAGCTGCTTCTTCACGCTGCGCAAATCGCTAAGCTTTCTAGGCAAACTGAGGCCAAAGGTTACACTGTTGTTCCTTTGCGGCTGTATTTTAAGGGAAGTTACGTGAAGGTTGAGATTGCTCTTGCTCGCGGTAAGAAGGAGTTTGATAAGCGTCAAGCGTTGCGCGAGGAGCAGGATAAGCGCGAGGCATTGCGCGCTATGCGTTACAGAAACTTGCATTCTAGAAGTATTGACTGAAAAGTGACAAAAACTTTACAGTCGTGTATAGGAAATGTCGAAATCTCGCTTAAAAGCGACAGAAACTTTACGTGCGTGTATAGGAAATGTCGGAATCTCACCAAAAAGTGACAAAAACTTTACGTGCGCGTAAAGGAACAAGCGCTCAGTCAGGTCGTCGCGCTGCGTTAGGGTCTCTTAATCCCGTTCTTCGGACCCTCGCGCAGTCGTCAGCGCAAACCTCGGAGAAAAAACTCCCGCAAATGTTCCATAAAAGCACCAAAACTCTCGCGCGAATAAAGCGACACGCCGTATAATATTCAGTATTGCGAATAATATGCGTTAGGTTTTCGCAAAAAGCCAAGTATTTCACTAATAAACAGCATACTTATCTCTGTATATACATATTTTGCATAAATAGTTGCGAAAATAGTAGGGTTGTCGTGTATAGTTATACACATCAATGCAAATTATAAATTTTAAATACTTTTAGGAGAAGAAAAATGTTCAAGTCTACTAAGTCTACTAAGTACATTAAGTCTATTGCAGCTATTGCGTCTTTGGTATTAATCGGTAGCGTCGCTGCCTGCGGACCTGCTGATTCCAAAGCATCTGATCCAGATATTGCACGTAGCTACGACGTAAGCAAAGTTCAGAAGGACGATGCAGTAGCGGCATTAGTTCCAGAAGCAGTTAAGAAGACTGGTGAGCTGACCGTCGGCGTCAACGTGAGCTACGCTCCTGCAGAGTTCTTTGCAGCAGACGGCAAGACTCCAGTTGGTTACGAAATCGACTTTTCTAAAGCCTTGGCAAAAGTAATGGGATTGAACGCAAAAATTATGCACGCTCAGTTCGATTCTATTATTCCTGCAATCGGCAGCAAATATAACGTTGGTATTTCCGGCTTTACTGTTAATGCTGAACGTATGAAGTCAGTAGATTTTATTGCTTACGCAAACGCGGGCTTGTCTTTCGAAGTGCGCAAAGGCAATCCTACTAAGGTAGATACAAAGAATCTTTGCGGCAAAAAAGTAACTTTGGAAACTGGCACCGTCGGCGAACCAATTATGGAAGAAGCTAAGAAACAGTGCGCTGCAAATAACGATAAGCCGCTAGAAATCATGAGCTTCAAGGAACAGACTGACGCAACCACCGCACTTCTTTCCGGTCGCGCTGACGTTATGTATGCCGATACTCCGGTTGCTGGTTACGCTGCTGTTAAGAATCCTGGTAAGCTCGAAATCCTCAAAAACAGCAAGGATTCCGAACCAATGGGTGCAGCGGTTAAGAAGGGCGACACTGCAATGCTGAAGGCTGTAAAAGCTGGCATTGATAAGCTGATGAAGTCCGGCGTTTATAAGGAGATTTTGAAGAAGTGGGGCGTGGAAGACGTAGCAATTGAAAAGACGGTAGTAAATCCGCAGGTCTGATTGCGCGTTTGATGCGCGTTTGATTCGCGTTTGATTCGCGTTTGATTCGCGTCTCTCCATAAATTTTGATTTCGATTCTGAGTCACGACTTTTCTCGTGGCTCAGATTGTTTCGTTTTACTATACTTGTATCAAAATAAACGTATTTACAGGGAGCATAAGTTGGACTCTTTTAAGAAATCTTCCACAACTCAGTCCGGAAAAACCCAGTCCGGAAAGTCCCAAGCTGAACATATTTTGCCGGTAGCAAAGCCGGGGCCAATCGTAGCTGGCATAATCGTCGCAATCCTAGCCTGCTCGCTACTGTACAGCATCATTACGAATCCGCGATTTGAATGGCAAGTAGTAGGCGTGTATCTTATAAGCGACAACGTACTTACCGGTATTGGCTGGACGTTACTCCTTACGCTACTCGCTATGGTGATTGCTATCGTACTCGCCATAGGCTTAGCGATGATGCGAAAGTCAGTAAACCCGGTTCTTCGCGGTGTGAGCTGGTTCTTTATTTGGTTCTTCCGTGGCACGCCTGTGTACACGCAGCTCGTGTTTTGGGGTATGTTTGCGGTGCTTGTGCCGCGATTGAGCATTGGTATTCCGTTTACATCCATAGAGTTTTGGTCTATTGATTCTAATGTAATTATGACTTCGCTGACGGCGGCTGTTGTGGGCTTGTCGCTGAACGAAGCAGCGTACTTGTCGGAAATTGTGCGAGCTGGTTTGGAAGCTGTTGACGTTGGGCAGGTTGAGGCGGCTCAGGCGCTTGGCATGGGTAGGGCTTTGACGATGAGACGTGTGATTCTTCCGCAGGCAATGCGCATTATTGTGCCGCCGCTTGGAAACGAAACTATTGGCATGTTGAAAACTACTTCTTTGGTTCTTGCAGTACCGTTTACGCTGGAGCTTCAGTTTGCTACGAATGCTATAGCTAATCGTATTTATAAGCCTATTCCGTTGCTTCTTGTGGCGAGTATTTGGTATTTGGTTATTACTTCTATTCTGATGGTTTTGCAATCTATGTTGGAGAAGCATTTTGGCAAGGGCTTTGAAGCGCGAGATATTGTGAAACATGCTCAGTTAGACACTGATAAAGGTCAGCGCGGCGACCAGTCTTTGCATGCTCAACAAAAGAATGTTAAAGGACGTAACGACGCTACTATGCTCGGCTTTAATGCTTAATAAGTACTTAATAAAGCGAAATAAAGTAGCGAAATAAAGTAGCGAAATAAGAATTAGATTGGATTTTGAAAGATGACAAATACAGCAGCAAACGTTTCGGAAGCAAACGTTCCGGCAGCAAACGTTTCGGCAGTCGTAATTAAGGACGTGCACAAATCATTTGGTAACTTGCAAGTATTAAACGGCATTACTATGGAAGTAAACCCGGGTAGCGTAACGGTAATGTTAGGGCCTTCCGGATCTGGAAAATCCACGCTTTTGCGCTTAATTAACCAACTTGAAACGTTGACTGCGGGAAGTATAAGCATTTATGGCGAGCGTATTGGTGTAAAGCAAGTGACGCGTAAAGGAAAGCAGTGTTTACAAGCGCTTAACGATAAAGAGATTGCTCAACAGCGTGCGAAACTCGGTATGGTTTTTCAGCGTTTTAATCTTTTCCCTCACATGACGGCTTTGGAAAACGTTATGGAAGCGCCTGTGCACGTGTTGCGTATGAACGCTCAAGAAGCGCACGACTTAGCTGTTGAAGAGCTTAAACGCGTTGGTATGGCTGAGCGCATGAATCATTACCCGGCGGAGCTTTCCGGCGGTCAGCAGCAGCGTGTGGCTATTGCGCGCGCGCTTGCTATGAAGCCGGAGATTATGCTGTTTGATGAGCCTACTTCTGCGCTCGACCCGGAGCTTGTTGGCGAAGTGCTTAACGTTATGCGCGATCTTGCAAAAGATGGCATGACGATGATTGTAGTAACGCACGAAATTGGTTTTGCGCGCGAAGTCGCGGATCAAGTTGTGTTCATGGATGGTGGCGTCATAGTTGAGCAGGGCACGGCTGATATTATTACGAATCCACAAACTGAGCGTTTCCAAGATTTTCTGCAGCACGTTTTATAGAACTTGCGCAGCGCTATACGTTAAACGTAACTTAAGTAGCGCTATACGTAACTTAATCAACTTAACCAGCGTTAGGCGTAACTTGCGCAAATTTAGACGTAACTTGCATCACTTTTTTGCGTGTTGTTATGTGCGTCTCTGGCGTGCGCTCGCTCGCATATCGTACAATAGAAGATTATGTGTGGCATTGTAGGATACGCAGGTTTTGGAAAAGTTTGCGCAAAACCTTTGGAAGTTTGTTTAGGTGGATTAGAGCGTTTAGAGTATCGCGGATATGATTCTTCAGGTGTGGCGTTGGTTGCTCCTGGAATGGATCGCGTGGCTGTGCGCAAAAAGGCGGGTCGTCTTGCAGTATTGCGAGAAGATATTAGCGCAAATCCTATGCCGGAAGCTAGCGCAGCTATTGGTCATACTCGCTGGGCTACTAACGGTGCTCCTTGCGACGTAAACGCGCATCCTCACACGAGTGCTGACGGCAAAATCGCGCTTATTCACAACGGTATTATTGAAAATGCTGTGGTATTAAAAGAGCAACTTCACGAAGAAGGCTACGAATTTTCTTCCCAAACCGACACGGAAGTTGCGGCAAAATTGCTTGGTAAGGTCGCGAACGAAATCGTGGAAGAAACCGGTAAGCCGGACTTGTTTACGGCTATTCGTCGCACTGCGAAAATGCTTAAGGGTGCTTTTACGCTTTTAGCTGTGGACGTTCGTCAGCCAGGTATTGTTGCTGCTGTTCGTCATGATTCGCCGCTGGTTGTGGGCCTTGGCGAGGGCGAGTATTTCTTGGGTTCGGATGTGGCTGCTTTTGTGGCTTATACGGATCGTGTTTTGGAAGTCGGGCAAGATCAGGCTGTTTGCATTGGCAATATTGACGGCGATATTGACGACGATGTTGATGGCGCTGGTAAAGCTGGCTTGCTGCTTACTGATTTTGACGGCAAAGTCGTGGAAAATCCTACGTGTTTTACAGTTGATTGGGATGCGTCTGCTGTTGAAAAAGGCGGTTGGGACTCCTTTATGGATAAGGAAATTCATGAGGATCCACACGCTGTTGCCGACACTTTGCGAGGTCGTTTTGACGCGCAGGGGAATATTGTTCTTGACGAAGTGCATATTGGTCAGGATGTGTTGCGCGCGATTGACAAGATTATTGTTGTTGCTTGCGGCACGGCAAGTTACGCCGGTTTGGTTGCAAAATATGCGATTGAGCATTGGGTGCGTGTGCCGGTTGAGGTGGAGCTTGCGCACGAGTTTCGCTACCGCGATCCTATTTTGACGCATCGCACGCTGGTTGTTGCTATTTCGCAATCTGGCGAAACGATGGACACGCTTATGGCTTTGCGTCACGCGCGCGAGCAGGGAAGTCGTGTGCTTGCAATTTGTAATACTCAGGGTTCTAGTATTCCGCGCGAATCCGATGCTGTGCTTTACACGCATGCTGGTCCGGAAATTGCTGTTGCTTCTACGAAAGCTTTCGTAGCGCAAATTGTGGCAGCTTATATGCTTGGTCTTTATTTGGCACAAGTAAAAGGCACAATGTATCGCGACGAAATTCAGCAAATTGTGGCGCAACTCAAAGCTATGCCAAGTAAAATCCAGCAAGTTCTCGATACGCAATCTGACACAATTATGAGAGCGGCTGAGCATACGCTTGAAGCTAAGTCTTTCTTATTCTTAGGTAGGCATGTTGGTTACCCGGTTGCTATGGAAGGCGCTCTGAAGCTTAAGGAAATTGCGTACACGTTTACGGAAGGTTTTGCAGCAGGCGAGCTTAAGCATGGTCCGATTGCGCTGGTTGATGCCGGTGAGCCGGTGGTGGTAATTGTGCCGTCTTCTCGCGGACGCGACGTTTTGCACGCGAAAGTGATTTCTGGAATTGAAGAAGTCAAAGCGCGTGGAGCGTTTACTATAGCGGTTGCGGAAGAAGGTGATCCGGACGCTGCAAGATATGCGGATATTGTGTTCTGGAGACCTGAGTGCCCGACGCTTTTAAGTCCGCTTGTTGACGTAGTTGCGTTGCAATTGTTTGCTATGGATATGGCTAAATTGAAAGGCTACGACGTCGACAAGCCGCGAAATCTCGCCAAATCTGTAACTGTGGAATAGTGCGGGCGGCTGTTTTATGCGTGTGCGTGTGTTCGCAACAATTTTGCAGCTGGGCAAGCGTTTGAGGCGGCTACTGCTGCTAGTTTTATGCGTGTTTGCGATAGCGCTTCCTTCAGGCTGCTCTCATGCTGACGCCCGCACGAGCATTACCGTGTGGTCGTGGGAGCCAAGTATGAAGCGGCTCGCGGCACAATTTGAGCGGCTCAATCCGGACGTTCACGTAGTAGTAAAAGATACTAGCGGATACAACAATCTCAACAGCGCTATTCAAGACGGCTACGGTATGCCAGATGTTGCGCAACTTGAGTATTTTGCGCTTCCACAATACGCTGTTAGCGGTCAGTTGCTAGATATTACGGATCGCGTGCAAGGTACGCAAACGTTTTACACTCCTGGTACGTGGTCGTCTGTGCAATTGGGTGGGCGCGTGTACGGTTTGCCTATGGATTCTGGGCCAATGGCATGGTTTTATAACGACGACGTTTTTAAGCAGGCTGGTGTGGACGCAACGCAAATACACACTTGGGAAGATTATCGTCACGCCGCTCGAAAGCTGAAAGATATTGGCGTGTATATTGCTGCAGATTCGGGGGATGCGAGCTTCTATAACGCTATGATTTGGCTTGCTGGAGGTAAGCCTTTTATTACTTCGCACGACGGCAAAACGGTGACTGTTCGACTAGGGTACGACAAGGGAACTCAGGCTTTTACTAAGTTTTGGCAGTCTATGATTGACGAAGGCTTAATTGATACGCGCACTACTACGTGGACGCAGCGTTGGAAGAATGGTGTTGGGGCTGGCAAAATTGCGTCCGTATTTGCTGGAGCGTGGATGCCGTCGCTGCTGCTTGAGAATGTGCCTGGTACGGCAGGGTTGTGGAAAGTTGCGCAAGTTCCTACTTTGCACGGCGAGAAGCGCAATGCGGAAATGGGCGGTTCTGCGCTGTCGGTGTTGCAGTCAAGCCGAAAGCCGGAAGCGGCTATGCGTTTCGTGAATTTTGTGTGCCATGACATGCAGGGTATTAATACGCGCGTGAGCGGTGGAGCGTTTCCTGCGGATGTTGTGACGCTTGGGGATTCAGCATTTTTGAATCGTACAACTATTCGTGATTCGCGCGGAATTGACATACCGTATTTTGGTGGTCAAAAGTTTAATCGCGTATTTGCTGAGGCTGCTAACCGTGTAAGTACGGGGTACCGGTATTTGCCGTTTGAAGTGTATTCGCGTAGTGATTTTCGGTCGACTATTGGTCAAGCGTACGATTGGAGTAGAAAATCGCGCGCGCGCTTGAATGTTCAAGAAATGATTGATGCCGGAATTACTCAGGACGACGGAAGTCAACTTTGGCTTCCGGATGATCCTGGCCCTAGAATTTCCTTAAAAGACGGGCTTAAGCTGTGGAGCAAGGATTTGCAAGAATACGGCTACAATCAGGGCTTTATTATGAGGTAACTTAATTATTAAAGTGATTATTTATTAAAGTAACTTAATTAGTAAAGTAAGTTAATTAGTAAAGTAAGTTGAATATTAAAATAATTACTTAAGCTTATAAAAACTTTAAGGAAAGAGAGCAAAATGTTATTAGCAGTCGATATTGGTAACACGAATATTGTGCTTGGTTTTTTGGAAAACAATCGCATTGTGGGAACCTACCGCATGACAACTAAATCAAACCGCACTTCCGACGAGTACGGAATTATGATTACGCAATTCCTTAATTTAAGCGGATTTAAGGTGAGCGATGTTGAGGATGTTATTGTTGCGTCCGTAGTGCCAAAAGTTATGCACTCATTCCGCGCGAGTATTATAAAGTTTTTGCATGTTGATCCTATGATTGTTGGCCCTGGCGTTAAAACAGGCATGAATATTCGAATTGATGAGCCGCGTTCTCTTGGAGCTGACTGCTTGGCTGATTGCGTTGGCGCGTTTAATGAGTACGGTGGGCCAGCGCTTGTAATAGATTTCGGCACTGCAACCACTTACAACTATGTTGATAAAAGCGGAGCTATTACATGCGGTTTGATTTGCACGGGTATACGTACCGCGGCTGCAGCATTGTGGGATAACACGGCTCAGCTTCCGGAAGTTGAAATTGCGCGGCCGAAGTCTGTTCTCGCAAAATCAACTAGACCTGCCATGCAAGCTGGCTTATACTACAGTTTTTTGGGCGGAATTGAGCGCACTATTGAGCAGTTCAAGATTGAGATTGACGAGCCGTTTAAGGTAATTGCTACTGGCGGATTGGGTAGATTGTTTGAGAAGGATGTGAAAACGATTGACTTTTACGATCCTGACTTGATTTTCAAAGGTATGGATGAAATTTATAAGCGCAACCTGAGATAGTGCGGTAGTGCTGTAGTGCTGTAGTGTGACTTTAGTGTTGTGACTATTCGTCATAACAATTTAGTTTGGTGCGGATATTCGTCATAGCGACTTCGTTTGGTGCGGAGATTTGTTATAAAAATTTGCTGTATAAATTTGTTATTAGTAAGTTGTTATACCAATTTTTCGCATTTAGGCGTATAATAATGAATAGTTATGTGTAAAGATTGCGTTCGCCGGTGAACTTTCTTTGATGCGCGCTTGTTTTTTGTGCATCGTTTATGCGCCGGCAGGGGATTTGCTCACATGAGAGGAAGATTGATGAAGGAGAGTAGGAAACATCGTATTCTTTCGACAATTGGTGCCGTTTCGTGCGTAGTTTCTATGATTTTAAGCGTGGCAGTGCTGCCTGGGGTGGCTTATGCCAACATAACGAAGAATCCATTGTTTGCTGCTGCCTTGGCCGCTGTTACTGAGAATAATAAGGGTCAGAGTAAGTCGGGTGAAGGGGGAGCCGGTAATGAAGGGGCTAAAGGGGGAGTTGCTAAAGGCGAAACTGATAATAAAAAAGAGACTAAAGGGGAAGTTAAGGGGGAAACTGGTAAAAATAATAATGTAGACAATAAAGTAACAGACAATAAAGTTGGTAATGGGAATAGTGAAAATCCTAATGGGGTGGGGTCTGTAGATAAGAATAATTCTGGCAATGGTGCCGGGAACACTGCTGGCAATGGTGCCGACAAGGGTAAAGACAAATCTGACAAAGCTAATGGCAAGGCTGCCAAAAAAGATGCCAAAAAAGATGGCAAAGATAAAAAAGCTAAGGATCAAGATCGCAGCACTGGGGCTATGGAGAAATTAAGCCTAGAACAAGTTAAAGCACTTCCTGCTTGTGTGGCTAAAGTTAACGAGGATAATACTAAAGTCACGATTACGTCTCAATCAGGTGGAGATAAATGTGCTATCAGTGCCGAACGGGGTGGGGAATTTAGTGCTATTCGTGAAAAAATTAAGTCTCTCCCTGCTGATGGTAGCGAAATCCATTTTGGAGAAGGTGTTAAAGCGTATGGCTACGGTAGTTTGTCAAAAGGTAAGGAAGGTCTTTTTTCGGGGGCAAACGTTTCTTACATTGGTAATGGCAAAAACTTTGATGTAAGTAATGTTACAGATATGTCGTATCTGTTTAAGGATTCCTCACTGAATATTAGATTATTTTATTCGAATGCTCAATTTGGTAATTCAGGTGATTTGAAAGATTGGGATGTGAGTAAGGTTACGAACATGGAGGGCATGTTCGAAGGGTGCACTGGTATTGAAAATCTTAAAGGTTTGAGCGATTGGAATGTTAGCAAGGTTACGGACATGAAAAACATGTTCGAGGGGTGCACGTATTTAGATAATATTAGTGGTTTAAGTGGTTGGGCAAAGAAGGTTGGCAGTGTTACAGACATGTCTGGAATGTTTGAGGGGTGTACTTTTATTGTAAAACTTGATGGTTTGGCTAATTGGAATGTTGGCAGTGTTACGAACATGAGCAACATGTTCAAAGGTAAAGGGACTAAGATACTGGGCAGTGAAAAGGATGAATTTGTATATGGTTCAGACAATTTAACAGACATTAGTGCCTTGAGTAGTTGGGCAAAGAATGTTGGCAGTGTTACGAACATGTCTGGAATGTTTGAGGGGCGCACGAGCTTGAAATCGATTGCGGCTTTGAAAGATTGGAATGTTAGCAAGGTTGCGAACATGAGTAGAATGTTCAGTCAATGCGCTTCTAATTCTGATTTTGTGTCTAAGGTTAATGCGTATGAGGATGAGAAAAAGAAATATGATGACTGTATAAAGGATGCTAAGCAGAGAGCTAAGGATGAGGGGAAAGATTCTAAGAAGTATGAGAATGAGTGTAAGGCTCAGTATCCGTATGATTCTGATCCTAAGTATACGGCTGCGGATAAGAAGGGGTTTGATATAAGTGCCTTGAGTAGTTGGGCAAAGAAGGTTGGCAATGTTACAGACATGAGCAACATGTTCGAAGGGTGCACGAGCTTGAAATCGCTTGCGGCTTTGAGTGAGTGGGATGTGAGCAAGGTTACAGACATGAAGGGCATGTTCGCGTCTGTTATTAATAACTACACTGAACACAATAAACTTAATGGTGGGTATGCGGGCCTAATGGTGATTGATTCGCTAAAACCTTTGAATAAGTGGAATGTTGGCAAGGTTGCAAACATGACCAGAATGTTTGAAGGTTGCGCGAGTCTACAAAATCTTAATGGTTTGGAAAAGTGGCATACTCAAAACGTAGGGTCAATGATCAGTATGTTCGAATACTGCAAAGGTGTTGATTCGCTAAAACCTTTGAGTGAGTGGAATGTTGGCAAGGTTACAGACATGAGGGCAATGTTTGCGGTGTGCCAAAACATTCAAAATACTGGTGATCAAAAGACTAATGGTTTAAAAAACTGGAATGTAAGTAAAGTTACATCTATGAATGACATGTTTTCAAAGTGCACTAGCCTTTATGATATCAGTGGATTATCTAACTGGGCAACAAATGGCGGTGGTACGAAAGAATTAACTAGCACAGCTAGAATGTTCAATGGATGCAACAATATTACTAGCATAGCGTCTTTGGCTAATTGGAATGTTGGCGAAGTTAAAGACATGAATAGCATGTTCAACGAGTGCAGAGCTATTACTAGCATAGCGTCTTTGGCTACTTGGAATGTTGGCAAAGTTAAAGATATGCATGAAATGTTCAGCGGTTGTAGTGGTTTAAACACTCTTGAGGGTTTAGCAAGCTGGAATGTTAGCAATGTTGAAGATATGCATGAAATGTTCAGCGGTTGCGCTAATACCTACAATGATCCTCCAAAAGGATTGACTGATATAAGTGCATTGAGCGGCTGGAATGTTGGCAGTGTTACGAATATGAGTAGCATGTTCAGTGCATGTAAATTGTTGAAGAGTATTGAGCCTTTGGCTACTTGGGATGTTAGCAAAGTTACAGACATGCCTCTCATGTTTTATGATTGTGAAAAACTGAAGAGTCTTGAAAACTTGAGTAAGTGGGCAACGAAGGTTGGCAATGTTACTAATATGAGCGGAATGTTTAAGGCGTGTGTGGGACTAAAATCTCTTGATGGTCTAGGAAGCTGGAATGTGAGCAATGTTACTAATATGAGCGGAATGTTCAGCCGTGCTGATGTTGACGAAATCGGTGCTGATAATCTGACTGATATAAGTGCGTTGAGCGGCTGGAATGTTAGCAATGTAACGAATATGTCTAGCATGTTTGCGGATTGCAAAAAACTTACGGGCACTGCTGATTTAAGCAAGTGGGATATTTCAAAAGTTACGGATCTTAGTTCAATGTTTTCCAATGCAGGAGCAGAAAGCAGCGACAATTTCGTATTAGATTTCAGCAATAAGACTTTTACAAAATCGAAGACACCTTTGGCTAATGCTAACCCTGATGATGAGAGCAAACATTACTTTTACGTTGATAGTATGTTCAGTGGTTTTAGAGGCACGTTGATTGCGAATAATTTGCAGTCTAAAGATTTTGATAATTCTGATCCAGATCTTCCTGACCCTGATGATCCTGTAGTAACTCATTTTGCTAGTAGTGGTGAAATATTCTCGATGAATGAGGATGATCCGACTAAAAGCAATAATATAGTCATAACTGATAATGATAAGATTTTAGCCTCTCCGACAAATAACTACTACATTCCTATTCACGCTAAGCTGATGGAGCCTGGCGATATGGATTCGTGTAAGTGTGATGGTAGCGGTGATTCTGGTGGCACTACTTACTATGTTTCTGCGTTGTATGATTCGACTAATATAACGAAGGATGAAGGCGAATCTTTACAAGATTACGCGTACAAAATTGTTAAAAGTAGTTTCGCATCAAAGTTGCGAAGCGCTATAGATTCTCAATCGGGCAAAGGTACTGGTGATGATGAACCTGGTGAAGACCCTAGTGATGGCGATACTGATTCTGACTCGCGCAGTGCAAGGTTGAAATTGCGTGTAAAGAAGTTGCGATCTATAAAGAAATCGCGATCTGTAAGAGATGACGAGGGCGAAGGAGAGGAAGTTTCTGAAGATCCTGAATCGTCTGAAGAAAAACAGGGTAATACTTATAAAATCATGTTTAAGAAGTCAAGTGGAAAAACTTGTGAATGGAAAGAACTTGGCGAAGGTGAAAATGGTGCTGTGCCTGTTAGCGATCCAAAGTCGCCTTTAGCGTTCTTCAACACGATGTACTATTTGGAGACCTTTGTTAAGCCAGTGCCTTTGCCGCATACTGGCGGCCAGTCGGCTGTTATGTTCACGTTCTTGTCGATTGGACTGTTCTCAATGTTCGCTGTTGCTGGGGCGTTTGCGCGACGATCTGCCTGAGCGCTTAAAGCGTAGCGCGCGCGAAAGCAACTCGGAGCGCCGAGCTTGCTCAAGTTGAAAGCACGGTGTGCTTTCAACGCAAGCGAGGTCTGCCTTCGTCTCGATTGACGAAGGCAGGGCAGGTTAGTGTGGTGATACTTAGAAACTAGGTTGTGGTTGGTGTGCGCTGACGACCTGCCTGAGCGCTGCGATTTAGCGCGCGCGATTATTCCTTTACGCGACTGTAAAGTTTTAATCGCTTTCTGGCGAGATTTCGACATTTCCTTTACGCGACTGTAAAGTTTTTGTCGTTTTTTGTCTTGATTTCGACATTTCCTTTACGTGGCTGTAAAGTTTTAATCGTTTTTTGGCTTGATTTCGATTTTTTCTTTACATGACTGTAAAGGAAATGTCGGTTTAGTGATTTTGAACATTTGCCGGAGAAAAAACTCCGGAGAATGTTCCATAAAACTGCCAGGACGCTCGCTACGAAAACGGAGCTTGAAATCCCAATGATTTCAAGCTCGGTCAAAGCGCCTGCTTGAGCGCTGCATTGCGCGCTTACTTAAGCAACCAATCTGTAAGGTTAATCGCCTTAATGCCGTCGTAAGAGTTTATGTAATCGCGATCCATTGAAATTACGATTTTTTCGTAATTATCTTTAATGGCGCGTAGTGGCTTCAGCTCGCGTTCGCGCGTTTCTGGAGATTGCATGCTTTCGGTCACCTGAACATATATTTTTTCGTTAGGCTTTTCTGCAACAAAATCTACTTCCGCGCTACCAACTTTTCCAATATAAACGCGATAATCGCGTCTAATAAGTTCAAGAAATACAACGTTTTCTATAATGTGTCCGCGATCTGCCCCTCTGTATCCTAAAAGCATATTGCGAAAACCTAAGTCAATAATGTAATTTTTCCCAAGCGTTTTCAGAAGCTCTTTGCCTTGAATATCGTAGCGTTGTACTGGAAAAATAATAAAAGCGTTGCTTAGCATGCGTATGTAATCGCTAACGGTTTTGCTAGCAACAGATACTGTAGTTTTTTCAATATCTCCTTCAGCTCTAAGCGATTTGCTTATGTTGTTTGGGGAAGTTGTGCTGCCAATAGTCGAGCATAAGAAAGTCATAAGTTTTTGTAAAACAACTTGGTCTGCTTTTTCGTTTCTTTGTAAAACGTCTCGTAAAATAACGGTTGAATATATGCCTTCCAAAGCTTGCATGCTACGCGGCTCGTTGAATTTGTATTCGCTTAGCACCGGCATTCCGCCAAATTGCAGGTATTTTTGGAACTTTTCGTCTGTTGATGCGTTTGCTGGGAAGTTGTAAAAGTCCAGGAATTCTTTGAAGGATAATGGTAGCATGCGGATTTCAACATAGCGACCTGCTAGTAGTGTTGAAAATTCGCTGGAAAGTAAGTACGCGTTGGATCCTGTAATGTAAATGTCAACGTTGAAGTCAATTCGGAACGATTCTACTGCTTTTTCCCAATGTTCTACGGCTTGAAGCTCGTCAAAAATAAGGTACGTTTTTGTGGATTTGCTTGTGTTTGTGGATTTGTTGCTTTCTGCGCAGTCTGCTGGAATTCGTTCGCTTATATAATCGTACAGTTCCGTGTAATTTGTAATGTTTCGGTATTTGAGCGACTCAAGGTTCATGTGGATAATGTGGTCTTCGTTTACACCGGAATTAAGTAGATGCTCGTGGAAAAGGTCAAGTAGAGAGGACTTTCCGCACCTTCGGATTCCAGTTACGATTTTCACCAAGTCTACGTCTTTATGTTCAATAAGCTGGTTTAGGTATTCTGGGCGATTTATGAGCGTGTGTGTTTCTGAATTATATATCACCGCAAGCCCCCTTTTTTGAACATTTACTCCACTTTTCTAACTTTTTAACCATAATATCAAAAACTTACATGAAATTCAAAGTTTTTGACGTCTACGTTAAAAACTTTCGTATTTTGATGACTTTTTGACGTCCGCGTTAAAAACTTTGTTGTTGCTGTGTGTGCTACGACGTGCTTTCGTACGTTTAGAGAGCGTGAGCGCCTTAAACACGTTACTCCCTTTACATGCGTGTAAAGTAAAAAACGGAAACTTACGAAAAATCGTTATTGGCTTTACACACGCGTAACGAAACTAACGAAATCTCGCCAAAAAGTGACAGTTACTTTACAAGCGTGTATGGGGAATGTCGGAATCGCCCAAAACAGTCGGAAGTTTTACGGTTGTGCTTCTGAGAGCGATGGGTGAATTTACGTGTGAGAGATAGGAATTGCTTGGTCGAGCAATATAAAAGCGGAGCGATAGTAATAGTCTTGTTGATGAATACTGTTTCTGCAGAGAAAGTAAGCAAAAAACTAAACTTAACTACCTATCCACTAGTCCAAATAAGGTATAGGAGCGTAGCGCTGCGAGACAAGTAATTCCTATCTTTCACAGCCACATAACCTTGCCCTGCCTTCGCGCGCTACGCTTTATGCGCGAAAGCAGGTCGGAGCGCTAATCCAATTTACAAATCCAGGAAAAGCTGGTGGATTCGCGTATCGTCGTCAAGCTCCGGGTGGAAGGATGTGCCGATTTGGTTGCCTTGGCGCGCGGCCACCACGTGACCGTCAACAGTTGCAAGCACCTCAGCATTAGAGCCGACTTCCGCAATATAAGGCGCGCGAATAAACGTCATAGGCACCTTGCCAAGATCGCCAAAATCAGCCTCGCAGTGGAAGCTTCCGAGCTGGCGGCCGTAAGCGTTGCGCTTAACCGTCACGTCAAGCGTGCCGAAGCCGTTAACCTCGTTACCTTCCACGTTCTTTGCAAGCAAAATCAAGCCGGCGCAAGTTCCAAGAACCGGCATGCCGCCAGCAATCCTCTCGCGCAAAGGCTCGAGCATATTTTGCTCGCGAAGAAGCTTAGCCTGCACTGTGCTCTCGCCACCAGGCAGCACGAGTCGGTCAAAAGACTGCTCCAAATCGCGCGCCTGGCGAAGCTCTATAACCCGCGCGCCAAGCTTTTCCAGCATCAAGCGATGCTCAAGAAAAGCTCCCTGAACAGCTAAAACAGCTACAGTTTTACCAGTAGTGGAGTTATCAGTATTGATAGGTGAGTTTGACAAAATCACTCGCCTCGCTCAGCCATCAAAAGCTTAATTTCCTGCTCGTTGATGCCAACCATAGCTTCGCCCAAATTCTCGGAAAGCTTGGCGATCAGCTTAGCGTCCTTGTAATTAGTTACAGCCTTAACGATTGCGGCCGCGCGCTTTGCTGGGTCGCCGGACTTAAAGATGCCGGATCCAACGAATACGCCCTCGGCGCCAAGCTGCATCATCAAAGCAGCATCGGCTGGGGTAGCAACGCCACCGGCGGCGAAGTTCACTACAGGAAGCTTGCCGTTTTGCGCAACGTACTTTACGAGTTCGAAAGGCACGCGCAAATTCTTAGCTTCCTCAAAAAGCTCGTCCTCACGCATGCTGGTGAGCTTGCGAATTGCGGAATTCATCATGCGCATGTGGCGCACAGCCTGAATCACGTCGCCAGTGCCCGGCTCACCCTTGGTGCGAATCATGGAAGCGCCTTCGTTAATTCGGCGCAGCGCCTCGCCCAAATCCTTGGCGCCGCACACGAAAGGCACAGCAAAGTCGCGCTTGTTAATATGGTAAACGTCGTCGGCTGGGGAAAGCACTTCGCTTTCATCGATGTAGTCGATCTCAATAGCCTCAAGAACCTGCGCTTCAACGAAGTGACCGATACGGCACTTTGCCATCACAGGAATAGACACAGCCTCTTGAATTCCGTGAATCATAGCTGGGTCGCTCATGCGAGAAACGCCGCCGGCTGCGCGAATATCCGCAGGAATACGCTCCAAAGCCATAACAGCGCAAGCTCCAGAATCCTGAGCAATCTTTGCCTGCTCAGGGGTGGTGACGTCCATAATCACGCCGCCCTTAAGCATTTGAGCCAACTGACGGTTCAAAGCGGTGCGGTCTTCGCCGCTCTTATTTTGCGGATCCGAGGATTCATTCACGGTTGCTGCAGTATTCAAGTTTTCAGACATCATTCCTCGCTTTATTAGATGTATTATGCGCGTTTGCGTACGTTTGCAAGTTTACGTTCTGTTGGAATTTAACCACATTCGTAGGATATACCTAATAAATACTACAACCGCGCGTGCCACAAGTGCGTGTGATTAAAATCATATTCATATTGCGTTCGTATTGTGCCGTATTACGTTAGTACAAATTCTCGTATTTCGTTAGTATAAATTTTTTGTGTTGTGTTAGTACAAATTATTGATGAGTTTTTTGAGGGAATCTACGGTGAGCCTGGTTTGTCAATAGACTACGATTGGTAGGGCTGGCGACTTGTGTCACTATGTAATCAAGCGTCAAGCAATTAAAAAATTTAATAAAACGCAATAAAAAATAACAATTTAATTAAAGATAACAATTTAATATTTCAATGCCATTTAGAAAGGTTTATGGTATGGGTAACACGAAACCCGAGGAAGGCGCGTACAAAGAAAACGACGCGACCGAAACATTCTCTGGTAAGGCTCAGCGCGAAGCACAAAATGGTGCGTCTAAAGCAAACGCAACAGACGCAGGCCACGTAAGTTCAACGAGTGCAGCTTACGGCGCGAGCACGGACGCTTCACTGAACGATGCTGAAAAATCGTCGCAACCTGCCGCACGACGTAAGCTTGGCAAAGCTTGGATGTTCAGTTTAGCCATTATTACTATCGCGGTGGTTAGTGCAATTTTTGCAACGTTTACCGGCGGCCCGCGTCAATCTACTCCAAACGCAGCAAACACCGTGTCGCACAAAACCGTCACAATCGGACTCAAACTTGCTCCTACGAACCTCGATATTCGCAACCAGTCCGGTTCCTCACTCGACCAGCTGCTTATCGGCAACGTATACGAAGGCTTGGTTGCGCGAAATGCAAAAAACCAAGTTTCTCCATCTCTCGCAAAAAGCTGGGAAGTTAGCAAAAACGGCTTGCGTTACACGTTCCATTTGCGTAAGAATGCCGCGTTTTCTAACGGTCACAAACTGACGGCAAAGGACGCAGCGTGGTCGTTTAATGAGCTTGTTTCTAAGCAGTATCGCGGCTCGAATATGGTTGGCAAAGTTGAGTCGGCAAAAGCGAAGGACGATTATACTTTCGAGATTACGCTTAAGGAACCTAACGCTAAGCTGTTGTGGGCTTTGTGCAGCCGTTCCGGTTTAGTGTTCGACAGAAACGCTAGTTATGATGCTAAAACGCAGGCGGTTGGTTCCGGTCCGTACTTAATTGACAAGTTCGTGCCGAACGATCGCGTTGTTTTGAAGGCAAATCCGCGCTATAAGGGTATTCATCCTGCTAAAACCAGCAAAATTGTTGTGCGCTACTTTGTGGACGACAACGCTGCTGTTGACGCGCTTTCTTCGGGGGCTGTGCAAGCGTTAGCGCCTATTTCCGGGCAGCTTGCTAAGCCGTTTAAGGATGATACTAAGCGTTACGTTGTGCGAGCTGGGAACGGCACCGATAAATTTGTGCTTGCAATGAACATGAAGGGTGAGCGCACTAAGGATAAGCGTGTGCGTGAGGCGATTCGTTACGCGATTGATCACAAGCAGATTATTGCGTCTCGAGGAGGCACGGATGTGGCACTTGGCGGCCCAATTCCATCTCTCGACCCGGGTTATGAGGATTTGACGAAATTGTATCCGCATGATTTGCGTCGTGCGAAGGCGCTTATGAAAGAAGCCGGCTTCGACGAATCTCACCCATTGCAACTTTCGCTTACTTATCCGAATATTTACGGCACGCAACTTGGTGATCAATTGCGCTCGCAGCTTAAGCCAGCCGGTATTGATTTGAAAGTGAATGTGGTTGAGTTTACTACTTGGCTGCAGGATGTGTATAAGAATAAGCAGTACGATTTGTCGATGGTCGATCACAATGAAAGCCACGATTTTGGCCAGTGGGCGGATCCTACTTACTACTACGGTTACGACAATAAGCAGGTGCAAGATTTGTACGCTAAGGCAATGCTTAGTGCGTCCGAGAGCGATTCTGCTAAATTGCTTGCTGAGGCTGCACGCATTATTAGCAAGGACGCGCCGGCTGATTGGCTGTTTAATTATCGCGTGGTGACTGCGAAAGTGAAGGCTCTCGAGGGTATGCCGTTCGACATGAATCAGGAGCTTTTGCCGCTTTACAATCTGCGCCTTAGCTAATGTTGGATTTGCTAGTCGCAATCTAGAGACACTGGCGCAGCGCGTAATCTGCGCGAGTGTCTCAAAATCAGCAAAATGGGACACTAACGCAGCGAGTAATCTGCGTGCGTGTCCCAAAATCAGCAAAATGGGACACTAACGCAGCGAGTAATCTGCACTAGTGTCTGAATTTGTATACTTGCGCTGTGCTTGCGCCGTACTTGCGCTGTGCTTGCGCTGCACTTGGACTGTAAGCCCATAAAAAGGAGGCGATTTATGTTTCGCATGATATGCCAACGGTTGCTGCTGTTTATTGCAGCCCTGTTTTGCATTTCTGCGGCCGTTTTTCTTGCGCTTCGCGTGCTTCCGGGCGACGTCGCGCAAGTTATGGCTGGTCTTAATTCCCCTCATGGCAAAGTTGAGCAGCTGCGGGCTGAGCTTGGCTTAAATAAGCCGCTTTTTACGCAATATACCGATTGGCTTTTCGGAGTTTTGCGAGGCGATTTCGGCGTATCTATGCTTACCGGTAGGTCCGTAGCAAGCATGATTGCAGCTCGCGCGACTATTACGTTTCCGCTGATTTTGCTAGGCCTCGCTTTTGCGCTTATTCTTGGCATTCCGCTTGGTTGCTGGCAGGTTACGCACGAGGGTAAGGTGCCGCAAGCTGTAGCTCGTTTTACGGCGCTCGCCGCTGGTTCCGTGCCGGCTCTGTGGGGCGGTATGCTGCTGATTTTGCTATTTGGGCGCGGTATTGGCGTTATTAGTTTGCTTCCTACTCAGGGTTTTCCGACTGATGGTTGGAGTGAATGTGGTGAGGCGCTTCTTTCACTACTGTTGCCGGCGCTTACGGTTGGCATAATCGTCGGTTCTAGCTTTATGCGTTATACTGCTGCCACTCTTGAGCATATTTCGCGCAGTGAGATTGCTTACCAGGCTATGGCTTGCGGCATGACTCGTAGGCAGGTTATGTGGCGTGTTGGTTTGCGTTTGGCGCTTCCTCAACTTGTGTCTGTTATCGGTTTAACTTTTGCTCACATGGTTATGGGCGTGATGGTTATTGAGAACCTGTTTTCGTTACCTGGCATGGGTATGGGTATGGTGCGTGACGTTGGTTTGCGTGATTTGATTGCGGTTCAGGGGGAGCTGTTCATGCTTGCTGCGCTGTTTTTGTTTGTTGGGTTGTTGGTTGATATAGTGCATCGTGCGTTGGATCCGCGTTTGTCGCAGCAGGTATATGACTGAATGTTGTCGTCTCGTGTGTTGGTAGAAGTTGGCAAATGTTGGTAAGAAGGTGACTTATATGCGTCATTTGTTGCGTTTGTTGCGAAGTGTGTGGCACGCTGCTTTTGGGAAATTTGTGTGCGCTGTGCTTGCGTTGTGGATTGCTATTGCTGCAATTTCGCTATTGTGGACGCCTTATCCACTTCTGAAAACAAACGGGTACGAGGTATGGCAGAAGCCGTCGTGGAAGCACTGGCTTGGCACGGATGGTACTGGTTCGGATATGCTCAGTTGGCTCATGGCTGGTTCTCGCGTTGAGCTGTTGCTGGTACTGTGTACGGTGCTGATTGCATCTGCTATTGGTGCTTGCTTATTAAGCGTGATGATTGCGCGTTCGCAATTCGTGAGTGCGATAAGTGTTATGGCGGTAGATGCGCTAATTTCTATTCCTACGGTGCTGATTGCTCTTATGCTGGCTGTGCCGCTTGGTGCGAGTGTGGTTGTGATTATGCTTGCGTGCGGGGTTGGCTACGGGCTTAATTTGGCGCGTATTGTGCGCCCAAGTGCGCAACTAGTGTTGCAATCCGATTACGTAACTTTTGCAATTTCGCAAGGTTCGAGAAGAAGTTATGTGCTTTTTCGTCACGTATTTCCTAATATTATGCCGATTGCGATGGTGCAACTTTCGCTTTCTGCGGGAACGGTAATTTTAGCGGAAAGTGGTTTAACGTACTTGGGTGTAGGTGTGCCTTCGGGAGTACCGAGTTGGGGGCGTGTGTTGGCGACGTCGGTGACGCTTATTCACGTCAATCCTTTGGCTGTGGTTTGGCCTGGACTCATAGTAACGGTGGTGGTTGTTGCGCTCAATCTTTTTGGAGATGTGATACGTGAAGTTACCAACCCGTCGCTAGGAAAACAAGTAAAGTAGGCAGGATATGAGTTTAGATATACGAAATTTGTCGTTAAGCCTTGGTGATACTCGTATTCTTAACAACGTGTCGTTGAGTGTTGCGGACGGTGAGCGCGTTGGTTTGGTGGGGTCTTCTGGTTCTGGAAAATCCATGCTACTTCGTGCCGCTACGGGTTTGTTGCCGTCGTCTGCTCATATTACTGGTTCGTGTAAGCTTGGCGAAACGCAGACGGTTGGTGCTTCGGATGATTTGTTGGCGCGCCTTCGCGGTAAATACGTGGGAGTGGTATTTCAGCAGGCAAATCGTGCGCTTAATCCTATGTTGAGTGTTGAAGAGCAGATTTCACTGCCGTTGCGTTTGCATTATCAGCTCGATTCGCAAGACATCCATCGTCGTGTGTGTCTTATGCTTGAAAAGGTTGGGTTGGCGAGCAAACTTGCGTCTCAGCGTACTTTTGAACTTTCGGGTGGCCAGCAGCAGCGAGTTGGTATTGCGACGGCATTAATTACGTCTCCTCGGCTTATTCTCGCAGATGAGCCTACTACAGCACTCGACTCCGTAACTCAACGCGATGTGGTAGATATGTTGACTTCGCTTGTTGACGATATGGGTGCGTCTATGCTGTTCGTAACGCACGATTTTTCAGTGTTATCTCGCGCAGCTCAACGTTGCTATGTGCTTGATTCGGGTCGATTGGTCGATAGTGCGGATGTGCAAGATTTGTTGAAAAATCCGCAAGTTGCCTCAACAAAGCAACTTGTTGAAGCTGCTAGAAAGCTTACGTTGCGCGTAACACAATGCGATACGTTTGGTAGCGAAAAACGTTACGAAAATAGTAACGAAAATAGTAACGAAAATAACGAAATCTTACTTTCTGCAAAAAATATTCACGTAACACTTGGTCACGAAAGAAATCGTACCGAAATACTCAAAGGTGTAGATTTAAGCCTACGAGTTGGCGAATCGTTAGCAATTATAGGCGGTTCCGGAAGCGGCAAAACAACACTTATTCGCGCAATCTTAGGTCTTCAAAAGATTAGCGAAGGAAGCGTTAGTTACGACGGGAAAATAGTAAATTCTGCTGAATCTTCTGCTGATTTTTCTGCAAAATCTTCTGCAAAATCTTCTGCAAATATTCGAAAAGAAACCGCTATAGTTTTTCAACACCCATTTGCTGCACTCGACCCGCGTTGGACCGTACGCTCAAGCGTTGCAGAACCGCTTAATATTTGGAAAAAATCGCTTCAATTAGACGACGCAACTATTAATAAGCGAGTTGACGACGTGCTAAAACTAGTTGGCTTAAATCCAAATGATTTTGCGGAAAAATACCCTCACGAACTTTCTGGCGGCCAAGCGCAATGTGTTGCAATTGCTCGCGCGCTTATAAACAATCCGCGCGTTTTAGTTGCAGACGAGCCAATGAGCGCAATTGACGTTGCTGAGCGCACTCGTATTCTCGACGCTTTTGCTGCTATTCGAAAAGATCGCCCAAAAATGTCCTGCATTTTCGTAAGCCACGATTTAGGAATGATTCAGCATTTAGCAGAGCGAGTTATTGTTCTTAAAGAAGGGAAAATTGTTGAATCTGGAAGCGTAGCCGACGTACTTAACAATCCGCAGCACGACTACACTAAAGATCTTGTAAAAGCGTCAATGCTCTAAACCAATGCTCTAAACTCAATCTTCCCAACTTATTTGACGCGTACCGTCTAATATAGAGAGTGAAAACGTAATAGGAACGCAACAGTAAGTGAGGGATAGATTATGAGTGAGTGTGCAGTTTCGCATCCGCGTCCGGAAAGTTTTGAACTTGATCATACAAAAGTAAAGGCACCTTACGTGCGTTATATTGATACGCAACACGGCCCTCACGGAGATGTAATTTCAAATTACGATATCCGCTTGACGCAACCAAACGAAGAAGCGATACCAACCGCCGCATTGCATACGATTGAACATACTCTTGCGGTGCTGCTTCGCGAGCGAATTGATGGTTATATTGACTGCTCGCCATTTGGTTGCCGAACCGGATTCCACTTACTTACGTGGGGTGAACACAGTACTGAAGATGTTGCTCGCGCTTTGAAGGAGTCGCTTGAGTTTATTGCATTTAAGGCGACTTGGGATGATGTTCCTGCAACCACTATAGAATCTTGCGGAAATTACCGAGATCATAGCTTATTTGGTGCTCAGCAGTGGTGTAAAGATATTCTTGCGAAAGGAATTAGTTCAGATCCTTTTGAACGTAAGATTGTGTGAAGTAATCTTGGTATAGAGGCTAGCATGAAAGATATAGCATTAAGAAAAGCGACGTTAGGTGACGTGCGCAATATTGAACATATTTACGAAAATGCTCGCAAATTTATGCGCACTACGGGCAATCCGCACCAGTGGGGCAATAGTTTTCCGTTAATGTCAAGTGTTGTTGAAGACATTCGTTTGCGGCGGTTCAACTTAATTGTTGACATCGACCCGGATAGTGGCGAAGAACGTATTCTAGCGCAGTTTGCTGTATGCGAGGGGCTTGACGAAGTATACGCACATATCGACGGAGCGTGGCTTGACGACGTGTTGCCGTACGTTACTATTCACAGGCTTGCGTCCTCCGGAATTCGTCCAAAAATGGCGACGGAATGCTTGCAATGGACCAAGCAGCACTACAATAACGTGCGTATCGACACTCATCCAGACAATCTTATTATGCAAAAAGTGATTACTCGCGCCGGTTTTAGCCGATGTGGACTGGTTGTTATTCCTGACCGAGCGCATAGTGCGACGCGTATTGCTTACCAATGGATGCGCTCTTGTAATCATGTGATGCAATAAATAGACGGTACCAAACGTACGTGTACTGCTTCTACTATTTACCGCTATTTACCGCAAATTTACAGCTATTTACTACTATCCACTATTTACTACTATCCACTACTATAAAATTACGTAATAAGTAAAGCGTAATAACGAGCACAAGTAACAGGTGAGTGATGAATACAAACGATATTGCAACAATGTTGGCGGAAAACTATGCTCGCGCTTTACGGCTATACCCAGGGCAGGTAATTGTCGATTTGCGTGCACTTCGCGACAATATGCGCATGCTGGTTTTGCGAGTTGGGCAAGATGTGGAACCGGGGCAACACGCTCCAGAAGTAATGGGAGTAGTAAAAGCAGACGCCTACGGACATGGATTATTGCCGTGTGCTTTGGCTGCTTTAGCAGGCGGTGCAACATGGCTCGGCACAGCGCAACCATACGAAGCGTTACGTTTGCGCAAAGCTGGCATCAGTGAGAGTCGTTGCCATATTCTTACGTGGCTTACCAGCGCACCAACCACGCCTTTTGCTGATCTTATCGACAACAATATCGACATTTCTGTCGGCTCCCTTGACTCTCTTGATGCAGTGGCTTCGGCTGCGCGAGTCTTACATAAACCGGCGCGCGTGCACGTAAAAGTAGACACCGGTTTCGGGCGAAACGGCTTCACTCCAGCAGGCTTTAATAATGCGCTTGCCAAACTCAGCAGCTACGCGCACGAAGGCGTTATAACAGTTGTTGGGCAATGGAGCCATCTGGCCGTGGCAGACTCGCCAGATGTGCCAGAATTTGTGGACGCAACCGATCGACAAATTCAGCAATTCCACGAGTTTACGCACAGAATGTGTGAGGCTGGAGTAGCGCCGCAAATCCGTCATTTAGCCAATACTGCTGCAACTCTCAATCGTCCGGAAATCCGTTTTGAACTTGTGCGTCCGGGCATTGGTTTGTACGGATATGAGCCAGACCCTTCAATGGGGACGTCGCAAACGTACGGATTAACTCCAGCAATGACACTTCAAGCCCAACTCGGCACAGTAAAATCAGTGGAAGCGGGGCACGGAATTTCCTACGGACGCACTTACTTAACCCCGGACAACACCAGCACTGCCATTGTGCCACTCGGCTACGCGGACGGCATTGTACGTTCCGCTTCCGGATTCGATATGCAAGGAACACGACATGTCGATAAGCCGGGAGGCCCTGTGCGCGTTGAAACAACGCAAGGTGCGCGCATACTGAATGTGTCGGGGCGCGTGTGCATGGACCAGTTCATCGTAGATTTAAAGGGGAATGCGGAAGAACTTGGTGTGCATGAAGGCGATACGGTAACGCTTTTTGGACCTGGGCGAGGAGTGGATTACGCCGAACCGACAGCGGACGATTGGGCTGAGGCTGCCGGCACAATAAGCTACGAAATAATGACTGGTATTGGCCCTCGCGTTCCGCGATTGTATCGCAACGCTTACGAAGTGTTGGACGATTGCGATATTGCAAAACTTGACGCTCAAAGCTTGATATGAAATAAAGCTTGATTTGAAATAAAGCTTGATTTGAAATAAAGCCTGATATGAAATAAAGCTTGATTTGAAATATGAAAGAGGTTTGCGATGTGCGACGAAGTGATTGCTTCAGATAACGAAGTCGTAGGCGAATACGATTTGCATGACACTGAACGCTGGGCTAGTGAACCTCATCACACTCGCGCTCGCACGCCTTTTGAACGAGACCGTGCGCGCATTATTCACTCGTCGGCATTGCGTCGTCTCGGGGCTAAAAGTCAAGTGTTTGTGGCGGGATCGGACGATTTTGCTCGCACGCGGCTTACTCATACGTTGGAAGTGGCGCAAATTGGTAGGCAAATTGCTGCGATGCTAGGTTGCGATCCGGACGTGGTTGACTGCGCCTGCCTTTCGCACGACTTAGGGCATCCTCCTTTTGGACACAATGGTGAGCGCGCGCTCGCTGCAATTGCGGAGGATATTGGCGGTTTTGAAGGCAACGCGCAAACGCTTCGTTTACTTACGCGCTTGGAACCGAAAGTTTTCCGCGAAAACGGCCGCAGTGCCGGAGTGAATCTTACGCGTGCAGCACTTGATGCTGCCGTAAAGTACCCGTGGGGATTAGAAGAAGCTCAAGCTCACGACAAGGGAGAGCGAGACTTAAAATTCTGTGTCTACCCGGACGATTGTGAGGTTTTTGAGTGGTTAAAACGTGGCGCTCCGCACGAAACAAAACCAATGGAATGTCAAATAATGGATCTTTCTGACGATATTGCTTACAGCGTGCACGATGTTGAAGATGCGATTGTGACGGGCGCTTTCGACCCTGCTTTGGTGGCGGATGCTAACATAGTGGATCAGGTTATTGACGAAATGCACGCATGGTATGGGAATCAGTGGGATGCTGACAAGCTTTTGGCAGCTTTGGGTCGTTTGCGTTCTCTTAACATGTTCCCTGATTCTTTCGATGGTTCCAGGCGAGCGTTGGCGCAGCTTAAGAATATTACGAGTGCGCTGATTGGACGTTTCGCAAGATCTGTCGAGCATGCCACTCGCGCTTGCTACGGTGACGGTCCTCTGGTTCGTTACCGTGCGAATGTTGTGATTCCAGAAGATACTTCGTATGAGATTGTAATGCTAAAAAGTTTGGCAGTGCATTTTGTGATTGAGCCTAGAGAACACGAGTTTTATAGGCGTGAGCAGAAGATTCTGACGGATTTGGTGGAAGTGTTTATGAGTAAGTCGCCGCGTGCGCACGATGCTATGGAGGCAGTGTTTATGGGCGATTGGAACGAGTGCAGTAACGATAATGAGCGTTTGCGTGTGGCGATTGATCAGGTGGCAAGTCTTACGGATGGATCAGCTGCTGCGCTTCATGCGGCTCTTTGCTAGGCGCCGTATGCTGAGTTAGCTTTTGCTTTTGTTAAGCCAAAATTCTTAGGGGGAGGGGGTTTCGGCGTGTCCTGTTATAAATGGCTTAATAATGCCGAAAATTGGTAATTAGATCCTACTTTAATCTGAAAATTTTTCTGTAAAATCGCAAGAAAAGAATAATTATTTCTGCTCCTTTGTATATTTTTTCTATTTTATTGACTGCTGTATACGGGTATATGGTATATTTTTAGTACTTGATAGTTTTACTTAATTCTCACTCAGGTTTTACTAACAAGCGCGGCTCATCGCCGTAAAACAGAAATGCTAATGCAATATTTCTTCGTGTAGATTGCATGGAGAAAGGGATTTAAGGAACAATATGAATACCAAGTTTACGAAAACTGTTGCCGCCACCGGTCTGACTGTTTCAGCTTTTGTAGCTGTATGTGGTTTTACCAATACTGCGTATGCTGACGATCACAGCGTCGCCAACAACGCTCATGTTGCTCAGAGTTCTAGCTCTTTTAACGATTATTTTAAAGCCAATAAAGACTATGTGGAGGCTTTGGACCCATCTAAGAATAAGAGCGAAGAAGAACTTAAAAATCTTAAGGAATTGGCTCATAAGGCTACTATTAAACGCAACAGCGAAACAAAATTCGCTGAATCTCTCAAGAAAAACGATGCCTACGTAAAGGCCTTGAAAAATGGTGAGAGTGCAGAAAAGCTTAAAGAATTAAAGGAAGCGGCTGTTGCTGCATCCAAGTCTCATGTGGAGGCTGTTAAGCAAGCTGCTGCAAACGGAGTTGGTAAAGTTGGTTCTGTGAATCCTTCAGGTCCAAACGATGAAACAGATTTCAACGATGATAGCGCCATAGAATCTGTTGCTAGAACTGGAATATCTTTTGAAGAATTCAAAAGCCAATTTATCACCGGTAAAGGTAAAGATGGTGCAGATAAAAAGATCTCAGCAAAGCAGATTGCAAAGTACAACGACGCTCTAAAGACGTTGCGCAAACCTCAAGAAGACGTTTATAACAAAAATATTAACGCAGCTGAAATGATTAGGGATAACAAGGTTCCTTCTACTGAAGGCGAAAAGGAAGCTGCTCTCAAATTCCTTGCAGTTAAAAATGGATTCGGCGATAAGACTTTCTTGCAATTAACGCTTGCTGATACAAAAACTGCTGAAACTGCCGATAAAGAGTTCAATGCTAAGTTGTCTCAGACTGTTAAGAATGCCATCGCTAATTATGGTAAACCAGTTCCTTCTGCTCCTGTTCCTTCTGTTCCTTCCGCTCCGGCTCCAGCACCTGCGGCTCCTGAAGTAAAGGCGCCTGCAGCACCAGAAGCAAAGGCACCTGAAAACGCGGCGCCAGAAGAAAATGCACCTGCAGCGCCTGAGGCTAATGCACCTGAAAATGCAGCACCAGAAGCTAAGACCCCTGAAGTTCCTGCAACTCCAGAAGCTCCAGCGGCCGAATCTCCAGCAGAAGTAGAACCAGAAGTGCCGGAAATTTCGGAAGTACCGGAAATTTCGGAAGCTGAAGAAGATGAGGATTGGTGGACTGAATTAGTTAAGTATGTTGACACGCCAGAATTCCATGAACTCATTGGCACTATCGAATCCGACTTCGCTGCCGATTCTAAGTCTTCCGATTCTAAGTCTGCCGATTCAGCTGATTTCGATTTCGATTTCGAGGATTTGGACTTAGATGAGTTGAATTCCTCCCTTGAGTCGTTACTTGATGCTGATTTTGACGCGTTGCTTGCAGAGTAACATCGAGCGGTTCCGCCCGCTTGTCATCTTCAGTTAATAATTTCAATACAACTTCATATGTGCTTTCTCCTTGGCCTTGCGCGCTTGCTTTTGCTTGCACGTAAGGCCTATTCTTTATACGGGCTTAACTACAGGGGTTTGTGATTAGAAACGCGTGCGGGTGCTTCTCGCGTTTGAAGCGGAATAATAGTGGCGCCTTCTGTACTCACAAGTGTCACGCTCGCCGCCGGTTTGCGATAAGCTAGATATCATGGTTGGAATGATTGTGAAAGAAGATATTGAGCGCGTGCGCGCCGTGGCAGACTTATACGATATTGTGTCCGCAACGGTGACGCTCAAACCTTCCGGAACCGGCACTTTCGTAGGACTTTGCCCATTCCACGATGAAAAAACTCCAAGTTTTAGTGTGCGTCCAAGTTTAGGCGTGTGGCATTGTTTCGGTTGCGGCGCCGGCGGCGACGTTTTTAAGTACGTGGAGCAGAAAGAAAATATTGATTTCCGCGAAGCTGTAGAATTTTTGGCGGATCGATACCATATTGAAATGCACTACAAGCAATCGCAAGATGGTGACGCACAAACTCATGCCGGATCTAAACGTGCTAGATTGCTTGCAGCAAACGAAGAAGCACAAAAGTTTTTTGTTTCGCAACTCAATACCAAAGAAGCAGCTCCCGCTCGCGACCTTCTTGCAGGACGCAACTTTACTCCGGAACAAAGTGCGCATTTCGCATGCGGTTACGCACCTCAAGGATGGGATAATTTAGTCCGATATCTTGCAAATAAAGGCTTTACGCGTCAAGAGTTGCTCGATGCTGGTCTTGCTCGCCTTGGCCAGCGTGGTATTTACGATTACTTCCGAGGGCGTTTAACGTGGCCGATTCGCGATTCAACAGGCCGAACTCTCGGCTTTGGCGCTCGCAAACTATACGACGACGATACTATTAGCGCAAAATATATTAACACTCCAGACACTGCATTATATCGCAAAACGCAAGTGTTATATGGAATCGACTTAGCGAAAGCAAATATTGTAAAAAAGCGCCAAGTTGTAATTGTTGAAGGCTACACGGATGTTATGGCGTGCCATGTGGCGGGTGTCGATACGGCAGTAGCCACATGTGGTACGGCTTTTGGCGTGGAACATGCGAAAATTGTGCGTCGCCTTATTGCGGACGATTCCTTAGGTGCAATTCAGTTGGTTGGCCCGCTGAAAGTTGAAGGACAGTCTGTAAGTTCGCGTATTGTGTTCACTTTTGACGGTGATGCGGCTGGGCAGAAGGCTGCTTTGCACGCTTTTGGTCTTGATTCCACGTTTTTGACACAAACGTTTGTTGCGGTGGCTGATAACAATCTCGATCCGTGTGATTTGCGTATTCAGCGAGGAGATGAGGCCGTGCGTTCGTTAGTTGCGCACGCAAGTCCGCTTTACGATTTTGTTATTGACACGGTAATTAACCGTTTTGATACTTCGTTTACGACCGGCCAAATGGGTGCGGTTAAGGCGGTTGCTCCGCTTATTGCGCAGATTCGTGACCGTTCGTTACTTGATTTGTACACGCGCAAAGCCGTGCGTCGAATTGGAATTGATTTGTCAGTTATGCGTCGCGAAGTAGCAGCGGCTCGCCGTCGTCTGCAAGTTCGTGACGACGACGCTTACGTTTCTCGATATAATTCAGATGCGCTTGGCGGGCAGCAGTTGAGAGATACTCAATCCTCTGATCAAACCTCTCGCATGGCTTTAGCTCGCAGTGCTGCGCAAAATCAGCATTATTATCGAGTGGACGATGCCGTGTTTATGTGTGAACAGCAGTTTATGGCGCTGCTGTTGCAGGTTCCGCTTGCTTTTGACGAGAAATTATTTGCGCAGCTTACGTTGAATAATTTTATGACGCCTGTGTTCCGCACATTATTCCAATCTTTCGTAGCTGCTGGTGGCTTGCCGACTGGCAACGTTACGCAAGGTTTATGGCTTCATATGATGACGAAGTCTGCGGGACCTCTGCTTGAGCCGGTTATTACGGAGCTTTCGGTAATGCCGTTACCGCTTCCAGCAGCTTCATCAGCTTCATCAGTTTCAGTAGCTGGCGACGAATATAGTGCGCAATCTCAGCAGTACCAACAGAATCAGCAGGCTGTATCTGGGTCTCCGTCTGATTATGTGCGTAGGGCTACGCCAGCGGAAAGCAAGTATGCTAACGAACTGTTGATTCGTCTGCTCGATATTGGCCTCATGCGGCGCATTGGTGCTGCTCGGGCGCGCATGGCGAAGTTGCAAGATGGGCAAGAAAAGATTACGCTTCTCGGGCAAATTACTGCAATGGAAGCGGCTCGCAAAAACCTTCAGTCTCAAATTATGTAAGTTTCCAACATAAAACAAAAGGCTACGCAATCTAGTTTGGTTGCGTAACCTTTTTGCTTGCAAAAATTATTAGAACTCAGTTGCTGAAATCAATATCGCCGAGCTTCTCAATAAGCTTCATATTCTCGCTGTAATCAACCGGGCAAGAAATTACGTCAACGCCACTTTCCTGCGCCAACGCATCGCGAAGCATATTGTACAAATCCTCCGGCTTCTTAACAGCGTGCCCGCGCGCACCAAAGCTTTCCGCCAATTTTGGCACGTCCGGATTATGGAAGTCCACGTACTCGTGCTCGCCGGCGTGAAGCTCCATCTTCCACTTAATTAAGCCGTACGCGTTATCTTCCCAAACCAGCACCACCATACGGCTGCCAACGCGCACAGCTGTCTCAATCTCCTGCACGTTCATCATGAAGCTGCCGTCGCCCATCACAGCCAGCACTGGCTTTGCGTTCATTTTTCCGGAATTATCGCGAATAAACGAAGCTCCGACGGCTCCCGGAAGCGTCCAAGCCATAGTCGAAAGGCTGTTGTCGATTATGCAAGTATTCGGGTGCATAGTTGGATACAAGCGCGCCATCCACATTTTCAAAGCACCCGTATCAACCAGCACCTTCGTGCCTTCAGGAACAGCGCGACGAATATCGTAAACTACGCGTTGCGGTTTCATTGGCATGCTCTCGTCGTTTTCGCAAGAATGTAATTCTTCCGTAAGCATTTGGCGAATACGCGGGTGACTTACGTCGAAGGTTACGTTGCGCTGCTTTAGCACTTCCGTAAGAGTTTTAAGCGTTTGGCCAATATTTGCCATAATATTCAGCGCAGTAGGGTAGTGTGCGTCGGTATCTTCCACAAAAGTATTGATATGAATAATAGTTTTATCAATATTCGGGTTGATTTTCTTCGGATCGAACTGCTGAATCGAGAAGCCGACGGCAATAATCAAATCAGCCGTGTCAAACGCAAAGTTTTCGTAGTCGCGATGCATAAAACCAACAACTCCGAGCGCATTCGGATGATTATCCGGGAAAACGCCCTTACCTTCAAAAGTAGTGGCAACTGGCACGTTAAGCTGCTCAGCAAATGCAAGAAGCTGATTTTCTGCGTGAGAGCGCGCAACGCCGTTTCCAGCCAAAATAATAGGCTGTTTTGCTTTGCTAATAATTTTCGCTGCTTCTTCAATGGTGTCCGGAGCAGGCATAATGTGCAGCGGATGCGGCAGTGGAAGTGGCTTTGCGTCGGCTGGCGCAGGCATTTCGCTAATATCTTCCGGAATCACGAGGCAGGTGGCTCCTGGACGATTGCGGCCCGCAATAGAGAACGCCTTACGAACCATTTCTGGCGCGGAAGCTGGAGCGAGCATCATAGAAGACCATTGCGTAATCGGCTGGAACAGTGCAACCAAATCAATAATTTGGTGAGATTCCTTATACAATCTGGAAACGTTACCTTGCGCGCAAATTGCTACAAGTGGGGTAGTGCTTGCGTTTGCTTGAGCCACAGGAAGCGTAAGATTGAGCGCACCAGGGCCAAGAGTTGCCAGGCAGACGCCCGGCTTTCCAGTAATATGAGCGTAAGTTGCCGCCATAAAACCAGCGCCTTGCTCGTGGCGAGTGAGCACAAAACGAATGCGGCCGTCGCGCTCAATTGCCTCAAGAAGTGGAATATTTTCCTCACCTGGGATGCCGAAAACTACTTCAACTCCTTCATTTACCAAACATTCAACAACTAAATCTGCAGTGTTGCGCTTATGGTTTTCGCGAAGATGTTTCTGTCGCTCAAGTTTTTGTGCAATATTCAGATTTTCTGTTTCTTGTGATTCTGCCATATTTCGCTTCTTGTGTAGTTGTGTAGTTGTGTAGCTATTTAGTTGTGTAGCTACTTAGTTGTGTAGCTACTTATTTATTTAGTTGTATAGTCAACAAATTCTTTTCTATATGATATACGTATTCTTGTCTTTCGCGACATGCTTATTTGCCGCGCGTGTCACGAAAAAAGGCGGATTTTATCCTCACGCATTTGCGGCTAAATCTCGGCCTTCGTAGTGCTCAATACGTTGCTATTGCAACGATTTTGTCGGGAAAATAGGGGCCTTGTGGGAATGGGTTTCTAGTATAATTGAGCGAGTTGTATTTGCTGCCGTACGGAGGAATGATGAAGCGCTGGCTACTCAATTTGGTCAAGTGTGAAACCATTCTCATTGTTGCGGCTATTTTAGCAATTATTTCTTGTTTTCTCGTGCCTCCAGACTCTCAATATTTGGGCTACATTCATGTGAACACTATTGTGCAACTTGTGTGCTTGATGATGGTGGTTTGCGGCTTCCAGCGTATCGGCGTATTCCGTTCGATTGGTGCGCGACTTTTGCGGCATGTGCGCACGGAGCGCGGGCTTGTGCTTGTACTTATGTCGCTCACGTTTTTCTCTGCAATGTGGATTACGAACGACGTTGCGTTGGTTACGTTTGTGCCGTTTGCGCTATCCGTGTTGGTGATGGCAAATGCTGAAAAACAAGCGATTCTTGTGATAACGCTGATGACAATCGGCGCCAATGTTGGCAGTATGCTCACTCCTATTGGTAACGCGCATAATCTGTACTTAAAAGCGTTGACGCACATGTCGACGCAGGATTTTCTGAAGATTATGGCACCGTACACTGTTACCGCTGCGGTGTTGATGGTTGCGTTTGCTTTCGTTTTCTTTAAGTCGCGTAAAGTTGATCAGTTTGCGGGATTGCAAGGGGACGATATTGAGCAGAGTGTGCTGGCCCCTTCGCATGGCCATCCGCAGCCGGATGAGATTCGTGTGATGGGCTACGGCATGAGTTTTACGCGTTGGCGCGTGGTTGTGTATAGCCTGCTGTTTGTGGTGTGCTTGTGCGGCGTAAGTGGTTGGATTCCAGACTGGCTGATGCTGGTGATTATGGTGGTTGCTTTTCTGATCTGCGATCGCCACGTGTTCCGTGTGCTCGACTGGGCGTTGCCGCTTACGTTTATTATGTTCTTCATTTTTATTGGTAATATGCGTCGCGTGCCAGGATTTAGCGATCTTGCGCAAATGTGGGTTGGTACGCATCCGATGGAAGTTTCTGTGGCTTCGAGCCAGTTTATTAGCAACGTGCCGACGACGATTCTGCTTTCTGGATTCTGTGATCAGTGGAAGATGCTGATTATTGGTACGAACCTTGGCGGCATGGGTACGTTGATTGCGTCTATGGCTTCGCTTATTTCCTACAAGGGTATTACGCATCAGTATGCTGAGCATAGGGGACGCTATTTGCTTACTTATACGATTGTAAACGTGTTCTTCCTTGCGGTGTTAATGTCGCTTGCGTGGATTATTGAGTAGCGTTTGTTGGTAGCGTTTGTTGGTAGCGTTTATTGTGCTGAATAAGTGTTTGCTTGCTTTACGTAAATAAGTGTTATTTGCGATTGTATGGTGCGTTATATGGCGCGTTGATAGTGACGTTTTGGTATAATGACCATTTGTTTGCCTCTGTAGCTCAAAGGATAGAGCAACGGCCTTCTAATCCGTTGGTTGCGCGTTCGAGTCGCGTCGGGGGCACTTTTACCAAGCCCGAAATTATTAGAATTTCGGGCTTTTTAAAAGTGCCGAGCTTGCTTAGGGTTGAAAGCACGGTGTGCTTTCAACGCAAGCTCGGTAGCGAGCGCTTAAAGCGCGAGCACCACACAATCCAAGCCATCCAAACGCGCGAGCGTTATTTCCTTTACGCAGCTGTAAAGTAATTATCACTTTTGCTAATTTGTGGAACATTTGCGGGAGAATTTCCGGCATTTGTTGCTGTTTTGGCTGTTTTTTGGAACATTTGCCGGAGTTTTTTCTCCGGCGTTTGTTGTTGTTTTGGTGGTTTTTTGGAACATTTGCCGGAAAATTCCCGGAGTTTGTTGTCGTTTTGGCCGTTTTTTGGAACATTTGCCGGAGAATCTCCGGGGTTTGCAACTGTGAGCGTGCAGTATGCAATCTGCGCCAGTAACGAAAAACGTTGTTATACGTTACTCGTGCAGGAACCGTACTGCGCCAGTAACGAAAAAGCGCTGTTATATGTTACTCGTGCAGGAACCGTACTGCGCCAGTAACGAAAGAAGGGTCATTGCGAAAGTGGCTCGGAGCGTCACTGCTCCCGGCAGTTTTCGCATAAGCCGAATACTTCCAGCGTGTGGTCAACAACTGTGTATCCGTGCGCTTGCGCAACCTTATGAATCCAGCCCTCATCGTCAGGCGGCTCAATATCAACGGTTTTTCCGCAGCGTTCGCACACTAAATGATGGTGGTGCGTGTTCTCGTCACAAATGCGGAATAATTGTTGACCGTTAAAACGTACTGTATCTACTTCGCCACTTTGCGTAAGTGCGTTGAGCTGACGGTACACAGTCGCTAAACCAATTATTTCTCCGTCTTTGGCTAATATTCTGTGCAAGTCTTGTGCCGAAACAAAATTGCGAGATTCTCGTAAATAGGCGAGCACTATTTCTTTTTGCTTCGTATGTCGACGTACAGGTTCGCCGTTCATCTCGCGTCCTTTCGTAGCTTTTACAAGTAGTTATTTTGAATTACACTACTTGAAACACATGCTTTTAAGCGTTTCTAACTTTAGTCAAATACTGGTAAGAGACATTTCATTGCATATTTGTAAGAGATATTTCATTATAGACGTTGTGTTATACGAGAAGTGCGGTGCTTTATTAAAATTTG
This sequence comes from Gardnerella nova, assembly GCF_049244055.1. Lineage (NCBI taxonomy): Bacteria > Bacillati > Actinomycetota > Actinomycetes > Bifidobacteriales > Bifidobacteriaceae > Gardnerella > Gardnerella nova. Next base: position 910,436 of record NZ_CP058369.1, on the reverse strand, counting down.
GGAAAGTTTCAATAAGGCACCGCAACTATACGTACACAAATCTTAAATTATTGTGTTATTTTGACTAGTTAAACTTTAGCTCAACCTTAATTCAACCTTAGTTTTGGTTTTAGTTGAGTTCGTCATCCCAGCAGCCGGTAGCGTCTAATGCGGCAGCAGCATCAACAGGATCGTCACACAGCACAGTAATATGCCCCATTTTGCGATTCTTACGCACTTCTGCCTTGCCGTAGTCGTGTATATGCCATTCTGGATGCTCTAAAATAAGCGAGCGTGTAGGAGCTACATGTTGTCCTAAAACGTTTACCATAACAGCAGGGGAAAGTAAGCGAGGCTTCTGCAAAGGCCAGCCTACGATACCGCGAATATGCGCTTCAAACTGGTCCATGTCGCAAGCTTCGATCGTGTAGTGTCCAGAATTATGCGGACGAGGAGCAAGTTCGTTAACCACCACGCGATTATCTTTGGTGATGAAAAGTTCGATACCCAAAGTTCCTGCAAGTTCAAAGCCTTTAGCTAAGCGTAACGCTAACTCGTGCGCTGCCTGCTCAACCTGCGCATCCACCACAGCTGGGGCAAGAGTCATGTGCAGAATACTATTGTGATGCACATTTTTTACCAGCGGGTAAGTCACAAAATCCTTGCCGTTGCCAGAAACAAGAATCGAAGCTTCAAAAGCAAAATCAACAAAACCTTCAAGAATAGAAGGTGGGAATTTTCCGCCGCGATCTGCTCTATGGTGAATGTTGGCAACGTCTTCTTCTGTGCGCAACACGTCTTGTCCGTGGCCATCATAGCCGCCTCTGCGAGTTTTCAAAATAGCAGGAAAACCAATTTCGTCAATTGCAGCGTCTAAATCGTCAAGACTATTAACTTCGCACCATTTAGCAGTTTCTATTCCATGACTATTAATAAACGTTTTTTCACTGACGCGATCTTGCGTAACCCGCAACAAGTCTGTGCCTTGAGGAATAGCAGTAAGATGACGAACTTTATCGAGTGCATCCGCATTTACGTTTTCAAATTCATAAGTGAGCACGTCGCAACGTTCTGCAAGCTCGCGTAAGCCTTCAGGATCGTCATAATTTGCTTCAACCTGTAAGTCTGCTACTTGGAACACAGGGCAGTCAACGGTAGGGTCAAGAACGCCAATTCTGAATCCCATGTGACGTGCTGCAATAGCCATCATGCGTCCAAGTTGTCCGCCGCCAATAATTCCAATAGTAGCGCCCGGCATTAAGCGTTCAACAGCGCCATTAGTGACTTCAGATAAGGTCGGCATTGGATTCCTCAACTTTCGCTTTAAGTTCTTCGCGATATTCTGCAAGTTCGTTTGCTAGACGCTCGTCGTTTGTGCTTAGAATACTCACAGCAAGCAATCCTGCGTTAGTTGCGCCAGAATTACCAACGGCTGTTGTGGCAACAGGAATTCCTCCCGGCATTTGCACAATAGAAAGCAGCGAATCCCAGCCAGATAACGCGTGCGAACGCACCGGAACGCCAATAACTGGCAGTGTGGTTTGTGCCGCAATCATACCAGGCAAGTGGGCTGCTCCACCGGCTCCGGCAATAATAATATGGAATCCTTCTTTTCGAGCATTATGCGCAAAATCAGCCATAAGTTCTGGCGTGCGATGTGCAGAAATAACTCGTTTCATGTAAGGAACTTGGAATTTATCTAGGATTTCACAAGCATGACGCATGGTCTCCCAATCACTTGAGGATCCCATTACGACAGCGACGGTTGGCTTTAATTCTGACACGATGAACCTCCCTGACGTGCACTTGTTACTTTACGCAACAGTCGGGAGAACTCGCCGAAAGTGGAGCGAAACTAGAGTAAAAATACAGCAAAAGTTCACAAATTATTTGTTACGTTCGTCACTTTTTGGACGCAATGATTTCGTCATTTCTAACAATTGCTTTGGGCTGGCTTCCGGCAAATATGCGTGAGTTACTGCAAGAGAAATTTGCGCAAGTTTTGCAGAATCCAAGTAGCAGACGTACACAGGATTTGCGGTTGGCTGGAATTTTTTCTTGAAGAAGTACAATGATTTGAATCCGTAAGCCGGCTCCAAAATATCCGACATCATTTCCAAAGCGTGGCTGATAACGTTGGCTGACTGCGGTTCGGTTTCGCCAAGCCCATGCTCGCCAATACCTGCCAAAGGTGCGGCAGAAAGGCTCATAAATTCCACGGCAGATTCCGGATTTTCTAGCCCTTCGTCGCGCAAACGTTCCGCCATGCGAGCAATCAACAATTCCATAATGCCGTTAGGACTATCGGTACGATGTCGCATAAAATCAAGTGTCCAGCCGATAATACGGTGGTTGCGATACGTTGGCATCCAACTGGTCACTCCGAGTACGTTGCCACTTTCGTCTTGTGCATACAAGATTTTTACGCGTTCGTCTCGCAATTCTTCCAAGCCGCCGAGCGTAAATTTCATTTCTGGAAGGGCTTTAAGCTCAGCCCATTCTTCAGAAATTTCCACAATTTGCTGCTGTACTTCCAACGGAGCTTGATTGTAAGTGCACAACACGTCAGTAATTCCATCACGCTTAGCTTTATTAATAGCAGTGCGAATATCCTGCCACTTTTTTCCGCGAGTCTGCCACTCGTTAGGATTGACGAGCATGTCTGTGCCAACTTTAATCGCAGTAAAACCGAGCTTTTCTAGCGCTTGCCGTGATTCTTCGTGAACGGCATAAAATGCTGGAGACCATGAATTTTGTTCACACAGTTGAATGAAACTGCGAAGATTTTGCGTATATTCACTTGTATTGCCAAAAGGACCGGTAAGAGTGAGTGCGATTCCGTAGCTTAAACGGTAGGCGATTGCAGATTGTCCACTTGGGGAGAACCAGTAGTGGTTATTTGGCCAAGTAGTCATAAAGCTCATGGTATTGCCGCCCAATTCCACAAGGGAACTTGCTTGAGCCCTATCGTTTTCATTAGTTGCAAGTTTGCTTCGGAACCACGTGAGGCAAACCATAAAAATAGCCATCCAAAAAATTACGCCCACGCTTTGCGCAAGAAACGACGATAACGGTGTTTGCGTGCGAAGCATAGCGTTAGAACGATTGCCGAATCCCATTGGCATCCAGCGTCCAGGTAAATCACGCAAAAGGTGATGTATATCGGCTGTAGGCTTAAAATTGTCCGACATCATAAGACCAAAAATAACGTAACCTACCCCGGTAACGTACAGCGTTATCACTATCGCCAATAAACCTAACCGAACTTTAAGCCGATCTGTATGAATAGAAAAATGTTTCAAATTAATGGCGAGTAAAATAGTAAATAATAGCGGCGGAAGTGCAGTAAGCATAAATGCAACAGCAACCGCGTTGTGTTGGTGCGTAAGTTCAGGCTGTTTAGTAGCAATTAACGGAAGAACCGTAAAGTACATGCCGGCATAGAGCACAGTTAACGAGTTAAGAACAATAGAAGACCATGCCGCTAGCCTACGTCCTCGCAACATTCCCCACGCAATAAGCATCATAGTAATGCTCGGCAGAAGAATACGAATCCACAGTCCGCCGACGGCAGCGTGGTGTAATCCGGAATGAAGCAGACAACTGTTGGTGCTGTAATTAGTTAAGCAGCGTGTAAGCCAAGGTTTTGAGCCCATTTGTGGCGACATAAACAAACCAAGGGTGGTAAGAATTCCAGCGTGAGATCGCGACGACAAAGCCAGCAGCGGACCCAAAGCTAGTATGCTCTGCGTGAAAGCAAACAGCCTGCGAATTTCGTAATCGGTTCCTTCCCACCAATTTACGCCTTGATTTTTGCGATTACGACCGTACATGAGATTGCCAAGAACGTGGCCTATTAGAGCGGCGATAATAGTGCAGTAGTCTCCCGGGTTTCCACTATAAAGCAGCATTGCTGAAGTAGTTGCGTAACCGATTACCAGCATTCGGCGATGCCATAATATTGATTCGCGCGCGGCTGACGCCATAAATGCGCCAATAAAAAGCGTAAAAGGAGATAATCGTATAGGAATCTTGGTAATCCAGTGCATGTTGCGAATAAGAATAGAAAGATTACCAATAATAGTAAGCCCAATTACCATACCGATAATGGTGCTTATAACGGAAATGGTAACAATACGAAAACGGGTTATTCGTGTTTCTGCAAGCCCGATTAGCACTAGTGCGAGAAGACTATTAACCAGTAGCGAAGGCATGCTGTTTACGAAAAGTAGTGAGTGGCAAAGTTTGAGCAGCAGTTCCGACATGTTGCCGTGACCAAAGAATAGGCTCGGGCCTTTGCGCGGATGATGTCGCATAAACAGTTGCGCAAGCGTTGCATTGGTTCCGTACGTGTAAACGTGCATAATGGTTACGGCAAGCCAGTGTATGCAGTTTATGACAATAAAACCGCAGGTTATCGCTAAGGCAAATGCGCGTTGCTTAATCCACGATATGAAATCTTGCGCTAAAATTTTTGCATGACGAAACGATCGTGAGCGTGGTGAGCGTGAGCTATTCTGCTTGCGGCGCTTATGAAAGAAAGATAGTTTCATATTAGTTTCGATTCACTCGCTGATGAATAAGAACTTCAAGATTTTGGTACGCACTAAAATGAGGTGTTGTGTCGGCGATGCCAGTTTGTTTACAAAACTGGTCAATAACAAGCGCCAATCCTGCTTGTACGGTGTGCCAATCGTGCCCAGAGTTCGGGGCAAGCATAGTTATCACATTCATTCCTGCTCGGTGTGCACTCATAGCAATAGTTGCTTGGTTTGCTTGTGATTTGGGGTCCCAATATCCTGCAATAGCGTAATAGTTTTGTTTCAAAGGTGCGTTTCGTCTCATAATTATTTCCGGAACATGCTTGTTATAGGCTTTCGTATTGCCATTAAAGTAGCGTTGTATAGTTTCTTGACGATTTTTGTACGTTGGTGCCAATTCGCCTCCAGCAGAATACATGCTGCTGAAAATATTAGGGTGGGACGGAACTAGTTGCGTAGCGCAAGTGCCGCCTTGAGAAAAGCCTCCCATAAGCCACATTTTCGGATCGCTGCTTACCGGAAGATGCTTGTTAATCCAATTCGGCACGTCTTTAGTTAAGTAAGTTTCAGCTTTTCCAAAAACGTGAGTGTCAGAGCATAAAGAATTGTGTGTTGTTGCTCCGTTCTGGTCTGGTGCAACAACAATAGGTGCAAGTCCGTCATGATTTTTTGCGTAGTTGTCAAGCGTTTTTGCGATATCACTTGCAGCAAAAAAATGGTTAGGACTTCCAGGTTGTCCCGCTAGCATAATCATAACTGGTAGCTTTGGAGCGTTTTTTACTAATGCTGCAGGCGGCAAATATACGTTTGCTGTTCGTGCGTGAAAGTGAGAAATAGTATTAGGAATACGCACCGATCTTACGATTCCTTTTTTAGGAAGTCGAGGCAATTTATTGTGGTTTGCAAGACTTCGCCATTCTTCAATGCTCGCAGTGGCAGACTGTTCCCGCTCGACTTCAAGTTGTGGGAAAGCTCCCATACCAAAAATGGAGCCTATAGTCGTGTACTCGCCGTAAACCATGTCTACTCGCAAAGCGGTACTGACCAACGTGAGTATAATCGCAACAATTGCTGTAAATCGTTTTATTCCGCGCGAAAGTACCACTGCTGTGGCGGCGAAACCGATTAATCCAAAGCCGCATGCGATAGAAAGAATTACAAGCCAGCCAAGGCTTACTCCAAAAGCGACAAATACGTCAGAAACGAGCCATGCGATACCGCCGCCTACTACAAACGATATGCTCGCAACACCAATTTGTACCAGAAAATGTATTAGGCGTTTGCCAGCATGCGAGCGCATAACAACGAGTAACACCAAAGTAATACCGGTTACGCTGAATAAGCTTGTTGGTAACCAACCTTGTAAAAGGCTCACTTTTGCCAACTGCTGCATGCTTTAATCCTGCACTTTCTTTCAATTTGCGCGTTGTTGCCAATGCGTTCGTTGTTATACGGTTATACGTGTAAATTCCTGCCAAACGCGTTAATATAGCGCACGTATCTTAATTTTTCCTCAATACGTCTTGTAAGATTGCGTTTTATAGTGGCGCTGGCACTGTGATATTTATCTTTTTTGCTATGCGTTTCATACTAGATTGCAAAATATATATTGTAATCCTTCAAAAGTATGAAATATATTGTTGTGTCGAAAATGTTTACAAATATTCAAGTTATGAGAAGCAGTGGTGAATGTTGGGTGCGCGATGACGATAGGAATAAGTAGAGTAGCGTTATATCAGTGATTTTATGGATTTATGCGTTGTTTGAGGACAGTATGGGCAGTATGAAGGGCATTATTAAGGGCAGCATAAAAGACAGTATTAAGAACAGTATGAAGTCATTTTTGCATATTACTATTCCGGGCTGGCTGTATGCCGTTTTGTTTGTTGTTGTCGACAGCCTGGCAGTGTTGTTTGTGCAAATGGGTGTGCAGCGCAGCGGTAGAGTAGAAATGACTTCCGCAATGGTCGGTGGCCGTTGGGCTTTGCTAACTAAAATGTGGACGCATCTTAATTTCGTGCTGCTGCTCAACATGCTCATTATTGGCCTCATCTACGGTCTTATGCTGCTTATTATTAACCGCTTCTGGATAGTGAGTGCCATATTACTTGCCGTTTCAATGCTTATTGCTGTTATTGAATATATGAAAGTGAATGTGCGCTACGAGACGATTCTTCCAGCGGATTTGAATTTTTTGAAAAGTAACACGGGCAATATTGCTTCATTTTTGCCGGATAACGCGCCTATGGTTATCGGTGTTGCGGTTGTTGGGTTTGTGCTTATTGTGGCGTTCAGTATTGCAATGCACATTATTGATGAGAATCATGGCAGAGTTGTGCGGTTTAAGGATTTGCGATATTTGATTGGTACGCGCGCAATCGTTGCGTTGGTTCTGCTTGGAAATTTGGTTTGGTATGTTACCGGAGTTGGTACGGTTGATTCCGTTGCTAATAATTTTTCTAAAGCAATGGGCGACATGCCGGCGATGTGGGATTCTGTTTATGACGCTCAGCGAAATGGAGCTTTGGTAGCGTTTTTGCGTCAGGTAAATCCGAAAATTATGGATAAGCCGGCTAATTATAATGAAGCAACGATGAAAGCTTTGTATAAGCGTTACGCTGATGAAGCCAAGCGTATCAATCGTTCCCGCACCACAAATTTGACCGATAATACGGTTGTTTACGTGCTTTCAGAATCCTTCTCTGATCCTTCCAGAGTGCCAGGTTTGCAATTAAATAAGAATCCTATGCCGTTTATTAGCGGGCTTAAGCAGCGCACTGACAGCGGCTTAATGCTGTCTTCAGGCTACGGTGGTGGCACTGCAAACCTTGAGTACATGTCGCTAACGGGCTTAAGTATGGTGAACTTTAACGCTTCGCTGACCAGCCCATACCAGCAGCTGGTTCCTAACGCACAGTGGACGCCAACTATTAACCAATATTGGGGCGATGCCAGTCGTTCTGTAGCTTTCCACCCATACGAGCCGAGCATGTACTTGCGTTCTACGAACTATAAGAAGTTTGGTTTTGGAAAATTCTACGCTTTGCAAGGTCCGGACGTTATTGCACACCGAGACATGCTTGATAAGTCTCCTTACGTTTCGGACGCGTCAGCGTATAAGAGTGCGTTTGAGAAGATTGCGAATGTGAACGGTTCGCGTTTTGTGCAAATTGTTACTATGCAAAATCACATGCCGTACCGCAACTGGTATGCGCATAACGATTTCAAAGCGAACGCTGCCAACGGTGCCGAAGCTTTGGGAAGTGACGAAACTACTTCTATTGAAACCTACGCTCAAGGCGTGAAATATACGGACGAGGCAACTGCCGACTTTTTGCAGGAGTTGGATAAGCTCAATAAGCCGGTAACTGTTGTGTTCTATGGCGATCACTTGCCGGGAGTATACAGCACGGCGAGCGCGGATGAAAAGAATTCCTTAGCTTTGCATTTGACTGATTACTTTATTTGGTCGAATAAAAAAGCGCGTCAGCAGCGTGACAGCAGTATGAAGCGTGCTCACGAAAATGCGTATAAGATTCGCGAAAACGACTACGCTTCGCCTAACTTTTTTGTTGCTAAAGCTGCTTCGCATATGAACGCGAAGGTTTCTGCATACTTGGCTTTGTTGACGAAGCTACATAACCGTATAAGTGCTATGGAGCCTCCTGTGGTCAATACGATTCAGGGCTGGGATAGGATTCCTGAGGGCCAGCCGATTTATTTGAATCGTGACGGTAAGCCTATGGCGTATTCGGATATGAGCAAAGAAACCAAGCGGCTTTTGGACGACTATAAGCTTATACAATACGACATTACTGCCGGAAAGAACTACATTCGCAACACTAACTTCTTCAAACTGCCGTGACTCAAAACCTGTAGCTTATATCACATCTTAATGCGCATCGTAATTCTGTAGTAGGAATATTAGTGTGGTGGAGATTTGAGATTTTTCGCACTGAGCGCGGGACACGCTTCTGTAGCTTTGCGTTTGTGGTTCTGCGTGACAGTTTCTTTACAGTCGTGTATAGGGAATGTCGGAATCTAGCCAAAAAACGACAGTTTCGTTACAAACGTGTATAGAAAATGTCGGAATCTCGCCCAAAAGTGACGGTTACTTTACAGTCGTGTGTAGAAACTGTCGGAATTAATCCAAAAAGCGACAGTTTCTTTACAGTCGCGTAAAGAAACTGTTGGAATCTCCCAAAACATTCGGAAGTTTTGAAGTTGTGCTTTTGAGGGCGGTGGGTGAATTGATGTGTGAGGGGTGGGTGTTGCTTGGTCGAGCAATATAAAAGCGGAGCGATAGTAATAGTCTTGTTGATGAATAACTATTTCCGCAAAAAAAGTAAGTAAAAAACTAAACTTAACCACCTGTCCACTAGTCCAAATGAGGTATAGGAGTGTAGCGCTGCGAGACAAGCAGCACCCACCCCTCACAGCCACCTAAGAAACTGCCGTGATGCAAATCCTGCAGTCTGGGGGGAGAAAAAAATTAGAGAAGCGCTTTTGAGGCAATATCGTGCCTGAAGAACATGTGTGGAAGTTCCAGCTTGCCTAATATGTTGTAGACGTTATTTTGCGCATCCGCCACATCGCTTCCGTGAACCTGCACCAACGCTACGCGTCCGGAAGAAGTTACGAGACTGCCGGTTCCTTCCTCGCTTTTAACTCCCGCAAAATACACGTGCTGACCTTGCTTTTCGTCAACAGGAATGTGTGGAAGCGGGGTGCCAGTGACTAACGTTCCAGGGTAGCCTTCGCTAGCAATGATTACGCCGAGCGTAACGCCATTATTTTTCCAAGTAAAAGTTGGGGTTTTATGCTGCAAAATATTCCAAATTGCTTCACCGAAGTCCGAAGTTAGGCGAGGAAGTACCACTTCCGTCTCCGGATCGCCAAAGCGCGCGTTAAACTCAATTACCTTCGGACCGTCAGCAGTATCGATTAAGCCAGCATAAAGCACGCCGGTAAAAGGCGTTCCTTCTTCGGCTAATCCTTCGACAGTTGGGCGCACAATTTCATTAATAGCACGCTCAACCGTTTCGTTGCTAATCTGCGGCACAGGGCTATACGCTCCCATTCCGCCAGTATTTGGACCCTTGTCGCCATCGTATGCGCGCTTATGATCCTGCGAAATTGGCATAACCCAAAAATCAGTGCCGCTTACAAAACTCATAAGCGAAAACTCTTGACCTTGCAAAAAGTCTTCAATAACAACCTTCGCACCAGCCTGACCAAAACGATGGTCGACGAAAATATCTTCCAAAGCTTCAACCGCTGTTTGCTCATCCATCGCAACCGTAACGCCTTTTCCGGCAGCTAAACCGTCGGCTTTAATCACAATTGGGGCGCCATGCTCAAGCACGTAGGCGCGTGCCGGCTCTAGTGCGTCAAAGGTTTGGTAGGATGCGGTCGGGATGTTATGGCGAGACATAAGCCTTTTTGCGAAATCTTTAGAGCCTTCAATTTGAGCCGCAGCCTTGTTTGGGCCAAAAGCAGCAATTCCATGCGCTTCAAAATCGTCCACAATACCGTTCATCAACGGCACTTCAGGGCCTATGAACGCATAGTCGTAGCCGTTATTAGTAACAAACTTTATGAGAGCGTCATGATCCGAAACGTTGATTGGTTCCACGCGAATACCGTCGGCTGCAATACCAGGATTTCCAGGTGCGACGGTAACTTCTTCGACGCTTTCACCTTTAAGAAGCGTGTGTGCAATTGCGTGTTCGCGTGCGCCGGATCCAACAACTAAAACTTTCATGACGATTCCTTCCGTTTTGGCTTTGCTTACTAGTTCGTACTCGATGTGACCTTAAGTTTGGTGGGAGAGGGTGCTCTAGTGTAGTTCTACGGCCTCATTCCCGCGCTGAATCATACTGCCAATAACATAAGCTGCTTCGTTATGCTCGCTTAGGATACGCAAAACCTCATCGGCTTTTTGAGCATCGACAGCAAGAACCATGCCAATGCCCATGTTGAAAACGTTAAACATTTCAGCGTGAGCAACTTTGCCAGCATTTTCAATAACACCAAAAATAGGCGGAACTTTCCAGCTATTAGTGTCGATTTTTGCAGCCAAATCATCCGCATACATGCGTGGAATGTTTTCAATAAATCCGCCGCCGGTAATATGAGCAACTCCCTTAATAAGATGCTCCGCAAACAGTGGTTTCAAGGCTTTTACGTAAATGCGCGTAGGCTCAAGCAAGACTTCGCCAACCGTTTTTCCGTCTAATTCGTCAAGTTTAGTATTTACGTCCAAGCCGGCTTCTTCAAACAAAGCTTTGCGTACCAGCGAAAATCCGTTCGAGTGCACTCCAGAAGAAGGCAATCCAATAAGCACGTCTCCGGCAGCGATAGTAGATCCGTCAACAATATTTGAACGTTCCGCAACACCAACCGCAAAACCGGCAAGATCATACTCGTCTTCGTCGTACATTCCCGGCATTTCAGCAGTTTCGCCACCAATTAAACCAGCTTCAGCTTGAACGCAACCGTCTGCAACGCCCGCAACAACCTGCTCAAGAAGCGCAGGATTGTTTTTTCCGCAAGCAATGTAGTCGAGGAAGAACAGCGGTTCCGCTCCTTGAGCTGCAATGTCGTTTACGCACATGGCAACGCAATCAATACCAATCGTATCGTGCTTATTCATCATTTTGGCAACCATAAGCTTGGTTCCAACGCCGTCCGTGCCGGAAATCAGCACAGGCTCTTTGTAACCGAGGGATGCCAAATCAAACAATCCACCAAATCCGCCAATGCCACCCATAACGCCTGGGCGCTTCGTGCGATTTACATGCGATTTAATGCGACGCACTACTTCGTATCCTGCTTCTACGCTTACGCCAGCTTCCTCATACGCGTGTGGCATCTTTATTCCTTTCGTAACTGTGCTGTAATTGTGCTGTACCTGTACTGTAAATGTACTATACGTATTTTCTTAAGTTTTATTAATATTTACTTATATTTATTAATATTTACTAATAAATTACAGTAAATAAGTAAAATATTAAGTTATATAAGACTTTCGTGCGAATATTTACTATTCTGCTTCACTTCTTGCAAATGCTCGCGCTCTTGCGGAGTAAGCGAAGCCAAAAACTCATCGCGATAGTCGTCCAAAGCAGTAGGATAGTCGCCGTTAAAATAAGCCACGCATAAGCCGCCGTAAGGTGCCGGCTTGTGCAAACCAATCGACTCAACCAAACCATCCAACGACAAAAACGCTAGCGAATCAGCATTAATATACTCGCGAATCTCCTCAACTGAATGTTTGGCGGCAATCAATTCTTTAGTAGTTTGAATATCAATACCGTAGAAACACGGGTACTTAAGAGGAGGTGAAGAAATACGCATGTGTACTTCTTTAGCACCCGCTTCTCGAAGAAGCTGTACAATACGCTTCGAAGTGGTTCCGCGCACAATAGAATCGTCAATAACAATAACTCGCTTGCCGGCAACTACGCCGCGTACTGCAGACAGCTTCATACGCACGCCTTGCTCACGAAGCTCCTGCGTAGGCTGAATAAAAGTGCGAGCAACATACTGATTCTTAATCAAACCCATTTCGTTAGGAATGCCCGTAGCTTCAGCAAATCCTGCGGCTGCAGAAAGAGACGAGTTCGGTACGCCAATCACCATATCGGCGTCGACAGGGGATTCCTTGGCTAAGCGAATGCCCATGCGCTTTCTTGCAGAATGAACATTAATGCCATAAATATTAGAATCAGGGCGAGCGAAATAAATAAACTCCATAGAGCACACCGCATGCTGAACATGGTCGGTGTAGTGCTCAATCCTATAGCCTTCGTCGTTAATAACAATAATCTCGCCCGGCTCAATATCTCGAATAAACTCGGCACTTACAATATCCAACGCACAAGTTTCAGAAGCAAGCACATAAGCGCCATTTTGCATGCGACCAAGCGAAAGAGGGCGGAAACCATTAGGATCCGTAGCTCCAATTAAAGCATCCTGCGTTAGCAGAAGGTAAGCAAACCCGCCATGAACCGTGCGCAACGCTTCCTTAAGACCTTCCATAAACGTTGGTTTATTTGAGCGTCTGATTAAGTGCATGAGTATTTCAGTGTCGGAATTTGAGTGGAAAATAGCGCCATTATCTTCCAAAGAATTGCGTAAGCTAGTGCAATTCGTCAAGTTTCCGTTATGTGCGAGAGCAACGTCTCCGTCGTGGAAGCGGAATAAGAAAGGTTGAATATTATCGACACTTCCCGAGCCTGCAGTAGCGTAACGAACGTGACCAATAGCGCAGTTTCCTGTTAAGCGCTCCATAACCTGCTCATTGCTAAAAACTTTCGTAAGTAAGCCTAGCCCGCGGTATCCGTGTAACTGGCCGTGATCGTTTGAAACAATGCCAGCGCCTTCCTGGCCACGATGCTGCAATGCGTGCAAACCAAAGTAGGTGAGTCTCGCAGCATCAGAGTGACCCCACACTCCAAATACGCCACATTCTTCGTGAATATCTTCAAGCTCTGCAGACATCTATACCCCCTCGATGATGAGTTTGACAACGAAATTCATAACAGCGACCATTCACGCAGTAAAGTAGTGAACGCCAGCGTCAAACAAAGGCTGTTCATGGAAATCAGGAATATTCACGTACAAGCCTTTTCCTGCTCGCTCGCAATGTCCCATCTTTCCAAACACGCGGCCATCAGGGCTAGTAATACCCTCTACAGCCATAACAGATCCGTTCGGATTAACATTCAAACTCATACTTGGAACGCCATTACTGTCGACATATTGCGTGGCAACCTGACCGTTATTAATAAGATTCTCCATAACTTCAGGCGTAGCAATAAAACGTCCCTCGCCGTGAGAAATAGCAACCGTATGAACATCGCCAACCTGCGTATTTGCCAACCAAGGTGACATGTTGGACGCAACTCTTGTGCGCACAATACGGCTCTGGTGACGGCCAATCGTATTGTAAGTAAGCGTTGGGCACTGCTCGTCAATAGGAACAATATCTCCAAACGGCACCAAACCCAGCTTAATAAGCGCTTGGAAGCCGTTGCAAATACCCAACATTAAGCCGTCTCGATTATTAAGCAAATCGCGCACAGCGTCCGTAACTGCCGGATTCCTGAAGAAAGCAGTAATAAACTTTGCGGAACCATCCGGCTCGTCGCCGCCTGAGAAGCCGCCAGGAATCATAACAATTTGGCTCTTCTTAATTTCGTCCACTAACTGTTGAGCGGACTCAGCAATATCGCGCGCGCTCAAATTATTAATAATAAGCGTGTGAGCGTCGGCACCAGCCTTTTCAAAAGCAGCTTGAGTGTCGTATTCGCAATTGTTGCCAGGGAAGACTGGGATGATAACGCGCGGGTGCGAAAGCGGCGTAAGCTTTGTGCGCACGTGATTTTTAGTAGAAACATTGGTTTCGTTAATAGTTTCTACAATTTCGCCAGGCTTTTTATAAGGGAAGATTGAAGCAAGCTCATTTTCCCAAATCTTCTGCAAATCGCTTAATTCAACGCACTCGCCAGAAGCGGAGGTAATCGTGTAATCTTCGCTAGTTTCGCCAATTACTTCAACGTTTACCAAGTCTGAATCTGCCGAAGGAATGTCGGCATCTTCCGCAAGTTCCGCAAAGAAACTTCCGTACGCTGGCTTAAACAAATCGTTGTCGCTTACTGTACTGTTCAAACGCAAGCCAATATGATTGCCCAACGTCATCTTAAACAGGATTTCAGCACTTGCACCGTAGCCAGGCGTAGACACAGCAAGAAGTTGCTTGTTTTTCGTAAGATTTTCGACAATATTGAGAATCTTCAGGAAACTTTCTCTTTCTGGAGTAATTCCGTCGGATTTATATTGAGGAGCAATGCGCACCACGCGATGGTTTACGCCCTTAAATTCCGGGGAAACAACGAGACGCGCATCTCCGGTTGAAACAGCAAACGAAATTAAAGTTGGTGGCACATCCAAATTCTCAAAACTACCGCTCATAGAATCCTTGCCACCAATAGCACCCACGCCAAAATCAAGCTGGGCGCTTAAAGCACCGAGAACGGCTGCAGCAGGCTTACCCCAGCGTTCTGGAACGTCGTTTGGCTTACCAAAATACTCTTGCAAACTCAAGTAAGCACGTTCTCGAGTGAAACCGCTTGCCACGAGCTTTGCCAAAGACTCAACAACAGCCACATAAGCCCCAGTAAACTGGTTCTTTTCCATCAAATACGGATTAAAGCCCCACGCCATTGCAGAAGCAGTGTTCGTTTCGCCAAATACTGGGAATTTCGCAACCATTGCCTGAGCTGGAGTAAGCTGACGGCGGCCGCCAAACGGCATGAGCACTGTTGCGGCACCAATAGTGGAATCGAAGCGCTCAGCTAAGCCCTTGTTAGAAGCTACATTAATGTCTGCAACAAGATTGCGCATGCGTTCGCTCAGCGATGCGTCAGACTGGCTTTGCCATGGGGTTTGGTACGACTCGCCGGATTCAATGTGCAAAGCCTGCTGTTTTGGAGCACCGTTAGAAGCCAAGAACGCGCGGCTTAAATCAACAATAGTTTTTCCACGCCACGTCATGCGCATGCGAGCTTCTTCAGTAACCGTTGCCACGACTGCTGCCTCAAGATTTTCTTCGCGAGCATACTTAAGGAATTCTTCGGTATCGCTTGCGGCGACGTCTACAGCCATGCGTTCCTGAGATTCGGAAATAGCGAGTTCCGTACCGTCAAGGCCCTCGTACTTTTTAGAAACTTTGTCGAGATTAATAATTAATCCGTCTGCAATTTCGCCAGTTGCTACAGATACGCCGCCCGCGCCAAAATCGTTACAGCGCTTAATAAGTTGGCAAGCGTCTTTTCGTCGGAACAATCGTTGCAGTTTGCGTTCGATAGGAGCGTTGCCTTTTTGTACTTCAGCACCACATTCGTCGATACTTTCAACGTCCTGAGCTTTTGAAGCGCCGGTAGCGCCGCCGATGCCGTCGCGTCCGGTGCGACCACCCAGAAGAATAATCACATCCCCAGGTGCAGGCGTTTGCCTACGTACGTGGTCGGCTGGGGTAGCGGCAACAACCGCGCCAACTTCCATGCGTTTAGCAACGTAACCCGGGTGATACAGTTCGTGAACTTCGCCTGTTGCTAAGCCGATTTGATTGCCGTACGAAGAATAGCCGGCAGCTGCAGAAGTTACGATTTTTCGTTGTGGAAGCTTACCGGTTAAGGTTTCGCTTATTGGGGTGCGTGGATCGGCGGCGCCCGTTACGCGCATGGCTTGATACACGTAGGATCTGCCGGAAAGAGGGTCTCGAATACATCCGCCAATGCACGTTGCCGCGCCACCAAAAGGCTCGATTTCTGTAGGATGATTATGCGTTTCGTTCTTAAAGAGGAACAGCCAATCTTCATCGTGGCCGTTCACATCAACCTTAACTTTTACCGTGCAAGCGTTGATTTCTTCGGATTCGTCCAAATTTTTCAGCTCGCCGGTTTGTTTCAAATATTTTGCACCAATTGTTGCCATATCCATTAAGCAGATTGGCTTACTTTCGCGGTTAAGTTTGCTTCTTAAGGAAAGGTAACGTTGGAACGCTTCTTGTACGGTTTCGTCGTCGATAGTGATATTAGTAAGCTCCGTACCAAAAGTTGTGTGACGGCAGTGATCGGACCAATACGTATCGATTACGCGAATTTCGGTAATAGTAGGGTTGCGTTGTTCGTAACGGAAGTATTGCTGGCAGAACTGCGCATCTGCTAAATCCATTGCCAAGCCGCGCGTACGAATAAAATCTTGCAAGCCTTGAGCATCTAAATCGTTAAAGCTACTCAACACTTCCACGTCTGCTGGGACAACAGCCTCATGCTGCAGGCTCGTCACCTCATCGAGAGAAGCTTCACGCGCCTCGACGGGATTAATAACATAATGCTTAATCGCGTCCATAGCTGCTTCGTCAAGATTGCCTTGTAACGCAATGATTTTAGCGCTGCGCACGTTCGGGCGCTCGCCTTGACTAATCAACTGTATACATTCGCTAGCGGATTGCGCTCGCTGATCGAACTGTCCTGGCAAGTATTCAACAGCGAATACGTGCTCGGTAGTGCTAATTGGCAAATAGTCGTAGGTGTTGTCAACAGGAGGTTCACTGAACACTGTTTGCACGGCGGTATGGAACAAATCCTCCCCAATACCTTCTACGTCATAACGGTTAATAATTCGTGCGGAAGTAATCGCGCTTATGCCAAGAATTTCCTTAAGCTCGTGCAGAAGCTGTTGAGCTTGAACGTCAAAACCAGTGCGCTTTTCTACATATACGCGAAATACCACGAGAAACCTACCTTATTGAGTGTGCGGTACGAGTGTAGTGTTTATTTGTGTCGGTTACTATGTAATTATTTTAAGTTATGTAATTATCTTAAGTTATGTAATAAGCCGTAGCGTAAGAACAATGCGACTTACCGGCAATGAGATTGGCTGCTTTGTTACTGTATTACTGTAAGAAAGCATGTGGCCCGTACCCTTTGTAAGATACGAGCCACAATAAATCATTACTTTGTTACGCAGTCTTCTGGCTGACGAATGGCAACATCCAGGCCTTCGTTATTTGCCAAGGCTAAAAGTCTTGCGTGAATTTCTTCATAAGCAGGAATAATGTCGCCTAAATCGCGCCTAAACAAATCTTTATCCAAATGACTTACGCCATCTGCGCCAGCATTGCGCTTATCCCAAAGCCTGCAAGTATCTGGAGTGATTTCGTCCGCGAGCAAAATGTTGCCTTGCGCGTCTACGCCTTCCTCAATCTTGAAGTCCACCAGTTGCACATCAATCTTGGAGAAGATGTCCAGTAAAGCATTGTTAACGGCGTGAGCTTGACGCGTAATTTCCGCCATTTCCTCGTCGGTAGCAAGACCTAAAGCCACAACACCTTCAGGATTAATAAACGGATCGCCAAGTTCGTCGGATTTCACGCAGAATTCCAACAATGGCTTCTTTAATGGGGTTCCTTCCTTAACGTTGTAACGTTTTGCAAAAGAACCGGCAGCAGTATTGCGCATAATGATTTCCAGCGGGAACATGCGCATACGCTTTACGAGTTGTTCAGTATCGGAAATTCGTCCGAGGAAGTGGCTTTTTACGCCGCGCGCCTCAAGTAGATGGAATAGTAAAGAAGTAATCCGGTTGTTCAAACTGCCTTTACCGGCGATCTGAGCTTTCTTCAGACCGTTACCAGCGGTGGCCTGGTTCATATATTCGACCCAGAGCACATTGGTGTCATCGGTAGCGTACAGTTTTTTGGCTTTGCCTTCATACAACTTCTCAAGTTTTTCCATGATATGCCCTCTCTTCGTGCACTCACAGTTGTAGGCGCAAACCAACAATATTTGTAGGTTTACCTGACCTTGGCCAGCACGATTAGCGTAACAATTGTTGCCTACAAAATTTCCGACAAATATTGCCGAGACTCAATATAAATTATTGTTTAATACCTTTATTTTCAAAGTATTTCAGCATTTGCACAATCCGTATGCAATGCGCTTGCAATGCGTGTCGCATTTTTTCTTGCCTCGTCTTGTGTGGAACCGGTTGCAAGAGCTACAGCCATACGTCGATGGCCGTGCACAGATGGTTTGGCAAAAATTCGCAAACCGCTTCGATAATTTTCGTTCGCTTGTAGAGCCTTGGAAATATTAGTAAATCCAACTTCTCCCTCGCCTTCAACAACAATTGCATGGCTTGCAGCAACTTCATCATCTCGTAACGAAAGCGAAGTGTAGTTTGCTGTAACAGGCACTCCTAAAATAGCGAGCACGTGAAGCGCAAACTCGCTGTAATGCTGCGAAATCATAGTTACCATGCCAGTATCGTGTGGGCGAGGAGAAAGTTCGTTAAACAAAAGCGAGCCGTCTTTAAGTACGAATAATTCAACACCGTACACACCCCAACCGGTTTCGTCTGCTTCGCGCGCAATATTAGTTAAACCTTCTACGGCGCGTTTCGCAATATTCTGAGCATCAACACGGATTGATCCTGGAATATTAGCCGGCTGCCAAGATTCCCTATAATCTCCATCCTGCTGCCGTTGCGCAATCGGCTCGCAAGTGGTAATGCCTGCCGAAGAACTGACGGTAAGCACTGTAAGCTCGTAATCGAGTGGCGCCAAAGCTTCCACAATGACGCGAGAACACTCGTTTTCATGCCCAACTGCTGCTCGCCTTCCATGCTGAGCCTCATCCCAAGCATCTTTCAGCGTTTCAGAACTACGCACTACTGACTGCCCGTGTCCGGAAGAACTCATAACAGGCTTAACAACGCAAGGGTAGCCAACTTTTTTAGCTCCCTCCTCCAATTCTTCAAAAGAAGAAGCAAATCTATAAGGTGTAGTAGGAAGACCTAAATCTTCGTGGGCTATTGTTCGCAAGCGCTCGCGATCCATAGCGATGGCTGCGATATCCGAACTAGGTACCACCTGAATATGCTGGCTCGCAGCTTTCGCGAGAACCTTCGTAGCAATCGCTTCGACTTCCGGAATAATAATATTCGGTTGCACTTGTGTAATAAGTGTTTGCAATGCTTCGGGATTTGACATATCGAGTACACGATATTCGTGAGCAATTTGCATTGCCGGTGCGTTTTCGTAGCTATCTGCAGCGCAAACGCGCACGCCCAATCGCATAAGCTCAATCGCAATTTCTTTGCCAAGCTCACCTGAGCCAAGCAGAAGTGCCGTCGTATTATTGCTGTTTTCAGTTACGCCAAAAATGTGCTGATTTTGCTCAGAAAAACTCATACAACCATTGTTACATTTAGTATTGTCTAGCTGGGGATTAGTTTTAATATGCGACGCGCCGAAGTGTGTTGTGCTAGCGTAAATCGAGGGAATCGTGTATAGTATTCCTCTGTTGTGTGATTCGATTTGTTTCGATTCGTTTCGCGCACATGGTGGCTATAGCTCAGTCGGTAGAGCATCTGATTGTGGTTCAGAAGGTCGCGCGTTCAAGCCGCGTTAGCCACCCCATTTGAACGGCTGGTAATTTTCCGGCCGTTTTTTGTTATGCGATTTTTGTTATGTGATTGTGTCTCACTTAAACCAACGCAGCCTATGGAGTAGACTGGTATGGTTACACATTTAGAAATATGACACGTGTGAATGTTGACGGCGACATTGCGCATTACATAGCGCATGGTGCAGAAGGAGTATCGTATGGCTGGTAAAGCAACACCGCGCGAACCTTGGTGGGAGAGTGCGCTCCTCTTTGTGCCAAGAGCTTTGGGTAAGATTGTGCGTTCGTTATGCGGCGTGGGGGAGTATGACGAGGCGTACCGTAGAGATGGTTTGTGCTTTGTTATGCTGGTTCTTGCCGTGTTGTTTTGCGCGTCAGAATGGTTCCGAGTAAGTGGATTTATCGGTGTAGGCTTGCATATTGTCGCCTCCAGTGTGCTGGGTGTTATGAGTGTAGTGTTGCCGATTTGGTTGACTATTGTTGCAATTCGTTTAATGCGAAATAGTGGCGCTGGTTCTGGTAATCCTCGCGTTATTACTGGTTTTGTTTTACTATTGTGGTCAATTTGTTCAATTCTTGACGTTACTTCGGCTTCTCGGCATCACGCTTTTAGTTTTGAGATAGTGCAAAAAGCTGGAGGATTGCTAGGTTTCGCACTCGGCTCGCCTTTATCGTGGGGTCTTTCACGCCCATTCGCACTCGTAATTTTCGTGCTTATTGCCATTTTTGCAATCTTAATGATTGCGCGACTTCATGTCACCGATATTACGAAATGTATTTCTGATATTGTGTCGGCAGTAGGGAAGAAAAAGTCGCGTGAAAAAGTATCCGATAACGATTCCGAAGACAGCGATAAGCCTTTGCAATTTGCTGAAGGTGTGCCAACTCACGAAGACGACGCCGAATCTACAAAATCTAGTGATGCGAAATCTTCCCCTGTTCTGCGTTGGTGGAAATCTTTATTCAAAGGCAAGCAGAGTAATAAAAGTGACGATTTATTAGATGAATATGCTGGTGACGATGCGTTTGCTCATGCTGCTGCGATTCATGGGGATGCTAAGGAAGAGCTTGAGAGGACGGAACCTCACCAGGCTCGTACAGTAAGAAGTAGTGCCGATTACGATTACAGTTACGGCAATCTTGGACGTGAAGATAATGCTGACGATTCAGGATTGGCTCCTAGAACTGCTTCTTCAACACCCATGACCTCTGCAGAAACAATGCCGAAAGCTCCTATGAGCAATATGCCAGGTGGTGTGCGCGATCCGTGGTCGACGATTCCTGCCGAACGTATGGATCAGTATCGTGCGGATCAGGAGAATGTTGATAAAGCAAGTGCTGATAAAGCTCAGCATAGTGGTGGCGATAGTGCCGCACTTGTTAATGGATCTGTCGACGCTTCCGATGATTTGTCAACTTCTGAAGATCAGCCTTATCAACTTCCAGATTTGCGTTTACTGGCTTACGGCAAGCCTCACGCTGCTCGTACCCCTGCTAACGATCAGGTTATTCGCGCTCTTACCTCTACTTTTGAGCAGTTTGACGTTGACGCCCGCGTTATTGGCTTCCTTAGAGGCCCTTCTGTTACGCAGTACGAAGTTGAACTTGGTCCTGGTGTAAAGGTTGAAAAAGTAACCAACTTACAAAAAAATATTGCGTACGCTGTGGCGAGTACAGACGTGCGTATTTTGTCTCCAATTCCAGGAAAGTCTGCTATTGGTATCGAAATTCCAAACGTTGACCGCGAAATTGTGCATTTAGGCGATGTGTTGCGTTCTGAAAAAGCAATTAATGACCCTAATCCTATGCTTACCGGCGTCGGTAAGGATGTTGAGGGTCATTTTGTGACGGCTGCTCTCGATAAAATGCCGCATTTGCTGGTAGCTGGTGCCACTGGCTCCGGTAAATCGAGTTTTATTAACTCAATGCTCACGTCGATTATTATGAGGGCAACTCCTGAACAGGTGCGCATGATTATGGTCGATCCTAAGCGTGTGGAACTTTCCGCGTATGCTGGTATCCCGCATTTGCTCACCCCTATTATCACGGATCCTAAGAAGGCGGCACAGGCGCTTGAGTGGGTTGTGAAAGAAATGGATGCTCGCTACGACGATCTGCAATTCTTTGGTTTCCGCCATGTGAAGGATTTCAACAAGGCTGTGCGTGAGGGCAAAGTTCATGCTCCGGCCGGCTCTGAACGAAAAGTTGCTCCATACCCGTATTTGCTGGTGGTTGTGGACGAGATGGCTGATTTAATGATGGTTGCTAAGAACGACGTGGAAAGTTCGATTCAGCGCATTACGCAACTTGCTCGCGCTGCAGGAGTGCACTTGGTTTTGGCTACTCAGCGCCCGTCTGTAGACGTTGTGACCGGCCTGATTAAGGCTAATATTCCATCTCGTTTGGCTTTCGCTACGTCTTCTGCAACTGATTCCAGGGTTATTCTTGATACTGTTGGTGCGGAAACTTTGATTGGTCAAGGTGACGCTTTGTTCCTTCCAATGGGTGCTGCTAAGCCTCAGCGTGTGCAGGGTTCGTGGGTGAGCGAGTCGGAGATTCGCAAGGCCGTGGAGTATGTGCGCACGCAGCGCAAGCCAAGGTATCGTGAGGATATTGAGCAAATGGCGCAGCAGGCGGATTCTCAGGCTCAAAGCAAACTGAAAACGAGCGATATCGGTGACGATATGGATGAACTATTGCAGGCTGCAGAGCTGGTTGTTGGTTCACAATTTGGCTCTACTTCAATGCTTCAGCGTAAGCTTCGCGTAGGCTTCGCTAAGGCTGGTCGATTGATGGATTTGCTGGAATCTCGCGGCGTTGTAGGTCCTTCTGAAGGTTCTAAAGCTCGTGAAGTTTTGGTGCAACCGGAAGATTTGCCGAAGGTTTTGGCGTTTATTCGTGGTGAGTCAGATTCGTTGTAATATAATGTGCTGTATAGCGTGTAGCTATGTGGTTGGATAGTTGTCTGGCAGTTATTTGATAAGTTATTTGATAGTTGTCGGATGATATGGTATAAAACTGTAAGTTTTAACCGTACGATAATATGGAGACTATGGGTATGAAGAAGAAAGCTAAGTCGTCACTTTTTGCTGGCTGGAATTGCGCTCCTAATATTGTGACTTATGTGCGTATCGCGTTGTCACTTGTTTTTATCGTATTGTATTTGGTTGCTGGGGATTGGGGCTCCCGGTCAATCCCGTTGCGTTGGGTTGCGTTAGTTTTGTTTATTGTGGCAGCTTCTACAGATAAGCTTGATGGGTGGATGGCTCGCAAGTATCATCAGGTTACTGAGTTGGGTAAGTTACTCGATCCTATTGCTGATAAGATTTTGATGCTTGCTGCTTTGTTTATTGCTTCTCTTTTTGGTGAGGTTTATTGGTGGATAACCGTTCTGTTTGTGTTGCGTGAAGTTAGTATTACGGTTATGCGTTTCTACATCATTAAAAAGGGTGGCAAGGTGATTGCCGCCTCGGCTGCCGGAAAGTATAAAACGTTAACGCAGGCTTGTGGTATCGCTATGATCGTTGCGCCAGTGCTTTCCACGTTTGGAGGTGAGGGCCTTCCTTCGTGGGTTATTTCCTATTACGCTGTAGCGTTTGGTTTGCTCGGTATTTCTTTGGGCTTTGCTTTCTACTCTGCAGTGTTGTATGTGTATGGCGCTTTCTTTGATAAGTCTGCTTCGGAAGATTATGGTAGCAATATTGCTGGCGTGCCAGTTACTAAAGTGAATGAGCCGGCTGGGTTTGCTAAGTCGCCTAGGTCGCCTAGGTCGTCGCGCGTGTCAAAAGAGGCTCCGGTTGCGCCGTTGAGCTCTTCTGCTGCGTCTAGCAATATTGACGATTCTGATGATATTTTCCACGGCAGCGTAAGGTAGTATACGCGTTCATTTATTTTTACGATTAGTGAATTTGCGTTGTTGCGCATGTTTGTAGCTTACGTTTTTCTTAGCGTGGTTTATTTTTACATCTCGATGCGCGTCGTCATTCAGTTGTAGGAATATTAGCGTGGTAGAGATTTGAGATTTTTCGCACTGAACGAAGACGGACGTCAGAGCCGCAGGCTACTGACAAGTCGAGCGAAGAAGAAAAATCGAAAAATCTCTGCGATAAGATGAGGTTATTAACGATTAGCACGCAGAGTTTAGGGGGATTTCTCTACGAGCACTAAAAGAGGACTAGGCGCATTGACTTGCCGGAGCGCTTAAAGCGTAGCGCGCGTAGGCACTTCAATGCGGAAACTCGCTTAAGTTGGAAGTCCGGGGGACTTCCAACGCGAGCTTCGCAAGCGAGCGTAGTAAAACGCGAGCGTCTCATTACGAGCGCTTAAGAACAAAGCGACGAAGGAACGCTCGCGCGGATAACGCGCTCGCTACTGAGCTTGCGTTGAAAGCACCCCGTGCTTTCAACTTGAGCAAGCTCACGCTCCGAGTTGCTTTCGCGCGCACAATGCTGCGCTCAAGCAGGTCGTCGCGCGTGCGAGGAGAGAAATCCCCCAAAACTCGCGCCATATTAAACGAATTGTAAAATAACCTATGCCTTTGGGTGTTGTTTGGAAACTCGTAAGCTACAAGTGTATAGAGGGTGCGTAGTGGTAAATCCTGGTAATGATGCTAGGTGGTCGAGGTTGAACATGAGTGATTCTTCTGTTGTAACTATGGCGTCGAACGTTATGGACGCAAGCGTGCGCAGAGGTTGGCATATTGCTGCTGCAGAGTCGCTGACCGGGGGACTGTTGGCGGATGCGTTTGTGTCGGTGCCGGGTGCTTCGCGCGTGTTTTGCGGTTCTGCGGTTACGTATGACATTCATGCTAAATCGAAAGTTCTTGGTGTGGATTGTGAGTTGCTTCAATCGCAGGGTGCTGTAAACCAGCAGGTTGCTATGAGTATGGCTGCGGGCGCTGCGCGCGTGTATCGGGGTTGCGGTTGGGAGTATGGGACTTGTGCTGAGGATGCTGCGAATTTTCCTATTTTGGGGCTGTCGACTACGGGTGTTGCGGGGCCTGGTCCGGATGGCGATAAGCCTGCGGGTTTGGTTTTTGTAGGTTTGTTGCTTCCTGGTGTTGCGGATTTGCGTGAGGAATTGTTAAGTGTTGGCAGACTTGTGCTTGAGCAGGGTGACGCTGTGCGCATGTGGGATCGTGTGGTTGATAGGGATGTGGCGTTAGCTTTTGAGCTTCATGAAGTTGGTGACCGTGAAGCTGTGCGTAAGGCGTCGGTGTATCGGTTATTGCATATTGCTGCGAGTATGCTTGGTGCTGATACTTGTTTGCGGTAGGGGGTTGGTATGCGTGAGCGCGAATTTTGGGAGCTTCTTGAGGAAATTTTTGGCCGCGAGTTGGGTCGTAGTATTGCGAAAGATCAGGGTTTGCAAAAGCTTGACGGCTTGAGTGCGTGTGAGGCTTTGGAAGCTGGCGTAGAGCCTCGTATTGTGTGGAATATTTTGTGTGATCATATGGGAGTGCCGGATAGTAAGCGGTGGGGTAAAGATCATAATGCGCCTCCTTTGCCTGCGCGCTGAGGTGTGTGGTGGCAGTATTTGTTGGTGTTGTGCGTTGCGTTAACAAGACACGCAGTGTCGAACAAATGTTCGTATGGTGAGTATACTAGAGATTACTTGGAGATGCACGCGCCATAGGCGTCATGGTGGATAACTAGCTTTTATCCACATTGCTCAAAAGCGCTTGCAGCGGCAATGTGTAAAGAACTAAAGTCGTTCAATACATGGCGGCATGCGAAAGGAGTAGCAAACATGGCGCAAGCGAAAGGTAAAAGTAATATTGATCGCCTTATTGATGCAGATAAGGCTGATCCGCGTCGTCAAGCGGCGTTGGAAACTGCGTTAGCCAATGTTGAACGGCAATATGGAAAAGGCTCTGCAATGCGATTGGGTGACAGGCCTATGCAGGATGTAGAGGTTATTCCTACTGGTTCGTTAGCGTTGGATACTGCTTTGGGCATTGGTGGGGTGCCTCGTGGACGTATCGTTGAAGTGTACGGTCCTGAATCTTCTGGTAAAACAACGTTGGCATTGCACATTGTTGCTAATGCTCAGCGAGCTGGAGGTGTGGCAGCATTTATTGATGCTGAACATGCGTTGGATCCGGTTTATGCGCGTAAACTCGGTGTCGATACTGATTCTCTTATTGTTTCGCAGCCAGATAATGGTGAGCAAGCGTTGGAAATTGCGGATATGCTGATTCGTTCTGGAGCTTTGGACGTTATTGTGGTTGATTCCGTTGCAGCATTGGTTCCTAAAGCAGAAATCGATGGTGATATGGGAGATAGTCACGTAGGTTTGCAAGCTCGTTTGATGAGTCAGGCTTTGCGAAAGATGACGGGTGCATTGTCTCAAGCTGGTACAACGGCCATTTTTATTAATCAGCTTCGTGAAAAGATTGGTGTATTCTTTGGTAATCCTGAAACAACTACTGGTGGTAAGGCGTTAAAGTTCTACGCTTCGGTGCGTATGGATATTAGGCGTGTTTCTACTATTAAGAATGGTGAAGAAGCTGTTGGCAATCGCACGAAGGTGAAGATTGTTAAAAATAAAATGGCTCCGCCATTTAAAACTGCAGAGTTTGATGTGCTTTACGGTGAAGGCATTTCAACTGAGGGTTCAGTTATTGATATGGGCTTGCAGTATGACGTTATTAAGAAATCTGGTTCATGGTTTACTTACGAAGGTGAGCAGCTTGGACAGGGTCGCGAGAACGTTCGCAAGTTCCTGAAAGATAATCCTGCTATTACCGAAGAAATTAGCGAGAAAATAAAAACGGCGTTAGGGGTGACACATCCTGAGGATCAATTCGCTGAGAATGAAAAGGTTGAGCAGTCTTCGAAAGAATCTTCAAACACTGTGCCAGATGAGCAGGATGCTGAAGCCTAAAAGTCTAAGTAAGACTTTTGTATCATTCGTAAGTTCAAGAATATAAAGTGAATAAGCATGGTTATAAGTGTGGAGAGTTTTCTTCGCAATCATCCAGCAGTGCTTACTGAAGCAGAGCAGAATGATGCTGTGCTCAGTAACACTGCTGCGAGTGACACAGTGCTCGGTAATGATGGTGTATTGCGAGAAATAGCTGGTGATTGCACTAGTAGTGATATGGCGAATACACCGTATGATAATAGTGCGTCACGCTGTTGTGAAAGTGGAGAAAACTCGCTCCTGACCAATGCGCTTACATCTACAGATTCTTGGCGGTCTTTCGGCGAGCAATCCTTCGGCGAGCAGTCAGAACAGTCGCCTGAGGAACAGTCGCCTGAGGAACAGTCGTCCAAAGATATTGCCGCTGCAGTGGCAATTGCAGCTGGCTACGAGGTTGATGAGCATAGCACTAATTATGCTCGTAAACGGCGAAAGAAACGATACGATAACAAGACGGTGCGTTGCGGTTCCCGAATTGTTCAGCAAGTTTCTCAAAAGCAGTCAGTTAACGAGGATGATTGTAGAGAAGCGGCTTTGCGGTTGTTGGATTATGCTCCACGCTCAATTGCCGATGTACATCAGCGTTTAACGGAAAAAGGCTATGCGGATGCAACTGTTGACTCAGTAGTAAAGCGCTTATGCGAATTACGCTTGCTTGACGACTGCCAGTATGCACAACTGGTGATTCGTTCATGCGTTGCGCGCATGTTGGGTGCTCGAGCTACACGCTTGGAATTACAGCGTAAAAATGTAGAATCTTCAGTGATTGCTAGCAGCATAAGCCAAGCGCAAGAAGCAGGCGTTTTTGAAGAAGCAGCGTGGGAGCTTGGTAAAAAAACGGTGCAACGAACACGTAACCTTGATGCGACAGTGAGAAAGCGCAGATTTTTTGCTGCTGCAGCTCGCAAAGGCCATGATTTAAACGTTATTAACGAAGTGTACTGCACGCTTTTTGAAGAAGAAAACTCATAAAAGCGTACAGTACTACGCTAACGCTATCTAACGTTATCTAACGTAGTCTAACGTTGCATAACGTAAGTCAATGCAGGCTAACGTATATCAACTTGGCTACTGGTAGTCAAACCATATAAGCAACGTCAGCAACCAAATCAATCAGCAGTGTTAACAACCAACGATACTCGTGTTATAGTGCAATATTGTGCGCATGTTCTCGCACATATTCGGGCATTTCTTCAATACCAATAACATCAGTAAAACGAGGCGTTTTATTCTCAAGATTACGTAACATAGCTGGAATTTTAGTATTCGTAACCTTACTTACGGCATCCATGCAATGGAAATCATCCAAATCTTCAACTTCAAGAGACAACGCTTCGGCTACAACGCGAGGGAACTTATAAGGGCTTGCCGTGCTTAAAAGCACACGCGGCACACTTTCGTCATGTGGAATATGCTGCATAACGAAGTAGCCACAAGCAGTATGCGGATCAATTACATACTGATACTGCTTCCAGCAGTCTGCAATGGCCTGACGAATCTGATCTTCGTTTGCCCAACCGCAACCAAACAGTGTACGTATTTTTGCGAGCACATCCTCAGGAATTTCAAACGCACCCCACTGCTGCAAATCATTCATAAGCATTTGTATAAGACGAGTGTCTTTATTGCACATATAGTACAACATGCGTTCCAAATTAGATGAGACAAGAATATCCATAGAAGGAGCAACCGTGTGATGGAACGGACGTTGACGGTTATACGTTCCGCTTACTAAGAAATCAAACAAAACGTTATTACTATTACTGGCAACAACAAGATGCTTTACAGGAAGGCCAAGCATTTTCGCATAATAGCCAGCAAGAATATCACCAAAATTACCCGTTGGAACGCAGAATTCCACTTCGTCGCCAAGCGTTATCACTTGCCTCTTTAACAAATCAGCGTAAGCAGCAAAATAGTAAACAACCTGAGGTACTAGCCTGCCAACATTAATTGAGTTAGCAGAAGACAACACCGTGTTTTCGTCGTTCATAAGACTGTCAGTAAGCTCGCTGTTTGTGAAAATCTGTTTTACACCAGTTTGAGCGTCGTCAAAATTGCCACGAACTGCGCAAACTCGCACGTTTTCTCCGACTTGAGTGGTCATCTGCAATTCCTGAACGCGACTTACTTTGCCTTCCGGATAAAACGTAATCATAGAAGTACCAGGAACATCAGCAAAACCAGCCAACGCTGCCTTTCCAGTATCGCCGGAAGTTGCGGTGAGAATCATCACATTCCTACCGTCAGCAGAAGATTCCTCACGCGTATGCGACATCAACTGCGGCAACATTTGTAAAGCAACATCCTTAAACGCGCAAGTAGGGCCGTGGAAGAGTTCCAGCACAAAATCTTTAGTAGAACCAAGCTGGTGAAGAGGAGTGATACGCTCGTCGGACCACTGTTCAGCATAAGCGCGTTCCACGCACTGAGCAAGTTCTTCCGTTGAAAAATCAGGAAGCAACAGTTGCAAAATGTCTTGAGCAATCTCCTGATACGATTTCTCAGCAAGATGAGTAATATCGTAACGTTCCTCGCCAAGGCAATCAGTTACGAATAAACCTCCATCTTCAGCAATACCCTTACGAATCGCTTGTTTTGCTGTGCACATTCGTGTAGTAGAACGCGTGCTATGGAATAAAGCCGTATCTGTTGCCATGATGCCTCCGTAAGATATGATTTTCACCTTACTTGCAGTGTGTGCAGTGTCTTAATATTTGTTAGAGAGTTTTCTTAAAACGCATTGGGAGCAGCACGCTTTAAGAAACACAACCCCTTATCTATGGTACCTGATGCGCTGGGCGAACGGGCGTGTGCTAATCTCGTACGTATGACAACTTTTAATTCCACTACTGACCACAGTGTCAATAATGTAGAAACCAACAATCTGAAGGGGAGTGCGTTGGATATTGACGATTTAGTGAATGCTCGTGCGGATGCTGCCCGCGCGGCATGGCGAGTTTTTTCGCATGCAGACACTCGCGCCAAAAATAAGGTGCTCGAGAACATGGCTGACGCTTTAGAATTATCGGCTGGTGACATTGCGAAAGCTAACGCCATAGATCTTCAAGAAGCGCAGAGCCGAGGCATGGATGCTGGAAAATTAGATAGGCTGAAATTTGACGAGGAGCGTATTAAGAAAGCGGCACAAAGCGTTAGGAATATTGCGCAATTAGCGGATCCTGTTGGGGAAGTAGTGCGCGGCTACACACTTCCTAACGGTATTCAACTTTCCCAAGTTCGTGTCCCTATGGGAGTGATGGGCATGATTTACGAAGCTCGTCCTAACGTAACTATTGACGTTGCTGCTTTGTGTATTAAATCTGGTAACGCTGCCATTGTGCGCGGAGGAAGTGCGGCCCTTCATACGAACCAAGCAAGTGTCGCTGTTATACAATCCGTGCTTGCAACATCCAACGTGAGTGCGGATTTAATTCAGTCCGTTGACGACTTGGGTAGGGCGGGAGCTACGGCAATGATGCACGCTCACGGTCGCATTGATGTGCTCGTGCCGCGTGGAAGCGCAAAACTTATTGCCGCCGTTGTAAAAGAATCCACTGTGCCGGTTATTGAAACTGGAGCTGGAAACGTTCACATTTACGTCGATAAGACTGCGGATATTACCAAAGCGATTCCTATTATTATCAACGCAAAAACTCAGCGTGTAGGCGTGTGTAATGCGGCAGAAAAATTATTGGTGCATAGTGATATTGCGCAAGAATTTTTACCACAAATCGCTGCTGCTTTAGCTGAACATAAGGTAGTATTGCACGCTGACGATAAATCTTACGATATTTTGCAAGCGGCTCATATTGATTATTTGCAACTTGAGCATGCTACAGACGAAGATTGGGGACGTGAGTATTTGTCGCTTGATATGGGCGTAAAAATTGTGGAAGATAGTGA
The DNA here is from genome assembly GCF_049244055.1 of Gardnerella nova. Taxonomy (NCBI): domain Bacteria; kingdom Bacillati; phylum Actinomycetota; class Actinomycetes; order Bifidobacteriales; family Bifidobacteriaceae; genus Gardnerella; species Gardnerella nova. The sequence goes on along the minus strand of NZ_CP058369.1, from coordinate 880,108 downwards.
CGGAGCTGCCGATCACATAGCGCGCTATTCTACTGGTCACACAGAAACTATTATTGCTGAAGATTACGGCACTATTCAACGTTTTATTGCTAGCGTTGATTCTGCAGTAGTTATGGTAAACGCGTCGACACGATTTACTGACGGAGGCGAGTTTGGTTTTGGTGCGGAATTAGGCATTTCTACGCAAAAATTGCATGCGCGAGGCCCTATGGGATTGCGGGAAATGACCACAACCAAGTGGATTGGCTACGGAGATGGTCAAATTCGTAGCTGATATTGGTAGCGAGACTGATTTTAGTGATTACGTGGCGGTAAGGTAAGAATATGCCTAATAATGATGTGAATATGACTCCGGCTGAAGCACTCGATATTGCCGCAGAGCGTTTGTCGATTGTGCGCTATGTGTTTTTGGTGCAGATTGAGGAAGGTATCGCTTCCGCCGCGCAACGCTCGTCACTCGAATACGCTGACGCCGTGCTAATGGGTTGGCCAGATAGTGACGCAAAAGATGTAACGCTTCCGGAAGATTCTGCAATGACGCAAGTGCTCGATTATATGCGTCGTATGGAACGGCATATTGCTAAATTTAGTGAGCTTGAGCGTGCTCATGACGTCGACGCTATGACGGAGATGCTTGAGAATATAACGGAATCGGTTGCCAATATTCGCAGTATTTATCAGCCTGATTTCCCGCTGCCTACTTTTTCTGAAATTAAGCGTGTTGTGCAAGACGAGTGGAATGAGGAAATGGGCAATATTAACCCGGACAGCGCCAATGTTGCTTCGGGTGTGGTCAATGAAACCGCTGTAGAAGATGCGGAAGACAAGGAATCTGAATCGGATGCCTCCTGAATTACGCAGCGACGATGAGCGTCGAATGTCTGACCTGTTCCAGGGTGCGCCCGTTGAGAATGGTGCTTCATCTCATCCTTCGCTTGCATTAAATAAAAGGCGCATGTCTGCTCGCGGAAACGTGCACGAACGGCAGCGAATTGGCATTATGGGTGGCACTTTCGATCCGATTCATAACGGCCACTTGGTTGCAGCTTCAGAAGTTTCTTGGGTTTACGATTTAGACGAAGTAATTTTTGTGCCAACCGGTAGACCAGTGTTTAAGCTGGATAAAAAAGTTACGAATGCTGAAGATCGTTACTTAATGACGGTTATTGCTACCGCTGCTAATCCAAAATTTACGGTTTCACGCGTTGATATTGATCGCCCTGGTGTGACGTACACTATTGATACGTTGCGTGATATTCGCGCTCAACATCCGGATGCTGAGTTGTTCTTCATTACTGGCGCTGACGCTGTGGCTGAAATTATGCAGTGGAAAGATGCGCGAGAAATGTGGAAGTTGGCGCGATTCGTCGCTGTGACCCGTCCGGGATATTCTAGGCCGGGAAAGTTGGCTGATTTCAATTCGCCGCTTATACCTAGGGAGCCTTGTACTAGCGATAACGGCGTAGTTGTACATTGCGACGATATGGTGCATTGTGATACTTCACATTTGCCGGTTGATATTTTGGAGATTCCTGCGTTGTCGATTTCTTCTACTGACGTACGTCGACGTGTTGAGCATGGTGAGCCAGTATGGTATTTGGTTCCAGACGGAGTGGTCCAGTATATTGCCAAGCACGGTTTGTATCGTGTCTGATTGTTGACGTTTATTTTGTATAACGTCTCGCTAAAGAAAACCAACCTGCGCAATTAAACTGTACTTTTATTGATATTTTCGGCTTGTCGGTTATCGTCGTCGCAAAAAGTTAGTATTGAAGAAGTTCATTTCGCAAATTATAGCGAACTAACGTTTGGAGATATGGTGAGCATCGTCCTTGAAGGAAAGCCAGATAAAAACCTTGTTCTCGTTACCGGTCGCGCCCATCCAAAGCTTGCGCATGATGTAGCTGACCAGCTTGGTATCGATGTGTTGGAAACGACAGCGTACGATTTTGCCAATGGTGAGATGTACGTTCGTTACACGCAGTCGGTGCGTGGCACGGATGTGTTCGTACTGCAAAGTCATTGTGATCCTGTGAATAAGTCTATTATGGAACAGCTGATTATGATTGACGCTTTGAAGCGCGCATCTGCCCGTTCGATTACTGCAGTATGTCCATTGCTTGGGTATTCTCGTCAAGATAAGAAGCATCGCGGCCGCGAACCTATTTCTTGCCGTTTGATGTTTGATTTGCTTAAGACTGCCGGCGCTGACCGCATTATGAGCGTTGATTTGCACGCAGCACAGTCTCAGGGCTTCTTCGATGGCCCGGTTGATCACTTGATTGCTATGCCAGTTTTGGTTGATTACGTGCGTGATCGTTTCCGCGACGATCTTGCGAACGTTACGGTTGTGTCACCAGATGCGGGCCGTATTCGCGTTGCAGAACAGTGGGCGCAGCGTTTAGGCGGCGGTCCTTTGGCTTTCGTGCATAAGACACGCGATATTACGTGTCCGAATAAAACTGTTGCCAACCGCGTAGTTGGTGACGTTGCTGGGCGTGATTGCGTGATGGTCGATGACTTAATCGATACGGCTGGCACTATTGCTGGAGCTTGCAACGTGTTGAAAGATGCCGGCGCAAAGTCGGTTACCGTTGTGGCGACGCACGGTGTACTTTCTGGCCCTGCTGTTGAACGCTTAAAGTCTTGTGGCGCTCGCGAAGTTGTGTTGACGGATACTGTGCCAATTCCAGAAGAAAAGCGTTGGGATGGTTTAACGGTTCTTTCAATCGCTCCACTTCTTGCAAGCGCAATTAAGGCTGTGTTTGAGGATGGTTCGGTTGCAAAACTGTTTGACACGTACCCGGAGCATCACGGACAAGGCTTCTTATTCGCATAAAGCTAGTAATCTGTGTGTACTAGTAATAAGTGATTTGATAGCCACGCGTTGTTACTATGTGCGCTTTGGTTCTTATTTACTTAAGAGACACTAGCAGTTTTGCTGCTGCGCACATCGACCAAGATACCAACCTCTCTACTAGAACTTTCGTTTAATTGCGCTGCTTGAGTGTAACAAATATTAGTTTGGTAGAGTTTAGGGGGATTTCTCTACAAGCACTAAAAGAGGACTGAGGAAGCAACATTCATAGAGAACGAAGCAGACATAAAAGCCTCTAACAACCAGAGCGACGAAGGACGGGACGTGCGAGGAGAGAAATCCCCCTAAACTCGCGCCACAGCAAACAAGAATGGAGTGCTGTGATATAAGCAATTTGTCGCTCGCGCACACCTCGTCAAATAAAACCAACACAACGCACATTAAACTCTCGATTAACCTTGCGCCACGCCAAGTTTTGCCTATGTCAATTGGTGTGGCATAATAGTGACTTGGCGGTTTTTCCGCCGTTCCCTCATGGTGTAATGGCAGCACACGGGTCTTTGGAACCCTTTGTCTTGGTTCGAATCCAGGTGAGGGAGCTGATACGAACGCTACTTGCTTTTTGCAGGTAGCGTTTTTTGTTTTGTTTTACTTTGGATAAACGTTAAGACGTAATAGAATAAAGCGTGGTAGAACGATAATTATTTGGTACGAATAGGAGCGTATGCGTGGAAGAGCATAAGGTAACCGCGGCAATTATTTTGGCAGCAGGCGATGGGACGCGTATGCGTTCGGCAATACCGAAAGTACTCCATCCGTTCGCGGGAAGAACCTTCCTCAATCGTGTTATTGACGCCATGTCTGGCGTAAATCCTACAGAACTTGCGGTAGTTGTGCACGCTCAAGCTGAACGTGTTGCTAAAGCTGCGTTAAGTTACAATAGCAACGTTCGTATTGTAAACCAGGACGATAAGCCTGGTACTGGTCGCGCAGTGCAGTGTGCTATAAAATCTCTTAACGAAATTTCTAACAATAATACCGGCAAGGCGCTTGAAGGTTCTGTTGTAATCTCAGCAAGCGATATGCCGCTTCTCGATACTGAAACGTTGCAGTCGTTAGTTGACTTCCACCATGCCCACGGTAACGTCGCTACGGTACTTACGGCAGTTTTGGAAGACGCAACCGGCTACGGTCGTATTGTTCGTGAAGCAAACGGTGACGTTTTGCGAATAGTAGAACACAAGGATGCTAACGCTGGCGAGCTTGCTATTCACGAAGTAAACACTTCCGTCTACGTGTTTGAAGCTTCTGTACTGTCTGATGCTATTGCCAATCTCAACGCTCAAAATGCGCAAGGTGAGTTTTATTTAACCGACGCGTTGGAGCATGCTCGCAAGTTTGGTCACGTTGGCGCCATGTCTGCTCCAGATCCACTCACGGTGGAGGGCGTGAATACGCGAGTGCAATTGGCTGCGCTCGCCAAAGCGTATAACAAGCGTGTGTGCGAAAAATGGATGCTTGAAGGCGTAACCATTCTCGATCCGGATACTACGTGGATTGAGGACGATGTAACGCTTGCTCAAGATGTTACGGTTCTTCCTGGCTGCTTCCTTCAAGGTCATACTACTGTTGCAAGTGGTGCTGTGGTCGGTCCTTATACGACGCTTATTGATGCGCAAATTGACGAAGATGCGGTAGTAGAGCGTTCGCGCGTGCAAGAATCGCATATTTGCAGGGCTGCCAACATTGGTCCGTGGACGTATTTGCGTGCAGGCAATGTGCTTGGTGAGGAAAGTAAGGCCGGCGCCTTCGTAGAAATGAAGAAAGCGCATATTGGTAACGGTACGAAAGTGCCGCACTTAAGCTATATTGGCGATGCTGACTTAGGTGAACACACGAATATTGGTGGCGGTACGATTACTGCGAACTACGACGGCGTACACAAGAATCACACTGCTATTGGCTCTGGTGCGCACGTTGGTGCTGGCAATCTGTTTGTAGCTCCCGTTACTGTGGGAGATGGAGTTACTACCGGTGCGGGATCGGTGGTACGTCACGATGTTCCGGCTGATTCTATGGTGTACTCGGAGAACACTCAGCACGTAGTAGAGGGTTGGAAGCCGGCCTGGGAACGCTAAAAGGCGTTTGCTGGTAAGAATTGTTGGTAAGAATTGTTGGTAAGAATTAAGGAGTAGTAACGTTATGACAGCTTTAGAAAGTTCAGTTAAGGCCGTTCGTATTGCTGCCGCTGCTGCAGATCGTTTGAAGGCTACGGATGAGCAGGCTTTTGACGTAAGTGATTTGCTTGGTATTACGGATGCGATGCTGGTTGTTTCTGCGTCCAACGAGCGTCAGGTGCTTGCCGTTGCTGAAGAGATTGAGAAAGACTTGTTCCTAAAAGATAACAAGCGTAAGGCTTTGTCTCGAGAGGGCTTGGAATTAGCTCAGTGGATTCTGCTTGATTTTGGTGATTTTGTGGTTCATGTTATGCACGAGGAAGCGCGTCAATTCTACCGCTTGGAGCGTTTGTGGAACGATTGTCCGGCAATTGATTTGCAACTTCCGGAGCATACTGGCGAGACTGAAGAATCTAGCGAAAATAACGACGACAATACTAGCGAAACTGAAAAGTAAGAAGAAAGTACGGTAAGAAGAAAGTACGGTACAAACCATGGTTGATTTCGTAGAAAATGTTGCGGGTAACGTAAATAATTCCATTAATAGTGCGCACGAAGGAATTGCGCGCTCTGTTATGCTTATTCGTCATGGTCAAACGCCGTACAATGCTCAGTTTCGTCTTCAAGGCATGATTGATATCGCTTTGGACGAGTCTGGAATGGATCAGGTGACTCGTTCCGGTAAAGCTTTGCGCGTGCTTTTTGGTGCTTCGGACTTGGAAAATCCAAAGGACCCGAACAGCGCTGAGCATGTGCGCATTACTCCTGAGGAAGCAGACGCGAGTTTTGTGGCGATTGTTTCGCCGCTTATTCGCGCTCAGCAAACGGCTCACGCTTTTGCAGATAAGATTGGGCTTCATGTGCATGTTGAAAACGGTGTGCGAGAGCGTTTCTTTGGTGAGTGGGAGGGCTTGAATCGTCAGCAGATTAGCGAGCAGTGGCCGGAAGATTTTAACGCTTGGGTAAAAGGCGAGGGCGGTGAGCTTCGTCACGGTGCTGAATCTAAGCAGGAAGTTGGCGAGCGTGCAGCTGCGACTGTTGAAGAGTGGACGCGCAAAACCGGTTCCGACCGCGATTTGCTAGTATTTTCGCACGGCTCTTGCCTTTCTCAAACCGTTCATAAATTGCTTGGATTAGACAAGGTAGATCCTTCTTATAAGACGATTGGTGGCATGGGGAACGGTCGTTGGGCGCGCTTAATTCCAAGCCTTAACGCTGATGGTTCGATTCATTGGCGTTTAGATGCTTACGATCAAGGCCCTGCAGCTGACCCTACGAGCCAGCGTCTTATTCGCATTTGGGGTGCAGCATAGAGGGCTGCGTAATCTTTCCTTCTTTGCCGCTTAATTGCCGCTTAATTCTCGAAAGCTACCGTTTAGCGGTTTTGTAAAGACAGACTATTTACAGTGCCGTATAGTCAAAATTACAAAGCAAAAAGCTAGCAAACGCTAAGAAAAGTTAGCAAAAACTAGCAAACGCGAACGGTAGCACTACGGAAAGGAGGCTTTATGAAAGTAACGATTGCTATTGTGCCGCCAGAAGAAGAGCAGTCAGTGCAATTGTCAGTTCACAATATTGACGACAATCTTAAACGCATTATTTCTCAATTACAAAGCGTCGATTCTAAAAATGCAAAAGTAAGTAACGCAGAAAATAATACTGTAAATACTGAGATTGCCGAAAATAATACTATGAATGCTGCCAATAGCAACAATAATTCATTCATATACGGTTATATTAACGATTCGATTATTGTTATGCACGAGCCAGATGTGATTATGATTTGCGTAGAAAATTCGCGCGTAATCATTCACAGCGATAAAGGCGAGTGCGTGTCCTACAAGCGCCTGATGGATTTTGACAATTCGCAATTTGCGTCGTTTGTGCGCATATCTAAATCCGCAATCGTGAACTTGAATCGCATTGTTCGAGTTGATCCGGGATTCGGCGGAAGTATGAGCGTAAAAATGGACGATGGAAGCGTTGAGTGGATTAGTCGCAGATGCTTAGCAGGATTCAAAAAGCGCTTAGGAATGTAGTTTTAAGCGTAGTCAAATATAAAACTATCAAAAATTTTAATACTAATTTTTAATACTTAAAAAGGAAACGATTATTATGGAAAAGCAAGTTACAACTTTTGGTAAAACAATGGTAAAAAACATTGTTAAAGGCATTGGCATAGGGTGCACTATTTTTACAGTAATGTCTTTTATTTCAAGCCTGTTAGCACATAGCGCGGTTGGAAACAGAATTGCATCTTATGCTGTAGCCGCGTTTGTTATAGGCATAGGATATGGAGTGTTCGCTATTTTTTGGTCGAATGAACGCATGTCAAATCTTGCAAAGTTCGTTTTTGCGCTAGTTCCGCCAATTGCTATTCAATTTATTGTGTCTGTGATTGTTGGATGGATTTCGTTCAAAGATGAGCCAGCGGTGATTTGCGGATGGATTGCGTTCACTGTTATTTTCCCGATTGCGATTGCTGCAGTAATATATTACTTCGAGAAGAAGAGTGCGGGAGAAATGAACGCTAGGTTGCAAGCATTGCGTAAAGAAAGCAAGTAAAAATTTAAGTAGATAATTTAAGTAAAGAATTGAGTGGTGTTCATCTTCGCCTTTGAGGACGAACGCCACTCGATATTGTATGCCGCTTGCTTGAAACGTAGTAATTCGGCGTTTTGCGCAAGCTATGAATTAATCTTTTGCGATTGTTTTGCCGGCAGTAGCTCCAGAAGTCAAGTCCTGAATCTCAGTGATTTCCATAACTGGAACTGCAGCTGGCTTCTTGGTGCCTTTTTCTTCAGCTACGCGAACCTGCTCCTCGTAAATCGCATCATCCGTGTGAAGCGTAACTGTTCCGCGGAAACGATAACCCTTCTTTTCTGCCAAATTAGCGACTGCTACAACCAGCTGGCTGCCATCTTGCAAATTCTTGTAATGCTGGCCGGCAGTGCGCTCGTGATAAGCCAAGTGATTGTCGTCGAGCACGAACATAGACATCTTCGGTCCCAAATCAAGCTCGCCATCCTTGCTTACTGTTGCAATCCAAGCCAAATTATTCGCAATAAATTCCTTCATATCGGCGTTAAGAGTTGCCATAATATTCCTTTCTTAAAAAGCATCGCGCACTTTCTTCGTACGCAATTTATAAGCCTACATTCTTACCTTACGCTGATTTAGAATCGTATACGAGTGCGTATCGCAAAAAAATACGAAGTTGTGACGTAAATCACCGAACGTAAATCACCGAACGTAAATCACCGATAAAAACAACGTTACGTGACGCTCGCAAAGTGAATATTAATAAAATGGGAATATATAAACCATTCACGCAATAAATAATTATTTTATTAAACCGATTTCGGAAATTTTACGGAGGAACGCCGAAAAGTTGTACTTTTCACTATTTTATGGCTAATCTTTGTATTTTATAATCCAAATTCTCTCAATAAAAGAAAATTTTAAGGAAACAATTTGATACGGTTTAGGAAAGAATAATGAAAGCAAAAGATGAAGCGACTCAAACGTTAGCAGAGCGGTCAGGTATGCCCACTGGAAAAGGTGTTCATGCCGCACAGCTCATGCTCTTAGCGTGCGCAGCTATTTGGGGTGGTAGCTACGTTTCTTCAAAATATGCGCTGAACGTGTTTCCTGTTCAGTGGCTTATGGGTGTGCGCATGGTTGGTGCTTGCACAATTATGGCCGTTATCTTCTTTGGTACGCTTCGTAAGACTTTTACTAAACAATTAATTATTCCTTCCCTTCTTACTGGCGTTACGTATTACGCTACGTTAGTTTTGCAAACTGAAGGATTGAGATCAATTGATCCCGGACGAAGCGCTTTTCTTACAGCTGCCTACTGCGTTATTGCGCCATTTTCAGCTTGGCTTATCGTCAAAAAGAGGCCTACGCTTATTGGTTTGATTGCTGCCGTAACTTGCGTGGCGGGAGTAGGCTTTGTGGCTTTGAAACCGGGAATGTTTGTGCTCGCCCTTTCTTACGGCGACGTGCTAACTTTGATTTGTGCCGCAGTATTTGCGTTTAATCTCACTTTTCTTGCGTACTACTCACGAAAGTACAATCCTGTTACTCTTACTTTCGGGCAATTCGTTGTATCAGGAGTACTATTTATCGCTGGAGCCGCAGTAAGTGAACCTTTACCAAATCTTAAAGCTGACACTCCTGTATCTATTATTGCCAACATGTTCTATCTGACTGTTGTAGTAACCGTTGTGGCGCAAATTATGCAAAACTATAGTTTGGTTAAACTGTCCACTGCGAACGCGTCGGTAATTATGTGCACGGAAAGCTTGTTTACGCTGCTATTTTCAACAGTGCTATACCACGAGCGCGTTTCTGGCTTGGCTTTTATTGGGTTCGGGCTTATTTTCCTTGCTATTGTGATTGCTAGCTTGGGTGAACACTATGAGCATATTGCGTTACGAAAGAAAGCTGAGCGTAAGAATATTCCCGTTGTTGCGTAATTAGTTTGCAGTGTAGGTGAGGGGGTGAGCAGCGCGGGTGACGTAGGTGACGTAGCTCGCGCGGGTGAGTACTGTGCAACTCATTCAATGAGTGATACCATCGTTACAAGGTAATGATTGATATATGCTGCATCAAATTTTGGCATGCTGTTAGCGAATGAGTTAAGGTACACACGTGAAGAATTTCTTCAAAGGCATATCGTTTACGCAAGTATTAGCGGGTTCACTTGCTGCTGTGACTTCTTTTTTGCTTGCTTCAAAAATTGGTATTGCTGGTTCGGTTATTGGTGTTGCTATTGGTTCGATTGTGTCGGCAGTGGCTTCTCAACTGTATCAAAATGTTATTCATGCTTCTTCTCGTAAATTAGCAGAAGCTAATGTTGGTTCGAGCGCTACTGCCAACGCTAAAACCGACGCTACTGTCAACGCTACTGCCAACGTTACTGCTGACGCTACTGCCAACGCGAATGATTTGTCTAATAGTTTGGCTTGTGACGATACTGTAATTTTAAGTAAACCAGCAAACGGTTATGTGACGGATTCTGGTTATAAAAGCGTGGGAGATGATGCTAATATGCAGCCTTCGCAACAGTCTGGTGCGTTAAATTCCGGTAGGACAATTAGTTCGCACGCAAGTGATCCTGAATTAGAAAATACTCGCGTTATGGAACTTTCTGAATTGCGTAAGCAGCGCGAAGAAGATATGGCACTGTCTGATGGGGCTAATGTCCCGCCAATTTCATTATCTCAAGCTGTGAATAATGCGTATGTGGATTCTACAGTTCGAGGCGGCTATGGAAGTAGCGCGTACCGTAACGTTTCGTACCAACGTAATAGTAATCATCGCGTAACTCTTATTGTTGCTGTGGTGAGCGCGCTTATTGCCGTCGTTGTCACCGCGGGAATTGTGTTGTTGCTTACACAAGGCAAGGGAACTGACTATATAAATCAACCAAATCCTCAACCTGCTCAGCCTCAACCTCAAATACAGCAAGAACCTCGGGTTCGGACTGATACTCATGCCGATACGCACAAAAAGACTTCCGAAGGCGACGATTCGACGGAAAACGCGCAATCTGGAGAAGAATCCGATAGCAATAATTTGCACAGTAAAGTTGGTGGGGAAGACTCTTCAATGGATCGTACTGGCCGCGAATCCGGTAGTGATTTACGCAGCGGTTCGTCTTACGGCACCGATAGCAAGAGGCAAAACAATAGCGAACAGGACGGCACTACTGCTGGAGGAAATAACAACAATGGTGCTGGTGGTGATTTGTCGGATTTGCAAACCGGGAGCGGAAATGGAGATGCGTCGACTGGTTCTCGTGGAAACGATACGTCGAGCAACGTTAGCGGAAAAGTTCATTAAAAAGTCGGCGGTAAAGCCAGTTTGAAAACTGGAAATAATGCGAGCGGGGGAACTTATAGATAGTTGCCCGACACGCCGCATTTGGATAGAACGTGAATTTGTTGTATTCTATCAAAGGTTCGTTTGAACGACATAAATAAAGACGGGGCTATGGCGCAGCTGGTAGCGCATCTCCATGGCATGGAGGGGGTCGGGGGTTCGAATCCCCCTAGCTCCACAATTTATCTCGGCAGGTTGTATGACTTGTCGAGATTTTTTTATTCCTTACGATGCGTCTTCGCATTTTTGGACTATAACCCCTATAACACCTATAACCCCTATAACCCTGTTTTGCAGTGTGCGCGCGACATTTTCTGTACAACGCTGTAAAGAAATAATCGCTTTTTGGCGAGATTTCGTTATTTTCTGTACATGACTGTAAAGGGAATGTCGTTTTTTGGCGAGATTTCGTTATTTTCTGTACAACGCTGTAAAGTAACTGTCACTTTCGCGCCACGCCGCTGTACTTTGCGTTTGTCTGCAAGTCGTACTAATAATAAACACCATCGACCAGAGGTCGCGCTCAACAAGAGTAACAAGCATGAGCTGGGAAGCGTTGATTGCTTGTAAAAGGGGAGAGCGCCGAAGTTTGCTATCTGATTCCCAAAGTTAGCGAGCTGGGACTTGGTTTAATAAGCCAAAGACTGTCGCAGCGAGTCGGCATTCGCTGCGGAGTGCTATCGACACGCATGCTTCATGCTTGTTTTTGCCTCTGATTGTGATAAAAAGGAGGAAAAATGAGTGATTCATCATTGTCATCTACTGCTACACAAACTTCTGAGCAGAACGATGTTCATCGCGGATTAAAAACCCGCCATATTTCTATGATTGCCTTAGGTGGCAGTATTGGTACCGGATTATTCGTTGCAAGTGGTGCCACAATTCACATGGCTGGTCCTGGCGGCGCATTGCTTGCCTACGCAGCAATCGGTATCATGGTGTACTTCCTGATGACGTCCCTTGGCGAAATGGCAACGTTTATGCCTATTAGTGGCTCGTTTGCATCGTATTCCGGACGTTTTATTGATCCTGCTTTAGGTTTTGCAATGGGCTGGAACTACTGGTTTAATTGGGCTATTACGGTTGCGGTAGACGTGAGTACCGCCGCAATTGTTTTGCAATACTGGTTCCCGAAAGTACCAATATGGATTTTCTCGCTTTCTGTTCTTATGCTTATTTTGCTTATTAACGTTCTGACAGTTAAGTGCTTTGGTGAAACAGAATATTGGCTTTCTATAGTGAAAGTCGCAGCGGTTATTGTATTCCTTGTTATTGGTTCGCTTACGATTGTTGGAATTATTGGCGGTAAAGCGCCATTCTTGCAAAACTTCACTCATAAAGACGCTCCGTTTGCTGGAGGCGTTCCTGCAGTTCTGTGCGCGTTTGCTATTGCAGGCTTCTCGTTCCAAGGAACTGAGCTTATTGGTATTACCGCTGGTGAGTCTGCAACTCCAGAAAAGAGTATTCCAAAGGCTGTAAAGCAAGTGTTCTGGCGTATTCTTCTTTTCTACATTCTTGCAATTTTCGTTATCGCATGCATTATTCCTTACACCAGCCCAAATCTTCTTGGATCTGAAGCAAGTGATATTGCTATTAGCCCATTCACGCTCGTGTTCCAGCGTGCAGGTCTTGCAGCTGCTGCAGCTATTATGAATGCTGTTATTTTGACTTCTGTTATTTCTGCAGCAAATTCCGGCATGTATGCTTCCACTAGAATGCTTTATGCGCTCGCAAAAGACGGTAATGCTCCAAAGCTGTTTGGTAAGGTTAGCTTGCGCGGTATTCCAGTTCCAGCTTTGGTTGCCACGTTTGTAGTTGCTTTGTTTACTTTCTTCATGAGTATTTTTGGTTCGCAAATATACATGTTCCTTGTTGCTGCAAGTGGTTTAACAGGCTTTATTGCTTGGGCTGGTATTGCGGCGGCGCATTATCGTTTCCGTAAAGCATACTTGGCTCAGGGTCATTCCTTGGATGAGCTGGTGTATCGTGCAAAGTGGTATCCGTTCGGACCGATTGTTGCATTCCTTTTGTGCGTTTTGGTTATTGTTGGTCAGGATTTGCATTCGTTTGCAACTCTTAATTGGCAAGCTATTGGTATTACGTACATGTCTGTGCCACTGTTCTTGATTTTGTACGTTGGTTACAAGATTAAGTACCATACTAAGGTTATTCCTCTTGAGGAAGTTGATTTGCATAGTTTCCGTGAGGATCATGCGAAAGTTGAGTAGTTAGCCGGTCGTACGGCAGTAGCGTGTATGGCATCTTGTGATGAGGTGTCATACACGCTTTTTATTTATTTATTTATTTATTTATATATATATAGGGGTTTGCATATTGCGTTATAGTACGCGTAAGCGTTGTTTTCTCAGTTGGTTAGTTGAGAATTAATGGTGTTGGGGCTGTGTCTTATAGCCCAGAATTTCATAAGCTCAGCTGTACACACATTTTGGGAAATAACCCGGGGAATAACCCAAAATTTCCAACCCTTATATCAAAAAAGCTCCCAGCTACAATGGCCAGGAGCTTTTATTGATATGTAATTGTATGTATGTGAACAAATAACCGACAGAAGCTACAAATTACTTATTAGTTTTCCCTACTGGGGGATTGTCGACTATAATGTCTGGCCTCTCTTTCTTCGCATCCTTGTCGGTTGATGGAGCGGGTTGCGCTGGAGGCGTAGCAGGTTTCTGTGGGTTTTGTCCCTGACCGCCTGGCGTGCTTGGTTGCTGTGGGTTTTGTCCCTGACCACCTGGCTTGCTTGGTTGCTGTGGGGCCTGTCCCTGGTTATTCTGCTTGTTTGGCTCTTTATCGTTTGGCTTCGTTGGATTCTTAGAATCCTTGTCGTCTTTAGAGTTTTTATCTTCTTTTATAGGTTTGAGGTTAGAATCAAGCTTTGTATTTGGAGGGGTTTGGCCTTCATTACTGTTCTTTTGATTTTCCTTATTCTTTTCCTCTTTTTTGTCACCTGTCTTCGCAGGTGCAGGTGCAGGTGCAGGCGCAGGTGGAGTATTGCTGCGTACGCGGGCAACAGCATTGGCTCTGCGAATGACCGTACCAGTTACTTTCTGAATTTCCTTCTTTTCTTCTTCCTTCTTTTCGCCTTGCTTGTCGGAATCTGCCGCGTTAGCCTTCTTAATATTTTCCTCAGCAGCATCAAGTATTTTGATAGCCATGGAGCGTACCTTCGTGGCTTTAGCGATATACCATTGAGATGCAGCCACTGCTTGGGCGCCCTGATTGCCGAGCTCATCTGGAGAAGTAGCGGTGCATGCCACTACTGCAGGAGTTTTTTCATGAATTATACGATCAAGCTCATCGCTGATTTTAGTATTGTCTAAGGAAAGATTAACAACTATCTCATTGTTGATTAAAGTTTTCCATGTTTTGCTGGCTCGCATAACTTGTGCAACTTTAAGTTCACACTGTTTACGTGCAGCTCTAGTGCGTTCTGTGTACTTTACGTACCAAAATGCTCCAGCTGCGGTAAGTATCAAAGCTAGAACTACTATACTCGCTATGAGAATAGTAGATTTCCGCTTGTCGCCTTTATTGGCTTTTGCAGAGATATGTTGAATCATATGCTTCCTCTGTTTGTCGATGACTGCTCACATGTGTATCGGTGATACAACAATCCGCTTCTATAGTACGCCAAAGCGATTATGTTAGCTACGTTCCTGTCGTCAATGTGTAAGGTTTATGTGGAACTGAAGTGAGGTGATGCTTTGACTGCATAACAAAAAAGCCACTGACGAATCAGTGGCTTTTATGGCTCCTGCGGCTGGGCTTGAACCAGCGACCATTCGATTAACAGTCGAACGCTCTGCCAACTGAGCTACGCAGGAATATCTGCTGTGTTTGGCTGAGTGCCGCGCACAAGACATTTATATTACACGGAATTTTCTAAGATGCAAATATGGCGTGTTGTGGCGTGTCGCAATTAATGGTAGAGACAGAGATTTGAGATTTTTCGCACTTTTTGTGAAACTCTAAACTAAGTAGTTGCACCCATCCGCAGCCTAGTTACGCAACTTTATTTGCACTTAGCAAACCACGCACCCCACCGCAGCTTAGTTGTGCGACTTTAGTTGCACTTAGTAAACCACGCACTTTCTCGTAACAAAGCTAACGAGTCTATGAGTTTTGTGTTAATGATTATTAACTCAGAGTCTAAAGAAATTTCGAGCAGAGTGCTAAAAGAGGACTGAGGAAGCAACGTTACATAGAGAACGAAGCAGACATAAAAGCCTTTAACAACCAGAGCGACGAAGGACGGGACGCACGATGCTGAAATTTCTTTAGACTCATCAAAGCAACAACCTAAAACATCAGCCAAAACTCATAGACGATACTCAAGAATATCGAAAACAAATCGCGAGGAGAGAAATCCCCTAAAACTCGCGCCACAGCAAACAAAATGTAAAACAAACTATAAATGTTTTATCCACAATTGCGTAAAATACTATGCTTTTTGCAAACGAATTGTAAGACTTATTAAAAGCTCATGTATAAAGCAAAATAAGAACTAAAAAGCAAGTCGCATAAAAAAGGGGGATATATGCGTAGTTTTTACAGTAAACATTTTCGTATTAAAGCAGTACTTAAGAAATTATTGCGTGAAGATTTAAAAAAACGAAAAAATTACGAGCTTTTTTGTAGTTTGCTTGCCGGCTTAAGTATTTTTGTGGTACTTACTTTTTTAGTAACGGCATTATCTTTGCAATCGTATATTTTGCAGAACAATAATCAGCTTAAATATTACGTTTCAAAATCTACCGGATCATGCTGCCATAACTGCGCTCTTGCTAAAAGCTCATATAGTGCAGAAACATGCCGTTCTGCCATGAAATGGCCGGTAAAGCCTGCTCGCATAGTTAAGGCCTTTAACCCTCCTCCTAAGCCTTGGCTGGCGGGGCATCGAGGTGTTGATTTGGCTGCTTCTCCAGGAACACCACTATTTGCTCCAGCGGACGGAGTTATAAGTTTTGCAGGCCATGTTGCCGGAAAATCAGTAGTAAGTATTCGTCACGGTGAACTTACCTCAACATTTGAGCCTGCAGTTACGAAATTTACTGTTGGTGTGGCAGTAAAACAAGGACAACAATTTGGCCACGTTGAGGGAGGTTCGGATCATTGTGGCAAACGTTGTGTGCAATGGGGATTAAAACGTAAGAATCGCACTTACGAAAATCCTGCCGGTATGACTGCTCGACGAAAAATAGTGCTGAAACCAATCGATTCATAACGTGAGGAAACGTATGCAGCGTATTATTGAGCGTTTTGTAGAATATTGAACAAAGTTACGCTTAATCTTGTAGATATTTGCATAGTCTGATTGTGCGAGTCGCGTATAGTAAAGTGTGTACAACAATGAGGCGTCAGAGGAGTTAGTATGCAGCAGTATTCTCGTCCACTCGATGAGACGCTCGATATAGACGATAGTGTTTTTTCTCTGTTAGAGGAGCGCGCCTCGCGTAGCCCTCATGATTCTCTTATTGAATATGTTGATACTGCTGGTACTTGGCAATCCTACACGGCTGAAGAGTTTCGTGACATGGTTATTGCCGTCGCTAAAGGAATGATTGCGAAAGGAATTATGCCGGGAGATGCTGTATCTATTATTGCGCACACGTCGTGGCAGTGGACTGTGCTCGATATGGCAATTATGGCAATTGGCGCTATGACAGTGCCTATTTATGAAACAAGCTCTCCTTTGCAAATACAGCATATAATTTCAGATTCCAACGTACGCTCAATCTTCGTTGAATCTCCTGAAATGCTGCCTAAAGTGGAGGCTGCACAAGAATACTGCCCTACGCTTACGGACGTGTACGTAATAAGCCGTGGTGCTATAGCTGCGTGCGTTGAATATGGTAAGTCGGTTACGGATGCAGAATTTTATGAGCGCGCGCACGCAGTCCAAGGTTCAGATGTGGCGACTATTGTTTATACGTCCGGTTCAACAGGTGAGCCGAAAGGTATTGAACTGACACATAGCAATTTTGTTTTTATCGCAAAATCTGGTGTTATCTCAATGCCAGACATTGCTTATAAAAATCAGCCGCGCCTGCTGCTATTTTTGCCATTGGCACACGTGTTCGCAAGATTCATGCAATTCTTCTGCTTTACAGGCAATATCACTCTTGGTCTCACCAGTAATCTGAAAACTGTGCTCACTGATTTCCAAACGTTCAAACCAACCTTTATTCTAGGCGTACCAAGAATTTTCGAAAAAATCTACAACGCTGCTTCACAAAAAGCCGGTAGGGGTGTGAAAGGAATTATTTTCGCTTATGCTGCGCAAGTTGCTCGCGATTGGTCCTATGCGCAACAATCAGGAGCGATGGTTTCGCCAATGCTTGCAATAAGCCACGAATTATGTAAAAAACTAGTGTATAAGCCTTTGTTGCAAGTGTTTGGAGGCTCTGTTAAATACGCGATTTCTGGCGGAGCGCCACTTGACTTATCTATTGCGCACTTCTTCAATGGAATTGGCTTGCCGCTTTTAGAAGGCTACGGTATGACAGAAACTTGCGCGCCTTCAATGGTGAATCCAACGGTGGGATATCGTATCGGAACGGTTGGTTTGCCAGTTAAAGGTGTGTCAGTTGCGATCGCTGACGACGGCGAATTGTGTATTAAAAGTCCAGCCGTGTGCAAAGGCTACCACAATAATCCTGAACTTACGCGTCAGCAAATCGTCAACGGATGGTTGCATACGGGAGATTTTGGTTCGCTTGATTCTGACGGGTTTGTGCGTATTACCGGCAGGAAAAAAGATCTTATTATTACCGCCGGTGGCAAGAATCTTTCCCCAAGCACGCTAGAAGCTTCGCTTATGACATCTCCTATTATCGCGCAATGCGTGGTGATTGGTGACAGGAAGCCGTTCGTAGCTGCAATTATTGCTTTAGATTTGGCAGAAGTTAATACGTGGTTGGCTGCGCGCGGTGCACGCCCTGTATCCTCGCTTAAGGAAGCTGCACACAATGGTATCGTACGCGCGGAAGTTGAGCGTGCTGTTACCAAAGCTAATACGCTGGTTTCCAGGGCAGAATCTATTCGCAAATTCGAGATTGTGCCTCAAGCGTTTACTCAAGCTAATGGGCTTGTTACGCCTAGCTTAAAAGCGCGTCGTAAAGCGGTTATTGAGCGTTATAACGATTTGATTGAGCAAGTGATTTACGCTCCTCGCAAACGCTAATTTTGCTCATAAAATAACGCCAGCCAATTGCAGAGCATACGGTTGCGCGCCTTGGTTGCAGCGTCTCCGGTTTCGCGTGGCGCGTGTTATTACAATCCTGCGTCGGCGAGTGAAATATAGCCTGGGTCTATTAAGCGGGCTTTCAAGTTTGTGGCACTTACTGCCAGCAACTGCTCGTAAATAGTAGGAACGTTTACTCCATTGCCAAGATTCGTCGGCGTTGTAGCAATGCTTCTCGAAAGTTTTCCAGTTGTGTTTAATGAGTCGCAAGTAGCTACGATATCCTGAGAAATTTTTGCCTGGTTCTCAATAGTAGTCATCCATTGCTTACCATTGACAATATTTGGCATGATATTCTTATAAGCGCCATAACCGGTTATTGCCGGCCATTGCTTTAGTTGCGAATCGTCCTTTTTGGCTGCTTCAGTGTCGGCTTGTTCTTGATTTTCTTTGTGATTCGGCGAGTTTTTAGGAGCTGGAACCGGTCGTTTAGTGAGGTTCCTTTTACCAATAAAGTTTCCGATAACGTCTGGTAGAGTAAATGAAGGGTTGATATCTGCCGCGCTTCCTTCATAACCGAGGTCGCTTAACGTTTTTGCTGTTTGCAACGCAATTTGATCGTCCATGGCGATAATTCCGTCAACGTGTCGCAGCGAAGGAGTGAATTGGTGATCGTTAGCGGTAATACGATTAGTAAGTTCTTTTTTGACTGCTTCTGGATCATCGGCGTCAAAAGCTACGTTCATCCAATCGTTTTCTGTGCTGTTTGTATGCAAAGTGCCAGAAGAACTTAGGAGTGTGCCGGAAGCAAAGTACGGTCGTAACACTTTCCAAATACCGCTGAATGCTTCTTTTGCAAACTCGTCGTCTAATCCAAGCGGGTTATCTTCGTTCGTACTCTCAGTATGATTGCCGTTCGATTCAGTGTTTTTATTCGTTTGCGTGCTCGCATGTGCATTAATATTTTTCTGATTGTGGCATGGTAGCAGCACTTCAATATAGCGCGGGTTATCTTGAGTTGCACGATCAAGAGCGAGCTTTTGTACTAGGGTTGCGGCTTGAGTTTCGCCAATACTTTTTGCATCAGATAAGTGGAACAGTACGTCTGGCTGGAATCCTGGCACAGTCCTGGCAATCATTATTACGTGTACTCCGGCTTTTTTGGCGAGTTGCAGTGAGGTAGCTAACCGTTTTTCTGCGCGAAGAGCATTTTTTGCAGATTGGTCGCCAGCGCTGTTTGCTTCGTTGCTAAATGAGTCCATTCGTTTATGATTTTCTTGATCTTGCGTCTGCTTATCTTCGGCTTGGTCGGCAGATTTTTGAGCAAGGTCTTTGTGCGATTGTTTATCATTCTGTTGAGGATGAGTATCGTCACCTTGCTTATCTTGTGACGTAACGTTTGGCGACGGTGTTTGCTCAAGTGCTGCGGGCAGTGTTGCGTAATCTCCGTAGTTATTATTTCCGTTTTTATTTGACCACGGTGCAATAACAAGAGTATTTTTACTGAGCTGTTTTCTCAGTTTTGTGTTCGCATCGTCAGAATGTTTGGTTGCTTTACGATTCTTGCCTGCATGCTGCAGTGGGGTGAGCAAATTTACCACGTAATCTTGCACGTCTTGACTTTGTTCGGCGAGGCTTGAGGATGTTTTAGTAACGATAGCAGTATCGTTAAATCCTTTATTTTTTAAGCCTTTTACTAGTTCAGGAACAAGCCTATCCCAAGTGCTTAGCGGTTTGTGTCTCGTTAATGCCAAGCCGTCAGAGGGAGTAAAAATAACAACATTGCCATGATTTTTTTGTGGCAGTTTCGTTGGTGTAGTAGTGGTTTGCGCTGGTGTCCCGCATGAACTTACCGCTAGTATCATTGTGGCTAATGCGGCGAGTAGGGCGAGTGGACGATGCCAGGTGCGTTTGCGCAAACAAATCATAGTAATGTTGGCCTTCCGTAACTGCTGTAGTTGCGCTAATAGTTAAACTAACTATTGCGTGTATAAGTAAGGTAACTGATATTGTCTTGTACGATTTTATCGTCTGTTACGAATTATTGTTGGTAAAAATTGTGAAAATTTACTGCGTACTTGCGTAACGTTTAATTCAGTAATCTTCTGCACATATCTCGATATTCGCTTACGTAACCTCCGCCGAAGAATACGCAGTGACCGGCAATAGGGTAGAGCTGCCACAGTGTCATGCGCTGTTCAAAACCTGCCTTCAGTGGGTGTACGGACTGATATCCGTCTAATATTTGCTTAAAGTAGCTTATTCCAAACAAGTGAAGCATTGCTAAATCTTCTTCGCGGTGGCCGCCGTGAGCTGCTGGATCAATAAGTACCGCTTCGACATGTTCGTTATCTTCGCTTTTAGTCCAAAGCACGTTGCCGCTCCACAAGTCTCCGTGAACACGAGCAGGCTTATCGTTCGCAGCGCGTCCAAGCAAATCAGGAAGTGCGTCAATAACTTCGTTTGTAAGATCCAAATCGCTTTTACTAAGCTCCCTGCGAGCAATTCCAAGCTCAATCATGGGGCGCAATCTGCCGTCTGCGAGGTAATCAGTGACGCTACTCCAAGCGCCAGTTGGCATTTCAACTGGATCGCTCAAAGGTCCAAAATAGCAGGTGCCATCGTAGTCGGCTGGAGCTTCGCCGAAATATGTTGCTCCATAATCGTGCATGTGTGCGAGAGAAGCCCCAAATTCGAACGCGGCAATTGGAGTTGGAGCGGTTGTGTCAATGCGCTCAATATTGAGATAATCCTTACCCCAGTCAAATACTTTCGCAACTTTAGGGCCGCCATACTGGTGAGCTTCTTGCAACCATTGCAAACCCTTGCCCTCACATTCAAAGAAGCGTTCAGGTGCGTATGATCTACTTTTCTTGTACACATTATTGTTCATAGCAACCTTCTTAATATTGCGTGCGTGAACGCGGGGGCTTATATTGCAGAGCGCAACCGTTCACGCACAAAACGGAGTTATTTCAAACCCACCATTTTACCGAAAACTGAGCACAAACAGTAACGTTGTGTTTATTTTTTAAGTTTATTGTTGCGCTTAGCTTTTAAGAGCTGGGCAGAAAGTTTTGGCAAATTGATAGCCAAACAGTAGGCCCGCTAGTAGCAGTGCGGCACCTAAACCGGTGTAGAATACGGCAATAAATTGTTCTGGAACGATATTACTGGCGCGAAGCGTTATGCCGCCAGTAATCATAACCGCCATAATCACAAACGATTTTACGTCGAAAAACTTGAGGAAAAACTGCTTATCGTCTTCGTAAGCTTTAATTCGAGCCGTATGTTTCGTAACCAGCTTGCCAAAAATAAGGAACTGGAATAGTAAGAAAACAAGTAACGATAACGCGCAATTGAGGGGAGAAATATAATCAGCGTAAGCCAGCAATCCTAAACGCAAAATATTACTTCCTGCTACTGTCCAAACTAAACAAGCAAGTAATAACAACGTATTTTTTGATACTTTCACTATATACTCCTCTATTAATTATGTAACTAATTGTGTAACTAATTTCGTAACATCTACTTATGTCGTGTATCAACAATTGTAGTGGTCCGTTCGTTAAGAAATGCGCGTTCTACGAATTTTGTACATTCGTCAGTAAAATTTTCGCAAAAAGCATATTTTTCTCCACAAAACTTGTAAAAAGTGTTGCGTAATGACGGTGCCGGACGCTATAGTCCTAGGGTATGAACGACAACGATCAACAGTATGCAACAGCTGACAATAATGCTTCTGCAACCGAGCCAGCTTTTCGTTACAACGCGCAGCTCGCACAAGATATCGAGCAGCGCTGGCAACAGACCTGGGACGAACAAGGCACGTTCTGGGCTGCAAATGTTAAGGGTGATTTGAAGGATGGCGAAGGCAATCTTGCGGAAGGTCGTCCTTCTTTCTTTGCAATGGACATGTTCCCATACCCATCCGGCAAAGGCTTGCACGTTGGGCATCCTCTTGGATATTTAGCAACGGACGTGGTAAGCCGTTACCACCGCATGAAAGGCGAAAACGTTCTTCACGCCATGGGTTACGACGCTTTTGGACTTCCTGCAGAACAGTACGCTGTGCAAACGGGCCAGCACCCTCGCATCACTACTGAAGCAAATATTGCAAATATGCGCAGGCAGCTGCACCGCATGGGCTTGAGCTTCGATGATCGTAGGTCTTTTGCAACAATCGACACGAATTATGTGCGTTGGACGCAGTGGATTTTCTCAAAGCTGTATGACGCTTGGTACAACCCTGATTTTGTGCGCAAAGACGGCGGTAAAGGTTCCGCTCGTCCGATTGCTGAGCTTGTTGATGAATTTAAGAGCGGCAAGCGCGAAATTCCTGGTTTTGCCGGCAAAAAGTGGGAAGAACTCAACAAAGTAGAGCAAGCAGACGTTCTCAACGACTTCCGTATTGCTTATATTTCTAAATCTCCTGTGAACTGGTGCCCAGGCTTGGGAACCGTGCTCGCAAATGAGGAAGTTACTGCAGAAGGTAAGTCTGAACGCGGAAACTTCCCAGTATTCCAGCGCAACCTTCGCCAATGGTCCATGCGAATCACCGCTTACGGCCATCGTTTAGTTGAAGATTTGAACACTATTGATTGGCCTGAAAAAGTTAAGCTTATGCAGCGCAACTGGATTGGCGAATCTCACGGCGCTTCCGTACATTTTGAAGTTCCATGCGCAGATGGCGAAACGCGCGATTTGGAAGTGTACACGACTCGTCCAGACACGCTTTTTGGCACCACTTTTGCAGTTGTTTCCGTAGATCACCCGATTCTTGAGCATGTGCCAGAAGCGTGGGGTGCGGACGTTCCAGAAAGTTGGAAGGGCGGCTACGCAAGTCTTAAGGAAGGCTTGGCTGAGTATCAAGCTCAAGCTCGCGCGAAGACCGCTAAAGATCGTACAGAAGATGCGGGCGCAAAAACCGGCCTGTTTACCGGTCTTTACGCAATTAATCCTGTAACTGGAGCAAAACTTCCGCTCTTTACTGCAGACTACGTGCTTATGGACTACGGTACGGGCGCAATCATGGCAGTTCCAGGCGGCGACCAGCGCGACTACGATTTCGCAAAAGCCTTCGGTTTGCCTGTAATCTATACCGTTGAACCACTTGCTGAGTCTGGCGAAAAGTTGGCAGACTACGAAGGTAACGCTCCGTTTGTTTCACACGACGGAATTGTTATCAACTCTGCTGTCGAACATACGCATAAGCTCGGTGACGCTTTGTCTATTAACGGTTTGCGCGTGGACGAAGCAATTAAAAAGGTGACGACTTGGCTTGAGGCTGCAGGTGTTGGAAAAGGCAGGGTTTCCTACCGACTTCGCGACTGGCTATTCTCTAGGCAGCGCTACTGGGGTGAACCATTCCCAATCGTTTACGACGAGGACGGAGTTGCTCACTTAGTTCCAGATTCTGAGCTACCAATTGCATTGCCGGACGTTCCAGACTATCAGCCAAAAACATACGCACCAGACGACGCAAATTCCGAACCGGAAGCGCCTCTAAGTCGAAACGAGGACTGGGTAAAAGTTCAGCTCGACCTCGGTGAGGGTGTAAAAACCTACTATCGCGACACCAACACCATGCCAAACTGGGCTGGTTCATGCTGGTACTACATGCGCTACCTGGATCCAAACGACGCTGAGCACATGGTAGACACCGACGAATACGACTACTGGATGGGCACAAACCGTCCAGGCAAAGAGCACGTTTCTGGCGGCGTTGACCTGTACGTTGGTGGCGTAGAGCACGCAGTTTTGCACTTGCTTTACTCGCGCTTCTGGCATAAAGCTTTGTACGACTTGGGTTACGTGGATTCTGCTGAGCCGTTCCACCGCCTGTTCAACCAGGGCATGATTCAGGCTTACGCCTACACGGATGAGCGCGGACAGTACGTGCCAGCCGACGAGGTTGAAGAAGGCGCTTCAAACGGCGCTGGCGAGCCAACATTTACGTGGCATGGCGAGACTGTGAACCGCGAGTTCGGCAAAATGGGTAAGAGCTTAAAGAATATTGTGACCCCAGACTACATGTACGAAAACTACGGTGCAGACACCTTCCGCCTGTACGAAATGAGCATGGGTCCACTTTCTGAATCCCGCCCGTGGAACACGCGTAACGTTGTCGGCGGCATGCGTTTCCTGCAGCGCTTGTGGCGCAATGTAGTTAACGAAGAAACCGGCGCTTGCGTAGTAACAGATGACGCGCTCGACGAGAAGACGCTTAAGCTTCTTAACAACACGATTGCGGAAGTGACTGTGGAAATGGAAGCAATGCGACCAAACACTGCAATCGCTAAGCTGATTGTGCTGAACAACCACTTGACTTCGCTGCCTCACGTTCCGCGCGCAGCCGTGGAGCCGCTCGTGCTTATGCTCTCTCCAATCGCGCCGCATATTTGCGAAGAAATGTGGAGCAAGCTTGGACACACTAAGTCGATTGCTCACGCAGCTTGGCCGGTTGCAGATTCTCGCTACGTTGGTGCGGATACGGTTACGGCCGTCGTGCAAATCAAGGGCAAGGTTCGCGCCAAGCTTGAAGTCGACCCGGATATTGAGGCTTCAGAGCTTGAAAAGCTCGCCTTGGAAGCTGTAGCCGATCGCTTGGGCGGCAAAGCTCCGCTTAAGGTGATTGTAAAAGCGCCTAAGATTGTGTCGATTGTGCCTGACGAGAGGTAAAATTCGGCTTAATTAGTGCTGTGCGCGCGAAAGCAGGTCGTCGCGCACAGCATTTTTTTTCGTTATTCTTGAGTTTCGTCTATGAGTTTCGCGGAATCCTCCTTGATGTGGCGTGAGTTTTGGGGGATTTCTCTCCTCGCACGTCCCGTCCTTCGCTCCGCACTCATGTGAAATATTTTTATTGTAGTAAAACCTTGTTTATGTTGTGTTGCGTTCGCTCAGTCCTCTTTTAGTGCTCGTAGAGAAATCCCCCTAAACTCTGCGTGCTAATCGTTAATAACCTCGCTTAATCGCCGAGATTTTTCGATTTTTCTTCTTCGCTTGGCGAATCAGCAGCCTGCGGCTCTGACGTTCGCCGCGCTCAGTGCGAAAAATCTCAAATCTCACCACACGAATATCCACGTGAATGAATGACGCGCAATTAAGCTTCTGTGAGTGTGGGAGGATTTGGTTTGGTGTGGTGTGTGCAGCAGCAGGAATGCTAGTGGATTCTAGGCAATAAGTACTCAACGTTCGCAAAGCACAACTGCAAAGCTACAGGAACATTCTCCGGAGATTGTTCCGATGGTTTCTTTACATAGCTGTAAAGGAATTGTCGTTTTTGGACCGGATTTCGATTTTTTCTTTACGTTACTGTAAAGGAATAATCACTTTTCGGTTTAATTTCGATTTTTTCTTTACAACGCTGTAAAGTCACTGTCGTTTTTTGGCGTGATTTCGTTAGTTTCTTTACAACGCTGTAAAGGAAAAATCGTTTTTGATTTTATGGAACATTTGCCGGAAAAACTCCGGGGTGTGTGCGGCAGCAAGGGGGCTGCAGCTTTTAACCACAATGTGTGATTTTTGTTGCGAATAGGTAGAAGTTCATTAATAGTGGGAGTAATAGTTTGTAAATTTGGGGAATTATTTGAATTTGGGGGATGGTATGGAATATTGCAATCCGAAACATGGTGCTGGTTGTGCTGGTGGTGCTCATGCCGCTCTTCCTTCTCGTAGAGCTGTTTCGTCACTATCTGAGCTAGCTCAAGGTAAGTTTAATGACGATGCTGCAGAGGATGGTGTTACTTCGTTGAGTGCGGCGTTGCGAAGTAGCAAGATGGTGCCGCGCGTGCATATGCGTCCGATTCATGTGCTAGCTGTTATGCTGATTTTGGTTACGGCCTTGTGTGCGAGTTTAACCATGCTCATTTCGCAGTCGCTTACGTATCAAAAAGTGCAAAATGAACAAGCGTCAGTTTGGCCGACTGATGTGCATAACACGGCAGCGGGCCAGCACGGTGCTGAAACGTCGAATAGCAATGGACGTTCTGCGAAACATAAGCAAAAAAGTGGGCACAAGAATAGTCGTGAGAGCGATGCAGAAAGTGCTGCAGAAACTGCTGCAGAAAGTGGCGTGGAAAATACTACGATACAGCCGGTAAATGATGACGGCGTATATGACGATACCGTTTCGCAACAAAACTCCAATTCAGCTCCCGTAACTTCAACTCGTACAACTAAATCCTCACGTACGCAACGCAAATCGCAAGCTGCAGCAGCACCATCCGCAAAGGCGACAGCAAGTCAACGTACTCGCGCGCGAACCAGCAGCGGTAACAGCGGCAATAATGGCAACAGTGATCCTATCAATCTCAACACGGCAACTGCCAATCAAATAGAAACGATAAAAGGAATAGGCCCTAAAACTGCTGCAAGAATTATTAAACAACGTAACGCAATGGGACGTTTTACCAGATTAGAAGACTTGTTGCGAATTAAAGGTATAGGCCCAAAAACGTTGAGAAGATTAAGCGGAATCGTGGAAATAAGGTAAGTGTATGCGTAACGTAGTGCAACGTATTTCTGGAAGCCACGATATGCGCATGGTTCCAGTGGCTGCCGGAATGTGGGCTGGGTGCTTGGTTGGAAAATGGTGTTGGAAAGATCACACTCTGAACGCATTGATCATAGCAATGGCATGCGGTGTAATAACTTGCGTTATTGTGAAGCAACGTATGAAAATAAGTAAATGTTTCCAATGTTTCCAATATTTTCAACGTTTCTTGTACGGCAATAGCGCAAGTATTCGTATACGTATACACAATTATTCTCAGCGCATATTTCGTATCACAAATACCGCAAGATATTGGCTGGTGAACTGGCGTAAAACGATGTCGCTAGCAACATACGTGTGTATTGCCGCAATAATGCTCACTTACACAACTCAGTGCGTACTCGCCAACGATATTGTTATGCAATCAATACAAACAAGTGGCGTTCCCAACGCTCAACGCTACCATCGTACTGGTGACGATAACGACATAGGCGCGTCTGAAAACGAAGCTGAATTTAGTATAATAACGCCACTTCGTACGTCAAAAAGTATGAGTGGAGATTGTCAAGCTACTGTTCAAGTGCGAAAGTTTGCTCACTTCGCAAGCTACGCTCGGGCTAAACTGTATGCTTACTCGCCTTTATGTAATCGACTTGCCTATGGTGCTACCGTGCGCGTGCCGGTACGTGTGGGAACCTCCCGTTTTAACAGTGACGTTCCGGAATTTCGCATAGCAAAATCTCAAGCAACCATACGCATAACGGAACAGCCTGACATATTCCACCGAACTATGAGCGCATTGTGGCAATCTTTTTACGAAGTGACAAACAAACTCGACATGCAGGGGAGAATGTTGGTTCCGGGGGTGACGGTTGGCATGCTGGGGCAAGAGTATGTACCAATAGAAAGCGAGCCAAAGCAAGCAGCGTACAGTACGCAGGCTGAACTTATTGACGAAACGTACGCAACAATGACTCGTCGTCATTTTCAGCATGCGGGGATTATGCACGTTATGGCAGTGTCAGGCGGTCATTTTTTGTTGCTCGCCGTAATTATTCGCCGCTGTTGCGCTTACTTTCTTACGCCTCGCTGGTTTACGGCCTTCGTGCAGATTGTGTTGCAAATAATGCTGGCTTGTATAGTGTTTCCGTCGGCGTCAGTATTGCGAGCGCTTATTATGGGGGTGATAAGCGCGGTGGCGTTTTGCTTCAAAAGACCTTACCAGTCTGTGAGCGCACTGAGCTGGACCATTATATTAGTCTTGTTTATGTCGCCTTCGTACGCTTGGGATTATGCGTTTGCTCTTTCTTGTGCGGCAACGTTTGGAATTGTTACTATGGGGGTGCCGTTGTCGCGTGTGCTCGACCGGTATATGCCGTCGTGGATTGCTGCTGCGCTGAGTATGACGCTTACCGCACAATATTGGACGCTTCCGGTACAGATTCTTATTCAACCAGAAGTGTCATGTATGTCTGTGCTGGCAAATGTTGTGGTTGCGCCGCTTATGGATTGGGCAACGTTATGTGGATTAATTTCGTTGGTTTGTGCGAGTTGTAATGCTGGGTTGTCTTTTGTGTTTGCTCAACTTGCTTCGCTGGGTACTGACTTTATGCAGCAGTGTGCGTATTGGTGCGACGATACTGCTATTGGGGTTGTTCCATGGGCGAGTGGAGTGGGTGGTGCGTGGCTGATGGTGGCTGTGGAAGTGGCGATATTGCTGGTTGGCTTAGGCGTGCGGCGTATGCTTTCTCAGCGTTATGTTGTTAATCGCATGATTATATTGGGACAACTACTTGGATCGTCTGGAAAGCGCATAATAAGTGACGCTACTGAAGTTTTTGAAAACTAAATTGGTGTACCTAACGCATATTCGCTCGCAATATTATGATGGTTAAGAGTTTGGTTGGTGTAAGGAGCATGATGACAGCTAGTAAGCAGCGTCTGGAAAGCGCGGTGCCGGTTACGCTGGTAGTTGGTGGGGACGCGTATTTAAATGAGCTTAACGCTCGTAGTGCGCGTGAAGCAATACAAAAAAATGTTCCAGATGTTGAGCTTGTTGAACTTGATGCGGCGAATGCGGATAAGTATGCGTTTGATGAGGCGGTTGGACCGTCACTTTTTGGTGGCGGCACTATTGTTGCGATAAACGATTTGCAAAATGCGGATGAATCTTTAGTAGATGCGATTGAAAAATTCTGCCAGCAGACTCAAAATAACGAAAATAATTTTGACGAATCTTCTTTAAGTTGGGTTATTGCGCGGCATGAAGGTGGTCTTAAAGGTAAGGCTATTATTTCGCGTTTAAGTAAGGCTGGTGCGAAAACTATATATGTGCCTGATCTTAAAAAAGACGATGCGAAACTCAATTTTGTTATGAGCATATTTGACCGTCATAAGCGCAGTATTGAGCCGCAGGCTGCGCAGCGACTGGTGGCAGTGTTGGGTTCGCAAACTGGCGAACTTGCTGCCTTGTGTTCGCAACTGTGCTTTGATTACGACGATAATCCTATGACGCTTGATATTGTTGACCGTTATTTGCTTGCAGATCCGCAAGTTACCGGATTTTTTGTGGCAGATAAGGCTGTTGCTGGACATGCGGGTCAAGCGGTGCTTGCTGCGCGTACTGCAATTTCCCAGGGCACGGATCCTATAGCTTTAATTGGCGCGTGTGCTTCAAAAATACGCGCTCTTGCCATGGCAATGGCGGTGCGTAACGGCACAATTTCGCAGGCGGAGGCGAAAATGAATCCGTGGGTGCTTAAAATTGCGATGCGCCAGATTGCGGGTTGGAATAGTGCGGGTATTGCTCAATGTTTGCAACGTTTAGCGTGGGCTGATGAGCAGTGTAAAGGCGGTTCAAGTGACGCGGACTATGCGCTAGAGCAGTGTATTATGCTGATAGCGTCTCGAGGAAATTAGAAAAATTTAGAAATTAAGAAAATTAGAAAGAACGTGATGTAAACGATGGAATCGAATCAAGAACTGCAAAAAATATGCCAAGTTCCTACTGAAGCCGACATGCGCAAACTTGGCGAGTCGGTGGCAAAAATTGTGCGCGAAGGTGACGTTTTGCTACTTTCTGGTCCTCTTGGTGCTGGTAAAACAACGTTTGCTCAAGGATTTGGCGAGGGGCTGAAAATTAGCGAGCCAATCGTGTCTCCTACGTTTACTATTGCGCGCGAACTTCACGGTACTTTTGCTGACGGCAAGCCAGCAACGCTTATTCACGTCGACGCGTATCGTCTAGGAGGCGAAGCGTTTGCTCCTGGGCAAGATGTTGTGTCGCGTTTGCTTGATGAGCTTGAATCGCTGGGGCTTGATGAAGCTTTAGAGGAACCTGGCGATGGCACGGTTGTGCTTATGGAGTGGGGAGAGCAGATGGCTGGAGTGCTGGCAAGTGAACGATTAGAAGTTCATATTGCCAGGCCAATTCAATCAAATCAAACGGAAACGTCTTCTCAATCAAATCAAACGGAAGTTTTGACGAGTGATGGCGAGCGTATAGTGACGTTGCTTCCAATTGGTCATGATTGGCAGAAGCGCGTGGCGTCGTTGTAACGAGCTTTTGCAGGTTGTGGTGAAAGAGTAAGCTGGTTGGGTACGTTACGTCGAGGAATAAACATGAGTAATACGCTAGTTATTGACACATCATATGGTTCTACGGTTGGTATTGTTGGTTTGGAGCCGATTGTTGAAACGGACTCTCGCACGCATGTCGAACGTTTGCAAGTCAATATTGCGAAAGTTGTGGAAAACGCGGGGCTTCAGCCGCAAAATATTGATCGCGTAGTTGTGGGAGTAGGACCTGCTCCTTTTACCGGTCTTCGTGCGGGATTAGTTGCAGCAAAAGCGATTGCGTTCGCAAATAATGCGGAAATTTTTGGTTGTGACAGTTTACTTCCTCAAAGTTTGATGATGCGCTCTGGTGCGTTTACGCAAGCGCTAAAAAATGGCGGTATTTCAACGGATTTACTATTAAATCTTCCAAATTCGGACGATACTAACGATTCTCGCACACGTCATTATGTGCTTTCGTTAAACGACGCTCGCCGTCGCCAAGTGTATTTTGCTTTGTATGACGACGAAGGAAAAGCGGTAGTAAGCATGGATATTGACTACCCTGCTAACGTAACTGCGCGCGTGAATGAGTATATGGCAGGCGTAGTCGGCAAGGATTATTGCGTGGATGTGCTCGGTCACGGAGCTAAAAAATATGTTGAAGATTGGCGAAATATTGCGCAAATTGGTTTGATTGCTGACGTTTCGGCGCTTGATTTAGGACTTTGCGGTTTGCAAATTTTTGATCAGTGCGCTTTAGAGGAATCGCGAAATAATGAGCGAGTTGCGTCGGCTGATCCGTTGTATTTGCGTCGCCCTGACGTTTCCGTGCCAAATCCGCTTAAGCATGTGCTCGGTTCTGGTGCCGCAAATAAAGCCAAGGAAAAATAGAACGTTTTTAACGATTTGAGTAATTATGATTGTTGATATAACGCGTTCTCAATTTCCTGCAGTAGCCGAGAGTTGTAGTAGAGTGCCTAAGTGCGATTTTACGTGCGATGATTTAGCGCAAAAAATAGCGCCTGTTGAAGCCGATTTATTTGGCAAAGGCTCATGGAATGAGCGTATGATTTCGCAAGAGTTACAGGCTCCCATGCGCGCATATTACGCCGATATTGACAACAATACGAATACGCTACGCGGGTATGCTGGCTACTGGTTTGACGGTGACGATGCGCAAATTATGACAATCGGCGTCGCAAAACAATACCAAAGAAAAGGCATAGCGTCTGAACTTTTGCTCACAATGGTAAAAACCGCAAAACAAATTGGCGCTAAGCGCATGCTGCTAGAAGTGCGCGTTGACAATATTCCTGCGCTCGCATTGTATGAGCGGTTTGGTTTTGCGCGCATGGGTTTGCGCAAACGATACTATCAGCCGGAAGGTGTGGACGCGTACACAATGTGTGCTGATTTAAGTGAAATTAACCTGTTTGAATCAACTAAAGAAAGTAATGCAACCAAGGAATAGTCATGAGCGAAGCAATCGTATTAGGAATTGAATCGACCTGCGACGAAACTGCCGCAGCTATTGTGCGCGGACGCACGCTGGTATCAAATGTGGTGGCTTCTTCTATGCAAGAGCACGCGCGCTACGGTGGCGTGATTCCAGAAATCGCGTCTCGTGCTCACGCTGAAGCATTTGTGCCTGTTGTGTCTCAAGCTTTAGCTGACGCAAACATGGATTTAAGTGACGTCGACGCGATTGCGGTGAGTGCTGGCCCTGGTCTCGCAGGCTGCTTGGCTGTAGGTGTTTCTGGCGCTAAAGCATTGGCTTGGGCTGCAAATAAGCCAATCTACGGCATTAATCACGTAATTGGGCATATTGCAGTAACGCAATTGCAATTTGGTGACGTTCCTCCGGACGTTTTGGCGCTTATCGTTTCCGGCGGCCACACTTCGCTGCTTCACGTGAACGATATTGCGCGAAGTATTGACGTTGTTGGTACAACTTTGGACGATGCTGCAGGTGAGTGTTTTGATAAGGTTGCGCGCTTGCTTGGCTTCCCATACCCGGGCGGCCCTCATATTGACAGGCACGGTAGGCTTGGTAATCCTGATACTTTAAAGGTGCCGCAAGGCTTGACGCAAGGACGTTCCGGAAAAGAGCATCCTTACGATTTCAGCTTCTCGGGTGTAAAAACTGCTGTTGCTCGCTGGGTGGAAGCAAGACAAGCTCAGGGGCTTGATATTCCAGTTGACGACGTGTGTGCTTCTCTGGCTAATTCCGTGGCAGATGTGCTTTCTCGCAAGGCGATGATGGGCTGCGAGCAGTACGGTTCGAAGACGCTGATGATTGGTGGCGGTTTTTCTGCTAACTCGCAGTTGCGCGAACATTTGCTACAGCAAGGCAAGGAGCATGGTGTTGAAGTGCGTCTGCCGGAACTTAAACTTTGCACGGATAACGGTGCGATGGTTGCGATGCTAGGTGTCAACTTGGTGGAAGCGGGGGTTCGTCCTTCTGCGCCTGATTTCGCAATCGATTCTGCAATGCCGCTTACTACCGTAAGTTTGTAAAGCTTTAGTAAGTTTTGACGAGCTTTATTGTGGGTTTGCCGTAAAATAGTCGGTGGAGTAATTGTATAGCGCTGCTATATGCGTGTTCGTAGTATTTTTGCAATAAGCGAGGTGTTGAGTGCAGCAAGATAATTTGCGTAGAGGAGCTTTACGAGTAGGTGAGAAAATTCAGTTCACCGATCGCAAAGGTAAGCGAATTACTGCGCAACTTGTTGCAGGCGGCGTTACGCAAACTGAGCATGGTCTTATTTGTCACGACGACGTGATTGGCCGCAATGAAGGCGTTGTTATAACTACCGTTAGTGCAAAGCGCGAAACGTTACAAAATAGCGAAAATCAGGAATCTAAAGACCTTTCAAAATCTGGAAATAAGCCTTGGAAGGCGGCTCGTGCTATCGGCGGCTGGGATTACGTTGTTATGCGTCCGCGCATGGTCGACTATGTACTTTCTATGCCTAGAGGCGCGCAAATTATGTATCCGAAAGATATTGCGCAAGTAATTGCTTTAGGAGATATTCGCTCCGGCATGCGTGTTTTGGAGTCGGGGGCTGGCTCTGGTGCTATGAGCTTAAGTCTTTTGGACGCGGTTGGAGAGTGCGGCAATCTCACTACGATTGAGCTTCGTCCGGATTTCGCGCGTATTGCTGAATCTAACGCAACTTTGTACTACGGGAAGCGTCCTGCTTGGTGGAATTTGCTTACGGGCGATTTTGATTCGGTTGCGAAAACTTTAGACGAGCACAGTGTGGACCGCATTATGCTTGATATGCTCGACCCTTGGAATCGTCTCGAACAGGCGCATCGCGTTATTGTGCCGGGAGGCGTGCTTATTGCGTACGTGACGACTACGACGCAAATGTCTCGAATGGCTGAAGCGTTGCGAGAAAGCGGCGTGTGGACTGAGCCGGAGATTCAGGAGACGTTGGAGCGTTCGTGGAAAGCTCAAGGTTTGGCGGTGCGTCCGGATCACGCGATGATTGGTCACACGGGATTTTTGATTGTTTCGCGCGCAATGGCCGATGGTTTTGTTGCGCTTAAGAAACGCGAGCACGGTACCAAAGATACGGTTACTGACATTGACGACATGACCGCTGAGGAGCGTGCTGAGCAGTTGGAGGACTTGTCGCTTCGCGATATTTCTGACCGTAAGTTGCGTAAAGTTTTGCGTGATTTAGATTTGCAACTTGCGCAACTGCCGGGCGATAAGCACGAGGTTGCGGTTGCGCAATCTGATGATGTAGAAAAGAAAGCCCAATAGGAGGCGAACGATGGCATCACCAATGAAAAAGCTGGTAAAAAAGGTACGTCATAGTAAATACGTTTTATTGCTGATGCGTCACGCCAAAGCTGAGGCTCCTGAAATGGGAGACGATTGGGGCCGTGGGCTTACTGATAAGGGCTTGAAACAAGCGAAAATCATGGCAAAAGGTTTGGAGTCTTTGAAACTTGTGCCGGATTATATCGTGTGCTCTAGCGCGAATCGTACCGAACAGACATTGCAGAAGATGCTGAAACGTTTCGGTGACGCTCCTGTTGTTGTATCTCGCAAAAACTTGTACGACGGCGGTATGCAGTCGGTTATGGATGAGCTTCAGGCTGTTCGTGCGGATGCGCGCGTCACTATGATTGTAGGCCACGAGCCTACGATGTCTATGGCTGCGCAGTGGCTTTCTTCGCCGGATTCGGATCCGGATGTGCTTGGTGCGATGCGTTTGGGGCTTGCTAACGCGTCGGTGGTGGTGCTTGTGGCGGATCGTCCATTTTCTACTTGCGGTTTGCGTGGTGCTACGGCTCTCGCCGTCCTCACTCCCAAATCCTTCGAGTAGCTACACGAAATGACAGTTTCTTTACATGCGTGTATAGAAACTAACGGAATCTAGCCAAAAAGTGACAGTTTCTTTACAGCCGCGTATAGGGAATGTCGGAATCTCGCCAAAAAGTGACAGTTTCTTTACAGCCGCGTAAAGAAACTAACGGAATCTCGCAAAAAAGTGACAGTTACTTTACAAGCGTGTACAGAAAATGTCGGAATCGCCCAAAACAGTCGGAAGCTTTGCATCAGTGCTCTGCTGACGCTGAGTATTCTTGCCTAGAATCCACTAGCATTCGCGCTGCTGCACACTCTACACCAAGAATAATTCCCAGCCACGCACCAATCCATAGCTTAATTTCGTTACTTTAGTTGCACGAATACCAGTGTGGTGAGATTTGAGATTTTTCGCACTGAGCGAGGCGAACGTCAGAGCCGCAGGCTGCTGATTCGCCAAGCGAAGAAGAAAAATCGAAAAATCTCTGCGATAAGATGAGGTTATTAACGATTAGCACGCAGAGTTTGGGGGATTTCTCTACGAGCACTAAAAGAGGACTGAGGAAGCAACGTTACATAGAGAACGAAGCAGACATAAAAACCTTTAGCAACCAGAGCGACGAAGGACGGGACGTGCGAGGAGAGAAATCTCCCAAAACTCGCGCCACACCAAAAGTTGTTCATAAACTATGCAGAGCGGAGCGCTGCGAGACAAGTAATTTCCATTGCTCACAGCTGATTAGTTATTAAACAACACGAAATTAAGCATATAAATTAAGCTTATAACGACACCCCAAGTTCCTCAATGACCACTCTCAAGCATTTCTTTGCTAGGCTAAATCGAGTTACAAGAAACGTTTGGAGGGTATATGTCTACTGTTCTCACTTCGGTATCGGGCTTCCCGCGTATCGGTGCCGACCGCGAATTGAAAAAAATTATTGAACGTTATTGGAAGTCTGATGCGAGCTTAGACGAAGTGCGTGAAATAGCTCGTTTGCTGCGCGCTAAGCATTGGCGAATCCAGGCAGAAACTGGCGTCGACTTAATTCCAAGCAATGATTTTAGCTATTATGATCAAATGCTTGACACAGCGATTTTATTGGGTGCTGTGCCTGAACGCTACCAAAAATTAAACTTTGAGCATGAAGAGGACACTTTATTTGCTATAGCTCGTGGCTACCAAGGTGAGCGGGGTGACGTAACTGCGCTGCCTATGAAAAAATGGTTCACTACGAACTATCACTATATTGTGCCGGAAGTTGAGCATCCGGAAAGCTTGCATTTGGCTGGTACTAAACCGTTTGACGAGTTTATAGAAGCTCGATCTCAGGGTGTAATAACGAAGCCGGTGCTCATTGGCCCTTATACGTTCTTAAAGCTTGCGAGGACTCCGGAAGCTCAAGAATTGGAAGCTTCTGAAGCTGTGGTTTCGGCACTTGGTAACGCGTATGCCAACATTGTGAAGCGTTTTGGCGAGCTTCACGCAACTTGGTTGCAATTCGACGAACCGTACTTGTCTCTGGATAAGGAGCCGGGCGACTTACAGCTGTTCGAGGATTTGTATGCTCCGATTCTTCAGGCGCGCGAACAGTCCGTTAAGGTGTTGCTCAACACGTATTTTGGACATATTGCTGACGCTTACGAAACGGTGAATAATCTTGGTTTTGACGGTGTTGGCGTTGATTTGGTGGAAGGTAAGGAAGAAAACCTTGCCGCGCTTGAACGTTACGGTGTGAACGATAAGACTA
Organism: Gardnerella nova; assembly: GCF_049244055.1. NCBI lineage: Bacteria > Bacillati > Actinomycetota > Actinomycetes > Bifidobacteriales > Bifidobacteriaceae > Gardnerella > Gardnerella nova. The sequence continues at coordinate 843,892 of NZ_CP058369.1, read as the reverse complement.
CGCTTTTTGCGGGCGTTGTGAACGGCCGTAATATTTGGCGTAACGATTACGCTGTGAGCCTTGGTTTGGTTGATGCTTTGCGCGAAAAGGTTACGGATCGCGTGGCTGTCGCTACTGCCTGCTCGCTTTTGCATGTGCCGTTCAGCACTTTTGGTGAGGATGCTTTGGGTGTGGACGTTTTGCAACATTTTGCATTTGCTGTTGAAAAGTTGCAGGAGATTCACGATATTGCTTCGCTTGCGAACGTGGGTGACGAAATTCGTAAGGAAAGTAATGTTTTAGCAAAGAATCAGGCTTTGTTCGACGGTTCTCGAGTGCGAACTGACGAAACTGTTGCTAAGCGTTTGTCTAATCTTAGCGAGAACGATTTTGTGCGACTGCCGGAAAGGGCGGAACGTCAGCGTTTGCAAAAGGAAGCGCTTGGCTTGCCGGATTTGCCAACGACTACTATTGGATCTTTCCCGCAAACTAAGGATATTCGTAACGCTCGTGCCGCTCTTCGCAAGGGTGAGATTTCGCGTGAAGATTACGACGAGTTTATGCGCGAGCGCATTGCCAAGTGCATTGAGCATCAGGAGCAGATTGGCTTGGATGTGCTTGTGCATGGTGAGTTTGAGCGCAACGACATGGTTGAATATTTCGGCCAGCATTTGCGCGGCTTTAAGTTTACGAAGAACGCTTGGGTGCAGTCTTATGGTACTCGCTGCGTGAAGCCTCCAATCGTGTGGTCGGATGTTTCTCGTGAGTCTGCGATTACTGTGGCGTGGAGCGCTTACGCTCAAAGTTGCACGAAGCACGTTGTTAAGGGCATGCTTACTGGCCCTGTGACGATTCTTAACTGGTCTTGGCCTCGCGAAGATATTACTCACGAGGAGCAGACTCAGCAGTTGGCGCTCGCTATTCGCGATGAAGTGTTGGATTTGGAGCGTGCGGGTATTCGTGTGATTCAGATTGATGAGGCTGCTTTGCGTGAGAAGTTGCCGCTTCGTCGTTCTGATTGGCATAAGAAGTATTTGGATTGGGCGATTGCTGCTTTCCGCCTTGTTCATTCTGCAGTTGCTGCGACTACGCAAATTCACACGCACATGTGCTATTCGGAGTTTAATGACATTATTCGCGACATTGATGCTATGGATGCGGATGTGATTTCTTTTGAGGCTTCTCGAGGCGACTTGGTTGTGCTTGACGCTATTCATGACGCGCATTTTGAGACTGAGGCTGGCCCTGGCGTTTACGATATTCATTCTCCGCGCGTTCCTGGTAAGGCGGAGCTTGTGGAGCGTATTCACGAGATTTTGCGTAAGATGCCTGCTGAGAAGCTTTGGATTAACCCGGATTGCGGTCTTAAAACTCGTGGCGACGCTGAAACTTGGCCAAGCTTGGAGAATCTTGTTGCTACTGCTAAAGAGGTTAGGGAAGAATTGCAAGATAACAAGCTAAACGATCAGCCGAGCAGGGGGTGAGTTGTGGCTTATAAACCAAAGTTTTCGCTGGAAGTTTTTCCTCCTAAGCGAACATCTCCTATTGGTACGATTTACGATACTTTGGATGGTTTGCAAGGTCTTGACCCGGATTTTATTTCGGTTACTTACGGCACTGGAAAGCTGCAGGATCGTACTGCTACTGCGCGTATTGCGAATACTATTCGCTCCGAATACGGTATTGACGCGGTTGCTCATTTAACAGCTCGCTACCTTGATTATGATGCTGTTGATGAAGCTTTGGAAATGTTTGATAATGCTGGTGTTTCTGGTGTTTTGGCTTTGCGCGGAGACGTGATTGCTGGCCAGGAGGCGGCAGGCGTTTTTGAGCATGCTAGTGACTTGGTGTCCTATATTCGTTCCAAGCGCCCGGATTTGCCTATTTTGGGCGCTTGCTATCCGGAGAAGCATCCGGAAGCGGAAAGTTTGCAGGCGGATATTGATAATCTGAAGCGCAAGGTTGATGCGGGAGTTATACTTACTTAATTTCGCAACTTTTTTACGATAACGAGGATTTTTTGCGTTTTCGTGATTTGGCGCGTGCGGCTGGTATTACTGTGCCGATTGAGGCTGGAGTGATGCCTGTGGCGAATGCTTCGCAAGTTAAGCGCATGACGAGCTTGTGTTCGTCTCGTATTACTTCGCAAGTTTCCGCAATGATGGATCGTTGGGGAAGTAACGCTGAGTGCTTGCGTGATGCTGGCAGTATTTTTGCTTCTCAGCAGATTAACGATTTAATTGCTGAAGGAGTGGATGGTATTCACTTGTATACGATGAATCATCCGGGTATTGCGCGCAGGATTTGGTCGAATGTGAAGCCGCTGTTTACGAAAATTGGGTAGGAGCGCGTAAGAATCGCTAACTTTCCAGCAGTAACTTTTTGATTATTATCTCGTGAGCGTGCATGTTAAGTGCGCTTACGAGATAAGTTTTATCTGTGGGACTGTGTAAGACCGTGTGTTACTGCTTGTGACTGTGTGCGACTGTGTCTGGTTGCATGGCTGCGTGCGACTGTATATAAATGTACATCTATGCATAAATACATAAAATAATGGCGTTTTATACTAAACATACGTTTAGAATCGCCATTAAAACTGTAATCTAGCTTACATTTACTATATTGATTTTAACCGTAAAAATCTGCCATAAACGTTGAAATAAAGGCTCGCGGGGGGGGGGGGCTTGTGGGCTATACATCATAACAAATACGTTGCAAAATATTCGTATATTCGGTACTATTGAATGCGAATCTCAATAAAAGAGATCGTGCTTTTGAGAGCTGAGCAGAAGTTTGATATGTACTTCCGTAGTTCAATCAGCGTTTGCTTACTGCACAAAGCTCTTCACTAATAAATTCATAAAGACTTGTTCAGAGAGAATTGATATTAAGGAGATATCATAATGGCTAGTTCAAATTCCAGAAGGCACGCACGCAAGGTAACATTAGACGCTGCAGTAAGTAACGCAATTTCTAAGGCTGTAAAGGCGCGCAAAGTGGCGGCATTTACGGTTGGTGCTGCAGGCGTGTTGGCTGGTGCGGCATTTGCTTTTGGAGCAACTCCGGCGATGGCGGCGGAGGCTGGTGCTTTGACTAGTCCGGCGCCAGCTCCTGTGACTGATATTAGCGATAATGATATTGATGCTGTTGCTGCTGCTCTTAGTGACGATGATAATAATAATGGCGCTGCAGATGGCGATTCTGCGGGCGATAAGGATAAGCAGTCTGTAGTAAATCCGGAAGATGATAAGTCTAAGAATCCTGCAACTACTGACGATAATAAAGGTAAAGCGACTGCTGCAAAGAAGCGTGCAAAGCGTGATCTGAGTGCTGAAAATCAGGATCGCGCTTCTAATAGTAATGCAGAAAACCAAGATCCTAATAAAATTAATCCAGTTGCTCAAACTGATGGCAGCACCAAGATTGAAATTAACGAGAATAACGCTGACACTATGCCAAATGCGTATGCTTGGGGAAGCTCAGACAACACGTATAGCGTAAATGGCGAAAAGCACACTGTTACTTTCCACTTTGCAGCACCAAAAGATGGTAGCAAGATTACCAGTATTGCTATTTTCCCTTCTAAGACAAACGGTTTCAATAATGAAAAAAGTGAGAAAGGTATTGATTTTTACTCGGGAAATCCAAACAAACATCAAGCTTATTCTGGCGAATATATATTTACTGCTAATCCCGACAGATCTGCAACTCTTGAAATGAGCACACTTTTTAGAAATGGAAATATTGGCGGCGCTGAGAAGTATACAGCCAGTCGCTCTATTTTCCTGTATGTAACTAAAGATGGTAATGATAAAGAAACTATTGCTTATAAAACAAACGTATTCCGCGCTGTAACGCTTGTGCCGCCAAAGACTTCCAGCTCTGTGGTGCTTAAGTATAACCAAGAGCTTACTCCTGAAAAGGTTCAAGCAGCAATTACTGAAGCTGGCAATGTTGAAACCGCGCGTAGCGATAAAAAGTCGGTAAATGATCAGCTTTCTGGAGCGTTTACGCAAAATATTAACGTAAAGTCTGATGATGCTTACGACAAGGCTACGTTTGATGCTATTAATAAGGAAACATCAGCTAAAGGCGCAACAAATAAGACTTATGTAGTTGGTGCTAAGACTCTTAACACCTATATGGTTACGGATTTGGGCTTTAAGTCTGAGGCTATTCCGCTTACGGTTGCGCGCTACGATACGCGTATCGATAAGCCGATTGTGGATGATGTTGATATTAATAAACTTACAGACGACCAAAAGGCGGACATCTGCAAGAAGCTTGCACAGCTTAATCATGTGCCACAAGACAAGGTTACTTTCAACGATAAGGGCGAAGCTGTAATCAACTTCGACGGTGTGGATCCAAATGACGCTCCTAAGATTCCTTTGCGCGACCTCGTGTTGAAGAAGATTGAAGAAAAAGACATTACCGTTCCTGCAGCCGATAAAGCAACCATTGTTTACAACCCACTCGCTTACAACAATGCCGAGATTGCGCGCATTAAGAAGGCTATTTACGAAGCTAATAAAGATAATCCAGAACTTGGTTTAAGCGCTACCGACTACGAGAACCAGATTTCGCTTGAATATCTTAAGGGCAATCTTACTGCAACTGGTGACTCTAATAAGGGCATCTCGAATGGTCAGGCGGAAAACACGATTACCGTTAAGATCAAGACCGATAAGGCTGTTGCCGAGTTTACTTCTGACGTAAAGGCGCACAAGCTCACGCGTTTGGCGGATATTCGCAAGGATTACGACGTTTCGTGGAAGCAAAATAAGATTGACGGTCGTGACAGTGATGAGGGTCTCTCTTGGAGCGAAGATAAGAAGACTATTATCTATCGCTACGACCCAACTAAGGCTCAAGAGTTTGATACAAATAAGATTCTTGATTTGTTGAAAGCTACGCCAAAGGATAAGAATTCTGGTTTACGTGACCTCACAGGCAACGAGAAGCTTGATCACGAGGGCGTGGATGGAAAAGCCAAGAAGTCGCATGTAGGCTACGTGATCAAAAATGATCAACCTACAACTGAGTTGTCGCTTGGTAATATGAGCGGTGCTTACTGGCAGTATAGTCAGAAGGTTTCTAATTCTGGCGTGAACCTCGGTGATACAGAGTCTATTGCTGGTTCGTATTCTTGGGATGAAGACGCTAAGCCGGTATTTGTTGCTGCTAAAAAAGACAAGGTATATAAAGCGCGCCTGTTTGTTTTGCCGTATGGATTGACGATGTACAGAAATGTTTACATGGAAAACGGCAATCAACCTTGGAATACACCTAAGGCAATTAACGTTATCTTTGTGCCGCAGACGAATCATAAGAAGGATGATCTTTCGAAGTCGATTGGTGAGCACAAGACCGAAAACGTTGAGGGCAAGGACGTTCCAACGCAGCCAGCCTATTACAACGCTTCTGATAAGAAGAAAGAGGCGTACGATAAGGCGTTGCAAACTGCAAAAGACTTGCTTGCAACTGTAAAGGACAAGCAAGAAAAAGACCTTACCGAGCAGCAGAAGGCGCAAATCGACAACGCGACGATCAATCTTAACAAGGCACGCGCCGAGCTTGATGGCCCTGACACTGACAAGGAAAAGCTAAAGGCCTCGATTGACGAGAACGGTAAAGCTGCTGAAGGCAACAATCCTGCAACGCTTACGCAAGCAACGAACCAGTTCAAGAACGTAAGCGACCCTGACTTTAAGGATGCTAATGGCAATCCTGATGCCAAGAAGAACCAAGCTGCAAAAGATGCTAAAGCAGCTTACGAAAAGGCTCTCGAAGACGCCAATAATGTAAACAGCGACGCCAACGCCACTCAGAAGGCTGTTGACGATGCCAAGGCTAAGCTTGACGCTGCTCGCGCAAAGCTTAACGAATTTAGCACTAACAAGGACAAGCTTAATGCTGCGCTTGCTGAGCATGGTCATGTGTATGAGTATACGAACGATACTTTGAATAATCTTACTGTTGATCAGAAATTAGAGAAAGCTGACCCAACATATAAAAATTCAACTGATAGTGAGCGTGAAGCATACGATAATGCGCTAGAGGAAGCAATTCGTTTGTCGACAGATCCTAACGCTTCTCAAAAGGACGTTAATGCAGCTATTACAGCTCTTGAGGCTGCTAAGAAGGCGCTTGATGCTAAAGCTACGGATAAGTCAAAGCTTATAACTGCCGAAAAGCAGAGTTTTGATAATCCTGACTCAGATGAAAGCAAGCAGAGCGTGTTCTATAAGAATGCGCTTAACAAGCAGACTAACGGCGCAAATGAAGCTGAAAAGCAAGCTGCTAAGAATGCAATTGATAACTATAACAATGCATTATCTAAGGCTCGTGAAGTTCTTAAGAACGAAAAAGCAACACAGGCGCAAGTTGACGAAGCTAAACAAAAGCTTGAAGAAGCCGAAAACGCATTGCATAACAATTATAAGTCCGATGACAACGACCTTACAAAGGCAATCGCAAACAATGTGAGTGGCTACCTTATGCCAGCGTACTTCAATGCGTTTGATCAAGCCAATAAGGATGGTGAAAACTCTCAAGCTGCTAAGGACTTCAAAGCCTACAATGATGCTTACCAGAAGGCCAAGGCGTTAAGTGCGAAGCTTAAGGAAACGGAAGAGTCCAAGAAGCCAAAGCAAACAGAGATTGATGCTGCAAAGACTGCGCTCGAAGAAGCCCGTAAGGTAATCGATAAGTACGCCACGGATACCAGCAAGATTTCTGCCGCATTGCTTAACAGTCTGGCTATTAAGAATAGCCCTGCTTACAAAAATGCTTCTGCCGGTGCTGAAGGATCGGATGCTAAGAAAGCTCAAGAAGCTTATGAAAAGGCACTTCAAAAGCTTCATGATGCTTTTGACAACAAGCTTCCTAAGGATAAGCAAGGTGATACAGAAATCCCAGAGTCTGTTATTCCAGATCAAAATATTGACATGACCAACAAAGATGCGCTTAAGAAGTTGCAAGCGCATGCTAAGGGTCAGCCTTTGAATAGGGATGTGACAAAGCTTCTTGAAGATTTTAACAAAGCTGTTGCTGACTTGAACAAGTTTGCAACTAAGACCGACGAGCTGCTTAAGTCTGTTAACGAGGATGATGCTACCAAGCAGACGCCTGCATATAAGAATGCTTCGGTGCACCAGTACTTAGGCGATGATGGCAATGCGGATTCTGCTAAGAATACTGCTGCTCGTAAGGCTGCGAACGATTATGGTGAAGCTCTCAACAAGGCAAAAGAATTGCTCAAGAATCCTGATGCAACGCAGAATGAAGTCAATGAAGCACTTAAGACCTTGAAAGAGAAACGTGCAGCTCTTGATGCTTACAACACCGACACCACCAAGCTCAAGGATAGCGTTGATAAGAACGGTAAAGACGCAGAGGGTGCAAATCCTGCCGTCGAGGGCACAAAGGATTCCGACGCATACCGCAACGTCTCTGATCCTCATTTCTTAACTGCTGATGGCAAGCCTGATGACACCAGGAACAATGCTGCCAAGCAGGCTAAGGCCGATTACGATAAGGCTTTGACAAAAGCTCAGGATCTTTTGAAGAAGCATGACAGCGCTGATACGCCGCAAGACGCAAAGCCAACGCAAAAAGACATCAACGATGCGCTTGATGCTCTTGATAAAGCACGCAAGAAGCTTGATGACAACTACAAGACCGTTACTACTGATCTTGAGGCGGAAGCTAATAAGTCTACTCCAGAGCATGCTGCTGTTACTGAAAACGACTTCGAGAATACGCCAGAGTTCAAGAACGCTGATGCTAAGAAGAAGGACGGTACTGACGGTAATAAGGTAGACAACGATGATGTGAAAGCGTACAAGGATGCTTTGGCAAAGGCACGCAAGTTAGCGCAAGATAACGCATCCCAGACACTCAGCGATCATCCAACTCAGAAACAGATTGATGATGCTCTTGAGGCCTTGAAGCAAGCTAAGCAGGCTATTACCGACGGCTATAAGACAAACGTTGATAAGCTTAAGCAAGCTAAGGAATACGCAGAAGATGTATTCAAGAAGACTCCTGAATACAAGAATGCTACTGACATCAAGGATGACGCTAACAACGCTAAGCATGAGCAGGCTGGTAAGGACTTGGATGGAACCGATCAGAATCCTGGCTTAAGCAAGCTTGTTGAAAAAATTGCTACAAAACTGCAGGATACAAGCAAGATGACGCAAACGGAAGTCGACGCGTTAGTGAAGCAACTTGTTACTGCACAAAAGAAGATAACTGAAAATTACAAGACTAACGTCGACAAGATTAAGAACGAAGTTGGCGATAAGGATCAAGACGGCAAGCCGGTTGTTCCTCCATTCGAGGCGTCGGTTGCGTACAAGAATGCACTTGCGAAGAAGGATGCTGAATCTGAAGACGATGCAAAGAAAGATACGTCTGCAACCAAGAAGCTAGAAGCTTACAACGAAAAACTCAAGGCTGCGAATGAACTCATCAACAAGGTGAAGAATCCTGATCCAAATGCAAAGCCAGAAGATCGTCCAACTCAGAAGCAGGTTGACGATGCTCTGACTGATTTGCAAAAGGCAAAGAAAGATATCGATGATGCCTTTGCAACTAACGCTAAGGATTTGAAGACTGAAGCTGCGAAGTCTACTGCTGATGGTGCAACTACCGTTGGTAAAGATGACTTTGAGGCTACTACCGAGTTTAAGAACGCTGATTCTAAGAAGACTGATGACGGCAAGGATAATGCTGATGTCACTGCTTATAAGGAAGCGTTGAAGAAAGCTAGGACTTTGCTTAACAAGTTCGATGAGAACGGTAAGCCAAAGTCTGATGCTAAGGATGTCCCATCCCAGCAAGAGGTAGACGAGGCTCTTAAGAATCTGAAGGAAATTAAGGATAAGATCACTAAGAACTACGTCACTAGCCCGCATGACTTGCAACAAGAAGTTGATAAGTCTAAGGACGGCAAGGACGACACCAGCACCGACGTATTCGAGAACACTCCTGCGTTCAAGAACGCGACTGCTAAGGGTGATGACGCTGCTAAGCAAGCTCTTGACGACTATAAAGACAAGCTCGCGGAAGCCAAGAGGCTCCTCGGTGCCTTCAATCGCAATGATGGCACAGTAAAAGATCCTCTCCCAACAGGCATGACTCAGGCTCCAACCCAAAAGCAGCTCGACGACGCTCTAAAGGCTCTCCAGGACGCCAAGAAGAAGCTTACGGACGAGTATGCGACCAATAAGTCTGATTTGAGCACTGAAGCTGGTAAGGATTCTGCCTTCACCAAGTCTCCTGAGTACGTAAACGCTCAAGCTAAGGGTGACGATGCTTCTAAGCAGGCTCTTGACGAGTATAAGAAGGCGCTTGATGAGGCGAATTCCGTACTCGGCAATGAGAACGCAACTCAGACCGAGGTTGACGCTGCTTTGAAGAAACTCGAGGATGCGAAGAAGAAGCTTACGGACGGTTATAGGACTGATTCTTCTAAGCTTAAGTCTGAAGCGGATGCTGATGGTGATTTCACTAAGTCTCCTGAGTATCTAAACGCTCAATCTAAGGGTGACGATGCTTCTAAGCAAGATCTTGAAGCCTACAAGAAGGCTCTCGAGGATGCGAATAAGGTTCTTGGCGACGCTAATGCAACGCAGTCTCAAGTTGATGAGGCTTTGAAGAAGCTCCAGGACGCTAAGAAGAAGCTTACGGATTCTCACAAGACCGATAAGGCTGCCTTGCAAACTGAGTCCGATGCTGATGGTGATTTCACCAAGACTCCTGAGTATCAGAATGCCGTTGGTTCTCCTGAGGCTGAAGCTTATAAGAAGGCTCTCGACGAAGCTAATTCTGTGCTTAAGGATCCTCAAGCAACGCAGGCTCAAGTTGATGCCGCTTTGAAGAAGCTTCAGGATGCTAAGCGTGTGATTAACGATGAGTATGCCACGCAGAAGCAAGCGCTTAAGGATGAGGTTGCGAAGTCGAAGGATGATTCTGATTCTGAGTCTGATGGCCAGGGTTCTGGTGATTCCAAGTTTGAGGATTCGCTTGCTTATAAGAATGCTGTTGGCACTCCGGAGCTTGATGAGTATAAGCGTGCGCTTGAAGATGCTCGCCGCGTGTTGGAAGATCCTCACGCGACTCGTTCTGCGGTGTTGGCTGCGTTGACTCGTCTTCAGGAAATTAAGCGTATTATTATCGAGAAGTATTCGGTAGATAAGTCTGCTTTGCGTTCTGCGGTTGATTCTGATCCGTTGTTCCGTAAGTCTACTGCGTATATTGTTGCTGAGTCTCGAGATCTTGATTCGTACAAGCAAGCGTTTGAGGAAGCTAAGCGCGTGTTGGATGCTGTGAATACTAGTCAAGCCCAGATTGATGAAGTGTTGCAGCGTCTTGAGGAAGCTAAGCGCGTGATTATCGACAAGTTTAATTCCTTGGGCAATGGAGGTTCTGGTACTGGTTTTGGTACCGGTATTGGCTATGGTCATCTTGGCGATCAGAACCCGCTTATAGTTCAGAGCGTTGATAAGTCTGGTTTGCAGCAGATTATTGATGATGCGTTGCGCGTTGTTTCTCAGCATAGTGAGGCGTACAAGCGTCTTGCTGGTAGCGTTGAGGTTAAACGTTACGATGATGCTCTTGCTAATGCTCAGGGCGTGGTGGCTGATGCCAACGCTTCTCGTGACATGGTTAATACTGCCGGTGCTGAGTTGCGTGACGCCAGCGGCGTGCTGCTTCGTCGCATAGAGATGTACGAAGGCAAAGGTAATCGCGGTGGAAAGATTGCGAATACCGGTGCAGGTGTTTCCTTGTTTGCATGGGCATCTGCTATTTTTGCCGGCTTAGGTTTTGCTGGTGTGTCTCGCCGTCGCAAGCACTCCGACAAATAACCTCGCACATAGTTAAGTAAAATCCCTCGCAAATTTATCTCAAGGTGAATTTGCGAGGGATTTTTCGCGCGCTACGCTTTGAGCGCGAAAGCAGGTTGTCGCGCAAATGCCGGAGATTTTCCCGCAAATGTTCCATAAAAGCACCAACGCAGCTACAAACGCCGGAGGAAAAAGTCCGGTAAATGTTCCATAAAACAGTCAAATCAGCTACAAACGCCGGAGAAAAAACTCCGGCAAATGTTCCAGAAGCTTTGTATCAATGCTCTGCAGACGCTGAGTACTGTTGCATAGTGAACACTAGCATTCGCGCTGCTGCACACGTTGAGTAATATTACCTAGAAGCCACTAGCATTCTCGCTGCTGCGCACACCACACCAGACACTCCTATCTACGCACTCAACCGCAGCTTAGTTGCGTGACTTTAGTTGCACTTAGTAAACCACGCAATTTCGTAACTTTTTTGCACGAGTCTATGAGTTTTGTGTTAAAGATTATTAACTCAGAGTCTAAAGAAATTTCGAGCAGAGTGCTAAAAGAGGACTAGGCGCATTGACTTGCCGGAGCGCTTAAAGCGTAGCGCGCGTAGGCACTTCAATGCGGAAACTCGCTTAAGTTGGAAGTCCGGGGGACTTCCAACGCGAGTTTCGCGAGCGAGCGTAATAAAACGCGAGCGTCTCATTACGAACAATTAAGACCAGAGCGACGAAGGACTGGGCGCGACGACCTGCTTGAGCGCAGTATTGCGCGCGCGAAAGCAACTCGGAGCGTGAGCTTGCTCAAAGTTGAAAGCACGGGGTGCTTTCAACGCAAGCTCAGCAGCGAGTACACACAAAGTGTACGAGCATTGTACACGATGCTGAAATTTCTTTAGACTCATCAAAGCAACAACCTAAAACATCAGCCAAAACTCATAGACGATACTCAAGAATCTCACAAAACAAAATAGCAAATAAATTTGCGAACAAATAAATCCACAGGCTGAACCCACGCAACTTATTCTTGTACACCACCGCAATGTAAAGTTGCGGTATGGAAAGTGCGAACAAAACAGATAGTACAACTGCTGAAAATAGCTTTAACGAAACCAGCGAAATCAATTCCGCACTAAATTCCGCAACTAATTCCGCACTAAACTCCGCATCCACCCCTGCACTCACCTCACGAACCCTTATTAAAGCAGGTTTTGCTCGCCCAGATGCTGCTCGCAAAGCAATAGCAGATATTTGTGAAGATTGCGATAAAAAATTTATTAATCCGCAACTTATTCTTGAATGTGTCACTCGTGCGGAAGATCCGGACGCTGCGGTTCTTGCGCTGAGAGATATTGCTCAGGCTCAGCCCCAACTTATTGAAAAAATTGCGTCAATATCGACTAGTTCAATTACGCGGCCGCTCGCTTATCTTATGCAGGTTCTTGGTGCTTCTAACGCCATGGCAATGCTTATGCGCACGCATCCTCATCTTGTAGAAGCTGCCTCTTACGACCCTGATCACTTGTTCTCCATGACTTTAGATGAGAGGCGAGAGGATTTGTTTGCTGCGATTCAGGCTTATAGTGCAACGGTAGTTTTGCCTGAAAAAAGTTCAGTAGATAATTCCTCAGTTTCTTCAGCTTCCTCATCTTCTAAAAGCGACGATTTTTGCACTATTCCTATTACCTCCTTAGGCTTTGCGCAAGCCGTTTCCGCGTTGCGTGCCCGCTACCGTGAGCAGGTGGCTGCGATTATGGCGGCGGATTTAGCCAGTGCGGACCCAATGGAAGTGCAACCGGACATAAGCCGTAAACTTTCTGACGCGGCCGATGCCGCTTTGGAGGCCGCTTTAGCAATTGCGCGCGGTCAAGTGACTGGTTCTTCGGCGTGCCGATTCGCAATTATCGCCATGGGAAAGCTTGGTGCGCAAGAAATCAATTATGTTTCCGATATTGATTTGATTTACGTAGTAGAGCCAACTGACGTACAGCAGCAAGATGCAGCTTTGCGCATTGGTGCGTCTATAGCGATGGTGTTGCAAAAAGTGTGTCAGTCGGTGGTTGCTGGTTCCGTGGAGCCTCCACTATGGCAGATTGATACTGCGCTTCGTCCGGAAGGTAAGGATGGTCCGCTAGTTCGACGCTTAGCATCTCACCGCGAGTATTACGAAAAGTGGGCGAGTAGTTGGGAATTTCAGGCGCTTTTGAAATCGCGTCCCGCTGCGGGTGATATGGCACTTGGAAAAGATTACCGAGCTATGGTGGAGCCGCTTATTTGGAAGGCTTCTGGACGCGAGCATTTTGTGGCTGACTGCCAGCACATGCGTCAGCGAGTAGAATCTTTGATTCCGGCTTCTCAGCGCGATTTAGATATGAAACTTGGTAAGGGCGGCTTGCGTGACGTTGAGTTTACGGTGCAAATGCTGCAGCTTGTGCACGGGAGTGAGGATGCTTCGCTTCGCGTGCGCGATACGATTTCCGCACTGCAGGCGTTGGCTCAGGGCGGCTACGTTTCCAGATCGCAGGCGGTAATTTTGGCAGAACACTACCGTTTTGAGCGTGTGCTTGAGCATCGCCAGCAAATGTGGAGCATGCACCGCACGCATTTGTTCCCAGATTTGGGTGCGCAAGGTAACGGAGGCTTGGATCGCGCGCGCACAATTTCTACCGAGCAGCTTAACGATAATGATCAGATTCGTCGTCTTGCGCGTGCTGTGAGACTTCGCCCGGAGGAGTTGGTTGAGCGTTTTGATAAAGCTCGTCGCGAAATTAGACACTTGCACAAGGATATTTACTACCGTCCTATGCTTCCGATTAACGCTCAAACGGATGCGGATCCTATTGTGCTTTCGCCGGAGGCTGCTCGCGCGCGCTTTGCGTCTATTGGTTTTGCGGATGCTCGCGCAGCTCAGTTGCATGTTGAAGCGCTCACGGAAGGACTTTCCCGGGCTGCTAAAATTCACCGCATTTTGCTACCGGCAGTGTTGAAGTGGCTTGGTGATGGTCAGAATCCAGATATGGGTTTGCTCGCTTGGCGCCGTCTTGCCGAACGTTTTGGCGGTAAGAACACGTATCTTGGTTTTTTGCGCGATTCTCCTTCTGCAGCCCAGCGTTTGTGCCACGTTTTGGCTGACTCGCGCTACTTGGGTGAGGCAATGATGCAGTCAATGCAGTCGATTACCTGGCTTGGTGACGACGAAGCGTTGGCTGCGCGAGATAGAGCCAGTCTTGACATGCAAACTAGTGCGATGGTTGCGCGCTACGCCAGTAATATTGCGGATTTTGCGCAGTCTTTGCGCGCGCTTCGCCGGCAGGAAATTGAGCGCGTGGCTTTATCTTGGATGTGTGGGCTTATTGACGACGATACGTCTATGCGCGCTATGAGTGACGTTTTTGACGCTGTTTTGGACGCGGCTTTGCAATGGTCGATGCGCGAGTCTGCTTTGTCTATGAATCTCAATGCTCCTGAAGCTGAAATTGCGATTATTGCGCTCGGCCGCTACGGGGGTAGGGAAGTAAACTTCTGTTCGGACGCAGACATGATGGTTGTTTATAAGCCGATTCGTGAAGATTGTGATGTAAACGTGGCGCACCATTTTGCGCAAACAACTGTAGATATTTTGCGCAATATTTTGCAGGGTTCGCTCACTCTTGAGCCAAAAATTATGGTTGATTTGGATTTGCGTCCGGAAGGTAAAGATGGTCCGCTTGTGCGCTCGCTAGAATCTTGCGAAAAGTATTATCGAAATTGGGCGAGTACTTGGGAGCATCAAGCGTTACTTCGTGCGCGTTTTGCTGCAGGTTCCAAAGAATTGGCAGATGCGTTGCTTAACGGCGTTGTGAACGATTTGCGTTACGCTGTAAATCCGCTTAGCGAGTCGCAGATTGCTGAAATTCGTAAGTTAAAGGCGCGTATGGAAGCGGAACGTTTGCCTCGAGGGGTAAGCCGAGATAGGCATTTGAAGCTTGGTCGCGGCGGTTTAAGCGACGTTGAGTGGACTGTTCAGCTTCTTCAATTGCAGTGCGCTGGCCAGCGTGAGTCGTTGCGTGTGGTTGGTACGATGCAAGCGTTGAAAGCGTTGCAATCTGAGCGTTTAATAAGTGAGGAAGATGCGCAAGTTTTGGAACGCTGCTGGCATATGTGTTCGGCTGTGCGCAACGCGAACTTTTTGTGGTCTGGTTCAATGTCTCGCGCAGACATTATTCCAACTGACTCGTATTCGCTTGGCGGTATTGCAACTTACCTTGGTTACGAGCCGAACCAGGGCCGCGTTTTTGAAAACGATCTTCTGGCAATTATGCGTCAGTGTCGCGAAATAATGTCTCGCCTTTTCTACGGTCGTTAATCATTTCATCTTTAGTCACTTTATATTTATTGTTGCATTCTTTGTTGTAGGTTATAATTACAAGACGGGAGGTGATTTTTAATGAAAAATGCGGTATTAAGTAATGATGTAAAAGAAAGAGCTGACTCTTCAGTTTTTTATGCTGATGCTTCTGCAACTATAAAACAAGCAGTCAGTAGTGAGAATTTAGAAGAAAATGATGAATTATTATCTACTGATTTTGCTGCCAAACTTATGCATAGTTATAAGCAATCAGTTTCTGGTTTAGTGCGCCCGTATGCGGATGTTTTTGCTGAGTTAGAAAAGGGCTTGTAATGAGTTCCTTTGATATTCTTATTACTCAAGATGCAGAAAATGATTTAAAAAATATAAGAGACTATATTGCATCTAATATTTCTAAGAAAACTTCTGTAAGAATTATTCATCTTATTAAATCTAGTATTAAAAGACTTTCTCTTTTCCCTCAATTTGCACCTGTAGTCAAGTATGAGCCTTGGAATTCACTTGGCGTGCGTCGTATAGTTGTAAAGAATTTTCTTGTTTATTACAGAGTTGTTTTAGAAGAAAATACAGTTTATATTTTGAAGGTTACTTATGGTAAACGTAATCAACAAACTGTATTGGAACAAATAGATTTATTGGATTGAGTACTTATTAAATGTTGCATAATAAGTTATAGCTGTTCGCCACTCCGGGTGGGGGATTCGTCAACGCTAATCAGTAATATTACGTAGGTCGCGTACGATCGCGGCCGTCTTGCCAACTGACGAAAGGTAAGCGGTATTTATTATGACGAACGCAATGAACGCTTCTAATTCTTCTATTACTTCTAATATTCCTGTTTCTTCCCCTCAAGTTTTTTCTCGTGACGAAATTGCTCAATCGTTAGCCGGCAAAAGCGTGGTAACGTTAGACGACATTTCCACAGCTCAAATACGAATGCTTTTAGACAAAGCGCGATACATCGATTCGCACCGTAAAGAAGTGGCCCACACTTGCGATGGCAGAGTGTTGGCCACTCTTTTTTATGAGCCGAGCACGCGCACACGTTTAAGTTTTGAAACCGCAATGCTGCGTTTGGGCGGCAAAGTAATCGGTTTTGCAGGTGCGCAACTTTCCAGCGCAAGTAAAGGCGAAACAGTAAACGATACTTTGAAAGTCGTTTCAAATTATGTTGACGTAGTAGCTATGCGTCACCCGAAGGAAGGCGCCGCTTTCGTTGCAACGCAAGCAGTTAGCACGCCTATTATTAACGCGGGCGACGGCGGCCACATGCATCCTACGCAAACTCTTGCAGATTTGGCGACGATTCTTGCGCGATTTGGTCGCTTGAACAATCTTACCGTCGGCTTGTGCGGCGACTTAACGTACGGTCGTACAGTTCATTCGCTTATTGAAACGTTGTGCCGCTTTGGAAACGTTCATTTTGTGCTAATTAGCCCGGATGAGCTTAAAACTCCGCAGTACGTAATCGACCGCATTAGCGACACTCCTTCTTGCATTTACGAAGAAACTCGCGATTTGATGGAAGTAATCGGCAAATTGGACGTGCTTTACATGACTCGCGTGCAAGAAGAGCGTTTTACGGATCGTGAGCAATACTTGCGTTTGCGTGACACATACATTTTGACGGAAGAAAAATTGCAGAAAGCAAAGTCGCATATGCCAGTGCTGCATCCACTTCCTCGAATTAACGAAATTGCTGTTGATGTTGACGACGACCCACGCGCCGCATACTTTGAGCAGGTTAAAAACGGTATGCTTATGCGCATGGCTTTGGAAAGTTCCGTTCTTGGTGACGAACTTTGCGGATACGAGCCAACTGATTTTGTGAACGTTCCAGAAGACGAGCTGCAAGCAGTTGACGCTCACGGAATTTCCTTAGCGGATCCTCGCGTACACGTAACCGACGAAAGTGCGCCTGAAAATCTTAGCTGCCCAAATCCTCGCTGCATAACCAACAGCGAACTGACGTTGCAGCGTAAATTCTATAAGGCTGAATCCGACAGGCATGAATATCGTTGCATGTATTGTGACGAAGAAGCGCGTGCCTAACCTTGCAAGTGCAGTAAAATTATTACAGTAATCAAGTAATAATAAAAATTTAATAACTACAATTTAATAACTACAATTTACGCAAAACTAGGAGTGATATGAACGAAGCACGCACTTTAACTTTGCGCAATATCTCCGTGTGGGATACTGGCGAGCGAATCGATCTTATTGTGGACGGCGTTCGCCAAGATGCTCTTATTGAGCAGAATGCACGCGTTACTGGCGATATTGACGCAAGCGATTGGATTGTTGCTCCTGGTTTTGCGGATCCGCACGTGCATTTTAGGGACCCGGGTCAAACGGCAAAAGAAACCATGCAAACAGGAAGCGAGGCTGCTGCTGCCGGCGGTTATACGCAAGTGTTGATTATGCCGAATACTGTTCCTGCGGTAGATGGCGAACCTTGGGAGGATGCTCCGTTCGACGTAGAAAACGTAATCGACTATTTACAGTGTTACGGCTGCATTTATGGCGTAAAATTGCCGGTTCGCTACGATGTGAGCGTGTGCGCATCTTTGGGACGTAAAGGATTAGCCCCAAGCAATATTGAACTGTGGAAAAAGTATGTTGCTGGAATTGAGGATGACGAAAAAACATCCCCAATGAAAAAGCATCCAATTACCGCCATAAGCGACGACGGATCTGCGGTACCGGAACCAATTTTGCGCGATGTGCTAGCTATGGCGAAAGAAACTGGTTTGCCGTTCGTTGAACATTGCGAGCATCACGATACTGGAGCTGTGAATGAGGGCCCGGTTGCAAAAATGCTCGGGGTTGGCGGAATTCCAGCTTCAACCGAGCTTGCAATCGTTCAGCGAGATATTGATGCTTCCCGCGAAACGGGAGTACACGTGCACTTCCAGCATGTGAGCACGGCCGCAGCTTTTGAGGCGATTCGTAAAGCGAAAAAAGCGGGTTTGCCAATTACTTGCGAAACGGCTCCTCACTACTTGGCTTTGTGCGATGAGGATGTGCTGAAGTACGGTGCAATGGCAAAAATGAATCCGCCGCTTCGTTCTAAAGCGGATCGTCAGGCGACGCTTGCCGCTATTGCAGATGGCACAATCGACATGATTGCAACAGATCACGCGCCTCACACTGCGGAAGAAAAGTCGGGAGATTTTGCAAAAACTCCTAACGGAATTATTGGTCTCGAGTGCGCATACGGCGTGTGCCGCAAAGTGTTGGTTGATGCGGGATACACGGACGATAAGCACTTAATTGAATTGATGTCAGTAAATCCGATGCAATTAATGAGCAGAAGACCTACGGATATTGCGGCTTTGCTGAACGTTTCTTCGCGCTGCGCAAATAAGCGTACGTTGCGTTTAAGCATTACTGAGCATCCTGAAAATGTTGATTTAGTGCTGATTAATATGCGTGAGCGGTGGACGGTTGACGCAAATTCCTTCCATTCTAAAGCGCGAAACACGCCATTTGACGGCTGGCAGCTTACGGGCAGGCCAGTGGCGACAATTATTGGTTCGGAAATTGCGTTCTCGAGAATGTGATTGTAGTGGAAGTTTGTTTGGTAGAAAATTATGGACGAATTAATTGAAGCGATTGCAGCAAAGCAGAATCCTAGCGTTGTGGGATTAGATCCTAAGCCTGGGATTGTGCCTGCGGAAATTATTAACGGTCTTGCAGACGAAGTTTTGCAAGAAGTAGACGGTGAAGATGCGCTGCCAACGCTTTTAGCTACGGCTTATTTTGAGTTTAATCGCGCGATTATTGACGCGGTTGCAGATATTGTGCCTGCTGTAAAGCCACAAATCGCAATGTATGAAGCTCTAGGTTCCGCCGGAATGGACACGTACGCAATGACTTGCGAATACGCAAAATCGCAAGGATTACTTGTAATTGGAGACGCTAAGCGCGGAGATATTGGTTCCACAGCAAGCCAGTATGCGGCTCATTTAAGCGGTTTTGCTAATCTTTCCGCATATTTTGACGATGAAACCACTAATGGTAACGCATTGTCTCAATCTCTTAAAAATCTTCTAAAAAGCTCTAATAATCTGGACGTTTGGCACGAAGATTCGCTTACTGTCAACCCTTATATGGGTTCGGACGGCGTGAAGCCTTTTATTGACGAAGCGGTTGCGCACGATAAAAGTATTTTTGTGCTGCTTCGCACGTCAAATCCGTCTAGTAAGGAGCTTCAGGAGCTTATTTTGCAAGACGGTAGACCAGTTTACGAGCATATGGCGGATTTGATTGAAGGTTGGGGTGCGTCAAGCGTTGGCAAGCGCGGCTACTCCAGGGTAGGAGCTGTTGTTGGCGCCACGCATCCGGAAGAAGGCAAGCGTTTGCGAGAGTTGATGCCGCACACTTTCTTCCTGGTTCCAGGTTACGGCGCTCAAGGTGGCACCGCCGGCGATGTTGCTGGAATGTTTGACGTGAATGGTGATGGTGCTATTGTGAACTCTTCTCGCGGAATTATTGGAGCGTGGCGTAAGTCGGAAGGTTACGTTAACAATCAAGGAAAACTTCAACTTGAAGATGTGCTTGAGATTGTGCGCGAATCTGCGGCTGAATCGGCGCGAAATATGCGCGACGATTTGCGCCAGGCCGTCTATCGCTAAACAGGCCGTGTATAGATAAAA
The DNA here is from genome assembly GCF_049244055.1 of Gardnerella nova. Classification (NCBI taxonomy): domain Bacteria; kingdom Bacillati; phylum Actinomycetota; class Actinomycetes; order Bifidobacteriales; family Bifidobacteriaceae; genus Gardnerella; species Gardnerella nova. The sequence continues at coordinate 824,058 of NZ_CP058369.1, read as the reverse complement.
ATGTATAACTAAAAAGTAAAACTGAACACAACTAAAATTAAAACCAAAACGCAACGGTACAACACATACAAGGGCAGGGGAAACCACATGAGTGATGGCATGTTTATTCCAACGCGAAAAGCTTCGGGAAACGCCATAATTACGTTACGTGACAACGCTTTCGATTCTTATGGGTCGTGTGCGTCGAACGAAAGTGACGATGCGAAATACTCGCGTCTTTGGGGGCGCAGGGCTGTAGAAGTGCTTAATAACGAAAAGCTTGACGAAGGCGTGTACCGTTTAACTTTGCGAGATTCTGAGATTGCTCATCATGCTAAACCTGCGCAATTCGTGAATTTATATTCGCCAGACGCAACTGCCATGCTTCCTCGTCCTTTTGGCGTGGCAAGCGTCGAGGGGGATGCGTTTACGCTGATTTTTGCTGTGATTGGTAAAGGTACCGCTGAGTTTGCGAAGCTTAAGCCGGGGGACACTGTGGATGCGCTTGGACCTTTGGGATTGGGCTTTACTATTGATCAGCCTGCGCATTATGTGTTGGTTAGCGGCGGTTTGGGTGTGCCGCCCATTATGTGTGCGGCTCAGGCTTTGAGTGAGCGTAAGGATTCTAGCGTAACGGCAGTGCTCGGCTACCGTAGCAAGCGTTTTGCAGACGACTTAATGAAAGAATATATTTCAGACGTACACAGTATTACGAACGCTGAAGGTACTGTTATTACGCTTCTTGACGAGCTTGAAAGAGTTAAGCATTTTAATTTTGACGACGATTTGCCAACGGTTATTTTGTCTTGTGGGCCTTTGCCTATGATGAAAGCTGTGGCTCATTGGGCGCATGAGCGTGGCGTGCAATGTCAGCTGAGCCTTGAGGCGCGTATGGGATGCGGTTATGGAACTTGTGTTGCTTGCGTGGTTGACACTTTGGAAGGCAGACTGAAAGTTTGCAATGACGGTCCTGTTTTTGATGCGAATCGTTTGGGTTGGGAGTAAAAAATATGAGTGCTGTAAATAATTCTGTAAATAATTCTGTAAATAACGAAAATTCTGCGACAATTTCCGCAACAAATTCCGCAACAAATTCCGCAACAAATTCCGCTGAAACTTTCGGTTTCGATACAAGTCACGTATGGAAGCACTCAACTCAAGTTGCGGGCGTTAAGTGGAAAAATATGGTTGGTACTGCTTCCGGAACTTTCCAGCTCGCAGCCTGCCGTCGCTTTTACGATGTGAGTCAGCTCGGCGCAATCTGCACAAAAGGCGTGTCTCCGGTACCGTGGGAGGGTAATCCTTCTCCGCGTACGGCAGAATCGCCTTCTGGCATGGTAAACGCAGTAGGTTTGCAAAATCCGGGCGTCGACCACTATTTAGTAGACGAGTTGCCAAAACTTAAGTCCATGGGAGCGCTTGTTATTACTAATGTTGCAGGCCACAGTGACGACGATTATGCGCAAGTTGTGGAAAAGCTCGCTGATTCTCCTGCGGACATGCTTGAAATTAACGTAAGCTGCCCGAACGTAACTCACGGCGGAATGAGCGTTGGCACGGATCCGGTGGCATTACATCGTTTAATTACGCGTCTTCGCGCAATGACTGATAAGCCAATGATCGTAAAAATGACGCCAAATGTGACGGATATTGTGTCGATTTGCAAAGCTGCTGTTGACGCTGGAGCGGACGCTTTAAGCATGATTAACACGCTGGTTGGTTTGCGAATTGATATTCGAACTGGCGAGCCGATTATTGCAAACCGCACGGGCGGCGTTTCCGGCCCTGCTATTTTCCCGATTGGACTTGGATTCGTGTGGAGAGTTCGCCAGGCTATGCCAGATATTCCGATTATTGGCATTGGTGGCATTGATTCTGGCGAAAAAGCGCTTGAATACTTGTATGCTGGCGCGAATGCTGTAGAAGTTGGTGCTGCCGCTTTGGTGGACCCTACTGCTCCGATTCGAATTGCGCGCGAGCTTGACGATTTGCTTGATTCGCGTCCGAAACTTGCGTCTTTGCTTGCTGAAGGCAAAACTTGGCGCTGAAATTAACTTGGCGCTGAAATTAAGAAAGTAATCGTATTTAGAAAGTATTTAAGAAAGTATTTAAAAAAATATTTTATGAAAGAGAGCTAATTATGGCAGAATTAGACGAGCGTTTTACTAAGTTTTTGCTCGATTCAGGTGCGCTTAAATTTGGTGACTTTACGCTGAAATCTGGTCGCAAATCACCTTATTTTATTAACGCTGGCGCTTTTGACGACGGCATGAAAATCGCTAGCTTGGGCGCATACTACGCTCAGCGCGTAATTGCAGGAATTGAAGAAGGCAAACTTCCGAAAAATATCGACACTGTTTTCGGCCCTGCTTATAAGGGCATTCCGCTGGCAGTTTCTACGGCAATGGCTTTGACGAATAATTACAATATGCCAGTCGGATTTACTTTCGACCGCAAAGAGCGCAAAGATCACGGCGACGGCGGAATTATGGTTGGAAAGCCGCTAAAAGACGGTATGAAAGTGCTACTTGTTGATGACGTTATGACTGCTGGAACTGCAGTGCGTGAAACTTTGCCGAAGCTTAAAGCGGAAGCAAATGTGGAAGTTGTTGGCTTGATTTTGGCAGTAGATAGAATGGAGCGCACAAAAGACAGCGAGCTTTCAGCAGTAAAAGCAGTCGAGCAAGAATTTGGATTCCCAGTTTTGCCGATTGCAAACGTGCGCGAAATTTTTGCAGCAGCACAAAAACTCACTAATAGTGACGGAACTGCTGTTATGGACGAGAACTTAGCTTCGCGCGCTGCAGATTACCTGCGTACATACGGTGCGTAAACGTCCTCTACAATTTCGGAACCAAACGGCCATAGCGCAAGTTTTGCCATTTTGAAAGCTTGTATGCCAAATGGTATGCCAACAATTGTGCAGCAGCAAATAAATCCCGAAATTACGTAGCCCAAGGCAAGCATTGGCCCAATTAAAAGAACAATCCACAGCAAGTTCCAAATTGTGCTAACGCCGCCTCTATTGATAACACGCTTTCCAAACGGTGTTAGCGTGAGGCTTGCCATTTTGAAAGCTTGGATGCCAAATGGTATGCCAACAATGCTTATGCAAAGTAACAATCCTATAAAAAACCAGCTTGCGGCAAGGAGAAGACCACCAAATAACAGCCACACAATATTCCCAAAAAGTCTCATACTATGAGTATATAATCTCGCTGATATTGGTGCATGAGTGCATAAGTTGATGCTGTGTGGCATAATAAGCAAGGTTTATTTCTTAGCTGCGTAAATTGCAGCTATATTAGCGAAAGAAACGGGTAACTCGTGGCACAGACTACCAATGATATTAAGAATGGATCGGTTTTGAACCTTGACGGTCAGCTTTGGACCGTCGTTAAGTTCCAGCATGTGAAGCCAGGCAAGGGTCCTGCTTTCGTGCGCACCACCATTAAGAACGTGCTCTCGGGCAAGATTGTCGACAAGACTTTTAACGCCGGCATGAAGATGGAGTTCGAGACCGTTGATAACCGCACGTTACAGTATTCCTACGAAGATGGCGACAACTTCGTTTTCATGGATATGACCACTTACGATCAGGTTTATATTCCTAAGGTTTTGGTTGGCGACCAGAGCAAGTATTTGCTTGAAGGCACCGACTGCATTGTAAGCTTCCATGACGGCACTCCTTTGAGCGTTGAGCTTCCAGCTTCCGTAATTTTGACTATTACGCACACTGAGCCAGGCTTGCAGGGCAACCGTGCTAATGCTGGTACTAAGCCTGCAACCGTGGAAACCGGTGCTGAGATTCAGGTTCCACTCTTCGTGGGTGAAGGCGAAAAGGTGAAGGTCGACACTCGTGACGGCTCTTACCTTGGTCGTGAAAACTAAAGAAGTAGTTATCTAATTAAATTAACTATTTATTTCTAAATAATTTTTATAGTGTGACCCGGTGGCGATTATTCGTCGCTGGGTCGCGCGATTTTATGCTAAATTTATTGTAATTTTTAATACTTTGTGCAGAAGGGCGTTATTATGGCACGTTCCACCGCTCGTAAAAGGGCTTTGAATACGCTGTATGAGGCGGATGAAAAGAATCAGAATATTCTTTCTTTGCTTGAGGAGCGCGTTAAAGAGCCTGGTGCTCAAACGCCGCTTCCAGAATACGCTATTGAGATTGTTCGAGGCGTTGGTGAGCGACGCAATAGGATTGATAAGACGCTGAATCGCTATTCAACCGGCTGGAAAGTCGGAAGAATGGCTGTTATTGACCGCAATATTTTGCGAATTGCAGTTTGGGAAATTCTGCTTAACGAGGAAATTCCAGACAAGGTTGCAATCGATGAAGCAATTGCGTTGGCCAAAGTGTATAGCGACGATGACGCTATTGCGTTTATTCACGGCTTGCTAAGCGCTATTGTGGCAGACAAAGACGCGTGCTTAGCAAAGTTTAATGGCGAATCCTCTCCTGAAGACGCTGCTGCGGAAGACGCTGCTGCAGAAGACGCTGGCGACGCGGCTACTGACGCTGCTGCTGCCGACGATGCTGTTGCTGACGACACTGCTGCTTCTGAGTAATAAGCTTTGCAGTTGTGCTATGCAGCTATTACGCTAAACCAAGCCCTCCAAATGTGAGATAGTTTTCTCGCGTTTGGAGCGCTTCGGCAGGTCGTCAGCGCAAATCCCGGAGAAAAATCTCCGGAGAATGTTCCAAAAATTCACTGAAACAACAACATTTTCCGGAGAAAAATCTCCCGCAAATGTTCCACAAAAGCGATAATTCCTTTACAGCGTTGTACAGAAAATAACGAAATCTCGCCAAAAAGTGACAGTGACTTTACAAGCATGTAAAGAAAAAATCAGAATCTTGCGGAAAAGCGATTAAAACTTTACGCGAGTGTAAAGAAAAAATCGAAATCAAGACAAAAAACGACAAAAACTTTACAGCCGCGTAAAGGAAATGTCGAAATCTCGCCAGAAAGCGATTAAAACTTTACAGTCGCGTAAAGGAATAATCGCGCGCTAAATCGCAGCGCTCAAGCAGGTCGTCGCGCGGCGCGTCGTCCGTCCGCCAACCTGAGTAGACTTGCCACGAATATCCTAAAGCCATAAGGGGGTCAAGGTGGATTATTGCAACACCTTCGCCGGATTCGGCAGTGATGATGCAGTATTGGTATTGGAGGATGGTCAGGTTTACGTTGGTAAGCCTTTTGGTGCGCAAGGTTCTACGCGCGCTGAGATTGTGTTCTCCACGGGCATGACTGGTTATCAAGAAACATTAACTGATCCAAGTTATGATCAACAAATCGTAGTTCAAACATTCCCACACATAGGTAATACGGGAATGAATCACGAAGATCCAGAATCCGCTCGTATTTGGGTTGCAGGCTACGTGGTTAAGGAGCCAAGCCCAATAGTTAGCAATTGGCGAGCTGAAGGTTCCTTGGAAGACGATTTACAAAAGCAAGGTATCGTTGGCATTAGTGGTATTGATACTCGAAAGCTGGTACGTCATTTACGCTCGGTAGGCGTTATGCGTGCCGGCATTTTTTCTAATAAGGCCCTGGTTGATTCGTCAACCGGGGCTTTTCGTACCGTCGCTTCGTTTGTTGACGAAATTAAGCAGACTCCGCAAATGCAGGGCTTGCGTTTAACGGATGAAGTCAGTACTCAAGAAACGTACACGGTTGAGCCTTGCGGTGATTTTGAAGGAAAAGATCCGCTTTACACGGTTGTAGCAGTCGACTTTGGTATTAAATCCATGACGCCTCACCGTTTGGCAGAGCGCGGCTGCCGCGTACACGTCGTAAGCTCCTCAATAAGCTTTGAATCTCTGCAAGCACTTAATGCTGACGGCGTATTCTTCTCAAACGGACCGGGAGATCCTGGCCAAGCCAATCGTGAAGTCGAACTTTTGCGCAAAGTTTTGGACGCAGGCTACCCATTCTTTGGAATCTGCTTCGGAAATCAGTTACTTGGCCGCGCTCTCGGCTTTGGTACTTACAAACTAAAGTTTGGTCACCGCGGTATTAACCAGCCTGTAAAAGACGTTACAACCGGCAAAGTGGAAGTTACGGCTCATAATCATGGCTTCGCAGTGGATGCTCCTCTCGAAGGTCCTGTTCAATCTCCTTACGAAAACGGACACTTTGGTCGCGTAATGGTATCGCATATCGACTTGAACGACAACGTTGTAGAAGGCTTGCAATGCCTTGATATTCCAGCGTTTTCAGTGCAGTATCATCCGGAAGCTGCAGCAGGCCCGCACGACGCCTCCTACCTATTCGACCGCTTCGTGGAATTAATGCGCGAAAATCCTCGAAAAAGCAAGTAATACTCGAAAAAGCAAGTAAGATTTTAAGATTCACGGAAAGAGAAGTTTACTATGCCAAAACGTACTGATATTAAGTCGGTTATGGTAATTGGTTCCGGTCCTATTGTTATTGGTCAGGCTGCAGAATTTGATTATTCGGGAACGCAGGCTTGCCGAGTTCTTCGCGAAGAAGGTATTCGCGTAATCTTAGTCAACTCTAACCCGGCTACGATTATGACGGATCCGGAGCTTGCTGACGCAACTTATATTGAGCCAATCGACACCTCGATTTTGGAGCGCATTATTGCCAAGGAGCGTCCGGATGCGTTACTTCCAACGCTTGGTGGACAAACTGCGCTTAATGCGGCAATGGATTTGGGTCGCGCGGGAATCCTGGAAAAGTATAACGTTGAGCTTATTGGCGCTTCTTTGGAAGCAATCGACCGCGGCGAAGATCGCGAGCTTTTCAAAAAAGTCGTTGAAAAAGCTGGAGCTGAATCGGCAAAATCCTTTATTGCTCACTCAATTGAAGAAGTAGACAAAATTGTTGAAACTTTAGGATACCCGGTAGTAGTACGTCCAAGCTTTACTATGGGCGGCTTGGGTTCTGGTATTGCACACAACGAGGAGGAACTTCACCGCATTGCGGGGGCTGGTATTCACTATTCTCCAACAAACGAAGTGCTTATTGAAGAAGGCATTGAAGGCTGGAAGGAGTTTGAGCTTGAGCTTATGCGCGACGCAAAAGATAACGTCGTAGTTGTTTGCCCAATCGAAAACGTGGATCCTGTAGGCGTGCATACGGGCGATTCCATTACCGTAGCTCCTTGCTTTACGCTTACCGACCGTGAGTATCAGAAGATGCGCGATATTGGTATTGCGATTATTCGAGGCGTCGGCGTCGATACGGGTGGTTGCAATATTCAGTTCGCAATCAACCCTCAAACCGGACGCATCATCGTCATCGAAATGAACCCGCGCGTATCTCGTTCTTCCGCGCTCGCATCCAAAGCAACCGGCTTCCCAATTGCAAAAATCGCAACGAAACTTGCACTCGGCTACACTTTGGACGAAATTCAAAACGATATTACTCGCTCAACTCCAGCAAGCTTCGAGCCAACAATCGACTACGTTGTAACGAAGATTCCACGTTTCGCTTTCGAAAAGTTCCCTGGAGCAGACACCACGCTCACAACTTCCATGAAGTCGGTTGGTGAAGCAATGGCTTTGGCTGGAAACTTCCAGGAATCTCTTGGAAAAGCAATGCGCTCAATCGACAAGCGTCACGCATGCTTTAACTGGGATGGCGAGCGCCCAAACAAGGAAGAAGTTAATAAGCTTCTCGAAGAAATGCACACGCCAACGGAGCACCGCTACTTGCAAATTCAGCGCGCGCTATGGGGTGGGGCAACGCCTGAGCAGATTTTTGCCGCAACTAAAATCGACCCTTGGTTTGTGGAACAGCTGGCTCAAATTAACGAAACTGCGCTCGCGGTTCGTGAAGCTGAAACTTTAACTCCTAAGGTTTTGAAGCGTGCTAAGCTTGCTGGTCTTTCGGATGTGCAAATTGCACATTTGCGTAATCTTGGCGACGAAGGCGAAAACATGGTTCGTGAGCTTCGTTGGGCTTACGGTTTGCGCCCTGTTTATAAGACGGTTGATACTTGCGCAGCCGAGTTCGATGCGGCAACTCCGTACTACTATTCTTGCTACGCTGACGAAAGTGAGTTGAAGAAGCGCGATCGCGAAGCTGTGATTATTCTTGGCTCTGGCCCGAACCGAATCGGCCAGGGTATTGAGTTTGATTACACTTGCGTTCACGCTGTGCAGGAATTGGGTAAGGATTACGACACCATTATGGTGAATTGCAATCCTGAAACAGTTTCCACAGATTACGATATGTCTGACCGCCTTTACTTTGAGCCACTCACTTTCGAAGATGTGCTTGAAATTTATGAAGCGGAAAAGAAGCTTGGTCCGGTTAAGGGCGTGATTGTGCAGCTTGGCGGCCAAACGCCGCTTTCGCTTGCTGCTCGTCTTAAAGCTGCAGGTGTGCCAATTTTGGGAACTACTCCTGAGGCTATTGATTTGGCGGAAAACCGTGAGCTTTTTGGTGAGGTGCTTCGTCAAGAAGGCATGAACGCCCCTCGTTACGGCACGGCTTTGAGTCTTGAGGAAGCGAAGGATGCTGCTCACGCAATTGGTTACCCGGTTCTTGTGCGCCCAAGCTACGTGCTCGGCGGCCGCGGTATGGAAATCGTGTACGACGATGCTCAGCTTGCAAAATATGTTGAGCGCGCTTTGGATGAAGCTCGTGCGGATACGGTTGTTTCTGGCCGCTTGCCTTCGCCACTGTTGATTGATAAGTTCCTTCAGGACGCTATTGAAATCGACGTTGACGCACTTTACGACGGCAACGAGCTTTATATTGGCGGCATTATGGAGCATGTTGAGGAAGCTGGCGTGCACTCTGGTGACGCTGCTTGCACTCTTCCTCCAAGCACGCTTTCGGACGATCAAATTCGTCGCCTTCGCGAGGGTACGCTTTCGATTGCTCGCGGATGCTCTGTTCGCGGTCTTATTAACGTTCAGTACGCTTTTATGGCGAACACTTTGTACGTAATTGAAGCAAATCCTCGAGCTTCTCGTACTGTTCCGTTTGCTTCTAAGGCAACGGGCGTTGCTCTTGCTAAAGCGGCTGCTCGAATTATGGCTGGCGAAACAATCGCCCAGCAGCGTAAGCGCGGTCTTCTTCTTCCAAAGGGAGACGGTGGTGACATTCATCCAGGCCAGCAGGTTGCTATTAAAGCTTCTGTGCTGCCTTTCAAGCGTTTCCGCACTCCTGTTGGTCGCACGGTTGATATTTTGCTCGGCCCAGAGATGCGTTCAACCGGCGAAGTTATGGGCTTCGACCGCGACTTCCCGCACGCTTTTGCTAAGAGTCAGCTTGCAGCATACAAGGGCGGTTTGCCTACTAGCGGCAACGTTTTTGTGTCTGTAAGTGATGCAGATAAGAGGCAATTGCCGCTTCTTGCAGTGCGCTTAGTGGAGCTTGGTTTTACGATTTGGGCTACTGAAGGTACTGCTTCTGTGCTTCGTCGTTACGGAATTGATTCTGTGATTGTTGACAAGCTTTCTAGCCGCGGCGACACGGCGAAGGATGTAAGTCATCGCGGGGAAAGAATCGGTAAAAATGTTGTGGAGCTTATCGAGAATGGTAAGATTGATATGGTACTCAACACACCGAATTCGAGAGGGTCTCGTACGGATGGTTATGCTATTCGTGCAGCAGCCGTGGCTGCGGATCTTCCACAATTCACCACTATTACTGAGTTCGCACCAGTCTTAATGGCTATTGAAGCTGTTAAGAACAACGATTATCAGGTGATGAGCATTCAAGAGCATGCTCAGCAGCTGTTTGCAATTGAACGGGCTGAAAGACAAGAAAGTCGGGCGTGATACATGACCGAGAGCATTCGTGACCAGGAAGTACAGGCGCAACGATCTGATTTTGGTCTGCGTTTGAAGAACGCTATGGCCAAGTACGGCCCGCTGTGCGTTGGTATTGATCCTCATCGCAAAATGTTGCTGAACTGGGGATATAACATGGATGCTCTCGGTGCGGAATTGTTCTCTATGCGCATGTTGCAAGCTATGAATGGTAGGGCTGCGGCAGTTAAATTCCAGTCCAGCATGTTCGAGCGCTACGGTTCCAAAGGTTTCGCAGCTCTTGAGCGTGTACTGTATGCCGCTCGCCAAATGGATGTTATAACCATTGTTGACTGCGGTCACGGCGGTTTATCCACTACTATTTCTGCGCTTGCGGACGCGTATTTTAAGCCAGATTCCCCACTTCTTACTGATGCTATTACTTTGTTGCCATACTATGGTGCTCGTTCCATGGGCGGTTTGATTAACGAAGCGCTTAATAATGGTCGCGGTATTTTTATTGCGTCCCTTACTTCTAACCGGGAGGGTGCGAGCTTGCAGACTGCTATTCGTCAAAGTGGCATGTATCGCGGCACCACCGTTGCGCATGGAATTGCTTTAACAGCGCAAAGTTTTAACGATAAAACTAAGGGTATGGGTTCCGTTGGTTTGATTGTTGGCGCCACCATTGGTGACTGGATGAATGGTGGCGGTATTGACGTTGCTAGTTTCACTGGTCCGATTCTTTCGCCAGGATATGGTTGGCAGGGTGCGGAAGCGAACGACTTGAAGAGAGTATTTGCCGGTACTCATGGTAATGTGTTGGTAACTGTTTCGCGTTCTATTGCTTCACACGGTCCAGATATTGGTGAACTTTCTGCGGCAACTGAACGTATTGCATGGGATATTCGTCAAGCTTTGATTGACTCTGACGATCATGCGTGAGTGAGGGGGTAAAAGAAATGACTACCGAAAATGAGAGGATCGCGCAACCAAAGCGTCGCTTAATTGTATTAACCGGTCCTACTGCTGCTGGCAAAGGCACAGTGGAAGGGATACTTCGTGAGAAGCATCCTCATATTTGGTTGTCTGTTTCAGCTACTACTCGCGCTCCGCGTCCTGACGAGTTCAATGGCATTCACTATTGGTTCTTGGATGAAGAAGAGTTTGAACGCCGTAGGCGTAATGGTGAATTTTTGGAGACGGCTTTAGTTCACGGCATGGCTCATTATGGCACGTTGTTGCAGCCTGTTTTGGATCATCTTGAGCAAGATATTCCGACTTTGCTTGAGATTGATTTGCAGGGTGCTCGTCGAGTAAAGCAGGAGGCGGCTCGACTTGGTTTGGAAGTCGTGTACGTTTTCATTGCTCCGCCAAGTTTTGAAGAGCTTAAGAAACGTCTTATTGGACGTGGTACGGAGACTCCTGAGCAGCAGGCTAAGCGTTTGGAAACTGCGAAAGTTGAGATTGCTGCAGCTAGTGAGTTTGACGTTGTTATTGTGAACGATAGCGCTGAGCGTGCTGCAGACGAATTGTGGCATGTTATTGCTAAAGAATACGATTTGGAATAAGTATCGCCGCAATATCCAATCAATAGCCTATAATAGGCAATTTGGAACTATTGTAGCACCATAGAATTTGGAGAATATTATGGCATTGGGCACTCAGCCAACACCTACGGGTCTTGCGAATCCACCAATTGATGATTTGATGCAACATGCGGATTCCAAGTATGCGCTTGCCTTATTTGCTGCAAAACGAGCACGTCAAATTAATGCTTATTTCACTCAGCTTAATGAAGGTTTGTTGCAAAATGTTGGACCATTAGTTGAGTATCGGAATCAAGAGAAGCCTTTGTCTATTGCTTTCCGCGAGATTAATGATGGTTTGCTTGAAGAAACGCTTGGTGAAGATGATTTAAGCGAAGGTAATTAAGTTACTGTTTGAATCTTCTATTGCGATTAATCGCAGCCGCAATCTGTACTGGTGAAAGTAGGGAGTGCGACTGCGTTTTTCGCTTTATACGGTAGTTTATTGAATATTATTGGACATTATTAAACTTTAGGAAACCTTAGGAATATTAAGTAACCTTAGGAAACCTTAGGAATATTAAGTAACTTTAGGAAACCCTAGGAATATTAAGTAACTTTAGGGAATATTAGGTAACGTTAGGGAACGTTAGGAGGGGAATGTGGAAGAACGTAAGTTGATTTCTGCAGAATCTGTAACTGAAGGTCATCCTGACAAATTATGCGATCAGATTGCTGACGCTATTTTGGATGACATGCTTCGACAGGATAAGCATGCGCATGTTGCGGTAGAAGTGTGCGCGTCCGTTGGACAATTTGTGGTATTTGGTGAGGTTCGCGGCGAAGTTTATACCGACATTCCTGGCATTGTGCGTCGCGTGGTTCGTAACGTTGGGTATACGAGTTCTGCGATTGGTCTTGACGCGGATTCTTGCGGTGTTATGGTTTCGTTGACTGAGCAAAGCGCCGAAATTAACCAGGGTGTTGCTCGCTTGGATGCGGTTCGCGAAAGTGAAGCCTCTCGTGAGGAGCATTATGCTGCTCAGGGTGCGGGGGATCAAGGTGTAATGTTTGGCTACGCAAGTGACGAAACTGATACGTATATGCCATTGCCAATATATCTTGCCCACCGTTTGTCTCAGCGGCTTGCGCAAGTTCGTAAAGACGGTACGGTGTCTCATCTTCGTCCGGATGGTAAAACGCAGGTAACTATTGAATACGATTCTAAGGGTGTGCCTCAGCGTTTGGATACGGTGTTGATTTCTACTCAGCACGATTCAGAAGTTTCGCGCGAATGGTTGCAGGCTCAGTTGGTTGAGCATGTTGTTAATCCTGTGTTGGATGAGGTTCTTGCTGAACGAGTTGTGCACGATTCGTACCGTATGCTGGTTAATCCTACTGGTTCTTTCATTTTGGGTGGTCCTGCCGCGGATTCCGGGTTAACTGGTCGAAAAATTATTGTTGATACGTATGGTGGTGCTGCTCACCATGGTGGCGGTGCTTTTTCTGGAAAAGATCCTAGTAAGGTTGATCGTTCCGCAGCGTACGCTGCTCGCTGGGTTGCGAAGAATATTGTTGCTGCTGGTCTTGCGCATAAGGCAGAAGTGCAGGTTGCGTATGCCATTGGTATTGCGGATCCTGTGAGTGTGAACGTGGAAACGTTTGGCACTGAGGCTGATGGCATTACTCGCGCGGATATTGCGCGTGCTGTGCGCGAAGTGTTTGATTTGCGTCCTGCTGCGATTATTGACGAGCTTGATTTGCTGCGTCCAATATATGCTTCTACGGCAGCTTATGGTCATTTTGGTCGTACTGATGTGGAATTCCCTTGGGAAGAGACGAATCGCGTAGATCAGTTGCGTGCTGCCGTAAGTAATTGCAAGTAGGTAATTGCAAGTAGGTAATCGCAATTAAGTAATTGCAATTAAGTAACGCAATTAATCGTAATTAATCGCAATTAATCACAGGTAAACGAGATTGTTTATAGCGATAGGTTTTTGCAGTAAACTCAATAGTAGTTGTGTGAGGTAATTCAAGCAGAGCTCAAAGGATTTTCATGGCAGAACAACCTTCGTTAGACGGATTGGCGCGCAAAACGCGGCGTAAACGTACTGTCGCTGAGCGCATACCTGCTAAGAAGCATGCCATAGCGCGGGTGATTCTTGACGTTCAAGCTGCGCATTTAGGACGGACTTTCGATTATCTTATTGCGCAAGATCAAGACGAGTCCGCTCAGCCGGGTGCGTTTGTGCGCGTGCGGTTTGGGGCGCAAAAGCTTATTGGCGTGATTTGGTCTCGTTCCTCTCACACTGATACCCCCGCTTCTGCTTTGAGATTTATAGAACGTGTATTGCCGTCGGATGTGCTGCTTTCTAAGTCTTTACGCGACGATATTGACGCTATAGCAGCAGCCTACGGCGGCACAAGCGCTAATATTCTTCGTCTTGCCGTCCCTCAGCGTGTAGCGCGCGTCGAACATGAAACTGTGTTTGACAATATACGATTGCAGCGGCGAAAAGATTGGTGTCGAAAACTTAAGCAGCGCCTGCTTGAAAATAACAATGCGCAATCGTCATACGCTACTACAGCTCGCATGCTTAACTCATACTCGAATGCTGATATGTTGTACTCAGCTTTGAATAGGCCAGTTGCGTACGATGCTGCCGACGATAGTTACGACGCTGCCGACGATAATCATAATGTTGCTCAATCGTTTGTGGTTGACGCGTTACCCGGCTCTCAAAGGCTGGCTCAAGACTTAGCGTGGATGATTGTTACTGCTATAAGTGCGGGCAGGCAGGCTGTGGCAGTGTTGCCAACGTTAAGGGAAGTGAACGACGTTATGCGCGCGCTTATGGAGTATGGTCTACAGCCGTATAAGCGCGTGGCTGACAATCACCCTGGCTTTTCAGCCGGCGGTTTTGACGGTGACGTCGCCCGTCTTTCTGCAGCTGACGCTCCTGCTGACCGTTACCGCTCCTGGCGTGCGGTTGCAGCTGGAATAGTGCCATGTGTGCTCGGTACGCGTGCAGCCATGTATGCTCCGGTTGAAGGTGATGCGCTTTTTGCAATCGTTGAGGATACTGCATACCAGTATGCTGACGGCATGATGCCTTATGCACAGGCTCGTGGCGTTATGAGACTTCGCGCTCAGCGGCACGGCGGCATTTTTGTGGCAATGGCATATTCCAGGAGTGCGTTAAGCCAAAGTGAAGTAGATTGCTACGCGTCAAATACTGAGGTCGCGCAATTAGTCAGCGGCGCAAGTATTCCGGTGGCTCCTTTGCAGGCGGCACGCGAAACGTTGGTTCCGTGGGTGCGCTGGCTCAATCGTGCAACTTTGTCGGCTCTAGCTGATCAAAGCATAGGCGCGCGCATACCGCACACTGCTGTGCGTGCTATTAATGATGCGCTCAGTGAAGGTTGCCCTGTATTGTTTTCCATTCCGCAAGATGGCGTAACTCAATCTGCAGTATGCGCTTCCTGTAATACGCAAGCTCGTTGTAAACGTTGCACTGGTCCGCTCGATATAAGTAGCGGAAAATCGTCGGCGCGTTGCTTATGGTGTGGCGCTAGCTCAGTTTCGTGGTCCTGTTCCCATTGCGGCTCCCACACTATGCGTGCCATACGTGTTGGTGCTGCTGGTACTGCGGAAGAATTAACAAAACTATTTCGAAACGTACCGCTAGTACTTTCCTCACCGCATCAGCCGCACGGCATAGTTGAGTGCATAAACGAGCAGCCAATTATTGTTGTTGCAACGACCGGGGCTGAACCGCGCGTGCGTGCGCGTGAAGAAGGAAAGTGCGGTGAATACCGTGTAGTTGCAATACTTGATACTTGGGTGAGTTTATATGCAACTGGTTTAGACGCAAGAGTTGATACGTTAACCGCCTGGATGAAAGCTGCCTCCTTGTGTGCGCCTAGAAGCAGGGGAGGAAGCGTTCTGTTAATTGGAGAAACTTACCAAAATCTTGCAAGTGCACTTACTTTGTGGGATACGACGCAACTTTCACGCAACGAACTTTTAGAACGCAAACAGACAGTATTGCCTCCTGCAGTGTCGGCTGCATGCGTATGGGGTTCTCGAGACGCAGTAATGCAAGCGTTGCGCGATATTGGTGCTATGGTGCAGCTAGACGACGATAGTTGTAGCAACCAAAGCGAAAATCAGAACGCTAATCAAATTATATGTTCCAATAAAAATTTGCCAATGCTCACTATGAAAATGGACGTATTAGCGGAAACGGACGAAGTAACGAAAACGGACGAAGCAAACGAATCCTCCCAAGAACATAACGTTGAACAAACTATTCCGCCGTTGCTGGGAATCGTCCCCATGCACCCACCTGTTACTGACCACTTCCAGCATTTTGAAAATTTTGACGACAGAGTAAAAGCAGTCGTAAGGGTGCCGTTATCTTTCAGACAAGAATTAGTGCTCCGTTTACAGCGCGAAGTAGCGCATCACGTAGCAACGCGTGCTGCTGGAGAATTGCGTTTTTGTATTGATCCAAAAGATTTATTAGCGTACTGAGGAGGGATTATGCCAAAAATATATAATTGCGCGGTATTAGGAGATCCTATTGACCATTCGTTGTCTCCCGTATTGCACAACGCAGCTTATAAAGCTTTAGGACTTACGAATTGGCAATATAGCAAGAAAAAAGTAAGCGAAACTGAGCTAGCCGATTTCATAGCCAATCTTGACGATTCTTGGAAAGGCTTAAGCCTTACAATGCCGCTTAAAAAAACCGTAATGAAACTCGGCACACCTTGCGATTACTGGTCTAAAGCACTTAACGTAGCAAATACTGCGATTTTTACAAGCAATCCTGCAACAGCTTTGCCTTCGCAAATTGAACTGTGCAACACAGACGTAAGTGGCATAATTACAGCTTTTATTCGATCCTTGCACGAGAGCATATGCCAAGTAAAAAAGGCCGTTATTATTGGCAGCGGCAACACGGCATCCTCTGCAATGGCGGCGCTGATAGAAATTGCGCAAGCTTCGAAACTTGAGCAGGTGCAAGTTATTGCAAGAACTGAAAATGCCGGTAGCGTAAAAGGCGTTGAACGTTTTAATAATCTTTTGCGCGCGTACTGCGCGGATTCTCCAAATAGCAGAAGCATAGAGCCGTGCTTAGAAAACGGGGAAGCTGAAAGTAGGGAAGCTGATTCAAAATACGAATCAGTGCGAGGTATTGAATTCCCAACGCTTAGTGAAGAAGCGCTTAAAAAATTTGCCGACTATAGCGCGGAAAAATTAGGCGCGGAAAAATTATCGGAATGTGACGAATCTCTCATTTTGAAATCCTTAAGTTCCTTAGACGCAATTCGCGCAATCGCAGAAGCAGATATTGTAATAAGCACCGTTCCAGCGCACGTCGCGGACGGCATAGCGTTAGCGCTCAAAGCATACTGTCAAAACAGGCGCGTAAAAAAATTGGGAACGCTGCTTGATGTAGTGTATGATCCTCGCCCAAGCATGCTGCTTAGTGCTTTCAGGCAATACGGATTAGGAATTGGCGGCGAAGAAATGCTTCTGTACCAAGCCTTAGCGCAAGTAAAGCTTATGACGTTTGAGTACAGAAATTCGGAAGAAAAATCGGAAGTAAGCTCGGAAGTAAGCTCGGAAAATATTTTTGAGAATGATTCTGACAAGGCCGCAGATTACGATAATCCTAGAGACTGTGAATATTTAAGTAATTGCATGCGAAAAGCCTTACAGGAGGCATTATGAGCGCTAGTAAGCAATATGATGTGCAAGATAATACGCAAGATGAGGTTCAACGTGAAGCTCAGCCTGGTACGCAACGTGATACGCAAATTAGTATGCAATTAACCGACAGTTTTGAAGTTATGCTGATTACCGGCATGAGCGGTGCCGGGCGCTCGCACGCAGCCAACGCTTTGGAAGATATGGGATGGTATGTTATCGACAATCTTCCGCCGAAACTGCTCATACCGCTAGTGGATATGATGACCTCATCCGGCTCAAAAGTGCATAAACTCGCCGCAGTTATTGACGTGCGCTCGCGCGGGTATTTTGACGACCTGTTTGCGGTTCTTGCGCATATTGACGAGCTTGGCGTAAAAACGCGCATTTTGTTCCTAGACGCTTCAGACTCCGTGCTCATTAAGCGGTACGAATCCGTGCGCAGGCCTCACCCTCTGCAGCGCGGCGGCAGGCTGATTGACGGCATTCAAGAAGAGCGCGAATTACTCGGGCACTTAAAAGACTGCGCGGATATTATTATCGACACTTCAACACTGAGCATTCACCAGCTTTCCACAAAGCTTTATGAAGGGCTACTTGGCAAAGGTTCCTCAACAGTATCCGTGCACATTTTCAGCTTCGGCTTTAAATACGGCATGCCAATGGACGCTGATTTTGTAATTGATATGCGATTTTTGCCTAATCCGTTCTGGGTACCTTCTTTGCGGGAACTTACCGGTAAAGATCAAGCAGTGAGCGACTACGTACTTTCCAATCCTGCAGCGGTTGCTTTTTTGGACGCTTACGAAAAGGCGCTACTCACCGCTATCGACGGTTTTGCTAAGGAAGACAAGCATTACGTGACTATTGCCGTGGGTTGTACAGGAGGTCAGCATCGTTCGGTAGCGGTAAGTATTGAACTTGCGCGACGTTTGAGATTGCACGGCTTGCAAGTTACAGTATCCGCTCGCGAACTTCAGCGGAGATCGTAAATAAAAGCAAAATAAAGTTCAGTAGTATCGGACTTAGCAAAGCTAAACAAAGTTGAGCTAAACAAAATTGAGCTAAACAAAATTGAGCTAAACAAAGTTCGTAAATTGGACAAAAATATGCAAAATTAAATAGAATGAAGTAATTCCAAGCAAATTCAAAAGTTTTGTGCTGTAAATACGTGCAAACGTGTGCAAAAAATCACTAAAATGTCCAACGTATTCTGTATCACAGAAAGCCGGGCATGTCGTGTGCCAAAGCATCATGCAAGTATTCACAGCACGCATATTTTAAGAAGAACAAAAGTAGGAGGTTGTCCCTTGGCTCTTCTTGACGACGTCAAAAATGAACTCGTTTCCAACAACAATGAGCTCCCGACTGTCATTATGGCTCAAGCGGCAGCGATGATGCGTTTTGCAGGCGGTTTAAGGCCGGTGAACAACCAGGCTATTATTCGCGCTCAGTTTGATTCTCAGCGTGCCGCACAGTGGCTTGTTGAAGTATTGAAGACGCATTTCCAAAGGGAAGCGGTTATTTCCCAAGTTACGCGCCAAACTCCTACCGGTACTGTGATTCGCTACGACGTAGTGGTTGAACGTGGGGCAGCAGCGTTGGCTCTGCAATCCGGCTTACTCGACCGCCGAATGCGCATTGTTGCAGGCTTGGCTCCAGAGATTATTAGCGGCAGTATTGCTCAAATTAAGGCAGCTTGGCGTGGTGCGTTCCTGGCGCACGGTGCTATTTCTGATCCTGGAAAAGCAAGTTACTTAGAAGTTGTATGCCCAACGCATGAGGCTGCAAATGCTTTACAAACCATGGCTGCGCGCTTAGGAATTAGCGCCAAAGCTCGTCAGGTTCGTAGCTCCGAACGCGTGACCTTACGCGATTCTGACGCCATCGAGCGCATGCTAAATCTGATCGGTGCTCCTCGTTCAGCCCGCGAATGGACTGGCAAGCGTTCAGACGGGGAAGCTCGCGGAAAAGCCAATCGTCTCGCCAACTTTGACGATGCAAACATGCGTCGTAGTGCCAAGGCTGCGGCAGAAGCTTGCGAAAAAGTTCGCCATGCGTTTGAAATCCTAGGGGACGATATTCCAGATAATCTTTTGATGGCTGGTAGGCTCCGTTTGGAACATAGCGATGCCAGCTTGGAAGAACTCGGACATTTAGCCGATCCTCCTATCACAAAGGATGCTATCGCAGGACGAATCCGCAGGCTTTTGCAGCTTTCGGCGAAGGTTGAGAAGTCGCGTATGCAGCAGCTTTAGTGCTGTTTTTGAGCGTTTATTGCGGAGTTGATTTTTCTTAATTGGCGCGAGCGCGATTTTCGCTTCTCGCGCTTTTTGTTTTCGTGATTCTTGCGTATCGTCTATGAGTTTTGTAACTGATTTAGTTTTTTGGTTTTTACGAGGCTGGAAAATTTGTGTTTGCGCAAGTTCTTGTTTGGTGTGGCGCGAGTTTTGGGGGATTTCTCTCCTCGCACGTCCCGTCCTTCGCTCCGCACTCATGTGAAATATTTTTACTGTAGTAAAACCTTGTTTATGTTGTGTTGCGTTCGCTCAGTCCTCTTTTAGTGCTCGTAGAGAAATCCCCCAAACTCTGCGTGCTAATCGTTAATAACCTCGTTTTATCGCAGAGATTTTTCGATTTTTCTTCTTCGCTCGACTTGTCAGTAGCCTACGGCTCTGACGTCCGTCTTCGCTCAGCGCGAAAAATCTCAAATCTCACCACACGAATATTTGCTCGACCAAGCAACACCCACCCCTCACTACTGATAAAACCGCTAGTGTTTTGTGGAGTGGTAGGAAAGTCTGGTGTGGTGTCTGCAGAGCACTAATGCTAGTGTTCTCTAATCAATAAGTACTCAGCGTGTGCGGCAGCATGAATGCTAGTGGCTTCTAGGCAATAAATACTCAGCGTGTGCAGCAGCGATACTGCAAAGCTATAGAAACATTTGCGGGAGTTTTTTCTCCGGTAAATGTTGCTGTTTTGGTGGTTTTTTGGAACATTTGCCGGAAAAACTCCGGCTTTTGTAGCTGCGCTGGCCATTTTTTGGAACATTTGCTGGAAAAACTCCGGCGTTTGTAGCTGTATTAGCCGTTTTATGGAACATTTGCGGGAGATTTTCCGGCATTTGTTGCTGAATTTGCGTAATTATGGAACATTTGCCGGAGATTGTTCCGACGGTTTCTTTACATAGTTGTAAAGGAATTGTCGTTTTTGGGCCGGATTTCGTTTTTTCCTTTACATTCATGTAAAGTAATAATCACTTTTCTGCGAGATTCCGACAATTTCTTTACGTGACTGTAAAACAAATGTCAATATTTCGTCAGATTTCGACATTTCCTATACGTGCACGTAAAGCAACTGTCACACAGAGCACAACTGCAAAGCTATAGAAACATTTGCGGGAGTTTTTTCTCCGGCGTTTGTAGCTGCGGGTGGTTGGTGCGTGGTGGTGGATTGTTGAAGATATGCGGTATAATTGCGCACGGCATTGTTTAATATTTGAGGCTGATTCTACGTCTTTTTGAACAAATTAAGCCAGAATGGTAAGCCAATACGATTTGGAAAGGATACCAATGAAGACACTGAAAGATTTGGGAGATTTGAGTGGCAAGCGCGTGTTGGTTCGCGCTGATTTTAACGTTCCTCTCAAGGGTACGACGATTACCGATGACGGTCGTATTCGAGCTGCTTTACCAACCATTAAGGCTTTGCGTGAGCAGGGTGCGAAGGTGATTTTGATGGCTCACCTTGGTCGTCCAAAGGGTCAGGTTGTTCCAGAGCTTTCATTGGCTCCAGTGGCGGAGCGTTTAGGTGAGCTTCTTGGTGTGAAAGTTTCCTTGGCTGCAGATACCTACGGTGAGGATGCTCAGGCTAAGGTTGCTGCCATGAACAATGGTGACGTTGTTCTGCTTGAAAACGTGCGCTTCAACGCTGAAGAAACCAGCAAGGATGCTTCCGAGCGCGCAGCTTACGCTAAGAAGATTGCCGCTCTTGGTGAAGTATTCGTTTCCGACGGTTTCGGTGTTGTTCACCGCGCCCAGGGTTCTAACTACGATGTTGCTGCTGACCTTCCAGCAGCTGCGGGCTTGCTTGTTGAGAAGGAAGTGAAGGCACTTTCTCGCGCGACCGAAAATCCAGAGCGTCCTCTGACTGTTGTGCTTGGTGGTTCTAAGGTTTCTGACAAGCTCGGTGTTATTGAAAACTTGCTTGCTAAGGCTGATCGTCTTGTTATTGGTGGCGGCATGGTGTTCACCTTCCTTAAGGCTTTGGGTCACGAAGTTGGTACTTCCTTGCTTGAGGAAGATCAGCTTGAGAAGGTTAAGGGCTACATTGAAACCGCTAAAGCAAACGGCGTGGAGCTTGTGCTTCCAACCGATATTGTTGTGAACGCCGGCTTCCCAGCGGGAGATACTCCGGTTGCTCCAGAAGTAGTTCCAGCTGACGCTATTCCTGCCGACAAGATGGGCTTGGATATTGGTCCTGATTCCCAGAAGCTTTTCCACGACAAGATTGTTGATTCCAAGACCGTCGTGTGGAACGGCCCAATGGGTGTGTTCGAGGTTCCAGAGTTTGCAGCCGGCACTCGCGCTGTGGCTCAGGGCTTAGTTGACGCCACTAAGAACGGCACCTTTACTATTGTTGGCGGCGGCGATTCCGCTTCCGCAGTACGTAACCTTGGATTTGCGGAAGATGGCTTCTCGCACATCTCCACTGGTGGTGGCGCTTCCCTCGAGTTCTTGGAAGGCAAGACCCTTCCAGGCTTGAGCGTGCTTGAGTAATTATTTATAAAGTAATTATTTATAAAGTAATTATTTAAAGCGATAAAACCTTCGCTTAAATTTTACGTTGTGAATATTGTGCCGGCTCAACAGGGATTTCAGTATTTATTGTTTCATTGTTTATTGTTTCAGTATTTATTGATTTCTCGGTTGAACCGGCATTGTGCAATGTAGTTATGTGATTATTTCTAAGAAGGATTTGCATGAGTTCTCGTCGCACTTACTTGGTTGCTGGCAATTGGAAAATGAATTTCAATCACCGCGAAGCTACACATTTTATACAAAAATTTGCGTGGCTGTTGCGTGACGTGCACTACGATTATCGCGATTGCGAAGTGGCTCTTATGCCTTCTTTTACTTCTATCCGCAGCGTGCAAGTTCTTGTTGAATCTGACCATCTTCCAATATTGTATGGAGCGCAGGCGGTTTCTGTTACTGCACAAGGCGCTTTTACTGGGGATGTTTCGGCGGATATGCTCGCCAGCCTTGGTTGTTCAATGGTTATCGTTGGTCATTCTGAGCGCCGCAAGTATCATCCGGAAGACGACGCGAATATTGTAGATCAAGTGCGTGCGGTTCTTGCGGCCGGAATGACTCCAATTTTGTGCGTTGGAGAGAGTTTTGAGGAGCGTAAGCAGGGTATTGAGCTTGATTTTGCGGTTGGCCAGGTTCACGATGTAACGCGCGATCTGGATGCTGAGCAGGCTAAACGCTTGATTATTGCTTACGAGCCAGTATGGGCGATTGGGACAGGCATGGTTGCTACTGCTCAGTCGGCGCAGGAAGCGGCTTCTGCTATTCGCAAAGATTTGCGTGCGACTTTTGGCAGCGAGGTTGCCGATGCTGTGCGTATTCTTTACGGCGGATCGGTAACGTCCGCTAATGCGTCAAGTCTTATTGCGGAACCGGACGTTGACGGATTTTTGGTTGGGGGAGCTTCTTTGGATGCGGAAGAGCTGTCGAATATTGTGCGACTCACCGCAGCTCAAGCGCGTCTATAGGTCAACGGTTCTTATTAGACTAAACGAAGTACACCGAAACAGGAGGTTGTTTGTGTCCGCTGTAAAGATTTTTTTGCAGGTGTTGCTTGTGCTTACTAGCATTTTGCTCACGCTGTTAATTTTGATGCACAAGGGCAAGGGCGGCGGCCTTTCCGACATGTTCGGCGGCGGTTTAACGAAGAATGCTGGTAGCTCTGGTGTTGCGGAAAAGAACTTAAATCGTTGGACAGTTATTATTGCACTGATTTGGGTTGCAGTAGTTGTGATTTTGAACTTAATGACTAAGTTCTCGCTCATCTAAGTGTTTTTTAAAAGCGCATGGTCGTAAAGATTGCGCGCTTTTTTATTTATGTAGGTGTTTCCTATGCTTCGTTTTTCTCCTTCTTTAGTAATTGCTGATCTCGACGGCACTATGCTTCACGATTCGGAAACTTTTGAAGGACGCTACTTAAGTTGCGAAACTGTGCGGGCTGCTGAGCGTTTGCGCAATAAGGGTATTCCGCTTGCGATTATTACAGCTCGCCCTGTTGGTAGTGCTTTCGATTTTATTCACGATTTAAAAGCTCAAGTTTGTGCGTATCTCAACGGAGCGCTTATTGATTTTAATTGCGCGCACAGCACCGTTAGTGAGCTTACTTCGCAGCGCAGTATTGATACTCTTACGCGTTTTGGATTTGATTCTGAGCATGCGAGTGATGTCTGCTTGCGTTTGCTGAGTGAGATTCCTACGCTTCGCATTGGTATCGTTATGAACGACGTTCGTTATACTAATTTCGACGTTCGTATGCTTTGGAACGAGCAGGATTTTATTATTACCGATTTTTCTAATGTTCCAAGTGGCATTGCAGATAAGATTATTATTGTTCCGCGAGATGGCGAGAAGGAGCAGCTTCAGCGTATTCTTCCGGACGATTTTTCCTTGCATATTAGCGAAGATGTGTTGTGGATGCTTACGAATCCTCTTGCAAACAAGGGGCATGCGCTGAACGTTATTTGCGATCGCTTGGGCGTGAAGGCGAGCCGCACGGTTGTTTTTGGCGACGATATTATTGATATTGATATGTTCCGTGCCGGCGGTTATGGGGTAGCGGTGGCGAATAGTAACCAGCGTTTGCTTGCGATTGCGGACGAAGTTTGCGCTTCTAACAACGACGACGGCGTTGCTAACTGGCTTAATTCAAACCTTTTGCTAGATTGCGAATAACCCGCCTTTTTTCGTTACTGGCGCAGTTGGCGCTCGCGCGGATTGCGACGCGCTCGCTTACGAAACTCGCGTTGGAAGTCCCCCGGACTTCCAACTTAAGCGAGTTTCCGCTCCGAGTTGCCTTCGCGCGCTACGCTCTATGCGCTCAGGCAGGTCGTCGCGCTGCGTTAGTAACGCATATTGTCATTTTTTCGTTACTGGCGCAGTTAGGTTTCTATAAAGGAAATATTAAGTAGAAGCAGGTCCGTAAAAAGTGTGATTAAGTCGAAGTGAGCCAGTAAAAAGTGTGGTTTCGAATCCTTATTTGTGGTATTCTTGAACGGTCAATTTTACAAGAGTTTAGAAGGTTGTGATATGACTAAGTACAATAAGAAAGCTTTAGCTTCTGTAATAACAGTTGCCACATTATTCGGTAGTGCTGCATTTGCTACTCCTATGGTAACAGTTGCCGTAGCAGAAGAAGCTGGTTCATCAAATAATACTAATAATACTAATAATTCCAGTAATACTAATGATGCTAACGATGCGGCTTCTTATAGCGAATGGGTTAAGAACACTGCTGAAAAGTCTTTAGGTAAGAGCCAATATGATGTAACTAAATGGAGTTCCATAGACCAAGCTTTTAGGTCGACCTATGGATTTTCCAAAGAAACTTTAGATGACGATACTAACTTGCCAAATGAGCACCATTCAAAATACTTCCTTCAATTGCGCGAGAGAATGCTTAATGCGTATCCTAATGCTCGTAATGAAGCATCGGAATTTCAGAAGCGTGTTGGCGATTTGAGAAAAATTTTTGAGGTGTCAAAAAATAGTTTAGACGAGGCAAAGATTGAAGAGCTTGAGAGCGCTCGCGATAATCTTATGAATGAATATTGGTCTATTATTAACAATAATAATCTCCCATCATCCGTTGCTTCGTTACGATTCTTGTATACTGCTGTAAGATACGGATTGCAGTATGGTGCTGATGTTTCCGAACCTATTTATACCGATGATATGAAAAATGTTGATGCCCTGAAAACGGAAACTGAATCTGCAAACCGTATTGATACTTTAGCGAAGCGCTTCTCGCGAATTTCGGACTTCCTTAAAGATGATGGAGCCTTTTTGGTTCCAAAAGAGGAAGAGAATGCCATATTTAGACTTAAAGATCAAATTGGAAAATTGGGTGATGACTCTGCTAAGAAGAATTCGCCAGATGCTTTGCGCTTACGAAGCAAATTATTTGAGTTGCAATTAAAATCTCTTGAAAAATATACGCTTCCTGAAATTTTAGATCTTCCGGATCGTGCTTTGGTTAATGCTATGCAGCAAGATATTTTATCTGAAAAATATCTAGTAAAATGCAAGTTTATTGATATTGCGACTAAAAATAAGATAAAGGAAGAGTTGAAGAAAGGTAAGAGTTTCAACGCAATTTCTAAGGAACTCAATACCTGGAATAAGCAATATCACGATTATTACAATAGTTATATTAGAGATATGAGTAAGGGCAACTCTGTTAAATATGAAGAACTGCCTATGAGCGAATACGATGTAGCCGATACTATTGAGAGAAATCTTAAAGAAGTAAGGCATGACTACGATTTAAGGGAATTTATTGGTGACTTGCTATCTAGTGGTGCGGATATTAAAGAGGTTTTGCATACTGAACGTAAGAATTGCGTAATTCTTGAGAATAAACTTAAAGACAATCAGCTTTATAAGGATTACCATGATGCGCAAAACAAAGTTAAGGAAATTCTTAGTAAGGTATATGGTGGCCCATATTACCACTCTGGTTTTGATAAAGAGTTTAATGCGGCAGAGAAACGTTTAAATGAGGCAAAAGAAAAGTATGATAACGACAAGGAAATAGCTTCCCTTGAAAAGGATATTCAGGATTCTAAAGATCATATAAGCATTATGGATAAGTTGCAGCATGTTCGTGATTCAATGAGCGAGGGGAAGACTCTTGCTCAGGTTATTAAGGAATATGAAGCTGAAAACGACAAATTGCGCGATCTGTATAGTCATTATCGGTATGCCAATATTGAGTCGATGTTACCGAAAGATGTCAGTATAAAGGATTTAGCAACATTCTACTCTCGTGATAAAGAAAAAGAAGCCAAGGAATCTTTGAATGAGCAGAATTTATACTATGAGTTTGCTCAGGAGATGTTACAGCGTGGCGACAAAATGTTCAGAGTTGATTTTGTCCATGACGATCAAACTTCTGAAAACGGCGACGGGAATGGTACAGAAAACGGCGACGGGAATAATGAAAATGTCGATTTAGATAATCTTGGTGACTTGGGTGATCTCGGTGACCTTGGAGACCTTGGTGACCTTGGAGACCTTGGTGACCTTGGAGACTTGGGTGACTTGGGAGATCTCGGCGACTTGGGAGACTTGGGTGATTTGGGTGATCTGGGTGACTTGGGTGACTTGGGTGACTTGGGAGACTTGGGAGACTTAGGAGACTTGGGAGACTTAGGAGACTTAGGAGATCTGGGTGACCTTGGTGACTTAGGTGACGTGGATGATCTGGGCAATCTAGGTGACTCTAGCGACTCTAGCGAATCTAGCGAATCTACTAATGCTGATGCGTTGAGTGACTAATACTAAATCTATAGAAAAGTGGGAAGGATTCGGTTGGATTCTTCCCACTTTACTTATATGTTTGCTGAACGCTCCAAATGTGGGGAATTATCTAGCGTTTGGAGCGCTGCGCAAAACAAAAACCGCACATGTGCGAATTAATCCACGAACATGTGCGGTTTATGTTTATTTATTACTGATTAATCAAATCAGGCGTTTACGCGATCGATGCCAGACTGTACGTCTGCAATCACGGAATCCCAAGACTTGATGAAGGCGGCAACACCGTCGGCCTCAAGCTTGTCGGTAACGTCCTTGATGTTGATGCCAAGCTCAGCAAGCTTGTTCATAACAGCGTGGCTCTCTTCGTAAGTGCCCTTAATGGAAGCAGCGCCGTTGCCGTGATCAGCAAGAGCGTTCAAAGTCTTTTCTGGCATGGTGTTAACAACATGCTCAGCAACCAACTCGTCAACGTACTTGCAATCGGAGTAAGCTGCGTTCTTGGTGCCGGTGGAAGCCCAAAGTGGACGCTGCTTCTTAGCGCCCTTGGCCTCAAGCTCAGCCCAACGTGGGTCAGCTGCGAACTTCTTCTCGAAGAGTTCGTAAGCCAAGCGAGCGTTAGCAACAGCAGCCTTGCCTTCAAGAGCCTTAGCTTCATCGGAGCCGTTAGCTTCGAGGAGCTTGTCAACAGCGCTATCAACGCGGGAGACGAAGAAGGAAGCTACGGAACCAATGTGCTTCAAGTCGTGGCCGTTAGCGGCAGCCTGAGCGATACCTTCGATGAAGGCGTCGATAACCTGCTCGTAGCGCTCGAGGGAGAAGATCAAGGTCACGTTCACGGAGATACCCTTAGCGAGGGTAGCGGTGATAGCTGGAAGACCTTCCAAAGTTGCAGGAATCTTGATCATAACGTTTGGACGATCAACCTTTGCCCAAAGCTCTTCAGCCTGCTTCTCAGTGTTAGCAGTATCGTGAGCCAAGCGTGGGTCAACTTCGATGGAGACGCGGCCGTCAACGAAATCGGTCTTTTCAGCAATCTCGCGGAAGATATCGGTTGCGTTGCGAACGTCGGTGGTGGTCAACTCGCGAATAGCGGTCTCAACGTCAACCTTGCCGAGTTCCTTAAGCTGTGCATCGTATGGACCAACCTGGCTCAAAGCCTTCTGGAAGATGGATGGGTTGGTGGTAACGCCAACAACATTCTTGTTAGCAATCAAATCCTGCAAAGAACCGGATTCGATGCGGGTACGGGACAAATCGTCCAACCAAATAGAAACGCCGGAATCGCTGGTGCGCTGCGTTGCTTCAGTCATGTTATCTCCTTAACACTGTGCTCCACCAATTGGGGCACGTCGGTATTGTGGCGTTGTTACAAGAAACAGCGGTTGATGTCGAACCAACGGTAGCTCGGCACCAACACGCCGTCGCTGTTTCTTGTGAAGTTACTAAATTAGCACTTCTAGTTTTGTGACATATCAATTTTATTTTGATACATCAAGTTTTATTTTTGCTTACTTGCTTTTTGCTTACTTACTATCTTAAGCGCGAGCTTCTTCGATAGAAGCCTTGGCAGCTTCTACTACGTGCTCAGCAGTAATGCCCAAGTCGATCATGTTCTGACCGCCGTCACCCTGCAAGCCGTACTGTTCGATAGAAACAGCCTTGCCGCAATCGCCAAGATACTTGTACCAAGGCAATGCCAAGCCAGCTTCGATGGAGACGCGAGCCTTGACGGACTTTGGAAGGATTGCTTCCTTGTACTCTTCGTCCTGCTCTTCGAACCATTCGAGAGATGGCATGGAAAGAACGCGAGCCTTGATGCCTTCAGCTGCCAAAGTCTTGGCGCCGGCAACAGCCCACTGAACTTCAGAACCGGTTGCCATGATGATTACGTCTGGAGTGCCTTCGCAATCAACCAAAACGTAAGCGCCGTGCTTCACGCCTTCGCGAGCCTTCTCAGCAGTCTCAGCGAGGGTTGGAACGCCCTGACGGGTCAAAATCATGGCGGTTGGGTAGCTGTTCTTCTTCTCGAAGAAGTAACGATAAGCTTCAGCAGTCTCGTACTCGTCTGCAGGGCGCACAACCTCAAGCTGAGGAATAGCGCGGAAAGCAGCCAAGTGTTCGATTGGCTGGTGGGTTGGACCATCTTCGCCCAAAGCTACGGAATCGTGAGTCCAAACATAGAGGTTTGGAATCTCCATCAAAGCAGCCAAGCGAACTGCTGGGCGCTCGTAGTCAGAGAACTGGAAGAAGGTGCCGTTGAATGGGCGAGTGTCAGAACCAAGCAAAATGCCGTTGGTGATAGCACCCATTGCGAACTCACGCACGCCGAAGTGGAGCTGACGGCCGTACTCGGAAACGTTTGGCCAAGTGCGGGTTGCATCCTCGGATGGGCCGAAGGAGTCAGCGCCCTTAATGTTGGTGTTGTTGGAGCCGCCCAAGTCAGCGGAACCACCCCAAAGTTCTGGCATAACGGCAGCAATTGCGTTAAGAACTGCGCCGGAAGCCTTACGGGTAGCAACCTTGGAGCCGACTTCGAAGCCAGCAACCAAGTCGTCGATAGCCTTGTCGAAGCCTTCAGGAAGCTTGCCAGCCTTAAGACGCTCATACAGAGCAGCCTTATCTGGGTTGGCGGCAGCCCACTTTGCAAGAGCTTCATCCCAAGCCTTGTGAGCAGCCAAGCCGCGCTCTGCAACCTTGCGAGCGTGAGCCAAAGCTTCTTCGTCGATTGGGAACGAAACTTCTGGGTCGAAACCGCAAAGTTCCTTCAAGCCCTTCACAGCTTCTTCGCCAAGCTTGGAGCCGTGGGAAGCTTCGTTGTCGGTCTTACCTGGGGTTGGCCAAGCAATCAAAGTATTAACCTTGATGAAGTGAGGCTTATCGGTAACTTCCTGAGCCTTTTCAATAGCTGCAGCCAAAGCCTGAACGTCTTCCTTGTAGGAGCCGTCTGGCTGGATGAAGCTCACTTCATCGGTGTACCAACCGTATGCACGGTAACGAGCAAGAATATCTTCAGAGAAGGTGAGCTTGGTGTCGCCTTCGATCTGAATATGGTTTGCATCGAAGATTACGGTCAAATTGCCGAGCTTCTGGTTTCCAGCCAAGGAAGCAGCTTCAGAAGAAACACCTTCCTCAACGTCGCCTTCGCCGCAGATAACCCAAACCTTGTGATCGAATGGGGAAGTGCCGGCTGGAGCTTCTGGATCGAGAAGTCCACGCTCAAAGCGCTGGCCGTAAGCAAAACCAACAGCGGATGCAAGGCCCTGGCCGAGTGGACCGGTGGTCATTTCGATGCCTGGAGTTAAGCCGTATTCTGGGTGACCTGGAGTACGCGTGTCTGCGCCGCCACGGAAATACTTGAGGTCGTCAAGAGTTAAGCCGTAACCAGAGAAGAACAATTGCACGTATTGCGTAAGCGAAGCGTGACCGCCAGAAAGAATAAAACGATCGCGGCCGGCCCACTTTGGGTCAGCTGGATCGTGCTTAATGAAGTGCTGGTACAAGGTGTACGCAATTGGTGCCAATGAAACAGGGGAGCCAGGATGTCCGTGTCCTGCTCGCTCAACAGCATCAGCCGAGAGAACCTTCGCCATCTTTACGGCGCGCTCGTCTAATGCAGACCAGTTGAAATCGGTCATGTGATCTACTTTCCTTCCAATAATCCGGGTTTTTAAGCACAGCTCACGCTGGCTTTTTACCCTCTCATTGCCCTTTAATCCTATCTTTCGCGTGAGACGAACATGCAATAATGTGTGTCAAAATGTGTCATTATGTCCATGTTCTGTAACCCTTGTGTGAATCTTTGCCGTTAATTATTTCGTATAGCAACATCGTTCTTAGATAACAGACTTTTTCGTCGCGTATTGAATAAATTTGGGTACAATAAATAAGGAGTTGGGTACAATAAATTTAGGTACAATTGAGTAAAGAAGACTAAAAGTTGGAAGTTATTAGTCTTAAAGTTGATAGGAGTTTTGATGCAGTCCCGACGCATGATGATTTTGCGCGCAGTCGTTGAGGATTATATTCGTTCTCAGGAGCCAGTAGGATCTGCGGCGTTAGCGAAGCATCATCAGCTTGGCGTTAGTTCAGCAACTATTCGCAACGATATGTCAGCTTTGGAAGAGGAAGGCTATTTAATTCAGCCGCATACTTCCGCAGGTCGTATTCCTACAGAAAAAGGGTACCGCTACTTTGTTGACGGTTTAGCTGCGGTTATTCCACTTTCTGAACCTCAGCGTCGCGCTATACGCAACTTTTTAAGCGGGTCGGTGAGTTTGCAAGATACCTTACAAAGATCTGCTCGCTTGCTTGCCAGTATTACTGGACAGGTTGCGCTTGTTGCGGCTCCATCGTTATCTCGTGCCAGCGTGCGTCGTATTGAGCTGGTTCAAGTATCTTCAGCTACTCTTTTGGCTGTTGTTATTACCGATACTGGCAGTGTTGCGCAACATATGTTACAAGTTGAAAACGTTTCTGCAGAAGAACTTCGACAATCAATTACTATGATTAACCAATTGTGTGTGGGACTTTCGCTCAAAGTTGCTTCGCAAAGATTACACGCGCTTGTTGAAACTATTGCGAGTATGAGTGTGCGTAATTTATTGCGTTCTCTTGCGAAAGCGCTGGAAGATATGCACGTTGGTGAGCATGCGCACGATTTGTATATGGCTGGAGCCTCCCAGCTTGCTCACCGTCAAACGATGAGTGATTTTGCTTCACTATTTGACGCGCTTGAAGAGCAGGCTGTTATTATGCGTTTGATGACTACCTTAAGTGAAGAGGCGAGTGATTGCGCAAGTGGAGTAAGCGTAGCGATTGGTTCAGAAACGCATAATCCGGGCTTGTTGCATGCTTCGATTGTTACTAGTGGTTACGGTTATAACTCTTGTCCTAACGAAACGTATTACGCGCACGAAAGTAACGATACTGCTCAAGAGGAGCATTTTACTTCTCAAAGTGACGGCACTAGTGATGCCCGTAACGACGGTAGTACAAGTAATGGTATCGATAGTTTTGAAAATATTTCTGAATCTGCGGTTCGTCAAAACGCTCCTGTAGCTTTCATAGGATCGATTGGACCGCAGCACATGGATTATGTTGCTACGATGGCAGCGGTAAAAGCCGTGGCCCGCTATCTGAACGCGTTTATTGCGCAAAATCGCTGAAAATAAATTCGAACTACGTTTTACTACTGACATTGGTATATGGCACAATAGGTGAGGTTGAGTAATACTGATGGGGTTTATTTTAGAGGTATTAAAGTGACTGATTATTATAAGATTTTGGGCGTTGATCATAACGCTAGTGATGATGAAATTCGTAAAGCATACCGTAAGATGAGTCGCAAATATCATCCAGATATTGCCGGTGCTGAGTTTGAGGATAAGTTTAAGGAAGTAAACGCTGCTTACGACGTGCTTTCTAATCCTGAAAAGCGTCGCATGGTTGATATGGGCGTTGACCCTAATGATCCTGCCGCAGCTAGAGCTGGTGCAGGTGCTGGTGCTGCCGGCGCTGGTTTTGCCGACATGGGCGATATTTTTAGCCAGTTCTTTGGCGGCTCTTTTGGAACTTCGCAAGGCCCAATTTCTCGTGTGCAGCCTGGCGACGACGCTTTAGCGGAAGCTCGCATTGATTTGAAAACCGCTATTTTTGGCGGCAATGTGAGCGTGCGCATAACAACTTTTGGCGTTTGCCAGGATTGCAACGGTTCCGGTTCCGCGGATGCTGCTGAACCTGAACAGTGCTCACAGTGCCATGGTTCTGGCTTCTGCCAGAAAGTTGTGCGCACAATGCTTGGTCAGATGATGTCTTCCATGCCTTGTGACAAGTGTGAAGGTCACGGAACTATTATTCGTAATATTTGCCAAAATTGTCATGGTCATGGTCGTGTGCGAACTATGCGAGAGGTTGGCGTTAACGTGCCGGCTGGTATTCATGATGCAAGTCGTTTGCGTTTAGCTTCGCAGGGTAGCGTTGGGGAATGTGGTGGTCCGGCTGGTGACTTGTATGTCGATATTCATATTCGTGCCGACAAACAATTCACGCGTCAAGACGATGATTTGCACTGCTGGATTACTGTTCCTATGAGCTGGGCTGTGCTCGGCCACGACATTACTATCGAGACTTTCGATGGTCCACGAACAATAACGATTCCTGCAGGTTGCCAGAACGACGATACTGTCACTTTGTCAAATCTTGGTGTGACTCAGTTGCGTTCCACGGATCGCGGTGATCTTATTGTTCACGTGTTGGTGCACATACCAACGAAGCTTACTGAAGAGGAGCGCGCTTTTATTGAACAGTTTGCGCGTACTCACGATGGCAGCGTGAAGCAGATTCAGCAGCAATCGTTGGCGAATCAGTCTCAGGAGCATAAAGGTTTCTTTAGTAAATTAAAGGAAGCTTTTGTTGGCTGATTTTTACAGCTTTAATTGCAGCTTTAATTACGGCTTTAATTACTGATTTAATTTACGGCTTTAATAAAATAGTGAGGAAATATGGCATTACCAATATTGTTTGCTGGAACTCCAGAAGTTGCGGTTCCTGCGCTTCGCGAGTTAGCTGAAGATCGTGAGCATTTTGACGTGCGCGCAGTGCTGACGCGCCCGGATGCTCCCACTGGTCGCGGCAGGAAGCTGGTTCCAAGCCCTGTAAAGCAGGCTGCTCTTGAGCTTGGTTTGCCCGTGCTTGAGTCCGATCCAAAAGATGAAGCTGTGTTTCTTGAGCAGCTTGCCGCCACGGGTGCTAAGGCTGCGGCAGTTGTGGCGTACGGAAAGATTTTGCGCCAGAGTGTGCTCGATGCTTTGCCGCTCGGTTGGTACAATTTGCATTTTTCGTTGCTTCCGCAGTGGCGAGGTGCAGCTCCTGTGCAGCGCGCAATTTGGGCTGGGGATGATATTACGGGAGCTACTGTTTTTCGCATTACGCGCGGCATGGATTGTGGCCCTATTTTGGCGCAGTTTACTACGAAAATTGAGTCTCACGAAAATGCTGGCGATTTGCTTATGAGACTTGCTCACGACGGTGCTCCGCTGCTTGCTGCTTCACTTCGAGGCATGGAAACCGGCGAAATTGTGCCGGTAGAGCAAGATCAAACTCCTCAAGAAGTTGCGCAAAAGATTACGGTTGAAGATGCGCATATTGATTTTCACGCGCCAGCTTTTGCGGTTGATCGTCAGATTCGCGCTTGCACGCCGAATCCGGGTGCGTGGTGCGAGCTGCACGCGGACGACGACAATAACGCGGATCCGATTACTTTGCACGTGTTGCGCGCGGTTCCGGCAGATGCTAATAATCCGCATGCTGTAGATTTTAATCAGCTTGATCCTGGAAAGTTACTTGCTGGCAAGAAACAAGTTTGGATTGGTACTTTAAGCGGCGCGCTTGAGCTTTTGGAAGTAAAAGCGCAAGGTAAAAAGGCTATGAAGGCGGCTGATTGGGCGCGTGGAGCAAGGCTTTCTGCCAAAGCCTACTGCGCATAAAATTATGAGTATGAACTTTTCTTCGCTGTTGCCAACTTTGGCGAAGCCGGGGCTTTTGGTGATGGATGTTGACGCCACGCTTATTGAAGAAGAAGTTATCGATTTGCTTGGTGCAGAAGCTGGATGCGGCGATGAGCTTTCTGCGATTACAGCGCGCGCAATGCGTGGAGAAATTACTTTCGATACTTCCTTGCGTTTGCGCGTGAGCATGCTTCGCGGTTTGAATATTGACGAGTGCAAAAAGCGTATTATTTCGCGTATTCACGTAACTAAAGGTGCGAAAGTTTTAATTGATGCGCTTCACGAGCGCGGTTGGAAAGTTGGCGCAGTTTCCGGCGGTTTTCACGAAATATTAGACGAATTGTTGCCGAGTTTGAGTATCGACTTTTGGACGGCTCACTATTTGGAATCGCGCGACGGCAAACTTACTGGCAACGTACTTGGAAATATTGTTAACGCTAACGCAAAAGTTGATGCGCTTCAAAAGTGGGCGCATAATCTTGGAATTGCGCGCGAACAAACGGTTGCGGTAGGCGATGGAGCGAATGATATTGCTATGATTCAACATGCTGGACTAGGCGTAGCTTTTTGCGCAAAGCCAGCAGTTGAAGCGTCAACTCCTTACCGCATTCATACGCGTGACTTGAGCGCTGTCTTGCGTTTTGTGAATGCGAATTAATGCGTTTATAAAACGAAAAGTTGAAGAATGTACATGGGCAATGTAGAATTATGAAGCAATGATTAAATATTAATGTTATGCATTAGTGATTAGCTGGCGTTAAAGGCTGGTTTGTGAAGGTTCTGTAGCTTTTATCCACAGAACATATATGTGCTGGTAAGTCTTTCAATTCAATGAGTAAAATGACAATTAGTTTTATTAGATGGAGAAGAGTGTGCGTGAATGTGGGAAGTTCACGTACAGCAGGGTAGGGAGT
The DNA here is from genome assembly GCF_049244055.1 of Gardnerella nova. NCBI lineage: Bacteria > Bacillati > Actinomycetota > Actinomycetes > Bifidobacteriales > Bifidobacteriaceae > Gardnerella > Gardnerella nova. The sequence goes on along the minus strand of NZ_CP058369.1, from coordinate 789,101 downwards.
ATATAGTGAATTTACGAGAGGTAGCGCTTGAAGTTGCGCGTATTTTAGAGGATGTTGGCAAACACGCGTACCAGGATCAGTTAAGTCCGCAAGATATGACGTCGTTGGCTTTGGGAGATCCGATGCAATCCGAATCCGGTTTCTCGGACAAGCTGGTACGTTTTATTCAAAACCGTTTAACCTATGTCAATCCTTTCCAAGGTTTTTGGAGAACGAGACCAGAGCATTGCAATCCGGGCGACCGTTTCTGGTGTGTGGGCAATGTCGACGGTGCTATTAATTTCAACCGAGACATGGCCGAATGGACGCTTACGGTTTCTCTGTTTGAATTTAACGAAGAAGGTTCTGCGCGACCGGTGCTTGGCGTTGTGCACGCTCCTGCATTGGGATTAACTTATTTGGCTGCAAAGGGCCAGGGTGCGATTCGTATTCGTAGAACTCCTCAAGGTGAGAAGCGTGAAAAGATTACGCCGTCTACTTCTTCGGAATTGCGCGGGTCGGTAGTGTGCTATGGAATGTCCTATATTCCTGGAGAATCCAAGCGCGCTCTTGATGTTGTTGCTTCGATTGAAGAAATGTGCCCGGCTGATATTAAACGTATCGGTCCTGCTTCTCTTGATTTGTGCAAGGTTGCGGATGGCACGTACGACGCGTATTTTGAGCCGCATTTGCATCAGTGGGATATTCCAGCAGTTTCTGCCGGTGCCGTGGTGGTGCAAGAAGCTCAGGGACAAGTGTGCCAGTGGGATGGAAGTCCTATTCATTACCGCCGCGAGAATGATGTAGTGGCGTCGAACGGTTTGTTAATTGACAAGTTGCGCCCGTATCTTAAGTAACTAATAATCTCATGGCGTGTTATAACTTTTTTAGTAAACATTATGACGTCTTATCATTCAATTTATGCGGAATTTGCGAATTATGTGATTTACGCGACATAAATTGTTGCATAAAAAGACTTGCAATGTATGAATAGTTGAGTAACATACAATCTGTACTGGCGTCAGTTTGCAAATTTATGTATGCTGAACATATTAAGAGAGTGCGAAGCGTTTTAAATAGCAAATTGGTGTGGAAACGAAGATGCGAATGCTAATTTATTGGCGGACGCATAATTGTATATTACAAATTATGTATATGCAGGAACATAAAGAATACACATTATTGAAGTGAGGAATAATGACGAAGAAGAGTATTACTGTAAAGCATCTTACTGATTTGCAAAAGTCTACTAAGCATACTACTTACGCGCCACTATCCAAGAGTGTGTGCGCTGCGATGCTTGCCGGTGCAATGGTGCTTGGGGGGGGGGGGTATTCGTTTCTCCTGCGCCTGCGTATGCTGATGGTTATGTAGACGGCACTGGCAACAACATTTATTACGGTTTTAAAACTGACGCAAGTTATAGCGAGGCTCGTTTCCACATTGAGGTGGATTATTACGATACGCTTGCGCATGCTAAGGCGGGCGAGGAAAAAGGTAAAGACCCGCTTGGCAAGTTTGTTCGCGTTCATTATCTTTCTAATTGCAATAAGGACGGCGGCACAGCTGACGATTGGCGATTCCGCCCAATGTGGTGGTTTGGCGTTCCAAAAGGTTTGCAGAATGTTCAGGATATTACGTATACGCGCGTTGAAAAACTGACACAAAATGGGAAAAAGCAACCATTTACTCCAGCCGGTTCTTCGCAGTTTAAGTTTACGAATACTGATGGCTATAGCCAGGTCTCGCAGAAGAAATACAATAAGCCAGAAGAGTGGAACAACATTTCCAATTTCTACTTTAAGGATAGTAAAGTGCTCGCCAGCAAGGGCTGGAAGCAGCTGCTTGGCCTTAATGGTGGCAAATACGACACTGTCGGTAATACTGAAACTCAGTGGCAAGATTATCAGAATGAAACCGCAGGCTTGCAAGGCATTTTCGTTGACTGGGAGTCTGCAGGACAGCGCTTCTATGACATGACTTACGTTGGCGAAATGACCGATGACGCCTGGAAAAAGCGCGATGAGAATCCGCTTCGTTTTGCAGCGGGTGTTTATCGTTTTGCTGGAAATTGGCATTATGCAGTTGGTCAAAAGCATGATACGCCAAAGATTGCGGACCATTTGAAGCTTGTGTATCCAGAGGTTACGAAGGTTAAGAATCCTAGCAATGTAACTTCTACTGAGCAAGAGACAATTAAAGGGAAAATTGCAGACGCTAATAAGGATACTAAACACTACTCGGAATTAGTAGATAAAGTAGAAGTATCTGATAAGGGTGTTGCAACTATTACCTTTAAAGACAAGACGATTCGCACTATTCCTGCAAGTATTCTTGTTGCAAAAGATGAGACTGATAAAGATAAGTATAAGCCAGTCATGCCTGATCGCACGCCTGTGGTTAAGCCGTCTAAGTTGACCGATGAGGACAAAAAGACTGTTATTGCTGCGTTTAAGAAGGCGAACGCGAACAACAAGGGCTTTAATGATAATGTAAAAGCTGATCCTGATGGTATTAAGTTTGACGAAAAAGGTGAAAAGCTTGTTATTACCTACAAGGATGATTCAAAGCTTGAAATCCCTGCGTCTGAACTCGTGTATCAGGGAGCAACTATCGCTGATTGGGCACCTTACGTTGTGCCGGACACTATGGAAGTTGAGAATCTTAAGCAGCTTAAGCCAGAAGAAATAACCAAGATTGTCAATGCTTTTGATGCAGCCAACACTGGCATAACGCCGTATGATGAGGCAAAAACAGCTCATAACAATACAGCACCTGTAACAGTTAACCAAACAACTGGTGATGCGACCATCACCTGGAAAGATGGCTCTACAACAGTTATTGACGCATGGCAATTCCTTAAGGAAAAGAAAAAAACTCCTGCTCCTCAACCGCCTGTTCCGAAGCCAGCTGAAGAAAAGAAGACGTTTACAGTTGAGTTCTCTGATTCTAATAAGAAAGTTGTACCTAACTTTGATCCATTTAATGCTTCGTCTGCGAACGAAACAACTAAGAGTGCAGTTAAAGCTGTTAAAAAGCAGTTTACCGCGCTTAAGGCAAAGGATCCTGATGGGAAAGATGTAACTATTACTGACGTTGAGTTCGACTTCGATAACGGCAAAGTTATTTTTAAGGCTGGAGAAAGCTATAAAGATCAGTCTTATCCTATGCCTTTGCTGTTTAAGAAAGGTAGCACTGGTACCCAGAATCCTACGCAGCAGACTCCTACGAGCAAAACGTATACTGAATCTGACAACAACAAAAATACTTATACATATTTTGTTACTAAGACTCAAATTAGTGAAGCTAAAGTTTCTGATGTAACGGCTCAAGAAGCTGTTAAGGCATTAAAGCAGTTTGTTAAAGATAATTACACCGGATGGACTGAACAAGATTTAGAACATGTTACTAGTAATGTGGCTATTAGTACAAGCTGGAAGGCAAAAAAAGGCACAAAAAATCTTGAACCGTATAATAATGGTAATGGAAGAATTACATCAATTAGTGTAAATACAAATAACAATGGATTAACGGTTACTGGTTATCGTTATGCAGACCAGGAAGATGCTGAGATTGATGCGTCAACTGACGGCCCATTATTTACTATTTCAGCAAATGATTTGTACACTCCAAATAGCGGAAGCCAGACTCCTACGGATAACACTATTGATCAGTTGAAGACTCTTGCTAGGCAGCTTCGCGACCAGCGAAAGAATGCTGGAGAGTTAGCAGATGCCGATATAACTACTCTTAAAGCTACTGACACAGATATTAATGGCATGACTGATGAGAAAGCTCTTCGTGAACTTATCAAGAAGATTGCTGATTATCAGAAGCCAAAGCCAGTTGAGTATAAGTATAACTTTGAGAAGTTGACATTGGATCATGATGGTGATTTAACTGATGCTGATTACAAGAAGATTGTTGTAGAGCAGTTCTTGAAGAAGAACTATACGACGACTGACTGGTCAAATCTCGAGAATGCTTATTCTAAGAGTGCTACTGTTCTTTCTGGCAGCAATGCAAACACGTATGGCTTAACTCCTGTTGCAAGTGGAACATCCGGCTTGAATATTTACACTGGGGATAGGCAAGCAGGTGGTGTGACGAGTGTAGTTGTTGATTCAAATACCGGAGATTTGGTTGTTCGTGGCTGGAAAGCAGGTACTACCAGCGCTAATGCGGAAGAACTGATTCGTATTAAGAAAGCTGATTTGTTTACTCCTAAGTCTAAGGATCAAAACCCAGCTCTAACTCCTGAGCAACTCCAGCAGATGAAGGATGATGCGAAGAAGATTATTGATAAGAATCCTTATCTGACTCCTGATCAGAAGAAGAAGTTCAAGAGCGATATTGATAATGCTACCGATCAGCCTGGTATTCAAAAGATCCTGAATGATGCTAAGAATCAGGGTAATACTAACAAGACTGATCCTAACGTTCAGCAAATCATCAACAAGAACAAGAATGGTGGCGACGAAAAGGATAAGCACGAGCTTGATGCCGCTAAAGAAGCTGCCAAGAAAGCAATCGAAGCTCTTACTCATTTGTCAAATGAAGAAAAGACGGAGTTTAAGAATAAGCTTAATGGTGAAAACGTTAAGACTCCTGCAGACGTCCAGAAGATTGTTGATGCTGCAAAGCTAGCAGATGAGCTTAAGGGCGCTAAGGATGAAGCACAAAAAGCAAAGTTTGTGTTCCTCGACCACGGTAAGGGTGGAGATGCTGATTCGTCTGATCCAAATCACAATGAGGACGCTGCTCTAAATGAGTTGCTCGGCGGAACTCCTGGTAAAGATTCAACCCTCGCTGCTTTGGAAACCGCTCTTGCAAAGAAGGATCCTGCTGCTACTGCAAAAGAGATTAAGACTGCTCTTGATGCAGCCAAGCGCCAGAACGCAATTAACGAGCAGAATGCCAAGAATGCTGGTATTGCGAAGCTTGATGCGCTTTTGCAGGAGATTACAAGCGCTGAGTCTTCGTTAACTGATGCTCAAAAAACGGAGGAAGTTAAAACAAAGATTTCAGCTGCTAAGGACGCCATTACTAAGGCAAAAAACACAGTCAATGCGGCAACCAAACCTTCTCAGATTAAGGATGCGTTGAATATTGATGCAACTATCAAGGCTGCAAAAGATGCAATCAACACTCAGGTGACTAACGCGCAGAAGACAAGTGCTAGTGATCCAAGTCAAACACAAAATGGAAAACTTGGCGAGGAAAAGAAGAAAGCTGAGGAAGAAATTGACAATATTCCTGGCTTGACTAAAGACGAAAAAGATAAGTATAAGGAGCAGATTGATGATTCTACTCATTCCGGCGATCCTGAAGCAATAGTCAATCAGGCTAAGAAGCACAAGAAGATTGAAGATGCTCTAAAGAAGCTTGATGAGTTCAAGCATCTTAATGATGCGCAGCGTGATGCTTTCAAGAAGATTATTGAAGATACTGATGCACATAATCACACGGATGAGAACGGTAAGGATCTTGGCATAGATGATATCGATGTTGCGCTCGCTAACGCTGCAAACACCGATAATGCTATGGCTCGTCTTGAAGAGTTGAAGAAGACGGCTGATGATTTCTCCAACGGAAATACATACAAGAATTTCGCCGATAAAACTAAGAAAGATGCGTTTGACGCCGCTTACAAAGCTGCTAAGGATGTTCTTGATAAGGCCGATGGCGACGCCAAGAATGCGGATCAGGTTAATGAGCTGTACAATGACCTTCTTAAGGCAATGCGCGCTATCAATCCTGATGCTAAGAGTGCTGGTCTTAAGACTGATGCTCTCGCTGCTGAGATTAAGTCCGATAAGACCTACAAGCCAAGCGAAACCGATCCTAAGACTCCAGGCAATTCTGTTTACAACACTTCTTCTGCAGAAAAGAAGGCTGCGTTCGATACAGCTTTGAGCGAGGCTGAAACAGCTTTGAAGACTGCTGAAGATACTAAGAATCCTGGTGCCAAGAAGATGAGTGCTGAAGAGGAAGCAACTGCTCAGCAGGCTGTTGACGACGCTCTTGACAAGCTTATTAAGGCTCGCCTTGCTTTGGATGGCGTTGACACCAAGCCGTTGCAAGATGAGATTGATAAGGACAGCAATGTTAAGAACTCAGATAAGTATACGTATGCTACTACTACGGATAAGAAGACTGCGTTTGATAAGGCTCTTAAGGATGCTCAGGATCTTATCAAGAATTTGACTACTCCTAGCGCTGATGGTACTACACCTAACTACGGTGAAATCACATTGGACACCAAGGATAATAAGCAGAAGGCTTTGGATGATGCTCTTGCAAAGCTTAAGGCAGCTGAAGCGGCTCTTGACGGCCATGCTCCAACGCCAGCGCCTTCTGTTGATAAGTCTCACTTGCAGCAGGGTATTAATGGTAGTGGTGATGTGAAGAAGTCGGATGATTATAATAATGCTCCTTCGGATAAGAAGCAGGCTTATGATCACGCTTTGGATCACGCTAACGAAGTGAACAATAATCCGAATGCAACTCAGGATCAGGTAAATCAGGCTACTGAGGATTTGAAGAAGGCTGAGAATGATTTGAAGCCGGCTCCAACTCCTTCAGTTGATAAGAGTGGTTTGCAAAAGGAAATTGGCAACGAGCCTAATGTGAAGAATTCGGATGAGTACAATAATGCTCCTTCGGATAAGAAGCAGGCTTATGATCACGCTTTGGATCACGCTAACGAAGTGAACAATAATCCGAATGCAACTCAAGATCAGGTGAATCAGGCTGCTGAGGATTTGAAGAAGGCTGAGCATGATTTGAAGCCAGCTCCAACTCCTTCTGTTGATAAGAGTGGTTTGCAAAAGGAAATTGGCAATGAGCCTAATGTGAAGAAGTCGGATGATTATAATAATGCTCCTTCGGATAAGAAGCAGGCTTATGATCACGCTTTGGATCACGCTAACGAAGTGAATAAGGATCCGAATGCAACTCAGGATCAGGTGAATCAGGCTGCTGAGGATTTGAAGAATGCTCAGAAGGATTTGCATGATTCTGCTACTGTTGATAAGTCTCACTTGCAGTCGGAGGTTAGCGACGATGTTGCTTTCCGTGCTCGTGGATCGTATCTTGTTGCAGATGCTCCTCATAAGGATGCGTATAATGCGGCGCTTTCTGAGGCTCGTCGTGTGCTTGCTGATCCTAATGCAACTCAGGCTCAGGTGAATGCTGCTTTGTCTAAGCTTCGTGAGGCTAAGCGTAATATTCTTCAAGCTAATGGTTTGAGTGGTGACGAGTATGCTGGCGACGGCAACACTGGAACTGGTAACACTGGTTCTGAAACCGGAACCGGTAATGCTGGAACCGGTGCTGTGCCTGGTGGTTCTAGTGTTGTTCCTGGTACGGTTCCTGGTTCTGGTGACTTTGGTTTCGGTTCTACTGGTACGAGTAACGCTGGTACGAGTAATACTGGCACGAATAACTCTGGTGTTGCTGGTAGTGGTCATGAGGGTGATACTTCGCTTGGGTTTGGTGTGAATGATAATGCGCCTACTACTGTAGATAAGGGTGAGTTGAACCTTCAGATTCAGGGTGCTGAGTCTGATTCGCAGTCTGCAAACGCTGGTAATGCTGGTGTAAATTCCGGTAACGCTGGTTCTAACAACGCTGCAAACGCTGGTAATGCTGGTGCTAACAACACTGCGAACGCTAATAACGCTGGTGCAAATGCCGGTAATGCTGGTGCTAACAACGCTGCGAACGCTGGTAACGCTGGTGCAAACGCTGGTAACGCTGGTGCTAACGCTGCTGCTAACAATAACGCTGCTGTGACTGCTGCAGTTGAGAATAATCCTGCTGTAAAGCAGGCTGATGCTCAGGTTGCTGCGGCTCAGGCGGCTCTTGACTCTGCTTTGGCTGAGGCTAAGAAGGTTGCGGCTGATCATAATGCAACTCAGGCTCAGGTTGATGCTGCTAAGCGTAAGCTTGCGGATGCCCGTAAGAATCTTGCGGATGCTCAAGCTCATGCGGCTCAGGTTCGTGCTTCTGTGCGCGCTCAGGTGCTGAAGAGTGGTAAAGTTGCTCAGCTTAGTAATACTGGTAGCGCAGTGTCTGCGTTGAGTACGTTTGCTGCAACAATAGCTGCTGCTGGTGCTGCACTCTTCGTGAGCAAGCGCCGCGGAACCTCCCGCCACTGCAGCAAGTAAGCTATGTAGCTAATCTGCTTAACTAATCACTGAGCTTAAGCAGATTAGCTAATAAATTAAGTCATGCCCTCGCCTTTATATTTACTCCAGTAGGTGAGGGCATTTTTATATCTAAAAACGGACTCAAGCGTTTCAACTCAAGCGTTTAGAGTAGTCGCTAACGTATGGGAAAATTACGAATATGACTACAGTTATTATGCATACTTCTGAAGGCGATATTAAAATCAACCTGTTTGATACCAAAGCGCCTGAAACAGTAAAGAATTTCGTTGGCCTCGCCACCGGTGAGCGCGAATGGATCGACCCATTTAGAGGAAAGCCTTCTCATGAGCCATTTTACGATGGTCTTACATTCCACCGCATTATTAAGGACTTCATGATTCAGGGCGGCTGCCCGCTTGGTAATGGAACTGGCGGACCTGGCTACGAGTTTGACGATGAGATTGATCCGTCACTAAAGTTTAATAAGCCTTATTTGCTAGCTATGGCGAATGCTGGTAAGCGTCGCGGCCGTGACGGTCTTTTGCATGGCACTAACGGCTCGCAGTTCTTCATCACAACCGTTCCAACTCCTTGGCTTGACGGTCATCACACGATTTTCGGCGAGGTTGCGGACGATGAGTCGAAAGCTGTGGTAGATAAGCTCGAGTCGGTTGCAACAGATCGCTCTGATGCTCCTCTTGAGCCTGTTGGCATTATTTCTGTTGAAGTTTTGTGAATCTTAAACGCTGCCTTTATTACAATCCGATATTTTCGTTACTCTTGTGTAAAGAAAATATCGGATTTTTGCGTAAAACCGACAATTTATTTACGACGGTGTATAGAAATTGTCGGAATCTCGCCAAATAGCGATAGAAACTTTACAGTCGTGTAAAGAAAGTAACGGTTTAGTAGTAAATAAAAAAGCGAGTTTTGCAGTAAACGAACATTTACTACAGAACTCGCTTTATCTAAATTAACCTTCTTCGATTATTATTTGTTGCAAGTATTATTTATTAAATCGCGATTGCGTTACTTCGCATATATGCGTTTTGAGCTTGCGATTCCGCACTTACGATTCCGCACTTACGATTCTGCACACACGCAAGCGCCCACGCTACGCAATCACACGCGCTACTCTTTCACGCTTTGGTACAACGACGAACCAGATTCCTGGAACTTCTTGCTCATCTCTTTCATACCGTCGGCAATTGCCTGGCTACGCGCTTCCTCAACAAGCTGTTCCTGTTGAGCGGCGCCGCCAAAACGCTTACGAATATTCTGAGAAATAGCCATGGAGCAGAACTTTGGTCCGCACATCGAGCAGAAGTGCGCCATTTTTGCAGGCTCTGCAGGAAGCGTTTCGTCGTGGAATGCGATTGCAGTATCCGGATCGTAGCTTAAGTTAAACTGATCTAACCAACGGAACTCAAAGCGCGCCTTACTAATAGCGTTATCGCGATCCATAGCATGCGGATGATGCTTAGCAAGATCAGCCGCGTGGCAAGCAATCTTATACGCAATCACGCCCTGCTTCACGTCATCCTTATTCGGCAATCCCAAATGCTCTTTAGGAGTTACGTAGCAAAGCATTGCAGTACCGTAGCGTGCAATCTCTACGCCGCCAATTGCGGAAGTAATATGATCATAGCCCGGGGCAGTATCGGTAGTTAAAGGACCAAGCGTATAGAATGGAGCGTTCTGGCAAATCGCCTTTTCCATCTCAATATTCATGCGCACAGTGTCGAATGGCACGTGTCCTGGACCTTCAATCATTACTTGCACATCATGTTGCCAAGCAATCTTCGTAAGCTCGCCAAGCGTCATAAGCTCGGAAAGCTGAGCTGCGTCGTTAGCATCAGCCAAGCTACCTGGACGCAAACCGTCACCCAAAGAGAAAGCAACATCATACTTTGCGAAAATCTCGCATAACTCTTCAAAGTGCGTGTAAAGGAAACTTTCTTGATGATGCTGTAGGCACCACTCTGCCATAATCGAGCCGCCGCGTGACACAATACCTGTTACGCGGTTTGCGGTAAGCGGCACGTAGCGAAGTAGCACGCCAGCGTGAATAGTCATGTAGTCAACGCCCTGCTCGCACTGCTCAATAACCGTGTCTCGGAACAGCTCCCAGCTAAGCTTAGAAGCATCATCCTCAACCTTTTCCAAAGCCTGGTACATTGGTACGGTTCCAATTGGCACAGGGGAGTTACGTAAAATCCATTCGCGAGTCGTGTGAATATCGTTACCGGTGGAAAGATCCATCACGGTATCAGCACCCCACTTCGTGGCCCACGTAAGCTTTTCTACTTCTTCGTCGATAGACGACGTAACAGCAGAATTGCCCATGTTTGCGTTGAGCTTCGTTAAGAAGCGAGAACCAATAATCATAGGTTCAGCTTCCGGATGGTTAATATTGCAAGGAATTACAGCGCGTCCGGCTGCAACTTCTTCGCGAACCAGCTCCACGTCACAATTTTCGCGAGTAGCAACATATTGCATTTCTGGAGTTACGATTCCGTGGCGAGCGTACCACATTTGCGTAATCGGATGATCCGCACCCTTCATTGGCTTATGCGTGCGACCACGCCATTCCTTAGAAGCCTTACCGCGCTTAATAGCGCGCTTGCCATCGTCTTGGAGATTACGCCTGCGTCCTTCATACTCTACAACATCACCGCGGTCGCGAATCCAATCGAGACGAAGTGGAGCTAAACCTTCTTTAGGATCGCACTTTGGACCTTCCGTATTGTAGTCCTTAAAAGGCGGGTTAGGTCCCACGCCTGGAGTATCCGAAAGCTTAATTTCCGTGTACGGAACCTCCAAATCGTAGGAACCGTACTCGTATTCAAAATGAACAGGAGTTGTTTTGCGAATATGCGCCTTGTCTCGCTGAGTGCAACCGCGAGCCGCAATATCAACACGTTGTTGCTTAGCTAATTTTGCTGCATCTTTTGCTTCTTTAGCGTTAATAAACGTCGGCTTCTTTTCTTCAGATGGTTTTGAAGACTTTTCTTCTGTATTTTCCGCTACGATTACGCGTTTAGCGTAACCATGTTTTACTTCACCCCGTACAGCTTTCCAACGTTCAACAAATTCACGCATAGTGGATTCTGGTGTTTCTGAAGCATAAAGCGGCTCGGAAACGAAGAAGCCCGCAGCTTTAGTTCCTGCGATCATAGACACATCGTCAAGTTGCGTTTTGCCACCAACCAAAACCGGAAAATCACTCGCAGAGCAAATCGTATTAATTTTTGCTTCGTCAAGCGTAGTATGATTTGCTTCCAATTCGTAGGAGGCAGTAGTATTTTCGCATCCTTCTTCAGGATTGTGCATGGCAGTTACGCAAATATAATCAATGCAACCATCCGGAAGCTCATTAATAACTTTGACTAAACTTTCGGTTTCAACAGACAAGCCAATAATAGCGTCCTCTCCAAGCAAAGCACGTGCTTCTCGAGGTTCCATATCGCTTTGGGCAAGGTGAATGCCGTCAACTTTGATACTTTGATTTCTAGCTTGCCAAGCAACGTCAACTCGCTCGTCAATAACAAACGTTACGGAATCGCACTTATTGTTATCTTCAATAATTTGAGCGATATCGCGAGCAATAGTTGTAATTTCCTTAGCGTTTTCATTGTTGCAATGCAGGCGAACAAGTGTCGCTCCAGCGCGTAAAGCGTCGTCAACAATATCTGTAAGTGGTCGATTATTACAAGCTTGTGGGTCTGCAATAAAGCAGGCGTTTATATTGAATTGGTCACGCATCGAGGCATACGGATAATTCGAGGTCATATGAGAATCATTGCTCCCTACGTTGTATTAACTAACAGGTTCTAAGGGTCAGGTTTTCGCCTATCTCAGCCTTCTTACGAAAGCTCCCCTGCAAAAAATGAATCGTTGGCTAGTTTACACGATTATATGACCTTAACAAGTTACGGTATGTTGTGAAATTCAGCGCTCGTGGTGATTAATGTAGCTGGAAATAAAATCTCCCAAACTTTGCACGATTTGCACGAGAATAATGCAGAGTACCACGGCCACAGCCATTACATCGTACTGGTAACGCTGGTAGCCGTAACGAATAGCAATATCGCCAAGACCGCCTGCGCCTACGGTTCCAGCCATTGCGGAGAAACCAAAAAGCGTAATAAAGGTAAGAGCAGCTCCACGAATAAGCGAAGGTAACGCTTCCCACAACAATACTTTGCGCACAATCTGCAATTTACTAGCGCCAAAGCTTTGTGCGGCCTCAATTAAGCTTCCGTCAACTTCTGCCAACGACTGTTCGACAATACGAGCAACGAATGGGGCAGCGGTAACAACCAGCGGCACAATAGCACCCGGAACACCAAGGGAAGTGCCAACAATCAGGCGAGTGAACGGAATTAAAGCTACGAGCAAAATAATAAATGGTATCGAACGCACAATATTAACTATCCAACCAAGAACAGCATTCAACGGCGCATTTGGGCAAATACCTTTCTTGCCGGAAGTAATCAGCAACACGCCAATAGGAAGGCCAATAACGTATGCCAACACTGTTGCGATTGAAGTCATAACTAAAGTATCGAGCACGCCTTCAACCAGCAAATCACCGTATTCGCTCGTAAATTGTGTAACAGCTTCCAACATATTATTTCACCTCATTCGTAAGCGTATGAGCAGCAGCAGGCTTTTTACGATGATTTTCTTGCTTTTCGTCTGCAATAAGCGTGCGCAAAATATCACTTTGTGGATTCGCAAATAATTCTGTGGTATCGCCTAACTCCACAATATGACCGCCGTCAATCATCGCGACGCGATCGCAAATATTTCGAGCTACAGCAAGAGAGTGCGTAATAATAACTAGCGTTACGTTAAGCTCACGGTTAATTCGGCGCAATAAGTCGAGGATTTGCGCAGTAGTAGTGGAGTCAAGTGCGCTAGTTGCTTCATCACACAGCATAATTGACGGATTGTTGGCTAATGCTCGAGCGATAGCAACACGCTGCTGCTGACCGCCGGAAAGTTGGATTGGGTAGCGGTTGGCGAGATCCTTCAAACCAACTAAATCAAGCAAATAGTGTGCGCGCTTTTCACGTTCCGCCTTGTCAACATGGTTAAGCTCAAGTGGAAATGTGACGTTTTGCAATACTGTACGCTGCTGGAAAAGACTAAAGTTTTGGAAAATCATGCCAATATTGGCACGCACCTGAGCAAGTTCACGATCTTTTACTCCGGTAATATCTTTGCCATCAATCACAATGCTGCCGGAAGTAGGTCGTTCAAGCAGATTCATGCAACGCACTAATGAAGATTTTCCCGCGCCTGAAGAGCCGAGAATACCAAATACTTCGCCCGGCTCAATGGTGAGATTAATGTCGTGTAATGCTTCATGTGCGTCGCTACCTTTGCCGTAGCTTTTATGAAGATGTTCAATCTGAATCATGCTGTTCCTTAACAGATATGCTTCCTCGACGATGTATATGTTACGTATACTACACGTCAACGCTGAATCAACGTTGAACTTAACGCTGAATCCAAACTGTGCAATACGACATAACTTAATGTGCGCCTATAAAATAATGCCGCAAGGTATACACGATGCGGCATTAATGGCTACAAGGTAAGTGTAGATTTAGAACACAGGCAGTACCGCACCCTTATACGTTTTCGTAATATAATCGCGAACTGCACTCGTCTTCAAAGCCTTAAGTAACGCCTTAATCTTGGCGAGTTTTTCCGAACCCTTTTTCACTACAATAATATTTTCGTAAGTTTTAGCGGCAATGCCACCAACCTTTTCTGAAGTAAGCGGATCTTTAATTGGGTTAAAACCAGCCTGAATAGCATAGTTGCCGTTCATAGCAGCAAGATCCACATCCTTAATGGCTGTAGGAACTGTAGCTGCCTCAAGCTCCTTAAACTTCAAATTCTTTGGATTACTCGTAATATCTTTCACGGTAGCGTTAACGTCTTTTGGATTCTTCAACTTGAGCAAACCCGCATCCTGAAGCAACAGAAGTGCGCGAGCTTCGTTCGTTGGATCATTTGGTACGGCAACGGTTGCACCATCAGCTAAAGCCTTAATCGTCTTAGTCTTTCCTGGGTACAATCCGAAAGGCTCAAAATGAATTCCGCCTATCGAAATAAGATGCGTTCCCTTTTCCTTGTTGAAGTTATCGAGATAAGGCAAGTGCTGGTAGTAGTTTGCGTCAACTTCACCTTCTTCAGTAGCGGTGTTTGGTTGCACGTAATCGGTAAATTCCTTAACTACCAGCTTGTAACCCTCTTTTTGCAAAATCGGTTTCACAACCTTATTGAGAATTTCCGCGTGTGGAGTAGGAGTTGCAGCGATAGTAATGGTGGTGTCGTTCTGCTTGGCTGCGTTTTTGTTAGCACTTCCGCATCCGCTCAAAGCAAAGGTTGTCAGTGCTGCCAGTGCAGTGAGTGAAGCAATAACTTTAATGTTGCGCATGGTTCCTACTCCTTTTTGTGAAATTCGTTGAAAGTTAATCCCCTTCGCGAGTAACGAATTATCAATATAGGCGAGAAAAATTAATAATTCTACACTTTGCTTATTAGTATTATTTATGACGTGTTAGTAATGCGCGGGTTGTCGGCAAAGTTCGCGAAAAAATAAGTAAAATAAGTAAAATAAGTGTTGTAACAAAGTAGTGCAGTGTGTTGTTGAGTTGCGTAGTTTCAGATATTGCGTTTGCTGTTTCGTTTGCTGTTACGTTTGCTGTTGCGTCCGCTATTACGCCCAGCTATTACACTATAAAATATGAGTTTTTTGCGATTGGCTTTAGCACAGGTAGATACCTGCGTGGGGAATATTGACAACAACGTTGCGAAAGTAGTGCAATATACGGCGCGAGCACAGCAGTCGGGCGCTCGCGTAGTCGTGTTTCCTGAAATGACTTTAACTGGTTACCCTATTGAAGATCTTGCGTTGCGCGGCACATTTCGTACCGCTGCTCAGCAGGCAGTAGATACTCTTGCGGCTCGACTTGTGAATGAAGGCTTGGGGGAGCTTTACGTAGTAGTTGGAACGGTAGGTTTTGACGAGTCATCTGGGAAGCCACGCAACCGACTACTTGTATTGCATGAAGGTAAGTCCGTTTTGCAATACGATAAACATTTTTTGCCAAACTATGGCGTTTTTGACGAGTTTCGTATTTTCTCTTCCGGAAACAAGTGCGAAATTTTGGAAGTTGACGGATTGCGTTTAGGTTTCGCAATCTGTGAAGATATTTGGCAAGACGGTGGTCCTGTAGCTAAACTCGCAAAACTTGGAATTAACGCGTTAATCACCATGAATGGCTCCCCATACGAGGAGGGTAAAACGCATGTGCGGCTTAATTTAGCCCAAAAGCGCGCGGCTGAAGTTAATGCGCCTGTTGTATACGTGAACCAAGTTGGCGGTCAGGATGATTTAGTATTCGACGGCGGAAGTTTTGTTGTAGATGCGGACGGAACTTTGCTTGAGCGCTCGCCAATGTTTGCTGAAGATTTGTCTTTTGTAGATTTTGATAGCTCGATTAAAAAGCAGAAAGTTTCGAGTATTGCGCCAAAACTTGATGCGGATGAGGAAGTGTATTGCGCGTGCGTTGTGGGACTTCGAGATTATATGCGCAAGAACGGTTTTAAGGGTGTGTGCTTAGGTCTTTCTGGCGGTATTGATTCAGCTCTTGTGGCAACCATGGCAGCGGACGCGTGTGGGGGAGCAAACGTGTATGGCATTTCTATGCCAAGCATGTACTCGTCGGACGGTTCTAAAGATGACGCGCGCGATTTAGCAGAGCGCATTGGTGCGCATTACGATGTGCAACCTATTGAACCACTTTTCAATGCTTTCCAATCGCAACTTTCCTTAGAAGGAGTTGCTGCGGAGAACTTGCAGGCTCGCGTACGTGGCGTAATCGTAATGGCTTACTCGAATTCGCGCGGAGTTTTGGCGCTCGCAACCGGCAATAAGTCAGAGCTTGCTTGCGGATATTCAACTATATACGGCGATGCAGTAGGAGGGTATGCTCCTATTAAGGATTTGCTTAAGACGCGCGTGTGGGCGCTTTCTCGTTGGAGGAATCGTGCTGCAGGCGATGGGGTTGGCGTCGGCATGTTGTCAATTGTCGGTTTTGAAGATTCTGCGAAAGTAGAAGCTCCGCAAGATGGTGTATTAATTCCGGTTAATTCTATTATTAAGCCGCCTAGTGCGGAGTTGCGTCCGGGGCAGAAGGATTCGGATTCTTTGCCTGAGTACGAGTTGCTCGATCGCGTTTTGCAGGCTCATATTGAGCTTGCGCATGGTAGAGCTGATTTGCTTGCTGACGGTTTTGATGCTCATACGGTTGATACTGTTATGCGTTTGGTTGATCGCGCTGAATGGAAGCGCAGGCAGTATCCGCTCGGTCCAAAAGTAAGTGCTATTGCGTTTGGTAGGGATCGCAGAATGCCGGTTACCACCGCTTTTCGTGAATAATTGCGTTAAGTAAAGTTGTGATACGAAGAAGCGTCAGTTTGTTATTTTGCAGACTGGCGCTTTATTTTAAGTAAGGAATGCTTCTAAAATGTGACGCAATTCACTCTTAATTTTGTGAAACACGACGTGTACTGTTGCGTTCATGTTTTACCATAGTTAAGTAAGGCAGCGTGAAGATGCGTTGCGATTATAAAAGGAGTTTAAAAATGACATCAGTTGATGCTTCCGTTCTCAGTGACGAGGATCTTCGCACCAAGGCTTGGGACGGTTTCACTGACGGCAATTGGAAAAAAGATATTGACGTTCGTGACTTCATCGTAAAGAACTACACTCCATACGAAGGTGACGAAAGCTTCTTAGCTAATGCTACTGAGAAGACGAAGCACATGTGGAAGTATCTTGACGATAACTACTTGGCTGTTGAACGTGAGCGCCGTGTGTATGACGTGGAAACGCATATTCCAGCAGGCATTGACGCTATGCCAGCAGGTTATATTGAAAGCCCAGAAGTAGATAATGTTATCGTTGGTTTGCAGACTGATGAGCCTTGCAAGCGCGCTATGATGCCAAACGGTGGTTGGCGCATGGTTGAGCAGGCTATTAAGGAAGCTGGTAAGGAAGTAGATCCTGAAGTTAAGAAGATTTTTACCGTTTACCGCAAGACGCATAACGATGGCGTATTTGGTGTTTATACCAAGAATATTAAGATTGCTCGCCATAATAAGATTCTGACCGGTTTGCCGGATGCTTACGGCCGTGGTCGTATTATTGGTGATTATCGTCGCGTGGCTCTTTATGGCGTTAACATGCTTATTGAGTTCAAGAAGCGCGATAAGGATTCGATTCCATACCGCAACGATTTCACCGAGACTGAGATTGAGCATTGGATTCGTTTCCGCGAAGAGCATGACGAGCAGATTAAGGCTTTGAAGCAGCTTATTAACTTGGGTAACGAGTACGGTTTGGACTTGACTCGTCCAGCTCAGACCGCTAAGGAAGCCGTACAGTGGACTTACATGGGTTATCTTGCATCCGTTAAGAGCCAGGACGGCGCTGCAATGAGCTTCGGTCGCGTTTCTGCATTCTTTGATTGCTACTTTGAGCGCGATTTGAAGGCCGGTTTAATTAACGAAACTGACGCTCAGGAAATTATTGATGCCCTTGTTATGAAGCTTCGTATTGTACGCTTCTTGCGCACGAAGGATTACGACGCAATCTTCTCGGGTGATCCTTACTGGGCAACCTGGTCCGATGCAGGCTTTAGCGAGGATGGTCGCACTTTCGTAACCAAGACTTCCTTCCGCTTGCTCAACACTTTGACTCTTGAACATCTTGGACCGGGTCCTGAACCAAATATCACCATTTTCTGGGATCCAAAGCTTCCAGAAGCCTACAAGCGTTTCTGCTCCCGTATTTCTATCGACACTTCTGCAATCCAGTACGAGTCCGATAAAGACATTCGTGAGCACTGGGGTGATGACGCTGCTATTGCTTGCTGCGTTTCCCCAATGCGCGTCGGTAAGCAAATGCAGTTCTTTGCTGCTCGTGTGAACTCCGCAAAGGCTTTGCTTTACGCTATTAACGGTGGTCGCGACGAGATGACCGGCATGCAGGTTATCGATAAGGGCGTTATTGAGCCGGTTCGTCCAGAAGCTGACGGTACTCTCGATTACGAGAAGGTTAAGGCTAACTACGAGAAGGCTTTGGAATGGCTTTCCGAAACCTATATTGAAGCTTTGAATATCATCCACTACATGCACGATAAGTACGCTTACGAGTCCATTGAAATGGCTTTGCATGATAGGGAAGTTTATCGTACGCTTGGTTGCGGCATGTCTGGCTTGTCTATTGCTGCAGATTCCTTAGCTGCTTTGAAGTATGCGAAGGTTTATCCAATCTACAACAAGGATGCTAAGACCACCGAAGGCCACGAGTACGAGTACATTGAGGGCGCAGATGACGATTTGGTAGTTGGCTACAAGACGGTTGGCGAGTTCCCAATTTATGGTAACGACGACGATCGCGCCGACGACTTGGCTAAGTGGGTTGTAAGCACGGTTATGGGTCAGGTAAAGCGTTTGCCTGTGTACCGTAATGCTGTTCCAACGCAGTCCATCTTGACCATCACTTCTAACGTTGAGTATGGCAAGAACACTGGTTCCTTCCCATCCGGACACAAGAAGGGCACTCCTTACGCTCCAGGCGCTAACCCAGAAAACGGTATGGATTCTCACGGCATGCTTCCATCTATGTTCTCTGTTGGCAAGATTGATTACGACGATGCTCTCGACGGCATTTCGCTTACGAACACCATTACTCCTGACGGTTTGGGTCGTGACGAAGACGAGCGCATTAACAACTTGGTTGGTATTTTGGATGCTGGCAACGGCCATGGCTTGTACCACGCAAACATCAACGTTTTGCGCAAGGAACAGCTTGAAGATGCTGTTGAGCACCCAGAAAAGTACCCGCATTTGACGGTCCGAGTTTCCGGCTACGCAGTGAACTTCGTAAAGCTCACTAAGGAGCAGCAGCTCGACGTTATTTCTCGTACATTCCACCAGGGTTCAGTATCTGACTGATTTGGTTGATTGTTAGACATCGCCGGGAGCGAGTATTAGTTTCGCTCCCGGCTTTGCTCATTATTCATACAGTAGTTTGGAGGGCAGCTCAATGGTTGAAAATACAGCGTTTCGCACTACAACACAGCACATGTTGAAGGAGTCGAAAGAGTATGCCCGTCAAACATTAATGGGTGGTCTTTCTGGTTTTGAATCCCCAATTGGATTGGATCGCAAAGATCGCCTGATAGCGCTTAAAACAGGCGATATTGGGTTCGTGCATTCATGGGATATTAATACTTCTGTCGACGGTCCGGGAACTCGTATGACAGTGTTTATGAGTGGTTGCCCGCTTCGTTGCCAGTACTGCCAGAATCCTGATACTTGGAAAATGCGCGACGGTAAGCCGGTCTACTTGGATGCGATGATTAAAAAAGTTGATCGCTACCAAAGTCTGTTCAAAGCAACAGGCGGCGGAATCACTTTTTCTGGCGGCGAATCCATGATGCAACCAGCTTTTGTATCTAGAGTTTTTCGTGCAGCTAAGGAAATGGGCGTGCACACGTGCCTAGACACTTCCGGCTTTTTGAATCGCAATTATACGGATGAAATGATTGACGATATCGATCTTTGCTTGCTAGACGTTAAATCCGGCACTGAAGAAACATATAAAAAAGTTACCGGCGGCTTGCTTCAGCCAACTATTGACTTTGGTCAGCGATTGGCGAAGGCTGGTAAGAAGATTTGGGTGCGTTTTGTGCTTGTTCCAGGTTTGACTGACAGCGAAGAAAACGTTGAAAAAGTTGCCGAGATTTGCGATTCGTTTGGGGATGCTGTTGAGCATATTGACGTGCTTGGCTTCCATCAACTAGGCCGCCCAAAGTGGCATGAGCTTAGGATTCCGTACCCTCTTGAGAATCAAAAAGGACCTTCTAAAGCGCTTAAAGAGAGAGTTGTAAATCAGTTCAAAGACCACGGTTTTGTAGTGTATTAAATCTAAATATGCGCATTGAATTGTCGAAGTGCTTAAATTATATCGCTCTGTAAGTTGTAATAATTCTGTTAAGAGCGTATTTTTCTATATTTACATTTTTTTTGTTTATGATAGAATCTCATCAATATTCAATATTGCATAGGCAAAGGAGCTTATCGTGGAGAAGTTGAAGGAATTGAAGAAATATTGTACTTGGAATCGTGCGCATACTGTGGCTTTGGTTGCTGTGATTGTTTCGCTTATTTTTTATGTGACTGTTCTTGCTTCCGCTCCTTACGCATTGGTGCATAGTAGTCATTTAAGTGTTTCAGTTGCGTGTGGTCCAGCAGTTTTACTTGTTGTAATATTTTTTGTTATTCAATCGTTATTTGCTATGCTGCGTTCCAGAAGCTTAACGTTGCCGATAATCACATCGATATTAAGCGTGTTATGTGGCATACTTTTCGACATTTTTCTTGCGTCTTATCCTTATGCAGGCAGTAATCTTTCTTTCGGCTTGTTAATACTTGCGCTTCTAATTATTGCTTTTGGCGGAATTATTGGTACTTGGGTTGGTTACGCTTTTGGATATTACGTGTTGGATGCTGTTAAAGAGTATTGCTTGAGTAAAACAGATTTTATGAAAGAAGATAGTTGGATTTCTAAGCATAATATTCTTGCTGGTTGCTGGTTTACTTTAGTTATTGGTTATATTGCTTCTACAGTACTCGTGCTATTGAGCGAAGGCATTGGCATTATGATTTCGCTTATGATATTCCCATTCTTGCTTATGGCTGGAGTGTCCGTGTGCGCTGGAATGGCTGGCAAAGGCGGATGGATTGTGGTACTTGTAGGTATTATTTATGACGCGCTTTTAGTGTATTTTGCAGTACCTCTGCATTTGCTCGGTTTACCTTGTGGTTCTAAAAATGTAGCCGAGAATGTGTGCTTTAGTCTTGGCTCAATATCGTTAAGATTCTTCTATTTGGACGCATCATATTTCCTTACTGCAATGCTTCCAACCTTAGTTATAAGCGTATTAGGTTTTGCGATTACTCGAGGAATACTATTGTTGCGTAAATCTCGTAATTAGAATATCCGGTTGCGTTACTCGCTGTAGCAATGTGCAAACTATGTGTGTAATATTACGTATAGTTTTAAGTGCATGTGTTTGCTAAGCGTACAATCAGGAGGCTTTCTTGAACGAGGAACCAAAGCTTTTAAAAGAGCCGCGAGAAGGAGTTCCAGAAGTCATTGACACGCTTGAAGCATACAAAGAATATTGCAGTTTACTAGCAGCAGGAACGGGACCTTTGGCTGCGGACGCTGAGCGAGCTTCCGGTTTTCGTTATAGTCATGAAGATTGGCTGATTCAATTTAAGCGCAAAGGTGCGGGCATTGGTTTGCTTGACCCTGTAGCGCTTGCAAAGCTTGGTGTTGATTGGCATGAGTTTAACGAGGCAGTAGGGGATGCGCCTTGGATTATTCACGATTCGATGCAGGATTTGCCGGGATTTTTTGATATTGGTTTGCGCCCGCGTGCTTTATTTGATACTGAGATTGCGGCTAAACTGCTTGGAAGAAAACGATTCGGTTTAAGTTCGGTAACTGAATATTATTTAGGGCTTACCCTCGCAAAAGAACATTCCGCAGCGGACTGGTCTTATCGTCCACTTCCTAGAGATTGGCGAAATTACGCGGCTTTAGACGTTGAATTACTTATCGAATTAGAAGAAGTCATGCGTGCGGAACTAAAGAAACAAGGTAAACTTTCTTGGGCGGAGGAAGAATTTGCGCACTTACTTAACAAGGGAGCGCAAAAGAAAGCACCGCATCCGCGTCCGTGGTTGAGAATATCTCATATAAGCGTTCTTATGCACGATCGCGTTGGTTTAATTATTGCAAAAGCATTGTGGCAAGAGCGTGACGCTTTAGCTCGCCAATACGATATTGCGCCTACACTGCTACTTTCTGACGCTGCAATTATTGAAGCTGGAAAACGCAAGCCGCGCAATGCTCGTGCGTTTCGTGCAATTCGCGTGTTGAACGAGCGAGTGCGTATACATACCGGCAGTGAACAAGACAAAATGTTCGAACGCTACGCTCCAATTCAGCGTAAAATTAAGCCGTCTCTTTGGAAAAATGTTATTGAAAAAGCGCTTGACTATGCTCAAACTGGCGAAACTGCTATGAGTGATGTAACGACGGTGCTTCCAAACGGCACAGTGTGTGCTGGTGCGCGAGAATCGCACGAATCGCACCGGTCAAATAAGACTCTTAGCTGCGAATCTGATGACGTACAGAACCTACAGGATGCGCAAACTGCGCCGCGTTCCATGCGCTATTGGAAAGAGCATCATCCTACTCGTTATGAACAGTTGCAGCGTGTTCGTTCTACTCTTGCCAAGATTGCTGAAGATACGCGTACGCCGGTAGAAGTGATTATTAAACCACAGATTATTCGCAATTTATGTTGGATTGAGAATATTCGTGAAGTTGATATTTCTGAGTTTCTATTAGAGCAGGGTGCGCGTCCGTGGCAGGCGTCGCTTATAGCTGAGTCCGTAACTCGCGCTATCATGTAACGGTTGTGCCATACGGCAGAAGGTAGAAAACGTAATTTCAGGAGCGCAAGCGTGAAAATCAGCGTCAGGAATCTTGAGCCAACTAAGGTTAAGCTCACCATTACCGCAGATCTCGAAGAGTTCAACCCATTCTTGGACGAGGCTCGTAAAGAGATTGCAAAGCAAATTAATGTGCCAGGTTTCCGTAAGGGTCATGTGCCAGGCAAGATTGTAGATCAGCGCGTCGGTTTTGCAGCTGTTGCCGGTGAAGCCGTCAATTCCGCTGTACCAGAGTTCTATTCAAAGGCTTTGGAAGAAAAGAAGATTCGCCCAATGGATCAGCCAGAATTTGACGTGCAGGAAGTGCCAACGTCAACTGACGAGGACGCCAAGCTTAAGTTTGTTGTCACCGTTGAGCGTCGTCCAGAGTTCAAGCTGAACAAGTTCAAGGGCGTTGAAATTGAGGTCGCGAAGCCAGAAGTTTCTGACAAGGACGTGGAAGCCCGTTTGGAGAATCTTCGTCAGCGTTTTGCTACCTTAGTTGGCGTTGATCGTCCAGCTGCCAAGGGTGATTACACCAATATTGATTTGGAAGCCCGCATTAACGATGAAGTGGTTGACGCACAAGAAGGCGTAAGCTATGAAATCGGTTCTGGCGTGTTGCTCGATGGCTTGGATGAGGCTTTGGATAGCCTTTCTGCAGGCGAAGAGACTACTTTTGAAGGTACTCTCGAATCCGGCAAGCATAAGGGTGAGAAGGCTCAGATTAAGGTTAAGGTTAATTCCGTAAAGACTCAGGAATTGCCGGAGCTTAACGACGATTTCGCTCAGGAAGCCTCTGAGTTTGATACTTTGGATGAGCTTAAAGCTGATGTTCGCAAGGCTTGCGAGCAGGCTGCCGAAGGTCGTCAGGCTACTAACGCTCGTGATGCTTTCATTGCTAAGCTTCAGGAAGATGTTGAGATTCCAGTTCCAAAGGGTGTTTTTGAAAAGGCTGTTGCCGAGCATTTGAAGGGTATGACTCCAGATCCTGAGAAGGCTACGAAGGAACAGAAGGAAGAAGCCGAGAAGTCTGCTGAGAAGGAGCTTCGCGATCAGATGGTGCTTGATGCTTTGGCTGAGAGCCTTGATGTCTCCGTTTCTCAGGAAGACGTAAGCAACTTCTTAGTTTCTGTTGCTCAGCAGTACGGTATGAATCCAAACCAGTTCATCAGTGCAATTATCAACAATGGTCAGCTTGGTTCTGCTGTTCAGGAAGTCGCTCGTTCTAAGGGTCTTCTTGCCGGTATGCGCGCTGTTAAGTTTGTTTCTGGCGGTGAGCCTGTCGACTTGAGCGCTTTCTTGAGCGACGAAGACGAGTCTGAGGACGAAAGCGTCGAGGCTGCTTCTAAGGCTGCTGCCGTTGCTGACGAGCTTGCTAACAAGTAAGTGATAGCTGCGTTTATTTCGTAACGATTGTAATCGTAACGAATTTAATCGTAACGACTTTAAGTAAGACCTAGCGGAATTATTCTATTCTGCTGGGTCTTAATTATATTTATCTTACGGTTGGCTGCGCAAATTAATTTGTAGGGATATTAGTGTGGTAGAGATTTGAGATTTTTCGCGCTGAGCGAAGACGGACGTCAGAGCCGTAGGCTACTGACAAGTCGAGCGAAGAAGAAAAATCGAAAAATCTCGGCGATAGACACGGTTATTAACGATTAGCACGCAGAGTTTGGGGGATTTCTCTACGAAAACTAAAAGAGGACTGAGGCGCATTGACTTGCCGGAGCGCTTAAAGCGTAGCGCGCGTAGGCACTTCAATGCGGAAACTCGCTTAAGTTGGAAGTCCGGGGGACTTCCAACGCGAGTTTCTCAAGCGAGCGTAGTAAAACGCGAGCGTCTCATTACGAACGCTTAAGAACAGAGCGACTGAAGGACGGGACGTTTGAGGAGAGAAATCCCCTCAAACTCGCGCCACACCAAACAAGAACTTAACTAATTGTGGAAAATATTAAGAATTGCGAGAAGTTATGGATAGTAGCGATGAAACGAAGGCTGAATCTTGTTACAGATTTGGCAGGTTACTTAATTTCGCAATTCGAGTAGCGCGTTTTGCTGCAGCTTCTGTAGTTCTTGGACTTCTTACCGGCTTAGGCGCAACAGTTCTTACGCTTACTTTTTACGCAGTACAATATCTTGCTTTTGGCTCAATCGAATCTGCTAAAAATACTGTATTTTCAGGGCTTCCGTGGTATCGCTACGTACTATCTACAACGATTGCTATGACTATTGCTGCAGTAGCGTGGTATTTGTTGCGTAAAAGAGAGAATCCGCCTCGTATTGTCACAATTCCGCAAGCTGTTAACGGAAATAGCATGCCAATTTTTTCTACTATCGCACACGTTTTGCTGCAAATCGGCATTGTTGGTTCTGGAATTTCAATCGGCAGGGAAGTAGCTCCGCGAGAATTAGCTGCAATGATTGCTCAGCATTACAGCAGTATTTTTCACTTGTCTGATAAAACACAGCGCATACTAGTTGCGTCTGCTGCAGGTGCTGGTTTGGCTGCAGTGTATCACGCGCCTTTAGCTGGCACCGTGCTTTCGTTAGGCCTGCTTAATAAAACTCAGGGCGTTGGTTTTTACGCGTGGCTAAATCGCGAAAATGGTTCTGTAGTAGCTAATGTAGTTAAAAATATTGCGCGTTCTGAGCGTTTGTATTGCTTGCCTTTTGCTCTTGTTATGAATTATATTTCGGCGTTTGTTGTTGAATTTTTACTGCATCATTCTAGCTACTACAATATTCCGCAATTTTCTTGCGATATTTCTTGGCAAATTTGCGCTTTAGCTGTTGCTGTTGGTGCAGTGTGCGGCTTAATTGGTTACGTTTTTCGCTTGGGTATTATTTGGTGCCGCACTCATGCTTTGCGTGGCATGCAAATGCTTTGTTTGATGCCTGTAGCAGGCTTAATTATTGGTATTGCAGCTTGCTGGTTTCCGCATATTATGGGGAATGGTAGGTCGCTTTCTCAGCTTGCGTTTTCTGTATCTAGTTTTCCATTTGTGGCAGCTGTTCCGAATATTATGAAAATTTTGCTGATTCTTGCAATAATGAAAATGGTTGTTACTTTTCTTGTTTTGCGATATGGAGCTTCCGGCGGCGTTCTGCAGCCGAGTATTTCAACTGGCGCTTGCTTTGGCGCGATTTTATACACTGCTTTCTCCTCAACTTTTGATATTTCGCAAGTTTCTGCAATTTCTGTAGCTATTATTGGTGCTGCTTCTTTACTTGCGTCTTCCAGAAAAGCTCCAATTATGGCGTGGCTTTTAGTTGCTGAATTAGTAAACGCACAGTTTGAGTTACTTTTTCTTATGCTATTTGCTGTGATTGTATCTAGTTGTGTAGCTAATTGTATTGAGTACTTTATTTCGCATTTTTGCTTTACAGTCACGCACACACGATAATCTAGGAATACTTAAGTTTATGGTAAGGAGATAAGGTGACTGAGTTTTTTACAGCTTCTCCTGTTATGGAACAGGCTGAAGCACCGTCCCCAACTGATTCTATTTTTAATCGGTTATTAAAAGATCGCATTATTTGGTTGGGATCTGAAGTAAAAGATGAGAATGCCAATGTTATTTGCGCGCAAATGTTGATGCTTGCCGCAGAAGATCCTAAGAAGGATATTTGGCTGTATATTAATTCACCTGGCGGTTCTATTACGGCAGGCATGGCGATTTACGATACTATGCAGTTGATTGAACCAGATGTTGCAACTATTGCTGTTGGCATGGCTGCTTCTATGGGTCAGTTCTTGCTCAGTTCTGGCACTCCTGGTAAGCGTTTTATTACGTCGCATGCTCGCGTGCTTATGCACCAGCCTTCTGGTGGTGTTGGCGGTACGGCTACGGATGTTCGCATTAATGCTGAACTGATTATGGATATGAAGAAAACGCTTTCTGAATTGACTGCAAAGCAGACTGGTCATACTGTTGAGGAAATTTATCGAGATAACGAATATGATCACTGGTTTACAGCGCAGCAAGCGTTGGAGTATGGTTTCGTAGACAAGATTGTGACCACTCCTGCTTCTATGCGCGGTGAGGAGTAATTTATGGCAAGTGAAGAAGCGAAATTTGTGGCGCGCGCGGAGCGTTTAGCTGGTTTTGGCGGTGTTGCTTCTGCGCAACGTTTTACTAATCGTTATGTGCTTCCACAGTTTGGGGAGCAGACACCGTACGGCTTGAAAACGCAAGATCCGTATACGAAACTGTTTGAGGATCGCATTATTTTCATGGGTGTTCAGGTTGATGACACTTCTGCTGACGATATTATGGCTCAGCTTTTGGTGTTGGAGAGTATGGACGCTGATCGCGATGTGATGATGTATATTAATTCTCCAGGCGGTTCCATGACTGCTATGACTGCTATTTACGATACTATGCAGTATATTAAGCCGGATGTTCAAACGGTTTGCTTAGGTCAGGCTGCTTCTGCTGCTGCCATTTTACTTGCTGCAGGTGCTAGAGGTAAGCGCATGATTTTGCCTAATGCTCGCGTGCTCATTCACCAGCCTTCAATGGGTCAGGATTTTGGCAAGGCTACTGAGATTGAGCTTCAAGCTAAGGAAATGTTGCGTTTGCGAGAGTGGTTGGAAGCTACGTTGGCTAAGCATACTGGTCAAAATATTGAGCGTATTCGCAAAGATATTGAGGTTGATACTATTTTGACCGCGCCAGAAGCGAAGGCTTATGGCATGGTTGATGAAGTGCTTGAGCATAGAGCGTAACGCGTAGAATATGCAGCAAACCCCGGTCGACACGCCGGGGTTTGTGTTTTACTGCGGATGGTTGTATATTAGTCAAGTTGCCGGAAACAAGAGCTTGGTTCTTGGAGTCGGAAAACATGCGCCAGTAGCCCAACGGATTAGAGCATCTGACTACGGATCAGAAGGTTGCAGGTTCGAATCCTGTCTGGCGCACAGGCAAGCGCGGAGCATCGGTTCCGCGCTTTTTTGTATGTTTTTTTTTACAGCTCAATGCGCGTTATCAAATCGAAGAATATGCCGTGATTAAAGTACGAGATAACATAAGTCGCAGTTGCGTTGAAGATGGAGCCAAAAACGGGAGCTGCTCTGGGGTTTAGCTAGCTTGTATGCTAGCGCTGCACTGGTTGCGCGTATTGGTTTCGCATGTCGTTTTCTCTTGTTCTGAGTACTCTGACTTTGGTGGCGCGTTTGGGCTTGTTGATAACCACTTGGGTAGCACCGTTTTGATTATCTATGGTTATGGGCCACTGATACCAAGTGCAAAGAGTTTTGGGCGTGACCCAGTTTTGCATACGAGTTAAAGAAGGTACATATGTTGAATAAGAAGTTCATTGCAACTTTGACTGCTACGGCCACGCTTATGAGCGGCGTTGTTTTTGCTGTCGCTCCAGCAACCGCCTACGCGGATGAGGCTACCAGCACTCAGACTACAGACGAAGATAATCAGCCTATTAAGTTCAAAGATCCTGTGCTGAAGCGTGCAATTGTAATGTATAACAATCAGCCTGATAACGATGAGATTACTAAGGCTCAAGCTAAAGAGATTAATAATATAAGCAATGTCTTTAGCAAGAACCCAATCGAGTCTGTGAGAAGGCTGCGTATCAACGATCTTTCAGATCTACGTTATTTCCCTAACGTTGAATATATCTGGCTTGAAGGTGTTAACGCTTCTGATTTGTCTCCATTAGCTAATTTAACGCATTTGAGAGAATTGCAATTTTCAGCTCCTAACATTTCTGATTTGTCACCGTTATCTGGTCTTAAGAATTTGAAGAAAATATATCTTTATGATAGTAAGGTTTCTGATTTGTCACCGTTGGCTGATTTAGCAAATCTTGAGAATTTAAGTATTGGTCTTAGCAATGCTCATGATTTGTCGCCGTTAGCCGGATTGTCGAAACTAAAGGATTTGAGTATTAATGTTGGTGACGCTTCTGAGTTGCCACCGTTGACTGGGTTAAATAATCTTGATAGTTTGAGTATTTCTGCTGATAAGGTTTCTAAGTTGCCTGATTTGTCTGGTTTGAAGAATCTGAAGTATTTGTATATTTATGCTGATAAGGTTTCTGAGTTGCCTGATTTGTCTGGTTTGAAGAATCTTGATCGATTGACTATTTCTGCTGATAAGGTTTCTGATTTGTCCGCGTTGAGCAATTTAACGAACCTTAATGATTTGGATATTACTGCTGGTAAGGTTTCTGATTTGTCTGCGTTGAGTAATTTGTCGAACCTTAGTGGCTTGACTATTAAGTCTGGTAAGGTTTCTGATTTGTCTGCGTTGAGTAATTTGTCGAACCTTAGTGGCTTGACTATTAAGTCTGGTAAGGTTTCTGATTTGTCCGTATTGAGTAATTTGAAGAATCTTTATACCTTGACTATTAAGTCTGGTAAGGTTTCTGATTTGTCTGTGTTGAGTAATTTGGCGAACCTTCATTATTTGGATATTGATGCTAGTAAGGTTTCTGATTTGTCCGCGTTGAGCAATTTGACGAAACTTATTAAATTGACTATTAAGGCTGGTAAGGTTTCTGATTTGTCCGCGTTGAGCAATTTGAAGAATTTGGAAACCTTGACTATTAAGGCTGATAAGTCTTCTGATTTGTCTGCGTTGAGCAATTTGACGAAACTTAGGGACTTGACTATTGATTCTAGTGATGTTTCTGATTTGTCGCCGTTAACTAGACTAAAAAATCTGCAAGATATACATATAGAAAATTCTACAATTTCTGATTTATCTCAATTGAATGGATCTAAGATATCTCGTTTAGGTCTTACTAATTCTACTATCAGTAAATTGTCACCATTATCAGATTTGCCTAACTTGAGTTTTGCTTATGTATCTCATATGCCTGTTTCAAGTTTGAAACCATTTGTTGGATTAGATTGTCATTTAGGGCTTAATACTGCTGGTATCGGGGATCAAGATTTCTCGATATTAAAGGATTTGTTAGTCGATGATCTAACAATTGATGACTCACAAGCTAAGTCACAGAATATAGATACTATTGCGGATTTGGTGACTGAAATTGAAGTGCACAGTACTAGTGTTCCTAGTGACTCTGTTCTTTCCCGCTTTGGTAAGTTGTGGATGATTAATGTTAATCCTTCGATTGATGATGATACAGTAAATACTTTATCTAAGAATTTCCCAGAAGTGTTTGTTAATGTCGACGATCAAATACGTCCTGATACTCCTGTTGATCATCATCCGCCGGTGGATCCTTCAGTAGATCCTTCAGTAGATCCGGATGTTGATTTTAATTTCGATGATTTTAATTTTGATGACATAGATCTGAGTGATTTTGATTTGAGTGATATGTCTGATGTGTCAAATGTGTCGGATGATTCAGATACTCCAGATGTTTCTGATGTAAGTGACACTGATGATTTCAGTGTTGATGATTTTAATTTCGATGACATCGATTTTAGCGACTTGGATTTGGATGATTTAGATTTGGGTGACTTTGGCGTGGATGATTCCGAAGCTGCTCCTGCTGTGCCTGCTGACTCTGCTAAGACCGAGGCTGCGCCTGTTTCGTCTGAAAATTCTGATGCTAAGTCTGATGCTAAGTCTGATGCTGAGGCTGCTCCTGCTGCCCAGGCTGATGTGGCTGCTCCAGCTATTGCTGAATAATCACCGAACGGTTTATTGCTCTGCTTCTTATTGCAGTGGAGTGATTGCATATAACTAAATAAAACAATTTAGTAAGGCGGTGGGGATTGCATCCTCGCCGCCTATTTTTATCAAAAGACGCGTGCTTGCTTGTCGTGTCAAACGACTTATAAATATTTGCGTGAATTCGGGCGTGTCGTTCCTGTTTATCCTGTAATCTATACCCGTAGGGCCTATGCTTATAGATAACTGCTTTGACGGCTAAAAATGGAATAATCTGTAAGCGCTGCGCTCCGTGAAGTAACAACAATATTTTGGGAATTAAAAAAGAAGGTGTACATGATGAATAAGAAGTTTATAGCGACCTTAACAGCTACCGCTACGCTGCTCGGCGGATTTACATTACTAGCAATGCCAACTACCGCTTATGCGAGTGAAACTGTGGTTGCCGAAACTACTGAAAATCCTAATACGCCTATTCAATTTACTAACAAAGCATTAAAGAAAGCAATACTTAAGCATCTGAATCAAGATATCAAATCTGGGGAAAAAATTGCTGAAATCACCCCTGCCAAGGCGTCAACAATTGAAGATTTGGGTTTATATAATAATGCAGATGAGGATATTGATATAACTGATATCAGTGATCTTAAGTATTTTACCAATCTTCGCATTCTTAAACTTGGTAACACTAATGTATCTGACATATCTGTTTTAAGTAAGCTGAAGAATCTAACAAATTTGCACTTGGATTTCACGAAAGTTTCTGACGTTAAGGCGTTGAAAGACTTAACAAACTTGAAAGTATTAGATCTTATCAGTACGAAAGTTTCTGACGTTTCTCCACTTGCTAGTTTGACCAACTTAGAACGTTTGCACCTTGATAATAATCCAAGCATTTCCAACGTTTCTTCTCTTTCTAAGTTGACTAATCTTGTGGCACTAGGTCTTGGCGGTACAAAGGTGACTGACGCTTCCGCTTTGTTGAAAAACAATACTAAGTTGGAATGGGTGAGTGTAAATTATTCGAGAGAATCTGCTGAGGCGTTAAAAGGCTTAAATAAACTAGGCAAACTTGATATTGCCGGTAATATAAGTGAAGAAGATAAGGAAGCTCTGCAGAAGGTTTTGCCTAATGGTGCGAAATTAAAAGTCGATGAAAATTCAGGCAAGGCAAGTGAATCTGTTTCTGAAGCTCCTAATCCTGCTGCTCCTAATCCTGCTCTCGATAATGTAGAGGGAGAAAATAAGCCTAATGATGTGCAGCCTGCGCCAGCAGTGCCTCCAGCTTCTAATCCTGCGGATTCTGCTCCAGTCGCTCCAGCAGCTCCTTCGGCTCCTGTAGTGCCAGCAAATTCCGGGAAACCAGCAAATTCCGAGAAACCAGCAGATTCTGAAAAGCCGGTAGAGGATAATAACGCTAAGGCAGGTGGCGACGCTGAGAAGCCAGCTGTTGCTGATAAGCCAGCAGCAGAGAAGCCAGCAGCAGATAAGGCTGAGACGGATGTTGAGAATGAAGCCGAAGTTGCCGCTGAAGCTGAAAAGAATAAGCCAGAAGATGATGCAAATCTCGATGAATTTAATTTCGATGATTTCAACATGGATGATATTGAATTTGATGATTTTAATATCGAAGATTGGCTGAATTCGAACGTAGAAAATGTTCAGGCAAGTGAGACGGTTGCAGACGATAACCTCAATGATTTCGATTTCAACATGGATGATTTCGATTTCAACTTCGATGACTTTGATTTTGAAGGTTTAGATTTGGACGATGCAAATCTCGGTGTGTGAGTTTTGGCTTGTGAGTTGCGCTTGTGAGTTGCGGCTTGTATGTTCTAACAGATAAAAGTTAGCTGGCAATTTTCAGCAGGCTTACTCTGTTATAAAGTTATAAAGCCGGATTTACATCCAAACTCACATCCAAACTCGCAGATAAACTTGCAGCTAGTTCCACAGCTAGTTTCGCAGCTAGATTTACGTCAGGCGGTAGAGCGTCCTACTCTGCCGCCTTTTATTATTCTTCGCGCACCATTAAGTGCACAATGAATGGCTGATGCCATTGCCTGTAAATAGATCCGTTATATATGGTTGAGGCCCCCTGGGTATACTGGGGAGAGGCAACACGTTGAGCAGATTATGGGTTACGTTGCCCGTAATAATGCAGTTGGGAGTTTTTTACAATTATGATAAGACGCAGTTGGAGAATAGCTCGCAATATTGCCAATAACGAGCGTATTTCTGGTTTGATTATGCTTGGTTTTGCTCTTACTGGCTTATTGCTTGCCAATATTCCCGTAACTGCGCCCGTTTTTGAAGCTATCTCGCATACTCAGATTGGTATTCCGTTTACAAATATACACATGTCGCTTGGTCATTGGGTTCAAGATGGTGTGCTTACCATATTCTTCCTTTCGGTTGGATTGGATTTAAAGCATGAGCTTATTGCCGGTTCTCTTTCCGATCCTCGTGCTGCAGCCATGCCTATGATTTGCGCAGTTGGAGGCATGATCGTTCCACCGTTACTTTTTGTGGCAACAGTAACCATATTTTCTGAACTTCATGCTGGCCAGGAGATTATGCGTCTTACTTCAGGCGCATTGCCTACGTTAGATATGGTTCGTGGCGGTTGGGCTATTCCAACAGCAACGGATATTGCTTTTTCTCTAGCTGTTCTTGCGCTATTTGCTAAAACGTTGCCTTCTGCGTTGCGAGCATTTTTAATGACTCTTGCCACCGTTGACGACCTCCTTGGCATAGCGCTTATCGCAGTATTCTTCTCCTCTCTCAATGCCTGGTATTGGTTTGCTGGGGTAGTGGTATGTGGTTTAATTTGGACTACTTTAGTGCGGTTAAAGCGTGTGCCATGGCCTCTGGTAGCGATAGTTGGCATTATGGCTTGGGTAATGATGTATGAGGCTGGCGTGCATCCGACGTTGGCCGGTGTAATGGTAGGGTTGCTTACTCCTGCTCATTTAGTGCATGGTGAAAAGTCACTTCGAGCTGAGCGTTACCGTGAAAAAATTCAGCCAGTATCTGCATTAGTTGCTTTGCCAATTTTTGCGTTGTTTGCTACTGGTGTTCATTTCGAGACACTTACGTGGGAGCTGTTCCTTTCGCCAATTTTGATTGCCATTACTATTGCTTTGGTAGTAGGTAAGCCGCTTGGCATTATGTTAACTGCTTGGTTTGCTCGAAAGTGCATCGGTTTGCGCGTGCCGTCCGGTTTGCGAGTTCGTGATTTGCTACCTACTGCATGTGCTTGTGGTATTGGTTTTACGGTTTCGCTTCTTATTGCTTCTCTTTCGTACTCTGATGCGGATTTGTCTGCTGAGGCTCGTTTTGGTGTGCTCGTTGCCTCGATTGTGGCAGCTGGCGTCGCAGGTTTCCTGCTTGCTCGCCAATCTAAGCATATGGAAGAAGAATTGGACGACGTAGACGATTAATTAAGCGTTTATTTTGGTAAGTTGTGTAATGTTATACAACGAGATTGTTAAGCATAACGTTACGTATAACGATAGTTATAAGGAGTAAAGTATGGACGACAAGTGCCAGGACTACTCTGCCGAAGTTCCTCCGTGGCATAAAACCTATCATTGCGGATCGGTAGTTATGAGAGGATCCATGATTCCTAAGGAAAGTACTACAGAAACATTACTTCGTAACAATAATAGTCAGCAGATTGCTTCGGGTGTTGGCGTGGAAGTAGATAAAAATTGGGATTGGCGCAGTGCCGACCCATGGCGTGCGCTGCGGATTCAGGCTGAATTTGTTGACGGTTTTGATGCGTTATCACAGCTTGGTAAGGCGGTAACTATTTTTGGTTCTGCACGCATACGAGAAAATGAGCCAGAATATGCTGCCGCACGCACTATGGGAGCGGAACTTGTAAAACTCGGTTTTGCTGTGATTACCGGCGGTGGTCCAGGAATCATGGAGGCTGCGAATCGTGGCGCTGCTGAGGCTGGTGGCACCTCAGTTGGTCTCGGCATTGAACTTCCACACGAACAAGGTTTGAACCAGTGGATTAATTTAGGAATGCAATTCCGTTACTTTTTCGTTCGTAAAACAATGTTTATGAAATATTCTTCAGGAATTATTGTGTGCCCTGGCGGTTTTGGCACTATGGACGAAATGTTTGAGGCTCTTACTTTGGTGCAAACGCATAAAGTTGCGAAAGTGCCGGTAGTATTGTTTGGAACTCAATATTGGAAAGGGCTTATTGATTGGCTTCAATCCACGGTAACGGATCGTGGATTGATTTCCTCCTTTGACCCGCATCTTTTCGCTATTACGGACGACCCTCTGGAAGCAGTGCGCATTGCGTCTGGTACTAATTAAGTTGTTAGCCGAGCCGCATTTTAAGCGAAAGTGACATTTTCTTTACAGTTGTGTATAAGTTTATATTGCAATTCGTTTAATGTGGCGCGAGTTTTGCGCGATGACCTGCTTTCGCGCAGCATTGCGCGCGCGAAGGCAACTCGGAGCGTGAGCTTGCTCAAGTTGAAAGCACGGTGTGCTTTCAACGCAAGCTCAGTAGCGAGCGCGTTACCCGCGCGAGCGTTCCTTCTCTCCTCGAACGTCCCGTCCTTCGTCGCTCTGACCGTTAGAGGCTTTTTATGTCTGCTTTGTTCTTTAAAGAATGTTGCTTCCTCAGTCCTCTTTTAGTTCTCGTAGAGAAATCCCCCAAACTCTGCGTGTTTAATCTTTAATAACCGTGTTTTATCGCAGAGATTTTTCGATTTTTCTTCTTCGCTCGGCTTGTCAGCAGCCTTCGGCTCTGACGTCCGCCTTCGTTCAGTGCGAAAAATCTCAAATCTCTACCACACGAATATCCACATGAATGAATAACGACGCAATCGGTTCAGTCCTGTGCAAGTATTGTGGCAAACTAGAACAGTACGTACTGGAGGTTGCAATGAGTAATGAGCTTGGTGATAACACTGCGCTTGTTACTTTGCGTATTTCGCGCTTTGTGCCGTGTGAAGAAACGCAAAATCCTGAAGATGAAGACGCTACTAAACTCGTGCGAAAGCGTCACGAAAGTCCATTTGCTCGAAAAAAGCGTAGCAACCCTTTTGCAAAAGTAGATTCTGCACAAAAAGAAGATAGCGCTGCTGAATCTTCCGTTCCTTCTGTGAAACGTATTCAAGGCAAGCATTGGGTTCAAGATTACAGTTTACGCGTTCGTTCCACGGATACTATTCTTAGCTGCTTGCTAACTATTAAGCGCACAATCGACCCGACTTTGGCTTTTCGCTACTCTTGTGGCCACGGAGTTTGCGGATCGGATGCTGCAAACGTAAACGGCATGCCAACTCTACTTTGCAGCGCAACAATAGGCGCGAACGCTCGTCCAGAAATCATAAATAACGTGCAATCTCGCGGATTTAGAAAAACCGGAACTGCAAGTAGTGGCGAAAGCTCAGCAAAATCGTCAATTCTACAAAAAGAATCTACGCAGACTGTAGCTCAAAAAAATGGAAGTTTCGGTATTATTGAGCTTGCTCCTCTTGCGGGATTTGCAGTTCAGCGCGATCTTATTTGCGACCTTTCGCCTATGGTTTCGCAAATAAAACGTTTAGAGCCTTACTTACAAGCAGCAGACGTTTCTGTGCGAAATGCCGAAGGAAAACTTAAGCTTATTGAGTTTTTGCAGCATCCTGAAGAGTTACAAAAGTTTGAGCTTTTAAGTAACTGCATTATGTGCGGTGCGTGCGAAGGAATATGCCCAATCTACGCCGGCGGCGAGGCTTTTATTGGACCTGCTGCTTTGATTAACGCTGCTCGTTTTATTTACGATTCCAGGGATAGTGAAACTGAGCATCGTCTTGATTTAGTAGATAGTAGCGATGGTATTAGCGCGTGTCAGTCGGTTCGTGCGTGCTCAAGGCAGTGCCCGCGCGGAATTGACGTCGGAGAAGAAATTTGGCAACTTACAACACTCGTGAACGAGCGCAAAAACTTGTAGCTTGATTATTGTTTTGACCACATTTGCCGGTAATTTCTCTCGCGTTTGGAGGGTTTGGTGTGGCGTATCGCTCCAAACGCGCGCGATTGTTGTCGCTTTGTTGTCGCTTTGTTGTTGCGCGCTCATATAAAACTTGGCGCATCCTCACGTTAGGCTTGAACTATGACCGACGCTTTATTTTTGTTAGACACTGACCATGATGATGCTCCAGTTTTAGCTGACGGTATTGAAGAAGGGTGGACTCTTACTCTTCCTTCCAATGTGAAACGTCACGCCCTATCCGCTATGCGTCTGACAAATGGTGATGTTTTGCAGCTTGCTGACGGCAAGGGACTTCGTATCCACGCCACGGTTACCGATGCTGACAATGGCCTGGTGCATGTGGATGCGTTTAGTAGGGAAGCAAAACAAACTACAAGGCTTGCTTTGGTTCAAGCGTTAGCAAAAACAGGGCATGATGAGCAGGCTATTGACATGGCAACACAAATTGGGGTTGATGAAATAATCCCGTGGTGTGCGGATCGCTCGATTGCAAAGTGGAAGCCAGGGCGTAGCGATAAACGCTGGAAACAAGTTCTGCAAGCTGCAACTGAACAGTCTCGTCGCGCATGGATGCCGGAACTTCAAGACTGCGTTTCGAGTAAACAAATTGTGGCAATATGCCGCAGAGCTTGCGTGCACGGCAATCTTGTAATTGTGTTGCATCAAGATGCAACTGACTGCTGGAGTCAAATTGAGAGTGCTGTAAATACGCTTACTGAGCGTTGCTTAAACGATGGGAAAGAACGAACTATATACGTGCTCGTTGGTCCTGAAGGTGGTATCAGCGATAATGAAGTATCCATGTTTGTTGAAGCAGGGGCGCATAGTTGCGTGCTAGGAAATAATATTTTACGTGCGTCAACCGCAGGACCAGTGGCACTTTCGCTACTTTCTCGCACGTTAGGGCGCTACGAATAGTGCAAAAATCATAAATAAAATGCCTTAAGTTTGTGTAAAATAGTGTGTAGTGTGCAGAATTACGCAAGTATTAAGCACGTATTTGTGATTTGAATAATAGCAAGGGGAGACCATGAGCAATAATTCATGCAATACCGCATATCATACTGAACCAGACTGCATTTTTTGCAAGATTATTGCGGGAGAAATTCCAAGCAGCCGCGTTTACGAAGACGAAACTGTTGTAGCGTTTAAGGATATCAATCCGCAAGCAAAGGTTCATGTGCTTATCGTCCCTCGCAACCATTACAAGAACGTTGCTGAGCTCGCAAAAGAGGCGCCTGAAACTTTGGCTCATATCGCACAAATCGCTCAGCATATTGCGGACGATAGTTTTAATGGTGATTACCGACTGGTGTTCAACACCGGCCTTGATGCTGGTCAAACGGTGTTTCACGTGCACGCTCACGTGTTAACCGGTGAAAAATTGGTAGAAGGCAGCTTGTAAATCGTGGCAAGTACTACTCGTTGTGTGCAAATCCCCAGCGAATTAAGCTCAGTCGCGGTATTGGGGGCGGCTGATTTGGGGCTAAGGGAAGTCGAGCACGCTTTTCCCGAGGCGGATATTACCGTTCGAGGTAACTGTGTGCAAATAGTTGCTCGTTCTGCAAGAGCTGACGAAGACGCTGCAAAGGCCGAGTATGCGCTTCGTCGCATGATTGATGCTGCATATGAGCAGCCTATGGATGCGCATGAAGTCAGGCGTATGCTTGAACGCGATATATTGCACAACAATGAGCATAATGTGCGAGTAGACCGCATAGGACATGGTGGCGGAGTATTGGCTAACAGTCTGAGTGGCACGTATAGTATGAGCAGTACTGGCTCAAGTTCAGAGAGTGAATTTTCGCGAAACGAAAGTGATTTACTACCTTCTAGTGAGGAAGCGCACCGTCGCGCAATGAGCAGAAGAGCGCGCGCAAGCAAAGGAGTTATTACTTTTGCAGGTGGCAATCCTGTACGAGCAAAAACAGCTGGTCAAACGGCCTACGTGCAGGCTATGGATTCACATATTGTAACTTTCGGTATTGGTCCTGCTGGTACGGGAAAAACGTATTTGGCTGTTGCTAAGGCAGTGCGAGCTTTGGAAGATGGTCGAGTGCGTAGGATTGTACTTACGCGTCCTGCCGTAGAAGCTGGAGAAAATCTTGGATTCCTGCCTGGCACTTTGAACGATAAAGTCGACCCTTATTTGCGTCCGTTATACGATGCGTTGTCCGACATGCTCGGAGCTACGCAACTTAAACGTTATTTAGATGAAAACGTTGTAGAAGTTGCTCCGCTTGCCTATATGCGTGGCCGCACATTAAACGACGCTTTCGTCATATTAGATGAGGCTCAAAACGCTACCGTTCAGCAGTTAAAAATGTTCCTCACACGCCTTGGTTTTAATACCACCATGGTGATTACGGGAGATAGTACACAAGTTGATTTGGCGGTACCGCGTTCCGGTTTAGTCTCAATTGAGCGGATTTTGGGCGATGTGCGAGATATTGCGTTTGTTCATTTACAGGCACAAGATGTGGTTCGGCATGCGTTAGTTGGTCGCATTGTGGAAGCTTATGAACAATATGATGCGATGCTTGCGCGAAACGCTAAAGAGCACAAACGACAAACGCAACAAACGCAGCAAACGCAAGCTTAGAATGTATCAGAACATTCTGCGAGAGGAATAATGAATAATCATGAGCATTGAAGTCATGAACGAAACGGTATGGAATATCGATGCCAAAATTTTCTCCGATCTTGGCATGTGGGTGTTGCAACAAATGAAAGTGAGCACACACTCAGATTTATCCATTACTTTCGTCGATCCAGAGCCAATTGCTTGCCTCCACGAACGTTGGATGAACTTAGAAGGCCCAACCGATGTTATGAGCTTCCCTATGGATGAGCTGACGCCAGGAAGTGACGACAAAGTTTCTGAAGGTATGCTCGGTGATTTAGTAATTTGCCCGTGGGTTGCTCAGCAGCAGGCGCTCGCAGCGGGGCACAGCACTATGGAAGAAATGTTGCTGTTAACTATTCACGGCATACTACATTTGCTAGGATACGATCACACCACTGCTGATGAGGAACGTCAAATGTTTGGTTTGCAACGACAGTTGCTGCTCACTTTCTTTGCCGCGCGTTCGGGCGAATTATTCGATGCAACGCTTCCTGAAGGTGCTATAAACGAACTGGAACGTTACGACGCTGAGCATGATTCAAATAATAAGAATAATAAGAGCAATAAGTCATGAACGATATTATAAAAATGTTAGCAAGTATGTCGTTTCCAGATTGGCCTGTACACGTGTGGTTTGGCTTAGCAGCGCTCGTGATATTGGCAATATTGTTGGTATGGTTGTCTCTTGCCATGGCTGCTGCAGAAGGTGCAATTCCTCGAGTGACTCGTGCAAGTCTCAATAATCTTATGATTGAGGCTCAGACGCGCGACGACGAGGGAAGCGCAATAGTTCGTATGCGTCGCATTTCTCGAATCCACAGAGTGAAAAAGTTGATTGCAGACAGATACGCAACGTCTGGAGCATGCGCTTTTGTGCGCGTATTGTGTAATGTTCTTGACGGTGTGTTGGTTGCGGTGTTGGCACACTGCTTTGATTCACCTTTGTGGCTTACACTTGTTATTGGCGTTGTTGTATCAATTGTTGTTGCGGTGATTTCTGTTCTTGTTCGTCCGCGGTCGGCAGGTGCAGCACAGCCAGTTGCTAAGTTGATGCGATTATCTCGTATTGTTTCGTTTGCCGTAATACTTACTCCTTTCGCGCATCTTGCTTCGGATGTTGATGTGACTTCGAGAAAGAAGCATGTCGATCTTTCTGACGATGAAGCTTTGGAAGATATTCAGCTCGACCAAGCGAAGGCGAGTATTGACAGGCTTGTGGAAGCGAACGACTTTGATCCGGAAGTTTCGGAAATGATGCGCAATGTGCTCACGCTTTCAGACACTTTAACCCGCGAAATTATGGTTCCTAGAACTGATATGATTTGCGTAAAAAGTGACGAAACGCTGGAAAATTTCCTGAAATTATGCTCTCGTTCCGGATTTTCTCGCGTGCCGGTTATTGGCGATTCTGTTGACGATTTAGTTGGTGTTGCGTATTTGAAGGATGCCGTGCGCGCTACTGTGTTTAATCCTGCGGCTTCAGTTCGAGCGGTTTCCACTATTAGTCGCGATCCTATGTTTGTGCCGGAATCGAAGCCAGTTGATGATTTATTCCATGAAATGCAGCGAATCCGTCAGCATGTTGCTGTAGTTGTTGACGAATACGGTGGTATTGCAGGTTTGGTGACGATTGAGGATGCTATTGAGCAGATTGTGGGTGAGTTGGAAGATGAGCACGATCGCACACAGCATGCGGATCCGGAAGAAGTAAGCGAGGGTGTGTGGCGTATGCCTGCTCGCACTCCTATTGCAGAATTGGAAGATATTTTTGAAGTTCACATAGACGAAGACGATGTGGACACGGTATTTGGTTTGCTCACTAAGTTGCTTGGTAACGTGCCGATTGTTGGTTCTAGTGCGGTTACGCGTGGGCTGAAACTAACAGCTGTGGACTCGGCTGGCAGGCGTAAGAAAGTTTCTACTATTTTGGTTGAACGCGATGTTAAGGGTTTGGAAGAGCCTCAAGATGAGCAAACTGAAAGTAGTAGTTCGGAGAAACTTTCGGAAAAAGTGCTTGAAAGTAAACAAACTAACGCGCTTAAGCAAGCAAGTACTATGAAACAAACGAATTTACTTAAGTAAGTAATTTTAAATAAATAATCTAAAATAAGTAATCTAAAATAAATAACTGGACGGTAAAACGTGAATAATATAGAAAATGCGAACAATACTGACAATACGAACGATTTGGATGACTTTGAAGACGAGACATTTGCCAATCTCGATTCCTCAACGCGCGTAACGTTTGAAACTCCAGATTTTCACGGGTATCGTTCCGGTTTTGTGGCTGTAGTAGGTAGGCCAAACGTTGGTAAGTCAACGTTGATGAATGCACTTATTGGTACTCAGATTGCTATTGCGTCTTCGCGTCCAGAAACTACTCGCAAGGCAATTCGCGGAATCGTTACTACAGAAAATGCGCAAATGGTGTTGGTTGATACGCCTGGAATTCACCGACCGCGAACTCTGCTTGGCCAGCGTTTGAACGATATTGTTGACGAGTCACTTTCGGACGTTGACGTAGTTGCGTTTTTGCTTCCTGCAGATCAGGAAATTGGTCCTGGAGATCGACGTATTCTAAGTAGATTACGTTCCGATTTTGCGAAAAAAGATGATCAGGGCAACTGGTCTTGGAAAGTTCCACTTATTGGTATTGTGACGAAAATTGATACGCTTGGTCGTGACGAGTTGGTTCATCATTTGCTTGAAATTCAGCAGTTTGCTGATTTTACGGATATCGTGCCGGTGAGCGCACTCGAGCGAGATAATGTAGACGAAGTTAAAAAGGTTTTGATTGATAATCTTCCCGAAGGTCCGCAAATGTATCCCGAAGATCAGCTGAGTGAGGAAAGCCCTTCAGATATGATTGCGGAGCTAATTCGCGGCGCATTTTTGGAAGAGTTGGATGACGAGCTGCCACATTCCTTGGCAGTAGTTGTTGACGATATCGTGTACCCGGGTGAAAATGAGGAAACGCAGTACGACGACAATAAAGCGCATGTACTGGTATCAGTATATGTGGAGCGCGATTCTCAAAAACCAATTATTATAGGCCACAAAGCTGAACATTTGGTGCGCGTGAAGAAACGCCTACGCACTGCGATAAACCGTATTACGGGTTCTAAAGCTGTGCTGGAGCTGCATGTGAAAGTCGCTAAAGGTTGGCAGAGTGACCCTAAGAAGCTGGAACGGCTTGGTTTCTAAAGTTTTGTTTTAGCTTTATTTTAGATTGATTCTAACTTTATTTTTATATCCATATTGAATACAAAAAAGTGGCGCAACAGTAAAAACTACTATTACGCCACTTTTGTGTTCTAATAATGCTTTTAAGCAATATCATTATTAGAAATAACTAAAATTTAGCTCAACTAAAGTTAGTTCAACTAAAGTTTAGTTCAACTATTTTTTACGAGTTGTGTACATTTGCGTATTAAGAAGCGTCGCGTAACGCTTAATAACTCGCGGTCGAATAATTTTCATAGACGCTGTCATTAAGCCATTTTCTTGAGTAAACTCTTCTGGCAAAATAATGAATTTTCGCACAGATTCAGCGCGAGACACGCCCTCATTAGCAATATCAACAAACTTTTGTACTTCGGCGCGCACTACCGCGTTACTAGCAGCTTCTTCCATGCTCATATTTGCGTCTAATCCCTTTACTTTAAACCAGTTACGTAAGGTTTCTTCGTCTAAAGTAATAAGTGCGGAAATAAACGGACGCTTATCTCCAAGCACAAGCGCTTGAGACACTATTTCGCAACGCTTAATAATCTCCTCAATAGGACCAGGCGCAACATTCTTTCCGCCAGCTGTAATAATCAAATCTTTCTTACGGCCGGTAATATAAAGCATGCCTTCGTCGTCAATTCGGCCTAAATCGCCAGTAGCATACCATCCATCTTCCGTGAACGAAGTTTCTGTTGCTTCATCATTCTTATGATACTTCTTAAATACGCAATTACCTTTAATTTGCACTTCGCCGTCGTCTGCAATTCGCAAGGTAAAAGCTGGGAATGCAATACCAACAGAACCTTCGCGGAAAGGAACTCCAATAGGAGTGAATGCGCATGGGGCAGTGGTTTCTGTAAGACCGTAGCCTTCATAAACCGGTACGCCTGCGCCGCGGAAGAATGCAAGAAGTTCTGGATCAAGCGGAGCTCCGCCCGCAACAATCCAACGTGCGCGGCCGCCCAAAGCTTGGCGAAGAGGACGGTAGACAAGAGGATCGTAAGCTGTGCGACGAGCTTTTGTAAGTGCTTTTGCGTCGCCAAAATCTTGAACTTCTTTCATGTACTGCTGTGCTGTAACCACAGCGCCTTGGAATGCTAAGCCTTTAGCGCCATGTCCTGCTTTTTGTGAAGCAGCATTATAAACTTTTTCAAGCACGCGAGGAACCACAATCATAACCGTAGGTTTTGCAATTTGCAAATCGGAAATCAATGTAGAAATGCCTTGAGCAATGTAAATTCGCAAATTACTTGCAACAACAATGTAGTTGATTGCGCGAGCAAAAGAGTGTGCTTGAGGAAGGAACAAAAGCACGGAACCATCTTTTTCACTAAGCAAATCTGGCAAATAAATTGGAAGATTTAATGCTGTAGTGCAATAGTGTTCGTGCGTCATTTCCACGCCTTTTGGTGCGGCAGTAGATCCGGAAGTGTACACAATAGAGCACAAATCGGTTTTCTTTACAGAATCGATTCGAGCGTCCAAGTCGTCGTCGCTCACTGAGTATCCGAATGCTTGAAGTTCAGCCAAGCCGCCGGTTTCGATGCAAATAATTCGTTCCAAGCTTGGGCATTCTTCAATAGCACCTTCTGCTTTGTCTCGCATGTCGGTAGTGCCAACAATAAGGAATCTGGAATCGGAATTATTAACAATATTTCGAATTTGCTCTGCTGAATCAGTGTCGTAAATAGTAGCAAGCACGCCGCCGCAAGCCATAACCGCAGCGTCTGCAACATCCCATTCGTAGGATGTTTTGCACATAAGCGCTATGGAATCTCCCTTGTTTAAGCCGTAGTGCATTAAGCCTTTTGCTGTATCGCGCACTTCTTTAAGGAACTGGTTTGCAGTTTTCGTTACCCACTCATCATTCTCTTTGTAAGTGTAAAGAGGATCGTCGCCCATTCTTGCTGCGCGATCTGCATACAAGTCGTAAATGCTTGTGCCTTCGTCTAAAGGTGCGCCGCTTTCTGTTTTAGTAGTAAGTAAG
The DNA here is from genome assembly GCF_049244055.1 of Gardnerella nova. Classification (NCBI taxonomy): domain Bacteria; kingdom Bacillati; phylum Actinomycetota; class Actinomycetes; order Bifidobacteriales; family Bifidobacteriaceae; genus Gardnerella; species Gardnerella nova. The sequence goes on along the minus strand of NZ_CP058369.1, from coordinate 744,904 downwards.
CCAGTTTCCGGGTCAATAAACGTGGTTGTTGGCATTTGAGCGCCCCACTCATCTACGCGTGGAAGATGCGGCTTTTGCGAAAGTAGAGTATTCGATGCTGAATCTTGCTCTTCGTTTATAAAATCTATTTCGTTTGTGCGGTCATCGCTGACTGGGTGTGCGAAATTGCTTCCAATGCGTAATGCTTTACGAGCAATATTGAAGGCTTGCTGCTGGAGTACATTAAATACGGACACATCTGCTCCTTCGTCGTGTCGAAAACGGCTCTATTGCAACGCATAGGTGATTTATGCGTTACGTGCTGTTATCTATGATAATCGTTCACGCGCCCCAAGTCACCGTTGTGTTTATTTTTTACCAATATTGCAACAAATATTAGGAGTGTGTAATTACGCGCACATTACAAGTCGAAGCTTGTAGTTAAACTAGAAAAGTTGCTTTGGCGAGGGAACGTACCGCTGGTAATAGTTGGTAAAGTTCCGTTATCGACTGGGCTGATGGCCACTTATGGTTGTTCGGCGCGTCGGTGCGCCTGAAGCTGGATATAAAACCAGACCATAAGGAGACCGATATGGCTACAAAGATTACTCTCGAAGGCGAATTGCGCACTGAATTTGGTAAGGGTGTTGCCCGCCGTTTGCGCGTTGCTCAGTTAATTCCAGCAAGCCTTTACGCTGGTGGTGCTGAGCCAGTACACGTTACCCTTCCAATGCGTGAGACCACGTTGGCTTTGCGTCACGCCAACGCTTTGTTCACTATCAAGTTCGGTAACGAAACTCGTATCGCCGTTGTTAAGGATGTGCAGCGCAACCCTGTGAAGCGTATCGTAGAGCACATTGATTTCTATGAAGTTAAGGCTGGCGAAAAGATTGACGTCGAAGTGCCAGTGTTCGTTGAAGGTACTCCAAAGGGCGCTGCTGTGGCCTTTGTTGACGTTCAGGAACTTAAGGTTCGTGCTGACGTTGCCAACTTGCCAGAGCGTTTGGTGGTTAATGTTGACGGCTTGACTGACGGCACTAAGGTGTTCGCTAAGGATGTGAAGCTTCCTGAGGGTGCTGAACTCGATATGGATGGCGAAGAGTCTGTTGTGAGCGTTACCGTTCCTGAGGATGCTGCTGCCGCTCCTGCCGATGCTGATGCTGCTGCCCCTGCTGCTGCAGCTCCTGCCGCTGCTGAAGAAAAGTAAGCAAAACGCGCGTAATTAATATTTATTAAAAATATTTTTTAATAGCTCTGAAAGCCGCATAGTCGTAGTGATTATGCGGCTTTTTTGCTACAAATCTCAACTATATAAGCGATAAAATTTTTTCTTATTAAAGATTTTTTGAAATAATTTCGGTTTTTTGTTTTGCTAAATACGAGAATCGTATTATTCTATACGATTAATTGCGGTAAAAGGCAATCGTAAATAATACACTTAAGAAAAGAGACATAATGGCTGATTTAGAAGTAGCTCCAGATTTTGCGAACGCTTATGAATCGTACGATCATAGTGATCCGGCTCTGTTGAATAAATTAGCTGGCAACTTTGAAGTGCTGCCGAATGATAATCCAGTTTCGGATGCCAAGCGTAACGAACTTATTGATAAGCCTGCTTTTGGTCAGATTTTCTCCGACAATATGGTTCACATGTCTTGGACTAAGGGCGAAGGCTGGTCGGATCGTCGTGTAGAGCCTTACGGCCCGCTGAAGATGGATCCAGGCGCATCCGTTTTGCATTATGCGCAGGAATGCTTCGAAGGTTTGAAGGCATACAAGCGCGCCGACGGTTCAGTTTGGCTGTTCCGCCCAGATATTAACGCTGCACGTTTCCAGAATTCTGCTAAGCGTTTGTATTTGCCAGATCTCTCTATTGACGACTTTATTGGTTCTGTAGCTGCGTTGGTTAAGCGCGACAAAGAGTGGGTACCAAGCCGCCGCGAGTACACTCTTTACATGCGTCCGTTCATGTTTGCTTCCGAGCCATTCCTTGGTGTGCGCGAAGCTCGCGAAGTTGAATATTGTGTGATTGCTTCTCCATCTGGCCCATACTTCAAGGGTGGTTTGAAGCCTGTTAGCATTTGGGTTGAAGATCAGTGGTTCCGCACCGGCCCTGGTGGTACCGGTTTCGCTAAGTGCGGCGGTAATTATGCTGCTTCCTTGCTCGGCGAGTACAAGGGTATTGAGCACGGTTGCGAGCAGGTGTGCTTCGTGGATGCTGCGACTAAGACTTATTTGGAAGAGCTTGGCGGCATGAACATGTTCGCACTTCACAAGGATGGTCATTTGGAAACTCCATCTCTTACCGGTAGCATTCTTCCGGGCGTTACGCGCCGTTCTTTGATTCAGCTTGCTAAAGAAGCTGGTCATGATGTTGTTGAAACTATGATTCCGCTTCAGGGATTGCTCGACGACATTCGTTCTGGCGAGGTTACGGAAGTCTTCGCTTGCGGTACTGCTGCAATTATCACGCCAATTGGTCGCTTTAAGTCCGACGACTTCGATCTTAAGGTTTCTGATGGTGGCGTTGGTGAATTGACTCAGGCTTTGCGCGACGAACTTCTCGGCATTCAGCTTGGTGATGTTGAAGACAAGCACAACTGGATGTGGAAGGTTTGCGACTAGTTAATTACATTAGTTAATTACACGTTGCTTATGGCGCGTCGTACTCTATGTATGTAGATATCGTATAGAGGGTGCGGCGCGTTATATTTTGCAACTTGCGCGCTTGAGTTATGTGAATACTTGAAGGGATATTCTGTGGAAGGCGCATTAGGGGATAACATCTTCTTTCTAATAGTTGAATACGTTGCTGTTGGCTGCTGCGGAATGGTTGGCGGCTTGTGGGCTATTCGTAAAAAGTACGATGTTTTTGCCATTATTACCACTTCTTGGATTACTGCGTTGGGTGGCGGAATTGTGCGTGATGTTTTACTTGGAGCGCTACCGCCAGTTGGAATTGCAGATCGTGGTTTTGTGATTGCTGGTTTACTTTCCGGCATAATTGTTGCTGTTGCACATCCGGAGATTGATAAGTGGCGTTGGTTTATGCTTACGATTGACGCGCTCGCGTTGGGATTATTTGCGGTGAACGGCACTGCAAAAGGTTTAGATTTTCATATGTCTGGCACGACTTCAGTATTTTTGGGAATGGCAACTGCGTTGGGAGGCGGTTTGATTCGCGACATGATTTTGAACCAGGTGCCAGTTATTGTGCGAGATAAGCACTGGTATGCACTTCCGGCAGCAATTGGTTGTGTTCTTACGGTTTTTGTAGTTAAAGCAAAGCATGCCGGCTGCTTTGGCGTAACTGTTGAGATTATTCTGGAAGTGCTTATTGTTGTTTTAGTAGTGGCAATGCGCTTGCTATCTGTAAAATTTGACTTGACTTTATTTGGAGCAATGAATCGCACAGAGCCGATTAAGATGCGTCGCCCACACATTCATCATTTAAATAATCGCAAGCGTCGCTAAATACTGAAGACTGCTATTAGCTAAAAAATAATCCCCAGTGCCAATTGGTACTGGGGATTTTCCTTACATGCTGTGTTATGCAGTTACCTGCACAAACTTCACAGAGCGTTAATCGCTACAGCGAGACCGGACTTGCGGTTTGCAGCCTGATTCTTGTGAATCACGCCACGGCCTGCAGCCTTGTCAAGCTTCTTAGCGGCTACTGCGAAAGCGGCTTCAGCTGCAGCCTTATCACCAGCGGTGATGGCTTCGCGAGTAGCACGAATAGCGGTCTTCAAAGCAGACTTTACTGCTACGTTACGCTTATGTGCTTTCTCGTTGGTGAGAACGCGCTTCTTCTGCGACTTAATGTTTGCCACTGTTACTCCAAACGACGTTTGCTATATAAGGACATACAAAGAGTAAGCATATCATGATTCTCGGATAACTTTACTAGTTTCTATTATTTGTTTGAAAGTTCGTTTGGTGTGGCGCGAGTTTGGGGGGATTTCTCTCCTCAAACGTCCCGTCCTTCAGTCGCTCTGGTTGTTAAAGGTTCTAATGTCTGCTTCGTTCTCTATGAATGTTGCTCCATCAGTCCTCTTTTAGTTTTCGTAGAGAAATCCCCCCAAACTCTGCGTGCTAACCATTAATAACCTCATCTTATCGCAGAGATTTTTCGATTTTTCTTCTTCGCTCGACTTGTCAGTAGCCTACGGCTCTGACGTCCGTCTTCGCTCAGTGCAAAAAATCTCAAATCTCACCACACGAATATTTGTGCCGACCAAGCAATTCCTATCTCGTAAATTCACCCACCGTTGTTTTTGGAGTGGTAGGTGCGTCTGGTGTGATGTGTGGCAGCATGAATGCTAGTGTTCTCTAGGCAATAAATACTCAACGTCTGCAAGAGCAATACTGTTAAAGTTCACTAAGCAACAAGTAATCGCCGTTCGCAGAAGCACAACTGCAAAGCTACTGGAACATTTGCCGGAGATTTTTCTCCGGCTTTTGTTGTTGTTTTGGTGGTTTTGTGGAACATTTGCCGGAGATTTTCCTCCGGCGTTTGTTTTAGTAGAATAGGGTAGTAGAGTTGGTAGGATTGATTACTTGCGTAGCTTACGCAATTTAATACTATCCGCGTATTTAAATAAGGAGATATTTGCCTTGATTACACCGCATAACCAGCCAGGATTTACGGATCAATCGCTGATACGCAATTTCTGCATTATTGCGCACATCGATCACGGCAAGTCTACGGTAGCGGATCGTATTCTACAACTTTCTGGAATTGTGCCAGAACGCGAGATGCGCGACCGCTTCCTTGACCGCATGGATATTGAGCAAGAGCGCGGAATTACCATCAAATCGCAGGCCGTGCGCGTGCCGTGGACCTTCGAAGGCACCGAGTATTCGCTCGGCATGATTGATACTCCTGGTCACGTCGACTTTACTTACGAGGTTTCGCGTGCGCTGGCGGCATGCGAGGGTGCGGTTTTACTAGTTGATGCGACGCAGGGTATTGAAGCGCAGACGCTTTCTAATCTTTATATGGCAATCGACCATAATTTAACGATTATTCCTGTGCTTAATAAGATTGATTTGCCAAGTGCTGAGCCAGATAAGCATGCTGAAGAAATAGCAGGTTTGATTGGTTGCAAGCCGGAGGATGTATTGCGCGTTTCCGGCAAAACCGGCGAAGGTGTTAAAGACTTGCTCGACCAAATTGTGCTTGAAGTCCCAGCTCCAACCGGAGAGCCTAACGCTCCTGCTCGCGCGCTTATTTTCGACTCAGTATACGATTCGTATCGCGGAATCGTCACCTATATTCGTATGGTTGATGGCGAACTTAAGTCTCGCGAAAAATTGCACATGATGGGAATCGGCATGACGCACGATCCTATCGAAATCGGCGTTATTAGTCCAGACATGACCCCTACTAAAGCGCTTGGTGCTGGCGAAGTTGGCTACGTAATTACGGGAGCTAAAGACGTAAGTCAATCTAAAGTTGGCGACACGATTACTTCTGCTGCGAACCCTGCATCTGAGCCTTTGGAAGGCTACCGCGACCCAAAGCCTATGGTGTATGCGGGCTTGTTCCCAATAGACAACGCCCAATTCCCGGAGCTTCGAGACGCACTCGACAAGCTCAAACTTAACGATGCCGCTTTGCTTTACGAGCCGGAAACGTCGGTTGCACTGGGATTCGGATTCCGTTGCGGATTCTTAGGTCTTCTTCATATGGAGATTGTTTCCGAGCGTTTAAGCCGCGAATTTGGTTTGGATCTTATCTCAACTGCTCCAAACGTAACTTATGACGTTACTAGCGAAGATGGCAGCCAGCATCATGTGACAAATCCTAGCGAGTTTCCAGAAGGCAAAATCAAGCGCATTATTGAGCCAATGGTTGCGGCCGATATTATTACTCCGAAAGAGTTTATTGGTGCCGTAATGGATTTGTGCCAAGAGCATCGCGGTGAAATGGGCACCATGGAATACATCAGTGCCGACCGCGTGGAAATGCACTACAGAATTCCACTTGCAGAAATCGTTTTTGATTTCTTCGATCAGCTTAAAAGTCGCACAAAAGGTTACGCTTCTCTCGACTACCATGAGGACGGCGAGCAGTCTGCTGACCTTGTGAAGGTTGATATTCTTATTCAAGGAGATAAGGTCGACGCCTTTAGTGCAATTGTGCACCGCGATAAGGCTTACTCTTACGGCGTTATGATGACGAAAAAACTTCGCGGACTTATTCCTCGTCAACAGTTTGAAATTCCAATTCAAGCTGCAATTGGTTCTCGAATTATTGCTCGCGAAACTATTAGTGCACTTCGAAAAGACGTTCTCGCAAAATGCTACGGCGGCGATATTACTCGTAAACGTAAGCTTCTTGAAAAACAGAAGGCTGGTAAGAAGCGTATGAAAATGCTTGGGCATGTGGAAGTTCCTCAAGAGGCCTTCGTTGCGGCTTTGGCTACGGATGAGGGTGCAAACGATCGCGATACTAAAGATAAGATTCGCGCTGCACAAAAGTCTGAAGGCTGAGGCACATATTGAATTCTGAATCGAACGAATTAAGTGAAGATTCGCATTCAAACATGCCTTTTGAAGTCTACGTGCACGTGCCGTTTTGCTTGCGTCGCTGCGGATATTGCGATTTTAATACGTACACGGCGCGCGACTTAGGTGAAGGCGCAAGTCGCGAAGGCTATGCGGACATTGCTATTCAAGAAATGCAGCTTGTGAAACAATGGCAGGAATTTCACAGGATTTGCGAGCCTGAAGCGCAATCTGTTTTCTTCGGCGGAGGAACTCCAACTGTTCTTAAAGCGTGCGATTTAGTGCGAATGTTGCAAGAAATACGCAACTTATGGGGGTTGCAGCCTGGAGCCGAAATTACTACGGAAGCAAATCCGGACACTGCTGACGAAGCGTATATTGCGGAACTTGCTGCAGGCGGATTTACGCGTATATCTTTCGGAATGCAGTCGGCTGTGCCACATGTGCTAAAAACCTTGGATCGCACTCATACGCCAGAAAATGTAACGCGCGGAATAAAAGTGGCAAACGCTTGCGGTTTGCGCTCTAGTGTTGACTTAATTTATGGTGCTCCTGGCGAAAGTTTGGACGATTGGCAAAAGTCAGTAGACATGGCTTTGAACCTGGGTGTAAATCATATTTCTGCGTATGCTCTAACCGTTGAACCGCGCACCAAAATGGGACGCCAGATTGCTTCCGGCACAATTCAAGCCCCTGATGATGACGATGAAGCCGCAAAATATGAGATAGCAGACGAACTTTTTAGTGCTGCCGGCTTACAATGGTACGAAATTTCTAATTGGGCGAGGCCTGGATTTGAGTCTCAGCACAATCTTGGCTACTGGCGAAATATTGATTGGGCTGGAATTGGCCCGGGAGCGCACTCTCATTACAATGCTGTAAGTCGGCTCACTAAGCAAGGTATGGATGCTGACGCTTCTTCAGCGGAACCCAGCAACTTTTACAATCTTCGCGCGTGGGATATTTTGCATCCAAAACGTTGGGCACAGGCAATACACGCTGGAAATGTGCCGTGGCAAAACTACGAGTGTATTAATAAAGAAGATGCGCTTGTTGAAGAAGTAATGCTTGGGTTGCGTATTAAAGAAGGACTTGATATTGCGCAATTGTGTTGCAAAATGCGAGAAAATCATGCTCAATTTGACGATGCTGATTTGAGGCGTGTGCTACAGGAAGCTAAGGAAGAATCACTTATTTCGCTTAAGTGTGGGCGGGCAGTAGCTACGCGTAAAGGCAGATTACTTAATGATTTACTTATAGAAAGAATTGTTGACTCTTGTCAAAATGGGTTAGACTTGCGCTAAAATGTTGCGTATTGTGTGAAAAATTCAGTGCAGAAAGGAACGGCCATGGCGAATCGAAAAGAACGTCGTGCGAAGGAAAAGCAGCGTCGCAGGGGGATTCCCTCTCAATATGATGAAACAAAAGGCCGCGCGCGAGGCGGCATGATTGACGAATATGCGTTACAAGAGCGTTCACTTAGGCTGAAGGAGCGTGGTGCAGGCCCTTGGAAGCCAACGTCTAATGTTACTGCCGAAGCGGAGCAGCTTGAGCGTAATATACATCGTGCTGAAGCTGGGGATGACACTTGGAATGCGGTCCGCAAGGTTATTGGCGTATGCTCTTGGGCTGTGCTTTTACTTTCGGCGTTCGCATTTTTGATTATTATGTGGTTCCCAAGTCAGCCAATGGTGCTGGTTATTACTATTGCTGTACTGTTTGCTTTGGGTGTGTTTGGATTGTTCTTTGCAATGGGTAATGCGAAGCGTAATCCGCACCTTGATGAGCACGGTACTGCGATTTAGTAGTGTTTTAGTAGCGATTTCGTAGTGCTTTCGTAATAGTAAAGCACTATGCTGTTTTTTGCATATGCTCTACCTTTATTTGGGGTAGTGTGCTGTGCTTTATTCGCTAATTAGCATTGCGTTGTTTGCGTGTTGTTTGCGTGTTGTATTGGTGGTGTCTGTTATTTTGTTGATTGTGCACGATATTTGTGTAATATCTTTTGTAAAATCGTTATAATGTCTTAATTTGTTGTAAGGAAAAATAAGATATTTCCCAAAATTTTCTGTAGCTTTCAAGTTAATCAGCAGTTTTTTCAAAGCGTTTTTTCAGGCTAGGTACGTTAGGCTACTTATCGTGTATCTTCCAAGATTGAAGGTATGTGTCATATTTCAGTGAGGAAAGGTAGTCGATGACGTTTATCTCTCGTGCAATACGCTACATTCTGAGAAAACGAATAAAAACGGCAATAGTATTCGTTATTGTTGCGCTTATTTCAACATTACTGTGCGCAACTTCTGCGGTTTCTGCTGCCGCTGAGAAAGAAAGAGAAAAAGTTGAATCGCAAGCAGAATCTAGTTTTGTGCTTGCAAACAATCCACAAGTAAATCCTGGAACTCCTCGAGGTGCCGGAACGGTAAAACCTAAGGATGTGAAAGCAATTGCAAAGTTGCCAGGAGTATCGTCATATGTAGTACGGCAAAACGTGACAGCGGATTTGGTTAATGCGAAAGCTGCGCGTATTCCAGGCGTACAAGATTATGATGAGCGTCGCGAACAGCAGTTTGGTAATGCTGTTAATCTCGAAGGAACTAATTATTCAGCAGGTCTTAACGCGTTTAAAACAAAAGCAATAACCATATCTAAAGGTAAGCATTTGCTCACTGGTAATGTTCACGCATCACTTATTCATGAAGATCTTGCCAAAGCTAACGGTCTTCATGTAGGGGATACTCTCGTACTTCGCGCTAATCCTTACGATGCTGACAATATTAACCAATCAACCGCAACTGTAAAAACTCGTATTGTTGGAATTTATGCGGGAGCAAATAAGCGCCAGGTTGCAACTCGTGCGGAACTGACTGCCAATATGGTGTATACGGATTTGCAAACTACGCGCGAATTGTATAAATATAAGCCGGGAAAAGAAATATATCAGGATGCAAGCTTCCGTGTGCGGCGAGGTATGGATGCGGATCAGATTATGGCACAAGCTACTAAATTGCCTATTGATTTGCAAAGTTATCAGCTAACTCGCGATGACCAGTTTGTTACAGGCTTATTGAAAGCTTCGCAAGGCGTGAATTCTATGATGAATGTTACTACGATTGCCGTAATATCTTTCGCTATTATTGCGCTTGGATTGGTGCTTTTGTTGTGGATGAATGAGCGACGTCGCGAAATTGGAATATTTGCTGCGATTGGTACAGGAAAGTTATCTATCGCTGGTCAGTATCTCACTGAGATTGTGTTGATTTCTATACCTTCGTTGGTCGTAGGCTATCTTTTTGCTAACGTTGTAGCGCCGTGGATGGGTAATGCTGCTCTCGGATCGGTTAATTCTTCCGCTGCTCGCGATTTGAGCACCATGGGTCAAGCTGGTGGAAATCTTGAATCAACTTTGGCAACGAGAACACTAGAAAAACTTACAGTACACGTAGACATATCATGTCTCGCTGGAGTTTCGGCAATGGTATGTGTAGTAATCGTTATTGCTGTAGTGTTGTCGTATTTGCCGATGATGTGCAAATCTCCTCGAGAATTGCTTGGATTGCAGCAGTAACAATTTGTAAAGAAGTAACAGGATATCTTTGTTACATACGTCAATTGTGTGAAAATTTATACGAAATATTAATGGAGTATCACTATGTGTGATGATATAACTTCTATATGTGCCAGAGCTTGGCTTGCAATAGTGCGTAAGCCTCGACGCAACGCAATAATTGTGCTGATTATGACTCTTGTTTTAAGCGCGCTAGTTTCGCAAGCTGGTATTAGCGCTTCTGCTGAGAGTGCTAGAGATCACATTCAATCCAGCATTGGTTTAGGTTTTACTGTACAGGCAAAGACTCGTGGTGAAACTCTTCCAGAGCAAAGTAATGCAAATTCTAGTTCCGATACTAATTCCGAGGCTAATTCTGATACTAAAGTATCTAATTCCGCAATTCCGCAAGATTTGGGTGCAAATGAAGGAATTGACTCTAGCCAAATTCGTAAATTTGCTGCAATTGCGGGCGTAAAAACTGTAGTGGAAGAGCGCGATGTTTTAGCTACGCCTGTTGGGAAGCAACTTGTGCTTCCTACGCAGGGTCCTAGACTAGACGATGATGTTTTGGCTCATGCTGCTGGAATTACCGGCACAACAGATTCTCGATTGTCTCAGGGTTTTCAAGAAGGATTGTACCGTTTAGAGCAGGGTGAGCATATTACTGATCGTTCTTCTGGTAGAGCAATAGTGCATCGTGATTTTGCTAAAAAGAATAATCTTAAGATTGGCTCTACTATAACTCTTAAGCAGGGGTTTAATGTAAAAGTTCGCGTTGTTGGAATTTTTGCTGGTAAGTTGCAAACTAAAGGGGCGCTTCCTTCGGATGCGTCAGAAAATCGCATATTTACTGACTTAAGTTCGGCTTTGTCTTTAGCTGGCTCTTCTAAACGAGGTGTTTTGCGGTGCATGGTTGAACGTTCTGATCTATTGGATAGCGCAATGCGTCATGCTAAAAGTATTGCCGGAAAGTGGGCAGATGTAGAGCAGAACGCTTCGCAATTGTCTGGTGTAATAAGCTCGGTTAATTCTGTGCAGCAACTTGTGCTAATGATTTTCGTTGCGCTAAGTTTGGTAGGCATTTTAGTGCTTGGACTTGTATTAGTGTTCTGGGTTAGATCGCGTATGCATGAAATTGGCGTACTCATGTCGCTTGGATTGTCGAGAGCAATAATAGTTAGCCAATTGCTTGTTGAAATAGTGATACTTAATCTTGTGTCATTCGTAATTTCGCTGGGCTTGGGTGCTGCTTTTTCAGGTATTATTGGTTCCGCGATTTTGCATAGTGCAGATTCATCGATTGTTGTGGGCGACGCGCCAGTATTGCCATTTTTGCAAACGTTTGCGGCTTTTGCTATGGGCTTATTTATTTCTGCAGTGGCGTTGATAGTTGCAGTGCTGCCAATATTAATAAAGAAGCCTCGGCAAATACTGAGCGCTATGAGCTAGCAAATAAATGTAGTTGCGTATGTGCAGTTTCTACTAAAAGCGCAACCCTATAAATCGTACAAATCGTATTTAAATTATGTAAAAATAAGGAGTTTATTATGTCGGCTTTGTTGCAATTAAAAAATGTCAAGTATACGTATGGCCCTGCAAACATTGTGGTATTGAACGATGTGAATGTTGAGTTTGAAACTGGGAAAATGTACAGTATTACGGGAGCGTCGGGAGCTGGAAAGTCTACCATGCTTTCATTATTGGCTGGATTGGATACTCCGTATAGTGGCGAGGTGCTTTTTGACGGTGAAAATATTGCGAAAACAGGATATGTTGAGCATCGCAAAAAGCATATTTCGCTTGTTTTCCAAAATTTCAATCTTATAGATTATTTGACGCCATTAGAAAATTTGCGTTTAGTAAATCGGCGCGCGGACGCTCAAGTGCTAATAGATCTTGGGTTGACTGAAGAAGAAGTGAATCGTAATGTAACGCAACTTTCTGGTGGCCAACAACAGCGTGTGGCAATTGGACGAGCTTTAGTATCTTCGGCGCCGGTAATTTTAGCGGATGAGCCTACTGGAAGTCTTGATCCTGCAACTACTAAAGAAGTTATTGCAATATTGAAGAATGTTGCGCATGAACACGGTAAATGTGTGATTGTTGTTACGCATGATTCTTATGTTGCGGCTCAAGCCGATATAAAATACGTACTAAAAAATAAGCAGCTTAAAAAGTAGCAACTTAAAAAGTAGCAGTAAAAAAATATCAGTAAAACGTAAAAAAATAGTGTTAGTCATATTTGTAACTAACACATATTCGTTTAATGTGTAAAACGTATGGGTGTAATTTTTTAACGGTATTAGTAAAGATTTCGCCCATACGTTTTATATTGTCGCCTATTTTATTGTCGCCCTATTATTGTCGCCTATGCGTTTATGTATTGCTTCCTATGCGTTGTTGCGCAGGTTATAGCGGTACGATATTGACAATACTTTCGCACTATTACACAATAGGATGCTTCATGTAGTAGTCGCGCATGGATTGTTTGGAAATAATTTCTTCGCTTCCCATGTGTTCTGGTATGCCAATTCTTGCTTGGATCCACGGCGCCTCTTGGTGCGTTCTTTCACTTAATTCGTTGCCAGTAAGTTTTCCGAGCTTATTGCATACAGCGTTGATAATATCGACTTGTTCTTGGTCTAAAATAATCCCGTTTTCGTAACGAGTGAACAGCAGCTCCTTATGGTGAATCATAAATCTTCCACGATGACGATTGAACAATTCCAACGAAACTGGACCATTACGCCATGCTTCAAAATCTTCGGGGAATAGGGATAATCCTGTAGTGGCCAGGCTATGAGCTTGCGAATAATAGGCGAGCTTCTGCAGTTTCATAGTGGTCATACTTCCTTGGATTTCCAATATTTTTGCCGCCACATTAATGATAGTCATGGTATACACCTCCCTTGAAAATTACGAAACAATTGTGATTCTATGAGAGGCAAAAATACGCGTCAACACAAACAGAAAAATGTGGATAACTTTCTCGCTAAGTTATCAAAATAAGTTATCAAAATAAGTTATCAAAATAAGCTACGAGATACTAATTTACCAAGGTAGCGCGCTATCTTTTTTAGGCGTCAATAAGACTGTAACCGTGTTTGGTGAGTACTGATTTAAGTTGCGCAAGATAGGCGAGTGAAGCTTTTGAAAGTTTCGTGCGTTCGTTGGTAATCCAGCCTACGAGCATAGTGTCGTCACATTCCAAAGGAATAGTAACGATTTTTTCGTTGTTTAGGTCGCCATTATCGATGCCGGTGCAAACCGTGTAACCATTCAATCCAATAATAAAATTCAAAATAGTAGCGCGGTCGGAAACGTTGATTTTTTTAGGTGGGCGAGTAGGCCATACTGCTTCTTCCGCAAAGAAGAAACTTCCTTCCTCTCCCTGTTCGTACTGAATAAACGGGTATGGTTTCAAATCTTCCAAACTTAAGCTTTTACGTACAGCAAGAGGATTGTTCCTAGAAAGAAAAACGTGCAATTTCGCGCGGAAAAGCGGATGGAATTCCAAATGTTTTTCGCGAAGTAACTTGCCAATTACGTCCTTGTTATAGTCAGAAAGATAAAGAATTCCAAGGTCTGCACGCATATCGCTAACTTGTTTAATAATATTTTTGGTGCGCGTTTCACGAATAGAAAACTCGTATTCGTCTGAATGAATACTACGAATCATTTCCACGAAAGCTTCAACTGCAAACATATAATGTTGCGTTGCCACGCTGCACAATTGCGGACGCGGTTTCGTACTTTTGTAACGTTCTTCGAGCAAATCTGCTTGCTCAATTACTTGGCGAGCATACGTTAAAAACTCAGCTCCGTCAGCAGTTAACGCAATTCCCTGCGTGGAACGAGTAAAAATCTCAATATTGAGTTCGCGTTCCAGCTCTTTAACTGATGAACTTAATGCAGGTTGTGAAATATATAATGCTCGGGCTGCCTCGTTCATAGAACCGCAGTCAACGATTTTCACAATATATTTCAACTGTAATAAGGTCATGTTAAAGCTTCCTTTACGCACTAACAAAAGTAGCACTCAATGGGTAAAAATTACATAAAACAAACCTTAACGAATTTAGCAAAAGGTATCGGCATAACGCACAAATAATTTATGTTAAAGCTCAACGCCAATTGAAGCTAAATCCTTACGGGCTTGATCGGCTGTAGTAAAAACAAAACCGTGCATACCTACGGCGTGCGCACCATCAATATTCGCAGGCTTATCGTCGAAAAACACGGTATGCTCTGCTTGAAGTCCAAAGCGACTCATAGCAAGTTCAAAAATTTCAGGCTCTGGTTTATGCAAATGTTCGACGCCGGAAATTATGGTTCCCTGCAAAAGCGTGGAAAGTTCCGGGAATTTACGCAAAGCAAGAGGGAACGTTTCCCTCGACCAATTCGTCAACCCCCACACGCCGTAACCGGCACTGCGCAAATCGTTCAACAACTCAACCATGCCGGGCATCATACGGGTAAGAACCTGATCGTAATGAGCACAATACCAGCGGAAAGCTTCAGCAAGTTCGCTTCCAAATCGTCGCTCGTATTCCGGCATAAGATCTTTCAAAAGTTCGCCGCCATCCATACGGTCTTCGAATTCGTAGAATCCTGCCAAATCATCCTTGCCGAAAGTGCCGTTAGGACAAATGGTATCAACTAAATGTGGGAACTGTTTCTGTAAGCAGTTGCGGCAATTCCACTCGAGTAGCACTCGGCAGTAATCGAACATAACGTCGTGTATTTCAAAATTTTTTGCGTCAGTCATTTATTCTGTCCTTTTATTTATTTTCGTTACTTATGTTATTTTGCGCTACTTTTACTAGCGCTACTTTTACTAGCTCTACTTTTACTTTCGTTATTTCTACTTTCGCTACTTCATATTTATAAGAATCCCAAGAACGTGGGGAAGTGCGGTAATTATGTCGCTTGCCACAATCGGGTGCTCCAAAGTTAAAGGATGTTTTGTTTTTAACATATCTTGCACTAGTTGAGTGTAGTTGTTTCCGCCACTGCTGCGAGATGCGAATACTGCCGAAATCCCGTGTATTATCGCTGCGCTTGCTGCAATAAACCCGTAGTCTGTGCGACTTTCGCTATTTTTTTCGCGTTGCGCAAGTAGTGCTCCGAGAATTCCAGCTAAAACATCTCCAGATCCTGCGGTTGCAAGCCAAGTTGGGCCGTATTGCGCAATATATATAGGTGTACGCAGATTATTCGGAGAGGCGACTGCAGTTGTGGAACCCTTAACAAGCATGGTTGCTCCCGTAAGATTTGCTGCTTTCTGAGCGTAGTTGGCCGGATTTTTAAGAATCTGCTGAGCGCTTATTTCCAAGTCGTATCTAGCAAAAAGTGAGCTTAACTCTCCTGCATGAGGAGTTAGTACTACCTTTTCAAAAACGTGTTTAGGCAGTAAGTCTAATGCGCCTGCGTCTACGCATATTGGCGGTAGATTGTTGCTTGTCTGCGTTTCGGCATTGTAGTTTTCGTTTGAGTATTGTGCGAGTATGCTTTCAATGTATTTTCTTTGATTTTCGGCGCTTTCGTCGTTGCAATGTTCGTGGTCTGGTATTCCGGAGCCTACTGTTATTGCGTCGATTTTTCCGCTTAACTGCTCTGATGCAACTACTTCTGGCGATGCTTGTAATACTAAGTTTTGCGCTCGCAAGGGGCCAGCGTAGCGAACCATGCCAATATTGCTTTGCGCTCCTGCGCGTGTGCTTAATATTGCGGCTCCGGGGTAGCTGTTTGATCCGGTAATTACTCCCAGAACGCCTCTGGAATATTTGTTATCGCTTTCAAGCGCTGTTCTAAGACAAGTTGAAGCAAGATGTAAATCAACTGAAACTTCGTTAGTGACATTTGAAGGGGTAGAGGCTAGCGAGTCGTAATTTTTGTTAGAAGTACTGCCGAACATAGTATTTAAGTGTAATCGTTGTTAAGAATATGTATTGAAGATATTTTTATCTAAACTTTTGTTCTGTTAGATAAACTTATGTATTGTTTCAATCTGTAAGTATTTTGAAATTATTTGTAATTTTTTGTTACGCTGCGTGTCGGGAGTGTTGCGGCGTGTTGCGTTTATTTTTTGCTGAAAAATCGAGAAAATATCTGCTTTACTGATTTGTATATATGTTATAATCTGTTCTATTTTTTGTTGCTATACTGCCACTTTTTATTCATGGTTAAGTTAGAAATTATTAAATTAGATTTTTAAATTTCGCATTATATCAGACAAAAAATTAGCGAAACGCGCTTTTTAAAAAATAATCGTATTTTTTTGTAATTTTAATTGACCAGCTCACTTATTTTTCTTATGCTATAAACGTTATTGCGAATGATTATTTTTTTCATGAACAACTTTCATGAGTAACCTCTCACAATCAAACCCATGCAATAACGGCAAAGATTCCTGAAAGGAACAAGTGTGAAAACTTCACGAATGTTCGCAACTGCGGCTGCGGTTGCATTATTAGCAACTTCTATGAGCGCTTGCGGCTCTGCTAAAACCGCAGAAAACAAGACGCAAAATAACCAAGTAAATGTAGTAGCTACTACCACTCAGATTTGCGATTACGTAACTCAAATTGCTTCTACTGCTGATGCAAAATCTGGTTTAACTCTCAACAAAACCGATTCCCAAGGCAAGAAGTCGGTAATTGGTGCTCCTCAAGACAAAGCAAAGTCAACAATTAATCTGACTTGCTTGCTTGCTCCAAATGCTTCTGCTCACGAACACGAAATGACTCCAGGTCAGTCCAAGGCGCTTTCCAAAGCTAATTTAATGCTGGTCTCCGGTGTAGATCTTGAACACTTCCTAGACGAAGCAGTAAAGGCAACTGGCTTCAAGGGAACTATGGGTGTTACCTCCGGTATTCTCACAGCCGACGAAATTAAAGATCCAAAGGCAGAAGCTGCTAAGGAAAAGAATCTTCCTTACAAAGTTGACCGCGGTATTGCCAAGGTTCATGCCGAAAAGTGGCCTTTCCCTCCGGAAGAAGGTGAGAAAGAACCTGAATTCCAGTACGATCCACACATTTGGACTAGTACTAAGAACACCATGATTCAGGTGAAGAATATTGGTGCATTCCTTGGCAAAGCTCTTCCTAAAAGCAAGTCTATTTTTGACGAGCATGTTGAGAAATTTGTCAAAGCTTTGACAGATTTGGACGCGTGGGCAACCGAAGCTTTGAACAGCGTGCCACAGGAGCATCGCGTACTCTTCACTTCTCACGACGCTTTCGGCTACTTCTCGCGCGACTACAACGTTAAGTTTATCGGCGCTGCGCTTTCTGACTTTAACAGCCAGCAGGACGCTACTGCCGACCACATTAAGGATGCTGCAGAAGATGTGAAGAAGTCTGGTGCTGTAGCAATATTCGCTGAAAACTCCAATAATTCCAAGTCCATTAAGGCTGTGGCTGCCGCTGCAGGCGTGAAGGCTATTATTGGCGACGATGCGCTGTATGGTGACTCTTTAGGACCAGTTGGGTCTGATGGCGAAACGTATATTGGCTCCATTGTGCACAATGTTAAAACCTTAGTGAAAGCTTGGGATGGCAAGGTTCCAGCGCTTCCAGCTACGGTACAAGCTGCACTGAAGAAGTAGTTTCGCGAAAACGAAATATAAGTTGAAAAGACTGGAAATATTGTGAATAAGAGCGTCCTTGCAATGAAAGATTGCAATCTAGCTTACGGTTATAAAACCGTAGTTACGGGACTTAACGGTAGTGTAGAAGCTGGGGAGGCGTTGGCTTTAATCGGTCCAAATGGTTCGGGTAAAACAACGTTTTTACAAGCCATTATTGGCATCGTGCGTGTAAGCCATGGTGAGTTGCGCATGCCAAAATCTCTTTCTATCGGCTACGTACCACAACAGGTTGATTTAGACCTGACGTTCCCAATCACTGCTAGGCAGGTTGTGGCTATGGGCTTGAGTAGGCAGACAGGATTTCTTGGTTTGCTGAATAAAGCTCAGAAAAAAGCCGTTGAGGACGCTCTTAATCATGTTGGTTTACTCAATCGTGCGGATGTTCGTTTTGGCGATCTTTCGGGCGGGCAGCGCCAACGTATTTTGCTTGCGCGCGCTATCGTTGCCAAGCCAACTTTGATTCTTCTTGACGAACCATTTAACGGTTTGGATGAGCCAAATCGTCGTGAACTTCTTAATATTATGAACTCCGCAAAGCAAGAAGGTATTGCTTTTGTTGTTTCTACTCACGACTTAGTTATTGCGGATGCTATTTGCGAAAAAGCGCTACTTTTGGCTGGAAAGCAGGTTGCGTTTGGTGAGCTTCATGAAGTAATGACGAAAGAGAATATTACACGCGCTTACGGCGGTAGTATGCCGGCTGCTACTGCTGGTATTACGCTTTCTAAAATGGCTCAAGACGACGCTCAGGGTACTCAGAGCGACGCGCAGGACGCTCAGAGCGACGCGCAAGGTGCTCAAGGTGACGCTCAGTGCACTCAAGGTGACGCTCAAGAAAAAGAAAGTCAAAAATAATGCTGGCTCAAATAGTTGAATCACTAAGGCAGGCGTTAGAACCAATTCCAGGTTTTGACTTTATTGCGTCGGCACCTTATATTTTTCGCCCATTTTGCCTTCTTATAGTACTTTCTATAGCTAGCGGAATCGTTGGCGTATGTGTAAATTTGCGTTGTGCGGAATTTAATGCGGAAGCCATTGTTCACGGCATTTTTCCAGGCATTGTGGTCGGCGCATTATACGGCGGTATCGATCGCATTATTCCGGGTGCTGCAATTTGCGCAGTATTTTTGGTTGCGGCGTTGGTGTGGGCTTCGCGTTCAGCTCGAATTAACGAATCTGTTATTGCTACGGTTCTTACAACTTTCTTTGCTCTCGGCGTAGTAATTTCCCTTAAAAAAGGCGATATGTCAGGACAGCTTGAAGCGCTTATGTTTGGTAGGCTTCTCGACGTTACCGACGAGCGTATGACGCAGGCTATGTGGATTTGCTTGTTTGCGATTGTGGTACTTCTTGCCACGTGGAAGCAGCAGATTATTGTTGCTTTCGATCGCGCAAGTGCCCCTCTTATGGGCGTTCATACGCTGTTTATCGATATTGTGCTCAACGTTGGTATAGCGGCAGTGGTGGTTTCTGCATCTTCTGCGGTTGGCGTGCTGCTAGTTATTGGGTATTTGATTATTCCTGGAGCTAGTGCGCGTTTAGTTGCTCGCACGGCTGCTCGTATGGTTGCGGTTGGTGTCGCCGTCGGCATTGCGGGAGTTGTGCTGGGAATGTATGTTATGAATCTTGAACTGGATCATCCCGTTTCGCCGCAAGCTGCAATTGCTTTAAGTATGTGCGCAATGTTTGTGGTTGTGCTCGTATTGCGTTGGGCTTTCCGCTTTGTGTCCTCAATGGTTTCCTCGCATAAATCCAATAGCACAATCGCTAATAATATTCACTGCGCAAAGTTTTCAGCAATCTCAGAACAGCAGGGGGCTTAAATGGTAAGTATTTGGCAAATTATTGCGCTCCCTATTGTTGAAGCGATTGTAGTCGGCGCATTATGCGGTTTTGTAGGCTCCCTGGCTCTTCTCAATCAACGCATATTCTTTACAGAATCCATTACGCACGCAGCTTTTCCTGGAGCTGTTCTTGGCGTAGTTTTAACTTCTATGTACACAATAGACCAGAATGTGCTGTCGCTTGGATTGTTTATAGGCGCTGCAGTGGCATGTGTTGTGCTTTCTTTCGTAATGTACGCGCTTTCGCATCTTAAAGGTATTTCTTCGCAGGCGTCAGCAGGAATTACGCTTACTGTAGGTTTCGCTAGCGGATACTTTTTGAATAAGTGGTTTGCGCCTCTGCCACTTCGTATTGAAGGATTTTTAACCGGATCTTTGCTTAATTGCACTCCTGCAGACGTTGCGTCAGCGGCAGTAGCGTTCTTGCTGGTTGCAGGTATTTGGATTGCTGGCGCAGCGAATTTAGTGCACTGTTCATTTGATCCGATTAATTACCGTGCTTCCGGCGGAAAAGCTGGATTTATACAGGGCATGGTTCTGGCTCTGATTATTGTTACGGTTTCGGTTATTATTCCGGCAGTCGGAACCGTTGTTTCCGTATCTCTTATCGCGGCTCCTGCAGCAGCGTTAAAAGGAAGAATTGCGTCCATTAATAAGTTTGTGCTTGCTTGCGTAGTATCTTCTGTTTTAATAGCGCTTACTGGATTAGCGCTTGCTGTAATACTCAAGCTTTCGGCAGGAGGCACTATTGCTATTTGTGCTGGAGCTTTCTTCTTAATCGTCAAATTTAGTGAGTGGCTTATTTTTAATTTACGCAAGTGCAAATCTGTTGCAGCATAGTTGAAGTCTTACTCGTGTCCTAAAGTATCAATGAATTGCGCGTGAAAAATGCGCGCGATTGACGTCGTTTTTTGCGCGTTTTTATTAATTGTTTAATCGCGTAAGTTTTATCGACGCCACGCAAGTCCAGGTCTGCACATTAGTAACGCAAGACCCCGATAGAAAAGGACAATTATGGCTGAAAATACCATCTCCATCACCGTAAACGAGGAACGCAAGGAGGTGGATGCAAGCTTCACTGGCGTTGAACTTTTCGCGGAAGATAAAAATATTATTGCCGTGCGTTTAAATGGCGAGTTGCGTGATTTGTACACGCCTCTTCATGACGGCGATACCGTGGAATCAGTAGCCCTTGATAGTGAAGATGGCATCGCAATCATGCGTCATTCCGCTACTCACGTGATGGCTCAGGCTGTTCAAGAAATTCGACCAGACGCAAAGTTAGGCGTTGGCCCTGTGATTAAAGACGGCTTCTACTACGATTTTGATGTTGATACTCCGTTTACGCCGGACGATTTGAAGCAAATCGAAAAGCATATGCAGCGCATTATTAAAGAGTCGCAATCCTTCCGCCGTCGCGTTGTAACAGAAGAAGAAGCGCGAGCTGAGGAAGCAAACCAACCTTATAAGTTGGAGTTGATTGGGGATAAAGAAGCGGCTCTTGATCCAGCTGCATCTGGCGAGATCAGCAAGCATGAGCTTAGCATGTACGACAATGTGGATCGCGAAGGCAATAAAGTTTGGAGCGATTTGTGCCGTGGACCTCACCTTCCAAATACGCGCTATATTAAGGCTTTTAAGCTTGAACGAGTTGCTGCAGCTTACTGGCGTGGTTCGGAGCAGAACCCTATGCTTCAGCGCATTTACGGCACTGCATGGCCTAGCAAGGAAGAGCTTAAGGCTTATACAACTCGCATGGAAGAAGCTGCTAAGCGAGATCACCGCAAGCTTGGCCAAGAGATGGATTTGTTCTCCTTCCCAGACGAGATTGGACCAGGTTTGGCTGTGTTCCATCCAAAGGGTGCTGCAATTATTAACGCAATGGAAGATTATTCCCGCGAGCAGCATCGCAAGCATCACTACAGCTTCGTGCAAACTCCGCACATCACTAAGGGCGGATTGTATGAGACTTCCGGCCACTTGCAGTGGTACAAGGATGGCATGTATCCTCCAATGAAGCTTGACGAAGAGCGCGACGAAAACGGTAACGTAACTCGCCAAGGTGCTGACTACTATTTGAAGCCAATGAACTGCCCAATGCATAACTTGATCTTCAAGTCTCGCCAGCGTTCTTATCGTGAGCTTCCTTTGCGCTTGTTCGAGTTTGGTACCGTGTATCGTTACGAAAAGTCTGGCGTTGTTCACGGTCTTACTCGTGTGCGCGGCTTAACTCAGGACGATTCGCATATTTACTGCACTCGCGAGCAGATGCGCGACGAATTGAAGAGCTTGCTTAACTTCGTGCTTGGTCTTCTTAAAGATTTTGGTTTGAACGACTTCTACTTGGAGCTTTCCACTAAGGATGAGCACAAGTTCGTTGGTTCCGACGAGATTTGGGAAGAAGCAACGAACACTTTGGCAGAGGTTGCTAAAGATTCTGGCTTGGAACTCGTGGACGATCCAGGTGGAGCTGCATTCTACGGCCCGAAGATTTCTGTGCAAGCGCGCGACGCAATCGGCCGCACTTGGCAGGTTTCTACCATTCAGCTCGACTTCAACTTGCCTGAGCGTTTTAAGTTGGAGTATATTGCAGCCGACGGTAGTCACCAGCGTCCGGTGATGATTCACCGCGCACTCTTCGGATCTATTGAGCGCTTCTTCGCTATTTTGCTTGAGCATTACGCAGGCGCGTTCCCAGCATGGTTGGCTCCAGTTCAGGTGACTGGCGTTCCTGTTGCAGACGAATTCGCTCCGCATTTGCAAAAGATTATTAGCGATTTGGAAGAGAACATGGTTCGTTGCGAAATGGACAGTTCTGACGATCGCTTTGGTAAGAAGATTCGTAACGCTTCCAAGTCTAAGGTGCCGTTCACTTTGATTGCTGGCGAAGAGGATGTGAACAACAATGCTGTGAGCTTCCGCTTCCGCGACGGTAGCCAGTTGAATGGTGTTCCTGTCCAGCAGGCTAAAGAGTGGATTCTTTCCATTATTAAGCAGCGCGTCCAGGTGAATACTGCTGAAGATTTCGAGCGCTACACTAAGTAACTTAATTTAGGTAACCTAACTTAAGTAAGCTAAGCTATGTAAGCTGAATCTTAACTAACAAAAGCCCACACTTCTTAACGTTGTGTGGGCTTTTTATTATTTTCTTACTATCTTCTTACAGCCGCACAGCTACTATAAAAGTGTTATTGAACCCGAGTTTTACTTGCTTGATTGCGCTAGGAAGGTTGATTCGATGCTGGAATCGTTACGCAGTGGTTTTAAGCGCGTTATTGCCCCGATTGCAAAATTGCTAGTTCGACTAGGCGTAAGTGCTGATGCGGTAACAATTGTTGGCACATTAGCAGTAGTTGTTACAGCTTTCGTAACGGCTTTTACAGGCCAACTTGTTGCAGGAACTATATTGCTTACAATTTTCGTACTTGCAGATGGGTTAGATGGTTCAGTTGCTGCACTAACTACTGGTGGCACTCGCTTTGGCGCGTTTCTTGATTCTACTCTTGATCGTATTGCAGACTGGTCGCTTTTTATGGCAGTGTTCATTTGCTTATGGCGAGCAAATAATAAAAATGTGTGCATTTGGATGCCGTCCGTTATTGGAATGTCGTTGAAATACGCTGGATTATTTACTTGCATGATTGCGCTTATGGCTGCTTTTGTAACGTCGTACACTCGCGCTCGCGGGCAGTCGGTTTCGGTTGATCCTAAAAGTGGATTGATTACTAGGGCGGATCGCGTTGCGTTACTACTTATTGCTATGGGATTATCTGGAATTACTAATCAACTTTTCTGGTTAAGTTGCGCGATGATATCGCTAGCAATCGGCGGTATTGTAACTGTTGTTCAACGTATTCTTGAAGTAAAGCAAGGTCTTCAACAAAAAGCTAAATAAAATTTGTCGCGAAAGCGCAATAAAATCGTTTCGTTTGATTAACTGTACGTTTTAGGAGTATCATGTCAGGTCATTCCAAGTGGGCGACTACCAAGCACAAGAAGGCCGCTATCGACGCAAAGCGTGGAAAGCTCTTTGCAAAGCTTATTAAGAACATTGAAATTGCTGCACGTTTGGGCGGCGGTGATCCTGATGGTAACCCTACTTTGTATGATGCCATCGTTAAAGCTAAGAAGGCTTCTATGCCTGCCGATAACATCAAGCGCGCTGTAAAGCGTGGTTCTGGTGAAGAAGCTGGCGGTGCCAACTATGAGGAGATTGTTTACGAAGGTTACGCTCCTGCAGGTGTTGGTTTGATTATTGAATGCCTTACCGATAACCGTAATCGTGCTGCTGCTGACGTGCGTTCCACGCTTACTAAGGGTAACGGTTCCTTGGCAACAAGCGGTTCTGTGAGCTTCAACTTCGAGCGTAAGGGCTTGATTGAGGTTCCTTCCGAAGGTGTCGATTACGATAAGCTCTTTGAAGTTGCAGCTGAAGCTGGTGCTGAGGATGTGGCCGACGATGGCGATGTGTACTCTGTTTACACTGGTTCCAGCGATTTGGTTACCGTTCGTAAGGCTTTGCAGGAGGCTGGTTTCGACTACGATTCTGCAGATATTATCATGCATCCAAATAACGAAGTTGAGTTGAGCTTGGAAGATGCTCAGAAGGTTTCTCGTTTGATTGATAATCTCGACGACCTCGATGATGTGCAGAATATTTACAGCAACTGGACTGCCTCTGATGAGGTTATGGCTCAGCTTGAGGAAGCAGAATAGTTTCCTATGATGATTTTGGGCGTTGACCCCGGGCTTACTCGCTGCGGGGTCGGCGTGATTGAAGCCGGCGTTTCGCGTCGGCTTTCTTTTATTCACGTCGATGTGTTACGTTCTGATCCTGAACTTTCTCAAGATTTGAGATTGCTTAAGATTTATAACGGTTTAGTTGAAAAAATTGAGCGTTTTTCTCCGGATGCTGTGTCTATTGAACGTGTTTTTGCTCAAGAAAATCGCAATACTGTGCTCGGTACTGCACAGGTTGCTGGTCTTGCTATGCTTGCGGCTGCCCAGCGCAATATTCCTGTAGCATTGCATACGCCGACGGAAGTGAAACTTGCGGTTGCTGGGGATGGTAAAGCACAAAAACCGCAGGTTGAGCGCATGGTAGCGCGCCTATTAGGTCTTAATATACTTCCAAAGCCGGCTGATGCTGCCGACGCTTTAGCACAAGCTATCTGTCATGCTCTTCGCCCTGCCGGTGCTTTGCAGGGAGGGGAGCGTGAGCAACATTTGACGCCGGCTCAAAAACAGTGGGCTTTGGCTCAACGTGTGGCGCGTAGTGGTTCTTCTGTCGTTCGAGACATGTAGGATATTTATAGAACATCTGTTCTATTGCTTGGTTGCGTTTATTGCTGCCAGCTTGTATAAGAACACGATTTCGTCAAGTTACGTACGGCTAAGAGGTAAGCGCTTATGATTGGAATGTTGGTTGGACAGGTGGAGTCGGTTGACGCTCGCACTGCGCTTATTCTTGTTTCGGGGGTTGGTTACGAAACATATATGCCAACTGCGGATTTAGCTACGTTACGCGAGGGGCAAGAAGTTCGTGTGTATACGTCTATGCAAGTTTCGCAAGATGCTATAACTCTGTATGGCTTTACCAGTCAGTCGGCGAAAAAAATGTTTTTGCAAGTTCAAAAAGTTAGTGGCATTGGTCCTAAAGTTGCCCTTTCTTTACTTTCTACACTGAACGTCGATCGTCTTTTGCAGGCTATTTCAGAAGGTGATGTAACAACTCTTTCTTCCGCACCAGGATTGGGGAAGAAGGGTGCTCAAAAAATTATTTTGGAACTTAAGGGTTCTCTCGATTCTGAAATATTGACAAATACTGATAGCAGTTCTGTTAAATCGCAGCAGAAGATTTCTGATACTAGTGTGCAATCTGTAGTTGAGGGTCTTGTTTCGTTAGGTTGGAAGCAAGCTGATGCTCAGCGTGCTGTTGAGCATGTTTGTGAAAAGTGTAATTTTTCAATGCCGTTATCTGATTCAGATATGTCTGACATTCTGCGTAAGGCATTGGTTTCACTCGATAGGGGCAGGTGAGATGTGTCATATTTGTGTAGGGATGAATCGTTGGATGGTGTGCGATGAGCGATGAACATACTACTGCTGTAAATACGGGTGTTGCCGAGGCATCATTGCGTATGGTTTCTTCTGCACCTTTGGCAAATGAGCAGTTGAGCGATGAGGAGCTTCGACCGCGAGCTTTGGAAGGTTTTATTGGTCAGCCGGTGTTGAAAGCGCAGCTACAGCTCTTCTTAGACGCTGCTAAAAAACGCGAAGTACCTCCTGATCACATGCTTTTGGCTGGTCCTCCGGGTTTGGGTAAAACCACTCTCGCAATGATTGTTGCTAATGAGCTTCAAGTGCCTATTCGTATCACCTCCGGTCCTGCTATTCAGCATGCAGGCGATCTGGCATCTATATTAAGCGCTTTAGACACTGGTGAAGTGTTGTTTATTGACGAAATCCATCGTTTGCCGCGTGCTGCAGAAGAGCTGCTTTATATTGCGATGGAAGATTTTCGTGTTGACGTCATGGTAGGTAAGGGGCCTGGTGCTTCGTCGATACCGTTAACATTGCCTCGTTTTACTGTGGTTGGTGCTACAACTCGTGAAGGCATGCTTCCTTCTCCGCTGCGTGCTCGTTTTGGTTTTACGGCTCATCTTGATTTTTATCCGCATGAGGAGCTTGAAAAGCTTATTGAACGTTCAGCTCAGGTGCTTGGTATTAAACTCGTTGACCAAGCTGCAAAGGAATTGTCGTTGCGATCGCGTGGCACTCCTCGTATTGCAAATCGTTTACTGAGACGTGTGCGAGACTGGGCTATTGTGCACGACTTATCCGACATAAATCGTCAGGCTGTTACTGAGGCGTTGGCTTTATACCAAATCGATACGCAGGGTCTCGATCGGCTTGATATGGCAGTTTTGAAGGCGATGGTTTGCCAATTCAATGGTGGGCCGGTTGGTCTTAATAATTTAGCTGCAATGGTTGGTGAGGAATCTGAAACTGTTGAAACAGTTTGCGAACCGTATTTAGTTCGTGAAGGATTCCTCATACGAACACCTAAAGGACGTGTTGCAACCGAAAAAGCGTGGCGTCATGTAGGCTTAGAACCGCCTCGTAATGTCAGCGAGCTAGCCTAAAATATTTGATTTGGACGGCATTTCGACCGTCTTAGGGTTGGACACTTAAGGAGTTTTTACTGTGCCTCAATTTTTCCAGCAATATGGCATGCTTATCGTGCTTATCGTAGCAATGGTTGCCATGATGTGGTTCCAATCTCGTAATGCAAAGAAGCGTCAGGCTGAAATGCGTTCCTTCCACGATTCTTTGGAACCAGGTACTGAAGTTATTACCATTGGCGGGATTATCGGCAAGATTGTGAGCGTCGATACTCAGTATGAAGAAATTGTTCTCGATTCTCAGGGTAGCTTGCTTAGGGTATCATTCCGCGCTGTAAACAGAGTGTACGTGCGACCAGCGTTTATTAGTGACGAAGAAGCTGAAGCAAACGAAAAAATGGAAGCCAAAGCTGATATCGAAGAAACTGATAAACAAGATGTCTCTGAGCCAACTGCTGAGCCAACTGCTGAGTCCACTGCCGAGTCCACTGAAGAAGACAGCGCAATAGCGCTTCTCGTGACGACTGCTGCAAATTAATTATGTAATACTTGAAGTTGTGATGTGTGATGCGGTTCATGCTTCGCACATCACGCGAACATGCGTATACTTTCCTCATATTCTTAAAAACAGGTTGCAACGAAAAGAACGTTAGGATTATGACAACAACGGATATTGTAGTGAAATCATTGAAGACAGTAAGCGAAGAAGATGCAGCTTATTTTGCTTCGCTGATCCGTACCATTCCGGGATTCCCAAATCCTCGCATCACTTTCCGTGATTTTCTTCCTATTTTTGCGGATGCGCGTGGTATGCGCATTTTAATCGACGCTCTTGTTGATGCACTGCCGGTGCCAGCTGATTCCATCGACCTCATTGCTGGACTTGAAGCGCGTGGATTTTTGTTTGGTCCTTTACTCGCAGCTCGTTTAGGCAAAGGTTTTCTTGCTGTTCGTAAGGCGGGTAAACTTCCTCCTCCTGTGATTACTGAGTCCTATATGCTCGAATATGGTCAAGCGAGCATCGAGATTGAGCGTGGTGCTATAAAGCCTGGTCAGCATGTGCTTATTGTTGATGATCTGATTGCGACTGGCGGTACTGCTAAGGCTGCTGCGCGCCTTGTTGAACGCGCACAAGGAGTCGTAGCAGGTTTTAGCTTCGTCATTGAACTCAACGGCATTAGCGGCATGAGTGATTTGCATAAGTTTTCGTGCAGCAGCTTAATAACCATGCCGGCATAAATAAGCTTAATATTGAAACTTTGTAAAGCGCTGAAAATAATAACACGTTTTACTCGTATTTAGTTGCATTGAAAGGAGCTGTTATGATTGAAAAAATCAAGTCTTCCTTACTTTGCATGCTTAAGGGTGTTATTGCGCCTTGCATTACGCTTTTCGCATTTTCGCTTACCATAGGCCTGTTTTTATCGTTAACGCTTCTTGTGGTTTCTATTGAAGAGGGCACGGGTAATCTTTCTGATTCAGCCATGTCTATGACTTGGGCTGTACTCATGTTTGCTCAAGGGGTTGGAATCACTTTTGGCAACTGTGTTCTCACTATTATTCCGTTAGGCTTAACACTGCTTCTTCTATCAGTGCTTGTTGCTTTGATTCGTCGTATTAAAGGCGGCATTTTAGCCTATAGTACGGGATTTGCTGTTTGGATTGCAGCGAATGCTGTTCTTTCTCAAAATACGCATGTTACGTTGGTTGATTCACTGCTTGTTATTATTGTCAAATGTGCTTGCATATATGTGATTGCATTAGCTATTGCATTGCTTCCTAAAAGCAGGTTTAGTGAGGTTTGTAAGAAGCGGTATCAACAAATATTTCCTTCATGGGCGCAGAAAAATATTCGTATTACGGTTCGCGCAGCTATAATAGTATTTTCTCTGTATGCTGTTGTTGCAATCGTCACCGTTGTAGTGTGGTCCTTCACACATATTGGATCCGTTAACTCGTTTTTCTTGAAGTTAGGAATGCAAAACGGTTCGCGAATACTTACTACCATTGCTTGCTTAGTATGGTTGCCAAACGTGGCAATTTGGGCATTGTCTTGGATTTGTGGAGCAGGATTTGCTATTGGTAAAGTTGCTTATTTTTCCTTAAGTGCAGCACAATATAAAGCATTACCGCCTGTGCCAGTCTTTGGCATTTTCCCTGAGTCGATTAATGATTGCGTATACCGCATTCTTTTCAACTCGCTAATTCCTACTGTTTGTGCTGTAGTCGTTTTGATTATTATTCTGCATAAACGCGGTTGTGCTCTGCAATTGCATAACATAAAAGACAGCACTGATCGTAAAACGTTTATGGTGAATGCCGCGCAGTCTGCAGGAGATTGTATTGGTATTGCAGCAATTATTACGGTGGTATGCTCCGTAGTGTTTTCCTTCGCTAATGGTTCTTTGGGAGAATATAGGCTTGCGCACATAGGTGTTGACATTATTGAGAGCACGCGCGCCGTTGGACATCTCACTTTGTATGCCGTTGGCATAGCCTGGGGATTGGCTATTATAGGCAGCTTTTTTGCATGCGGAGTGCGTTATCTTATTGGTTTGTTGCCGTACGGAAAATCTTCGCACAAAGATGAAGATCCGCAGAATAACAAGTCTTCTTTAAGTGAGCAATCTTCTGAACGCACTTTGCAGAAGGAAACGAAGGAAGCTGAAACAAAAATCGAGCGTAATCAATCTGCCGCGCGCTCGAAATCTGTCTCACATTCGAAATCTGTCCTCGACGAAATTCAGGAACTTCCACCAATTGCCTCACATTCTCCCGTAAATACAACTACGGCTGAAATTATTACCGCTACTAACATTGCTACTAATGTTGCTACTAACGCTGCTACTCAACCTAGCGATGATAGTAAGGAAACTCTTACCCGCCAAAGTAAGGCTATTCCAGCAACTGATTCTCATGTTTCAGCTACACCTACTGC
Organism: Gardnerella nova; assembly: GCF_049244055.1. Classification (NCBI taxonomy): domain Bacteria; kingdom Bacillati; phylum Actinomycetota; class Actinomycetes; order Bifidobacteriales; family Bifidobacteriaceae; genus Gardnerella; species Gardnerella nova. The sequence goes on along the minus strand of NZ_CP058369.1, from coordinate 715,308 downwards.
TTCAACTTCACACGATTTGCCAACGCAGCCTAACTTGCGCACTCAAAAATTTGAAGCGCTACGTAAACAGTCTGCTGCAGCGTTGGAAACGTTATCGACACTTACTGATACTTGTAAGCCTGCGGCTAAGCGCGTTTACCGCAAGGCAAATAAGATTACTCGTACCATTGCGCATGGCTTTACCAACGGCCTTAAAGCGAGTGTTCAAGCTGTGAAAAATGTTGCGGTCTCCAACACTACCAAAGCAACTAAGCAATCAGATACAGTGTCGCATAACGCTACTGTACGACGTGCTTCATCTCATGTCGATACGAAATCAGCGCACACTACCAAACGCGTTGCAACAGCAGTGCGTTCCTTAAAATCCGCTGCTCATGATTCTACTCACAGTCTGAGTAAAGCTGTTGGTGACAGTGAGCAGAAAATCTCACCTTTGTCTTTGAAGAAAACCGCTAGTAAACCTAGAACGGTTTCGTCAAAGGCCAAAAGAAAATAAATTCCTCACTATTAAGGAAGGATGACCGCCGTGCAACAGACACAAAGCCAAGAATTACATGCAGATGTGCTGATAACCACAGGAACGAGGTCAATTCACCGAGTACTCGTCTCAGTTTTTCACAAGGAAGGACTTGAGGTACTCGCAAAAGCGTTTATACAAGCTGGCACGGAAGTTGTGTCAACTGGTTCAACAGCAGCGCGCCTTGCTGAGCTTGGCGTGAATGTTGTTGAAGTTTCTAGCGTTACAGGATTCCCTGAGAGCCTTGATGGTAGGGTAAAGACTTTGGATCCGCATATTCATGCTGGAATTTTGGCGGATATGAATAATGCTGACCATGTTAAGCAGTTGGAAGACTTGCATATTGCCCCATTTGACGCTGTAGTAGTTAATCTGTATCCTTTCGTGGACACAGTCATGAGTGGCGCAGATAGTGACGCAATTATTGAAAAAATTGATATTGGTGGGCCTTCTATGATTAGGGCTGCGGCAAAAAACCATAAGTCTGTTGCCGTAATTACCGATCCTGCAGATTATCAATTGTTAGCTGATCGTATTACTTCTGGAGAAGGTTTTAGCTTAGAAGAGCGTGAGTATCTTGCAGGGAAAGCTTTTGAGCACACTGCTGCTTACGATGCTGCTATTGCTCAGTGGAGTAGTGCTGCATGGCCAAAACCAGAGACGCTGAGCAATTCTGCAGCTTGCGTCGATGAGTCTACAAGTGTGGATGCTAATGCTGACGAAAGAAAGAAGGTTCTGCTTCCTTCTCAGTACACGCGAACTTGGCGTTTGGAACACGAGCTTCGCTACGGTGAAAATCCTCATCAAGAGGCCGGACTCTACGTGGATCCTTTGCACAAGGGTGGTTTAGCTCAGGCTGAGCTTCTCGGCGGCAAACCAATGAGCTATAACAATTACGTGGATGCGGATGCTGCTTGGCGCGCGGTGTGGGATTTTGCTCCGCAAATTGCTGTTGCTGTCTGCAAGCATAATAATCCTTGCGGCTTGGCAATTGGAGCTACTGCAGCTGAAGCGCACAAAAAGGCTCATGCTTGCGATCCTGTGAGTGCTTATGGTGGCGTGATTGCTGCTAATACCAAAGTGACTTTGGAAATGGCAGAAAGTGTTCGCCCAATTTTCACCGAAGTTATTGTTGCTCCAGACTATGAGCCTGAAGCTTTGGAATTGCTTCGCACTAAGAAGAAGAATCTTCGCATTTTGAAGGTTGCAAATCCGCCAGTTTTGGATTTGCAAGTGCATCCTATTGACGGCGGCGCGTTAGTGCAGTCGGCAGATAAGATTGACGCTTTTGGTGACAATCCTGAAAATTGGAAGCTTGTTTCTGGAGATCCTGCTGACGAAACAACTTTGCGTGACTTGCAGTTTGCGTGGCGTTCGCTTCGCTGCGTAAAATCTAACGCTATTTTGCTTGCTCACGACAATGCTACTGTTGGTATTGGTATGGGCCAGGTAAATCGCGTGGATTCTTGCCATTTGGCTGTTGAGCGCGCGAATACTTTGGCAGATGGTGCTGAGCGTGCTCGTGGAGCTGTTGCGGCTTCCGACGCGTTCTTCCCATTTGCCGACGGCCCGCAGATTCTTATTGAGGCTGGAGTAAGCGCAATCGTTCAGCCGGGCGGTTCTATTCGAGATGAAGAAGTGTTCGAAGCTGCGCGCGCTGCAGGCGTAACGATGTACGTAACGGGCGCTCGTCACTTCTTCCACTAAATTCGTGAATTTGTAAATTCGTAAAATATCGAATTTGTAAATTTGTGAATTAGTAAAATAAGTAAATTAATATTCTGAAATTGCAGCGTTTGAGCACTTCAAGCGCTGCATTTTTGTTTTTAGTTTATTGTTTTGGTTTATTGGTTTTTGGTTTATTTCCACTTGCCACTTGCGTTGATAAGCGCACGCACTTTGCGCGTGTTATTAGACGGGTTTATTGGACGGCATTATTCACTAATTCTTGTTTGCGAAGCATATTATAATATCATAACAAATGGATGCTTGTGCATGTTATGTTTTCGTTTTTTATTGGGAGGCATGCAGATGAATAGTGTGAATAATAAAAAGCTCAGTGTGATTAGTGCTGTGATTATTGCTTCGCTTATTATAGCTGGTGCAATGGCATCTGCTGCCAGTGCTTCAAACATAGCTGGTGCTATTTCCAGCGTGAGTCGTGGGGGGGGGGGGGCTGCTAATTCTGCTATAAGGTCTTCTACAAACTCTCCTGCAAACACTCCTATAAACTCTGCAAATGTTGGGCCTAGTGAAACTCCAACTTCTCCTTTAGTTAATAAACCACCTAAGCGCAAATTAAATGATCGTGATGTACTTTTTATGAGTGAGTGCACGGCGAATATTACAACAGAGAATGGTACGAAATATCTTGTTATAAAGCCTGAGGGTAGTAACACTGACTGTGTTATTAGTGGTAGTCATCATCCCAAAAAACTTTATTGGAATAATGTATATGATGTTATTTCTAGTCCTCAATCTAATGGTGCTACGCTTCGTTTTGAAGGCAATGTGTATGGTTATGGGGAACTTATTAAGTATGCTGAGCCAGATTTGTCTGGAGTCGCAACCGGTTCATGGGGTCTTTTTGAAAATTCTGGTATAAAATCTTTGGGTAATATTTGGCGGTTTGATGTCAGTAATGTTACTAGTTTTGAACAATTATTTAAGAATTGCAAGAATTTAACTGATGTCAGTGGTTTGAAAGATTGGGATGTGAGCAATGTTAAAACAATGGAGGAAGCTTTTAATGGCTGCAATGAACTAAGCAACATCAGCGCGTTAAATACTTGGAACGTAAGCAAAGTAACTAGTTTTAGAGTGATGTTCGGAGAGACTGCTTTAACATCTGATAGTCTTAATGCTCTTAAAGGTTGGGATGTGAGCAATGTTAAAGATATGAGCAGTCTTTTTTATAATTGCACGTATCTCACTAACGTTGATGCTTTGAGCAAGTGGAACGTGGGCAGTGTTACCAGCATGGCTGGAATGTTTGATTCCTGTTCAAATCTTAAGAATGCTGATGGTATGAAAAAGTGGAATGTGAGTAATGTCACTTCCATGCATGAGATGTTTTATCGTTGTTACCGATTGGAGCATCTTGATGCCTCAAACTGGGATGTAAGTAATGTTATGCGTTTCAATCAAATGTTTGATGGTTGTGGAGCTAAAAGTGTAAATGGTGCTGTTGTTAACTTTAGTAATAAAACTTTTAACGAAAATACAGATATGACATCAGCTTTCATAGACTATGATGGTGTATTTATTGCTAATAAGTGGAATACTAACAATATAAATAATATTAATCTTAAAAAAGTATATGCTTTTGGTACTTCTGATACGAATAGTTCAGGAAGTATTGTTATCACAGATAATGATAAGATTCTTACTGAGTTTAAGGGTTATAAGTTCACTCCTGTTAGTAAGAAAGTTACTATTCGTTACAAAAATAAAAAGAATTCTATTGACAATTTTAAGAATATTTCTGTTCCATTCAGCATATATGCTTTTTACGATTCGCGTATTGATGCTAGTACGGGTAAAAGTAATCCAGCTTCTTATGACCCTTTCGCTATTGTGAATCCTTACGTGTACAAGCTTATCAATTATTATGTTAAATACCTTCGTACTAAAAATGCTCAATATGAGTTCCCTGAATACTATGACATTGTTCCTTCAAAAAATTTTGATAAAACAAATGCTATGTCGCTATTCCAGGAGTACTATTTAGCTCCGCTAAAACTTCAAGCAGTTAAAGGTAAGATGAAGTATGAGGCAGATTCAACATTAACTTATAATACGCAACAGAAAATCAGTGACCCTTCTGATGGTAGTGAGTATGTAAAACTTGGAGCTTTTAAAGATGGAATTTGGGACGAAGATGCTACTAGCACATTCAAAACAATTAAGAGCGCTGTAAATGGTATTACGAAGGTCGGTAATGTAAAGACCGAGACAAAAACTATCAAGTTTAATACTGTAAAAATTGAAGATTCTACATTAAAGAAAGGTCAAACGAAGGTAAAAACTGCAGGCAAGAACGGTTCAAAGAAGGTTACTACTACGTATGCTGTCGATCCAGATAAAGGCTTGACTAAAAATATTGAATCTGTACGTGGTGAGTATATTGCACCTGTAGATAAGGTGATTTTGGTTGGCACGAAGGAAGATCCAAAGCCGCCTACTCCGCCTACTCCGCCTACTCCACCAACTCCGCCTACACCTTTGCCGACGCCACCTACACCTTTGCCAACCCCGCCGGCACCAGAGCCACCAACTCCGCCTACTCCACCAACTCCACCGGAGCCTTCAAATCCAAAAGATCATGGTGGAAATGAGCCTGGTGGCAATAAACCAGATGTTTCTCATAATCCTCATAGCTCTCATCATCAGAATCATCCTCATCATCCTGATAATCCGGATTATCCTCATCATCTGGATAATCCTATGAATCATGGTGGTGACATTACACCTGGAGGATCTTCAAATTCTGGCCAAGGTATTAATCCAGTATGGCCTTATATTCCTGAGCTGAATATTCACGGTGACGTAAATGGAAGACCTGATACATCGAGTAATAATAATGGCGACAATCATAGACCTGGTTCTGCCGGTGGCTTAAATAGCTCGCCAAATGCGAACGGTAGTGATACTGGTAAGGCTTTTATAAAGAACGACTCTACTGGTAATGGTTCTACCTGTAAATGTTCATGTAGCACTGATGTAAATTCTGGCAACGCTGGTGACGCAAATGGCAACAACAAAAACGGAATGAATCCTTCAAGTAATGCGAAAGTTCATAGCGTACTTTCTAATACTGGTTCTGCTGCCCTTGCCATCGTGCTACTTGCGTTTAGCTCTGTAATTATTGGTTTGATTGGATTCGGTGTATTGTCTGTGAAATGTCGCCGTGTGAAATGTCGTCGCATGAGATGTTGCTGTGTGAAACATTTGAATGATAACTAGTTGTTATCGCTAATTTTTCACGAAACTGAGGCGGATGCTTGGTAAAACCGGGCATTCGCCTTTGTTATCGCGAAGTAAGTATGATACAAGTATGACAGATAGTGAGCTAAAAACTAAGCGCGGTGAAACAGAGCATCCGTACGTGTCGGAAAAAACTGAAGGAAAGCCTTATGCGGAGTGGATTGTAGCAGCTGTTGCAGCTGTGTGTGCTGTGTTGGCTTTTATGGGATACACAATGGCCGCCACAGTAGTACTTGCTGCGACGGCCATTGTGCTGGGTGTTATGCGCATAGCATTGCGTCAACGTAGCCCATGGAAAGTTCGCTCAGTTGGTTTTGATACTTTCATCAGCATGGCGTTGGGTGCAGGTTTGCTCATAACGTATTGTTCTATTACATTTCTGCTGTAACTTTAGTTACTAATTAAAGTTACTAGTTAATAACTTTAGTTACTAACTAAAGTTACTAACTAAAGTTACTAACTAAAGTTACTAACTAAAATAGTTATGCTGCTTTATAAGAGTTGGGAATCATTGTCGGCAGCATCTGCAGATTGTGCTGGATTAGCATTTGGATCAGCATTTACACCAGCGTTCATGCCAGCATCTGAATAGGTATTCACATCAGTATTCACGCCAGCATTTACGCCGTTTGCTTCCGGAGCTGCCATGGTAGCAACTGCAGTTTTTGCGTGTGCTTTCGCATAATGTGCCTGAGAGGCAGGAGCGGTGACAAGCCTCGTAAGCAACATAACAAAACCAACAAGAGCTGCAGCAAAAATTGGGGCAACCCAGAAAGCCCACAATTGTCCTAATGGGGAAGTTGCAAGCTTGTGAGATTGCGCAAGAATAGCAATACCGGTTGAGCGGGCAGGATTAAGTCCTGCGCCTGTAACTTGATAAGTCATAAAGGTGCCGGCAGCATAAGCAATGCCCATGTGTGTTGCGTAACCGCACTTAGCGTTACCGTGCTCATCAGTATGAGCCATTGCGGTTGCAACAATAACAAGCACTGCAATAACTTCAACAACCAGTGCAGTAACAACGCCAAAGGATGCGTTAACACTCTTTAACTGGTTTGCTGAAATAGAACCAGATTCAAAACCGTTTACTACTGGAGCAAACCAACTATTATCTGGAACCATCTTGGTTTGTGGCAAAACGAAAACAAACAAACTTGCTGCTGCGATAGCGCCAAGAATCTGAGCTATTATATAGCAGATTCCAGCAACGTACGATGTGTGACCAGTGAGCATGGATGCGATGGTGATGGCAGGATTGAGATGACCACCAGAAATTTTGGCGGCAATACCAATAGCAGCGGCGTATGCAATTCCAGTGCCGATTGCAACCATCAATAAGTTGATGCCATACATTGCTGTAGCCATCGAAGAGAATGTGTAAATTGCGAACATTGCCATTAAGCTAGCAATAAACTCAGTAGCGGTACGAATAACAAGTGGAGCGGTAGGCTGAGGCTTGCAGCAAGCAGATTGTGACATGTTGGCCATATATATTCCTCACTTTATAGGTATGTTGCGTTATTGATTTGCAACATTGTGAAACGTTTGCTATAGTAGCACGGCTATGCCATACGATAGCATAGAACGACGTGGTAATTTTCTGATTTATCACAATTAACAAACAATTACACAATAAGTAAGAATAGAATTGCTAGTGAGTTGAGTGTTACACATACCAAATGTAGTAACAAAACTACGCAATTCGTGAGGTCACGTTGGGAGAACGATGCCAAACGCATATTCCCGCGCCAATCAGGCGCATTCAGATGACAACAACGCCATTCGACTGCAGAAGCTGCTTGCTGAAGCGGGATTTGGTTCAAGACGCAAATGTGAGGAGATTATTCTCGACGGGCGTGTTGAAGTTGACGATGAATTAGTAACGACATTGGGTACGCGCGTCGATTCAAAGCGTCAGAAAGTGCGCGTTGATGGTTCGCGCGTAAAGTTTAATACTAAGCTGGTGACGCTTGCTTTGCATAAGCCAAAGCGAGTACTGAGTGCTATGGATGATCCAAAAGGTCGCTTTACTTTGCGAGACATTGTGGGAGACAAGTACGAGCGTATTTTCCACATGGGCCGCTTGGATTACGATTCTGAAGGTCTTATTTTAATGACCAACGATGGTGAATTAAGCCAGCATGTGATGCACCCAAAGTATGAGGTTGAAAAAACCTATATTGCAACTGTTGAAGGCAAAATAAACGGAATGGTTTGCCGACGCTTGGTTTCGCAAGGTGTAAATCTTGAAGACGGTTGGATTAAGCTCGACCGTTGCGCAATAATCGACCAGAATCACGACACAACAATGGTAAAAGTCGTATTACATTCGGGTAAGAATCGTATTGTGCGCCGAATTTTTGGTGCTGTAGGTTACCCTGTAAAGCGCTTGGTTCGTACGCAAATTGGCCCTATTAAGTTGGGTGATTTGAAGGCGGGATCGTATCGTGTGCTTTCTCAAACTGAAGTGCGTTCGCTTTCTAAGGAGGTTGGCCTGTGATTTGTGTAGCAATTGATGGACCAGCAGGAGTAGGTAAGTCTTCTACTTCTCGCGCTTTAGCGCAATACTACGGTTTCGCATATTTGGATACGGGAGCCATGTATCGTGCTGCTGCATGGTGGTGTTTGAAGCAGGGTATTGATTTAAGTACGCAGCTTGAATTGGATGAAGAAGGTCAGCCAACTAATCCTGCGGATGCTGAACGTTTTGACCAAATTGTTGAAGCTGTTGGTGCTTTATTTACTGAAGATCATGCTGAATTTAGTGTTGATCCAAAAAATCCTGTAGTAGTAATCGACGGCGAAGATATTAGCGAAGAGTTGCGTTCTGGCGAAGTTTCTTCGCATGTATCTACTGTTTCTTCAATTCCTGCAGTTCGCCGCATGCTTATCGCTGCTCAGCGCGCGTATATTGCGGCAGAGTCAGCTGAAGATTCCTTCTCTTCTGGAGAGGGCATAGTTGCAGAAGGCCGCGATATTACTACTGTTGTGGCTCCTAATGCGCAAGTTCGCGTGCTGCTTACCGCTCGTGAAGAAGTGCGTCAAGCTCGTAGAAACAAGCAAGATATTGCGCAGGAAAGTTTACAAAATAATCAATCTAAAAATAATCAAACGTCTGAAGAAGACGATATTCGTGCTCGCGACGCTAAAGACGCCAAAGTAACGCATTTTCTTCAAGCTGCGGACGGCGTAACTACGCTCGATAATTCAGATTTGACGTTTGAGCAGACGCTTGACGCGCTTGTTGAAATGGTTGACGCTGCTGTTGAGCAGGATGAGTACGATCGTTACGCTGCGAATCTTGAAGGCTACGATCTTGACGAGGAAGACCGCGCGCTGCTTCGTGGTGACGTAGTAAATGAAGATGACACAAAAAACACTAAAGCGGTTGGCGTAATCGCTGTAATTGGTCGACCAAACGTTGGAAAATCAACGCTTGTAAACCGTATCCTAGGCCACCGAGTTGCTGTTGTAGAAGACACTCCAGGCGTTACTCGAGACCGCGTAAGCTATGACGCTGAATGGGCTGGAACCAACTTTAAGCTTGTGGACACAGGCGGTTGGGAAGCTGATGTTGAAGGTATTGATTCTTCGATTGCTCAGCAAGCTCAAGTTGCGGTACGTTTAAGCGATGCTGTGATTTTCTTAGTAGACGGTCAAGTTGGTTTGACGGCTACAGACGAGCGCATTGTTTCAATGCTTCGCGCTGCTGGAAAGCCTATTACTTTAGCGGTTAACAAGGTTGACGACGCTAGAAGCGAGTATTTGACAGCGGAGTTTTGGAAGCTTGGTATGGGCGAGCCTTACGGAATTTCCGCAATGCACGGCAGAGGCGTGGGAGACTTGCTTGACGCTGCTCTTAACTCTTTAAAGAAAGCGAATAAAACTTCGGGCTTCTTAACCCCAGAAGGTCTTCGCAGGGTTGCGTTAGTTGGTCGACCAAACGTTGGTAAATCCTCACTTTTGAACCATTTGGCTCATGAGGAGCGTGCAGTTGTAAACGACTTGGCTGGTACCACCCGAGACCCTGTTGATGAGGTTGTGCGAGTTGACGGCGAGGACTGGCTGTTTATTGACACGGCTGGTATTAAGCGCAGGCAGCACAAGCTTACGGGTGCTGAATACTATTCTTCACTTCGTACACAGGCTGCGATTGAGCGTTCAGAACTCGCCTTGATTCTTTTTGACTCTTCCCAGCCTATTGCAGAGCAGGATTTGAAAGTTATGAGCCAGGCTGTTGACGCTGGTCGCGCAATCGTACTTGTGTTTAACAAGTGGGATTTAATGGACGAATTTTCCAGGCAGCGCATGGAACGCTTGTGGAAAACTGAGTTTGAGCGTGTAACTTGGGCTGAGCGCGTGAACCTTTCTGCAAAAACAGGATGGCATACGAATCGCCTCGCCCGTGCTATGCGAACAGCTTTAGATAGCTGGGATAAGCGTATTCCTACTGGCAAGCTCAACGCTTTCTTGGGGCGTATTCAATCTGCACATCCGCATCCTTTACGAGGCGGCAAGCAAGCACGAATCTTGTTCGCAACTCAGGCGTCCACTCGCCCTCCACGTTTCGTGATTTTCACAACCGGCTTCTTAGAGCACGGGTACCGTCGCTTTATTGAGCGATCGCTTCGTGAAGAGTTTGGATTCGAAGGTACTCCTATCCAAATCTCCGTAAAAGTGCGAGATAAAAAGAAGCGCAAGTAAAGTTACGAATAAAGCGCAAATAATAAAAGCGTAAATAATAAAAGCGCAAATAATAAAAGCGCAAATAATAAAATCGCGAATAAAGTTAAGTAGGAGCGTATATGGCTGGATTAGGCGAGTTAGCTCTTGATTTGCATCATGCTACCGAAGATGAGATTTTTCAAGCATTTGTTGATTGGGTTAAAGACAACAAGCACGTGGACTTGTGGCAGCATCAAGAAGAATCCATTATGGATCTGCTTGCAGGAGACCACGTAATCTTAAACACTCCAACAGGTTCCGGAAAATCTCTTGTTGCGCTCGGTATGCATTTTGCAGCACTCGCCACAGGCAGACGCTCCTACTATACTGCGCCAATCAAAGCGCTCGTATCCGAAAAATTCTTCGATCTAGTTGCTATTTTCGGGCGAGACAACGTTGGTATGATTACTGGCGACTCGCATATTAACGCGGATGCTCCAATAATCTGCTGCACTGCGGAAATCCTAGCAAATCAAGCGTTACGTGAAGGCGTAAACGCAGAAGTTGACTGCGTTGCAATGGATGAATTCCACTACTATGGAGACCCAGAGCGCGGATGGGCTTGGCAAGTGCCGTTGCTTACTCTTCCAAACACGCAATTCTTACTTATGAGCGCAACTCTTGGCGACGTAACGGATATTGCAGAACGCTTAGAAAAATCAACAAAACGAAGCGTCGATATTATTGCTGACGCGCCTAGACCAATCCCACTCGAATACGAGTACACAGATAAGCCTCTTGCAGCAACAGTAGAACTCTTATTTAACAAGGGTTTAACGCCGATTTACGTAGTTCACTTTTCGCAAGATGCAGCACTTGAAACCGCGCAAGCGCTCGCAAGCACGGGAGTTTCAAGCAAAGAACAGCGAGATAAAATCTCTCAAGCTATTAAAGGCACAAAGTTTACTACCGGATTTGGCAAAATCTTACAAAGATTATTGCGCACTGGCGTTGGTGTGCATCACGCTGGCATGCTTCCACGCTACCGTAGGCTTGTTGAACAGCTTGCACAACAAGGTCTGCTACCAGTTATTTGTGGAACGGACACTCTCGGAGTTGGTATTAACGTGCCAATTCACTCGGTTGTGCTTACTGCGCTCACAAAATTTGATGGGAATCGTAGTCGCAAACTTCGCGCACGTGAGTTTCACCAAATTGCAGGGCGTGCAGGACGAATGGGATTTGATACTGAGGGCTTAGTGGTTGCAGAGGCTCCAGAGTTCGAGATTGAGAACGCGCGCGCTGTCGCAAAAGCCGGAAATGATCCTAAAAAACTTAAAAAAATTAAGCGTAAGAAGGCTCCGGAAGGATTTGTTGTTTGGGGTGAGCCAACGTTTACTAAGCTGATTGAAAGCGCTCCTGAAACTTTGAATCCGCACATGGTTGTAACGCACTCAATGATTTTGAACGAAGTTACGCAAGGTGGGGATGCTCGCGCTCGCGTTGAAAAACTTATTGAAGATAGTGCGCAAAAGCCGCAAGATAAAGAAAAATTGCTTGAGCGTTGCGACGATATTTTCCAGACTTTGCTCGATACTCAAGTGATTGAATGTAAAGAGTATGCGAACGGTTCGTGCGATTATGAGCTTGACGTTGCAATGCCGGAAGGTTTTGCGTTGGATCAGCCGCTTTCCCCGTTCTTGCTGGCCGCTTTGGAACTTCTGGACCCAGAGTCTCAAAGCTATGCGCTTGACGTGATTTCTATGGTTGAAGCCACTTTGGACGACCCTAAGCCTGTGCTTCGCGCGCAAGAGCGTAAGGCTCGCGATGCTGCGATGGCTGGTATGAAGGATGATGGCGTCGACTACGAGGAGCGCATGGAACGCTTAGCTGAAGTTAGCTATCCTAAGCCTTTGGAAGATTTATTAGCTCCTGCTTTTGCGCAATATCGCAAGGATGTGCCTTGGGCGAACGACTACTGGATTAAGCCTAAATCTGTGCTTCGAGACATGGTTGAAACTGCTTCCGATTTTACCGGCTACATTTCGCGTTATGGCATTGCTAGAAGTGAAGGAACGCTTCTTCGCTACCTTTCTGACGCTTACCGTTCGCTTGCGCGCACTGTGCCGGAAGACATGCTTAACGAGGAGTTGCGTGATATTATTTCGTGGCTTCGTCTTGTTGTGCGCTCGATTGATTCTAGTTTGGTTGACGAGTGGGAGAGTGCAGGCGGTTCGGATGCTGAAGCCAGTGCTGTAACGCTTGCGGCGCCTGGAACTTCTGAATCTGTGGTTGAGGATCGTCGTGGGCTTATTGTGTTGATTAGGAATGCTATGTTCCGTCGCGTGCAGCTTATGGATTTGGAAGATGCTGAGTCTCTCGGCGAGTTGGATAAAGCTTGGGGCTATGGCGTTCACGAGTGGAATGATGTGCTTGACGATTACTACGACGAGCATGAGTATGTTGGTATCGATGCTAAGGCTCGAAGTGGCGACTTGTTTATTTTGGACGATTCGCTTGAAAAAAGTGAGCACTCTTGGAAAGTTCGTCAAATTATTGACGATTCGGATGGAGATCATAATTGGGCTATTACTGGCGTTGTAGATTTAGATACAACGCAAGACGAAGGCGAAGTTGTGTTCTTTGATTACCAAGTTTCGCACGTATAGTGCTGCGAACTGTTGTAAACTTGCTTTAGTTGATTCGCAACCAAAATCGAACGTTTGTTCTATGCGTATTGTAAGCTGGTGGTTATGGAGCAGGATTTATTTGCAGCAAGTAGTGCACCTAGCGATGTAACGCGTCCGTTGGCAGTGCGTATGCGACCGAGCCGTATTGAAGACGTGCTTGGGCAGTCGCATGTGCTAAAAGAAGGTTCTCCTTTGCGTAGGCTTGCAAATCCGCAGTCGAAAGGCTCTCTTACTGCTCCAAGTTCTGTTGTGCTTTTTGGCCCTCCGGGAGTTGGGAAAACTACTCTCGCATATATTGTTGCTCGCCAATCTGGCCGCGTGTTTGAAGAACTTTCTGCTGTAACTTCTGGAGTTAAGGATGTTCGTGCGGTGCTTGATCGTGCGCACGAACGTTTAGTGAGTAAGGGACAAGAAACAGTACTTTTTATTGACGAAGTTCACCGTTTTTCTAAATCTCAACAAGACGCTCTGCTTCCAAGCGTTGAAAATCGTGACGTAACTTTTATTGGAGCTACAACCGAAAACCCAAGTTTTTCAATCATTAAACCGCTTTTAAGCAGGTCTGTTGTAGTAAAACTTGAGTCACTTAGCGTAGAAGATTTACACACGCTTATAGAACGCGCAATAACTAGCGAAAATGGGCTCAACAATCAGCTTAAAATCGATGACGAAGCGATTGATTCTATTATTCGTTTAAGCGGGGGAGATGCGCGCAAAACGCTTACTATTTTGGAGGCGGCTGCAGGAGCAGTAACAGGAGATGTTGCGTTACAGCATGGCAAAAAGAAGCCTGTAATTACTACTGATATTGTTTCTAACGTAATGGATACTAATACTGTTCGCTACGACAAAGATGGTGACGATCATTACGACGTGATTTCGGCTTTTATTAAATCAATGCGCGGAAGTGACGTTGACGCTTCTTTGCATTATTTAGCGCGCATGCTTAGAGCTGGGGAAGACCCGCGTTTTATTGCCAGGCGAATTATGATTGCTGCTGCCGAAGAAGTTGGTATGGCAGCTCCCCAGATTTTGCAAGTAACTGTTGCTGCAGCTCAAGCGGTTGCTTTAATCGGGATGCCGGAAGCGCGTATTATTCTTTCTGAAGCTGTGATTGCTGTAGCAACCGCTCCTAAATCCAACGCAAGCTACAATGCTATTAATCAGGCTTTGCAAGATGTTGATGCTGGAAATATTGGTCAAGTGCCGCTTCATCTGCGCAACGCTCCAACGAAACTTATGAAAAGTTGGGGTAATCACGAAGGATACCAGTATGCACACGATTGCCCGGGAGCTGTAGCGTCCCAACAGTACATGCCAGACGAGCTTGTTGGCCGCGAATACTATCATCCATCAAACCGCGGCTACGAGCACGAGCTAACTCAACGCTTATCTCAAATCCGTGCCATTCTTAATGAATCTATCGGATAATAATTAAACATAATAATTAAAAGGCCTCTTACAATTCTAAGAAGCCTTTTAATACAGTATTAATATTTTTTAAGTTACTTTTATTCACGCACAAGCATAATGTGGTCAACGTTGTCGAGTGGAGAGACGCGGAATAGCACAAAACGATTGCCAATAACTTGCACAACTTCGGCACCGAGCTTTTCTGCAAGAGCATCCGCAGCTTCTTTAGCGCTTAATCCGGAACCATCTTGCACAGCGCACTTCATGAGCTCGTGGTACTGCATGGTTTCGTCTGCTTGCTTTACAGCTGCATCAGTAATATCGTTCTTACCAACGTACAAAAGTGGGCTAAGCGTATTAGCAAGTGCGCGAAGCTGCTTAGTCTGCTTTTTAGTCAATGCCATAAGGCGTCCTTTCAAATGCAAGTTTTATAACGCAAATATTACATAAATTACATAAGCACCTAACGGATTATACAGTATATTGCGAATTGTTGCATATTGCTAATAGAAACGTAATATTCCTAACGTAATAATCGCGCTAACAAAACCAACGGCCACAACTAATAGCAGCACGTCTTTTGCGCTAACTTTTAACGTGTGCAAATGAGACCTTGTTGCGCTTGGCGTGTAGCAGCGAGTGTCAAGTGCTAAAGAAAGTGTTTCTGAGTGGCGAATAACGCCTGCAAAAGCAGGAACAATAAGCGAAGATATTGCGTGAATCCGTTTGCAAATTGAGCCGTCCCGTATGCTTCCGCCTCTAGCGGTTTGAGCGTGCGCAACTTCTACTGCCTCGTTAGAAAGCGTTGGTAAAAATCTCAGTGCTAGGCTCATAATAAGCGATATTTCCTGCGTTGGCACTCCAATAGTTTTAAGCGGCGACAGTAAAGACGTGCAGGCTTCGGTTAGTACTGTTGGGCTTATTGTCATAACTAATATTGCGCCAATAATAATTACAAGCGAGAATCTTGTGGCAAATAGTATTGCGCAATTAATTCCGTCGTAAGTTACAATAATCGGCCCAAGTTTATAAAGTATTTTGCCTGTGCGAACGGCAAGAATATTCAGCAATCCCGAAAAAGTAAATATTGCAATAAGCATGTGTAGTGAAGAAATTAGTTTTATGAATTGTATTTTTGCGGCAATAATTAAACACAGTGTGGCAAAAGCAAGAACAGCCAACTGCGTGTAATGAGTGATGCTAAAAGCGCTTAGCATGAGCATAAAGCAGGATATAAGTGTTATTCTGGGATCAAAAGAGCTAAGTAGTGAGGTTGATTTTTCTTGCGAAGTTTCTTCCTGTTTAATCGTTTCTTGTGATAATTTATTTTTATCTTCTAAACTTTCACTTTTGTTTGCTTTTAATGTTACTAGTCTTGCTCCTAAAGCTTTTGCTTCTTGAAGATTATGCGTAATCATAACTATTGTTACGCCTTGATTATTAAGAGTTCGAAGAATTTCTAGAATGCGCAACGATGCTTCAAAATCTAATCCTGCTGTTGGTTCATCAAGCACAAGTACTCGCGGTCTAAAAGCAAGAACGCCCGCTATTGCTGCAAGACGCTGTTGGCCGCCGGAAAGAGAAAAAGGAGATTTTTCTGCCAAATTTTCAAGATTAAGCAGTCTCAACGTTTCATCTACACGTTCTTTAAGGGCGTCTCCTTTTATCCCAAAATTTTTAGGACCGTAAGCAACATCTTCGCGTACAGTTTCTGCAAAAAGCTGCTGTTCTGGAAGCTGCATAACGTAGCCAATAGTTTTGCGTAAGTTTTGCCGATTCTTTTTAGAAGTTTTTTCACTAACAGGTATTTTCTCTACGCTTATAGAACCAGATTCTGCTTTTAATAATCCGCACAAAGCTTTCGCAAGAGTGGATTTTCCACAGCCGTTTTCGCCCATTATTGCAACTATTTCACCTTCATTTACATCAAGTGAATAGTCGTTAATTACAGCTGGAGATTTTTCATCGTATTTAACTGTTAAATGTGATATTGAAATTGCTTTATTTGTATGCGCGCTATCGCTTATACTTGCGCTTTGCTTCGCATAATTATTAATATTTTCCTGCGCTTTTTTTGAAAAACTATATTTAGAATTGTTGAAATATGATTCCAGTTTTTCTAAACAAATTTCGTGAAGCACCCCATTTTCTAGCAGAAGTATGCGATCTGCATTCTGGCATTCGTCAATTCTATGCGTAATCTGCACAATACTCGTGCCGCTTTTATGCAAATCGTCAAATAATGTGTCAACGTTTTCGCGAGATTTAGAGTCGAGCATAGAAGTAGGCTCGTCTAGCACAAGTAGCTTTGACTGCATTGCAATAGATCCTGCTAAAGCAACTTTCTGCATTTGTCCGCCACTCATAAGACTCGGGTTAGAAAGTCTATGATTTTGCATGTGAACAGCTTCTAAAGCATTGTTAACAAGTTTTCGCATTTTATGCTGTTCTACGTTTAAATTTTCCAGTCCAAAAGCAACATCATCTTCAGTAACAGTAGTAACAATCTGATCTTCTGGACTTTGAAACAGAGCGCCAATAAACTTTCGCGCATTTTTGTAAGCGTCAGCATAAGCAGTAGTATTTTCAAAAACTTTTTCGCCGCACAATTCAACATAGCCGCTATCTGGAGCTGTTAAACCGGCAATAATCTTCGCCAGCGTTGATTTACCAGAACCGTTTTTGCCAACAATCGCTACGCGTTCGCCGGAGCGAATTGTAAGACTTAGATTGTTAAGCGTCCAAGTTTTTCCATCATCGTAGCTGAAGCAAATATTTCGCAACACTACTAGAGTATTGTTTTCAACTGCGCAATTTTGAGTTTCGTTCATACTACTGCTTGTGCTGGTATTTTGCATAGTTTATGCCGTTTATAAGATTTACTTGCTGTGGTGAAGTAGTTTAGAAACTGGTTTATAAACAAGCATTGTTACTACAACGTGAAGCGCAAGTTTAATAATATTAAACGGCAGCAGTGCTGGAATAATAAGAGCCACAACCTGCGAAACAGTCATGTGAGCGTAAAGAGGAGTAATAACAAGATTTCCTGCTATTGCGAGCGCAATTGCAACAACTGAGCCTGCCGAAAGTGCAATGATTGCGCCTTTTTTGGTATGCATTTTTTTGTATACGATTGCTGCTGTAACGCTAGCTCCTAAAGATACGAGTACGGCCATCACGGTTCCGAGTGGATTGGTAAATAAGTGTGGTGCAAAACCGAGTATGCTTACGATTGCTGCTGCAGCCGGTCCGTATGCAAATCCTGCTACAAGACACACAATTCCAGAAGGATCGTATTTTAGGAATGAAAAGTCTGGAATAAGCGGGAATTCTATGAAGCTTACTGCCATTGAAAGTGCTACAAATAGCGCATATTTCGCAATTTTTTCGCTTGACCATTGAGTGTTATTGGCGTTTGTTTGATGATTATGAGTATGCGAAATTCCCATGGTGGGTCTCCGTTTCTTCCATCCGGACTGTAACCGTTGGCTTCGGAATTGAACCGAATCAGCAGCTTGTATGCCGCTCGCGGGCTTCAAAAACACGTGCAAAGCGTTTTTGTTACCGCCAGTAAGGATTTTCACCTTCCCTGAAACTACTCTTCTTTTGTATCGCATACTAGGAACATTGGGCGTAGTCGGGTCGATATGTGACGCGTGTAGCTAAGTGGCGAGGGTAGGTGCGAGAATACCAGTATGAGCAATACGAGTAGATTAACAAAAAATGGTAATACTGTAGCAGTGAATAGCATTGATAAATTAGCTATTGTCGTAGTCACTTATAAGCGTCAAGAACTTTTGGAGAATTTGTTCCATTCGTTTGAATGTTTGAACGAGTGCCCTTGGAGAATTGTGGTTGTCGATAATGAGCAGAGCGATCGAACTCGCGAATTGGTTGTGCGTCTCGAAACTGATTTAACTAACCGTTGGGGTAAAGCAGAAAAAGACGCTGAAGGCAATGAAACTCACGTTGTCTATGCTCCTCAAGATGAAAATCTTGGTGGTGCTGGTGGCTTCAGTGCTGGCGTAAAGAAGGCTTATGAGCTTGGTGCTCAATGGTTTTGGGTTATGGACGATGATGTTGAGACGGTTCCTGAGTCTATTGATCGTTTGGCTCCGTGGACGAAGCGTCACGCTGTTATTCAAGGAAGCCGCTTAGATTATGACGGTGGCAAATTCTACTGGCAATACGATTTTTTGGTTTCGCTTGGTATTCCTAATCCGATTGCTCCTGCAGCGTTTGGTAATGCGGGTTATCGCGTGATGAACACGATGTGTTTTGAGGGTGGTTTGATTCGTCGAGATATTGTTAAAAAAATTGGTTTTCCGGATCCTCGTTACTTTATTTATTGGGATGATACTACGTACGGGTACCTTGCGAGTAAAGTTACGAATCCGATTGTGGTGCCGGATATTATCCTTCGTCGCACCCGCGATATTCCTAACTGGGATATTGCTGGAGTACGTCAACTGAACTCGACTTCAGACATGAACCGTTACCATATTATGCGAAATCGTGGGTTTATGGCTCGTTACTTTATGGTTCATGGCGATTTTCACCCGTTTATTTTTGCTTTGGGAACTGCATTGACTGCGGTTAAAGAGGTTATTCGTTTAATAGCGGTTGACCGTGCGCATATATTTTCTGGTATCAGTAAATTGTTTACTGGTTGGCTTGATTCGAGAAAAATTCTTCACGACAACTCGTGGGAGCCTATGCCTTCTTTGTAATCAATTGTTTTGCCAATGTAATCAGCTTTTTACGAGCGTGTTTCACGTATGGTAAAAGTGAATAAAGGCGCCGTTTTATTGGGAAGTTAGTAAGCGTGTCGCGCTAGATATAGTATAGAATAATCGTACATATCCTATTGTCAGCACACATTCAGAGGGGAGTGTTAGCGAAGATGATTGAAACTGCGCAAGCATTTGGCGTCGATATTGGTGGTTCCGGTATTAAGGCCGCTCCGGTTAATTTGGAAAAAGGTGAGTTTGCAGAACCTCGCTATAAGATTCTTACTCCTGCAGTTTCTACGCCTCAAGCGGTTGCTGATATTGTTCGTCAGCAGCTTGAGCATTTTGAAGTACCTGCAGATGCTCCTGTGGGAATTGCGTTCCCTGCTCCTATTAAGCCGGGTAAGAAGCTCGATTTTATGGCTAATCTTGACCAGTCTTGGATTGGTGTCGACGTCACGGAAGTTTTCAGTGAGGCTTGCGGTCGTCCGGTGACGGTTGTCAACGATGCTGATGCTGCTGGTTTGGCTGAACAAAAGTTTGGTGCCGCTAAAGACAAAGACGGTTTGGTTATTGCAACTACGCTTGGAACCGGTATTGGTACCGCTTTGATTTATAACGGCGTACTTATTCCGAACACTGAGCTTGGTCATATTCAGCTTGAAAAAGGCAAGGGTGATGCTGAAAAGTATGCTGCTTCTTCCGTTCGCGAGAAGTTGGATATGGGCTATAAGAAGTGGGCTAAGCGCTTAACTAAGTACTATGGTTTGATGGAAAAGTACTTTAACCCTGATTTGTTTGTTGTTGGTGGTGGTGTGAGCCGCGTAAGTGAAAAGTTCTTGCCACATATCGACATTAAAACTCCTATTGTTGTTGCTTCCTTACATAACGAGGCTGGCATTATTGGTGCCGCTTATTATGCAAGCCAGAAGCAGCAGCACTGAGTAGCTTTTAAAATTAATTAGGTTTACCGTGTAGGTTTGCCGTTATAATTTTATTTAGTTTTTACTAGCTGGGCGCGTGAATGAGTTTATGCGCCCAGCTTTTGTTATGCCAGGTGCTAGGGTAGTGGCGTGCGATTTTCTTCAAGAGTAGACGTAAGCGAGCCGAATCCCATTATTCTAGCTCAGCGCAAAGCTGTAGCAAATGGTATTAAGCTTACGAAATTAAACGATTCTAATCCAACAGTTCACGGACTTGCTCCGCGTTGTTTGTCTGATCGCTACACCGCTGACCCTCGTGGCCCTATTGAAGCGCGCACGCTGCTGTCTGATTTCATTAACCAGCGCGACAATCGCGGTAGTATTCACGCTCCTGCGAAACTTAATCCTGACCGTCTCTATGTTTTGTCTTCAACCTCGCAAGCCTACGCGTGGCTTATGATGCTCATGTGTGATGCTGGAGATGCTGTTATAGGTCCTACCCCCGGATATCCACTGATCGAGTCAATAGCTCGTTTACAATGCGTGAACGCAATACCATATCCGCTGCACTACGATGGTTCTTGGACTATTGACGTTCCTCGCGTTCGTAGTCTACTGGAAAATGATTCGTTGCGTATCAGAGCGCTTGTGCTCATTAACCCAAATAATCCTACTGGCTCTTACGTAAAGCCTGAGGAACGTGAAGAAATATTACGCTTGTGTAGAGAACATGAAGTGGCAATTATTGCTGATGAAGTCTTCTACGATTATTCTTTAGAACCTTTTGAAGATAACGCACGTTTGGCTGGAGAAAGCTCAACGCTGGTGTTTGCGCTGGATGGTTTCTCAAAAATGCTGGCAGCGCCACACGCCAAAGTTGGTTGGATTGAAGTTTCTGGTCCAGAAGATGAGGTTGCTCAAGCGCAGCGTCGTCTCGATGTGATTGCTGACGACTTCTTACCAATCGGCGCAACCGTTTCAGAACATATTCCAGAACTTTTACAATATGCCAATTCTCAAACGAATATGGTGAGAAGCCGAGTGCTGGGTAATCTTCAAACTCTTAGAGAAACTTTAGATAAATGGCCACAATGTTGCGTGAGTGCACTAAGAGCTGAAGGCGGATGGAATATTTTATTGCGAGTCCCTTCTTGCATTGATGACGACGTGTTGGCGTTACGATTGATGAAAGATTATCGCTTAGTTTCGCAGCCTGGATACTATTTCGACATGCCAGTAAACGGGTATCTTGCACTTTCTCTACTGCCGGAGCCTGAACAGTTTAACAGCGGTCTTAACGCACTACTGCGGACTGTTGACGCATTATTGGCAGAATAATTACCTTCCGTAATTTTTTACATGAGCGTAAGCCAAGCGCGAACCGTATACCACAAATCAGGATTGAAACGAAGTGTGCTGTCTTCGCGTCCGGTAACAAACCAACTTAAAGCAGCAATAATAAGCGAAAACGCTAATAGCGCCACCACTACTGACGTAAGCGAATAGTAAGCAACTTTCTTTCGCAGACAATCTTCTTGTCGCATACTCAACAAATGTTCTAAAAGTAACGTTACGCCTACTACCGCAGCCAATGCGAAAGTCCACGCAAAGTCAGCAATATAACGCCAGCCGACACCAGCTTTCAAACTATCAAAAACAATAAGAATACTGCCGGCTACCAACGCAGTTATGACGGTGTGCCATGCAAAATTACTGCTGGAACGTTTGCGCATAAGAAAAGCGGCAATAATGCCAACTAATGCCAATGGCGACAATACGAACATGCCGCCAATCATAGGTTCAGCATACTGCCAACGATCAAAAGCAAGAGGTTGAATGCCAATCCAAGGGAATGTTCCAATTATACGCAACGGTAAGGCGACGTAGCTGATAATGGACGGAAGTATATTTTGTGCCGGAAGACGCATCGTGGTCATGTCGGTAATGGTTATCTGATACTCGTTACCAAAATTCAGAGGCGACCCAAAACGAAGCATGTTGTAGCAGCAGAAAGGAATCGCAACAAGCACAGCCGGCAGAATCCAGCACACGAGGTAAGTAAGCGACGTAAGCCACGAACGAGAGTCATACGAGCCGTGGAAGCTGTTACGGAAACGAACAATACTATTTTTTACGTCTGTATAGAAAGCAGGAATAGCAAAAAGAATTGCTATTATAAACGTTGGTCTACATCCTAAATTAAGCGATATAAAGAAGGAGCCTAACGCAATATTTCGTAATTTTTTAGTTTTGTTATAGCCGCAATAACAGCACAATCCTAACGCAGTGAAAAATAGTGAAGCTGCCATAGGAACCGAATAAAATGACGTTCTAAACCACAAGTACACAGTATTCGCGGTAATAAAGAACATGACTATAGCAATAGAAACAGTTCCCAATGAAGCGTGATCGACGGTGTGCTTTATAAGACGAATAACGAGTAGCGATCCCGCTATAAGAAAACCGATAAGAAATACTATTGTTGCAACCGTAGTGGGAAGCATAGCGCCACCCGGTATCCAAAGTCCCGAAATAAGACGATACGGCATAAAAAGCAAAACTGCGGGAAGCACTCCGAAATACGAGTACCAGTGGCCTTGATAGTACGCGTAATCCCAGTACATATTGTGTACGGAATGGTTGAGCAACATGTTTCTTGCCATAGGATCGTACGGATTTGCAAGCTGCGTTAACTCCCGCGGGACAGGAAGATTAAGGTGTACTTGTCCTTTAAGAAGAGCATCGGCGGTGTGTGCGTACTGATCAAAGTCGTAAGTGTAATTTCCTGCAGTGTCGAAATGCAAAGGAGTGGAGTTTTTCAGATTCCACACAACTGTTACTATTCCAACAATCACCAACGGGAGCAAAGAAGCTACAAAAAAGCAACGCTGTTTCAAACTGTGTGTGTCGAGTTGTATGCGCCAAAGTTGCGACCAAGGATTCCATAAACCTATAAGAAAAGCGCATAATGCAAGCAGACACACGCGTCCCCATGACCAACTAAACGGTGCTCTTACGTTCGCTCGAGCATCCTCTATATCAAGTACCGTTCCCAAAGGATGTTGCAACCATACGCGCACTATGCACGGCTTATGAATAGCGGACTCAGGTAGTGTTAATAAAGCGGCGTCAAATGCCCTAGGATTAGTACTTTGTGGTTTACCAACTGTTCGATCTGCTTCAATACGAACATGAATATCATCAATAAGAGTTTTATGCTTTACAGCCTGTTTCCGTATTGCGGTGGTCTTTCGGCTAATTTTGTGCGACAGAGTAGCAGGCTGCAAACGAATATATGGTGAGCTTCCGTCGGAAGTTACTTCTAAATATGCTTCAGAAGGATCAGTAATAAGCAATCCTCCGGAAGAAAGACGCACAACGCCCGGTCCTAAAGTATTATGAGCGGCAACACTATCGGTGCTTCCTGTGACGCTAGTCCAAAACGGAATATTGCCGAAAGAGCACTCGCATACGGCAATGAGCAGTAACACTAGCAAAGGAATGCGCAACGTATGCCATATTGTTGCGACTGTAAAAGCATGAAAACGCTGGTTTTGCTTATGCAAAGTGCCTGCGCGCTTTTCTGGCGGTAAATTTTGAGAAACGGATGTTGCAATCACCACATAACCATTCTATTGCAAAGTTGAGAGTAGCCGATTACTTGCTCGTTGCTGTTAGTTGTTTGCTAGTTGTTGCTTTGTTACTTTTCATTACTTTTCATTGCTTTTCATTACTTTTCATTACTTTTCATTACTCTTCGGCGACCAAATCAAGGTATTCGTCGTTCCACAAGTCTTCGTCCCCGTCCGGCATAAGAAGCACGCGTTCAGGTTGTAATGCTTCTACAGCGCCCTCATCGTGTGTTACTAGAACGATAGCGCCTTCGTATTTTGCAATAGCTTTAAGAATTTCATTTCTTGACGCCGGATCCAAGTTGTTTGTAGGTTCGTCGAGCAGCAATACGTTGGCTTGAGATGTGACAAGTGTTGCGAGCGCAAGTCGCGTTTTTTCACCGCCTGATAGTACGCGGGCCGGTTTTATAGCGTCGTCGCCAGAAAAGAGGAAGCTTCCTAGCATGGATCGTGCTTGGGTGTCGTTCAAATTTGGAGCAACGTGCTGGAGATTTTCGAGTACTGTTGCGTCTAAATCCAGGGTGTCATGTTCCTGAGCGAAGTAACCTATTTTGCAGCCGTGGCCGTATTGTACTTCGCCAGTATCTGCCGTTTCTTCGCCAGCTAAAATACGTAAGGTTGTGGTTTTGCCGGCGCCGTTATATCCCAAAATAACAACGCGAGAACCTTTGTCTATTGCGAGGTTAATTCCAGCAAAAACAATATTAGAACCGTAGGCCTTAGAAATATCTTTCGCCATAATAGGAGTGCGTCCGCAGGGCGCTGGTTCTGGGAAGCGAATATCAGCAACTTTTTCTTGTTTTTGTGCTTCGCTTGTTTCGCTAAGTAAACGTTCGGCTCTGCGCATCATGTTTTGAGCTGCCACTGCTTTAGTTGCTTTTGCATGTAAGCGAATGCCTTGCTTCATAAGGCGTTCGGCTTTCTTTTCTGCTACTTCACGCTCACGACGCCTACGTTCTTCGTCTACTACGCGTTGGTGTAAGTATGCTTTCCAACCCATGGAATACATGTCGATTTGCGCGAGTTGTGCGTCTAAATGCCATACTTTATTCACAACTTCGTCAAGTAATTCAGTGGAGTGGGAAATAACTAGGAATCCGCCTTCAAAACGTTTTAAATAGTTGCGTAACCAGATAATAGAGTCCGCGTCCAAATGGTTAGTTGGCTCGTCAAGGATCAGCGTATCTGCGTCAGAAAACAGAATTCTAGCAAGTTCAATGCGTCTGCGCTGACCGCCGGAAAGTGTGCCTAGGGATTGTCGCATAACTTCTTGTGGAAGCCCTAAGCTGGTGGCCATTGATATTGCTTCGGATTGCACTGCGTAACCGCCTGCTTTTTCAAAGTCTTGCATTGCTTTGTCGTAGCGGTTCATCGCTTTTGTCATGATATCTGGATCTGGATTGGTCATCTCTTTTTCCGCTTTGCGGATACGTGACACTATGGAAGCAATGTCTCGTGCGCTCATAATGCGGTCGAGCACACTTTGCTCAGGGTCTGCAGCATGCGTATCTTGCGGAAGGTAGCCTAAGCCGCCGCTGACTCGTACGGAACCTCCAGCTGGCAGCATTTCTCCAGTAATGACGCGGGTTAGCGTTGTTTTGCCTGCACCGTTGCGTCCTACTAAACCAATTTTGTCACCTTTAGTGACGTGAAAGTCGGTAGGATTTAACAGCGTGCGCGCACCAATTTGTATGGTTAATGCTTGTGCGTCAATAGGCATAATATGTGTTCCGTTCCCCAGAAATGTAGGCTTATCGCATGTGTGCTAAGAAAATTGTTAGCCAAACGAACCATTATATCGTGTAGTGGTAACGAATTTTTGGGAATTGTGATATAGCATATGCTGATTGCGATAGAGCAAGCACAAGTAAACTTTACTTTTTCGAACAAGTGTTCTATAATTGCTTGTTATGGAGTGAGACGCTTATTGAGGGGTTTGCGTTTCAGGAGTGTTTTATTATTCAGATTAGTTGGAGGCGGCAATGACACAGCAGGAGAATAAGCAGCCGGACGCTAAGCAGCCGGACGCTAAGCAGCCGGACGCTTTACAAAATTTGTTAGATAACGCTCCGCTGTGTACCCATAACGGGACGGTTATATCCGATTTATCGCAAGTTCCTGCTGAGTGGAAAATAACTATTCAAGGCGCTAGAGAACACAATCTTAAAAATGTGAGTTTGTCGATTCCTCGCAACCGTATGGTTGTTTTTACAGGACTTTCCGGCTCGGGTAAGTCTTCGCTTGCTTTTGATACGCTTTTCGCTGAAGGTCAACGACGCTATGTTGAATCGTTAAGCGCGTATGCTCGTCAATTTTTAGGTCGTATGGATAAGCCTGATGTAGATTTTATTGAGGGTTTAAGCCCGGCTGTTTCTATCGATCAAAAAACTACCAATCGTAACCCGCGTTCTACTGTCGGCACTATCACTGAGATTTACGATTATTTACGACTTCTGTTCGCAAGAATAGGTGTGCCGCATTGCCCTGTGTGTGGTCAATTAGCAAGTGCACAAACACCGCAACAGATGGTTGATACACTTTTGGCAATGCCAGAACGTACGCGTTTGCAAATTTTAGCTCCCGTTGTACGCGGACGTAAGGGAGAATTTAAGGAAACTCTTGATCTTTTGCGATCCGACGGTTATGCGCGAGCGATTATTGATGGAAGTATGTATGAGCTTTCTGAAGATATTGCTCTTGAAAAGCAGAAAAAACACACTATTGAAGTAGTAATTGATCGACTGGTTATTAAAGACGGTATTCGAGTACGACTTACTGATTCAATAGAAACAGCATTGCGACTTTCGCAAGGCGTGGTAGTTGCTGATTTCGTTGACGAACCCGACAATTCATCTCAACGTCGTCGTACCTTCTCAGAGCATCGTGCTTGCCCGAACAATCATCAGCTAGAACTTGACGAAATTGAGCCGAGAACATTTTCATTTAATGCACCATACGGAGCATGCCCAGAATGTTCCGGAATTGGATACAACCTTGAAATCGACCCAGAACTTGTGATCCCAGATCCCGACAAGTCTCTTTCTCAGGGAGCAATCGAGCCTTGGGCAATGAATAAGTCAGCAGGCATGTACTATCAGCACATACTATCTGGACTTGCCCAAGATTTAAATTTCAGCATGGATACGCCTTGGAAGAATCTTAGCAAAGATATTCGTAATGCTATTATGTACGGGCACGACTTTACTGTGCAAGTATCGTATAAAAATCGTTGGGGCAGACAACGTGAATATACAACTGGCTTTGAGGGTGTAGTCAGAACACTCATGCGTAAGCATGATGAAACAGACTCGGAACAAATGCGACAATACTACGAATCGTACATGCGCGAAGTACCATGCCAGAAGTGTCGAGGTAAACGTTTGCGTCCAGAAGTGTTGTCGGTAACAGTTGCAGATACTTCCATAGCGGAAGTGTGTGATATGCCAGTTGAGCGCAGTCTTTCGTGGATAAATCAGCTTAATTTGGAAGGCTCTCAAGCCTTAATTGCGGCGGAAGTAGTGAAAGAAATACGCGCTCGCCTTGGTTTCTTAAACGACGTTGGCTTAAGTTATCTCACTCTTTCAAGAGCTGCAAAAACATTATCTGGCGGCGAAGCGCAACGAATTCGTTTGGCTACGCAGATAGGTTCAGGATTAGTTGGCGTTATGTATGTGCTTGACGAGCCATCTATTGGCTTACATCAGCGAGATAACGAGCGCTTAATTGCAACGTTGCACCATTTACGAAACCTCGGAAATACGCTAATTGTGGTAGAACACGACGAAGATACCATTCGTCAAGCAGACTGGTTGGTTGACATTGGTCCAGAAGCTGGTGAACATGGCGGAGAAGTAGTGTATTCAGGTCCGTCCAAAGATATTATCAAAGCTCAGCGCTCAATTACCGGAGACTATATTTCTCACAGACGTTCAATAGACGTACCAAAGCAACGTCGTATTGTAGACGAAAACCGTATGCTTCACATTCTCGGTGCCCGTGAACATAACTTAAAAAATGTCGACGTAAGCATACCTTTAGGTGTATTCACCTGCATTACGGGCGTATCAGGATCAGGAAAATCAAGCTTAATAAATTCAATTCTTTACCCAGTCCTTGCTGATAAGCTCAACGGTGCACGCATAGTTCCTGGAAAACATAAGCGGGTGGAAGGCGTTGAATATTGTGACAAAGTAGTACATGTGGATCAGAATCCTATTGGTCGCACTCCGCGTTCTAATCCTGCAACCTACACGGGTGTGTGGGACAAAATTCGCTCGCTTTTCGCCCAAACTCCCGAAGCAAAAGTTCGCGGTTATGGTCCTGGACGTTTCTCATTTAACGTAAAAGGTGGTCGATGTGAAGCGTGCCACGGCGATGGAACATTAAAAATTGAAATGAATTTCCTTCCCGACGTCTATGTTGAATGTGAAGCCTGCCACGGAAAGCGATACAATCGTGAAACTTTGGAAGTTACTTATAAAGGCAAATCTGTTTCCGACGTTCTTGATATGCCTATTTCTGAAGCGGCAGTGTTCTTCAAATCTTATCCGTCTATTGCTAGATATTTAGATACGCTTGTGAAGGTTGGTCTTGGCTATATTCGTCTAGGGCAAAGTGCGCCAACACTTTCTGGTGGTGAATCGCAACGTGTGAAACTTGCTACGGAATTGCAGAAAAGGTCAACTGGGAAGACTGTATATATACTCGATGAGCCAACAACCGGACTTCATTGTGAAGACGTGAGAAAATTGTTAAGCGTATTGCAGTCTCTGGTCGATAAAGGTAACAGCGTTATCGTTATTGAACATAATCTTGATGTGGTAAAGTCTGCCGACTGGATTATTGACTTAGGTCCAGAGGGAGGAGATAACGGTGGAACTGTGGTTGCAGAAGGTTCTCCGGAATCAGTGGCGAGGTGTTCTGAAAGCTGGACTGGCAAATTCCTCAAGCCGATGCTTACTGCGCATTGACTTGCCTGAACAGTGTTCATAGTTTGGTTTAAATAGTTTGGTTCAAATTGTCGTAAGTCATAAGTCGTAAGTCGTAAATCGAAATGAAGGAGGTGAATAAATGAACGACGATAACATTACTAACCAATATAATTACGGCAGTAGTGGCGATGATAATAGTGACGTTTGTGACGCTGATGATGCCGTTTGCGATACGCATCAAGATTCTTGCTGGCATAAGACGCAGCACAATCTCTATGATCCTCCTAAAACTAATAAAAGTGACGTTAATGCTTTTGGTGCGCCTTTATTAGGCGATAGTCGTGATTTATTTCGTCCTGCTTCTCAAGATATTCCAGCTAAACCGGGAGTGTATAAATGGCGAGACGACCAGGGGCGCGTTATTTACGTTGGTAAAGCAAAGAATTTGCGCAATCGTTTAGCAAATTATTTTCAACCTTTATACCAGTTGCATCCGCGCACGCAATCCATGGTACTTACTGCACGCAGTTTGGAGTGGACTGTCGTAGCGACAGAATTTGAAGCGCTAACGCTGGAATATACATGGATTAAAGCATTTGATCCACGGTTTAATGTAGTTTTTCGCGACGATAAAACTTACCCTTATGTGGCTGTATCTGTTGGTGAAGAGTTTCCGAGAGTTTGGATTACTCGCAATCGTGGGGCTAAGAAAACACTGTATTTTGGCCCATACGCAAAAGTATGGCCGCTACGACATAGTTTAGATTCGTTGCTGAAAACATTTCCTATTCGCACCTGTTCTTCAGGCGTGTTTTATAAAGCCCATAGAACTGGACGACCATGTTTGCTCGCTTCCATTGGCAAGTGTTCGGCTCCTTGTGTTGGCAATATTACGCCTCGCGAGCATCGTGAATATGTTGAGCATGTAGTTGGCATACTTACGGGCAGTATTGGTAATTCGTATATTGCGCAAATAACGCGTGAAATGAAGCGAGCGAGTGAGGATTTAGAGTTTGAGCGTGCGGCTGCATTGCGCGACGAAATTGCAGTGCTTAGCACCGTTTTGCAACAAAATGCCGTAGTCTTTGACGATGATGTGGAAGCAGACGTATTTGGTTTATGCGGTGACGATTTGGAAGCGTCCATCCACGCATTTTTTGTGCGAGCTGGGATGATTCGAGGAGAACGCAACTGGTCAGTAGAACGCAATGAAGAGATGAGCGATGGTGAGCTGTTAGCCGATCTTCTCACGCACGTATATGCAGAGTATGAACATGATGCTACTGAAATACAGCGCAATCTAGTCACTATTAAGCAGCTTCGCGACGCTTTTAACACTTCAACTAAGGCTACTGCAATTGACCCTGCGTCGAGAGCACAGGCCACTAAAATTCGTCGAGAGCGTCAAGAAACCACGGGTCGTGAAGATTTATTGGCGCCTATTGCTCCTGTGCCTCGAGAAATTATCGTTCCTGTTGCTATTCCAGAAGAACGTTTACAAGAATTAGAATCGTGGCTCAGCAGTATTCGTGGTTCTCAAGTAACCATTCGCGTTGCGGAACGTGGAGAAAAGCGAGCGCTTATGCAACGCGCTAACGATAATGCGAGCCAGGCTTTAACGCGCATAAAATCGCATCGCATAAGCAGTATGGAAATGCGAACCGAGGCTATGAACGAGATAGCGCAAGCACTTGGCATGGCAGAGGCACCTTTGCGCATTGAATGTTACGATATTTCCAATACTGTAGACGGTAGCTATCAGGTTGCTTCTAT
Source organism: Gardnerella nova (assembly GCF_049244055.1). Taxonomy (NCBI): domain Bacteria; kingdom Bacillati; phylum Actinomycetota; class Actinomycetes; order Bifidobacteriales; family Bifidobacteriaceae; genus Gardnerella; species Gardnerella nova. Next base: position 685,048 of record NZ_CP058369.1, on the reverse strand, counting down.
GGTTGTTTTCGAAGATGGTTTAGCTCGTCCAAGTGAGTATCGTCATTTTGCTATTCGTGGCGAAAACGGTGATGGCAAGATTGACGACTTAAGTGCAGTGTACGAAACGATATTGCGAAGGTTTAGTCATAGTGATGCTGCTTCAAACACTGCGTCGCACAATGCTAACAAATCTTGTGAAAATAATTCTTATGAAGATATGAGTAAGAAGCGTTTTGCATATAGGCCACAGTTAGTTATGGTTGACGGCGGGCGCGAGCAGGCAAAGGCTGCAAGACGAGCTATGCACGATGCTGGAATTTACGATATTACAGTGTGTGGCTTAGCTAAAAAGCTTGAGGAAGTGTGGCTTCCTGACGAGGATTACCCGATAATCTTAAAAAGAAGTTCGCAGGGCTTATATTTATTGCAGCGAGCGCGAGACGAGTCACATCGCTTTGCTATTACGTATCATCGTATTCGACGTCGAAAAGGTGCATTGCATTCAATTCTTGACACTATCCCTGGTATTGGGGTAGTGTACCGCAAACGTTTGCTTGCTCAGTTTGGTTCCGTAAAAGGAATAAGGAAAGCTTCACTAGAAGATTTGCAGAAGGTACCTGGAATTGGTGAAAGTAAAGCAAAAATTATATATACTGCACTGCGTAACAGTAACGATTAAGTAACCTATATATTAAGTAACCTACGCGTTTACTCTCTCTATTTTGTATTGTGAACGCATAAAAAACTCCTCCATCATAGACCTAGCTTGGCATGATTTATGTCGCGTATGCTTTGCAACGATCTATAAGGAGGAGTTCTTATTTTCAGTTGTGTTGTTTTTATCTACTTTAGTATCGTCTATTTTCGTTTCGTTTAATTTATTCTTAATCAATTTAATATCATCTATTTTCAGTTTCAGTTATTATGGTGTATTTTCATTGCAATTAGCCCAAATCGGCATAAGTGCAAATCCAATTTCCATACTTTAATTCCAATGCCAATGATGCCCAATGACATGTATTACCAATGTCAATGCAGACCACGCCTTCAAAATGATGAGGGTTTACCAGCATGCCATTGATAAGATTAGGAATTGCTGGCATCCTTCGTAACATTGAGCAGGCTTCGGAATCATTTTTCTCCTTGAAATACCCTTCCATTAACTTCCAGGCATTGGTTAATTTAGTGGCACACTGAGGAGTTAACAATTTCGCCATGGCAGGAGTAATCGGCCTGCCTCGGTAAAGGTCGGCGGCAATGCAAGCAATACGGCACGTTCTTAACGCAAGTTTTACGAACTTTTCTTCGTCGCAATCTTCGGAACAACACGTACCGACGTGATATTCCAAATGTTTGCGAGACAGAGCAATAGGTAACTTGCCTTCGTACACGGGCAGCCGGCAAAAGGCATTAATCCTCACGACTGGAGGAGGGTCTTCGCCAGGTTTCTTATTGTTGGTATTGCTGCTATCGCCAGTATTAACGTTCGATGATTCATTGTTGAATTCATCGTCGTCGTCATCAGCACTGCTCCATCCATGAGCATCTATATAATCTACTATCAAAGCTTTTCTCCTTCTCTTTACTAGGGTAAAAGAGTATTGCCACATATGAGGAAATTGCCACACGTAGGAAATTGTCGCACGTAAGGAATTGCCCATAGAGGAAATATCAGTAAATATTTTCCCCTGAAAATCTTGCATTTCTGCAATTTCAACAAGGTTAGATAAAAGCATACAACGTATTTTTTGAAAAACTGTATAATTGTAAAAAATGTGGATAATTTACAAAATATTTGCTTTTTTCGTTGAAAATAAACGCTTTAAGGTGTGTTGAATTATACACATTACGGTTTTGCTCAATTGTTGATATGTGTATAACAATTCACATCGTTGGGTATCTTTGGATAGCGTGGGGTATCTTTGGGTATCTTTGGGTATCTTTGGGTATCTTTGGATAGCGTTGGGTAGTGTTTGATAGAGTAGTGTAGCGTCACACGTCAGTGCCGCTTTTGCAATCTTCTGCCGTAGCCTCCGTTGCGTTTCGCAATTATTAATTTTTCGTATTATTGCGACACAACATTTCGTCAGCATAAGGAACTAGCCTAGTAAGTATGTCTCAAGAAATTGAAATTGGATTGGGCAAGAAAGCCCGCGTTGCATATTCGCTTGACGATATTGCTATTGTTCCTTCGCGCCGCTCGCGCGATCCGCAAGCTGTATCTACTGCCTGGCAGATAGACGCTTATACGTTTGACATTCCAGTTATTGCCGCGCCAATGGATTCGGTGACGAGTCCGGATACTGCTATTGCTATAGGTCAAATGGGCGGCCTGGGTGTGCTCGATTTGGAAGGTTTGTGGACTCGCTATGAGAATCCAGAACCATTGTTGAAAGAAATATCTGAGCTTCCAGCACAAACGGCAACGCAACGTATTCAGGAAATATATGCTGAACCAATTAAGTCAGAATTGATTGCCAAGCGATTGCACACCATTCGTAATGCTGGCGTCACTGTAGCCGCAGCTCTTTCGCCGCAACGAACCCAAGAGTTTTACAATACTGTAATCGAAGCCGGAGTTGACTTATTCGTGATTCGCGGTACGGCAGTGTCTGCAGAGCATGTTTCGAAAGACCATGAGCCGCTCGATTTGAAAAAGTTTATTTACGATTTGGATGTGCCAGTTATTGTCGGCGGATGCGCTGATTACACCTCAGCATTGCATCTGATGCGAACGGGCGCTGCGGGTATTCTCGTCGGTTTTGGCGGCGGAGCAGTGTCTTCAACTATGAATACGTTAGGCGTGCAAGCGCCGCTGGCTACTGCAATTGCTGATGTTGCTGAAGCTCGCCGCGATTACATGGATGAATCCGGTGGACGTTACGTTCAAATCATTGCCGACGGTGGCATGGGTAATTCTGGCAACTTTATTAAAGCTCTTGCCATGGGTGCGGATGCTGTTATGTTGGGCACGCCATTAGCGCGAGCGACTGAAGCTCCAGGACGCGGCACTCATTGGGGAGCTGAAGCGCGACATTCCACACTTCCACGTGGTATGCGTTCTCATGTTGGCACTGTTGCTCCTCTGGAGAATATTCTCTTTGGGCCAAGCCACGAAGCGGACGGAACCACCAACTTTATTGGCGCATTGCGACGCACTATGGCTTCTACCGGTTACGTAGATGTAAAAAGCTTCCAGCGTTGTAGCGTTGTGTTTAACCCATTCCATCAGGATATTCGTTAACGCTATGTGCTAGCACTGTGGGTACAACTAGATGCGGTTCAGTACGTTACGTACTGGACCGTTTCTTGTAGGGTTATATTGCGATATTTGCGATTATTACGCTGTTACGTAGGCTATTTGACGGTTTAGTTGCTCTGGTTAGTAGATTTTTTATTTTGTCTTTTACCTGCGTTGTCCATATTTAACAAGATTAACTATCAATTTTTGTACTTGATGCGTTCGTGTCGATTCGCTTATCAAGTACAATAATGAGTATGCTCCGAGAATTTTCAGTAGAAGCCATTCACCCAACTCAAGATGGTGATACCATTTTTTCATTGCTTGCTAACCGTGCAGTGCGCGATCCTCAAGGTCTTATTGCGCAATGGCAGGATGATGACACAAGACAATGGCACGATGTTACTGCTGCCGAAATGCTTGCCAAAGTTCGTGCTGTAGCGCGTGGACTTATTGCGCTTGGCGTACAGCATGGATCAAAAGTTGTGATTTACTCCGCTACCTGTTATGAGTGGGGTATTGCTGACTTTGCGTGTGCTGCAATAGGTGCTGTTACTATTCCTATTTACGAAACCGATTCAGCGTTGCAGGCAGCGGATATTATTGACGAAGTTAAGCCAATTATTGCTTTTGCTGGTGACGATGCTCACGCTCAATGTTTGGAACGTGTAAGGCACGACAATAAAAAGATTACGCTCAAATCTATATTCAACTTTAAAAATGGTGGACTTGACGCTCTTATTGATTTCGGCAAATCGACTACTGACGAAGAATTAGAGCATTCTATTGCTGCTGTACGAGCCGATGATTTGGCTACTATCGTGTACACTTCAGGTTCTACTGGTAGACCAAAGGGCGCTATGCTTTCCAACCGTAACTTTACGCATATTGTGTATGCTGGATACGATGTTCTTAACGATATGCTTTATAAGCCAAGCCGTTTGCTACTCTTCCTTCCTTTAGCTCACTGCTTTGCTCGTTATATCCAATATGTTGCTATTGGTGCGCATGGTGTTATCGGCTATGTTCCTAACGCTAAGCATTTACTTGCAGATTTGCGCAGCTTTAAGCCAACATATTTGCTTGGCGTGCCTCGAGTTTTTGAAAAAGTGTATAATGCTGCGTCGCAGAAAGCTGGCGCAGGTATTCGAGGTCGTATTTTTGCTAGGGCTGTTCAACACTTTATTCATTGGTCTCGCGACAATGTCGACGGTAAAGCACACTCGCTTGCGTCTCGCGTGAATCATGCCATGTATATGCGCACTGTTGGTTCTTCTATCCGCTCCGCTTTAGGTCCAAATCTTGCGTGGCTTGCGTGCGGAGGTGCACCTATCAACGCTGACTTAGCGCACTTCTTCAACGGTCTTGATGGTATTACGTTTATTCAGGGCTATGGCATGACGGAAACGGCTGCTCCTTGCGTAGTTAATTTTGAGCATGCAAATCAAGTCGGTTCTGTTGGTCGCCCTGGTCCTGGTATTACTATTCGTCTTGCCAACGATGACGAGGTACTGATTAAGGGCCCTAACGTTTTTATGGGTTACTTTAATAGGCCTGAGCTTACCGATGAGGTTATTGACGAAAATGGTTGGCTGCATTCTGGCGATCTTGGTGAAATTGATGACGAAGGTTTCCTTTCTATTACTGGTCGTAAGAAGGATATTATTATTACGGCAGGCGGAAAGAATATTAGCCCAGCACCTATGGAGAGCATTATTGCTCAATGCCCGCTAGTTTCGCATGCTGTTGTTGTAGGAGATGGTAAACCGTTCGTATCTGCTCTTATTGAATTGGATCCAGATATGGTTAAATCCTGGCTTAAAAATAAGGGTATGGATGTGAACCTTCCTATGAGCGAAATTGCCAATAATGAGGCTGTTCGTTCAGTGGTTCAACAATTTATAGATCAAGCTAATAGTACGGTGTCTCGCGCTGAGTCTGTTCGTAAATTTGTTATTTTACAAGATGAATTTACGCAAGAATCTGGTACTCTTACGCCGAGTATGAAAATTGTTCGTCCTAAGATTCTTAACCGTTACGCTGATATTATTGAGACTCAATTGTATGCGCCAAAGCCTAATACTCGTCCGCTTCCGGCGACTGTAAAGTTTCTTGATAAAACAACCGAAACGGTAAAGCAGGCTCAGGAGACGGTGAAGCAGGCGCAAGAAGCAGTAACTCCGCGAGTGCGTCAGGCGTTTGATCAGGCCGCGACTCATTTGAAGCGTTTTGGTGAGGAATCATCGCCTGAAAATGCGGAAACGTCGCGTGACGATGATAACACGATACGTGATTAAAGTGACTGTCTCAAAATACGTTATGTTTGTGAATGGAGTATGAGTGAGTATTAGAAAGATTCGCGTTGTGCCGGATCCTGTGTTGCGTACGCCGTGTGAGGAAATTCGTGAGATTACTCCAGCCGTTAAGCATTTAGTGGAAGATTTACTGGAAACGGTGAATGATCCAGGACGTGCCGGCTTGTCTGCTAACCAGATTGGTGTGAGCTTAAGAGCTTTTTCCTACAATATTGACGGTCGTATTGGTTACGTGTTGAATCCTGTGTTGGAAACGATGAGTGGCGAACAATACGACGACGAAGGGTGTCTTTCAGTTCCAGGTTTATGGTACAAAACTCGCAGAGCGAATTATGCGCGCGTTCGTGGCATCGATTTGGATGGCAAAACTGTGGTGCTTGAAGGCGAAGGTCTCATGGCTCGCATGTTGCAGCATGAGTGCGATCATTTAGATGGACATATTTATTTAGATCGCCTTGAGAAGGATGTCCGTCGTCAAGCGTTGCGTGAATTGCGCAATAGTGCAGTCTGACAACGAAGAGTGCGTTTAAGTAGCGTATGATATCGGTATTTTCTGTTGTTTATTTGGCAGAAAATACCGATTTTTTAGTATTAAGTATCTGATATACTTACTCCTTGCGTGTCTATTTTGAGCATGAGTACAGTCGCGTTATCTGATTGCTCGCTTGTTATTGTCTATTGAGATGCGCAAATACGCGCCATGTACGCGTCCGTTCGTGTCGGTCGGCTTGGATTTAGACATGTGTCAGCCAAGTTGCATGCGAACAGACATGGCCAGGCAAGAACCGACAAGAAAGGTATAAAGATATGGCACAGATTACCATGAGCGAAATGCTGAAGGCTGGTTTGCACTTCGGTCATCAGACTCGTCGCTGGAACCCAAAGATGAAGCAATTCATCCTTACTCAGCGCAATGGTATTCATATCATCAATTTGTTCAAGTCGCTCGACATGATCGACAAGGCTTACGATTTCATCAAGCAGACTGTTGCTCACAACGGCACTGTGCTTTTTGTTGGCACTAAGAAGCAGGCTCAGGAAGCTGTACAGAACCAGGCTACTCGCGTGAACATGCCTTACGTGTGCGAGCGTTGGCTTGGCGGTATGTTGACGAACTTCCAGACTGTTTCTACTCGCGTGAAGCGCCTCAAGGAACTTGAAGAGATGGACTTCACCGACGTTCGTGGCTCCGGCTTGACCAAGAAGGAACTTTTGCTTCTTGAGCGTGAGAAGGATAAGCTTTCGAAGCAGCTCGGTGGTATTCGTAATATGAACCGTACTCCTTCCGCCATGTTCGTTGTTGACATCAACAAGGAAGCTTTGGCCGTTGAAGAGGCTCATAAGCTCGGTATCCCAGTGGTAGCAATTGTTGATACCAACACTGATCCTGAAGCTGTTGAGTACCCAATTCCAGCTAACGATGACGCTATTCGTGGCGTTGAATTGTTGACCAGCTTGATGGCTGACGCTGTAGCTGCTGGTTTGCTTGAGCACGCTGGCAAGGGCGCTAAGTCCGAAGGTGCTGAAGCTCAGCCAATGGCTGCTTGGGAGAAGGAATTGCTTACCAAGGATGACGAAGCTGAAGCTAAGCCAGCCGAGGAAGAAAACACTGAGGCCCAGGCCTGATAAGCTAATTTGCAACCAGATTCTTGAGTAAGGCTGTGTGAGTTTCTTACTGAATGAATTTCTAACAGCTTTACTCAGAATCGTTTTGATACGAGGAGAACAAAATGGCAGCAATTACTGCAGCGTTGATTAAGCAGGTGCGTGAAGAAACTGGCGCCGGCATGATGGACGTTAAGAAAGCTCTTACTGAAGCTGAAGGCGACGTTGCCCGCGCTAAGGAAATCATCCGCGCTAAGGGTATTCAGGCCGCTGGTAAGCGTGAAGGCCGTAAGGCTCAGGAAGGCACCATCGCTTCTAAGGTTGTTAAGTCTGCTGAAGGCGAAACTGGTTACGCAGTTGAGTTGAATTCCGAAACTGACTTTGTGGCAAAGACCCCTAAGTTTGTGGAATTCTCCAACACTGTTCTTGACCATGCTGTTGAAGCTTCTGCTTCTACTACTGAAGAAGTACTTGCAGCACCAGCTGATGGCGCAACCGTTAAGGAAGCTGTTGAAGAAGCAGCAGCTTTGTTCGGTGAGCACGTCAAGGTCGGTCAGGTTGCTAAGGTAAGCGGTCCACACGTTGAGATTTATGCTCACAAGAAGTCCGTGGAATTGCCTCCAAGCATTGTTTCCATGATTGCTACTGACGAAGCTGGCGCAAAGGTTGCTCACGAAGCAGCTTTGCAGATTTCCGCTATGGGTGCTCAGTGGCTTCGTCGCGAAGATGTTCCAGAAGAAGTTTTGGAATCTGAGCGTCGCGTTGCTACCGAGAAGTCCTTGGCTGAAGGCAAGCCAGAGAAGATTGTTCCAAAGATTGTTGAAGGCCGCATGAACGCCTTCTTCAAGGAAACTGTGCTTCTTGAGCAGGCTTACGTTAAGGATCCTTCCAAGAGCGTTGGCGACTTGTTCAAGGAAGTTGGCGGTACCGCTTTTGCCTTTGCTCGTCTTGAGGTTGGCAAGGGTGCTGCTGAATAAGCATTGCTTATGCTGAGAATCGATTCTGATTCTTAAATTGTTGGGCTGTGTGCATTTCTGTACGCAGCCCATTTTTATATTTATTTGCTAGTTTAATTTGTGCGTTTTGAGTGTCGCGATTTATAGATAAACTAGCAAAGATATACTTGCATTCGCCGTGATGACTGGAGGAATCTGTATGGCTATTGCACAAGCGGAGGAAAGCAAGTCCCGTAGGGTTTTATTGAAGCTTTCAGGTGAGGCATTTGGCGGTGGCGCTGTCGGTATTGATACCCATGTTATTCGCAGAATTGCTGGAGAAATCGTGACTGCAGTGCATGAAGGCGTTCAAGTTGCTATTGTTGTTGGCGGTGGCAATTTCTTTAGGGGAGCGGAGTTACAACAAGCCGGTATCGATCGTAGTCGTGGCGATTACATGGGTATGTTAGGCACTGTTATGAATTGCTTAGCTCTTCAAGATTTTCTTGAACAGGCTGGTCAAGCAACTCGCGTACAAACCGCTATTACGATGGGACAAGTTGCTGAACCTTACATTCCATTAAAAGCAATACGTCATCTTGAAAAGGGACGTGTGGTTATTTTTGGTGCTGGTGCTGGTATGCCTTACTTCTCTACGGACACTGTTTCTATCCAACGTTCTTTGGAAATTCATTGCGACGAAGTTTTGATGGGTAAAAATGGCGTTGATGGTGTCTATAGTGCTGATCCTCGCAAGGATTCGTCAGCTAAAAAGTTCTTGACATTAAATTATCAGCGTGCCCTTGTTGATGGTTTAGCTGTTATGGATGCTTCGGCTCTTTCTATGGCTCGTGATAATAAACAAAAGATTCGCGTGTTTGGATTAGAGGGTGAAGGTAACGTAACTCGTGCTCTTGTTGGAGATCCTATTGGCACGTTAGTGTCTGATATGGAGCCAACGTTTGCATAACATCGTTTCCTAGCTTACTGCCGTTCATACGCAAGCGTTGAGTGTGAACACAACTTGCATGGTGTCATGTTAGTTTAGTCTAGGTATCTGTTGAATAAATTGTAAAGGAACATACAAAGGAGAACACATGTCAGCAATCATTGATCAGGCGAAAGAGCAAATGAACAAGTCTGTTGAAGCTACGAAAGAGAACTTCATGGGTATTCGCACTGGTCGTGCTAATCCTGCTCTGTTAAACGGTATTATGGTTGATTATTATGGTGCACCAACTCCAATTAAGGCTGTAGCTTCTATCGGTGTCCCAGAGCCTCGAACCCTTTCGGTAACTCCTTTTGATGCTTCTCAGGCTAATGCTGTTGAAAAAGCTATTCGTGATTCTGACTTGGGCGTAAGTCCTAATCGCGACGGTAACGTAATTCGCGTGACTATGCCTGAACTCACTGAGGAACGCCGTAAGGAATACGTTAAGCTTGCTAAGAATAAGGCTGAAGAAGGCAAGGTTGCGGTTCGCAATATTCGTCGCAAAGCCAAGGAATCTATTGATAAGTCAGTAAAAGACGGTGATCTTGGTGAGGATGAAGGTGACCGTTTGCAAAAGGAGCTTGATAAGCTCACTAAGCAAATTACTGATTCTTTAGATGTTTTGTTGGAAGGCAAGCAAAAAGAAATTATGGAAGTCTGATTCTCGTAGTTTCAATCTGAATGGGTGTCGTATGAGTCAACAAAATGAGCATGATTTTGCCAATGAAGTCAATAAATCGAGCGATGACCATGTTGTGAAGGCAACTAAGTCAACTTTTGCTGAAGCACATTCTTACGGCACCCATGAAGCGTTGACCGATATTAACCGTAGAACCGGTCGTAATATGCCACAGGCCGTTGCCACAGCAGCTGTTCTGGTTGTTGCTATTGTAGCGTGTCTTCTCATTAGCGTTGACGTTTTTGTGGTGCTGATGGCTGTTTTTATGGTGTTAGCGTTGTGGGAGTTGCATGTTGATTTTGCAACTCTTGGGTTACACATACCTTTTGTAACGTTGTCGTTGTGTTCGTTAGTTACTATTTTTTCCACCTACTACGCGAAATGGCATGCTGTAGCAATGGCAAGTGGTATTACAGCTTCTTTGCTGCTCACGGTAATTTGCGCAACGTTGAGCAGTAATCTTTCCGTGCGCACTATGAATGCTGTTGAGAAGAAGCTCCAGGGTTCTTCAAGTTGTGAGTATGAGCATACTCCTTTCACCAACATGGCTGCTTCACTGTTTGTACTTTTGTATATTCCGCTATTAGCATCCTGTATTGTACTTGCTTTAACTAATACGCGATATGCTGTTGCTCATGCTATGTTGCTTGTATTCCTGCCGGCGTTAAGTGATACGGGTGGCCTGTTTGCTGGTGCTTGGCTTGGTAAGCATAAGCTTTCTCCTCGTATATCTCCTAAGAAGTCTGTTGAAGGACTGCTTGGTTCTATGCTTTTTGCTGTTGTTGGGGCTTATGCGATTGTTGCAGGTTTCTACGGTTTTGCTTGGTTGAGTTGTTGGTGGATGCCTTTAGTTATGGGTATTGCTTCTGGCATTGTTGGTACTTTTGGTGATTTATGCGCTTCGATGTTGAAGCGAGATATAGGCATTAAAGACATGGGACATTTGTTGAAAGGCCACGGAGGTGTTCTCGACAGGGTGGATTCTATTTTGCTTTGCGGTCCTGTGTTGCTTGTGCTATTAAATATTGCGCATCTTTAGACTTCGCGCAATCTGGGGTTTCGACTAAAATCGTCCCCATGACAGTCTGTTTTATTCCTTCCCCGAGCATTTCACAGTTGTCGCTTGGGCCTATTCATATAAAGTTTTATGCGCTTTCCATTCTTGCTGGGATTTTAGTCGCAATGTGGATTACTACACGTCGTTGGAAGCGCGTAGGCGGTAGTTTTGACCAGATTTTAGATACAGTATTGTTGAGTCTTCCTTGTGGAATTATTGGTGCACGTTTGTATCATGTAGTCACTACTCCTGAGAAATTTTTTGGCGCCCACGGTGATTTCTTTGAAATTTTCCGAGTATGGAACGGTGGCCTAGGGATTTGGGGAGGCATACTGTTGGGGTCGTTAGCAGCATGTGCTTGGTGCGCACACCGCAAATATCCTATCGGTTTATTAGCTGATTGTGCGGCTCCAGCTGTGCTTATTGCTCAAGGAATTGGCAGACTTGGCAATTGGTTTAATCAGGAACTTTATGGTGCTCCAACAACGCTGCCGTGGGGTTTGAAATTGAATTATGCTGCCACCCAGGCGATTGGGCATAGCGAACGTTGTTATGACGGTTTAACTTGTCCTGCCGGGACGCTTTTCCACCCAACATTTTTGTACGAAATGTTGTGGAATTTCGTTGGAGCGGCACTGCTTATTGGTTTTGGTAAGGTGCTTACTAGCAAATTGCAAGCCGGATCTTTGTTTATTCTTTACGTTATGTGGTATACCGCTGGAAGAGTATGGATTGAAGCGTTACGAATTGATTTTTCGCACGTTTTCTTGGGTGTTCGCATTAACGTGTGGGTTTCTTTGGTGGTCTTTATTCTTGCCGCTATAAGTTTTGCGTTACTTCAGCGCAGTAAAAATAGTAGGAATACGCTTACGGAACGTCTTATTGATATTACTGCCGACGAACGGGAACGAGAATCTCAGAGTCGGGCGCAATCTGCGAGTAAGTAGAGGCAATAAAAAGTATTGTTTATATTTTGACTATGCTAGTCGCTTGCCTTTCTTAGAATGGAACACATGGATATACAAATAGCACCTAGTATTCTTTCCGCGGATTTTTGCAATCTCGAGCGTGATCTCGATGCCATTGCTAACGCGGATCTTGTTCACGTTGACGTGATGGATCATCATTTTGTACCGAATTTGACGCTTGGCGAGCCAATTGTTAAGCGTATTTGTGAGGTGACTCAGCTTCCGGTTGACGTTCACCTTATGATTGAGGACCCGGATCGTTGGGCTCCAGAGTATGCGAAGCTTGGAGCCGCGTCGGTAAGCTTCCACATGGGAGCTACGCATGCTCCTGTCCGCTTGGCTCGTCAGCTGCGTGACATGGGTTGTAAGGCTTGCTTTGCAGTGCGTCCTGCGGAGCCTGTGGAGCCAATTTTCGATATTCTCGACGAGTTTGACATGGTTCTTATTATGACTGTTGAGCCAGGTTTTGGTGGCCAAAAGTTCTTAAGCAATCAAATGAATAAAGTTCGTCGTTTGCGCGATGAGATTACGCGTCGTGGTTTGAATACTCATATTCAGGTAGATGGCGGCGTTAGCCCTTCCACTGCTGCAACGGTTGCTGAAGCTGGTGCGGATGTGCTGGTTGCAGGGTCTGCGGTGTATGGGGCTGAGAGTCCAGCTGCGGCTATTGAAGCTATTCGCAATACTGCACAGGCTGCTTGGAGAGCGTAGGATGTGATTAATTGGGGGCATGAATATGTCCCCGATTTATTAGCAGGTTGTGCGCGCTTACCGACTTTTGCTCACTGATGCGTTAGATTTTTAAGAGTTAGTCTGATTTAATTTGATAGAACGGTATGAAGTTAGGAAGATGATATGACTAAGTTCGTGGTAAGTCAGGAATATAGTCCGGAAGCGATGAATCGTGTCATAACAGTGCCTAACGCTATCAGTTTTCTTCGTATATGCTCAATTCCGTATCTTGCTTGGCTAATTACTCAGCACTACATGGTTGTTGCGTTGGTGGTTTTAGCCATTTCTGCTTTTTCTGATTGCGTGGACGGCTATATTGCTCGTCGTTGGAATCAGGTGAGTAAACTTGGTCAAATTCTTGACCCTATAGCAGATCGTTTGCTTATTGTTTGTAGCACGTTGGCTTTAGCTATTGCGGCGATTATACCGTGGTGGGCTTTGGCACTGGTTATATTGCGCGATGCAGTTATGGCAGTGTTGGTTGTGATTCTCGCACAGTATGATTACGGTCCTTTGCCGGTTAATTTTGTGGGCAAAGCTGGTACGGCGTTGCTTATGCTTGCAATAGTTATGCTTATGATTGTGTACGCTGTAGCTTCTGAATCAATGTTTATGGTGTATGCTGCAGCCCTTGCTTGTGGAGTATGGGGTATTGGATTGTATTGGTATGCTGGGTTGTTGTATCTTAAGCAGGCTTGTAAATTACTTGCTCGCGTTGCGAAAGCATAAATTTGAGTACTGTAGGTTTACATGACGAAACAGAGTACACTCCACAGCATTTCCGATAGTGCAAAGGATAGAGATAGTGCGGATGGTCATACTTCAGTAAGCGATATGCCTGTGTCTTTTGAGGTTTCGGCAGGCATCGTGTTGTCGCGTAGGCGTGCACTTTTTTCTGATTCGTTTAAGTGGCTTGATGCGCACCACGTTTCTATGAATTCTTCTCACAGCTTTGTTAATCATCACGATCGTCGTCGGTACATTGACGATTATGCGCTGCGTCTTATTGATGATTTAACAAATCGTCCTGTTGATCCTTTGTTTATGGATGCGCGCTTGAGTAAGCAGCCTGTTAAGCCGCTTAATCGTTGGATTACGCGTATTATCGTATTCTTAATTTGTATCGCTATTGGTACCGTTGGCAGCCAGTTTGTGCGAAAGTTGCATACAGATCCTCGCAAAGCAATTCGTACTTCTTTAGCAAATGAATTAACCGGGTATACGAACAGGTTTGATAATTTGGTGAAGGAAGTAACGCTGTTGCGTAACAGCGTAGATCATGAGTCAGATCGTATTACCACCCCTGAGGAAGATCAGGTGAGTAAATCGGATGATATGATTAACGGCACGCGTAGCGTTGAAGGTTCAGGCGTAACCTTAACTATTGCTAATCCTCTTTCTGCTGCTACCGATAGCAATAGTGCTTCGCTTCCGCGTGAGGCGAGCGCTGCTCGCATGCGCGTTATTACAGATCGCGATATTCAAATGTTTGTGTCGGTTTTGTGGGAAGCTGGCGCTGAGGCGATTGCTGTTAATGGTCACCGCATTGGTGCTCAGACTTCTATTCGCATTGCGGGGCAGACAATACTGGTTGGTGTTAATCAAACTCAGAGCCCTTATGTTATTGAAGCAATTGGCGATACAGGCGAGTTACTAAAAGTGTTTAATATGTTGAAGCGCTGCCGTTGGTATGCTGCTTTGGTTAATGCGGGCATTAATCCGCAAATTTCATCTTCGCGCGTTATACGATTATCCGCGGCGAGTACTGGCGATATTAATTTTGCTAGTGAAAGAGGGAGGAAATAAACATGGCGGCAATTCTGGGATTGATTCTGGGAGCATTGATTGGCATCGTGGTACATCCTGATATTCCTATTGTGATCCAGCCTTATCTGCCAATTATGGTGGTTGCAGCGTTAGATGCGTTGCTTGGTGCGGCGCGAGCATATTGTGAACGAAACTTTTCGGATAAAGTTTTTGTTATTTCCTTCTTTTCTAACGTAATTGCAGCAACATTGCTGGTGTTGCTAGGAAATCAGCTCGGCGTTGGCGCGCAATTGCAGACTGCTGTAATTGTTGTGCTCGGCATTCGTATTTTCTCGAATGTTTCAGCGATTCGTCGCTTTATCTTTAGGAGTTAAATATGGTTCCTCCATTGTCTCATGCTCCAAAAGGTGACGATATTATTCGTAAGTTGCGTCGTCAGCATGCTAAAGATCGTGAAAGTGATGAGACTCAAACTGGTTCTTTTCCGGCTGTGCGACGCAAATCAAAGCCTTCTCTTAGCGGTCATACGACGCGCGCGCGTATTTTTACCGGTCTACTTATGATGCTTTTGTGTGCTCTTCTTGGTTTCGCTTATATGATTCAGGTCAATCGTAGTACTTCGCTGTTGTATGAGACTATGAGCGAAGAAGAATTAACTCGACTTATTACTGAAACGCATGCGCAAATCCAAAGTTTGGAGCGTCGAAAAGGTGAGCTTACTGGTCAGCTTAATTCTTTGAGAGAGGCAGTTGATAAGCAGCAAGAAGCTCGGCGTATTGCCAATCAAAATGCTCAAACTAACGGTATTATTTCTGGACGTCTTCCTGCTGTTGGTAAAGGAATTATTATTCACATTACCGATGGTGAGAAGGAAAATATTGACGCTGCTACTATGTTTCAGCTTATAGAAGAATTGCGCAATGCTGGAGTAGAAGTGATGTCTATTAACGATGTTCGTATTGTGACTTCAAGTTACATTGCACAAACTAAGCAAGGTCTTGAGTGTGATGGTGTGACGATTGATCCTCCTTACATTGTTAAGGCAATTGGCGATCCGCAAAATTTGCAAAATGCGGTTAATATTGCTGGTGGCGTGGGATCGCGTCTGAAGATTAAATTTGGTGCATACGTGCATGTGTCTGTGCTGGATGAGGTAGAAATTAATACGACACGCGAACCAAAACAGTATGAGTATGCCAAACCGGTCGAGTAACAAGGTAGAATAGCAAGTATGACTGAACCGATTCCTACTGCTGGTGAAACCACTATTATTGGTATGCCAGCTATTAATATTCCGATGAATACTACTTCAGATCGTCCGTTGCAGCAGGATGATTTTGAGACTATAGCAAAATTGTTGCCTGGAACTGCTTTGTTGATTTCAACCAGGGGAGCGGTGTCCGGTTCTCGTTACCTTCTTGACGAGGATGTGGTATCAGTTGGCCGTGATTCTCGCGCTGATATTTTGCTTGACGACTCTACTGTTTCGCGTGCGCATGCTGTTTTTAAGCGTAATGGCAATGTTTTTAGCATTGTTGATGCTGGTAGTTTGAATGGTACTTATGTCAATCGTAAACGTGTCGATGAGTCTGTGTTGCATAATGGCGATGAGATTATGATTGGCAAGTTCCGATTGGTATTCTTCGCTCATGACGCAGTCACCACAGTTCGTTAGTGCTGACGACGCGATACAGGGGGAGTTATTTAGTTTTTCACTTTCTGCTGATTACGCTCGTGGGTATCGCGGTAGTGTTGCTATAAAGGTTGCCGGCATTACGTACCGGCAACTTGATTATTGGGCGCGCAAAAGCATTGTAGAGCCGTCGATTCATCCTTCTAATGGTTCTGGTTCTCGTCGCTTATATTCTTTTAAGGATATTGCGATTATGGCGGTTGCAAAGAGGCTGCTTGATGCTGGCGTCAATTTAGTGAATGTGACGACTGCAATTATTTTTCTTAATCGTCATTCAATTGAGCGGCTGAAGCAGATGACTATTATTTGTGATGGGCAGACTGTGCAGGAGTGCGACGATAATCAGGAAAATATGCGGCGTATGCTTGCCTCCGGGTTAGCGGTGTTTGCTATTGCTGTTGGTCATATTGTTGCTCGCGTAGAAGAAGATTTGACTCTCGAAACTGCTGCGTATGACACTACAAGTCAGATTGAGTCTCATGCTGATCAACAATCGTTGAAATTATTGCAATCGCAGACGCGTAGTAGTGATACTTGGAACCTTGTTCAAGAAACTTGGGGATAGTAATGCTAGGTAGTGTTTTTGGGTTTGCTGGTTGTGTTGTTGTGCTGGTAGTCGCGTTTTGGTTGTCTGCAGTAGTCTTATTTACTTATAGTTTATTTATTTCGTTGAGTATTTTATTAAGGAATCGGGCAATTGTTGCTGCTGTATTGCGTAAAGAGCGCGAGTGCTTTGGTAGTTCAGTGCGTGATTCTGTTCATATAATAATGCGCGATAAATCAAAGTATGAGGCTGTAAAGGTTCCATGGAGTGCTGTTATTGCACATTGTTGCGGATTGCCTTGTGCAATGCTGTCTTACATGATTTTGCATATTGCTCAAGATTATGAGATTGTTTCGTTGAGCGTGCGAAATTTGTTTAGCATTTGTTATGTGCCGTCGGCATATATTGTTATCAGCTTCATTATGGTTAATCTTGCTGTGTTGACAGCTCAGTCATATATTGCATTTCTTGCTGGATCAGACAATTAAAGACATGTAGGGAATTTTTAATATATTTTTGCGCAGTTTTTTGGTTGTGTGAGGGAATAGTATTGAGGTTCCTCTCGTTATTTCAACATACGTAATCTGACATAACGTACATTATCGGATAAATCTAATATGTATGTAACCAACCAAAATAGCTTAAAGCGATTATTTCTTTACGGTCATGTAAAGAAACTAACGAAATCACGCCAAAAAGTGATAGTCACTTTACAGTCATGTAAAGAAACTAACGAAATATCGCCAAAAAACGACGGTTACTTTACGGTCATGTAAAGAAACTAACGAAATTAAGTCAAAATAACGTATGCACACGAAATTTGGGACTGTTAAGCAAAATATTCCGAAACTGCTGTGCTCAATTCACTTACGCAATCGATAATTCTGTACGAACCATGCTCTGCAAGCTCGCCAGGCTCAGCATAACCCCAAGCACATCCTAAGCAATCTAATCCACACTCTTTAGCACCATCCGCGTCAGTCCAACGGTCGCCAACCATAAGCGCTTTGTCGCCTTTAGCTGAATCATATCCAATTTCATCAAAAACGTATCGGATGACCTGGGCCTTAGTAATACGAGACATATCGCGACTTGCGCCATAAATGCCATCAATAAGCGTTGTTAAGCCGAAATAATCGCAGATTGGCTTTACTTGATACTCAGGCTTACATGACGCTGTAGCTAAATAAAAACCAGCGTTACGCAATGCTATAAGCTGCTCAGGAATGCCCTCATAAACTTTGTTAAGTAAGCAACCCGGAATTTTCTTACCCGGATGATTCGGATCGTCAAAAACAGCCTCTTCAGAATAATACTTGCGATATAAAGCAAGACCATCCTGCAACAATTCAGCTGGCACATGGTTGCGCTGAAAAGACTCCATAATCGAAGGTCCAATAAAACGTTGCATTTCCGCATCGTCTGGAATTGGCTGCTGCAACTTGCGCAAAGCAATTTTTGCGCAAGCTATAATACCGGCATCAGATTGAGTGAGTGTACCATCAAGATCAAGCAATACAATACGTCGTGCGTTCGTATTGCTTAAAACTGCTGAGTTTTCACTCATAATCAGGAATCCAACCTTCGTGATGCATCTTCAAACGCTTATCAAGTAACGTCTTCAACTCTTCTTCGCTACGACGTTCCAGTAACATATCCCAGTGCGTACGCGACGGCTTATTAAAATCGTCGTCAGGACGATCGTCGTCACCTTCACGGTGCGCAATCGTACCGCAGCGGCATTCCCATTCTTCAGGGATTTCAGCACCTTGAGCAAAAGGAAGAATAGTACGATGACCTTTCGGACACACGTAAGCAATATCGTTTCGAGCTGCAAAATCCACATTATCGTCAGACTCTAACGATTTAGCCCCAATACTCATACCGCGTAAACTGCGTTCTGCCATAGTATCTCCTTACATAGTACCTTATAAAAGTTATCGAATTGCACGGACTATACGTTCATGCTAAATGTTATAAGCTCATGACATTGTTTCGTAAACATCGCTATTTGTTGCATATCTTGTTATACATCCGAATACGCTACAACACCACGGTTCATTAATTCTGCAGCTTCATGCGCACGCGAGGCAATGTTGCGGTCGACTCCATCGAGAGCGTTTAAATACTCGCCTGCCACAGAAAGTTGCGTTAACAAATCAATAAGACGCTTCGCTTGACGCACAAAATCGCCGCCAGTACTGTCAGTATTACGCAAAATCTCGCTCAAATCAGCACCTTGAGCCCAATCGTACATAATATCTACAGCTCCAAATTCAAGCGGACGCAAAGAAGGCAAATGCGCTTTCGCACACAACGCATTCATGCGCACAAACAATTCCTTCATACGCGAAACTGTAGTAAAAACAGCACCATCTTGGCCGCCAGGATACCTGCGTGGCTCTCCCCCGGACGGTCCCCTCGATTCGTAAACGAGAGCAGATAAGCAGGAAAGCAACTCGACAGGAGTGAGATTATTAAATATTCCCTCGCAAATAGCTTGCGCAAACACGATGTCTAACTCATTGTACAATCTTCGTAACAGTTGCCCGCGATTGGTAAGAGATATTATGTTGCTGCATTTATCGTCACTTGCCGGTTGCAAATAGTTCAAATACGTAAGCACATCGCAAATATGGTCAAACGTGCGCGCTACAGAACCAGTGCGCGATTCATAGCGTTCACGAACCTGTTCTAACTCTTTATGCTCACGCATCCAATGGTATCCCCAACGCAAGTGCTGTTGAATTTCTGCGCACCCAGCACAAGGGTGAGTTCGTTCCTGCTCTCTTAAGTGCGCAATAGTTGCGTCTAATGCTTTGAAAGCTTCAGTGCGTTCAGCATCCGTATTGAATAACGTGTGCTTAAGTTTACGACGCTGATCGTGCTGAGCGTCTTTAAGTTGCATACGCAACTGCAAAAACTCAGCAAAATCGCCTTGATCGCAGTGAAAAGCGCGTTCATAGCCGTCAAGAGCTTCCGTAAGCTCCACCATACGAGTGTGTAAGCGTTGTGCAGAAGCATTAGCTTCCCATTGCGCAAATGAGCAATCTAGTGTAGTTCTTGCCGTATCTGCATCGCTAGAATGGAGCAAATTAACAGCCATATTAAACGTTGGTACAAAGCTGGAGTGTAAAGGATATACGCGTTTGCTAGAAAGTGCTGCAGCTTGTTGAGGCATAAAATCGGCATGATCAACCAAAATAGCGTGACCAATATCGTCAATGCCACGTCTGCCAGCACGACCTGTAAGTTGTGTAAACTCGCCTGGAGTGAGAGGCACGTGACCAGTGCCATCAAACTTTACCAGCTTCTCTACTACTACGCTCCTAGCAGGCATATTCAAACCCAGTGCCAAAGTTTCAGTTGCGAAAACAACCTTAATAAGACCGCGTTCAAATAAAGTCTCTACAATATGCCGGAACAGTGCAATCATACCTGCATGGTGAGCAGCAAATCCCTGTTCAAGTGCAAAACGAAAGCGTTCAAAATTCAAAGCATGTAAATCGTCTTTGGAAAGCTGATCTGCAACCATGCTGTCAACAATTCGGCGGATTTCATACATTTCCTCATCCGACGTAAGCGTTAAACCAGCGCGTAAACACTGCTGAACGGCTTGATCGCAGCCAGAACGAGAAAAGATGAAGTAAATGCCCGGAAGCATACTTAAGTAGTCCAACTCGTCAATAACAGCCCAACGTTTGGGAGTATAACGACGAGTAAAATCAGAGTCACTACTCGACGCGTTTATGCTGCGCCTTTTGCCTTTTCGATAAGCATACTTGCTATCAGAGTGCGACGAGGCGCGTTTACGAGCGCGATGCTCCCATTCGTGAAGTTTGCGCAGCAAAGTAGGATTTACGCGTTGAGTCATTATGCCGTTTGTATCGTGATCGTACAAATCAAGCAATTCAGGTTCTGTTTGATCATCCTTCTGAATAACGACGTGACGTTCCAAAGGTACCGGACGATGCTCGTCGACAACCAAGTGCGTATTCCCTCGCACTGACTCAATCCACGCAGAAAAATCTTCAACGTTAGAAACCGTTGCTGACAATCCAATAATTTTCACCGATTCAGGGAGATGAATAATTACTTCCTCCCACACGGCGCCACGGAATTTATCAGCGAGATAGTGAATTTCATCAAGAACAACGAAGCCAAGAGACTGCAACGTAATAGAATGTTCGTACAGCATATTGCGTAAGACTTCCGTTGTCATCACGACGATATCAGCTTCAGGATTTACAGAAGTGTCCCCCGTGAGTAAGCCAACGCGATTGGTGCCGTAAAGTTCACAGAAATCATGATATTTTTGGTTACTTAGCGCTTTAATAGGAGTAGTATAAAACGCTTTTACGTTGCGATGTTGCGCAAGGAATACAGAAAAATCAGCAACAACCGTTTTGCCGGCACCTGTAGGCGCTGCTACGATGACATTATTGTCACTTTCCAAAGCCTCAATAGCTTCGCGCTGAAAATCATCGAGATCAAAAGAAAGAGTGCGCTCAAATTTGGCGGCCATTGATTTCTCGTGCTTGATTACTTTACGAAAAGCAGAGAAACGTTCAGAAGGTGATAACGTAACATCGTTTGTGAAATCAGTGCTATTTTGTGCGCTGTTATCGTTTTGACGATGTGATAATCGAGTCATAAAAAGAAGTGTGTCGCTTTCTTGTTTATAGTTGTACGTCTTCTTCGCGCAGCGATTTTTCCTGCCAATGTTGCCATACAAGACGATGCTTTTCGCGAATACGTTCATGACGTTCAACAACGCGAGTACGAGTACGTTCATAGCGGTGAGCTGCGTGGGCAATAGGTTGCGTAAAGAGCGGATCTCTGCAAACTTCGGCGTCGCTATCTTCATTCAAAAAATCAAAACGAGACGCAACTTCCTGAGAAAAACCGTAACACGTTTTTGCTAACCTTATTGCACTCAACACGACTAAAGTCAAACCCGCAGCAATCATGCACAGCATAAAAATCGTGATAAGCAGCCAAATCCACCAGGGCATGACTACTCTCCCGCGTTTTCGCCGTCAGCATGATTAACGCTCAGCTCACGTTGTGCGCGAGCAACAATCATGCTGCGCAATGTTTCAGGAGCAACTGAGGTAATATGGCGCGCGTGTGCTATACAAAAAGCTACGAACCATGAATCAGAAGACACCGTGAGACGGACTTTCACGCCGTTCTCATAAGGCTCCATCGTGGCACCAGAAAGATTCTTCAAGAAATTCAGTTCAGTTTCGTCAGTGATAAAGCAAGTTTCAGTGCCATTATCGAAACTCCACTTACGAAGTTCACTTACTGGCACATCTGGAATCTCAACAGGAGAAATAGGCTGTACCACTTCCGCGTGCTCAATGCGCGCAACACGCAGAACTTGCCAAATACGTGGCAAACCGTTGGCTTTATTAATAGTGGTATCTTTAGCTACCAAAATACGCTTATCTTCTGGGGTTTGTTGCTCAACGTCCGTCCAAACCGCAACGTAGTACACTCCCTCATCAACGTAAATCTTGTAAGGGGCAACAATCTTGCGCCGGGTCCGCCCAGCTCCATCAGTATATTCCATATCCAGCAATGCTGAACTATTGATGGCACTGCGCACGATAGAACAGTTGCGAGGTTCAATTTCGTAACCGGTTAAGCTCAGCCATGGGGTCTGTCCAGGAAGAACATGACGACGAAGTCGCTTATACAACGATTCTGCTTGAGCGCGCTGCTCTGCTGGCAAAAGTGGAGAATGAGCCAAATAATTAGCGGAAGCAGTGAGCATACTCAAGTACTGTTGGGAGATGCCAGCTAAACGCTCCAAGCCCAAAGAGTTAGTTGCAGAAACAATATTCTCATTCTCGAGAAGCGTCCAATCAATATCGAAGAACTGACTACCAGCCATCTCTCCATCGTCGGAAACCGTGGTGAGAGTGTTAATGTCCTTGTGAAGAATGGTGACGAAACGACGAAGTTCATCCTCATTCTTTGGTTTGCCAATAAAACGTTCAGCAAGCTCGTTGAGTGGGAATTCCTCGCCAAGATGCGCAGAAAGGAACAACATGAGACGAAGTCTACGATCAACTTCGCTACCAGTTTGGAACGAGGAGCTCTTCTTTGCATGCGATTTGTCATCGTCGGCTTCTTGAGTATCAGAAGAAGTTTGCGCAGTCTCTGCAACATTATCGGTATCGTCGCATTGACTATGCTCATCACACGATGAGAATTCGGCTGCAGCGTGTAAACGACGGTGGAAAGCGTCAACAGCCTCTTGAGGGCTTACCACGCTTGAACCAGGGTGTTCAAGCACAAACATAGCTAAGTCGTCAGCGTCAGTATAAGCGACATTCAAATGTTCGCCGTCGACGTCCACGGTTGCGGCAAAACGACGGGAATCAATAACCTTCACCAAAGAATCCGGAAGCATCTGAGTGCCAAGACCAGGAGCAATAGAATCTAAACCTAAGCCTGGGATTGGAGTTTGCGGAACGCGAGGAGCTGTGCGAGAAGTGCGCTGCTGTTCATGTTGATCTGATTCAAGTGACGAAATAGACATCGAACGAGCTAAATAGTTAGCTGCAGCTAATACCGGCAATTCAGATTGGTCAAAACGCAGTCGAACTCGAGGCTCATCGCCCAATTGTAAACGATACGATGCGAAATCCTGACCTTCTGACTTAGAAGAATATTCAGGCTGCCTAGACTCAATTGCGATACCCATAGCAGCGAGCTTGGCGCGATCGCGTTGGAACTGCTTTGCAAATGCCGCCTTGGCTGCTTGGTCTGCAAGCTCACCATAAGAATCTGCATAAGCTTTCACGCGCTGGGCTATTTGCCGCGAAGTCAGCCATTGCGGGAATGCGGAAGACAATACAGCGAGCACATCAAGCTCGTGTTTGCCCCATTTGTCGGAAAAACGTCGCCTTCCGTTGCTTCCTTCTACCATTGGTCCTCACGTATCGTTTATTTACTATTGTTTATTGCTAGCGTGTGCTGTCACAACACTTCAGACTTACTTAAAACAAGCCTGAATCTTGTGCACTATACGCACGCACCGTTTCTATTTTAATGGTGTTTTGCGGTACGTGTGGACATTTTTGCAAAAAACTTAATATAATTCTGTATCATGTGCGCACTAATACCTCAACATCGTTGAAAATACGCCATTTTTTAGCGACACGCCATACGTATTTTTTTCTTTAGGAAAAATGTAACGTTGCCGCATATATAAGACGCAAGTGGCGAAAATTTTATTAAACCCAAGAATCTGGCTCAATTCCTTGAGGTCCAACAAACTCGCCGTTTGGTACATAACTTGGCTCCCCCGTATCTTCCAAAACCGCATCGGCAAACATGGAAACTTGACTTCCAAAGGTCCAATCTCCTCGAATCGTAACCGATTTTGCCGCGGCAAGTGCAGGAACTGAATACGGGAATCGTTCGTTAAAATCGTTAATATTTTTATAATATCGCGGATCCAAATCTATATCAGGGAAAATGTAATTACCATCCTCCATCTCATACGAATCAGTCAGATGGAATCGGTCAGAACGCATAATAAATAAGTCATTCGTTGTTTTAACCGGCAGGAATCGCATGCGATCTACTTCCACGCAAATTGCGTCGTCAAAAAGTGACGCTACAGCTCCCATAGCCGTTTCAAGCTGAATTACAGGAGTGCTAGTTTCGAGAGTTGGATCGACGGTTTTACGATTGCAAATAACAGGAAGAGGCAAAATACCATGGTATTCCTCCAATTTTTTACGCAAAGCATCAACACGAACCCAAATATTATTAGTGTTGAAATAAGGATGTTTTTTAATACTTTGCGCACTTCTGCGATCTTCTGGATGTACCTGAGTCATTTCGCGAAGAACTAAGCGACCCGTTTGAGCGTCACGAACTATGTGTCCTCCCTTTCGATCTGCCTGAGTGCGCTTAGCAACCTCAATCATGATAGGAGCACCAGTATTTTCAAAATGTTGTGCAAGCGTTCTAGACGGCCTAGCACCTAAATTATCAGAGTTTGAAATAAACAAGTATTCAATGCCATGTTCTTGCAAAATCTGTAACAAATTAGATTCCCACAGCGTTGAAAAAATATCGCCGTGACCTGGAGGACACCATTCCAACTCCGTATCTTGCTCGTATGAAACAGGCTCGCCGGATTCTTCAACTAGTTTAGGTTCCTGATGCTGAATAATTTCTACTGGAATATTTTCCTGCACAAACTTGCGATTGCGCTTAAGTACTTGCAAAGTGTCGTGAGAAGTGCGGAAAGAGTTCATGAAGATAAGAGGAAGCTCCACGCCCAAACGTTGACGGGCAGTAAGAACTTGGCCAATAATAATATCAATAAAACGCATTTGTCGTGCTTTATGTCTGCGCACTGGTAGTAAAGATTTTGCGCAAGACAATCCCATAGAAGTTCCCAAACCGCCATTCAGCTTAATGAAGGCCGTTTTTGCAAATGCATTAACTGCTTTATCGTGGTCTATTGTTTCGTAAATTTCGTGAAAGTTAGGCACAGTTTTAATAGCTTCTATGCTACTTTCTCGAATAAACTCTCCCGATTGATTATTACGCCATACATCGTACAGGTGGGCAAATTGTTCAATAGCAGTATCGCTCATATTGTGTCTGCGCATCTTTGCAGCAGACAGCTCAAACGCGTCATCCATGTAATGGCCTCCTCGTATGCATGTGACCCTAATAGTTTAGCGATTTGTTAGTCTGTGCGCAAACGTTGTTTGTTTTTTCATAATTTCGCTTAGATGAAAACGTAAAAAGCGTAGCCAGTATGTAATAACTGACTACGCTTGTGAATATTTTTTTTTTAGGATGCGAATCTAGGATGCTAATTGAACTAATGAATTAATTATTAGTATCCTCTGTATCATCATTTTCTGGTTCGTCGCCAGTTTCAAGATGATGCTCATCGTAGCCTTGCAAGTAGCGAGTTCGACGCCAATGATGAATAGAAGCATTCGTGCCGCGGTGATGCACGTGATACTTACGAGGAGTACCACCGTATGGCAGCTCTTTAACTTCCTTAGCAACAGCCATCTGGTTCACATTAGAAGGATCCATAATAGCAATTGGCGCAACTGGTTCCACTTCTGTTGGAGCAGCAGTACGGTTCTTCAAATGAGATGGTAACCATTCTGCGAACCAAGACAAAGCGAGGCAAATCAAGAAGTAAATAACTGCTGCAACACTTAAGGTTTGCAAAATATTAAAGTACATCGATCCTAAGCGACGAGACTCTTGAAGCAAATCAGTGTACATAATAATTGAGCCAAGTGCTGTATCCTTCAACACAACCACCAACTGAGTTACAGCTGCTGGCATCATCGCAATGATGGCCTGTGGCATTTCGATTTGCGTAAGAGACTGATATTCGCTTAAGCCGAGAGCGAGAGAAGCTTCACGCTGACCGTTTGGCAGATTACCAACGCCAGATCGCACCAATTCTGCAACCACGGAACCGTTGTACAGAATAAGCGCAAGTACAACAGCCCAGTAAGATGCTTCTTTCATGCCGGAAAGTGCAAACGCTCTCCACAAGAAAATCATCAGCATCAACACCGGCACAGCTCGGCAAAACTCTACCACCACTGCTGAAATGCTGCGAATAAGTAAGTTTGGTAATAAACGGCACAATCCAAAGAATAAGCCGAAAATTATAGAGCCAACGACTGCAACCAGCGATGCTTTCAACGTCATCCATAAGCCAGGAAGGTAAAAATCAATCCAAGATTCAGAATCAACAGCAGGGTTCCATAACACCCATGAAAGTTGGTTTTCTCCATCAGGCGGATTACTTAAACGCAAAAGTATAGCAACTACACATAGTGCAAACACGCAGCCTGCAATAATATTTGCTGTACGGATTTTCTTGCGAGCTTTTGGCCCTGGAGCATCAAACAATAATGATTGTTCACATTCTTTAGCCATTGGTATCACCTTCTCACTGCAAGCTTGTTAGACAGATACGTTGTCAAAATACCGATAGGGATAATGAGAATAATGTATCCGCATGCGAAAATTAGGAAGATAGGAACAATTAAGTCCGCATGTTTTTCAATCATTTCGCTCATCATTGTGGAAGTTTCTGTAGCGACAGAAGCTGCAGCGGCCACAGTAGAATTTTTTAACAACGCAATAAACGTGTTGCCAAGTGGAGCCACCGATCCACAGAAAGTTTGAGGTAAAATCACTTGCGTTGCTGACTGGAAGAAATTCAATCCCAACGCCCTGCAAGCCTCAGCTTGACCAATTGGTACTGTGTTAAGACCTGATCGTAGCGATTCACACACAAATGCTGCCGTGTACAGTGACAAGCCGGTAACAGCAAGCCAGAAGAAGTTCACGTCGAAAATCTGTGAGAATCCGAGCTTAAGCTGTGCGTATACGCCCAACACCATGAAAACCATGATGATAGTCAATGGCATATTCTTAAACAACTCCACGTAAACTGTAGCAACCATGCGTAAGGAAGATACAGGGCAAATACGCATCGTAACGAGAATTACGCCAATAATGCTGGAAAAAAGTATGCTCCACAACGTTATTTCAATATTAACCAGGAATGCTCCCGGAATATTGTAGGAGGTAAAAAGTTGTATAAAATCTTGCATATCACTCCTCCCCTTCCTGAGGTACCGGTGGATTGTACTTAGCATTTGGCTTAAAACCAGTGCCGCGCAAATTGTCGTTTAACGCTCGCTTCCATGAGCCGTTGCGCATCATGTCTTTCAAAGCTGCGTTAATACGTTTAGCCAAACGCGTATTGCCTTTTTTAATACCAATGCCGTAATACTCTGCTGTGAATGGCTTACCGATGAGTTTGAGGCGGCCGCGAGATGCAGTTGCTAAGCCTGCGAGAATAATATCATCGGTAGTTACGGCATCCACAATGCCAGAGAACAGTGCGGTTGCACATTCTGCATAACCTGGCTGTTGCATAAGCTGTACTTTTGAAGCGAACTTCTCTTTAATAGCTATTGCAGAGGTTGAACCAGATACTGAGCACAAACGCTTTCCGTTTAAATCGTTTGGACCACTTACTTTGTGCTCATCCTTGCGAACAAGCAAATCTTGACCAGCAATAAAATACGGTCCCGCGAACGAAACAATATTTTTGCGAGCGTCCGTAATTGAGTACGTTGCTACAATAATATCGACGTCACCGTTTTGCAACATTGTTTCGCGTTGCTTAGAAGGCGACTCTTTCCATACGATTTGATCTTCAGAATATCCGAGTTTCTTAGCCACGTATTTAGCAACATCAACGTCGAAACCTACGTAAGTTCCGGCTTTTTTGAAGCCCAAGCCAGGCTGATCAAACTTAATACCAATTCGTATCACTTTTTTGCCATCACTGCGATCGCATGCAGAAAGCGGTAGAACGCAGCAAAGAGTACATAACATAGCTAGTATCGCGCGTAACGAGCGATTTCGTAATATGTTCATGACTTATTCCCTTCGTAAGAACAGTTTTTCCAATAGTGGTGAGCTTCGTAAGACTTAAGACTTAAAAGTTAAAACTCAAAACTCAAATGAAAAAACTTTATTAATGCGTAAGAATCTTGGAAAGGAAATCTTTTGCTCGATCAGTCTTCGGATTCTCGAAGAATTCTTCAGGAGTTCCCTGCTCAAGAATATGACCATCTGTCATAAACACGATGCGATCTGCTGCTTTACGCGCAAAACCCATCTCGTGAGTTACGCAAATCATGGTCATGCCTTCTTTAGCAAGATTAACCATAACGTCAAGTACTTCATTCACCATTTCCGGATCAAGTGCGGACGTTGGCTCATCGAATAACATAACTTTTGGCTGCATAGCGAGAGCGCGAGCAATAGCAACACGCTGCTGCTGACCGCCAGAAAGTTGCGAAGGCATTTTGTTGGCTTGGTTATCAACGCCTACGCGCGCAAGCAATTCCATAGCTAACGTTTCTGCACTTTGCTGATCCATATGACGAACTTTCATAGGAGCAAGTGTTACGTTTTCCAGAATTGTTTTATTAGCGAACAAGTTAAACGATTGGAAAACCATGCCTACTTCTGCGCGCAAAGCTGCGAGTTCTTTGCCTTCTTGAGGAAGTGGCTCGCCGTCGATGCGAATATCGCCAGAATCAATAGTTTCGAGACGGTTGATAGTACGGCACATAGTTGACTTGCCAGAACCGGAAGGACCGATAATAACAAGTACTTCGCCTTTATTAACCGTGAGATTAATATCCTTAAGCACGTGAAGTTTTCCATAGTGCTTTTCGACATGGCTTAATTCTACTAAAGGAGTTGCCGCTTTGTGCACTGAACCAGTGCTGGAAGTCATATCCTCGGCATTTGGATGTGACTTTGCTACTTGCTTATCCATATGAAGCAGTCTAATCACGCTGTGTTACAGTTATTTATCGCTATCGTTACGTTTTGTAACTCTTAGGTTACAAAAAAGCTGTTAGTTGTGACATTCCATCACACCTAACAGCTTTTATTTGAGCGAATATTACAAATCGTAATCTGTGATTCGATTAATACTCGTAATATGCGATACTATTTTACTCGTCTTCTTCTGGATCGTAATCTACGCCAGTTTCTGCACGCTGTTCGTCCGAAATTGGAGCTGGAGCGCCAGTTAGAGGATCGCGGCCGCCGCCAGCCTTAGGGAAGGCGATGACGTCGCGAATGGAGCTTGCGCCTGCCAAAATTGCGGCAGTACGATCCCAGCCCAAAGCAATACCAGCGTGAGGTGGGGCACCATACTTGAAGGCTTCAAGCAAGAATCCGAACTTTTCATCAGCTTCAGCCTTGTCGATTCCAAGAACATTCAAAACGCGATCTTGAATATCGTCGCGGTGAATACGCACGGAACCGCCGCCCATTTCGTTACCGTTGCAAACGATGTCGTAAGAATCGCTCATAGCATGCTCTGGATCTTTATCAAACTTATCGATCCAATCAGCAGATGGCATTGTAAACGGATGGTGCATAGAAGTCCACTTGGAGTGGCCGACTGCAACATCGTCGTCATCTGGATCATCAGTGCGCTTGAACAGTGGGAAGTCAACAACCCAAGTGAAAGCGAACTCGTCTGGATGAAGCAAACCTGCGCGGTTCGCAAGCTCTACGCGTACAGCACCAAGAAGAAGCTGCGAAGATTCGCGGGAGCCTGCTGCAAAGAACACTGCGTCGCCATCTTCTGCGCCAACAGCTTCCTTAAGGCCTGCGCGTTCTTCTTCACTAAGATTCTTAGCCACAGGACCCTTCAACTCGCCATCTTCACCGAAGACTACGTAAGCCAAGCCCTTAGCTCCACGCTGCTTAGCCCAATCCTGCCAAGCGTCAAATTGACGACGAGGAGTTTCAGCACCGCCCTTAAAGAGGACTGCGCCGACGTATGGAGCTTGGAACACGCGGAATGGAGTGTTCTTAAAGAAGTCAGTCAACTCAATAAGAGGATTACCGAAGCGCAAATCTGGCTTATCGGAACCGTACTTATCCATAGCTTCCTGCCAAGTGATACGAGGCAAAGGAAGAGTAATTTCGTGGCCAGCTTCCTTCCAAATAGCGGCAATAACGCGTTCTGCCATAGCCATAACATCTTCCTGGCTTGCAAAGCTCATTTCCATATCGAGCTGAGTGAACTCAGGTTGACGATCCGCGCGGAAGTCTTCATCGCGATAGCAACGAGCAAGCTGGTAGTAGCGTTCAACGCCAGAAACCATGAGCAGCTGCTTCAAAAGCTGCGGAGACTGTGGGAGTGCGTACCAAGAGCCTGGAACCAAGCGTGCTGGGACAACAAAGTCACGTGCGCCTTCTGGAGTGGACTTAATAAAGGTTGGAGTTTCGACCTCAGTGAAGTCCATATCTTCCAAAGCGTGACGAGCAGCTTTAGCCATATCAGAGCGAAGCTTCAAATTGCGCTGCATAGACGGGCGACGCAAATCAAGGTAACGGTACTTCAAACGAACATCTTCGCTAGGAAGCTTGTTTTCGGACTCGTTTTCCAAAGCCGTTGAAACTTGGAATGGCAAAGCATCAGATTTGGCGAGAATTGTAACCGTTTCAGCAACGATTTCGATCTTACCAGTTGCCAAATGGTCATTCTCGTTGCCATCCGGACGCAAGCGAACCTCACCGGTTACCTGTACAACGAACTCACTACGCAATGGTCGTGCGGTTTCCTCATCGTAAATAACAACCTGCACCAAGCCTGTGTTGTCACGGACGTCAACAAAGGCGACGCCACCGTGATCGCGGCGACGATCAACCCAACCAGCGATGGTTACTTTTTGCCCGACCAATTCTTCAGTCACTTCAACGGCATGATGTGTACGATACGCCGTCTGGCTCATAAGTCCACTTCCTCTACGTTCTAATTAGTGTATTAATTTGTTATATTTGACACGAACCTGCAGCCTAATATGCGAAAAATATTCGCACTTATTATTGGGCGCAAGAAACTGTCTGCCGGGCATAAACAGTATCCGGTTGCCACGACGTGACATCTGCGGATTCTTGCTCGCCAGTAATAATATTTTTTACCTCATCGTGAGAAGACTCAGATTCAGTACTATCTGCAGGGAACCATACGTAAGGAATACCCAGCTTGTCTGCATATTTAATTTGTTTGCCAAGCTTGGCTGCCGTCGGCGCAACGTCAACTGCAATACCACGGTCGCGAAGTTTCCTAGCGATTTCGTTGCATGCGGGACGATCCTCCTCATTCCAAACTGCTACGAGCACTGCAGCCGGAGAAACTCGCGAAACGGTCGCACCTGCCGTGTGTAGCATGTAAGAAAGTAAGCGAGACATACCAATAGACAAACCTACGCCTGGATACTTTTTCTTTCCTTGTGAAACGAGATTGTCGTAACGACCTCCGGAGCAGATAGAGCCTAGAGATGCTGCGTTATCAAGGAAAGTCTCGTAAACGGAACCGGTATAATAGTCAAGTCCACGAGCAATCTTCAAATCAGCGACTACGGCACCAGGACGAATTCGAGCTGCCTCGTCAACAATCATTGCCAACGTTTCAACGCCTTCTGAAGCTAAAACGTATGATTCATTGTCTTCACTGCGGGAAATATTGTGCTTCTCGCATAATGCGTCAAAACGAGACTTTAATTCTTCGCCCGTTGCTGCAGTAAGTTCTGCTAATTCCAAGCAGGCTGCGGCTTGAGAATCCGTAGCACCGCACTCTTTTACCAGAAGTTTAGCTACTTCATCCGCACCGATTTTATCTAGCTTATCGATTTCTCGAAGTACGCCTTCAATATCAGTTAAGCCAATACCGCGGTAAAAACCTTCAGAAAGCTTACGATTATTAGCGTGAACCGTTGCTTTAGGAAGTCCAAACTTGCGTAAGCGTTCAAGAGCTTCGACCATAACAAGCGGCAACTCAACTTCGTAGTGGGATGGAAGTTCACCATTTCCAACAACATCAATATCTGCTTGTACAAATTCGCGGAAACGGCCTTCTTGTGGACGCTCTCCTCGCCAAACCTTCTGCATCTGCCAGCGCTTGAATGGGAACGCCAAATCTCCAGTGTGTTCTACAACATAACGACTTAGCGGCACTGTTAAATCAAAATGCAAACCGATTCGTTCTTCAACTGGAGTGTCGGATTCGTGGCCAACTTCCTGCAAACGCGACAATAAATAAATTTCTTTACTAGTTTCGCCCTTTTTTAACAAACTTGAACCCTGCTCTACGGCACGCGTTTCAATGCCAATAAAACCATTGAGTTCAAAGACTTCTCGTAGCGTGTCAATTACTTGCTGTTCTACAGCGCGTTCACTAGGAAGCCATTCAGGGAAACCTGAGATTGATGAGCCTTGTACCATGTCCACTATAATAGGTGGTGTTGCGGAAAAATCATGGCTTACCGTCATACTTATTCGTAACACTGTTACCGTGCATCTGCTGTAAGGAGTCGACCGTGACCGAACAGACTAAACCTGAAGAAAATACTCAATCCACTACTACCCCAAAGCCACACGCGCCGTCGCCGGCTAGCTTCGCGCATAAAGCTCGTGTTGTTGCCCAGGCACCAACTATTTCCTATAGCGAAGAAGATATTAAAGCCGCGAAAACCTTTGGCCGCGTTGATGAAAGTGGCACTGTTTATGTTAAGGAAGATGGGGCCGAACGTGAGGTTGGTCAGTACTCCACTGGCACTCCTGAAGAAGCATTGACCTTCTATATTCATCGCTATCTTGACTTGAAGATTAAGCTTGATTTGTTCGCTAAGCGTTTGGAATCTTCCAACGTAAAGGCGAAAGAAATTGACGAAACTTTGAATGCTTTGCAAGCTGAGTTAGACAACCCTGCTGCGGTTGGTGACATTGCCGCTTTGCGTGCGCGACACGCCGAGTTGAAAGCAAAAGGCGAAGAAAAAAAGGAAGCGATGAGCCAAGCTCGTAAAGAAGCTCTTGAAAAGGCTTTGAAAGAGCGTGCAGCTATTGTAGAACGTGCTGAAGCTTTAATTGCTAATATGGGCGATTCGACGAATTGGCGTGAGCTTAACGACAAGTTACGTGCTTTATTTGACGAGTGGCAGGAGCATCAGCGCACTACCATTCATTTGAACAAGACTGACGCTGACGCACTGTGGCAGCGTTTCTCTAAGGCTCGTTCGACCTTTACTCAGGCTAGGAACGCTTGGGTTAAGGAACGCGAGCACGTGCGTAATAACGCCAAGCAGCTTAAGGAAGCAATTATTGCTGAAGCAGAAACTTTGAAAGATTCCACTGATTGGCGTGAAACTTCTATGAAGTTTAATGCTTTGATGGATCGTTGGAAGAAAGCTGGTAACGCTGGTCGTCAACATGATGACGCTTTGTGGACTAAGTTCCGTGAGGCTGCTGACGCCTTCTACCATGCGCGTCAGGCTGATCGTGAGAAGCTCAATGCTGGTGAGCAGGAGAATCTTTCCAAGAAGGAAGCTTTGTTGGTGAAGGCTGAGGCTCTGCTTCCTGTAGAAAATGAGGAAGCTGCTAAAAAGGCTCGTCAAGCGCTGTCTCAAATTCAGGAAGAATGGGATGCTATTGGTTTCGTTCCTCGCGAAGATATGCGTCGTATTGAGTCTCGTTTGAACGAAGTTGATAAGAAGATTAAGGCTGTTGAGGAAGCCGCTTGGAGGGATGAAGATCCTGAGGCTAACGCTCGTAAGTCTAGTTTTGCTTTGCAACTTCAGGCACAGCTTGAAGATCTTGATGCTGCAATTGCAAAGGAAACTGATAAGAACCGTAAGGCTAAGTTGCAGGCTGAAAAGGCTACTAAGGAACAATGGTTGAACGCCATTAAGTAGCGTTTAGTAACGTTTAGTAACGTAATCTTCTCAAATATGGGGTTGCTTGAAAGTAAAGTGACCCCATATTTATTTTTACTCAGATTTTTCCATTAAGCTTTTTGCAAGTTTAACAAAAGTATTAGCTAATGGTGAGTCGGCTAGTTTGCCGTCTTCCGCAAGTACCGCAGGTCGCCCCGCTTCGCCAATTTCTCGAAGAGACGTGTCTAGAGGGATCTGAGCTAGAAGCGGAATATTGGTATGGAGAGCATTGCAAAGCTGTTCGCTTACGCGTTTCCCACCTCCGGAACCAAATATTTCTAAGCGTTCGCCATTGTTTTCAAACCAGCTCATGTTTTCTACTACGCCGCGCACACTCACTGGAATTTGCAAAGCCATAAGTCCTGCTCTTACAGCTACGTCCGATGCGCTTGGTTGCGGAGTAGTAACTACTACAAGTTCTACGTTAGGTAACGATTGCGCGACTGCTAATGCCATATCCCCCGTTCCCGGAGCTAAATCAAGCAAAAGAACATCTGGATTTCCCCACCAAACGTCTGATAAAAACTGTTCTAACGAGCGCTGTAAACGTGGGCCTCGCCACAAAATAGCGCGATCAGTTCCAGCAAACATGCCGATTGAAATAAGCTTTACTCCCCAAGCAACAACCGGCATCAGCATACCGTTAAGATTTGTAGGCTGAGAATTTACTCCAAACATGCGCGGTAAGGAAAAACCGTATACGTCAGCGTCGATAGCTGCCGTGTCGTAACCTAGTGCCGCAAAAGTTGCTGCTAAATTGGCGGTTATAGAAGATTTCCCTACCCCGCCTTTACCGGAGGCGATGGCGAAAATTCTTGTGTGGGCTCCAGCTTTGTTAAAGGGATTTTCCCTACGCTCAGCTTTCAAATTTGATACGAGCTCGGCTAATTTGCTTGCGCTCATTGCTGTAATGTGAACATGCGGAACGAGTGTGGCATGAGGATATTGCGAAATTGCTGTTGTAACTCGTTCGGATATGACTTGCGCTAGTGGGCAATTTGGCACTGTGAGTTCAAGATTGATTTCAACATCATATTCTGGCAGAGAAGCGTTTAAGCCTGCGTTTTTTGCACTAACATGCACGCCAGTTACCATATTGAGTTCGGTAACTGAACGTCCTAATTCAGGGTCAATAACGCTGCCGAGCAGATCGTAAAGGCGTGTTTCAAGTTCGCTTGCGTTCATATACGTTATGATTCCATTTCAGTAGCAAACTTAAAAGTGGTTTCGTCAGCACTGTGCAATGCAGTTTCTAGGCTGCCAGTTTCCAAAAGAATGTTGAATTGCTGTTCGTTAAGCATTGGAATGCCGAGCTCTTGCGCTTTTGTTGCTTTTGAGCCTGCATTCGCGCCTAAGATTACGCAATAGGTGTTGCTGCTTACGGAACCTGACGCTTTGCCGCCTCTGGAAATAATTGCTTCTTTGGCACTGTCTCTACTAAATTTTTGTAGCGATCCTGTCACCACTACGGTTTTGCCACTGAGGGTTTGCTGTAATGATGAGGATTCAATATTGCCGACTACTCCAGCTTCTTTCCAAGATTTGAGTACTTCGCCACGCCAGTTGTCTTCCAGTTGGGCTTTTTGGAACCAGTCATAAACGGTTTGCGCTATCTCTGATCCCACGCCATCAATGTTGGTGAGTTCGTCTACTGTTGCGTGAGCAATGTTGTCAAGTGATTGGAATCGTGCCGCGATGAGTCTGGCTGTTGGAGGTCCTAGCCTGCGTATGGAAAGTGCTACGAGAACGCGCCATAGTGGTGCATTTTTGCCTTTTTGGGCGATTTCTTCGAGCATGCTTCGCGTAGTTTCTGAGGGTCTTGAGTAGGTTGGTGCTTTAATTGTTACAGTTTTGCCATCTTTTTTGACGCGCTTATCTGCAGTGCCGTTAACGTAAGCGTCTTTAGGCACGTGGAATTGCGGGTATTGTGGATTCCACTGTTCTTGATTTGGTTCTTGATTTGGTTCTTGATTTGGTTCTTGATTTGGTTCTTGATTTACTTCTTGCGTCGCGTTTTCGGCGAGTTTATTTTCGTTGACATTGTTTTCGTCAGTTGCGTCGCTTGTATTTTCTGCATTATTTTCTTCAACGTATGTCGCCGTAAGAGTACGAGTCCAGAAAGCGTTTACTTGTCTCCATAAGCCGGAGCCGCCAACTTTTTTGGTACGTTTTCGCAACTTTCCGTTCTTGTCAATTTCTTCCCATTCTTCGACATGCGGTATTTCTTTCCACACTTTCACATCTCGCAAGTCGTCTGCAGTAATACTAAAAATTCCGGCTTCGCTTTTCAGCACAGGCTTTTGCGGTTCTGGAAGCGGTAAAATAGCTTGTGGAATATACGGCTTAGGGGTTTCGCCACGACGTGTGATTATTTTGTCAATGTCGTTGCAATAAACTTCAGCGGTAGTAGGCCTAGAATCTTCCGGATTAGTTAACGCTAAGGCCGCTGCTTCTCCCAAATTTTCAATGTCGAAAGCTTGCCTAGAAGCTAAGTTGATAATACGTTCGGTTAGTTGAGCTGGGCAATTTTCAACATTAGGGCAGCGAATATCTTTATCCCCTTCTTTTGCAGGAGCTAGTTTTGTGCCACACGAAGGGCAATATTCTGGCATTACGAACTTACGTAACTGGTTTTCTCGACCTTCGCGCGATTTGAGCACTGGTCCAACTAATTCCGGGATCACATCGCCTGCTTTACGAACTACTACTGTGTCACCGATAAGCACACCTTTATGTTCAACTTCGCAAGCGTTGTGAAGCGTAGTTCGGGAAATTGTAGAGCCTGCAACAGTTACTGGTTCAAGCACTGCTACCGGTGTGACTCGTCCTGTTCTTCCGACTTGAACAACAATATCTTTAAGAACGGTATTGACTTCCTCGGGAGGATATTTATACGCAATAGCCCAGCGCGGTGCGCGCGAAGTTGCGCCAAGTTGACGTTGCAATGCGCGATCATCAACCTTGACCACAATTCCATCCAAGGCGTGTAAAATATTTGCTCGATTCTCCCCATAATATTCAATCATGTCTTGAATTTCTGCAAAATTCGTTACTTCGCGAGTGTAAGGCGAAACGGGTACGCCCCATTGCTTGTACAGCTTATATGCATCAGATTGGTTAAAAGTTGTTTCACTGTGAGCATGGCTTGCGTTCGCATTCCAGCGAAGTTCGCCTAAGCCGTGAGCGAAAAAGCTCAATCGGCGAGTTGCAGTAATGCGAGGATCTTTTTGACGAAGCGAGCCTGCTGCCGCGTTTCTTGGATTGGCAAAAGCTGTGCATCCAGCGTCTTCCTGTTCTTCGTTGAGTTTGCGAAAATCAGTCCACTTCATAAATACTTCGCCGCGAATTTCCACGAATTCAGGAATATCGTCGGGATTGTTTGCGTGAAGTTGCGTAGGTATTGCTTCAATTGTTCTCACGTTAAGTGAAATATCTTCGCCTGTTACGCCGTCGCCTCGAGTTAAACCTTGTTCAAGTGTGCCATTGCGATAGATAAGGTTTAATGCAAGCCCGTCAATTTTTACTTCGCATGTCATAGGAAGCGGTTTTGACTCAGGCCATTGTAAGTCTCGTAGAACACTGTTGTACCAATCGTGCAATTCGTCCAGAGAAAATACGTCATCCAAGCTCATCATGCGAGAAGGGTGTTTTACAGAAGTGAAGTCATTGGAGAAAGTGCCACCTACGCGATGTGTTGGAGACTGAGGTGTGTCTAGCGTTGGGAAGGTAGATTCCAAAGCAATCAGCGTCCGCATGCGCGCATCATAGGCAGCATCGGAGCTGGTAGGCGAATCCTCTACATAATATGCGATTTGATCTGATTGCGTCCATGCAGCTAACTTTGCCCATAAGTGAGCTGCTTGTTCTGTAGTAAGGGCCGCGGGTTGTAAACTTTCAAGAGCTAGAGCATCCGCATCGGTTGGTTCGAGCTGAGCAATCCAGGAATCTGCGTCCGTAGTAGAGTTCCAAACGTGAGCTTCAGAGTGTGATTCGCTGCCAATTTTATGATTCTGAAGCTGATTATTGCTGGTTGTAGTCTTCGTTTGAGATTGCTCTTGAGTAGGTTCTTGCTGGTCCTCATGAGTTACAGGTTGATTATCAAAATTGTCAAAAAGCGTCCATTGCGTACTTTGTGATGCTGTATCATCGTGAGCTGCACTCATGAAAATCCCCTTTCAACTCGATATGTTTTACACGTTTGTGACGTTTATGAAGTTATTATGAAGTTTATGATTATGAAGTTTACGTAGCTTTTTATGCGTTAAGCGAGCGCAAAAATTGCGATTGCACTGCACCTTCCCAATCTTCCGATAGTGTCATACGAATATGTGCTACGCATAATGTTCGAGCAATCACAAACATACCATCGTCAACAGTAAGCTTCGCAGCCTTACCAATAATATGATTTGCCTCAATATTTGGCCAGACAGGAATATCCTCTTGCTGAAAAATCTGTCGCACTTCGTCCATATTACGTGGAGCTTTATAGCATTGCGACTGCATTCTGGACAATAATTCTTCTAACTCCACGCTTAAAGGCTCAATTCGCCCCGGAGCTAAATAGTCTGCCATACGGTAAGCTCCGGCAGCTAAAGCAAAACGATCTTGCATCCACGCAGCATACGCGAGCCTGTAATAGGCAAATGCGGCATCGTCTTTATCAAACGACACGCGTAAAGCGTTTAAGCAGGCAGCAATAGCTGAGGTCCAATCCTCCTGCTGGCACAATGCCGCCGCGAGTCTCAAATGCGAAAGAGCATAGGTTGGAGCGTAGGAAACCATGGTGTTCAAATGCTTAAGTGCTGCATCGTTTTGGTGTAATTGTGAAAGTAAATCCGCAATTTCCATGTGTGCGTAGAACAGCCCGTCTGGAATAAGTAAAGTGTGCTCGTCTTGAGTTGCAAACAGACGGTTGTACACTACTCTCTCAGCGTAAGAATTAAAGTAGCGAGGGACAGTATTGCCTACAGAAAACATGGCGTCGAAACGAGCAATATTTTCCTCGTAATCTTCAATCGCTTGTTTAAGATCGCCTTCCATAAATTGTTCGTGTGCTCGTATGCGCATTGAGTGAATGTCTTGCGAAACGGTGAAGGAAAGCTCTGGTATTGGTGCTTCATCGATAAGTGCTTTTGTAACGTCGTCCGCTCGTTTGCTCAGCTCAGGGTCGCCAATACTATCAATAATACGCATGGCTTCCCTAGCTTTTTCAGCTGTTGTCGGGATTTGTTCAGAAGCAATATGATGAAAATCAGTAACTGCCTGCTGTAGTAAGTCTTCTCTTTGAATTGAAAGACCTTGAGAATAGTAGGTTCCTAAAATTTCTTCTTGATTATTGTCAAAAATAGTATCAGAAAATTCGGGTTCTTCTTGAGCGCCGTGAGGAGCAAAACACGAATCGTGCAAGTCAAACGATGGCTCAATGGTTTCAAGAGTATTGTTTTCTTTCACGCGCAAAACGGCATGCGATTGACGATAAAATTCTATAGGATTTTGCAATCCGTGCGCGCGAATATGTTTTATAAAAGATTCGCGTTCAAAAGTTACCGTTACTAACGTTCGTATTTCTGGAGGTTCGCTAAATGCGGATAGAGGATTGTCATTGGTACTGCCAGTAGCATTATTGGCGTCGTCGTCTGTGATTTCAACAGTGACACTATCTTCAGCATCGCCGGCATCTGTTGCTACTGCTTTAGTAATATCCGCAGTATGAGCATCGACTAGTGATTGTGCGGCATCAATAACATCGGCAAGAGGCAGATGTTGTAAATCCTGAAGTTGAGCAGGATCTCCATGAACGTCTCCATCTTTTGGTTCGCCTTTGGACGGAGTAGCACTACCGTTCATATTGCGTAACGCTCTTAGCGTGCGATTGAGTAGCGTGCTAATAGCGCTATCTTGAGCAGCAACCATTTCCTCAAGGCCGATGGAATCGAGTCGAATTGACACGTGCTGTATTTGTTCGTTAATACCAAATGCGAGAGTTGCAAGCATTATGCCAAGTCGAAGATTATAATCTGTGGCCATGCGCGATTTCTCGCTGTCATTAAGCTTGTTCCAAGTGTGTGATACGGCATCATAAGTGCATGATGGCATCAAAGATGTGCCTGTTGCGGTAAAAGCGATGGCAACTTTCCCATCGTTAAGATGCGAACGAAAGTCGGCGTCGAAACGGAAGGGTAAATATAAGCTGCGAATAAGTTCGGCAAGAGATTGACGATACTGCCACTCTCCTGCTTTAGTTTGTTTTAGATAAGAAGCAGACTGTTGGCATTTGCGCGCTTTACGCCACAAGTGCATCAGTGGACGTATGTTGTCATCTTGCAAAGGGTTGCCAAAACTTTGCATTCCCAAAGATTCGCTAGCAATAAAAGCAGGATCTTCAATAATTGCGTTATCAATAGCAGCAATGCGCTCGCAAGTTACGTTATCTTCTGTAGTTTTCCCACCTTGTGAAGCGTTCGATTGCAAGCACTGATAAACTGCCTGCAATCGATTGAGAGCGCCTTCAATACGTAGTACTTTTAGCGCTGCGGCAGGCTCAAGCGAGTCATCCCAAATAAGATAGTGTGCTGAAGTTCGTTGAGCTGACTGCAGATGTAATCTTTCTGCACCGTGAACTGCTTCAAGGCTTCGCGTTGGCTCTAATGCTCCAACGTCTTGCATAACGCGTTTGTAATACTCTTCCAAGCCGGAAACACGCAAGCCCTTGTCTATTGCTTTATCAATATCTGCTACGCTTCGACGAATAGCGCCAAGTGGGGCTTCATTTTGTAACCTACGCAAAACGTGACTGTACCCAAAGCCAACTAAAGTCTGATGCAAATCAGGTATGAAAAATGTTGCAAAAAATGCTGTGGCAATAGCGTCTTCATAAGGAAGATTACAGCGCAAAGCATCTGGCAATGATACTCGCGTGCCCTCAATCGTATACTTTTTACGCTTGCCTTGTAAGCAGCAAAGCCACGAAGCAACCTGGTGTAAGCCGTCATCTAAAGAAGCTTGCATAACTACATCGCCATAAACAGTAGGCGTAGTAGTAGGCGTAACAATATGATTCTGTTTTTTACTTGGCGACGTTTGCGAATGTTGCGTATTTTGTCGTTGTATGCGCATCTTGCGTAATATGCTGTTGCATTTTTGCGTAAGACTTTGGGAATTTGGTATTGCCGTGGTGCCATAAAACCGAGTTTTATGGCGCAAATCGCAAGATCCTTGCTCAATTAACGATAGTTGAGGTAATCGTTCTATGGTTTCTGCAGGTGTTACTTTGTCTCCTGTGTAGACTCTGCCGTCTTCGTCAGCGATTGCAAGTTGACGAAAATACTTTCCATTCTCCTTACACAAACCTAACGCGATACCATAAAGTTTTCCCGGAATTTTGAACCAAGCTAATTGAGTGTGTGCAGGTAATCCTGGAAAATCGTAGAAAATATGATGCTTAACAAACGCAGGGATAGAAGTAACATTTCCCTGCCCCCATAAGGAATCAATGGCGTCTGCCAATATTGACGTACAATCCTCCTTGGAAGGTGTCTGCTTGGTAGATTGCACGTCGTCAGCCATATTCCCCATTCTTTCAAGTCGGTGCTATTTTGCACAGTGTGCGCGTTTAACATTCAGCACAAAATGTTACGTGCTGCTCACACACATCACATTATAGTTCAGTATACAAAGTATATAAGCAGTATATAGGAAAAGTATGCTTCACGCATGGATGTTGCCGAATTGCAAAAATTTATTGCAACTTTCCTATTGCGTTCGTTGTTGCGTTTGCTGCTGTATTCGTCACTATATTCGGCAATACATTTATAGTGCGCTGAGTTGGGAAAAATATAATTTTGAAAAACAAACTGTAATAAAAAATGGAGCGGACAACGGGACTCGAACCCGCGGTCTCAACCTTGGCAAGGTTGCGCTTTACCAACTAAGCTATGTCCGCAAACAAATGAACAGTTTAGCTCATTCTTCTAATAAGTGCAAGTTGGGTATGTCGTAAGCCTTGCAGATATCCAACCGACTTCTGCAAGGCTTACTTAATATTGTGCAAAGCCTTTTTTACTGTGCACTTTGGTACTTAGTATATTTGTTTATACGTTACTTATTTTCGTCGTCGCGCTTTGGAGAAGACGGTGTTGCAGCTTTTTCAAGCACACGACCAGGGCCTGCAAGATAAGCTGCACGGCCTGCTTCAATACCGAGCTTAAATGCCTTAGCCATAAGCACAATATCTTTTGCTGTAGCAACACCAGTGTTTGCCATTACTGCAGCAGCGCCCATTTCCATAGCCTCAGCAGCTTGGCTTGGTACGCCAATACCAGCGTCAACAATAACTGGAAGATCAATCTCATCAATAATAAGCTGAATAAACTTCTTCGTTTCCAAGCCCTTATTTGAACCGATTAAAGAGCCAAGAGGCATAATTGCCGAGGCGCCCGCGTCGCGCATAGCCTTAGCAAAGTACAAATCTGGGTACATATAAGGCAAAACAGTAAAGCCTTCGTCAGCCAAAATCTTCGTTGCCTGCAACGTAGCCTCATTGTTTGGAAGCAAATATTTGCGGTCAGGAATAATCTCAAGCTTAATGAAGTTGCCGCAACCCATTTCGCGAGCAATATGAGCCGTGTTCACCGCTTCCTCTACATTTACGCAGCCGCTAGTGTTTGGCAAAATAGTCACGCCTTCCGGAATATGCTTCAAAATTCCGGCAGCCTTCTCACTGTAGCGAATTGCTACAGTAATCATTTCAGCTTTAGCGCTGTTTACTGCTGCGTCAATCAGTTCTTCAGAATACTTTCCGGAACCCAAAATGTAGCGGGAAGTGAACTTCTTACCGCCTAATTCCAAATAATCTTCATTCTCCATAATTTCCTCCATTTTTTATCCATTTCAATGCTTCCAACGCTTCTAAACTGGCAATAACTGAAACGTAAGGCAAATATAAGCCTTCTTCAGGTGAAGACTTAAAATCTCCTACTAAACACACATTACCTGCGTGCTTAACAGATACATTCTTTACGTTTCCTAAACCAGACAAGCCGGAAGCAGTAATAATAAATTTATTTGTATGATTCATGAAATAGTCAAGAACCATGGATTTTGACTCTCGATTGTCAAACGCTTCAATAAACAAGTCAGAGCGTTCGGCAATCTCATCAAGGGATTCTGGCGTAATACGTTGCACAAAAGAATTTACCTTAACGTAAGGCAAGGTTTCTTCAAGTCGGGCTTTAGTAGCTTCAACTTTATATTGTCCAACTTCACGTATCGTATAATTTTGACGGTTCAAATTTGAGTATTCAATCCTGTCAAAATCGTACAAATACAAAGT
Source organism: Gardnerella nova (assembly GCF_049244055.1). NCBI lineage: Bacteria > Bacillati > Actinomycetota > Actinomycetes > Bifidobacteriales > Bifidobacteriaceae > Gardnerella > Gardnerella nova. Next base: position 641,866 of record NZ_CP058369.1, on the reverse strand, counting down.
GCCGACGCCAGCGCGTGCCAACATTAAAGCAATGTTAGAACCTAATCCGCCGCAGCCAAGTATGCTAATACTTTGCTTAGCAAACAGATCACTATCTTCCGTACGTTGTCTTTGCAAGACTTTCGTGCGTATGTCATCGCTTTCCATATATCAGCCCCCTCCCATAATGCTAAACACTTCAATTTTTGTATTATCTTTAACAATAAAAGTGTCAAAATCATTACGCTTAACTAGTTCGTTGTTAACCGTTACAGCAACAAAAGTAATGTCGTAGCCTTCGCGTTTCAGTAACTCATGTAACGTTTCGCCTTCAACATATTCAACCATATCGTGGTTCAGTTTCAGCATGTTCCCTCCTTTCGGTACAGGATTATCATACTTTATGCAACGGTCTGCTATTTAGTTTTCGGCTTTGTGCAGAATGAACTTTCCCTTGAAATCTTTGGTAACGCCGTTTTCTTTACTATAGATTTCTTCGCCGCGAAGCAAAGTTCTTACCACCTGGCAGCCAATAGTGCGGCCGACGTACGGGCTGAACTTGTTACGATACTCAAGATCTTCAGCTTTCAGCACATACGGAGCATTTGGCTTAATAAAGGCAAGATCTGCGTCGTAGCCTAAGCGAATGCTTCCCTTACCCTTCAAATCAAAACGCTCGGCAGAATTTCGAGAGTTCAATGCCACAAATTGCGTCAACGACATGCCGCGCTTTTGTACAGCTTCATCGAAGAATACATCCACGTCGTTTTGAACGCTTCCAATACCGCCCCAAGCTGTGAACGCGTCGTCAGTTTGCTTCAAGCTCAAAGGAGCTGGAGAGTGATCGGATACGATGAAGTTAATAGAGCCGTCAAAGACCTTTTTCCACAAGCCATTTTGATTTTCCTTATCGCGAATTGGTGGAGTGCACTTAGCAATATTGCCGATTTCGTCGAGTTCGGACGTGTCGAAATAAAGGTAATGGTTGCAAGTTTCGCAGCTCACATCTACGCCGTTTTTGCGAGCGTTAGCAACAGCTTGAGCACCTTCTGGAGAAGAAACGTGCACAATATGGATTCTGCAGCCGGTTTCCTTAGCAAAAATGCAAGCGCGTTCAATCGCTTCAACCTCAGTGAAAACAGGTCTGGTGGCCACAAATTCAGAAAGCTTGCGTGCTCCCATTTGATGAGCTTTCTTTCCAAGCTGGTCTGTAATAGGAGCGTTTTCGCAGTGCATAATCAAAATTTTGCCGGTTTTTGCAATCTGCTGCATGCCGGTGTAGAGGGAATAATCGTCGCAATTATACAAATCAACTTGCAAATCCTTGTCGCCAGTAGTGCCGAGGAACGCTTTGTAATTAACGACACCCTGCTTATCTTGCTCGCATATTCCGCCATTGAGGTTTTGTGGTTCCAAGCCACCAGTTTGACCAACATCAACCTTGAGCTTTCCATCGGCTTCTTCAAGCACTGCTTCAAATGACTTTCCATCGGTAGTTGCAGGAATCTGATTGCAAGGCATCTGCAACATAGTAGTGATGCCGCCCTTTGCGCCTGCGGAAGTGGCAGTTACGAAACCTTCCCAATCGTCACGCACTCCGCCGCCAGGAGCGTTAATATGAACGTGAGAGTCAACTTTTCCAGGAACAACTATTAAGCCGGTTGCGTCAATAGTTTTATCGGCTGTAAAGTTGCTTCCAAAAGCAGCAAACTTGCCGTCTTTAATTGCTATATCGGCTTTGGTGGCTTCATTATCGAATACCACTAAACCGTTAGTAATAACTACATCGTAGTTCATATTATTTCCTTTCTTTCGCCGTGGTTGGCTGAAAAATTTTATTAGTTTTGTGATTTGTCAATTTTTAGTTCTTTGATTTTTCTGATTTTGGTAATTTTGGCAGCGTTGGCAGTTTTGACAACAATATTTGCATTACGAAACCTGCTACACATCCCACAATCCAAGAGATTTGTGTAAGAGGAGCAACAGCAGGAATAAGCTGTCCGGAAAGTGCAAATATGAGGCCAAAAATTGTGGCGATATAAGATTTCCAATTCGTGCCCGCGTAAGCAGATGTTACGCAAGTTGAATCTTTCGTATCGTAATACAATTGGTCAAGATCTATTTTGCAATGTTTCACAATGTAATAATCTGCAAGTAACACGCCTGCAATAGGTCCTAAAAGCATGCCGATAAGATTTAAGAAACCCGTAATATTTGCCATGAATTTCCAAGGCATCAAAACAGTACTTATTACCGCTGCCACAATTACGCCGCGCTTATAATTCACAAATCGCGGAAGTAAAGCAGTTAGCTGGTATGCTGCAGGAACAATATTTCCAGTAGCATTCGTGCATACGGTGGTGAGCAGTAGCAGGATTGTAGCAACGGCAATAGCGGCAAGATTATCCCACTTATTAATAATTACTAGCACGTCTGTAATCGTTTGCTTATAAATTATTGAGCCGCCGACCAGAATCACTACGCTGGTAAAAGCAAATAGTGCGTAACTAAGCAGGAAACTAGCAATTTGGCCTTTAACTTGCGCAATAGTAGATTTCGCATTCTGCGTGAAATCAGCTATGGAAACAGCTGGAGCAGCCCATACTCCCAGTACGGAATTGACCACCATCATCATAAATAGTCCAAGACCGTAATGTGTTGGAGATTGAACTGCCGGATGGTACTGCATAATTGCCATAAGTCCGCCAGCTCCACTTATAGCCCACGCGCTCATGCAACCAAAAACGACGTAAATAAGCGGGCTTAGTACGACAGTAAGCTTATTAAGCGCACCTCCGCCTCCCAAGCCGATAGCAAGATTCAGCAACCAGAATAGGAGAAAAGCGACAATAATAGGCATATTCTTGCCAACTAAAGGTATGTTGCTGCCAAAAGTTAGGAATCCTGGCCAAATTTTACCGACGAGAATTTCTAAAGCCTTCGCACCAATATACGTTTGTATGCCATACCAGCAGATTGCGGCTACAACTCCCCTAAGAAATCCCGGTAATTGAGCACCGGACTTACCGTACGTTGCGCGCAAGTGCATGGAAAACGGTATGCCATACTTAGAGCCCACTACACCGTTTGCGGCCATCACGATTGCCGTAAGAACAGCTCCGAGCATAATGCCGAGCATTATTAGCATTGGCGAGTAACCCATGAGCAAAAACGCGCCCACTGCCGCATAATTTGGAATGTTATGAACTGATTGCATCCATAATGTGCAGAAATTCAGCGCGCTCATATTGCGTTTTTTCTGCGGTTTCGGCAGCAAATCCTCGTTAGTGTAGCCGCGCTCGCGATAACATTCCAATTGCTGAATGCTTACTGGCTCGTCTTGTAGCAGCGTTGTACTACTTTGCATGTGCACCTCCTTACTGTCTAGTAATGTCTTTAACTTTTGTACGTTTCGTATTTCTGTACGTTTTGTACGTTTCGTACGTTTCGTATTTCCGTACGTTTCGTACGTTTCTTGAAAGAAAGAATCGCAACTTTGCTCAAAAATAAAAAAAGATACGAAAGGATATCGTACCCGTGGTGGTGCGCCCCTTCGTATCAGCCTCTTATTAGTGAATAAGTGTTGTACTCTTCATTCGATATTTACTTTTCTTCACTACGATTCTGGTAGTAAAGTTCGCCTCTTATTTCTAATTTTCGTATGCCATACTGTGCAAGGCGTCGCGTAAGAGCTTTACGCCGTGAACAGCATCCTGAGGATCTGTGTATTCTTCAGGAGCGTGGCTAATACCGTCTTTAGAAGGGACGAAAATCATTCCGGACTTTACAAAAGGCGCAAAAATTTGCGTATCTTGACCAGCTCCAGAGTGCATTATTCTATATTCGTAACCGTTCTTTTCTGCTTGGTTGGTGAGTAGCTGAATAATATCGTTGTGCAAAGGTGTAGGATCGTCAGACATCCATTTATCAATTGTTGCCGTAATGCCATAAGACTCAGCAGTCTGGTGAATATCTTCATCAAGCTCTTGAAGGAATTGATCAAGAAAAGCTTTGTCAGTGTGACGGCAGTTCATTGAAAATGTGACTTCGCCTGGAACGATGTTTACCTGATTTGGAATCACGTTGATGCGGCCAAAGGTGAGTACGAGAGGGTCTCCCGCTTCTTTTGCTTTGTCAAGATTTTTGGCAACGATGTGAGACATGCAATCTACGGCATCGTGCCTGTAACGCATCATAGTTGTTCCAGCATGGTTTTGCACACCCTTAAGGTGAATATCCCAACGATGCTGACCTGCAATGCTAGTGATAATGCCGAGATCCTCATGATTGCTGTAAAGCGTTGGTCCTTGCTCAATATGAAGTTCGATCCACGCTTCAAGATTTGCAAATTGAGGCTCGGTAGTTTGATAGTTGAATCCAGCTTCGCGCATCGCGGTTTCAAAAGGAACGCCGTTGCTGTCACAAATATGCTCTACATCCTCTTTTTTAGCGAGTCCGAAAAAGTTTTTGGATCCCCAAAAAACGTAAGGGAAACGTGAACCTTCTTCTTCTGCTAAGCAAATAATGCGAAGACTTTTCTTTGGCTTTCCGTATCGAGTAAGCAAATTTTTCACTGCTAGGTAAGCTGCAACGATGCCGAGTTGGCCGTCAAAACGACCGCCTCTTGAAACAGTATCGATATGTGATCCACACGCTATTACGCTTTCAGGCTTTTCGCTTCCTTTAACAGTGGCAATTAAGTTACCTACTGAATCAAATTCCACGGTCATGCCAAGTTTTTCAAAACGTTGACTGAGAGCAAAAAGCGCCTGTTTCCAAGATTTAGTGTAAAGCGGGCGTGTAACTCCTGGCTCCCCTGGCTTTTCTGTGAATCCTGCGAGCCAACTTATAGCAGATTCGATATTTTCAGCACTAATGCTGCTATCTATCATTGCGCAGTTTTCCTCCTTAAGTGGTGCAGTATTTTTACCCAAAACTTTTACCCAAAGTGATATTGAGTAATATATTTCGTTTTGTATTTGTGTTTGTATTTTGTTTTGTTTTTGTTTTGTTTTTTTAGTAGATACTTGTGTAATTGCCGCCACTTTGCCGCAACTTACGATATCACGAAAATTCGTGATAGAAAGAAATCACTTACTGTAATTGCTCCCTACGCATGTCTTAACAAAACAGGTTCAAAGGGTGTTTCTCAACTGTTGCCAGTACCCCTGCAATTTTCACTTGTACGTGGATGAGTATAGCACGATATTAAACGAACGCAAAATGAACATCTTTATGTGTGTTTTTGTGAAAGAATGTGGTTATAGGCCAAAGAATGGGTGATTGCTATTTAAAAACAAAAAAACGCAGTGCTACTAACACTGCGTGCCTATTGTGGGTGATATAGGAATCGAACCTATGACCCCTTCCGTGTGAAGGAAGTGCGCTAGCCGCTGCGCCAATCACCCAAAATCTTTTTAATTATGCGTGAAAGGCAATCCTTTCGAGTGGGCGATACAAGGTTCGAACTTGTGACCCCTTCCGTGTCAGGGAAGTGCGCTACCACTGCGCCAACCGCCCGGTTGTGTATTAAGCTTACCGCTTAATCGAGGTGGGTACGAGAGTCGAACTCATCTATACGGCTTTGCAGGCCGCTGCCTAACCGCTTGGCTAACCCACCGTAAGGTCGAATAACTCATCGGACCTAGAGCGGACAACGGGACTCGAACCCGCGGTCTCAACCTTGGCAAGGTTGCGCTTTACCAACTAAGCTATGTCCGCAATGCTTTCTTGCTAACTATGTCAGCGCCGAAGCACGAGTAACTACTATACCCGAAATATTCTCAAATGCAAGCCCTCGCCTATTTTGGCGTGTCGTTTGGTGCTGTTTGCGCGCTGGATGGCGGTTTGTTTCTGACATGTTTTGCTTATTACCATTACTTTCTCAGTTGGTTGACTGAGTTAGTAACAATGTTTTGCTTACTACTGTTACTTTTTCAGTTGGTTAGCTGAGTTTTTAGCGGTGTTGAAGAACTTGGCTTATGCCCACGAATATTCACCAGCTTAGCTTTACGGACTCTTTCTGATTACCCTACATTATGTATTAATTTTTTTAAATTAAATAATTTAGTAAATAAGATTATATATGATACAATGATGGAACAAATGGATTGGGAGTACTCGGTCGGCGAAAGCTCTAGGCATCATGCCTAGAGCTTTTTGCTTTTTATTCTCGCTTAATCAATAAGGTTCCTTTTCTGGATAAACTTTTACTCCATAACCTTTAATTTCTCCATCTCTAGACCTCCTGATTTTATTTATCAATATGTCATACGCTCTATTAGATTGCGTAGGATGCAAATAACGTATGCCAATAGGTCTAGCAACTAGATCAGCTAACTGAAGACCTTGCAAATTAGCAGATTTACTTATGCAATTAAAATCAAACATTCCTTTAATGCCGCAAATATTAGAAGAATCTATAAAGCTATTAAAAGCCTTTTCAAGATTAGAATCCTCTTTCTTACCACGACTTTCAAAAATGATAGGAATTGTTTTACCAACTTGATTACGTTCCTGCAATTCATAAAAAATGCGCTCAATGCCAAAATTCATGCCAATAACATAAGGATTTTTAGGAGCATCATAATGAGAATATTTATTCTTATCGATCACTGTTGAAACAATCGTAAAATTAGATGATTCAATTATTTGATTTAATCTATTGAAGAATTCATTTCTTACAGTATCTTCCATAAGAATATTAAAAACTCCAATTCTTTTTCGAATCTCACGCTCATGCAGTATAGGAATATTTGAACCGAAAAAATCAAACTTTAATTTAAGAATCTCTGGCACAACATGTTCCACATAATGCTTCTTTTCAAAGATACAAAAAGACAAAACAAACACAGGATACTGTTTGTCTATGCTAACAAGACTTTGGTCACCACTTTCGTCGACAAAAACAATATAATCGCCAAAAGCATTTTTCTTCATGTCCTACTTCCCAACTTTTTTGTCATATAACATTTTATTTTGAGAGATTGTATTTTGTAAGCAGTTCCGAGAGCTTGTTTAATCCTGCTTGGCGCTCGCGAACGTCAAGAGACTCAGCCAAATCTGTAGCGCACACTGCTATTGGCATAAAGGATTTTGCCGATGATTCTTGTGTGCCTTCAGTAATGTGTGAAGACGAATTTTGGCGAATAAAATCGAAAACTTTAGAATCTTCAATAACGCGAAGTTTAACGTTAATTATTGAACTTTCTACGCCATCTTCTTTATTTTTAAGATGAAATTTATTTATTAAATCCCCTAGATTGTTACTGCTTACATATCCTTCTATTTTGTCAGTTTGCGTAAGTTGGAATTGTGAGTGCATATTTCCGGTTGCTGCAGAAAGTATTAAGTGATTCGAAAGTTCTGCTAAACGTGATTTTCTGCACCAATATTCCATTGTTTTCGCGCGATTTCTGGAACGATTAACCAGATCTTGTGGAGTAATTGAGCGCAAATATGTTTCTATACGATATTTCTGCTGCCGATTGATCCACGAAACGTCACAACCGCTAAGCATAAATAATGCAGCAAAAGCTAATGACGGAGCGTATGCCCTACCGCTTTTAGAGTTTTGTTGTTTATAACGATTTACGGAATCAAGTGAAATTAAGATCTTCCTACTTCCAAATGCGTATGTTGTTAGTAAACGATTAGAGCATAATGCGCTAACTCTTTGAGTGCTAACTGCTAGCTTTGCTGCAGCTTCCTCACGCGTAAGAAGAGTATCATTCACAAAAATAGACATAAAGCAAGTGTATCAAAATTGTTGTGTTAAGGAAACAGTTTTGATACGTACAGCTGCGATGTTTTCAAGATAAATTATTGGCCTATACGCTGGCAATGCTTGAAAGACTTAATTTGGACATATTCAAATACAGTGAAACGTCTATATAAAAACAACTTTAAATGTTATATAGCGTGTTCTGTGAGAATTTCAAGTGCGTCTAAGCCATTTAGCTTATGCTCAGCATCTAGAGTGTCCCAGTATATTGAATCTTTAGTAAGTTTTGATTTTAGAAATCTTAATCTTTTATAATCATTTTTACTGTGCAATCGTTTAGCTTCAAAATCTGGATCATCTATTAAAGATGCTATTAGCGCTGCATCATACAAATGCTTTTCCCTGTCCCCCATATTATCTGCATTATAAGCAGCGCTCTTCAATATTAGTGCTCCAAGCAAATCTGGAATTCTTAGCATTGCTTCATTATTTTCATGCCTATCAATAAGTTTTACAAGCATACTTCGTTCTATTGCTTGAGCTCCGCCTGGCATGGATAAAAGTGGAATATTAAAGATATTTAAAAAGCCGAATAACTTTTTTGGAGTATGATCAGCTATTAACACATCAACAACATCATTATTGTGATTCCTTAATCTAGTTGCGTATCCAGTTAAGCCAGTTTGTAATGCAAATCCTAGATTGTTTAGAGTATTATAAACTTTACGAACGTTATCCTTATTAGAAATTACATCAATCAATAAATCAGCATCCAAAGTAGGACGTGCTGTAATTCCATTCATTATTGCATGTAACTGAACCATAAGTCCGCCAGTTAAAAGCCATAGTGAACTATTACACGATTTAGATAGTGTATATATCGTGCTCCACGGATGTGCACTGCTAGAAACTTCAACTGTAGGTGTAGGTACACTTATGTCAACCATTAGATTTCCCCCCAAACTCTCCAATGTTAATGTTCTTAAATTTTAGCAAAAGGTATGATTCTCTATTCTTTATTTTGCGAGTTGTATTCAGTAAGCAGTTCCGAGAGCTTGTTTAATCCTGCTTGTCGCTCGCGAACGTCAAGAGACTCAGTCAAATCTGCAGCGCACACTGCGATTGGCATAAATAATGCATCAAATAATTAAGCGCAACAAGTGTAGCTTATATTTCAAATTACCTATATTATTTTATGTTGCATAAGTTTTAACATAAGGAGTCACGCTAATGGACACTCGCAAAGAAGAAGAACGTGCGGAATTACATCGCACGATTTGGAAGATTGCCGACGATTTGCGAGGTTCCGTTGATGGATGGGATTTCAAAACTTATGTTCTTTGCACAATGTTTTATCGTTATATTTCTGAAGATTTATGCAATTTTATTAATGAAGATGAACATAGAGCCGCAGAAGAGGGGAACGGCGATCCTAACTTTGATTACGCAAAACTTAGCGACGAAGAAGCAGAAATCCTTAGAGAAGAGATGATTAACGCAAAAGGCTTCTTTATGCTTCCTAGCGAACTGTTTTGCAATGTAACAAAAAATGCTCCACGTAATGCTAATTTGAATATTACACTAAACCATGTTTTTAAAAGTATTGAACAATCATCTCAAGGTTCTAAATCAAATGGAGATTTTGTTGGACTATTTTCAGATTACGACGTAAACAATATTAAGCTTGGCAATACTCTTGAAGAAAGAAACAAACGTTTTGTGCAATTGTTACAAGTTATTGCAAACATGCAACTTGGAAACTTGCAAAATAACGTTATTGAGACTTTTGGTGATGCGTATGAATATTTGATGGGCATGTATGCTTCTAACGCCGGAAAGTCCGGAGGTGAATATTTTACGCCTGCTGAAGTTTCTATGCTTCTTACAAAGCTTGGAACAGTTGGAAAAACGCAAGTTAACGGCGTGTACGATCCTGCGTGCGGATCCGGATCTTTGCTACTAAAAGCTAAGACCGTGCTTGGCATTGAAAATATTTCATATAAGTTCTGTGGTCAAGAAAAGAATGTTACTATCTACAACTTGTGCCGTATGAACATGTTTTTACACGGCATAAACTTTTCAAAATTTAGCATTACTCTTGGTGACACTTTAATTAATCAGCAGTTTGCAAGAGACAACGATAATGATCAGGTTAAAGATGAAAATGATTTTATATTTGATTTGATTGTTTCTAATCCTCCTTATTCCACAAGTTGGGAGGGAGATTCTAATCCTGTAATGATTAACGATCCTCGTTTTTCTCCAGCAGGTGTGCTTGCTCCAAAAAGCAAAGCAGACATGGCTTTTATAATGCACTGCTTAGCGCATTTATCTCCAAAAGGTTCAGCTGCTATTGTTTGCTTCCCAGGAATTATGTACCGTGGCGGAGCTGAGCAGAAGATTCGCCAATATTTAGTTGAGCATGATTTTGTTGATTGCGTTATTCAACTTCCAAGCAACTTGTTTTTTGGTACTTCGATTGCTACGTGCATTATGGTTTTGCGCAAAAACAAGCAAAACGACACTTCTATATTATTTGTTGATGCCAGCCAAGAATTTGTGAAGTCGACGAATAGCAACAAGCTTTCGGACGAGAACATTGAGCAAATTGTTAAGTGGTATACTTCTAGGCAAGATGTGGAGCATATTGCACACGTTGCATCTTTAGAAGAAGTTAAATCAAATAAATACAATCTTTCGGTTTCCACATACGTTGAAGCAGAAGATACTCGAGAAAAGATTAATATTACAGAACTTAACGCGCAATTAAAAACGATTTGCGATCGCGAGCAAGAGTTGCGTGAACAGATTGAGAAGATTGTAAGCGAGATTGAAGCTGGCAGCGTTAACTCTGATAATCGCGAGGTGGCTCAATGACTAGCAAACTTGAGGAATTAATCGCTGAGCTTTGCCTGAATGGTGTGGAGTATAAGAAGGTTAAGGATACATATCTTCGCATTAAAGGTACGCCGATTACTGCAAGTAAGATGAAAGAAATAGCTTCTGAAGATGGTGAAGTTAGGATATTTGCTGGTGGTAAAACTGTTATTAATGCTCATGAATCAGACATACCTAAAGCAAATATTACGAGAGTTCCAGCAGTTTTAGTGCAATCTCGAGGTGTTATTGATGCTGTTTATTATGATAAACCATTTACCTTCAAAAATGAGATGTGGGCTTATACTTCAAATAATCCGATTAGCGTAAAATTCTTATATTATCTGTTAAAAAATAACATTCAATATTTTCGTGATGCAGCTTCTGGAATGGGATCGTTGCCTCAAATTTCTTTACATGTAACAGAAGATTTTGAAATTCCAGTGCCGCCGCTTGAGGTTCAATCGGAGATTGTGCGGATTTTAGATACGTTTACAGAGCTTACAGCAGAGCTTACAGCAGAGCTTACAGCAGAGCTTACAGCTCGTAAAAAGCAATACGAGTACTATCGAGATACCTTACTCACCTTCAACGATAATAATCCCCTACATTCGCTTATCTCACGCTACTGCCCGAATGGTGTGGAGTATTATTCTTTGGAAGAATTGTTTGTTATTAAGAATGGATATACGCCGTCTAAGAGTAATAGTGAGTTTTGGACTGATGGAACTGTTCCATGGTTTAGAATGGATGATATTAGAGCGCATGGTCGCGTTTTGTCTGATTCTATCCAGCATGTTACAAGGTCAGCGGTTAAAGGCGGTAAACTTTTCCCTGCTAATTCAATAATTTTGGCCACTACGGCTACTATTGGCGAGCATGCTTTAGTAATTGTTGATTCGCTTGCGAATCAACGATTCACATTTTTTTCAAAACGTGAATCGTTAGGTTTTGATTTGGATATGAAGTATGTGTTTTATTACTTCTTTATTATTGATGAATGGTGCAAGCGTAATGTGAATGCTGCTAGTTTTGCTAGTGTTGACATGCCTAGATTAAGAAAACTTGAAATCCCAGTGCCTCCTCTAGAAGTGCAGCGCCAAATCGTACAAATTCTTAATCGTTTTGACGCATTGTGCAATGATTTAACTCAAGGTTTGCCTGCAGAAATCGAAGCTCGACGCAAGCAATACGAGTACTATCGAGATCAACTCCTGAACTTCAAGCGCGCGTAATCGAAAAATGTGAGTAAGAGCAAGAAAGAAGGAAGCAAAATGAAAATCATATTAGAAGATCAAGATAGTACAGTAATGTCTACGTTTACTCCGAAAGTAAGCACAAACGCCAGCTATCAAAGCGAAGCGCAACTCGAAGAAGAGTTCATTAACATTTTGCAGTCCCAAGGCTATGAGTATGCTCATATTCACAATGAGAAAGATCTTATAGCAAATCTTCGCGTGCAAATCGAAAAGCTCAATAACTATCATTTTTTAGACTCCGAATGGAATCGCTTCTTTTCTTCTTGCATAGCAAACGATGCTGAAGGCATTGCTGAAAAAACTGAAAAGATTCAAAATGGAAGTACGAAGCAAAGTTTTGTTTGTGATGATGGCGAAACAAAAAACATTTGCTTATTAGACAAAGAAAATATTCATAACAACATATTGCAAGTAATAAACCAATATGCTGTTAACGCAAACGAATCCAATCCAAACTCACCTAGCTACTCAAATCGTTACGATGTGACAATTCTAGTAAACGGATTACCAATGGTTCATATTGAGCTAAAGCGCAGAGGCGTTCCTATTCGAGAAGCATTCAACCAAATTCAGCGCTACCAACGCGATTCCTTCTGGGCAGAAAGTGGCTTATTTAAATACGTGCAAATTTTTGTTATTTCAAACGGTACTCACACAAAGTATTATTCTAATTCCACTAGAATCGATGCGCGAAAACAAGTCGATAGCAAAATAAGCAATGCAAACACATCAATAAACAATTTTGAGTTTACTATAAATTGGTCTGACGCAAAAAACAATGTAATAAGTGACTTATGTGATTTTACGCAAACATTTTTTGCGAGAAACACAATACTAAACATACTCACTAAGTATTGCGTATTTACTAAAGATAAAAAGCTTATGGTTATGAGACCATACCAAATTACAGCTGCAGAACGCATAGTAAATCGCATAAAATATGCTGATAATTACAATAAATATGGTTCGATTGAAGGCGGCGGATATATTTGGCATACAACAGGATCTGGGAAAACTTTAACGAGTTTTAAAACAGCCCAGCTTGTTAATGAACTTAAAAATGCAAATGGCGGTAATCTGATCGATAAAGTTTTATTTGTTGTTGACCGTAAAGATCTTGATTATCAAACAATAGTAGAATATGACAATTTTAAACCAGGATGCGCAAATAGTAACACTTCCACATCTATATTAGCTGAGCAATTATCCGATAATACAGATGATTCGAGACTAATTGTTACTACTATTCAAAAGTTAACAAGATTTATTAGTTCCAATCCAACTCACGAAGTGTACGCTAAACATATTGTGTTTATTTTTGACGAATGTCACCGTAGCCAGTTTGGAGATATGCATTCGAATATAGAAAATCATTTTAAAAAAAGCCTTATGTTTGGGTTTACTGGAACCCCGATTTTTGAAGAAAATGCTTTTGGTCCAGATATGGCTCATCGCTTTACGACTGAGCAAACTTTTGGCAGCAGACTTCACAGCTACACGATTATTGACGCAATTAATAATAAAAGCGTCTTGCCTTTCCGCGTAGAATACGTATCTACTGTTAAAACATCTAGCGTACTTGAAAAGAAAACAGATGAATTAGTAAACGACATTAAGCGTAGAGAAGTAATAATAAACCCTAAGCGCATACATAATGTTACGGAGTATATTCTCAATAATTTTAGCCGAAAAACATACAGAAATGAGAAAAATTACAATCACAAAATTATTGTGAATGTTGAAGAACTTGCTAAAAGTAAAAGTGGCAAAGCTGATAGGTGCAAAAGCAATAACACTCAGGTTAAAACGATAAAAGAAAATACTGTAGTAAGTGGATTCAACTCAATTTTTGCTGTTTCCGACATTGAACTTGCAAAATTGTATTATACGGAGTTTAAAAAACAGCAAGAAAACTTACCTCAAGATGAGCGCTTAAAAGTTGTTACTATCTTTAGTTACTCTCCTAATGAAAAATATTCTGATTCTACAGATGCAAGAAGCATGGGAGACTATGTTCTTGGAGAAGAGAATCCAGAAAGCACGGCAAATCTTGACGAAAATTCGCGAGAATTCTTACAAAATGCTATAAACGACTACAATCAAATGTTTGGAATGCACTATGATACGTCAAACAATGAGTTTCAAAGTTACTATAAAGATGTGTCAATGCGGATGAAAAACAAAGAAATTGACATACTTATTGTAGTAAACATGTTCCTCACTGGATTTGATGCAAAAACTCTAAACACGCTTTGGGTAGATAAAAATTTGAGAATGCATGGTCTTATTCAAGCATTTTCCAGAACAAATCGTACGCTTAACTCAATCAAAACTTTTGGAAATATTGTCTGCTTTAGGGACTTGCATAATCAGGTTAATAAAGCTATTAGTCTTTTTGGAGATAAAGATGCGCAAGGAATTGTGCTATGCCCTACTTTTGACGAATTATATTACGGCTACACCGATAGCAATGGAAAACATCATTTAGGGTATTTTGATCTTATTAACATGCTTAAAGATGATTACCCACTTAACAATTTACGATTGGAAGGCGAGTTTAGACAAAAAGAATTTGTAATACTACTTGGTAAAATTTTGCGAGCACAAAATATGCTAAGAGCATTTGACGAGTATGGCGGCAAAGAAATAGTCTCCGAACGTGATATGCAAAATTACTTGAGCGAATATCAAGATTTACGTGAAGAATGGAAGAGTAAAGAAGACGAAGCGGCCGACATTGTAGACGATGTTGTGTTTGAAATGGAACTTGTACAACAAGTGGAAGTAAATATTGATTACATTCTTGCTCTTGTAAATAAGTATAAAAATAGTCATTGTAACAACAGAGAGCAAAAATTTGATATTGAAAAAGCAATAGGGTCCAGCACAAAATTGCGCAGTAAAAAGGAACTTATAAAACAATTTATTGAACAGTTAGACGGTAGTATTTACAACCTTGAATTAAATACCAATGACAGTAAAAATGTAGAAAATGCAAGAAATATAGAGAATATAGATATTAATGAAGAATGGAGCAATTTTGTTGATAAACAATTTAAAGCAGATTTAGCAGACTTGATTAACAAAGAAAATCTTAATAGAACAAAAACGTATGACGTTATTCGAGATGCTTTTAATGATGGCGAGTTAAAAACATTCGGAACTGGAATTGACTCCACTCTTCCTGCGATTTCGCGATTTGGAGAGGCAGGTAAGAGGCGAAGAATAATAGAAAAGCGTGTTACTGAAGAACTTAAAACACTATTTGCTAAGTATTTTGGCGTTTATAGTCCTTTAGCTAATAGAAATACGCTAGATGATTCTCATATAGGTTAATCACAGTGTAAGTATATGAAGTTTGGTTAAATTATTAACCGTTTTTGATTAATGATGATAGAACACTAGAACAAATTGATTGGGAGTACTCGTCGGCGGAGAGCTCTAGGCGCAAAAACCTAGGGCTTTCGGGGTTATAGGCCAAAAAGTGTGCAAAGCCAATCTGGTGAATATTTATTGGAGGCATAAGCCGAGATCTAAACACCGTTACTAACTCAGTCAACAAACTGAAAAAGTAACGGTGTTTGACGATTACCACGTATCACTTTTCTAAATCAACTAACTTAAAGCCGCAGCGCGCTAAACTTTTTAGCGATAGCTTTCACTAAGTACGCAAAACAGCCTAAAGTACTCAAAACCGTCTAAAGCACTAAAAACAGCCTAAAGTACGCAAAACCGTCTAATCCTAATATCCAATCACATCTTTCTCAACTTCTCGTATAACATCTTCGGATATGTTTTCAACAGCAATGCGATAGACCTTATTCATACGCGGATTATAAATACCCAAGTATTTAATATTCTGAAACTCTGGATGAATAGAATGCAAACCCATACGCCAATACATAAGCAGTTGAAGAGTCTGATCCTTATCCAACTTTTCTTTAGAAACTTTGAAATCCCACAAAGTATCAGCTGTTATAAAATCACCATCGCCAGCACTTACCGTATCAGTGTAACCACCCTCTAGCGTAAAACCGTCAAGCACTTTCGGACCGTAACACTCAAGAAAATGAAGCGAGCGCTGAACCATAACTCTGATGTTCTGTATTGTGTGCTCATCGGGATTGATTTCGTCAAAAGGCCTGTAGGCAATAGGACTGTATCTATAGCATACGTCGAATCCAACAAGTTTGACGGCGTTAACTATATCTTCATCGCCAAGTCCTTTAATGCCGGACATAAGTCTCAATGCATTATCGCGTTCGTTTATAATCATTGCGCCCAGTAAGGAAATTTTAAACGCGTCTATTACACTCGATCCAGACATTAAACGAGTCATGTAGTCAACTACTGTACCAACTCGACTTGGGTGAATGTTTTCTTTATCGTATAAGTCTTCTATTCCTTCGCCTAACGATTCTTCAACAAAATCTTTTCGTGGCAAATATCCACCATAAGGTTGTTTAATACTCTTAATGCGTTGTGTAACTGAATATCCCATAACTAAACACTCTCCTCTTTAAAAGTGCGCACAGATTATGAAACTATTTTAATAGAATCAACGTACGTACAAATTCGTTGAGACAGAAAACTGATATGTAATACTTTTGTACTACCCCACTGCAATTTTTAACGTGTTAACAAAAGGCTGTTGCCAAAAGTAATGTAAACGTTGTAAAAGCGGTTATTAAGAAAGATTGAAAAGGATGACAAAGTTAAAAATTATATTTGATAATTAGCTTTTACGCACTATGAAGTACAGTGAGAATGTAATTGCGGTGTGCGTTTGCGGACACACACCTGTGGGAGCTGACATAGTTTCGGCTCCCTCTTTTATTTTGAGTTGTTGGATAGAAATAGCAAATATTTAGAAATAGTGATAGAGTGATTGATAACAGCAGCCCCTAAGCCTACTAACAGTACTCAAACCTGGGGGGTTCTTTTTGTTTTTCAGCTGATTCAGTGCTATAGGTTATAGGACGGGTTATAATCCAAAATTATTTTCTATCACGAGGAGGGCACGGGTCATTCCCATGACTATCAGAATTCTGAATTCTGCCATCCATACCATGAACAATAAATTCAGTACCCTGATTTCTGCTGATTATTCTGCCAGCTTTTAATGCTTCAACTTTTGTTGCAGTATGAATGCTTGCGCGTTGTGAATCATTCCGTTTTACATCCCATCCACCATTCGGGTTATGAACTACATGGTGTTCGCTTCGTTCCATATAAAAGCCTCCTTACAGACTGGCAAACACAGCTTTTGTATACAACTGAATATCTCTAGGAGAATTCATGCCATACTGCTCTTTGATTTTCATAAAATAATCCCCAATCATCTGTTTATCAATAATCTTATTTGAAGAAGCACCATCTGGAAGATCCCCCCTAGTATTAATCCACGGAGACTCATTGTGAGTGAAGTCTTCCAAAATCTTCCCACTATAACAACAAATATTTCGAATCACACTATCTAAAACAGCCTTCTCCTGAGCGGTAAATATAGAAGAATCAAATGATTCAACCTTTGAAATCGGATCAAAATGATAATCCGAATACTTCGCATAAATATCCCTGTAAACAGGCCCATGCGCCCAAGCTTCACAATCCTCAACAAAAATGTACTTTTTGAAAAATGCATAGAAGAATCCCTGTATATAATAAAGACTCTTCTGCAACGCTAATGGCGTGATATCCTCGCACTGATTTAGAAGATATGCAACAACTTCACTTATCTTCCCATCAAGCATGCCATTATTACCAATCAAAGCTGTAACAGCTTTATAACTTTTCTCGTAAGTCTGCTGAGAAATCAATCGACCCTTATTTTCCTCCAAAATACTCAGATAATAAGCAGGATCATCAAATAGTCGATTCAAAGTTTCAGAATATTGCCGAGTCGGTATATCGCCATCTGCATAACGAGTAAACGTGTGTTCTCCCCATCCCAAAAGTATTGACAGTGGACGCTTACCAATATCATAACGTTCAGGAATTGCTCTAATCTTTTCAAGAGAAACAATTCCATTCTCTCTTCGGTAAACATCATAAAGCGCTTTCAAATTAGATCCACTAATTTCTTCAACATCTACATATGCTCCACAATTAGCGCACTTTGCTTCCCGGCCAACATAGTGATACTGAACACCACGAATAGTTCCAGTCATCTCCTTTTCTTCAACAGTATATGAAACTTCATCTCTACATTCTTCACAAAATACAACTCTTACACTCATAATAATTCCTCCTTTAAAACTCTCTATCTAAACAGATAACTAATAGGCTTATTGCGCTTATGAAAAGAGATCACAATTGTTCTTCTTCCATTCTTACCTTTAATCACGTTAAACTTCGTATATATGTCTACCAACTCTTGTTTTCCCAACGCATTAGCCAATGTTATTCTAGGAACGAAAACATAAAGAACTTCGCGCTCGTATCCTATCTTCATGTTTTGCAGACTATGACAAAAATCATCGACTTCCCCCTAACTCCCTTCGTGTACTATTGTACTAAAAGTTGTTCAGAAATCAAGGGGTTTGTACTAATTGGTACATTGTAATATTAGAATTGTTCCAGTTGGATTGAGAGAACGGTAGTATAGCTACACTTTTTTGAGTGCACACTATGGATATTGGGTGCACCTTTTAACGATAGGAAAAGCTATCGTTAAAAGGTTTAAGATTGGCTTAATAGCTTGCTGAACAATCTTACGCAATAATCAACATGCCACTAGTCTTACACCCACTCTCCATACGCGAATCTAATCCTTATTTAATTAACTAAATCCCATATTTATTACCTAAAATCCTATATTTGTTAAAGTACCTTTACGCTGTTGAACCGCAACACCAACATTCCATATGATCACACCAACAATTGCCCATAACATGCCAACAATAAGAATCACAAGTAGCGATACGCCAACATTTACAGAACCATCAATTATACTACGAGATGCTTGAGTAACATGAGTTACTGGAATCACGTATAACACGTATTGCATCATCTTAGGAAATACGCTAATTGGAGCAATCACACCACAAACAATAGGAAGTATTGCACTAAGCGCGTTAGAAATAGTATAAACATCATTCATCATCATGCTTATAGCAGCTATAGCAATACCAAATCCCGTAGAAGCAACAGGAACAATAAGGAACAACAGCATCAACGCACTCATATTAATCACAAAGAAAGCACTCGGGCTTACTACAAGCATTGTTATAAACAAAGTCACAGCATCACTCACTAAAGAAATAGTCACGAGCGCAATAATACGACCGAACCATAATGGTAATGCAACTTTTGCGCTTGTAAGCACGAATGGTGTTGTGCCTTCAAAACGATCCCATGCTAGTGCTTCTGACACCGTCATACTTGTGGAAATAGAACACGCTCCCATAACAGCAGCAAGAGTTGATGCAATCAAACTATGGTTAAAACCCGCGCTAGTCGCATAACTAGCTGCTCCATTAAATCCTCCACTTACAGCTCCAGCTAGAAAAACGTATAAGAACGTGGATAAAAGAGGCTCAATAATCATACGAATAACAGCAGTATTCCAACTATTTAAGCTAGGTATACTCTGTATACTCACTCTTGTACCAGTTCGTATACTAGATAACACGCTCACGTGACCATACTGAGAATATTGATTATATTGATTACTATTTTGAATAATTTTATTTCGCATAGTTTCAACCTGATTATTATTTCGTATCATATTATGTTCAAACTTCCATTAAGCGTTGCAAGTCGAATAGCATGACGTAACATAAAACCTGCAATAACAAGCAGAACGCTGGATAATACAACACATAACACAATTGCTAACACAGTAGTAGCATTAAACGATTGCGCATGAGCCACCCACACTGCAGACGTAAGCGGATGAATAAACGCAATAACGCGAGCAGGCAATGGCATTGATTCTACAGGGATCACTATTCCACAAAGCATCCATACCGGAATTAAAATCAAACCTTCATAAACTGTAGCTTTACGGCATAATACAAAAATTCCAGATAATAATGCAGCAGAAGCTACGCAAGCAAGCATAGAAAGTAAGTATCCAACTAACTGCGTGAATGTTATCATAAAAAACCCATGGCAGAAAACAGCAACGGTAATAATCGCAAGCGGCATACCAATACACCCAAGTAAAGCTGCGGATCCTACAATAGGAAGAAACACTGCAGAAGGTGAGATAACACTTAAAGTTAAATATTGTAATGTTCCTAAATAACGCTGGTATCCAATAATTCCAACAGCAGTAGTTGTAGCAGACCATAATCCAGCTATAGAAGAATCAACCCAAATATTACTAAGACAATTAGCGCAATCATGAGAAAAACCATAGTATGCAACAATTTTCATCAACGCAAAACATACTGGAGCAAGTATCGCATTTTGCAAGAAAAACGTTGTTTTTGCTAAGCTCTTAAGCTGAAACCATAAGCCACGAATCACAGAAGCGTATGAATGAGCAGAAGTATTCATATTAAGCCTCCTACTTACTCAATGAAGGTGAAGAAGACGAAGAAGACGGCGTAGCAGCAGCAGAAGAAGAAGTAGAAGTATTTGACGCAGAAATATTATCATTTTGCACAATAGCAAGATACGTTTCTTCCAAACTTGCAGCGCGATCACCTAAACGCGTAATCCCATCAACAGGAATTTTAATATTTCGTTCTTGAGATAATGTTTTACTCCACGCGATAGTAATATTTAACACTCCATGCGATTCAAAAACATCACACCACAACACTCCATCAAGTTTTTGCAATTCTTCCTTAACACTAGGAGTTCCGCTTGATGCTTCACCGTCATACGCGTACATTGTTACATGATCAATATGCTGCAAAGAAGCCAACTGCTGAACACTTCCCTGAGCGATAATATTACCGTGATTTATTACAGCAACAGTATCAGCTAATTTCTCAGCCTCACTCATCTCATGCGTAGTTAGCAAAATCGCTATTCCTTGATCTCGTAAAGCATGAATAATTTCACGTACTTTCCTAGCATTTTCAGGATCCAAACCAGTGGTAGGCTCATCTAAAAGCATAAGATCCGTTCTAGCAACCAGCGATCGAGCAATATGCAATCGCTGCCACATTCCCCTTGAAAAAGTTTGAACAGCATCATGAGCTTTATCAAGTAAATCAACTTGCTCAAGAGCATCGTGAATACGCTTTCCTTGCTCCCTATATGGAACAGCAGAAAGATCCGCAAAATAACGAAGATTATCTAATGCACTTAACCTTTGATAAAATCCTCGCTCACCTCCAAGAAGCAACGACACGTGCTTGCGTGCTTCTCGAGGATTACTCACAGCATCAATATCGGCAATACGAACACTACCACTATCAGGAGCTAACAACGTGCCAACAATTTTCACGGTAGTTGTTTTACCTGCACCATTCGGGCCAAGCAAGCAAAATATTTCACCAGAATGAATATCAAAAGATACGTTATGTAAAACTTGGCGAGTTGTTTTCTTACGACCGAATCCACGAGAATAAGATCTTGTTATATTATCAATGCGCAATATTAAGTTGCTAGCTGACTGCTTATTCTGGTTGCCGAGACTATTAGTCGCGTTTTCTATATTATTATTCATTATTATTGCTTCGTTCTTACTTGTTATTAAAGCTTAATTCTTACTGTTATTGAATAAATTTCAACAATGAAAATCAGTTAGATAAAAAGATAACGCTTGCTTACAAGAACGATAAGAACGCGCAAAAACATGCAAAACTAGCGCGCATGTGCAAACATAATGACAAAACACCATGTGCAATGCGTGTTTAATACTGCTAAAGAATATGTATCTTAAGCTGTTTTATGTGCTTTTATATGCCTTTCAAACCGTTCTTAAGACTAGCGATCATTTGGGCAGTCATAGCGCAACACCTCATAAACTTAAATGTGCTTTACGTGAAAAATTATATGAGCATTCCGCAAAAAACTCAAATATAAGCAATCACAAAACATTTGTTTAACAGTTGCAAAATATTACTATTTCTTCTTTATGCTTGACAACGTATACCGTTCGTATCATAATCGTCTTAAAAGGAGCTAATACTATGGCAACAAGTCCTACTCAAATTCGTATTGATAGTAATGTAAAAACAGAAGCAAATGAACTGTTTAGCGAACTCGGCATCGATATGTCAAGTGCTGTGAATATCTTCTTACGCCAATGCGTTTTGCATGGAGGACTTCCTTTTAAAGTAGAAATCCCAAAGTTTAACGCTGAAACACTGGCTGCTATGGAAGAAGCCAAAAGAATTTCCAGAGACCCTAACGTACCATCGTATTCTTCTATGGAAGACCTTAAGAAAGCGTTGTTGCAAGACTGATGTACAACGTTAAGTTTACGAATGCTTATATTCTCACCCTCACTCTTATCGACACTGGCAGTCACGCAGACCTCTTCAACCTGTAATCGCAAAAAATGTACGATTAACAAATATCCACAACCAGAGCCAAAACAAAACCAGAACCAAAACTTTTCACCGCACTCATCGCTTATAAGTGAAATTTAATGACAAAATCGATAATTTATAAGTTATAACTGATAAAAACAAAATCGCACTCAAAAATCGCGATGAATCACCTTAATATTGTCGCACGCTAAACCTTTTAACATTTAGTCCTTACAACCACATTTCTAAACAAAGCCACAGAGTCCATGAACAAAGCAAGTAAAAAGATGGATAACATGGCAAAAGGGATTGCTAATGAGAACGCCAAAGAAATGAAGATTGAAGTTAAGGGCACTGCTCCTACAGATATCAACTTGACGGTTGCTGGTTCAAGCAGTAATGAAAGTTCTGACAATGGTGTTTGGGAGAAAGTTTTGACTGGTAAGGATGCTCAAAAGGATTGGATGATTATGGCTACTCCAAAGCTGGACGTTAATAATCCAACGCCAGATAATTACCAAGTTGAGTGCTCAATTACTGTTGACGGTAAGCAGGTTTCTCATAAGAGTGCAACTGGTTCAGCAGCTAATGTAATGTGCATGGCTTCTGACATAGCTACTAAGTAAAAAACTATGTAAGCAAACCCATAAAAACAAAAATCCCGACGAGATTTACGCGCCGGGATTTTTTCGTTATTTAGAATTATTTTGTTTCGCTGCCAGTTTTATCAGCAGCTTCGTTATCAGAGTTGTTTGCAGGGTTATCTGCGGAATCGTCGCTAGAAGTCTTGCTATCGCTAGAATCGTCGCTAGATTCATCCAACTCCGCAACATCAAACTGCTGGCTCTTAAAAGTAAACTCCCCTAGCAATCCTTCGCCTTCAGAGTCAACTACTATGCGCTCACCGTCCGTCAAATCACCAAGAAGAATCTTCTCAGAAATCGTATCCTCAATGTCACGCTGAATCACGCGACGCAGCGGACGGGCACCGAGCAGTGGATCAAAGCCCTTCTGAGCGAGCAAATTCTTTGCTGCATCGGTAAGTTCAAGTGTCATATGGTGATCGAACAAGCGAGCATTAAGCTGCTTCACATCCATATCGACAATTTCACGAACTTCCGGCTCCGTAAGCTGACGGAACACAATAGTATCGTCCAAGCGGTTCAGGAATTCTGGACGGAAGTGACGCTTCAATTCAGAATTAACCTGATCCTTCATACGCTGATAGTTAGAATCTGAATTATTACCGAGCGTAAAACCAGTATTAGCGGTCTTAGCGATGTCTCGCGTGCCAAGGTTTGTGGTAAGAATAATAATCGTATTCTTAAAGTCCACTTTACGGCCTTGTCCGTCGGTTAAGTGACCATCATCTAACACCTGAAGCAGCGTGTTGAAAATATCTGGGTGAGCTTTCTCAATCTCGTCAAAAAGCACCACGGAGAACGGCTTTCTGCGAACTTTTTCTGTAAGTTCGCCGCCTTCTTCGTAACCGACGTATCCTGGAGGTGCGCCGAAAAGTCTAGAAGCAGCATACTTTTCAGCAAATTCAGACATGTCAACGCGAATCAAAGCATCGTCATCGTCAAACAGGAAGTTTGCCAACGCCTTAGCGAGTTCCGTCTTACCAACGCCAGTAGGACCAGCGAAAATAAATGAACCAGAAGGACGCTTAGGATCCTTCAAACCAACGCGCGCGCGACGAATAGAACGAGCCAAAGCTGACACAGCCTCGTCCTGTCCGACGATACGCTTATGCAGTTCAGCTTCCATTTGAAGGAGCTTCTGAGATTCAGCTTGCGTAAGTTTCACTACCGGAATACCCGTAGTACTTGAAACGACGGAAGCGATCATGTCTTCGTCAACAACCATCTTGACGTTAGATTCGCCTTCTCGCCACGCCTTTTCTTTCTCCGCAGCCTCATTTTCAAGTTTTTCTTGATCGTCACGAAGATTTGCAGCTTCCTCAAAGTCCTGCCTCTTAATTGCCTCATCCTTCTTCTCAGAAAGTTTAGCAATCTTATGATTGAGTTCTTTAAGCTCAGGCGGCTGAGTCAAACGCTTAATTCGCAAGCGTGCGCCAGCTTCGTCGATAAGGTCGATAGCTTTATCTGGAAGGTGACGGTCTTGAATATAGCGGTCAGAAAGTTCCGCGGAGGATTGCAAAGCGCCGTCCGTAATTGTTACGTGATGATGATTCTCGTAACGCGAACGCAAGCCTTTAAGAATCTCAATCGTTTCAGCAATAGTAGGTTCTGGAACCTGAATTGGCTGGAAACGACGCTCTAATGCGGCATCCTTTTCGATATATTTACGATACTCATCAGTAGTAGTAGCACCAATAGTCTGTAGCTCGCCTCGTGCAAGCATTGGCTTAAGCATGTCGGAAGCGCCCAACGCTCCGTCAGCAGAGCCAGCTCCAACGATGGTGTGAATTTCATCGATGAACAGTACAATGTTTCCGCGCAATTTGATTTCCTTCAGCACCTTCTTCAAGCGCTCTTCGAAATCACCGCGATAACGCGAACCTGCAACCATTGAGCCGAGGTCTAGGGAATATACCTGCTTACCTTTTAAGGTTTCTGGCACATCGCCTGCAACAATCTTTTGTGCAAGACCTTCAACTACTGCGGTTTTACCAACGCCTGGCTCGCCAATTAACACAGGATTGTTTTTCGTGCGGCGAGAAAGCACAACCATCACTCGTTCTATTTCTTCGGAACGACCAATAACTGGATCGAGCTTGCCTTCTTGAGCCTCGAGCGTCAAATTTCGTCCAAATTGATCGAGTAACGCAGAACCGGACTTGTTACTCTTATCTTGTACGCTACCGGCGTTCGCTAATTCGCCTTTCTCACCATTGTTGCTGGAATCAGTGGTTCCACGAATTAAATCGACTACAGTGCTTCTCAAGTCCCCAAGATCGACTTCCATTTTTATGAGTACCTGGGTGCCAATGCCTTCGCCTTCACGAAGTAAGCCTAGAAGGATATGCTCAGTACCAATATAACTGTGTCCAAGCTGTAGTGCTTCACGCAAGCTCAATTCCAACACTTGTTTAGCGTGTGGTGTGAAAGGAATGTGGCCACTTGGGGCTACTGTTCCTTTCCCAATCATTTCTTCAACCTGCTTGCGCGTGCCTTCTA
The DNA here is from genome assembly GCF_049244055.1 of Gardnerella nova. NCBI lineage: Bacteria > Bacillati > Actinomycetota > Actinomycetes > Bifidobacteriales > Bifidobacteriaceae > Gardnerella > Gardnerella nova. Next base: position 616,449 of record NZ_CP058369.1, on the reverse strand, counting down.
AATCTACACCTTTTGAGCTTAACGCTTTTGCTGCTATACCTTCGCCTTCGCGAATAAGCCCAAGCAAAATATGCTCAGTGCCAATATAGTTGTGCTGAAGCGAGCGAGCCTCTTCTTGAGCTAGCACAATTACGCGTCGTGCGCGGTCAGTGAACCGTTCAAACATAACTGCCTTCCGTTCTTTTCCTTCGTTCTATGGTAACGAGTCGCCATGACGCGAAGTTACCCCCTATGTACGTGACTATGTACGTGCTATGTATGCGAATAGACCAATACTTACTATCTACTTGTGTTGCCTGCGGGATTTCCTTTTGTATAAGTGCATTGCCGCAGAAGCTGTAGAACGAGCGCGATTTTTCGTTTGCGTGGTTTCGTCAACTTGTTGAGTATCGATAGTGTCATTAATATCGACAGTATCGATAGCTCTGTCAACTTCGGCATCTTGCGTTACAGTTTCCACACGATCTTGCTGCACAAGCTGTTCCGATTGTTCCGATTGTTCTTTAGACCCTTGAGCTTCGACTGTGTGAAGATTGCTGTCGCTACTGCAATCTGTTTGGGTTACAGACTGCTGCTCTGGTGTCTTAGTCGTCGTTGCTGTTTCTGCGTCAACTGTTTTATCAGTTGTTCCAGTGGTTTCAGCGGTTTCAGAAGTTTCCGCTAATACTTTTTTAGCACTTGACTTTTCGTCATGAGTTCTATTGGCTACTTTACGCTTTCTGCGGCGATTTTCTTTACTATCCTCAATAGCTTCCTCAATAAGTTCAACATCTGCACGTTCATCGCGAGGTGCTTGCTGAAGAATGTCAATATGATAATCGTCGTAGGCTGGTGCCGACTGTATCCATAGCTGAGACGGTTCAGGAGGTTCAATGTCTGAATGCTCGCCGCAGGCGTGATCGAGTGATACCACTCGCCCATCGTCCGGACTCCACATGTTTGCACACACTCCAAACATGGAACCTAAGCTTCCGGCTAGCGGAATCATAAAACCACAGGAAGAGCATGCTTTACCATCAGCTACTTTTGTTGATAGCGATTTTGGTCCGTGCTGCCCGGAATACCAGCGTTTAGCCGTTTGTGAAAGGGCTTCAGCTGTCATCACTCGTCTGCGAGACAATCGCAGAGTTGATACTGCTTCCTCAAGATCTTCGTCTTCATCGGATAGTACTTGAGAATCCTGCTGCTCAGTAAGATTTTGAGATTTTTCAGGCTGATTTTCATCGGTGGCTGGGTATTCCGCACTATTTTCTGAAACGTCACCTTCTGAAGTACTATCTTCTGAAACACTATTTTCTGAAGCCACGCCGTCTGAAACGGTGGCATTGCCTTCCGAAATAACAGTATTGTCGTTTCCTTCTTCAGTTTTTGCTTCACTGTCTTCGCTAGAGTTTGTTAGCTCGAGCTCAATGCGACGGGTTGGACGGAAACCATCTTCAAGGCGAGGATCGTCTTCTTCTGTCCCCATAGTATCCATAACTGAAAGATCGCTTGGCTTTAAACGATCCTTCCATGGAATCCATGGAGGTGGCAGCAGCGAATCATCTGTAGGAATTAACGTGGATTCGTTAACCGTCCAGCGCTGCAATTCTTCATCGTGATACAAGGTGACGGACCATTGCCACCCTTCGTAACCAACTAGCTTGCTTACAAAACGAAAATCGGTAACTCCATCACCAAGGTCTATCGAAGTTACAAAATCGCCAACAGCGTCTGTGCGTTCTGAAGTTTCCACAGCTACGCTAAGCGCAAGCTTTTGCGGATCCATCACTTCATCAGTCATCAATACTATTTCCTGAACACTATTCCTGAACGTCAAAATTATCGGCTACAGCACGCAACAATGTAGCAAGTTTTTTGCTTTCGGCGGCCGAAGGATAATGACGACGACGCAATCCATTGCCAGCTGAATCGAGGAGTTTGATAAGATCCTCAACGATGGCTGCCATATCTTCTGCTTTAGGACGAGTTGCTTTTACCAATGAGGGTGTAGCGGCAATTACATTAAGACCCATGGCTTGTGGGCCTTTGCGTCCTTCAATTACCGAAAATTCAACGCGGGTACCTTTGTGCAATGTTTTTATGGTAGCAGGCAGCGCTGCGGCAGGCAGGAAAACATCCTTCCCGTCGTCGCTAGCAATAAAGCCGTACCCCTTCCGCGTATCGTACCAACGCACACGCCCATTGGGCATAACACACCTCACTCACATAATATCCACACTCATATCTCACAGCGCGCTACGCGAAGCAGAAAAACCTGCGTTTGATGCGTGAAACGGCTATGGACAGTGTACCAAATATTGGTTATTACTTGTATCGCTTATATCATTGTAGCGCATACACGCGGGCAAACGAACCTTTCGCTATGAGTAACGAAGAAACAGGCGCGTTACACGCACGAATTAACAGCATTTAGTCATGCCGTTACGACTGTTTCGTTGTATCCTCAACTTCAGTTACAGGCAACACAACCGTAAGAGTTAGACCATGCTGCGTAATGTCGAGGTTTTCAGAACCATCCATGGTATCATCGTCGGAATTCGTAGCGTTTTCTGCGTTTGTGGCACAAATAGTCAAAGGATTAGAAATTGTTGCACAAATAAACCCGTGGTGCGCTTTAACTACTGATTGAGCGATAGCCATGCCTAAGCCGGTACCGCCCTTTTCTCTCGCTCGAGAAGGATCAGCAATATAAAAACGTTCAAAAATGCGCGAAAGTGATTCTTCCGGAACGCCTGGTCCATGATCAACTACGCGAATTACGGCGTAATTATTACCGGTATTAGTCGACTGACTTACTTCGGCAGCTTCCAAAAATTCTTTTAAGGATTGGCTTACAGAAGGCATACGCGACAAGTCATCAGGCGAAATAGAAGCTTTCATCACACCCATGGCAATTTCTACAGGAGAATCACTTGGCGTGTAACGATGAATATTTCCAACAATATTCGTCATTACTTGACGTAGTCTTGCGCCATCTCCCAAAAGAGTGACGTTAGGAAGTTTGCCGCTGTGGAATAATAGTTTGCGCTCAAAATTGCAGTTGGTACAATTCATAAGCTTCCACTCATCAGAAAGTGTCAGCGTACCTTGTTGAACTGATCTAACTGGATCTAATGCGTGTAAATCATTAGCTGCATCAGAAAGAATTGGAGACAAACTCACCTGCTGAGAAATATTAATGCCACGTCCTTCGTCGAAGCGTGCCAAAGAAAGTAAATCTTCAACAAGTTCGGTCATACGTTCACTAGAGGCTTTAATATGAGCGATAGAATCGTCAGCTCTCTCCTGTTCACCAGGCATGCTTCGCCACATTGTGTACAGCTCCGCGTAGCCGTGAATTGCTGCAAGTGGCGTTCGTAATTCATGGCTTGCGTCAGAAACAAATCGTTTCATTTTTTCAGTCATTGCTTCTTGCTCGTTAAAGCCACGCTCAATTCTGGCGAGCATGGAGTTAAGAGAAGCCGCTAAAGATCCAACCTCAGTGTTTTCTGGCGCTGCAGGAACTCGCCTGCTTAAATCGCCTGAAGCAATCTTCGAAGCTGTTTTTTCAATTCGTTTCAACGGTCCAAGAGTAGACTGGATTATGAGTGCTGCGAATACTGCTCCTAGCAAAATGACGGCAATACTTACCATAATGCAGTAGCGTGTAAGCGTATTAACTGTATCGAGCTGATCGCTAAGCGATAACGCAATATAGACAAAACCTTGAATATGCGTATCTGAATTGTACTCGTTTGGTGACCCCCACGTTAATACGAGTACTCGCCATGGTGCGCGAGCAGCTTTTATAGTAGATTCGTCAATACCACTGGTATTACCTTTTATGCGAGATGGAGCCGTATAAGGCTTGCGGGTAACGACGCCTTTGTTAGCGGAACCGTTAGCTGGGAGTTTCGGCATGGCTACCAAGTCTCCCCTGAGTTTAGGAATTAACGGCGTAGCTATAATTTTGTTATTTGTATCCCTAATTTGTAGGAAATAATCGTTAGGCCCCGCTGTCGATTGGTTACTATCTTTCGTACGCAGCATGCCAATATTGTCGTAAATAAGCTGCGCTTGGTCAGTGAGCTGGGCGTCAGTTTTTTCCAGCAAGTAATTACCAACCAACTGACGAATTGACAAAGAAATACAAAACGCTGCCACAGTTAACACTACCAACGTGCATGCTACCAAACGAGTGCTCAGCGGGATTGTGCTTATGCGTCTTTTTAGCCAGCATGTTTTGCGGGGTTTATCGTTCGCAGTGGCAACTGAACCCGGTAATACCATTATGCTTTTGCCAACAGCTTTTTGCGAATCCTTGTTTTTGTCTGCGCTACTTTCAGCTCCACTACCTTTAGGTTTGCTTTGCTTGTCGTCTTTTTGATTATTGCTTCGCATAATCAGGCTTGACCTGCCTTCGGTTCGCGAATCATATAACCAATGCCGCGCTTGGTTTCAATAAGTGGGACCACTTTTTGAAGATTGCCATGTTCGTCAGTGATTTCAATACCATCAACTTTTTTACGAAGGTACGAAATATAGGATTCTACGATAGCTGCGTCACCGCCCCAATCATATTGCCAAACGTGGTTCAAAATTTGGCTTTTTGATAATACGCGACCTTCGTTGTCCATTAAGTAGTGCAAGAGCTTGTATTCTGTTGGACTGAGTTCGATAGGTACGCCACTTCTCGTTACGTCGTGGGAATCCTCGTTAATCTCAAGGTCTGCTACACGAATAACAGGAGTTTGTTCATCCTGTTCTTGGGTTCGGCGAAGAATAGCACGGATTCTTGCTACTAGTTCTTCCAAGCTAAACGGTTTAGTGACGTAATCGTCTCCACCAACGGTCAGACCCATAATCTTATCTTGCGTATCATCCCTAGCTGTGAGGAATAACACAGGAACTGTGATGCCGTTTTGACGAATACGCCTTGTGACAGTGAAACCATCAATGTCTGGGAGCATAACATCCATGACGATAAGGTCAGGTTTTACTCGTTCTATAACTTCAACGGCTTCAGACCCCGATGCCGCTGTTTCCACCTCAAAACCTGCGAAATGTAAAGATGCCACTAAAAGCTCGCGAATTGATGGTTCGTCATCGACCACAACAATAGATGCTTCAACGTTCTTACTCATACTGATTAGCATCACTTATGAAGCTGAATGTTTCCTGAATAAATACTGAAAATAAAACGAGGTATTTTCTAAAAACAGGTAAATTCCCCGCATAAAACGACTTTAGCGATGTCTTGCGTGTCGCCTGCGAGCTTTTCTTTTGCCAGCTAAAATTTGGCGTTGAATATAACGCTTACGAAGTAACAGAACCGTCACCATAACGCACAGCACCAGCAGTATTACCAACATAACAAGAGTAGACAACAGGCTTGCTGACGTAGTGGTAGCGGTACGTTTTGAACGAATAATCTGTTGCATCATCATTATTGCGGATTGATCCCAGTGAGATCCGGATGTACTCACTAATGGTCGGTATGCTGCGTCGGATAGCGTATCAGCTGTTCTTTTACTTTTCAACCATTCGTCAGAATTAGGAGATACTGCAACTACTAGTCGCCCGTCGTGAGTAGCTACAGCCAGCAACACTGTATTTCGGGCAGGTAATGTGCTTGTAAGAAGATCACTCGCCCATTGTGAAGGATTATTCGTATTGCCAAAAGTCGATAAGTAGAGCAGCTTTACCGTAACTCCTGTACGCTTTTTTGTTTCAGCAATCATGTCGGAAACTTTAGTTACCGAATCACCTAGTAGATTTTCTGTATCGGTAATTGAATCGGTTGCAACAATACCGGAATTTTGCGAATTGTCGGCAGCGTAAGCCGTTCCTGACAGGAATGAATTTATTGGCAATTGCGAAGTAGCTGTTCGTTCTGCTGTTGTTACGTGTGCGGACAACGATACTGCGGAAACTATGCAATCTAAAGGAAGTAATGCAATAACGTTAAGTAAGCATGATACGACGGCAATAAGTATGATTCTTGTACGCATGGGTGCTGTGTGAGTATTGTGTGGGCAGCAGTTAAAAATGTGGATAAGTGACAAGCTTTTAACCACATGCGCGGAAAAATCTTTCGCATACTTTGTTGATGGCATATATTCATCATACCGTGACATTACACAAGCAGACACAACACACTATACCTTTTGAGTCTTGCCAGTGTAGTGCTGCAGTAAATACACAAACGCTTACACAAGCTAAATATTAGGGGGAAATATGGCACAATTTCGGGTTGATTCAGAACAAATTCAGCAAGCTGCTGCAGCAGTTGGCACTTCGGTTAACTCAATTAGACAAGCCGTTAACGGAATGTATGCCAATTTACAGCAGTTGCAAAGTGTGTGGACAGGTAGCGCAGCTACACAGTTTGCATCAACAGCACAGCAATGGCGTGCAGCACAGCAGCAGATGGAACAGTCTCTTGAAGCGATTCAGCAAGCTATGCAGCAAGCGTCTGGAGTGTATCTTGACGCAGAAACGCAAGCGACATCGCTATTCGGCATGGGCTGACGCATGCGAAATCACAATATGCATGTGTGAAACGAAATAAAACGAAATAAAAATGGCGACCGCCCCTAAAAGCGTGCCGCCATTTTTCTATTCACTACTTTACAAATAACAAATAGTATTTATAAAGCTAACCGCAAATCAGCTTTCGATTTAGTAGCCCATGTCAGCGCCGGCTTGTGGTGCTGCAGCTGGCTTCTCAGGCTTGTTTGCAACCACAGCTTCAGTGGTCAAGAACAAGCCAGCAATAGAAGCAGCGTTCTGAAGTGCAGAGCGAGTTACCTTCACTGGGTCAGTAACGCCAGCAGCCATCAAATCTTCATAAGTGTTGGTTGCAGCATTAAAGCCTTCGCCTTCTGGAAGTTCACGTACCTTGTTAAGTACAACGTCACCAGAAACACCAGAGTTCTGAGCAATCTGCTTGATTGGAGCTTCTACAGCGCGGAACACGATGGCAGCGCCAGTAGCTTCCTCACCCTTAAGATCGGTGATTGCAGCAGTCTTTTCAACCTTTGCAGCAGCCTGAACAAGGGCTACGCCGCCACCTGGAAGCAAGCCTTCCTCAATAGCAGCCTTAGCATTACGAACAGCATCTTCAATACGATGCTTACGTTCCTTAGCTTCAACTTCAGTAGCAGCGCCAACCTTAATAACAGCTACGCCGCCAGCGAGCTTAGCAAGACGCTCTTGAAGCTTTTCGCGATCGTAATCAGAATCAGTGTTCTCGATTTCAGCGCGAATCTGAGCCACTCGAGCATCAACATCTTCCTTAGAGCCAGCGCCGGAAACGATAGTCGTCTCATCCTTGGAGACAATCACCTTAGCTGCGTGACCGAATACAGAAGCATCAATAGAATCGAGCTTCAAGCCAAGATCGTCAGAAACAACCTGAGCACCGGTCAAAATTGCCATATCCTGCAACATGGCCTTACGACGATCGCCAAATCCTGGAGCTTTTACAGCAACCGTGTTGAAAGTGCCACGAATCTTGTTGAGTACCAAAGTTGGCAACGCTTCACCATCAACGTCTTCAGCAATGATGAGCAAAGGCTTGCCGGACTTCATAACAAGTTCAGCAATATGAACGATATCCTGCTGGCTAGAAACCTTACCGGAAGTGAGCAAAATGTAAGGATCTTCAAGCACAGCGGTTTGATCGTCAGCATTAGTGACGAAGTAAGGGGAAATATAACCCTTGTCAAAACGCATGCCTTCAGTGAAGTCCAAGTCAAGACCAAACTTGTTGTTGTCTTCAACGGTAACAACACCGTCCTGGCCGACCTTATCCAAGGCTTCAGCAATCTTTTCACCAACTTCAGGATCTGCTGCGGAAATAGTAGCGGTAGCAGCAATTTGCTCCTTAGTTTCTACATCCTTAGCAGAAGCAAGCAGTTGCTTGACAATTGCTTCAGCAGCCTTCTCAATTCCGCGACGAAGCGCGATTGGGTTGCTACCGGCAACAACGTTCTTCAAACCTTCGTGCACCAAAGACTGAGCAAGCACAGTAGCGGTAGTAGTACCGTCGCCAGCAACGTCATCAGTCTTCTTAGCAACTTCCTTCACCAGTTCGGCGCCAATACGCTCATATGGGTCTTCAAGATCAATTTCTTTAGCGATAGAAACACCATCGTTAGTAATGGTTGGAGCACCATAAGCCTTGTCAAGCACAACATTGCGACCCTTTGGGCCAAGTGTTACTTTGACTGTATCTGCAAGCTTATCGAGACCTGCGAGCATACCCTGACGGGCGTCCTCTTCATAGGCAATAATCTTTGCCATTATTCCTCCACATACGTTATTTATGGACTATTCACTGCAGTCTTGAGCTACGAGCCGTCAGCTGCTCGTTATCACTCACGAGACTTGAGTGCTAATTTGAAGATTAGCACTCTCTGCCCCCGAGTGCCAACTTTTTGGCGTTTATTAATAAAAAAGCCGGTTGGAAAACACCAACCGGCAACAATAATAAGTTATTTATAAAAGTAAGTTTGGAAAACAATCACTTGCACAGCACAACCACAACTGGCATAACGATGTCTTGAGAACTTTCAACAGCACTAATGCCCAAAGCTTTTGCAATATCTTGTGCAGCAGCTCGTTGAGACTCGTCTTTATACCAAACTACAGAATTCGTAGGAACCTTACCTGTTGGGTTAGCTGCAGTGACGTTCGTATATCCATTTTGCTTCAACTTGTTAGCACTTTGTGCAGCATGGCCTGTGATATTAGTTGCATTGATTACTCGAACTGCAACAGACTTATCGATAGGCGCTTGAGATGAAGATTGAGTTGCAGCAGTGTCTTTAGTGTTGCCAGTGTCTTTTTTATTAGCACTGTCAGCGTCTTTTTTACTTGCCTTAGTTGAACTATTGGCTTGCGAATTGTCACTGCTGTTAGTGTCGGCGTCAGCTGAATCATCGTCATCTTCATCATCTTTTGGCTTCTCAGCATCAGTCTTTTTAACTGTTTTTTGTTGCGAAATTTGCTGAGTATGATTCCAAGGCAATGGAAGATGCGAAATCTCACCAGATAACACTGCCCACACAATAAAACCGGCTACAGCAGCAGAAACCAACACCGCAACATAAGGAAGCAATATGGCATACCATGCGAGATTTCCGCGGTGCACGCCGACAGGGCCCTCCGGTGGCTCATCAAAAGCGTCAGGCGTATACGACACGTTCTGCTTATTTCGCGCCATAATTGCATTCCTCCAACAAAATCATCAAACAATATGTGTCCATACTACCGAATGCTGAGCACAAAGCACAATTGGAATTTCATAAAAGACACAACCATTATGATTTGTTTAGGCACATATATGCCATGACATACAGTAGCAATATGAATGCTAAGCATATTAAACCGTTAGAAGAACTTATGGACCCGGATTGGGCGAAGGCTTTAACGCCTGTAGAGCCTCAGATACGAGCGATGGGAGATTTTTTACGCGAACAAATCGCTCAGGGACATCATATTCTTCCCGCAAGTCGCAATATTTTGCGAGCGTTTAGTATTCCACTCAACAGCATAAAAGTTTTAATAGTTGGACAAGATCCGTATCCTACTCCGGGGCATCCGGTGGGCTTAAGTTTTTGCACTGCTCCCCAAGTTCGCCCATTGCCAAAAAGTCTTATCAATATTTATAAAGAATTAACTACGGATCTTAATATACCTACTCCGGAAAGCGGAGACTTAACGCCGTGGACTCGGCAAGGTGTTATGTTACTCAACCGTTGCCTCACTGTAGAAGCTGGGAAAGCAAACAGTCATCAAGGAAAGGGCTGGGAAATAGTAACGGACGCAGCTATTCGCGCACTTAACAATAGAAGCGATGCCAACGGTAAACCATTACCGTTAGTAGCTATTCTGTGGGGACGAAACGCACAAAGCTTAGCTCCGTTACTTACTAACGCAGTACTCATAACTTCCCCACACCCAAGTCCTCTTTCTGCAATGAGAGGATTCTTTGGTTCGCACCCCTTCTCAAGAGCAAATCAAGCACTTATAAACATGGGAGCTTCACCAATCGACTGGTCTCTTTCTTCCCAAGAGGTATAGGCTCGTACTATTAAGTTCTTACATTTCACCATAGCGTCACTGCAGTATTGCTCAGTGTAATGCTGATTTTTGCAGGTGTCGGTACTGCATATCGTCTACCATGGGGAACATGGCATTATTTCCACCGCAACCGAAAAAACAATCAACAGGTAGCTCATTAGACATGACTGCTAACCCACTTACAGGTGCATCGGTACTGCAACCTCCTACTGCACACAAGCAGACGCCAACGAGTGTTTCACATGAAGATATACGCCGTTGCCAGCAGATTGCTAACGTTTTGCGCTCGCGTTTTGCGCAGACTTTAGTTGGACAAGAATCATTGCGTGAATCCCTTATTCTTACGCTTATTGCAGGGGGTCATATTCTTATTGAATCTGTGCCTGGTCTTGCAAAAACTACTGCGGCACAAACGCTTGCTACCGCAATGTCGGGAAGTTTCCGAAGAGTTCAGTGCACTCCTGACTTAATGCCGGCTGATTTAGTTGGTACGCAAGTGTTTGATTTTGCGTCGCAACGTTTTACTACGCAAATAGGCCCTATACACGCCAATGTTATTTTGCTCGACGAAATTAACCGCTCCAACGCAAAAACTCAGTCAGCAATGTTGGAAGCTATGGCTGAAGGCGCAACCACCATTGGCGGCGAACGAATTGCTTTGCCTCAACCATACATGGTTATTGCTACGCAGAACCCGATTGAGGAAGAAGGAACGTTTAATCTTCCTGAAGCTCAAATGGATCGTTTTATGGTGAAAGCTGTTATGACCTATCCTCAGCCTGATGAGGAAGTGCGAATGTTGCAGTTGCTCACTCAACGTGGGTCGGATGTTGTGGATCCCGCAACGTTAAGTAGCCAACGTATTAGTTTGCAAGACGTTGTGTTTATGCGTTCCGCAGCACGCCATATTCACGTTTCTGAAGCAGTAATGAAATATGCTGTCGATCTTGTTGCGACTTCTCGTGGCAAGGGCACACACCCACTACCAACTATTAGTTCGCTCGTACGCATGGGTGCTAGCCCGCGTGCATCAATCGCTCTTATTCGCATTGCTCAAGCTCATGCACTACTTTCGGGACGAGACTATGTTATTCCCGAAGATGTGAAGCTTTTTGCGCACGAAGTCCTCAGACACCGTATTCTTTTAACTTTTGAGGCGCTGGCAGATGCTATCAGCACTGATCAAGTTATTGACGCACTGGTAAAGACGGTTCCTGTGCCATGATATCTATGAGTCGAAAACAAGCTGCTCGTAAGCAAAAGACACAATCTTTTAATGCTGCAGTAAGTTTAAAGAATCATGGAAAGATACCATCAATGGTTGCTAATAGTGTGGATCAAATATCGGTATCTTCTCGTATTAGGCGACTGACGTTGTCAAAGCCAGCTGCAGCAGTACGCCGTAAAATTGAGTCTCTAGATCAGCGTATCGATTTACCTATTGCGCGTAAAGCTTTAGGATTGCTAGAAGGTGACCATCCCTCTCATAAGCGCTTCGGCAACGGTGACGTTATTGACATTCATGCTTGGCAGCCTGGAGATGAGGCTCGCATGATGAACTGGTCTGCCAGTGCACGAAGCGGTCAGCCTATGGTTTCCTCACGCGAAAGAACTTCGTCTTCACAAACATGGATTGTGATGGACGCGAGCATCAATATGAATGGAGCTTGCAATTCTCAGGAAACGTTGTATGAGGTTGCTTCTAATGCTGCATGTTTTTTTGCTTTGTTAAGTTTGAAGCGACACGACGCCGTCTCACTACTGTGTGCAGACGGCGACAATTTGCTTACTGTAAAAGCTGCTAGAAATCTTTCAGACTTTGAACGCAATCTTGATTGCACACTATTCAAGGCTCGTAGCAATGCCAGGAATATTGAGGCTTTGATTACTGCTACTGAAAAAACCGCCGGCCGTAACAACCTCATAGTATTTATTAGTGACGAGTACGCTATCAAAGCTCATCATACTGAGCTTTTGAAAAAACTTACGCAAACGCACCAACTGATTGTTGTTTCGCTATGTCCGGTTAATCCTTGCGATCAAACTTGCTCAATGCTGTTGCACGATGGCGTAACTTTGCGCAAAATCCCTGCTTTTTTGCAAAATCAGTACACTAAGAAGGAAATTGAAGCGCGCAGGGAAATGAACAACAATGCTTTGCACGACATGTTACTTAACGCCAACACTTCACTTATTTGCGGGAAAACAAGCGAAGAAGTATTCTATGCGGCCGCAAAAGTCATAAGTCAAACTTCAACTCGCAGTGTCTCCCTGTTACGCAAGGAGGACGAATAGTAGTGAGTATGTCACAAATTCACGGTCAACTCCACGACGAAACATTATTCGTAAGCCTTTTAGCAGCGACCTTGCTAGTAATAATTATCGCGGGCGTATTGTTGTACTTTACCTTCAAGAGATCGACGACGCTGAGCAATAATTCTCACGCTACACAAGACGCTGTGCACGTTCACAATGCTCATAAACAAGCATGGCGCAAAGAAATAGATAATATTGTGCAGCAATACAATCAAAACGAGTTGAGCCAAGATCAAGCTTGCGCACAATTAGCAGCTGTGGCAAGAACTTACGTTTCCCTGTTGAGTGGGGAGGATATTAATACGCACACGTTGGGCGAATTAAGTTCACTTCGTCTTAAATGGCGTAACAAAAAAGGTGCCGATATGTTGCGACAAACCATAGCAGCATTGTATCCTCCGGAATTTGCAGACAGTGAAGAAAACGAGCAGGCGCGAAATACCAGTGTTGAGCAGGCTGCTGGCTGGGTGTTGGCGTTACTCGAGGGGTGGAATGCCAGGGGGCAACGCTGATGAGTAAAAATTGGTGGGAAGCATTATGGCCTTGGAAATGGCAGTGGCCACTACTTTTGGTTGCAGGAGTAGTTTTGAGTGCAGTGCTTATCGGTTTAGTACTCGTATGCGATATGCTGCATGAAAGAAAGCTTAAAAAACAGTATCGCGAGCATCAGCACAGTGAGAGTAACAACTTTTATACTTTTACACTTGACGACGATTTACAGGGTGCTGTTACGAGTCGCATTTGGCATGAGTGGCGCATAATGAAACGTTGCGCAAGTGTTATGCTTACAATTTCGCTGGTTGGTGCTCTTGTAACTGCTGCCAGACCAGCTCGAGTGCTGAATGCCGACGAACAAGTAAGCTCTCGCGATATAGTGCTTTGCTTAGACGTTTCCGGATCTGCCCTCCCCTACGATCGCGAAGTTATCCAAGCGTACCTCAATTTTATTGAGCATTTTCAAGGTGAACGTATTGGACTCAGCATTTTCAACTCGACGTCAAGAACTGTTTTCCCACTTACTGACGATTATCGTATGGCAAAAAAGCAGCTGCAATATGCCGCTAACCTACTTGGCGGCGTTCAATCGCAAAATCGTATTGATCATTTGCAAGAGCGTCAGTATCAGCAGATTTCAGATTGGCTTGACGGTACGCAAAATCGTAAAAATGCAACGTCGCTTATTGGAGATGGTTTAGTTAGTTGTGCTGCGATGCTACCGGGATTTATTTACGGCTCCGCTCATAACGCTCGCAAAGTTCAAAGCAGGTTTAATCGCAGCGCTTCTATAGTTCTTGCTACCGATAATGTAGTTTCTGGTAAGCCAACATATTCTTTGAAACAGGCTTTAGACTTAACTGCTAGAGCTCGAATACGGGTTGACGGATTATATTCCGGAGCAAAACAAAACGAGAACAGCGATACTACTCTCGAAATGAAAAATCTTATCGAATCTCAAGGCGGTGTCTTCCTAACGCAACATGACACGGATTCGGTGCTTACGCTGGTAAAAGAAATCGAACGGAGGCGTAGCACGATTCCTCACGGGAATATGCAATCTGCTTTTAGTGACGATCCAGGAATATGGGTGCTGCTCACTATTGTCAGTTTGTTAATTTGGCTTGCCCTTTCAAAGAGGATAAAGCGATGAGTATAACAATGTTTTCTACCGCATCGTTACTAAATTTGGCACAATTGCGTGCTTCTGATACTTCGCAAGCCGGGCAACTTGTGCTCGCTCCTTCCTACGGATGGATTGTTGCAGGGATTGCAATACTTCTGCTATTTGCTGCAATCTGCTTCGAAATAGTGCCGTTACGCAGGAACCTGACACTTACTAATGAAACGTTAGCAATGCGAATACGTCGAATCGTCATTTGCTTACTGCTTATGGTTTGCGCACTTTCTCCTAGCGTTATGCGAGCAACATTACAGCGTGCAGTCAATGCTACCAACGTGATTATTGCCCTCGATATTACCGGTTCAATGCGAGCTAATGATGCGCAATATGGTCACGATGGTCGCATGACGCGTATTGACGCTGCTCGAAAAGTAGTAAAGCAAATCACGAAATCCTACGCTAACGCAAGCTATGCTGCAATTTCCTTCGGAGCATCAACCTGTGTCGATGTGCCATTAACACCAGATGCTAAAGCCGTAGACAATTGGATAGATACGCTTCGTACGGAACCAACCAACGTAGCGCAAGGAACAAGTCTTGACGCGCCTATTGACCAAACGTTACTTACCGCAAAAGCTATTCACGACGCTCATCCTGACGACACCACCGTCTTATATGTAATAAGTGATGGCGAAGAAACAACTCAGCGCAAACGACGCACATTCTCATCATTGCGAGGCTATATTACGCATGCCTTCGTTATTGGCGTAGGCTCTGCTCAAGGCGCTCGCATACCGATAGGTCGTACAGAACTTACGTTGGACGACGATAGCACAGATCAGAACACTGATGCGAGTGAATCAAAAGACTGGGTTATTGATCCCTCAACAGGCAAGCCTGGCATTTCAAAACTGGATGAGAAAAATCTGCGCAACATAGCAGACGAGTTAAGCGGAAAATACGTACATATAGTGCGTAACGCAACGATTGGCGGTGAAGCAAAATCTATTCTTTCTCACCAATGGCGCATGAACGAAACCGCTAAACCTCGTTTGAGGCCGGAACCTGTTATTTGGCCATTTGCGGCACTTGCGGCGGCTTTATTACTGTGGGAACTTGTAGCGTGGCTTATTACATCGAGGAAATTAGTATGAAGCGTATATCTAAACGCGTAATAATACGCATTGTTGCCTCTCTTTGCATACTTGTTGCAATAGTAGTTGCGTACTACGCAATTGTGAATTGGCGAGCGCAATGCACGTATAACGCTGCAACTAATAATCTTATTGCCAATATGAAAGCTGCCAGGAGTATCGACAGTGACAAAGAGGTTTTGTTGACGCAGCAGCAACAAACTAATGCGCAATTTGAAGAGGCGCGTGCGCAGCGGATAATACTTATGCCGAAACTAGTAAGCAATATTGATCATAACGCCGCATTGTCTTATGAACTTACTGCTTTGTTGAAGAAAAAAATTTATAATGAGCATACGTCTTCATCTCAACGCAAGAACCAGCAGCAGCGTCAGAACGGTACTCAGTCTTCCCAACGTTCTCAACCTTCTCAGCAGAATAAGGATTCTCAAACACAGCAGGATCCGCGATTAAACGATGAGCAGCGCAATAAGGTAGAACACTTGTTGCAGCAAAATAATCATGTTGACCAGCAATCGTTGCAGGACGAGCGTAATCAAGAAAAGACAACGAAACGTACACAAAGTGGCGATGAAGATACTAAGCCTTGGTAAAGTGCGTTGCTGGTGTTGTTGAAGTAGGATTTTCCTAGCGCAGCGTTCGTGAGAAAGCTTTTATCCACAATGCCTATTTTTTCGTGACATTACTTAAATTAGTGTGTGTAATACTATGTATGAACACATATTATGAATGGCAGTGGCTTATACAAAACACTCAACAATGCGCCAGGAGAATTCTTAGCGAATCCACGGCGCCAGAATTGCATGATTGGCAAGGTCTTGCTGCCGAGCATTTTCGGCGACAAATGCAAAATCTTGCGCGTCAAGCTCGTACGCTCTACGACGTTCGTGGAGGTATGTAGTTATGCCTTGGAAAGTTAAATCGACGGTTGTGGGCGGAGTAAAACTTGCTACCGCAACAAGTCATGCGTACACCGGTTTTGCTAGAAAACTGTATTGCATTGCGCAAGAGTTAGCGTCGTTAAGTTCGTCGTGGCATCATGCAGCTATGGTTATTGCAAGTCAAAGCACGGCATTGCAATCGGCGGCAAACAATACCGTAGGCAAGTATCCGTCGTCAGTGTTTACTGCACATGCTGCGCGGTCTAAATTGACGCCAAGTTTGTGCACTCACTATGCGCAGCAATGTAGCCATTTGTCGCATGTTGTAGAAGATTTAGCCTCTCTTATTATTCGTGCGAACAATTTGTATGCTAATGCTGAAGCGGCCGCTAGGGAACGATTCGATCAGCAGGTTGCACTAGTAACGCTTTTGGCACCTTGGATTGCAACACCTATTATTGGTGGTGCTGTTATTGCGGGTGCAAATGACGCTCGACAACATACCGGTTTAAAGCATGTTGCTAAATGGTCGCATGCGACAGCTCCTCTTCAGCAAGGAGTAATTCGTGGTCTCAGTCAGCATATAATGTTGAATCCTATTACTGGGCTTCCTATTTTTCTTGCAGGAAGTGCTCAAGGTACCCACGGTAAAATCGCACCAAATCTGAAGGGTACTGTCAAAAATAATCCTATAGCTCAAGCTAAGCAGTATGCTAAGCGGTACGTGACTTCCCCAGTTCCAACCGTTGCTGGTGCGTTAAGTCTTGTCACCGCTAAAATTAACAACCTTATGCAAGGTGATACTCTGCATCTTACTAAGATTGAGCAGTTTTCGCGCAATCCTCAGTTCGTTCTTACGAAAAAAGGTGCCACTTTGGGTGAGGCGCTCGATAACTTAACTGAGTTAGCTGATGGGAATTTTGGAGTGCATCCTCCTCGCGTCAATCCGGATGCCGCAACCATTGCTGTTCAACGTTTTAAGCGTGCTAATGGTACTACGTCTTGGTTGGTTACAATACCAGGAACTGACGGGAAGCCTCACTCCCCGTTCGGGTGGGAACAAAATTTGGAAGCAATGAGTAATGCTGCTTCCATGCGAAAGCAAGCTGATAGTACGAGGATGGTTGTTGAAGCTATGCGTCGTTCCGGAATTAAGCCGCAGGATCCTGTAGTTTTAGTCGGACATTCACAGGGTGGTATTGTTGCGGCAAGCATTGCAAGCGATTATGCAAAGCAGTACAACATTAAGCATGTGGTCACTGCCGGTTCTCCTATTGCTAATCATCCTATTCCTAAGCGCACATGGGTTACGAGTATTGAAATGGAGGATGAGCTTGTGCCAACGCTTGATGGCAAAAACAATCCTATGAGGAAAAACTGGATTACTATTCATGGTCGTGCTACGCAGGTTCGAGGAGCTCAACGCATGTCTCCTAGTGGAGTAGCGCGCTTTATAGGAGGGCCGCGAGTTAAGCGGAAATTTGATGAAAACGGCGTACTTGTGGAGGATGTGCCAGAAGAAGGAACTCTCACCCACGATTTGCACTACCATAAAGCGGCGTATGAAGATGCATCGCAATTAGGTTCTGCAGCAATACGGTCGCAAGAGCAGCATTTTCAGAACACGATTCGCGGAGAGCTTCAAAGTACCTTCGTGTGGCAGGGAGTCATGCGATGAGGCGTAATTGTAAGTGTGCAAGTGTACGATGCGCAATGCGCAATGCCTAATTCGTGGCATGTTGTAATCTTGCAATTATGAAGCTTACTGATATTTCTCCTGCAATAGCTCTTACTCCCCTCGATGGTCGTTATCATAATCAAACTTCAGCGCTTGTTGAATATTTAAGTGAGCCTGCGTTAAATCGCGAGCGCATGCGCGTTGAAGTTGAGTGGATGATTCTTCTTGCTAATGGTTACGAAGGGAATCATTACAAGCCTATCGTTAACGGTGTTGCCCCTCTTACTGAGGAAGAGTGTGCGTACTTGCGTTCTATTCCTGAGGAGTTTGATTCTGCTGGTATTGCTCGCCATGCAGCACATGAAGCGGTGACGCATCATGATGTTAAGGCGGTTGAATATTACATTGATGATGCGCTTGATGCAGCTGAAAGTAAGCTTAATCATGCGACGCAATTGTCTTCTTTAAAGACTCTTGTGCATTTTGCGTGTACGAGTGAAGATATTAATAATCTTTCTATTGCGCGTTGTGTAAAGCAAGCGGTCGCGATGGTGTATCGTCCTAACTTGGAAGCAATAGTTAATTATTTGGTTGAGCACGCAAAAGAGTACCGTGATCTGCCAATGTTGTCTCTAACTCATGGTCAGCCTGCTACTCCGACTACGCTGGGTAAGGAATTGGCTGTGTTTGCGTACCGTTTGCAGCGCCAGCTTCGTCATCTTGATATTCAGGAGTATTTAGGCAAGATTAATGGTGCTACTGGTACTTTTGGTGCGCATTTAGCAGCATTCCCTGAGGTTGATTGGGTTGGCGTGTCACGAGAATTTGTTGAGAATCGTATGGGTCTTGACTGGAATCCTTTGACTACGCAAATTGAAAGCCACGATTGGCAGGCCGAGTTGTACAGCACGGTGAGTCATATCAACCATATTTTGCATAATCTTGCTGTAGATGTGTGGATGTACATTTCTCGCGGCGTGTTTGTGCAGGTGCCGGTAAAGGGTGCCACTGGATCTTCTACTATGCCACACAAGGTTAATCCTATTCGTTTTGAGAATGCCGAAGCAAATCTTGAGATTTCTTGCTCATTGTTTGATACGTTGTGTGCAACGCTTACGGAAAGCCGCTGGCAGAGGGATCTTACTGATTCGACTACGCAGCGAAATATTGGTTCTGCTTTTGGTTATGCTCTTCTTGCGCTGAATAATCTTTTGGGAGGATTGAATTCTATTCATCCTAACGCTGATTTTATGGCTCAAGAATTGGACGATAATTGGGAAGTGCTTGGCGAGCCGATTCAAACTGCTATGCGTGCTGAAGAAATTGCTGGCGTCCCTGGAATGGAGCGTCCTTACGAGCAGGTGAAGGAATTGATGCGTGGTCGCCATATTTCGCACGATGATGTTGAGCAGTTTATTGCTTCTCGTGGTTTTGATGAGGCTACTACTGCCCGATTGCAATCGATGACTCCTGCTTCTTATACCGGTTTTGCTTCACGATTGGTGGATTTTATTCAATAGGTAGTCGATAGCGATTATGCAGTCTCAAGTCAATCCCAATCTTATTATTGAGGACACTCAACCGAGTTTAGTGCGCAATTGGGCGGATTTGCTGTACGCACTTTCGTCGGTAGTAATTGGTGTGCTCACTATACTCACTAGCATGTGGTTCTCTGCGACTACTGCTGGAGTTGAAATTGATGCCCGTAGTGCCGGTAAAATTATTGGCTTCATGTTTAATGGCGTTCCTTGTGCGCTTATTCAGCAAGCACTTACGCTTATTGTTGTTGCTGAAGTTATTGCCTACATGATTACTGCTAAACGTTGGGTTGATACTGCACTGTCTGTTATTACGCTATTTATAAGTTACGGTGCGGTTTGGCTGTTGTCTGGTGCGTTGTCTGCAACGCATTATGCTCCTTTGCTTCAAGTGTTTCATTCTCAGCCTACGTCAGCGTGGACTGATTTGTTGCCGGATATGTATGCGGTTTTGGTTGCTTTTCTTACGGTGAGTGGACCTCGACGTGAGTATAAGCACGTCAGATGGGGCTGGAATGCCTTGTTTATTGTTGCTGCAATCCTGTTGCTTTCCTCTTGGGATTCGTATCCGGGAGTTATTGTTTCATGCTGTTTAGGAAGGGCTATTGGAACGCTTTTCCGTTTTGCTAAGGGAACGCGAAGCAAGGGTGCTTGGGGCGATGATATTGTTCTTGCGTTGAAAAATATTGGCATTGATAATCTGACACAATTATCGCGTAGAACTCAGCAGGATGATCATACGGGTGTGCTTCGGTCAAGTTTAGATGATGATTTGATTGAGAATTCTAGGCTGTACGATGCCACCGATATTCATTCAATGCGTTATGTGATTTCTGTATTGGATAATCAAGTGCACTTGCCGGGATATTTGAACCAGTTATGGCAATGGGTTCGTTTGGTTGATATTCCTACTAGGCGTGACCGTTCGGCTCGCCATTCTGTGCACCATCATCTTTCTATGTTGCTGGTGTTGCGCAACCTGCATTTACCTACAGCTAACGTGTATGGCGTAAGTGATAGCGATAAGTCTTCTATTATGGTGTTTCACGCGTCAAATGCCTTACTGCCGTGCAATCTTAATACGTTAACGGTTGATGATGCTGCTCGCCTTATGCGTTATCTTGATGCTGCAAACGTGCGCGGTATTACTCATAGGCGTATCACTCCTGAAACGCTTGCCCGTCTTGAAGATGGCACTCCTGTTATTGCTGGATGGCAGAATGGCGATGTTGCGAGCGATGTGACGAATATTGCGCTCGATAAAGTACAGTTATTAACGCTTATTGCTGCCTGCACTGATACCGAAACTGCTATTAAGGCAGCGTTGGATTCGTGGGGTGCAGATAAGCTCGCCGAAATTTTGCCATTTATGCAGAAAGCTGCTATTCCAGCTTCTACTAGGGCACTTCCTTCGTGGAATAAGCAAGTTTTTAAGCACTTGTGCGATAATCTTGGCAAAACAGTGGCGCTACATACGGATGAAGAGGACTACGATACTGTGCGGCTTGCACGCTTTAGCATCCGGTTCTTTGTGAGCCTTGTGCTTACGATTGTTGCTATTGCGGTTGTAATCACTCAGTGGAATCCTCAGGAAGTGTTTGCCGCATTGCGTCACGCAAACGATGTTATGGTACTTATGTGCTTTGTTTGTAGCATGCTTGCTTGGCTTGGTTCTTCTATTACGCTTGGCTCCTTTATGGATGATCAGAAACCTTCTCCAGCGGCACTTTTTGCTTCGCAAGTTGCTTCCGGCTTTACTGCCGTTTCTATGCCCGCTGGAGTTGGTCCTGCTTTTGTTAACGTACAAGTGTTACGAAAAAACGGTTATACTTCAGCTCAGGCGACAGCGATTACTAGTGCTGTATGGCTTATCCAAGCTTTGATGACTACTCTAGTTCTTCTTGCTATAGGTATTTTTACTGGAAGAAACGTGCTTTCCGGTATGATTCCAACGCACATGCTTATTGCTGCGATTGGTATTATTACGCTTATTCTTTGTACTCTTATGGCCATTCCGGCTGCTCGTAAAGCTATTCGCAAACGTTATTTACCAATTCTTTCTGATTATGGTCGCCAAATTAAAGAGCTAGTATCGCGCCCACTTCAGCTTGTTACAGGATCTTTTGGCGCTTTTATGCTGGTTACTTCTATAGGATTAGGCTATTGGATTGCGCTGCTTGCTTTTGGATATTACGCTAACCCTTGGGAGACCGTGTTACTTTTTCTGCTTGCGAATACTGCAGGTTCTGCAATACCTACACCGGGTGGTTTAGGTGCGGTTGAGGCTTCGCTTACTTTTGCTTTCACTTCAGTGGGCGTCCCCCCTACTATCGCATTGTCTGCTACTCTGTTGTATCGACTCATGTTCTACTGGGTGCGTATTCCTATGGGTGCTCTCGCTATGAAATGGCTCAGTAGTCGCGATCTTATATAACGATCTCGTAGTAAACAATATTGTAGTTTTTCTAAGAAATACGCCATTTTTTTAGTACTTTGTAACCGTTACGGGGGTACTTTTTGTATTTTTGCGAAAAATTAGGAAAAATATAGGGAAAAATATAGGAAAAAGGCCACATTTGTAGGGAAAATGTACTAATATCAAGTATGAACGTGGCCTTGTAAAGTTAAGGCCCCTAACACAAAGGATGCTGCATGGCATACAACAAGTCTGATCTCGTTTCGAAGATCGCACAGAAGTCCAACCTGACCAAGGCGCAGGCCGAAGCCGCCGTCAACGCATTCCAGGATGTGTTCGTTGAGGCTTTGCAGTCTGGTGAAGGTTTGAAGCTCACTGGTCTGTTTTCCGCAGAGCGCGTAAAGCGCGCTGAGCGCACTGGCCGCAACCCGCGTACCGGTGAAACCATCAAGATTCCAGCATCTTACGGCGTGCGTATTTCTGCTGGCTCTTTGTTAAAGAAGGCTGTTACTGCCTGAAATGAGGCGTTGACACTCATCTAGTGTCAGTATGTGCAGAAAATTAAGAAGGACGTTCCGAAGCTGGAGCGTCCTTCTTATTATGCGCATGTAGTTTTGGGCTATGGCCCCTGGTTTTTAAGATAACAGGTATCAAAAAACGGGGACGCGAGTTAACGCAGCCCCTGTAGTTTTCGTAGTTTTCCGTTTAAATGTCTCCGCGTTCCATCTTTCGCAAACGCGGCTCCGCACTATCTTTTGCACCCGTAATTCGATACACGTCAAAAACGCCTTCAATCTTACGGATAGCAGCCAAAAGCGTGTTTAGATGCTGCGGATCAGCCATTTCAAAAGTAAACTGGCTGGTTGCTACACGATCGTCACCAGTTGCAATCGTTCCAGAAAGAATATTTACTCCATGATCTGAAAGAACCCTAGTAACGTCTGAAAGCAAGTGTTGACGATCCAACGCTTCCACTTGAACTTTCACCAAGAACAATCCCTTGTCGCTAGTCCACTGCACAGGAATAACGCGTTCAGGCTGAGTTTTTTGCAAATCAATCATATTCTGGCAGTCGGTGCGGTGCACAGATACGCCCTGGTTGCGCGTAATAAATCCAACGATGTTGTCTCCAGGAACAGGCATGCAGCAGCGAGCAAGTTTTACCCACACATCTCCAACGCCTTTAACTGACACTCCTAATGCCCCATTAGACTTGCGATTGTGTTCTACGCGACGAAGAGGCAATGCCTCCTGCTCGACTTCCTCCGCAACTTCGTCCGCTCCAGCGTCTTTAACTAATCGCGAAATAACATTTTGAGTAGAAACTTGTCCTTCGCCAATAGCAGCGTATAAGGATTCCACATTCGTTGGCAAATTCAATTCGTCAGCAACGCCAATTAAGGCCTGCTGAGTCATCAAAGTAGTCAGAGGCAAGTTTCGCTTACGCATAGCGCGAGTTAGCTCGTCTTTGCCCTCTTCAATCGCCTCAGAGCGGCGTTCCTTGCTAAACCATTGACGAATCTTATTGCGAGCGCGAGGGCTTTTTACAAAACTTAGCCAATCTCGAGATGGTCCGGCAGTATCCGATTTTGAAGTTAATACCTCAACAGTGTCGCCGTTCACAAGTTTGGTATCGAGTGGCACCAAACGTCCGTTAACGCGCGCACCCATCATACGGTGACCGACTTCTGTGTGCACTGAGTAGGCAAAATCTACAGGAGTGGCATCTTGAGGCAACGCAACAATACGGCCTTTTGGAGTAAACACATACACTTCAGAGGCGCCAAGATCTTGTTTTAACGAACCCAAAAACTCGTCAGAATCGGGGGTTTCACTCGTCCACTCGGCAAGCTGCTGAATCCACTTAAGATTATCAGCTTCACTCAATTCTCTGCGGTCTTCAAGCTCACCTTCGCGTTTGCGATCGTCACTATCCGGCTTGCTTAACGCTCGCCCAGCTTGACCATTAGCCTTATACTTCCAGTGCGCTGCAATACCAAATTCTGCTCGCCTGTGCATGTCCCAGGTGCGAATCTGAATTTCTACAGGCTTGCCACCAGGACCGACAACCGTAGTGTGTAAGCTTTGGTACATATTAAGCTTAGGAGTTGCAATATAGTCTTTAAAACGTCCAGGAACAGGACTCCAACGTGCGTGAACGGCACCAAGCGCAGCATAACAATCACGAATTGAATCGACAATAATGCGCACGCCAACCAAGTCATAAATGTTAGCAAAATCGTGTCCGCGCACAATCATCTTCTGATAAATTGAGAAATAATCTTTTGGACGACCCTTTACTGACGCTTTTACGTGCTGCTCAGCTAAATCGGCATTGATTTCTTCAAGGATTTGACGCAAATAGACTTCACGCTGTCCTGCTCTGCGCGCTACCAGGACCACAATTTCGTTATAAATTTTTGGATAGAGGACTTTGAAACTCAACTCTTCAAGCTCGGTTTTAATAGCGTTCATACCGAGACGGTTTGCGAGAGGAGCGTATACGTCGAGGGTTTCACGAGCTTTTTTATGGGAGCTTGCTGGTTTAACATAACGCCAAGTGCGAGCATTGTGTAAACGGTCAGCGAGTTTAACAACTAGCACGCGCACGTCGCGACTCATTGCCACAACCATTTTACGAATGGTTTCAGCTTGGGCGCTTTCGCCATATTCCATTTTTGATATTTTGGTAACGCCGTCTACTAAACCGGCCACCGTGTCGCCAAATTCTGCGCGACATTCTTCAAGCGTATAATCGGTATCTTCTACCGTGTCATGTAATAAGCCTGCTGCAACAACAATCGGTCCCATACCAAGATCGGCAAGAATTTGAGCAACCGCAAGAGGGTGAATAATGTATGGCTCTCCAGATTTTCGACGCTGTCCAGTATGTTGCTTCACTGCGCGATCATAAGCGCGGTGAAGAATACTCATGTCTTCGTCTGGATGGTGCCACTGGCACATATTCAATATTGGTGACAGCGGGTTACGGGAATCCTCACTGATTTCGCATCCAAGCCTATGAGAACCTTTCACATCGTCTTGAAGTTCACCCATCGCGACCACCTCCTGATTTGTTTACTATCCTACCCTCAAATGTGCGCAAGATATACCAAATCGCACATACAAATCAAATAAACACATACAATAAATCCGACTCAGCACATAACTGGTCGGATTTATGATGCTATTACTGCACTCCTGTTGAACCGAAACCTTTATCGGATCTATCAGAATCAGGCAACTTTTCAGCTGGAATAAACTGCGCTTCTACGTAACGTTGAATTACCATTTGTGCAATACGATCACCACGGTGGAATTGCACGGTATGTTCAGGATCAAGATTAATAAGAGGAACTTTAATTTCTCCTCGATAACCTGCATCGACGGTTCCAGGAGCGTTCAACACAGTGACGCCCTGTTTGGCAGCAAGACCAGAACGAGGGTGCACTAAAGCAACGTAGCCAGCAGGTAGTGCAACGGCAACACCCGTTGGCACTAAAGCACGCTCAAAAGGACGCAACGTAACATCCTCAGTAGTGCGTAAGTCGGCACCAGCATCTCCAGCGTGAGCATAACAAAGCGGTGGCAGTGTAGGCGTTTCATTATCGAGATACCGAATAAGCACCTCAACCTGTTCGGGGCCAGTGTAGGTCTCGTCGTATGCCATTTAAGCTGCGCACTCCTTGCAAACCGGCTGTCCGTCAGCAGTAGTTTCAGCCAACTGACTACGATGCTTCACTAAGAAGCATTCGGAACAAATAAATTCGTCGCCCTGCATAGGAATCACGGTTACTGAAGCATCTTCGTTACTTAAATCAGCACCCGGCAATTCGTAATCTTCAGCAATAGCGTTTTCATCATCATCAATGTCATTGGATGTACTCTGGGAGCTTTTACTCAAAGCCTCCAACGACTCCTCATCCTCATCCTTGCTACGAGGAGAATCATAATCCTGTGCCATTATGGTCCTTTCGTTTATTAAAGCTACCTACGCGCATAGCATACATGAACGCCACCCCGCATAGAATACTCTCTTTTTATCCTATTTAGAATGGTACAGAATGCAGTGTATGGACTAAAGTATATACATGGTATTGTTACAAGCGAAGAAAGTGGTGCACAATGCTTGAAAATCCGCCAAAAGAGGCGAGTTTCGATCATGTGGACGCGAACGGCGATTTAATTTTTATTTGCGAAAACACGCCGTTACGTGTTCAGGTGGACGACACGCTGGAACGCGCTATCGCTGAATCTCAACAGATTATTCGTAAGAACGGCGATGAACACAATGAGACAAATTCTCACGCGTCTGCTACGCCAGTTACGGCGACTTTGCCGATTTCACAAATTCAAGCGTTGATTCGCGCAGGCGTGGACCCTTCACATGTTGCGCAACGCTACAACGTCAGTGAGGCGCAGGTTCGACGTTTTTCTGCCGGCGTTGAAACAGAAAAACAGTATGCTATAGAACAATTCCTTCTCGTTCCTGCACCAAAGCAAAGCAATATGCGTACGCTTGCCGATCTCATTGAAAGAACGCTTGCTAAAGCTCACATAGGAATGGAAACCGTCACTTGGCGTGCAACACGACGCGGATTAGAACCATGGCGTATAACAGCTACCTTCAAAACCGCAACTCGCACTATCAAAGCTGAGTGGACGTGGAATATGCATGACAACACGGTGACGTGTGCTAATCCTTCTTCAAGACTTCTTCTGGGAGAAGACGCCAACGCTTCAGAGGCTGCTAAGCAAGCAGCTTACGGTGGAAACTACCGTGATACTGTAAGCATTAATTTCCCATTTACTAGCGAAGAGCTACCTGGAAATTCAATTCGTTCGGCACGAATCGAACGCGCTGTATCACAGTGGGAACTTAGAAACAGTGATAAACTTTCTGAAATTCAGCAAAACACTCCAGCATACGAGCAGCGCAATGATCTGCAAGAAGAAAACAGTGCCGTTGAAACTGACGTCAAAACTGCTCGCACAGCATCTCCTTTGACGGAAAGCAAAACCGAAAAACAAGCCGCTAACAATGCTGAACAAGGTGACGTACCATCGCAAGAAGCTGAACGCGCGAAGCAAAGCGCACTCGCTGCCCAAAGTAACGCGGCACAACAGTCGCTAGCACAAAAAGTGCAGCAAGCAGAACAAGCTGACGCTCGCCGTGAGAAAAAAGAAAAAGAAGCAACGAGCGACCGTACTGTTTCAACGTCTCAAATATCAGCAAAAAATGCTGACCGCGTTCAGGAAGCGCCGTCAAACGAAAAATCTTCTAGCGAACACACCAAACGTAAAAGCGGGAGGGCTGCCGTACCAAGTTGGGATGAAATCCTATTTGGAGAAGGCTGAGTAAGTACCCTTTCGAAAAACGTTTGTTCTCTAGCTATAACAATTTTCGCTATAACAATTGTTGTGTGGCATCCTCACTTTGGGTGCCACACAATTATATTTCGGGAAAATCAACCAAATTACGGGTTAATTCTCTAATCAAACCAAATTAAACACAATCAAACTAAATCAAACTAAATCAAACTAAATCAACCAAGCACGGAATATCCATCTCCAAATGCGTTAGAGATCCGTGAACACTTGGAAGACTCATAGCTTTTTCAGTTTGCGTACGCGAATCAACAATAGTGCAAGCGCCTCGGGCCTGCACCAAAACGTCACCTAATACAGCCTCAGCGCGCTCACAAACGCAACCAAAAACTCCATCCGCAATGGCTTCCTTCTTAGTCCTCACTAAAGCACGGTCCCCTAGGACGGTATTCCACCGGTTAGCTACTTCCTCTACCTCAACACCATCCTTCACATACACCATTACCGAACGCGGCTCTCCCCCAATCATGGCAACATCACGCATCAAATCAGCCTGCTTAGCAATGTCAACGCAAGCATCAGGATCCGTTTGAATCATCCCATGGTCGGCAGCAATAACAATGACGGTACCAGGAGCGCAATTGCGCTGCAGCAAACGCAACTGCTCATCAACCTGCTCAAAAGCCGCAACCCACTGCTCAGAATCCCAACCATAATTGTGA
Source organism: Gardnerella nova (assembly GCF_049244055.1). Classification (NCBI taxonomy): domain Bacteria; kingdom Bacillati; phylum Actinomycetota; class Actinomycetes; order Bifidobacteriales; family Bifidobacteriaceae; genus Gardnerella; species Gardnerella nova. Next base: position 588,727 of record NZ_CP058369.1, on the reverse strand, counting down.
CCAACTTTATCTGTATCACGCAAATACAAGTAGGTCAGCCCAGGCGATTTCGTACTTGCCGCAGCCTTCATAATACGAGCTCGAGGTGTGCCAGCCGTAACATAGTGAGCGCCACGAAAAGCAGCCTGAGTAAGCGGAGAATGTTCAAACTTCGCTAAGCTCACACTGTCTACACGAACACCTTGAGCAACAAGACTTTCAAAAAGAGTAGGCTGCTGCTGCAAAACTAGAGGATCCGGCGCATCCTTAAACTGAATCAACTGAGCAAGATTACCAGTCTGCGCATTTTTCTGCGTATAACCAGTCATACATGTAAGACCTGGGCAAGTGCCAGTACCAAAAGTGGCCATCGCTGCAACCGTAGTGCTCGGTACACACGTGCTAATAGGACGCTGATTGATTGGTTCGTTAAGCAAAGAACGCAGATAAGGGGCGTGCCCCTGACGCATAAGAATATTCCAGTAACCCAAGCCGTCAACAAGTACAACAATTGCGGCACGAGCTTTCGGAATGCCGAGAGATTCGCGAAGGAAACCCGGATTCTTGTGTACAGCAGTGCTCACCGGAGCGCCGATAACATCACTAAGCGCAGGAAGAAGAGAAGAAATATGAAGCGCGCCACCTCGCTGCTGTATAGGATTTGACGCATGATTTCGATGCGAATCTTCAGAAATTTGAGAAACTTCAACATCACAAAAATCACCGTAGGTAACGTTATCTACAAACTGAAACAGCTCTTTTTTTGACGGCACATCAACACTCATACTCACTATTGAACCACTGACACCGCATCGCAAACGACACAACAATGAATCATTACTGCTCAGCAACACAAAATAAGCGAGCAAGCCCGCGCAAATATCACCTGTCACATGCGATTGTGCATAGAAATTGCTAGTATTGAGAGCCGTAAAGTCATTCAAGGAGTTCAGAATATGCCTTCACGCCGTCATACAACGCAACCAGCTTTCGACCCTAGAAAAGTAAAAGAGCATATTGTTGAAACACCATTAAATGAGGAAATGAGCAAATCGTTCCTCGAATACGCTTACTCTGTTATTTACGCGCGAGCGCTACCAGACGCTAGAGATGGCATGAAACCAGTGCAACGACGCATCGTGTACCAAATGGGCAACATGAACCTTACTCCGGAACACGCGTATATGAAATCTGCTCGCGTTGTTGGCGAAGTTATGGGTAAACTGCACCCTCACGGAGACTCAGCAATATATGAGGCCATGGTGCGTTTGGCGCAACCTTTTTCATTGCGATTGCCGTTAGTTGACGGCCACGGTAACTTCGGTTCGCTTGACGACGGTCCTGCAGCCTCTCGATACACGGAAGCACGTTTAGCTCCAGCAGCACTTGGCATGAATGCTGATATTAACGAAAATACGGTTGACTTTACCCCAAACTACGACAACAAACTCAAGGAGCCAACAGTACTGCCAGCTGCGATACCAAACCTGCTGGTAAATGGCGCTTCCGGTATTGCCGTTGGCATGGCCACCAACATGGCAACGCACAATCTTGGCGAAGTTGTTGCAGCAGCACAATACGTGATGAAACATCCTAACGCCACCCTCGACGACCTCATGAAATTGGTACCAGGACCAGACTGGCCGGGCGGAGGCATTATTATTGGACGAAGCGGAATCCGCGAAGCATACGAAACAGGACGAGGAGCTTTCACTACCCGTTCAACCACGCATATTGAAAATATTACCGCTCGCAAAAAAGCAATTATTGTTACTGAACTTCCGTTTATGGTAGGTCCCGAACGAGTCCTCGAACGTATTTCCCAAGGCATAAAAGCTAGAAAACTTGACGGCATCTCAGGTGCAATCGACCTCACCGACAGGCATAACGGCACACGTCTCGTCATAGAAATTAAAACAGGCTTCGACCCTAATGCCGTACTCGCACAATTATTTAAGCACACTCCACTGCAGGAAAGCTTCACAATTAACAACGTTGCGCTAGTAGACGGCAGGCCTCGCACTATGGGACTAAAAGAACTACTCGACGTGTGGATAGCACACCGCAGGACCGTAGTTCGCAGGCGCAGCGAATTCAGACGCACCAAAGCTCAAGAACGACTGCACTTAGTAGACGGTTTGCTACTCGCATTACTCGATATTGATGAAGTTATTCAAGTTATCCGATCCTCAGATGATGCGGACGCAGCCAAAGCTAAGCTGATAACAGTATTTGATCTTGACGATATTCAAGCCCAGTACATTCTCGATTTACGTTTGCGCAGACTTACTAAAATGAGTCGCATCGAACTCGAAAGCGAACGGGAAGATTTACTGAAAAAAATCGACGAACTCAACCAAATCTTAGGATCTGAAGCGGAACTTGACCGCGTTGTTATAGCAGATATGAATGAGGCGGTGCGTCAATGGGGTACTCCGCGCAGAACAGTCCTCCTAGACGAAACAGAAGACGGTAGTTTCGTACCCGTAGAAACCAAGGGAAGTAAGCACAATGAAGAAGTAGCGTTGAAAGCTGTACAATCAGCAAACAAGCTAACTTCAGCACAGGCAGACATTGCAGCAGCAAACGCAGCCCTTAAAGCCGGGGAAACGGAAGCTGCTTCCGTAGCACTACAGTTAAGTGACGAACCTTGTGCCGTAGCATTAAGTACTTCAGGAGTCATTGCGCGAACAAGCGTGGAAATATTAGAACATTGGAAAGAGCATAGAGACAACGTATTCGACACTCCTTGCGCATCAATGTTCGCCACAACCACTCGCTCAACATACGCTCTTATTACTTCAGCAGGACGCTTAGTTCTTGCACACGTTGCAGATCTCCCCCAGATCAATGTTGAAGAAGGAAAACCAGCCTTGCTTACGCGCGGCGTAATAGCGCAAGAACTCCTCGCTTCAACAGAAAGTACTGAACCAGTTGCAAACGAGCGTGTTATTTCAGCAATGCCATTAGACACTGCCGAATCTCCTACTCCACTAGCTTTAGGAACCAGCAATGGCGTAGTAAAACGTTGGAATGGTGAATCACCAACAACTATGGATTCTTGGAGCATTATTGATCTTAAAGATGGCGATACAGTAGTTTCGGCAGCGCCGGCACGAGACGACGATAGGCTCGTGTTTATTAGTACTGATTCTTCGCTGCTCACTTTTGAAGCGAAACAAGTTCGCCCACAAGGTCGCACCGCAGGCGGTATGGCTGGCATTCGCTTAGCAGAAGGCGAAAGCGTGGCAGCGTTTGCAGTAGTGCCACACGAAGATATTGAATGGCATTATGAAGAAGGAGAAAACGGGCTTTTCTCCGCATCTGGCACAGTCGTGTTCACCGTAGCTGGAGACAGTGAGGCACTGCCTGGTACCGAAAATGGTGCTGCAAAACTTACACCTTTCGACATGTACCCAACAAAGGGACGTGGAACCGGCGGCGTGCGCTCGCAGCGCTTCCTCAAAGGACAAGATACACTGATTCACGCATACGTTGGGTATTATCCGCTTCAGGCTGTTACTGCTAAAGGAAACCGAGTGGAATTGCCTAAACCAGATATGCGCAGAGATGGTTCCGGCACCGAGCTTGTGTCTCCAATTGCACATATTGGTTAGACGCCTTGCTTTTGAATTAATCAAACAAGACGAATATAAATAAACCGATATGAATATAAACCGTAATATAATAAACAATAAATTTTATAAAGGAAAGTGAGAGGGAGCGATTATGGCATTTTGCACTAATTGTGGCAACAGTATAAAGGATGACGCAAAGTTTTGCGAACATTGCGGTTCACCTAACGAACTGTACGAAAATAGGTCTATACAAACTCAAGTAAACGAACAAGTGCAAAATTACTCAGGTGAACAAGCGCAAAATTACTCAGAAAATAGTAATGAAACGTATGCAACACAACAACCAGAAGAAACACTTGTTCTAAATATTAAGCAGGATACTTTTGCACAGCAGCCAATTCTTACTGAAGATACGACTAACAATCAGAATAGTTGGCAAGAACAGATTAATAGTAACGAGCAAGTAGTTAAGGAAGAATATAGGGATAATAGCGTAGGTAGCGCAGATACAGTAGATAAAAACGAGGAAAAGAAGCATAACAAAACGGCTTTAATTGTACATATTATTTGCACAGTAATTATTGCCGCTATAGCTGTTACCGCTGGAGTAATTTACTACTTTACCCAAGTAAACTCACGTTCAAATATGATTACAGTTCCAGTAATCAAAGTTGCAAATGCTCAAGAAGCAGCAACAAAATTACGCGCAACAGGTTTCACGGTGCGAGTTGTGCAAGAACCAAATCGACGCAAAAAAGGATCCTTTGTATCATTAAAAGGTGTTAAATCCGGTACGCAAGTCAAGTCTTCCACTACTGTAACCGTCGTTGAATCTCTCGGTCCTGGAATGCCTAAAGACGTTGTTGGAAAAACTTTAGAAAGTATCACCAGCGAAGTAAAAGCTATGGACTTGCCTGTAAAAGTGTACGAAGTTGCTGCAACTTCAAAACCAGGTACCGTTGTTGCAACCTATCCTTTGCCTGGTCAGGCTTTTGAAAAATCTGGTGACGATGATGCAATGCGCATTGCGGTAGGCGTACACAGTGATAAGAACGTTATTCCTGTTGATATTTTCGGTAGAAGTAAAGATGAAGCAAAAAATAAACTTGCAAATTATGGCATAAATAATATTGAGTTTAAGCCAAGATTCTCTTCTCGAAAACTTATTGGTAAAATTGTGGCCTCCTACCCTGCTTTGGGTAGCGAGGTTACAGAAGAAAACGAAAAAGTTACACTATATTATGGTATTGATGCTAAAGATACTAAGAACTCTCTTACAACACCTATAACAGGTACTAATTGGGATTCATCAGATTTACCGCCAAGCACGCGTCTAGCAAATAATCTTGGACCAATGGCCGGAGAATGGTGTACAAATTCTGGGAAATGCATATATTTGAATGAATATTATCCGAATAACGACAATCATTCATATTCAGACGTTTTACTAGAAGATCATCCCATGAAACTTCGCAGTGTTGATGAATTACCAGAAAAAACTCGCATTAATGACGAAGATCTATCACTTACTAATTTCTCACAAGACATATCTGGAGCAATTTTATTTGATCCTAAAGTTCCAGAAGATGATATGATGAAAAATCATTTGCTATCTGGAGATACTGGAGCGGCCGAATTTTATGAAGGATCTGATTTACCGTCTTGTGGAAAAGTAAATGGATTTGCGGGAGCGCCTGCTGCTTTCTGCGTTCATGGTAAATTTGTCAATATAACGGATAATCCTGACCAATTTGATGAGAATGGCCAATATCTGGGTTCTCAAGACGATATTGGCACTGGTTTAGTTTACAGAATGCAAGATTTCTTCGTATTAATACCAGTCAACGCTAAACTAGAAGAACTTGAAAAAAGTGGCTACTTTAGAGGTACTGGTAAGCATACTCCAGATTTAAATCGTCCGTTTATTTTGCGTAGAGATCCAAAGCTTTATAGCAAGACAGAGATTCCTATTCCTGATGATAGGGAGCCTGGACCAGATAATGATACAAGCCCATTTGTTCCAACCAAAAAACATAAGGCAATACCTTTTGCTCCTGCGCCAGATGATGACAACGCTTACTACAAAGTTGAAAATCCGGTTAATTGGTCGGATTTTCACAATGCAAAAACCTTATAATTTGCCAATATCGTTTGAATGATTTGCAGAATATAGTTTAAAATCGCATATAAATTAAGGCTTCTGACTTTATGCTATAAAACATTTACTCAGAAGCCTTAATTATTAAAACGTAAGCAATTAAAACTACGTATTACTTACAACTTACAACTAGTTTCTGCGCTTGCGTTTAGTCGTTGCCGAAAGCGCTGTAACCCCTGCGAAGAGTGAGGCGATTGCGGCGGCCAAGATGGAAGCCATGGAAGCACCTGTTTGAGGAAGATGCTTAGCCGCATGCTCAGGAGTATGCGAACCCGGCTGCGTTGGCTGAGTAGTCGGTTGCGTAGGTTGCTCAAAAAAACCATGCTATTTCTAAGGCTTTAGCAAAGGGCAGTATTGTAAGGGTGCAAAATTATAACAAAATCAGGTATCTATTTTGGAACAATCAAAGTCGTCCGCATTGCATTTCTTCTAACAGATCTTGCACTAAATATTCATCACTCATGCAATGCATATCCGAAATACCATTACGCATCAAATCGTAAGTAACAGAATGATAAAACACGTCAAGCGCCTGCTCATAACTCAACCCAGCACGCTCAGCAAGAAGACTTACAACCCTCGCATACTTCTTTTGCAACAAAACAGGATTCGCCTTCAAAATCCATCACTCCCCTAAAAACTTGTCACACCTTTTTCGCGCATGAAGGAAATAATGTCATTCGTAATATACTCTTTGCCTTGAGTGTGCAAAACATCATAAGATGGCACAATATAAGACATAAGAATATTACTTTTCTTAGTCAAAGCATCATACGTATCGCGAGGGTTTTGATTAAGCTTCTTAGCAACATTTTCAATACAAAATATTGCAAAATCAAGCTTATCTTTGTCAAAGACCTCTTGCTTATTATCATTCATCTTCAATATCTTTCAACAACTCAGCAAATGAACTGTATGTTTTCACATTAGGATCATATTTCATTTGCTTAGCTTCTTCAAATGCAGCAAGCGTATCAGCATTAGGAATATGATATTTCTTGCAAAGAGCACAATCTGTTGTAGATAGATCAGAAATAGCATCTAAATCAGGCATACAACCCTCCTACTGCAAATATGTGTTACCAGTAAAGACAAAATAGCAATAATAAAAAAATAATACAATATTCAACAGCATAAGCAATACTGTAAATAACCAAATGATGAACATCTTATTTATACTAAATAAAAGTTTTCAATTTACATTTTCTTGAAGATAATCTTAAAGGATAAAAACAAATCAAACAAAAATACTGCACTAATAGATTTTATTCCAAAATCTATATAAAACTATTTATGCATTAATAGATGCATTTTTCTTGATAAATGCACCTATTTTTTGTATCATAAGAGTGGAGGTGGTATATGAACAAGCATTATAATCAGAATTACACAAAAGAAGAAATTTCAGCAATACTTGCAAAGATAAAAGACTGCATAAAAAATGGCCGTTTTACCATCTCATTAAACGACAATCGTCAAGAAAACATAAACTTCATTCGAGAATACAACATACGATCAGATATTCAGAAAGATATACTTCTCAACATAGAAGTGGAAGATTTTTGTCATTCGTTAAAAAACAAAAAAAGAGGCTATGAATATGAAACGCTTTACGTATTCGCACCACGAGTAAAACTATCACACGTAGGTAAATGTGAGATGGTAAACATTTACACGAAGTTTAATATCATTACTATTTCTCAGCAAAATAGAACAGTTGTTATTTCGTTCCATAAAGCAAATAAACAGATAGATTATTTATTTAAATAATCTAATAAACAACTCAAAAATAATAAATCTGCTAATTCTCAATAAAAGGCTCATAATGAAAGATAATAAAACATTTTGCGAAGAATGTAGGAATGATGTTGAGTACTCAGCAAACTCCGTTCCAATGACCGCAACTATTAAAGGAAAACAGTATTCCTACACTGGCACAGAAGCACGCTGCAAAGAATGCGGTTCTGCCGTATATGTACCCGAAATTATAGACACGAATCTTCGAGCATTGTATGACGAATATCGCAAAGAAAACAATATTATTCCGCTTGATGAAATCAACGAAATACCTACTAAATACGCAATAGGTAAGCGCCCACTTTCGCTACTACTTGGCTGGGGCGAACAAACATTTTCTAGATTTGCAGACGGAGACATTCCTTCAAAACAATATTCTGACACTTTGCAACGCATTTATAATGACCCAGAATATTACTTGCAATTGCTAATAAGCAATAAGAATAATCTTAAATCCGCGCTTAGCTATGAGAAAAGCTATAAGGCAACCCAGGAACTATTACTTAAGTCCAACAATGCTTCAAAAAGTAACGATCATATTAGTGCAGATTCAAGTCGAAAAATAAACGATGTAATACAATACTTACTCGTAAAATGTGAGGACATTACTCCTCTAGCCTTGCAAAAATCGTTGTACTACATACAAGGTTTTCACTTTGCCTTCTATAAATCGTTCTTATTTACTGACGATTGTCAGGCTTGGGTTCATGGACCTGTATATAAAGATATCTATTTGCGCTATAAAGACTACACTTTTAGTCCAATCGATTCGCCAGCAACAGAAATATCAGGAATTAAATCATCAGAAAAATTAGCTGATTACAAATACGCTCAAAAAAGCGATATCACACGACTTACAGCAGAACTAACAACTACACTATCTGCTACGGAAAAAGCAGTATGCGATGGTGTGATTGACAATCTTTGCTGCTATAGCGGTAAAGAACTTGAACGATTCACGCACCATGAGGAACCTTGGATACTTACTCGCGGCAATCTAAAAACTGGTGATTCATCAAATAAAATAATCAGCAAAAATATAATCGGCGAATATTTTACGAAAATAAAAGAAAAATACAATATGATAAACCCAGACGACATTCGCCAGTATGCGCAAGACATGTTTTCAAGCAAGTAACACGCTAAATAAGAATTTTCCCCTGCTGGCATAAACACAACAGGGGAAAATTACTAGCAATTGTGCAAAACATTCACAACACACAAAGTCTAGTTTCTGCGCTTGCGTTTAGTCGTTGCCGAAAGCGCTGTAACCCCAGCGAAGAGTGAGGCGATTGCGGCAGCCAGGATGGAAGCCGTGGAAGCGCCTGTTTGAAGAAGATGCTTAGCCGCATGCGCAGGAGTATGCGAAAAAGGCTGAGTCGGCTGCTCAGGCTGCTCTGGGGTTGGTGTTGCGGGAGCAGGAGTTAACTGTGGAACAGGAACCGGCGTCGGCGTTGGAATTGGGGTTAGGGTTGGGATTGGCTCAGTATCCGGCGTTGTATCCGGTGTTGGTATATCATCCCAATCAATATCCGGAATAGGCTCCTCAGGCGTCGGCTGCACTGGTTTCTTCGCAACCGTAACAGTAGCAGACTTCACCACACTAGCCTTACCACTATCAGTAACACTAAACGTAACCTTATACGAACCAACTTTCGTATTATCAAAACCACCATTATCAGTGAGCTTTACCTTACTAGTTAAGTCACCATCCTCCGGGTCAGTTGCAGAAACGATAAGACTATTCAAATCCAACAAGTCGCCTTCAGTGATTGTCTTATCTTGTAAAGTAAGCGTTGGCGCGATATTAAGTTTGGTAAGCAGCACTGGTTTCTTCGCAACCGTAACAGTAGCAGACGCTGTTGCACTAGCACCGCCATTATCCGTTACGCTAAACGTAATCTTATACGAGCCAACTTTCGTATTATCAAAACCACCATTATTAGTGAGTTTTACTTTACTGGTTAAGTCACCATCTTCAGAATCAGTTGCAGACACGATAAGACTATTCAAATCAAACGAATCGCCTTCAGTGATTGTCTTATCTTGTAAAGTAAGCGTTGGCGGATAATTCGTATAAATCGCATACACCGTCATATCGTTTTTTACTGGAGTGCTAGCAAGAAACGCTGAACCCAATCCATCAGCTTTAGTATTCCACCCCATAAAAGAATGCCCATACTTCGAAGGATTAGCAGGCATAGACTGGTCAGTTAAATCATCGCTATCGATCGACTTACCCTCTTGCACTTTTACATGTGCATACTGAGTACCTTCATTCATAAAAGTAACTGTATAACCAGCTTCTTTTTTCCACTTCGGGAACACAACGAAAGTGTGGTTTGTAGTGCAATATTGTGTACCTAGTTTACTTCCAAACGTATTTACACCCTTGCTATCTCTAATCACAGCAAATAAATATGGGTAGTTAGTAGTTTGTTCGTTAAATGGTACATAGTCAACAGTTGTGTTATCTATTATCTTTTTATCGTCATCAAACATACGGTCATATGATGTATATGGACGTTTATTTGTTGCTTTTCTAGCAACATAGAACTGCCAGCCAGCAAACTTGTAACCCACTTTTTTAGGATTAGTTTTCGGGAACTGAATAGCATTATCTCTTACACGAATACGCTCAAAAATATTTTCCTTTGTGTAAGTAAACTTCCAATCGCCATCAGATTGATACTCTTTATTAGCGTTTTGAGGCTGAGTATATGAAAAACACTTAGCTGCTACATCCTCATCCTTGGCATAAACAATTTCCAAGGCGTTCAAACGGAAATATTTGTTTTGAGACTTTTTATCAGACCCTTTAGATGGAGTCCAAGTAAAGTATGTGGCATCGGGATCAAAAGCTTCGTCTTCATTAGTAGAAACATTATTGTACGTCACGTAATACGGGCTTGGAACTGTGCTGTTTACCACTGACACTATGTATGTATGGCTTGAATCATAGCTACCCAAGCTTTTAGTTGCATATGTAGCAGTATTAGGATCATAAGTGCCAGCAGTCGTTGCTACTACCTTGTTATCGGTTATATCTTTTATCTGAAACTGAATTTTCTTAAACGCGTCCTTTACGTCTTGTCTACTTGAGTCTAGCGTAGAGCCAAAGTCCCAATTCTCAAAATTCAATTGACCAAAATCGCTATTTTCTGTAATAAACGCGTTTTTGTTATCGCCGTTCATAGTTTCCCAGCAAAGGCTTACTTTAAGCTCAGTCGTTTGTGTTTGAGGATTTGGCTTATTAGGATCTGGCTTACCGCTAGTAAAAAGCGCTTGATTAAAAATCGTTGGAGAAACTGAGTCTTCCTTACCCTTAGTCTTTGTATCAAGCTTGACATCAGACTTTACACTACTCTCAGTTTCAAGCTTTGGTTCAGTTTTTGTATCAGAATTTGATTTCGAATCCGTTTCAGGTTTTACATTATCTTTGTCAGAAGAATCGGAAGAATCAGAAGACTTTATGGCATTCTTCCCAGAAGCATCTGTTTCTTGAGAATCGCTATTTACAACTGGGGGGGGGGTAGTGACTTTTGCAGTAGAAACACCAGAAATAGTAGGAGTAGAAGCCTCAGCCGCATTCGCACTCTGCGCAACGCAAAAAGCACAAGCAGCTGTAGCAATACTCATCATCGTCGTCGACAAAACAAGCATAGTTCTCTTGTTCATTTTTCCCTCTTTTTAGCAAAAACACAACTCATTCAATAAAAACTTACGCACTCTGCTCTCGCAGCATCGCAAGCAGCGTACATCTATATTGTACAAATAACCTTATATCAATATGATAAATGTGATGTAGCTCACAAACAATCTATGCGCGACTTGCGCACACGCGAAGCAAACGTATGTGCATAAAAGTCATTAATGCCAACAGCACAAGCAGATACGCTGGCAGCAAAGCCATAGATATGTTCTGACCAAGCACACCAAAAATCGCAGGCACAAGCATAGAACCAATGTACGCACTTGCCATTTGCATACCAACAATAGCCTGCGACTTATCTGCACCAAAATATTGCGGGGTTGAGTGAATAATACACGGATATACCGGAGCACAACCGAGACCAATAATCACAAAACCTATAACCAACGCAATGTGATTTGGCAAAGGCAACAACAGCACGGCGATACCAGCAAGAATTACACACTGGCCAATACGAATCATTGTTGCATCATTTAATCGCATAGTTAAAAATCCGCTTATAAAACGACCAACTGTAATGCCAACATAAAACAGGCTCGCCCAACTGGCCGCAACAACACGGTTTACTCCCCCATGTAACACCATGTAACTACTAGCCCACAATCCTGCGGTTTGTTCAAGCGCGCAATAGCAAAAGAACATAATAAGAATGTTCAGCGCTCCAGGGATACGCAAAACTTCTGCATAAGATAAAGTTTTGTAAGATTGCGGCGACGCCTGAATTTTTTCAGACGATTCTTGCGCTTTCTTTCTTCCCCACAATGGCAAACTTGCGAATAAAACAAAAGTTAAAACAATTTGTATGACAGCAATATACTGGTAGCCCGCAGGCCAACGCTGACCGTGCGAAAGCGCAAAACCCATAACGTACGGACCAGTAGATGCGCCAATACCCCACATGCAGTGAAGCCAACTCATATGCCAGCTTTCATAATGCACGGCAACATAATTATTCAATGCAGCATCCACACCACCAGCACCCAAACCGTATGGGATAGCTAGCATAATAAGTACAAGATAATTTGGCGCAAACGAAAAACCGAGCAATGCCAACGCCGTCAGCGCAACCGATACCAAAGTGACTTTTCCTGGACCAAACTTATGCGTAAGCCTATCGGATAGCAATGCAGAAATAATAGTCCCGGCGGAAATAACCATGGAAATGCCGCCAGCCCAAGAAATTTGCGCGCCAATATCGCGGCTCATAGTTGGCCAAGCAGATCCTAAAAGGGCATCAGGCAAGCCTAAGCTAATAAACGAGAGGTAAATAACTGCCAAAAGAAGGTTAATCATAAAATTCCCCAACCTAGTTCTTCATATTTGTAATGCAAACGCCCCTTCAAAGCAACATATTTATATATATAAATATATATGAATATATATGAATATATAGCAGTATCAGGTGTCGATTTTGGAACGATCGAAATCGTCCGCGTTGTCAACAATGAACTGCTTGCGCGGAGGGACGTCATCGCCCATTAGCAAATCGAACACTTCGCTCGCCTGCTGAGCATCCTCCATGCGAATCCTACGAAGCATGCGCGTGCGAGGATCCATGGTGGTGTCCGCAAGCTGATCCGCGTCCATCTCACCCAAGCCCTTGTAACGCTGAATATCGCTGTTAAAATCAATGCCTTTAGCTTGCAAATCATCAAGTTTTCCAGCCAATTCGTCGTCGGAATACGTGTAAATATACTCGCCTTTGCGCCTTCCAGCTAAAGCAATCCTGTGAAGCGGCGGCACTGCAGCATAAACGTGCCCGTGCTCAATAAGCGGACGCATATAACGGTAGAACAGCGTAAGTAGCAGGATACGAATGTGCGCGCCGTCAACATCAGCATCGGTCATCATAACGATTTTGTTGTAGCGAGCCTGCGAAATATCAAAACTTGCTCCTGATCCTGCTCCCACAACTTGAATAATTGCGGCACATTCCTTATTTGACAGCATTTGCGCAAGGCTTGCTTTTTGCACGTTCAAAATCTTGCCGCGAATAGGTAGAAGCGCTTGGAAAGCAGAATTACGAGCCGCTTTTGCGGTACCAAGTGCGGAATCGCCCTCAACGATAAACAGTTCAGCAATATCATCATTCCCAGGCTGACAGTCAGAAAGCTTTGGTGGCATTGAAGCGGACTCTAGAGCATTCTTTCTGCGCGTAACTTCCTTAGTTTTACGCGCCTGAATACGAGCGTGCATTTCGGAAACGATTTTTTCTAGTACGCGTGCGGATTGTTCTTTAAAGCCTCGCTTTGATCCGGTAATCATCTCACTGAACTGAGTATCGGTCATTTTCATAACAATAGGCTTTACTTGCGCGGTTCCAAGTACGTCTTTTGTTTGTCCTTGGAATTGTGGTTCGGCAATGCGTACTGTTACCACGGCTACAAGTCCTGCAAGAATGTCGTCGCGCTCGATTTTGTTATTAGCATCCTTAAGATTCACTTTAAGTTTGCGCGCATTATCTTCTACAGCTTTGCGAATCTGCTTAGTAATTCCTTGCAAAAAGCCGTCGACGTGCATGCCTCCGCCTGGAGTTTCCACTACGTTTACAAAACTTATTACCTTGGAGTCGTATCCGTTTACCCAGCGCAAAGCAATGTCCACTCCGCATTGGCGCGTTACCTGCTGAGCGTGTAATTCTCCTGAAGCGTCTACTGCTTGCGTTTCTTCAACGTACGTATCTTCTCCGGAAATCCGCCAAATATCAGAAACTGCTTGGCCTTTAGACAGAAAATCAACGAAATCTTTAACGCCACCGTTATGCAAAAATTCAGCTACGCGAGGATGATGGTTGTTTTGCATTGTTTTGGCAGTTTCAGCGTTTGCAATAGATTGCGCTGCTGAAGAGTCAAAATCTTCTTCAGTTTCTTCAGATTCTTCAGTTTCGCTAGTTTCTTCAGATTCTTCAGTAGTTTTTTCTATTTCACTAGTTTCATTAGTTTCACTAGTTTCGTCAATTTCAGCAATCTCGTAAGATTTTCCAGATTCTTCAGCACTAATTTCAGCAACGTCAGCTTCGTTAGTATTAACTTCCGCAACAACGTCTTCTGAGGCATCAATCTCCTCAATATCTGCCGTTTCTCCTTCTGGCACATGCTCATCAATAACCGTAATGCGTAAGCCAGGAACCAAAAAACTGGTCTGCCTTACTCTATCGATAAGTTGCTCATAACTAAAATGCGCAGTTGAGTTGAAAATTTCCGGATCCGCCCAATATCGTACGCGAGTTCCCGTAGTTTTTGGCGAAACAGTGCCAATAATTTCCAGCTCAGTCGGCTTATTTTTACGAGTTCGCTTAAAAGGTGATGCAGGAGAAGGATGTGACGGATCTGCGTCAGTGTACACGCCAGGATGTCCTTGGCGGAAAGCCATATGATGCGTTTTACCATCGCGGTCAACTTCGACATCCAAACGCAAACTTAACGCATTAACTACTGAGGAACCAACACCATGCAAACCGCCGGCAGCATTATAAGAAGCGTTACCAAACTTTGCTCCAGCGTGAAGCTTAGTAAGCACAACTTCAACGCCAGTGAGCTTTGTTTTAGGTTCCACGTCTACTGGAATACCGCGACCATTATCCGCAACTTCAATGGATCCATCGTCGTGAAGAGTAACAGTAATGTGATCGCAAGCACCCGCTAAAGCCTCGTCAACAGCGTTATCAATAATCTCCCAGAGACAGTGCATCAAACCTTGGCTGTCGGTGGTACCAATGTACATGCCAGGACGCTTACGCACCGCATCTAAGCCTTCCAACACCGTCAAACTATCGGCATCATACTGCTCTTGCTCTTTACGAGAGACCACTTCTACCCCTCTACCCATTGCACGAACTTACAATCTCAACATACTAATACTAAGCAACAAGTGTCGTATTATCACCCTTACTTGCAGCAATAATACGACACTTGCTATATGACATGCTTTACAATCACTGATCTAAGAAGTCACGCAAAGTCTGTGATCTGGAAGGATGGCGCAGCTTAGACATAGTCTTCGACTCAATCTGACGAATACGCTCACGAGTCACGCCGTACACGCGACCAATATCGTCCAATGTCTTAGGCTGACCATCTTCCAAGCCGTAGCGCATCTTAATAACACCAGCTTCACGAGGTGCTAACGTTTCCAGCACTTGCCTAAACTGCTCTTGCAAAAGTGAGAAGGCCACTGCATCAGACGGTGCAATTGCATCAGTGTCTTCAATCAAATCACCGAATTCAGAGTCGCCATCCTCACCCAAAGGCGTGTGCAAAGAAATCGGCTCACGACCATACTTTTGCACTTCCTGAACCTTTTCTACAGGCATATCAAGCTCGCGTGCAAGCTCATCCGGCGTAGGTTCGCGCCCAAGATCTTGCAGCATTTGACGCTGAACTCTGGAAAGCTTGTTAATAACTTCCACCATGTGCACTGGCACTCGAATCGTACGAGCCTGGTCAGCCATTGCGCGCGTAATAGCTTGGCGAATCCACCATGTTGCGTAAGTGGAGAACTTAAAGCCCTTCTTCCAATCGAACTTTTCTACTGCTCGAATCAGACCAAGGTTACCTTCCTGAATTAAATCAAGGAAAAGCATGCCTCGACCTGTGTAGCGCTTAGCAAGCGAAACCACAAGTCGCAAGTTTGCTTCCAACAGATGATCTTTAGCTTTTTTGCCGTCAGCCGCAGCCCACTTAAGCTCGCGCTTACGCTTAAACTCCATTTGATCAATCTGAGTATCTAACAAATGCTGAGCATATAAGCCAGCCTCAATTCGCTCCGACAAATCCACTTCTTGTTCGGCGTTAAGAAGGCTCACACGACCAATCTGCTTCAAATAATCCTTCACAGGATCCGCCGTAGCGCCGGTTGCAATAACGCGTCGCTTTGGATTGCCAGAAGGCGTGAGATTATCGTCGTCATCATCATCTCGAACAATGAAGGCACCTTTAGCTTGTGGTACTTGCGGAACATCAAGCTTGTGCTCATCGTGATCCTCAGCATCATCAATATCATCTGGTTCTTCGTCGAGATCGTCATCAGACACGTCTACGTCAGTAAGATCATCAACGCCATCGATATCTTCAGGCTGAATGTCATCTAAATCATCAAGATTAATTTGATCTTCATCGTCAAGATGCGGTTCGTCATCTAGCTCGTCATCGAAGGAAGAATGTGAATCTTCTAATTCGTCACTCTCTATAAGCTCGTCTTGCAACGCATCTTGAGTATCAGTCTGATTTTCTTCCGCACGCTTTGTGCGAGAAGAGCGAGATTTGCTAGCAGATGACGAAGTGCGTGCACTACTTTTGCGCGTAGCACTAGCCTTACGCGTTGTTGCAGGTTTACTATTTTCTTGCGCTTCATACTCATCAGCTGTTGATTCAACTTCGCTCGCCAAACTGTTCCTCCTGTAGTATTCCCTCGCAGTGCTTTCTGGGCATAGTTCAAGCAAGGGCAAGTTTTACCATAAGTAGTAAACCATCTTAGCAAGACGATTATTCCCCTCACTCTTCTTGCGGCGTGGCGTGACTATCAAGCCATGCTGGTTCAATACCGTGTTCGATAGCTGAATTTACAATTTTCGCCATAGAACAGTCAGGATCAATCTGTAAAGCGCGATTAGCGTAGTGAGCTACGTCGCCAAGTCTAAACCACCAACTGATATACGCAATTAGTGCATATACTTGCACTGTCAATTCAGGAATCTCTTGCACAATAATTGCCATTGCTTCCAATAATTTTCGTGCTTTAACAGCCCTACTAATTTTAGGCGTTTCATTCTGAGCAAATTTAGCTTCCAAAAAATGGCGCAAGTTCAACGACATTTCTGGCACATGCGGCAACCAAGCGAGATCAGAGAGCATTTCACCTCCGTACCACTCATCATTTTCGTCCAAAATAGCAACCAGTATTGCATCGCGAACGTTAATGTTGTGGAACATAGCTAGAGGAATCATGATGAAATCAGAACCTGCTAAGTCCGTGTCGTTAGAAGCCATACTAAACCAACGGTTCACTGCACGATAGGTAAAGCGTTGCACAGTGTACTGTTTACCGTATTGTGCCACTCCTTCAATAAATCCCTTGGCAGCAATACTGACCCAATACTGCAAACCTTGAATCCAAGCAGACTCATCCTTACAATGTTTCACAACATAGTTAGTTGGAATAGACATAAAATAGCAACATTCTTTTGACGGATATATTTTCCCGTTAATATCCGCAATTTCTCTTCCAGCCAAGGATTCAACATCTTCAATCCCTACGATACTGTCGAAATCGCCAGCAGTAGTGGCACTTGGACCATAAATTTCTGTAAGACTGTGAATATCAAAGTCGTCAATGCAGCTATGAACAGCCTTTTTATCTAGTTCAATATCAACCGTTGCCATATCTACCTCTCCTTAATGTGTGCAATAAATGTACGGCATATAATGTGTCAAGATTCACAAAGCGGAACTTGATAATCCAAGTCTCTCAAGTGCACGACTAATCCTCAACGAATAGCGACCTTTGGAGTGCAAAGTTATCTCACCCCTAGAAAATATTGTGTTTTATAATGTTCAGCCCTGTGGATAACTTTCATAGTATGAGCACATTAACGGATTATCATTGCACGCTTAACGATATTGAATCGCGTATTCGTACGCTGATTTTGCAACAATTTTCTACAACAGCAGCAAGCAATCTTTCCTCAACGTGTGCAACGACATTACAGAAAGTAGTTGAGCAAGCAATTATGTCAAGCGAAGGCGGCAAACGACTTCGAGCTTTGCTTCTTCTTTCAACATTCCAAGCAGTAAGCGGTGACACTGACACAAACGAGATTCAACAGCAAGCAATATTTGACGTTGCTTGCGCTTTAGAAGTTTTCCAAACTGCTGCCCTTATTCACGACGACATTATTGACGAATCCGCATTGCGACGCGGCAAGCCGAGCGCGTATTGTGCACTAAGCAGTGCATACAACGATCAGCATATCGGCACAGGACTCGGGCTTATGCTTGGCGATTTACTTGCTACAGCAAGTTTTGTTATTACAAACGCAGCTTCGCAACACTTTGTTTATAGCAAAGAAATTTTAGAAGCTTTTGCAGATATGCAAAAAAACGTTGGTGTCGGCCAAGTATTGGATTTGTCTATTGAAATGATGCAATTAGATAATCCTAAGCAACTTGCTGAATCGTCACTTAACGTATTTCGTTGGAAAACAGCAAGCTACACTACTGTCGCCCCTCTTACTCTTGGTTTTCTCGCTGGTCATATCCCCCCTCAAGAAGCATACGAACTCGCGCAACGCATAGGCGATCCATTAGGAATAGCATTCCAAATTGCCGACGATTTAATCGATATTGTTTCTGACAGTAAGCACACAGGGAAACCTATCGGCGGAGATATTCGCGAAGGTAAACGCGCAGTACTTCTCGCCGACGCACTGCAATACGGAAGTGCAACTGAACAAAGTGTGCTACGCAAAGCCTATACAGGCGCTTCCAGAAGCGACGATGACGTAAAACAAATCATCCAAATTTACTATACTTCAGGCGCAATTGACCGCTCAAAACAAAGAATAATGGAGCTTTGGAACCAATCGCAGCAGGCTATTGAAACAAGCAAACTTAGCGATAACGCAAAAACTATATTGCATACTATAAGCGAACGTTTCATACCAGAAGCATGGCGCAATGTACAATAGTGCTAGAGTAACACTGTAAAGGAACCTTCGTTACCATGCTGACGGTACAATCGTAAATAATAAGCAGTAATATGAGGTTTTTACGCGTGTAAGGATTGTGACAATGACTGAAGCAACGCAGGTACAACCTGGCATGTGCATTGAAAATCGCTATCGCATTGTGCGTAAAATCGCTGAAGGTGGTATGGCTACCGTCTACCAAGCGCAAGATGAGCGTTTAAGTCGACCAGTAGCAATCAAAATAATGCACACTCAGCTTGCTCAAGGAGTGCATCGGCAACAGTTCATTGCAAGATTCCGCAGGGAAGCAACTTCTGCAGCAGCAATCGCAAACCCACATATTGTGCAAGTGTACGACACCGGCGAATATGACGGTCTCGACTACCTCGTTATGGAGTACGTACACGGCGTAAATTTGCGCTACGAAATGAATATGCAAGGTACTTTCAGCGTAAAAGACACGCTTCGTCTACTCGCTGAAACCTTAGACGGTCTTGCTTCAGCGCACCAAGCAGGGGTTGTGCACCGCGATATTAAGCCTGAAAATATTTTAATTAACAGCCGCGGGCATGTGCAAATCACTGATTTTGGTTTAGCTCGTGCTATCTCGCAAGCAACACTGTCTTCTACCGGTCTACTCCTTGGAACAGCTGCTTATCTTGCTCCTGAACTTATTGAGCACAATCTTGCAACTCCACAAGGCGACTTATATTCTGCAGGAATGATGGCTTGGGAAATGCTAGCTGGACGCGTGCCATTCACTGCTGATAACCCAGTTACACTCGTGTTTAAGCATGTTCACGAAAATACGCCTTCTATTAGTACAGTATGTTCCGGTATCAGCGAAAAAGTTGCACATTTTATTGCAAAACTAACGGCACGAGATACGAACGAACGTCCAAAAGATGCTAGTGAAGCTCTAGCACAGTTGCGTAGTCTTTCCACTCAATTAAGCGCTGAAGATTGGCAATATAAGTATGTGGAGCCTCAGGGGCCTGAAGATGCAGATTTTGTTGAATCAGACTCCCCACTTAACAAACTGTATACAACTCCAGCAGATAATCTTTCTCCCCTCAATGAGGATGACGGCTTGTTGCAAAAAACAGCGCAGCAAGAAACAGCAACTGACGACTTAGACGCTACTCGCGCAATCGCTATGCCGGATACTCACGCTGCACGCAATCAGGATGGTGCTTATGCTGCTGACACTCCAGAAATTGCGCAACCATTCGCCAGCACTCCTACCATCGCTACTGATACCAAAATCACAGCTCTTTCCCCGCAAGATGCGGATTCATACTCTACTAAACTGATGGCTTGGGATGATCCGAGCAACGAAGCATATAATCCTCACAACGATCCTTTAGAAGCTTTTGATGACAGCAATCTTCCCACCGTTGCGTTGGATGCTCGCAATCTTAACCACAATAAGAAAACTGCTCCGGCTACGATTTCTCCAGAAGCATCACCTCATACTCGTGAATCGTCGTCTCGCAAAGGTGCTCGCAATAAATTATTTATTATTACTGGAAGTATTACTGTTGCAGCCCTTGCGGTAATTGGCATTGGCGGCTATTGGTATTTCTTTGGTCCGGGAAGCTACTGGTCACTTCCTAAGCCGGAAGATCTTCACTGCATAAATCAGTCGTGCAAAGTAACCGATGTTGACTGGCAGCGTTATGAAAGCACGCTGAAAGTGGCCGGTATTCCATACACTGTAAGCAAGGATTATAGCGATACCGTTACTGCAGGAAAAGTGTTAGCTACCGAACCTGACGTAGTAGGCGGTCATATTAGCAAGCATAATAACGGGCGACTCCGAGTTATACTTTCGCTTGGCATTCGTAAAGCTACTATTCCTGAGGATATTACTAACCCACACAGTGCTCACGGAAAGAAGCCGTTGCAGGCGCTGCGTAAGGCAGGATTTAATCATATTATTCACCGCTCATCTTTGGACGTGTATTCTATTGACGTACCAGCCGGCAGTGTTATCGATATTAGTCCTAAACCTGGCACGCGCATGAATTATAACAGCGAAGTAAGTGTGCTGCTTTCTAAAGGCCCTATGCCGGTAAAAATGCCAGATATTATTAATCACACTAAGGATGAAGCAGACGCGGCGTTAAACGATGCTAAATTAAACGTCACCTACGAAGAAGAAAATAGTGACACCGTACCAAAAGGTAAAATTATAAGCGCTTCTGTTGAAACTGGATCAGCAATGCACTGGGGCGACAGCATTAAAGTTACGGTTTCACGAGGGCCTAAAACCGTTATTTTGCCTAATGTTTGTGGCAAGAATACTACTGAAGCCCGTAGCGTTATCGAAGCGTTAGGACTACAAGTAAAAGTTTCCGCTCCTCTTGGCGACTACATGCACGTTGTGCGATTCCAGTCACCTGGAGCGGGTAATGAAGTCCCACTTAAGGATGCGCAAGGCCGCCCAACAGTAATTACACTCACTGTAATTTGATTTAGCACATTAGCAAGCGGCCTAAACGATAAGCGCAGCCTCACGGTAACGAACGGGCTCGGCAGCTACTACAAATACACTACTTGTACGGAATACGCTACTTGGCGCTTTCTTGCGCTGCCCGCAATTCTCGCATGCGTTGCTTCACTGTTTGCGCATACTCATCAACGTATTCTTGTCCGCTCATGCGAGCAATAGCTTGAGTTACTTGGTCAGTGATTTCACGTAACCGTTCATGCGTAATCTCGTCGGAATTATTGACGCGCTCTACAGCAATTGGCTTACCATATATTGCCTTTGTTTTTCCCTTCATTGGGACAATCGTACCTTGAGGTTGCAGTTCACGCGTGCCAATAATAGCAACAGGCACAATCGGGCATCCTGTTTCTAACGCAAGACGAGCTGCACCGGTGTGACCACGATACAAACGACCGTCAGGGCTTCTCGTGCCTTCGATATGAATACCAAAAAGTTGCCCTTTTTCCAAAATTTCTTTTGCGTGATTCAACGCTCCCAAGGACTTAGAACCACCAGAACGGTCAACAGGAAATACTCCAACGGAAGTAAACCACCACTTTTTGAAACGTCCCTTTAATCCTTTGCCTTCAAAATATTCGGCTTTGCCCATGAAATGAATCATGCGAGGACAAGTTAAAGGCAGCAAAGCATCATCGATAACAGCAAGATGATTTGCAGCAATAATTGCACCACCATTCTTCGGAATATTCTCAACACCTTGAGCTGACGGATGAATCCTCATACGGGCTATACCCCCAAGCCCTTTCACGAAGAACCAGTACAACATATCGTATCCTTTCTTCATCTGCATCCGTACTGCTGCACTGCGCAAAACGCGTGGGAATCAGGCTGACTTGATACAGTATAAATCATGACATCTTCTAAGAATACCAATGACCCTCGCCGTGAGGATACTGAGCGCAACAATTCTGCTGACGACAATATTCCTGCTGACAACAGTTCCGCTAATATATACAAAGATTGGTCGTCTTTTGTAGAAGAGCACGCAGACGATTTGAATGAAGTTGCACGTTCAAAAAGTGCGCAAAGCTTTGAGAAGCATGCGCAGCGAAAAGCAAAAAAGTTAGAGCATAGTATTCGCTTGAACGAGATTGCAAAATCTTCTGCAGATAAAACAGATACGAATAAGACAAATAAAACAAATAAGTTTTCTCTTAGCAACTTAAGTAGTAAAAAATCTTATATTATTCCTCAAAGAATGCAGGATCCGCACGTGCGTTTTACTAATCCTGGCGGGCCTCGCGACAATACGCGTAGCAGTTGGCTTGATTTGGACAAAACAATGGAAGATTATGGCGACGATTTCGTACCGCCAAATCCACAATTTGAGAACATTTCGTGGGTAACAGTTGTTTTGTGGGTGTTATTAATTGCTGGTATTGCAGGCATCCTTTCTTTGGCTTTCTTACCTGGATTTGCAAGCACTATAGGTATCGCTAGTGCTATTTTCGTTCTTGTCGGAGGCGCAGGATTGCTGCTTACTCACAAAAAACATTCTCCTTCCAAAGAGGATTATAATGATTACGGTGAAGGCGCAAGAGTATAGAAGTTGCTTTTCGCTAATATTTCACAGAAATAATTGGTAATGCAGGTAACAAGCGTAAATAATTTGATAACTATTTAGTAATTATTTAGCAACTATTTAACAAAAGGGCTGATATGCGCAAAACATACCAGCCCTTTACTATATAAAAAATTGCGTGATCCTGGAGAAGAGAAGGACCACGCAAAATCTTATTTACTGTTTTTACTTTTACTCAGCTTCGTTGCCAGCTTCATTCTGACCGTGGCAAAGCTTGTACTTGCGACCAGAACCGCATGGGCACTCATCATTCTTGTTGGTGCCTGGGAACGTACGGCCGTCAGCCCACGGAGTCTTCCACTCTTCGGCCTTTGGACGCATGCTCAATGGAACTTCACCCTCAGCATGGCTCAAAGGAGCTGGACCAACGATTCCGCTTGGCTGATCTTCTGTATCAACCTCGGCAGAAACCTGAGCAATATCAGCGTCAACCTCAGCGTCAGAATTATCATCCGTAGAAGCAACCTGATCAATATCAATATGGAACAGCAGCTGGATGCTTTCTTCCTTGATCGCCTCAATCATGGAATTGTACATCTGGTAGCCTTCGCGCTGATACTCAACCAAAGGATCACGCTGACCCATACCGCGCAGACCAATACCATCCTTCAAGTAATCCATCTCGTAGAGATGTTCACGCCACTTGCGATCGAGCACAGCCAAGACGACACGACGCTCGAGCTGACGCAACGCATCACTACCGATACGAGACTCAAAGAGAACATAGAAAACAGTGGCACTTTCGACAATCAAATCACGCAAAGCAACAACGGCTTTGTCTCCCTTGAGCTTGTCAATCGTCTCATGAACTTCATCCCAATCAAGAATTACAGGCATAACAGCATCAAGAGCCTTAGACAATCCCTGCAAATCCCAATTCTTTGGCTTATCAGAGCCGTTCATAGCGCCACGCACGTAACTTTCTGCAGTGTCTCTAATGAACTTCAAAATATCATCGTGAATATCTTCACCCTTAAGCACCATCTGACGTTCAGCATAAATAACAGTACGCTGCTTATTCATAACATCGTCATACTTCAAAACGTTCTTACGCATCTCAAAGTTACGAGCTTCAACAGTTTTCTGAGCAGTACGCACGCCATTAGAAACATACTTAGATTCGATTGGCTCGCCTTCCGGCAAGCCCTTCGCCATAACACGCGCAACAAGCTGCGTGTTAAACAGACGCATCAAATCATCTTCCAAGCTCAAGTAGAAGCGCGACTCGCCAGGATCACCCTGACGGCCAGAACGACCACGCAACTGATTATCAATACGGCGAGATTCGTGACGTTCAGTACCGAGCACATACAAGCCACCAAGCTTCTTAACTTCTTCATGCTCGTCCTTAACCTGCTCCTTAACCTCAGCTAAGGTGCCTGGCCAGCGCTTCTCGTACTCGTCAGGAGTATCGTCTGGAGAATAGCCATCAGCCTTCAACTTAGCATCTGCAAGGAACTCAACATTACCGCCGAGCATAATATCAGTACCACGGCCTGCCATGTTAGTAGCAACAGTGACAGCACCCTTACGGCCTGCAACAGCAACAACGGCAGCTTCCTTAGCATTCTGCTTAGCATTCAACACCTGGTGAGGAATACGAGCGACGTCGAGCAGAGAGGAAAGAATCTCCGAAGATTCGACAGAAGCCGTACCAAGCAATACTGGCTGACCCTTAGCATGGCGTGCAGCAACATCGCGCACAATAGCAGTAAGCTTTTCTTTCTTCGTGCGGAAGATCAAATCATCCTTATCCATACGAATAACAGGACGGTTTGAAGGAATTGGAAGCACGCCTAACTTGTAGGTGCCCATGAACTCTGCAGCTTCAGTTTCAGCAGTACCAGTCATGCCAGCAAGCTTGTCGTACATACGGAAGTAATTCTGAAGAGTAATCGTTGCGAAAGTCTGATTTTCTGCCTTAACTTCCACATTCTCTTTAGCTTCTATTGCCTGATGCAAACCTTCGCTGTAACGACGTCCTGGAAGCACACGACCAGTGTGCTCGTCAACGATTAACACCTCGCCGTTAGTAACAACATAGTCACGATCAAGAAGGAAGAGTTCCTTAGCTTTCAAAGCATTGTTCAAATAACCAATAAGTGCCGTATTCGTAGGCTCATAGAGATTATCGATGCCCAAGTAATCTTCAATCTTAGCGATACCAGCGTCGAGAATACCAGCAGTTTTCTTCTTTTCGTCAATCTCGTAATCAACGTCACGAGTAAGTTTCAATACGAGCTTGGCAAACTCACGATACCAACGAGTGACGTCTCCCTCAGCTGGACCAGAAATAATAAGCGGCGTACGAGCCTCATCGATGAGAATGGAATCAACCTCATCGACAATAGCGTAATGGTGTCCGCGCTGAACAAGATCAGCCTTTTCCCAAGCCATATTATCGCGCAAATAGTCGAAGCCAAATTCGTTATTAGTACCGTACGTGATGTCCGCATTGTACTGCTTACGACGCTCCGGAGGCTGTTGATCAGTAATAATGCAGCCAACGCTCATGCCGAGGAATCGGTAAATACGTCCCATCAATTCACTCTGGTAACTTGCAAGGTAATCGTTCACAGTAACAACGTGCACGCCCTTACCTTCCAAAGCATTCAAGTAGCTTGGCAATGTTGCGACAAGTGTCTTACCTTCACCAGTTTTCATTTCTGCGATATTGCCCCAATGCAATGCCGCGCCACCCATAAGCTGCACGTCGAAGTGGCGTTGGCCAAGCGTACGCTTTGAAACTTCACGAACTGTAGCAAAGGCTTCAGGCATTAAATCATCAAGTTTCGCACCATTGTCTAACTTCTGCTTGAACTTAGCTGTTTGGCCTTTCAGCTCTTCATCGGAAAGCGCAGAAATTTCATCTTCTAACGCATTCACAGCCTTGGCTACGTTCTCAAGGCGCTTCAATTGACGGCCTTCACCCATACGCAAGGCTTTATCGACGATATCTACCACGTTTTGCTCCCTTAGGTCATGTCTATGAAGACGGCCTAGCCAACATAGACGTAAACTGTGCCTATATTACGCGACGGCTGCGATTTTTGTAAGCTAGCGAGTCTGAAAACCCGTAAAAAATGCCCGTCCAACACTGTGTCAGACGGGCATATCCACTCGCACAAGCGATTTATCTAGGCTTTATTTACTTTTGTCGAGCAACATTCTCAGGCGTATCAATCTCAAATACGCCGTAGCTCCAGCCGTGCCTACGATAGACAACCGATGGTCGCATAGTCTCCTTGTTAACGAACAGGAAGAAATCGTGACCAATAAGTTCCATTTCGTACAAAGCCTCGTCAATGCTCATAGGCTCCGCAATATGAAGCTTACGACGAATCACAATAGGAGTGCTTCCAACGCTCACTTCTACAGACTCACCAGGGCCTAAATCAGAAGCAACAGCAGCATCAGCACTATTCAATTCGTCTTCTTGAGGCTCCTCAACAGTAGTTTCAACTTCAGGCACTGCAACACCCATATCCACAGGAACCATATCCGTGTAGCCACGACGGTGATCCTTACGACGGTCACGGGTACGACGCAAACGAAGCGTCAACTTATCGAGCGCCATATCTAAAGCGCTAAATTGATCAGTGCTCGAAGCTTCAGCACGAATCACTGTGCTGCCTGCAACAACAGTAATTTCAACTCGCTTTGCAGTGTCAGCCTGCCGCGGATTACCTTCAGAATTAAGCACAATCTGTACACGCTGCGCATCAGGCGCAATGGCGGTCACACGATTCATCTTACTTTCTACAACGTCACGGAACCTTTGATTAATTTGCGTATGACGACCAGTAATGACGATTTCCATGCGAAACCTCCCCGAATAGATTCGAACCTTAAGTTCGATTTGTATACACACCGACTGCCACGATGCCGTCGGTTCTTCTATTATATCCGTTTAATCAATAAGAACCTAGGCAAGTTGCAAAATTTAGAGAAAAAATTCGGAAATTTTGTAATATTTTCCGCAAAATAACTAACTTTTTTACGTAACGAAAAGTATCTGCTATAATCAGGAAGGTTGAGGTTTCACGATGGCCGCGGTCACAATGTTCATTCGGAGTGACTGAGGAACTTCCGGGCTCCACAGAGCACAATGGCGGATAACGTCCGCCCAGGGCGACCTGAGAGATAGCGCAGCAGAGAACAGACCGCCTAAATGTTTCGTTTAGGTAAGGGTGAAACGGCGGTGTAAGAGACCACCGGGCTTCTGGTAACAGTAAGCCGCATGGCAAGCCTCATTGGGAGCAAGGTCAAGCAGAAGACGTTTAAGGGCTGCTCGCCCAAGTCTTCGGGTAGACTGCTAGAGTTTGGCGGCAACGTCAAATCGAGATGGATGGCCATCCGTGTGCACTTGTGCGCACGACAAAACCCGGGGTATGTGAAACCTCATCAACTCAACCTCTCAAGAACAAATAATAAGCAGCCAATACATTACTTCGCTGTCGAAGTAGCAATCTTTGGCGCGTCTGCGAAATCTGAAAACACCGCAACGCATTTACTAAACGGAGAATCCGCAGCGATTTCAGCGTGAATATCATCCACCACTCCATACGTTTGCATTCCCGCTAACTGAGCTGAACGTAAAGCGGTAGGCGAATCCTCAAATACTGCGCAATCTTCAGGATTAATTTTAAGATTATTTGCGATGTCGAGATAAGTTTTAGGACTATTCTTTCCAGCTTCGGATAAATCTTCCCCAAATTGAAGAAAATCAAAGCAATCTAATAAACCAAATCTTTCTAAAGCAGGCACACATAAACGTTTAGAAAGAGTAGTAATCAGAAGCAACGTTATTTTTTTAGAACGCAAGTATTGAACGTAATCGTACGCTCCCTTTAGAAGAGGAAGATGATTAGCATACTCGTCAAACGCCATATCTGACCATTCTTGCATCAAATCTTCCGGAGAATCCGTAAAACAATAATTTTTAATAACATAATCCGCAATTTGGCGAGGATTCATCATCGCTGTAGTATCGGCGAAAATATCTGGGACGTTCATACCCCGCTTAGCAAAACTACGCTTGTCAATATCATCCCAAACTCCAAGCGAATCAATAAGAGTTCCGTCAAAATCAAAAATTGCTGCACGAATCATAGAACTATTTTTCAACATTATCGACCATTTTCCTGCTTGTTGCCAACAATTCGCGAGCATGCTCCAGTGAAGTTTGCGATTCACTACCAGCAAGCATACGAGCAATCTCCTGCTCACGCGCCACACCTTCAAGTTTTGTAACCGTAGTGTCAGCATATTGCGACTGAGCATCGTCAGAAGATGCCGTTACAGTTTTTTGCACAGCAAACTGAGCATTAGCAAAAGAAGCAACCTGAGCCAAATGTGTTACTACAATAACTTGAGCGTGTTGAGCAAGTTGAGCCAAACGTTTGCCAAGTTCTACAGCAGCTACACCGCCGACACCAGCATCAACTTCATCAAAAATAAACGTCATCATCGATTCGTCATTATCACTGAGTTGAGCAACAACAAGCTCCATGGCAAGCATAAGTCGGCTCAATTCGCCTCCGGAAGCGCTCTTCCCTATTGGCAAATCGTCGGATGCGGGAAAAGGTCGGAACAAAAACTCAACATCATCGATTCCGTGAGAATCAAGCACATCCGAATCCTGCGCATCTTCATTTCGAGGATTTACGCGTACGTTGAGCTGCGCTCCAGACATAGCCAAGGATTTTAACTCCGCCGTAACTTCACTGCTAAGCTTTTCAGCTGCTTGCACGCGCGTTTTAGATAATTCCTTAGCAAGGGTGAGAGCCTCACGATAGTGCTTGTTGCAAGCGGCGCGAGCACGCTCTATAGCTTCTGGAGAATCGTCCAAATCCTCAAGTTCAAACTGCGCTTTTTCAGCCCAGTCTAAAACGTCGTCAAGTGTAGGCCCCCAGCGGCGAGTGAGTTCAGTAAGATCATGAATACGCGAATTTAACGCGTCTAAATCCTCATCACTGCCGTCAACGTCTAACATGCGAGCAAGCTGCATAACAATATCGCTAAGCTGAGCGTGCAAATCGTCGAGCTGATGAGCCAGAGTATCACAGTCGTCATCAACATGTAGTGTCCGTAGCGCTTGTGCGGCCTTGTCTATAAGCATGCAAGCATCAGCAGATTCAACTGAGGACTCGTAGTCAATTTGGCTGGCGTCAAGAGCGGCAAGTGCCGTACTCACTGCGCGAATAATATGTGCCGCATTTTCTATACGATTTCGTTTCGTTTTCAGCGTCTCGTCTTCGTTAGGCTGCGGATTTACTGCGCGGATGCGAGTTATTGATTCTCGAAGATAATCCGCACGTTGGCGGGAAGACGCAGCCTGATTTTCAAGACGATCGAGAGTATGTTGAGCATCCTTCCAATTTTTATAAGCCTGATCGTATTCGTAACGTAGGTTGCTATTGCGCGCCACAGTATCGAGCAGTTCGCGCTGCTTTGCAGATGTTGCTATACGTAACTGGTCGCTTTGGCCGTGAATAGTTATAATATGCGAGCATACTGTTTCCAACAAAGTTTTTGGAGCTCCGTAACCAGAAAGCGTAGCTCTAGAACGCCCTGACTGCGGAACTGTTCTAGCAACGTACATATCTTGCTTACTGTCGTCATTTTCTGAAGTTTCTAGCTCAATTCCGGCTTCGCGTATGATATTCGCAACTTCACACGATTTTTCCACACTAAATACGCCTTGAACCCACGCTTCTTGCGCTTTTGGCGACACTCGCGCGACTTCTGCTTTTGCGCCAGAAATAAGTTTAATTGCGCTTAAGAGCATGGATTTACCCGCGCCTGTTTCGCCAGTAATTGCAGTCATTGCTGCGCATGGCGTAATAAGTGCGTGAGAAATTGGACCGAGATTGCGTATTTCTAATTCTTCCAGCACGTTACACCTCTTTTGTTACTGCCCGTTTGTTGCCGTTACTTTTACTTGTTTCCTACTTGCTTATTTATACGTATTTTTTATTTTATTTTTATTTTATTTTTGATTATTTCGTTTATTTTTGATTATTTTCGTCCGTTGCCACAGTGCTGTTATGTTCACGCCAGCTTACAACCGGTAAGTCAAATTTGGTAACTAAACGTCTAGTAAAAGGTGCTCCGGAAAGTCGCGCTAATAACAATTCGTCTTTAGATTGTCGAACTTGTATGCGTGAACCTTGTGGCAGCGCGCGCTGTCTACGCCCATCGCAACAAATCCAACCTCCCGAAGAAGAATCTTCAAGGATATCAATCGTAAAAGTAGAGCCAGAACCGATAATCAGCGGCCTAGCAAACAGGGCATGCGCAGCTAACGGCACTAATTGCAATGCCTCCACGTTCGGCCACATAATAGAGCCTCCAGCAGAAAATGCGTAAGCCGTGGAACCAGTAGGTGTCGAAACAATAACTCCATCGCAACCAAACGAGGACATTTCCACGTCGTCAACGCGGATAGAAAGCTCCACCATGCGGCCGCGATCAGCTCGATCAAGCGTAATATCATTAAGCGCCCAATCACTTAACGGTTCACTTTCCCCCGGAAGCCACACGTCAACGTGAGCCTCCATTCTATGCTCCAAAAAATAGTCCTTCTGCGCAATCCTGCGAATAGCCTCATCAATTTGGAAACTTTCAAACTCTGCTAAAAATCCGACGTGACCAAGATTTATGCCAATAATTGGCACAGGTGCACAATGAACCAGTTCAGCAGCTTGAAGCATGGTACCGTCCCCGCCAAGTACCACAACAATTTCAGTATGCTCGTCAACGAGCTGAGCAGTATGTTGCGCAAAATCAGACACCGCAGCACTATGGAACACATCGACTTGAAAACCAGCATCACGCAGCTGAGTAGTGACCTGATTCACTACCGTACTGCGACTATCAAGTCTCGCATGTGTCACTACTAGTGCGCGGCGACTCCCAGGAGCAGCACAACTTACTAAACGTTCCGGCATTAACAGACCCTTCGTACTGTCACAACATAACACACACTATTGTAATTGCTTCGTGACATATTGCTCACGCGTGCTGCGAGGATCTACAAGCTTATGTCAATTACAAAACACGCGCGTACAGCAAGTATTCAACATTGCCGTGTGTGCCTTCTATAGGAGATTGGCATGTGGAAACAACGCACAAACCATTATGCTGAGCGCAATCTTTTACAGTTGATAAAGCTTGCAATCTCAGATTTTTGTCGGTTACTATACCACCTTTGCCGAGATTACCTTTGCCCACTTCAAACTGCGGCTTTACAAGTAGCACAACATCTGCTTTAGGTTGCGCAATTCGCGCGATTACAGGAATAACTAAAGTGAGAGAGATAAAAGAAACGTCCGAAACAATAAGGTTTGGTTGATAAGGCAAATCTTCTTTATAAACGTCTCGAATATTAACTCCGCTCATTTCAATAACGCGAGGATTTTTTGCAATACTCGGGTGCAGTTGACCATGGCCAACATCTAAAGCAATAACTGATTGCACACCTCGTTGTAACAGTACATCGCAAAAACCGCCGGTTGAAGCACCAATATCGAGTGCTTGAGTCGTTTCACAAGTCGTTAAACCGTCGGCAGCAAACGCTTCAAAGGCACCTTCCAGCTTAAGTGCTCCGCGAGAAACGTAGCGAAGACATGAATCTGAGATTGGTGATTGCGAGACGCTTATTGTATCTGAGTTTTTTACTAGTAGCGAAGATTTAGTAATTTTACTGTTGTTAACACTTACTGCTCCTGCACGTATTAAGCGCTGAGCGGTGGTTCTGCTTCCAGTCAAACCGCGACTTACGAGAGCACAATCTAACCGTTGAGTTAAATCGGCAGCATTAGTCGCAACTAAATCTTCGCGAATATTCATAGAGAAAACTCCGGCAGCATGTATGATTCCAGTGTTTCACCACGGTCTTGAAGATTCCACGCCAACGCACATGCTGCTCGCAAAGCATTGATATCGCTGGTATCGTTCACTTCAATAGTTTTATTATCACAACAACGCGCTGTTGCCTTACCGCACGTAAACGTATCAGTATCGCATAATTGTGGAGTTTCGTGAGCTTCGTTTAATCCTCGCAAATCTTTCGACACAAAACTTGGACGCAAATGTTGTGGCGCAAGCATAAGCATACGCGGATCAGTAACGCCCGTAAGCACAAGCAAAGACTCATAGCCTCCGCGAGTGCCAGCCTCAATATCTGTATCCAAACGGTCTCCCACTGCGAGCGAGCGTGAAATACTTATAACAGGATTACCATACTCGTCCTGTTCGGTATTGTCTGAAAAATCTTCTTCGTTATGCTCGATATTCGCAGCAACTAGGAATCGCGCTTCATCATACATCGCCGACTCTGGTTTTCCTGCAGAAGCAATCGGTTGCACGCCAGTTGCATTGATAACAGCTTGAATCATAGAACCGCAACCAGGAGCAATGCCAAGTTCTCGCGGAATCGTCAAATCACGATTGGTAACAAAATACTGCGCGCCATGCTCTACAGCGAACGCAACTTCCGCCATTTCCTGCCATGTCATATGCGGATACCAGCCTTGAATTACGGCTTGTGGATTATCTTCACACGAATCTACCGGTTTAAGACCAGCTCGTTGAACTTCATCACGCAAATGTTCAGCACCAAGTACCAATACGCGGGATCCACGCTCAACATGGCGAGCTACCATACGCGCCGCAACCACTGAAGAAGTGATAATCTGCCATGGCTCTACAGTAAGACCGAAACTTTTTAACTGATCCGCGACGGTTGCTTGGAATCGAGAAGAATTATTGGTGGTGTATTCAATAGCCATGCCGTGTTGTTGCGCGTTTGTGATCGCATCTGCGGCATGTTCGACAGGGTTACCTCCGCGGTACACCACGCCATCTAAATCGAGCAAAGCTAAACGAAAAGCATCACTTAAGGGACGTGTACTCGATGAAAAATTCGTTCTCGAATGAGACTGCATAGTTACTGACCTCACACAATTGTTTACGAACTAATTTATTGCGCAGCCACTTTTGTAAGTGCTGGCACAAGTAACAAGTGCCCGGCATACTCTACAGCAGCCGGGCGCAAGTTTTAGATGATAAATTATGGGTTATGCTTCTTGAGACTGAACGGCACTCATTTCGATAGTGTCAGTATTGTCAGCGTCTTCAGATGCAGCTTTTTCATTGTCTTGCGAAGGATCGGATTCTTCAGATTCTTCAGACTTATCAGCTTCCTCTGATTCTTCAGAATCGTCGCTATCGTCGTGTTCCTCAAACGACGCTTCTTCAGCATCATCAGTTTCAGGAGCATACTGAGCATCATCGTCACTCATGCCAATCTCATCCATCATGGCATCATTCAAATGTTCCAAATCGTAGTCGATAACGATATCATCAGGATCTATATCTTCATCATCAATATCGGCATACTGCTGTTCGAGTCTATCAAGCAGCGTTTCAAGCTCGATTGCTTCGTCATTGCGCCCAGCTTCCTCCAGGAAGTATTGTTCAGCCTGCACTGCACGCATACGATATTCACCAGGAAGACCCTTGGAACGTCCCATAGCATGAACTAAATCGATAGCCTTATCAACATGTTTGGTATCTGCCAAAACACCCGCATAAACCAGGAACATTTCAGCCTTAACTTCGCCCTTCAAAGACTTTGCTTCATCTGACATGCAGATTTCCAAAGCCTTATCCAAGTTTCCAAGTCCACGTTCGCAATCAGCAATAAACGGCAAATAATCGAGATAACCATTCATTCGCATCGCAGTGCGGAACTCTTTTGCAGCAAGCTTGTAATCACCCTGTCGATACGACACAAAAGCTAACGTTTCTCGAGAAAAATCAATGCGAGAAGCCTGCTTAGCAGCCCACTTTGCGTGCTCTAAGGCGAGTTCAGGATTTTCTTCTTCTAAAGCGTAGGCTGCGAGAATATGCAAACCAATGTTTTCTGCATGCTCTTTAGACAGGCCGCGTAAACGTTCGCGATCCTCCTTAGAAAGCATAGCCCATTCCAAACCCTTTGGCATCTTAGGCTCACCTGGGCGGCGAGCGGTATAAGGATTCTGAGATGGATAGGAAACAGTGCCGTCGGAATTGCGACGCGGACCACGGTCGAAATGGAAGTTTCCGTTAGTATTATTGCGATAATTGCTTTCAGAATTTTCGTTATGATTGTTGCGACGGTCGTCAAAGCGGCGCTCGCCATCGCGGCGATTGTCGTGACGATCCTCACGGAACCCGCCCTTAGAAGAGTTGCGGAAGTCCTTACGAAAATCTCCACCACGGCGATCGTTATGGCGGTTGTCTTGACGATTATCGCGACGATCGAAACGACGCTCACCATCAAACTTCTTATAACGAGGATTACCGCCTTCTTCACCATTATGTTCAGCATTGCGTGAACGGCGATCATCGCGACGGTCGTCGAAACGACGATTACGGTCAAAATGACGCTCACTATCATAGCGGTTATCACGATCACGGCGATCATCGCGGAAACCACCGTTTCCATTATTACGGAAACCGCCCTTCTTAAAACCGTCATGACGATTATCACGACGATCATCACGTCGATCGAAACGACGCTCACCATCACGATTTACAGCAGAACGGAAACCATCGCCGCGCTCATCATCGTGACGATGGAAGCCACCCTTCTTAAAACCACCCTTGTGGAAACCATCCTTGTGGAAACCGCCGCGGCGCTCGCCGCTTTTACCACCATTTCGATGACCAAATCCGCCACGCTCACCAAACGACTTCCTACCACTGCGCGAGTGTTCGCGTTCTTCGCCCATGCTGGCATACCTCTCATTCATATGCGAAATCGCATTGTTATTATTTCATAAAATTCACATGTGCCTGCTGCAGAAAAATATTGCAGCAGACACATTCTGTAAAATCATAAACGCGTCTTATGCGCGCTCAACAGCACCAATAGCTTTCTTACCGCGACGAAGCAAAGCAAAACGGCCATGCAGGAACGAGTTATCGTCAAGCACAGCATCTACCCCTTCAACGCGCTCATTGTTCAAATACAAACCGCCAGCTTCAATAGCGCGACGAGCCTCGGAAACAGTGCGGAACAGGCCAGCAGCAACTGCAGCCTCAACCACACGATCACCAGCACAAGACTTAGCAAAGTCTAGGCTGCCATCTTCTGTCTTAACCTTAACTCCATCCAATGCAGCCTCAAGTGTCTGCTCATCAATATTCTGAAGTTCACCTCGACCAAAGAGTGCAGAAGAAGCCTCAATCGCTTGGTTAGTAACATCTTCGCCATGAACGAAACTGGTAACTTCCCAAGCGAGCACGCGCTGAGCTTCACGGCTTCCAGGATCCTCCTGAATCTGCTGAGCTAAACGTTCAATCTCATCCTTTGGTAAGAATGTGAACACCTTAAGCAACTTAACCACTTCATCATCTGGCTGATTAAACCAGAACTGGTAGAAGCGATACGGACTAAGCATGGAAGGATCAAGCCACATTGCGTTACCTTCTGATTTGCCGAACTTACGACCCTGATTATCCGTAATAATAGGGCTGGTAAATACGTTTACAGAAGCGCCACGCACTTTACGTATCAAATCCATGCCGGAAGTAAGATTACCCCACTGATCCGAACCACCAAGTTGCAAAGTAACATTGTAATTATCAAACAAGTATAAGAAATCGTTACCTTGCAAAACTTGGTAACTGAACTCTGCGAAAGAAATACCTTCGTCAGAATTCAACCTACGAGCCACGATATCCTTGGCAAGCATTGTGCCAACACGGAAGTTTTTACCGACGTCGCGCAAGAAGTCGATAGCAGACATCTTAGAAACCCAGTCATAATTGCTAACAAAACGAACAGGATTTTCACCTTCAAGCGGCAAAATTCTGCCAATCTGCCTACGCAAACGCTCAGCCCACGCTGCCACAATATCTTTAGAGTTAAGCGTGCGCTCACCACTTTGACGAGGATCACCAATCAAACCGGTAGCGCCACCAACTAAAGCAATAGGATGATGACCTGCAGCCTGCAAATGACGCATGTTAATAAGCTGTACAAGATTGCCGATGTGCAAAGATGCAGCCGTAGGATCGTAGCCGCAATAATACGTTAATGGTTCCCCGTCAAGTGCTTGAGCAAGCTGTTTCTCATCAGTAGATTGCGAAATCAATCCACGCCACTTAAGCTCTTCAAACAAAGAAGCAAATCCAGCTTCCTTGTAATTCCTGACCTGAGCCATTCGTATCTCCTTATTAAAAGTACCGATAAATATCGGGCGCCATGTGCGTCCACAAGCCTTTCAATTTTTGCAGTACAGGCAGACACGCACAGCTAGCAGAGCAAAAAATTTAAGCTTCTTCGTCAAACGCATATGTGGGGTACATTAGTTGAGAGGAGAATGATAAGAAGTACCATCGCTAACAGACTCAGCAAAACGTTGATATTCCGCCATTATACAGGTTGCTTCTTCAATTTGTTCGAGCACTCGAACCGGTGCCGTGCCGCCACGTCCGCAACGGGCTGACACAGAACCGTCGCTGGAGAGTACGGATCGAAGATTGGCAATATTATTTGCCTCTACGTAACCATCCATAATCGACGCAAAATCTTCATCGCTTAAGTCCGCAAGATCTCCGCCAATCTCCTCAGCTCGTTTTACGCACAATCCCGACAAAGTATGCGCGTTACGGAAAGGAACCCCCTGCTTCACCAACCATTCTGCAATATCGGTGGCGAGCGCAAAACCAGTAGCTGCCTGTTCTCGCAAACGCTTCGTATCAAATTGCATAGTCTCAACCATGCCGGCGAAAGCTGGTAGTAAGACTTCTAAAGTATCAATCTGATCAAAAACGGCTTCTTTATCTTCCTGCAAATCGCGAGCGTACGCAGTAGGTAAACCTTTTAACGTTGCCATTAAGCCAGTTAAATCGCCTATGAGTCGACCCGCTTTACCGCGAGCCAGCTCAGCAATATCCGGATTCTTTTTCTGCGGCATAATAGAAGATCCAGTGGAATACGCATCATCTAAGCGCACGAAGGCAAATTCCTGGGTATTCCAAATAATAATTTCTTCACTAAGACGAGAAATGTCAACGCCAATCATTGCCGCTATGAACGAAAACTCAGCAACAACGTCTCTACTTGCAGTAGCGTCAATTGAGTTGGCGCAAACTTTAGTGAAACCAAGTTCTTGGGCTACAGCATCCGGATCAAGGCCAAGCGTATTGCCAGCTAATGCCCCTGCACCGTATGGACTTTCACCAGCTCTCACATCCCAATCTTGCAGTCGCTTAATATCGCGTAATAGTGGCCACACGTGTGCCATCAATTGATGCGCTAACAGAATCGGCTGGGCATGCTGCATGTGAGTTCGCCCTGGCATCACCGCATCTTTTGCATCTCGTGACTGCTTGAGCAGAGCATCGCACACACAAAGCAGTAATTTTGCAATAAGGCGCGCATGGCGACGTAAAAACATGCGAATAAGTGCAGCAATCTGGTCATTTCTAGAACGACCTGCACGAAGTTTGCCGCCCAACTCGTTTCCTGCAATTTCAAGCAATCCGCGTTCTAATGCTGTTGCTTCGTCCTCATCTTCTTCAATCGGCGCAAAAGTTCCGTCATCTACGCGTTTCTGCAATTCGTCTAACGCAAGCGATAACTGAGCATACTCTTTTTCACTAAGAAGACCTGCACGATACAACGCGTGCGCATGAGCGCGCGACCCCGCAATATCGTCATCTGCTAAACGCCAATCAAACTGTGTTGATTTACTTAACGCCGCAAGCGCTGCTGAAGGTCCGGAACTGAACCTGCCTCCCCACAATGCTATTGGTTGATTTACTGTATGTTGAGGATCAGTAGGTTGATAAGCGTGAGTTGTTGCATCGTGCATAGTCGTTATTACCTCGTATTAGTTGTTGTTGGCAACGCGCATGTCACGAGCTGCAGCAACTTTACTTGACAATCCGTAAATTTCGATAAAGCCGTTGGACGCGCGCTGGTCGAAAGTATCAGAAGAATCGTACGTAGCTAAATTAAAATCGTATAGCGATTCTTCAGATCGACGACCAGTAACAACTGCCTTCCCTGCGTACAAAGTCATGCGAATATCGCCAGAAACGTGCTCTTGCGTTTCGTTGATGAATGCGTTGAGCGAGCGCACTACTGGAGAATACCATTGGCCATCGTACACGAACTCCGCCCACTTTTTATCGAGCGCACGCTTTAGCCTGTGCTGTTCACGTTCCAAACAGCAGTTTTCTAACTCTTGATGCGCAGTAATCAGAGCTTGAGCACCTGGAACTTCGTACAATTCACGTGACTTAATGCCGACAAGACGATCTTCAATAATATCAATTCGACCAATGCCTTGTGCTCCAGCTCTGGCGTTCATTTCTTCGATTGCTTGCAGTGGAGTTACGTCATGACCATCTATTGCAACTGGCACACCTTTTTCAAACGTGATAGTTACTTCGTCAGGATCGTGAGCGTCCAAAGGATTCTTTGTATATGAATAACATTCTTCGGTAGGAGCATTCCAAGGATCCTCGAGGAAGCCTGTTTCGATAGCGCGACCCCACACGTTTTGGTCGATAGAATATGGGCTTTTCTTACTTTGTTCGATAGGAAGATTGTGTTCGTTAGCGAAAGCGATTTCTACGTCGCGAGTAAGTGACAAGTCACGAATAGGGCTTATTGCTTTTAATGAAGGATCAAGGGAGCGAATAGCCACTTCAAAACGAACCTGATCGTTACCTTTGCCTGTGCAACCGTGAGCAATAGTATCTGCGTCAAATTCGTGGGCTGCGTGAACCAAATGACGAGTAATTAGAGGACGTGACAACGCAGAGACTAGTGGATATACGTCTTCATACATGGCGTTGGCTTTTAATGCAGGCATGCAGTAGTTATCTGCAAACTCATCTCGCGCGTCAACAACGTAAGATTCGACGGCACCGCAAGCTAAAGCGCGCTTTTTAATTGCTTCTAATGCTTCCCCACCTTGACCTACGTTTAACGATACGGCTACAACGTCCTGTCCTGTTTGTTCTTTTAAGTAAGGAATAGCAACGGAAGTATCTAAACCACCTGAATATGCTAATACAATGCGCTTGTTGCTGCTCATATTGACCTCCTGGCCATATCGTGTATAAATAAACAATACAGAGCATATTATACAGGGGCGATAAAATCAACAGATATGGCAAAAATAGTTAAATTTATTTTCTTACGAAGAAATATAGAAAGAATAACATAAAACAATAGTGAAATACTTATACAATATATTACGGAAACTAACCCTTTATTTCAGGCTATTTCACACACAAATATTTCGCACTATGAGAGAATAAGTGAAATTACTTTTAGAAAAAGGTAAGGCCAAGAAAAAGAAAAAAGAAAAAAGAAGAGCGCACGGCACAACCGACGCACCGCGCGCTTCACATACACAATACTTTGCTCACCACGCACTATAACGCTTACGCAAAGTTCCACTCACAAATCTCAACAACAGTTATCAGCGAGAAGCTACAGTCAACATCCAAGCTGCACGATTTTCAGCTTCCTCGTTAGAAACGCAAACCATAATAACCGTATCGTCACCAGCAACGGACCCCAAAATTCCTCGTAAAGGCTGACGATCGATAACACTAGCAACGTACTGTGCCGCGCCCGAAGGAGTGTGAATAACCACAATATTGTTCGCATGACCGACTTCAGTAACAAGGCCAGACAGAGTACGCGCAACCTGCTGATCAACACGCACTGTATCCATAGCATGACGATTGCCAGTACCATCACTTAGCACATACGCAATCCTACCGTCGGTTAAACGAATCTTTACTGCGTTAATCTCATCCAAATCGCGACTTAACGTAGCCTGCGTAACTTTGAAGCCATTGCGAGCTAGCACGCTTGAAAGTTGAGATTGCGAAGTAATAACCTCACTTAGCAAAGCCTGTTCGATAGCATTTAATCGAGCCGCCTTAGTAGTCGGACGTTGCTGTTTTACCGAAACCTCATGGTTGTCGGTATTTTCTGTATCCTTTTTTGGATTAACCATAATGATTAAAAAAAC
This sequence comes from Gardnerella nova, assembly GCF_049244055.1. Taxonomy (NCBI): domain Bacteria; kingdom Bacillati; phylum Actinomycetota; class Actinomycetes; order Bifidobacteriales; family Bifidobacteriaceae; genus Gardnerella; species Gardnerella nova. The sequence goes on along the minus strand of NZ_CP058369.1, from coordinate 548,665 downwards.
CTTTCATATAACACGCTCAATCTAATATATACGCATAAGCACATAAATATCTATGCAATATACAAATTTTCTATGCAATTTATCACAAAATTATATATCACAATAAAAAATGCGACCACACAGAGCTTCTCAAGAACTGCGCAGTCGCATAACACAATGTCAGTTGATTATTGCATTACTAATATCGTGTCGCGTTAGTTTACACACGCAACGTGGCGTGCAAGCTCGCTGCCGACTTAGTAATTGCCGCACGAACAGCATCCATTTCCTCACCAGAAAGCGTTCTATCTGCAGCGCGGAACGTTACCGAATAAGCGAGAGAACGCAAACCGTCACCAAGCTGCTCACCCTCATATACGTCAAACAGCTCAATAGATTCGAACAAATCGCCAGCAGCCTTCACAATGGCATCCTGCAAAGTCTTAGCCGTCAAGGAAACAGGAGCAGTGAACGCAAAATCTTGCTTAACTGGAGGGAATGTGGAAATCGGCTTTGCTTGAACCGGCTTCATCGACATATTCGCAAACAAGGCGGTCAAATCGAGTTCAAACGCGGCAGAATGTTTCGGCAAATCCAAAGCATCGCAAACGTGTGGATGCAACTCGCCAACAACACCAAGAGACACGCAAGAGCCGTCTTCAGCAGCAACACAAACCTCAGCGCTGCGACCTGGATGCCAAGCTGCAGGAGCGTTGTCAGCATCAAACTGTTTGAGAACAAAATGAACACCTATACGCTTGCCAACACGTTGAAGAGCTTCTACAGCATCACTCCAATCCACGTCGCGATGCGTACCGAGCCAGCCAGTATCTTCAGCCTGGCCAGTAAGCAAAGCGGCAACATGCAACGGCTGATCCGGCAGGCCGGCATCGAGTGCAGCAAGCTCCGCGTTAGAAGGACGCTGAGAGCCAGGCAAAGCAGGAATTGCAGGAGCATTAGGATCACTGAAGTATACGTGACCAAGCTCATACAAAGCAATGTCACTTAAACCACGACGAAGATTACGACGAACAGTACCAGCAAGCGTCATAAGTACACAACGACGAAGCCATGGACGATCGCCAGCCAAAGGATTAGCAATACGAACACTCACCTTGACAATTTCATCAACGTCTTGACGGAACGCTTTAATATCTTCCTCACCAACAAACGGGTAACTTAACGTTTCTACTAGACCAGATTCAGCCAACTCGTACGCAATTGCACGACGCGTAGCCTGCTCAGCAGTTAAACCAGTACGACCCGTAACAGGAACTGCTGGAACTTTAACAGGAATCTCATCGTAACCAATTAAACGAGCAATTTCTTCTACCAAATCGCAAGGATCATTCAAATCCGGACGCCACGTTGGAGGAAGCACTGAGAAGGAACCGTTGCCACCGCCAGCAACAGAGCAGCCAATATCGGTGAGAATATCGCTAATGCGGTTCAAATCGACATCGAGACCAGCAACACGCTTAACCTCATCAGCCTTAAACACAATAACGTTGCGAGACTGCGTATTATTCAAATCCTTAGGGCTTGAAGACGGATGAGCATCACCAAATTGCGCCAAAAGATTTGACGCCATCTGAGCTGCAGCAGGCTGCAAATCCGTATCAACACCGCGCTCAAAACGACGAGAGGCTTCGGAAGGAATCTTATGACGGCGTGCAGTACGAGCAATAGAAACGGGATCAAAATGAGCCGCTTCAAGCAAAATATTCTTGGTTTCACTCGTCACCTCGCCATACATGCCGCCCATAACACCAGCCAAGCCAAGCACACGAGAACCACGGTTGCCACGAGGAGAATCAGAAATAACCAAATCCTCTACGTGAAGTTCACGATCTTTACCATCTAATGTTGTAAGATGCTCGCCAGAACGCGCACGACGAACCACAATCGGGCCCTCAATTTTATCTAAGTCGTAAGCGTGCAAAGGCTGACCCAAATCGAGCATGACATAATTAGTAACGTCAACAGCTAACGAAATACTACGCATACCGGCACGCATCAAACGACGCTGCATCCAGTGAGGAGTCGTTGCTTGAGGATTAAAACCATGAATCGCACGAGCGTAATAACGATCACAGCCAATCACAGAGTGAATTGGGTTCGTATCTTCAACACTCACCTCAATATCGCAGGCTTTCTCATTGGAAGTATCCGCAATACGATCAGCTTGTTCACGTAACGCTACCACTGGATCGGTGTAAGCAGCACCAGTCGAATGGTGATATTCGCGAGCAACGCCACGATACGAAAAAGCGTAACCGCGGTCAGGAGTAATATTAATCTCCAAAATTGGTTTATTCAGATGCAACAATTCCATAGCATCGTCGCCAGGCTTCAACGCATCATACTCAGCTTTAGAGAAACCATATTCACGCAGCAAAATGATGCCGTTATGACTATCTCCCAAGCCAAGCTCGCGTTCAGAAGCGCACATGCCATTAGAAACGTGTCCATAAGTTTTACGAGGCTCAATCTTAAAATCACCAGGAAGAACAGCACCAGGAAGCGTTACCACAACCTTTTCGCCGGCAGCCATATTAGGAGCGCCGCAAATAATGCCACGAGGAACTTTCTTACCATTCTCGTCAACATCGTTGTATTGTTCACCAACGTCAACATGACACCAGTTAATAGTTTTACCATTCTTCTGCGGCTCAGGAGTCGCATCGACTACATAGCCGACTACAATCGGGCCGGTAACTTGAGAAGTATGAATCTCTTCTTCTTCCAAACCTACGCGTACCAAATCCTTAGCAAGCTGTTCGTAAGTCAAACCTTCTGGCACTTCAACATGATCTTTGAGCCAGTCAATATCTACCATTGGCATGAGCTTTTACTCCCCCATTACAAACTGTTCACTGAAGCGCTTATCGCCTTCAACCAAATCGTGCATATCGTTAATATCGTGACGAAGCAACAAAGTGCGCTCCAAGCCAACGCCAAACGCGAAGCCAGTGTACACTTGCGGATCCAATCCAGCAGACTTCAAAACATTCGGGTTGACCATACCACAGCCACCCCATTCAATCCAGCCTGGACCACCCTTTTTATCTGGGAACCACAAGTCAAGCTCAGCACTCGGCTCAGTAAACGGGAAGTAGCTCGGACGCAAACGGCTTTTAGCTTCAGGACCAAACATGGCAACAGCCAAACGATCAAGAACACCCTTCAAATCAGCCATAGTTAAGTGCTTGTCTACAGCCAAAGCTTCGCACTGATGGAACACTGGCGTATGCGTAGCATCAAGCTCATCGGTGCGGAAAACGCGCCCAGGAGAAGCAATATACAGAGGAACACCACGCTCAATTAACGCGCGAACTTGATCAGAAGAAGTTTGAGTGCGCAAAACCATGTTTGAGCCAACAAAACCTGCGGCATCCTTCGCCTGATTGCCTTGCACATAGAAAGTATCCTGCATTTGACGAGCAGGATGATCCGGACCAAAGTTCAAAGCATCAAAATCAAACCATTCAGTTTCCACTTCCGGACCTGCGGAAATTTGCCAGCCCATGGAAACAAAGAAGTCTTCAAAATCCTCAATAATACGCGCAATTGGATGACGCGCACCAAGTGGCTTGCGGTTTACAGGAAGCGTCATATCAACGGTTTCAGCAGAGAGCATACGCGCTTCTTCAGCAGACTTTACGCGTTCTGTAGCCTCAGCAAAAGCGCGGCCAAAATCAGCGCGTAACGCCGACATTACCTTGCCGACTTCCTTTTTTTGATCCGCTGGCAGTGAACCAATAGCTTTGCTTGCAACAGTCATCACCGACTGCGCGCCAGCATACTTAGACTTCACTGCTTTTAGTTCGTCCATGGTTTGAGCCGCAGCAGCACAAGCAATGCCTTCTTTGACTACTTGAGCTACCGCCTTCACGTCGAATGGCTTATTATCGGTCACAGCACCCTTCCTATCTGTATTACGCGTATTACGCACGTTTCGTATGCTTTATACACTGTTAAAATACTGCCCAAAGCTATATTTTTCGCGCACGACTCGACATAGCCAAGCCCATAAGCATTACTGCTGCGCTCGTCGCGAGGTTCATTGATTCTGCTTTTCCATAGATTGGGATTATTGAGATATCGTCGGCTTGACGCAATATTTCTTGAGGAAGACCACGCGCTTCATTGCCGAATAATATAGCAACAGACGCGCTCGCAAGATCAGTATTTGCAAGAATATTTGGGAAAGGTACCGGCTTACGCTGATCAGTTCCATAAATATCCGCCGCAATAACATGAACATTCGCCTTTTTAGCATAGCTAAACCAATCTCGAACACTCATTTGTACTACAGGAAGATGGAATAGCGATCCAGCAGTAGAGCGCACAAGTTTAGCGTTCCAACGACTTACACAATCGTCAACAAAAACAACGGCATCGCAGCCTGCAACGTCTGCAACGCGAATAATCGCACCAGCGTTACCAGGATCTCTCACTTGCCAGCAAGCCGCAATCAAAAGCGGTTTATCTGCATTTTCTACTAGCGCAGATTCTCGCAAATTCTGAAACTCACCTACGTAAGTCTCATCTAAAGATTGCGCATTCAAAACAGCCGCAATTCCTTGGGAATCGGAGCTTATTTTTTGCATAATACTAGATTCGACAGGATGAACATATAAAGAACGAGATAATGCTTCCTGTACTATCTCTTGCAGCGAAGAAGATTGATTATTTTCATCTTCATTATGTACGCAAGCCTCTTGAGTAACGTAAATATCGCTTATTGCATACGACGCATAACGAACAGCCTCACGCACACTTTGCGGACCTTCAACAAGAAAACGCTCACAATCACGCGACTTTCCACGACCAAGAGTCACAAGCCTACGCACGCGCTCGCTGTGAGGATTATTAATTAGTTCTTTTAAGGGCATACTTACACTTTACTTCAAAAAATGAACACAACACAGTTAAGTAGCAACTAAGTACCAGTTAAATGGCAGGCAAATTGCAACTAAGTAGCAACTACTAAATGCGTCAAACCATTATTCGTGATGTTCCGAAGCGCTGGAAGTCGTGTAGCCTTCAGGCTCCAACTGGAAAGTGGTGTGAGAGACAGAAACCGGGAAATGCTCACGCAAACAATCCTGAAGTTGCGAAAGCACCTGAGCACACTGAGCCATCGTCATGTTTGGTTCCACAACCACATGCGCCATAAAAATTGGCATACCAGTAGAAACAGTGCTAGCGTGCAAATCGTGAACTGCAAGCACGTGAGGCACATGCTCTAAATGCTCGCGAACCTTATCTAAATCAAGTCCTTCCGGAGTTTGTTCAAGAAGAACCTTAACAGCATTCTTAAGTAACTTTAACGCGCGCGGAATCATAAGAATAGCAATAATTGCGCCGGCAAGAGCATCAAATCCCGCCCAACCAGTGCTCATCGTCACAATTGCCGAAATCACAACCGCCACAGAGCCTAAAGCATCGTTCATAACCTCAAGGAAAGCTGCACGCATATTCATGTTGTCTTGCGATTGAGACATAAGAATTACAAGAGAAGCGAGATTTGCAGCAAGACCGAGGATACCGAAGAAAAGCAGCTGATTGACATCGTGAATACCCTGATGGCCGCTGCCAAAAAGACGCATACCAGCCTCAACTAAAGCATATATGCCAACAAGCAGCAAAATAAGCGCACCAGCAGCGGCAGTAATAACCTCAAGACGAGCCCAGCCCCACGTGCGCTTGCTGCTTGGGCGGCGGCGCATAAGAATTGCCGTAACCGTTGAGGCCGCAAGAACGGAAATATCCGTAAGCATGTGGCCGGCGTCAATAAGAAGCGACAGAGAATTGGTAAGGAAAGAGCCGATTACTTCGGCAAAAAATACGATTGAAGTAAGAGAAAGAGTAAGGATGAGACGATGCTGATGGGCGTGACTTGCGTGAATTTCGGCTGCTTGAGAAGCTGCGTTGGCGTTGTTGGAGCTTGCGGAGTTTGCGCTGGCGTTGTTGGAGTTTGCGCTGGCGTTGTTGATATTTGCGCTGTGCGTAGTTGCGTTCGCGCTACGTAACTGTGAATTTACGTTTGTAGTTTGATTAGCACCATTATGATTATGCACTTCTTGGCCTCCCCTAAAATATTGAAACGATATTATTTCTCAATATCATTCGCATTTTGCCTTATACGCAATGAACCCCAGCCGAAGCCAGGGTTCAAAATTGCTAAATATTTCACATCTATAACTATGTAATCACACGCTGTCAACATAAGCGAAAATAAGTGCAACTTACTCAAATTTTGTTAAATATAACTCGCTCAAATTTTATACAGAATAAAACGCGCAAATAAAAACACAGCTAACGCAACATACGTAATAACAATCAAATAGAATGTAGTATAACCTAGCTTGCGAAACTACAGATAGGAAACTTATGAGCAAGAAGATTACGCGTGTGACGAAGCATAAAGCTACAACTCGCTCCATTTTAAATACTATTTTAGGCATATTTATTACTCTCGCAATGTCAGCGTCACTATTTGCTGCTCCCGAGACAGCGTATGCTGGAGAAAATAAAGTAAACTCTTGCATTACGGCAACTCAAAAATCCGACAATAGTACCAAAATAATTGTCGCAGGTTCTTGGTTTGACGGAGTTAAAAACTTTTGGAAATCGGTTTTTAAAGATAAAAATAAAGACGGGAAAAAGGATGAAAAAAGTGACGAAAAGGGAAAGAAGGACGAGAATTCAAAGAAACACATCGAAGTAGTAGACGAAGACGGATTAACGGCAGAAGAACGCAATAAAGCAAAATCCGATAACAAAAAGTCTAAGAAAAAGCAGACACGCAAAAAGAAGAAAAATAGGAAAAATCAAAAAAATAGGAAAAATAGGAAAAATAGGAAACGCAAAAAGAAAACTACAACGCGTAAGCGCAAACGCGTTAATCGTAAAAGAAAAAATAGTGTAAAGAAAGTATTACGTTCTAACACTAATCGCAATGCCGGCAATAGTGGCGATACTGGGAATAATGGCGATACGAGTAAAAACACAGGCAATGATCCTAAACAAAATCAAGCACCTGCTCCCGCACCGGCACCACAACAACAACAGCCGCAGCAACAACAGCAGCAACAGCAGCAACAACAACAGGTTCAAACTCCTGCTCCAGCTCCTGCTCCTGCTCCAGCTCCTGCTCCAGCACCTCAACAACAGACGCCACAAAATTCCGGCGCAATGGTTGTTCATCCAGGCGCTTTCTGCAACTCAGGACCGGGAGTAGAAGCCGTGTCACCAAAAGGCGTGCCTATGGTTTGCAGCGACACTGGCGAAGGGCGCACTCGCTGGCGCAGGCGATAACGCAGTCTACGTATTGCGCGAGTAACGAAAAACTGTTGTTTTCTCAGTTTGTTAGCTGAGTTTTTAACAGTGTTTGGCTAATCAGTGTTACTAGCTCAGTTTGTTAACTGAGATATTAACGGTGTTTGGCTAATCAGGGGTAAACTGAAAAGTGCGTTTAAAAACACGAGTTTTTGTTGAAATACCAAGGAAAACTAAGTGCGTTAAGCTAAAAAGGAAGCTGGTCATTCCCCCAAACCTACCCTTTTAAGGGTCAAGGGTAAGGGGGAGCCCCAGCTTCCGCAAAAAGTATATCAAATAATACAAACGTAAAAGAATTATTACTTATTAGACAAACCTTCATCGTCACTACTATTTGCTTGACTAGACTTAGAATGAGGGCTTGCATTCAAAATCTTTTCCTGCTCCTTCTGATAAATCAGAGACTGAAGAATCCTTGCTCGCATTTGACGCTGCAAACGCTCTTGCGACATTTTCATTGACTCCTGACGCATCTGCTCCACATTCTTCGCTGGATAAATACTTGGAAACATTTGAAGACCGTTCATTATCATTAAGCCCATTACTAACCACTACCCCTATAAATTAAATTATATTTAAATCAGCTATTACATTAACGCTCTTCATTAATATGATATCGTAACTTTATTCTAAACTCATGGAGCATTATAAATAGAATGAATATCTATTACTCTGCACAATCACAAAATTACATGCACACAAAACCGTGTAAACGCAAAAACAACTCACGAAATATTACTAGTAATTGATATAGTGTTTGAATCATAATCTTTATTATGATAACCATTGCACGAATTGACCATAAAGACAAGACAGAAAATAGCAAGCAATAAAGATAATACAAAGCGACCATAAGATTTGGAATTCAATTCATCAGATTTATTATTATCGCTAAGCAAACGCTCATGAACATGAGGTTCAGAATTCCAATCATCAGTTTTCTTACAACCACTAGGTGGCATCCTATGAACCTTAACTGGCATATATCCTGTTAAACATTTTTCTGAATCAATTTTTTCGCCTATCAATACATTGCGCTTACGTTTTTTATCAACTTTATTTTGAACGTGTAACGTAGCTTTGCAATCCTTAAGTAGGAATTTTGTAACTTATTAATGAAGAGTGTTGGATCATTCGCTTCTATACAAATAATCCAACACTATAATCATCATACATACTCAACAAGTGCGTTTATAGCCAAATAATTCTACAACTAATTCCACGCATCTGGCCAGCAATCTGGCTTATTAGTGATTTCGTTAATTTTTGGCAAACCGTCAATAATGTTCATTGTTTCTACGCTAACGCGAACTACCTTTTTAACCAAATCAACAATATAGCGCGGATTATCGTAAGCTTCGTTTGGATTTCGCACAATCCCAGTCTTCTTATCTACAGCTACTTGATATCGCTCAATAAGCCATTTGATTGCACTTTTACCGTTTACAACATACCTGTATGCTTGCAAAGGAATATTTTCAAGCACAAGATTTTGAGATACTTGCAATACCGTTAAATCGTCCTCTTTTTTGCCAGTTTCTGGATTAACGATTTTTCGAGGATACTTCATTCTGATTGTTTCGCCAGGATTTTCACTGTCTCCTACTTCGCGAATATCATCCCATGGCTTAACTTTTTCATAGTTTAAGTGCAATTTAGCGAGTTTTTCACCAGCTTTTTTGAAAGCTAAGAAGTTTTGAGCTAATGGAATTCGAGGCAAGTCTTTTTGCAAATTATTAGCAAAGCGACTGCGATAATCCGAGCTGTGTAAAACTCCGTAAACATAGTAGAAAATGTCTTCTTTAGTAATAGTTAGACCAGAATATGCTGCTTGGAATACTGCTAAACCTTCGTCTGTAATTGCATCGTGACGCACGTAGCCAGATTTATTTTCTTCAACATTTGTGCTGAAAAGATCTTGATCTTGGCACACCTTTTCGTACCAATAAAGTGGGAAGCATTGTGCTCCAGCACTTAACGAATTCAAGTCAACTATTGTGTTTGAAATAAAACAGTTGAATCCACTATTACTTTTACCTGGAACACAAATCACCATATTTTCAGCACAAGAGGAAGAGTGTTGCTGACATGTCATTTCGCGCGCATTTTCATTATTAGCATATGAGGATATATTGCGGTTGCTGACATGTCCTTTCACCCGATTGTCTTCGACAATCGGGAAAATGCGCGGTTGCTGACATGTCCTTTCGTTCATGAACGAATCGAAATACAACCAAGACTTAGTAAAAGGTCTATACATTCCTTGCACGCAATGTTCTGGAACGTACGGAATATATGTACCTTTTTTAGCATAATCCTGTACTCTTCTTGACCAACTATATTTTGTAGTATCTTGCGGAAGTTGATTACTGTTATTTTGCAATTCTTTCATTGCATTATTAGTATTATCAATTAAAGTTCTTACGTTATCTTGCAACTTCAATAAAGACATATTCCAAACCCAAGCATCGCGATTGGTTGCAACTCCAAGAGAATACATCTTAAATAATCCATCTGGCATTTTGTCAGGCTTATTAACCAATCCCATAGGAATGAAGCCATCAAAACTGCTATCACGCTTATTTAGCCAATCACCATGCTCATCTTCATTAAGAATCTGCCACTGCGGATCTTCTTTAACAGCATCTTTAAGAATTGTAAATTTGTCTTCTCTAGTTAAATAATCACCAATATCGCAATAATGAATAACGCCATGCTCTGCAGAATTAGTATTCTTAACAAGCATTGTTATAGCAATAGTTGCTCTAGAACCTGAAGCAAAGATTTTTCCGCCTTCCTTACGAGATTCTTCACCTTGAGTTCTTTGATTACCACGTAAGTTATATACATAAATCGAATTGAATTCTTTGCTTATAGCTTTTCGCATTCCAGCGCCACTAGCACTAGTAAGCCAACCACCATTAGAAACAAAGCATATAACACCATTATCTTCAATACGATCACTCGCCCAACGGAAGGCACGAATATAATGGTCATACAACTTACCATTTAGAGATGCATTACTAAGTTTCACATACGTTTCTTCAATGCGTTTATCTAAATGCTCATACTTAGTATTTTGATTACCAGTATTATCTTTATCCCCAGAACGGTAAGGCGGATTACCCACAATAACACGAATAGGCAAATGTAATTGATGTTCAACGCGCTCAGTATTCTCCGAAAAAGTAGTAGTATCAATCGGATCATCCGGTTCATACATTTGGAAAGTATCCGCAAGAAGCGCACCAGCAAACGACTTATACTCTCCACCAACACGCGCGTGATACGACTGCTCAATATTTACATCCATAATCATAGAAGCCAAAGGAACAATCTCATTAGAATGCAAATCATGCTCATATTTGTACGTTAAATTATCTAAAGGAATAAGCGACTCATCTTCAATAAGACGACAAATATACGTGCCAGTACCAGCAAAACCATCCAACACGTGCACATCACGGTTTCCAAGGCTTAAGCCAAACTCGCGCTTAAGAGCACGATTAACCATGTGAAGCTGAGCATCAACCACTTCAACAGGCGTATACACAATGCCAAGCTCATTAGCCATCTCATTAAACGCAACAGAGAAAAAGTCGTTATAAATTTCTTTAACAAGATTCTGACGAGCCGAATCCTTAACAACTTGAGAAGCTTGCATCTTAACAGAAGCATACAAATCTTGCAGTTTAGAATCACCTAAATCCCTTGGCAAACCAGCAAGATACAGGCTTTCTAAAGCGCGATTCATACCCTTAACAATAGGATTATTCTCAATAACACTCGGATTATTAAACAAGCTTTCAAAAATCGGGCGCGTAATCTCATGCTGAGCTAAAACACTTACAGCTTGCTCTCTTGAATAATTAGAATTAAGGCTATTGCGCAAACCTTGTAAGAACCTGTTAAATTCTTCAACAGCGGCACCAGATTCCAACATTTCATCAATCGCTTGCGCGCGAGCAGTAGTAACTTGGGCAACATCCTGAGTCCACTCATTCCAATACACCTTAGTTCCACATTTGCGCACAATTTGAGCATTAATTGAGCGACTCAAATCACGTAAAGAATCAATTTCAAAAACGCCTTGAGTAGCGTTAATAGAACCATCATCTCCATAACAAGCATGGCATAAATCATCACCTTGTGCATCTGAGCCAATAAGATGCGAGTTACCATTTTTATTAGCTTTAGCAACATTTAGCGCATCAAGTTTATTGCGTACACTCTCTTCGCCAAGAACATCGACTTCAACAATATGATTAAGCGCATCGGTGTCTCCTAATGCAGCAGCATTAATCTTGGCTTCCAAACGCTCATCATGGCCTCGAAGAGCATTAACAACTCTCCACACAATCTTATAAGCATCACTACTTGCTAAAGCCTCGCTAGGGTCTACCCCACTAGCAACAAAAATAGGCAAAATAATATAACCAAATTCTTTACCATCTGCTTTACGCATTACTCTGCCAACGCTTTGAATAATCTCAACTCTGCTCTTACGTGAGCTCAAGTAAATAATCGCGTCTAAAGCAGGAACATTAATTCCTTCCGCCAAGCAACGCGCATTAGAAAGAATATGACAAGAACCATCTTCTGCAGCTAAAGCTTTAAGCTTTTTCTCGCGAGTAGAAGAATCCATACTTCCATCAACATGATCCACTTCAAATTTAGTGTTTCCAGAAGCATCCAAAAGAGCATCACGTTCAGCAGCATCCTCTTCGCCAAGAGCTTTAGTATAAGCTCTAATAACTCTCTGGAATTCATTACTAAGCTGCTTCGAAGCCTTGATGCTGGAGGCAAAAGCTATAGCATGATGTAAAACGCGTTTAGCATCATCGGAACTCTGAATAGCATGTTTGCCAATATTTTTCAGCTCATTTGCATGACGACGATCAAAAAGGGCTTTCCAAATGCCAACAAATTTAGCCTGATCATCAACTTCAATTGACGGGCCTGTAGCCAAATGTTGCTGCATACTCTTAGGCAAGGCATCTTGACTTATTTGCATAACAACAATCTTGTAATCAGTAAGAATACCTTTTTCAACAGCCTTACCAAAACCAAGGTGGTAACACATGCGTCCATATGTTTTTTCATCATCCATGCTGGCAATAGTCACAGCACCTTCAAGACTAGCTGCACGTTTAGCGCTAGTATCATAAATTCGAGGAGTTGCAGTCATATACAATCGTTTTGAGCATCGCAAAAAATCGTTATCATGAACTTTTTGGAAGTAGCCTTCATCTTCACCAACCAAGCCAGTTGTACGATGAGCTTCATCACATATAACTAAATCAAAATCAGGTAAGCCTTGCTCTTGAGCGTCATGTAAAACTTGAATCGACTGATACGTACTAAACACCACATTAAGAGCATCAGGCTTGGGCTTAAAACGATGAACTAAAGTATAAGCATTAGTAGTGGCTGGAGACGGAATATCGCTGATTTGACCATAATTATCTTCTCTATCGATATTCGATGCTCCGCCATCTGAGCAAACAACATACACATTGATTTTTTCACGAACTTGGTTTACCCAAGACTTCATTGTTTGACTTACCAAACTAATAGATGGTGCTAAAAACAGCACTGTTCCAAAACCACAAAATTCTTCTGCAAAACGCAAAGAAGTCAAGGTTTTACCAGTACCACAAGCCATTACAGCAAGCGCACGATCATGATTTTTTAACTCTGCACTAATAGCATCAATAGCTTCACGTTGATAATCGCGAGGCTCATTTACTTTTCTAGCATGCGAAGGTTTTCCATTGAGATAAGCACGCCAGTCAATATTTGAACAGCTTATAGTCTCCTTATCAATATGAACTATATCAATTCCATCAGCAACACTTTTATTAATATATTTTCTAAGTTCGCTAGTAATTCCAGGAGCAGTATCTGCAATAATATAGTGATTGTATTGTTTATCTGCTAAAGCGTTAGCAAAGAACGTACTTAAATTTTCATTGCTTAGCTTTTCTTTGTAGCATTTTGCTTGAATTGCCCAATACTCTCCATCCGTATCTTGAGCCACAAGATCTATGCCAATGTCTTTGCTTCCTGGATTGGTTGGAGAATCGTTCCACATCCAAACATTTGTAAATCTACTTTTCCACTCTGGACTTGTTTGCAAGAAGTATCGAACAGCAAGTTCCCAAGATGTGCCCTTTTGATGCTGGTCTACTGAAACTTTAACAATATGACTTATAACATCATCTACTGTGAGATTTTCGTTATTAATCTCATCATTGAGATTGTAAGACTTAGCGCTGGCATAATCAGTCATGGTACTCCCCTGCTACATATAGTCACTAAAACACTATAATCATAAAACTGTTACGATTTTATTCCATTTATTAAAATTACGAAATACTGTAAGTAGCAAACTGGTTGAGTTATTGAATTTTTTATATTAACCACGAATATTAAAGCAAGGGTTATAGCCATAAATATCGCAGGAGCCGGCGCCCAAGATACTCAGGCAATTCCGGCTCCAACTTCCATATCCTCCGAAGAGATAGGCAATAAATTCATTGTATCAGTATGTGACAATATTGTCACATACTTTTAAGCATGGTAGATATTTTTTACGTGAACATTTTTGAATTTTTGGATGAGATTTACCGATATAGGATCTTCACATTTATTTAATTGCTCCCCATAAAATCCAAGAATTTGATCTGGTATCCATAATCTTGCGTCATCTTTTCCGTTCTTAAATTCAATTTGTAATTTCTGTATCGTTTTATTTTTTATCAAATATTTTTGCAATACAAGATCTTTCGCATTTTGGTGTTTTTCTCTTGACTCAAGAATTAGTAAATTTACCTTATATTGGGATTCCAATGTTTGTAGTAAAGTTTCCATGCATTTTCTTCTTGCTCTTTCAGGTTTCAAATTTAGGTAATTTCGTGGCATGGAAATGATAATATGTTGTAAATCTAAATCTTCTATAAGTTGTATAGATTTTTCTTTTTCACGCATTGTCATATCGCGCCAATGCAATTTATTAACATGTTTCTTTGTTGCATTTAATAGTTTATTCCTCACAACAAGCTCTGGAAAATTACAAATGCATGCGCATATGTGATACGCCTGTATACCAGATTTGCTGGATTTTGTACTTTCATCTCCCCAAGCTACAATTTCACTCATTTTTCCCCCACCAAAAACAACATTCTTCTTACTCTTAATGAAGCATTCTATTATAAATACTCAATTTTTACATATATTATTCCAAAATTGGCAATAACACTATAGAAGATTTTTGTGGTAGCAAGCGGCAAAAAGTGTGTTAAAACCCGGTTTTCGTTGAAATACCAAGGAAAACTCGCTGTAGTTAAGCTAAAAATTGTGTTAACCAAAAAGCGCCACACAGCCAAAAACTGTGCAGCGCTTTGTTTGTGCCTCCGGTGGGACTCGGACCCACAAGCCCGCAAGGGCGTCAGATTTTAAGTCTGATGCGTATGCCAATTCCGCCACAGAGGCAGCAATCACTTATTATGCCATATATCATTGCAAAGAACAAGCTCAGCGCGTGGCGAAATCACGCGCTTTACTTCTCCCCAAGCAGCCTACGCCCCAAATCAAGCGTAATGCCGTCAAGCAAACCGTGCTCACTGGCCACAAAAGTATCAAGCACTCCGCCGTGATCTTCATACGCTGCTTTTGCCAAACGTTCAAGCACGCGGCTCCACACCACTGCTCCACCGCCAACAACATCCACACGCCCTGGGTGAATTGTTGCGTACGTGCGTCTACGATCCCTGGCCATGCGCAAAAATCGGTTATTCACCGCATACGCCTGCTCCAATCCAATTCTTACACCGTCAACAGCTGTATGATCGTAATGCTTCAAACCCATCGTTAACGCAGCCATTGTTGTCACAGTGCCTGAAACACCAATTATAGTGCGCGTGCGTCCTGCTGGCACAACTTTAAGCGCCTCATCAATATGCTTGTCAACGTCGTCAATTGCTGCCTGAATTTCTTCTTCTGTAGGCGGATCCGTGTGTAAATGCCGCTCAGTCATACGCACCGAACCAACATTCATCGAATATGCTGCGGCAACTTTATGCGCCGGCAAACTGTCTCCATCCCCACCAAGCACCAACTCAGTAGAGCCGCCGCCCAAGTCCACTACAAGATACGGTGGCTGCAACTCGTCACGAGAAACCACGCTAGTTGCTCCAAGGAAGCTAAGAGCCGCTTCCTCCGTGCCACTAATAACTTCCGGACGAACCCCAAGCTCATCAATCATCATCTGCTCAAAAATCTCGCGATTTTCGGCATCTCTAGTAGCCGAAGTCGCCACGAAACGAATCGCATCAACAGGATGTTCCTTCAACACTTGCGCAAATTCATGGGCCGCAGCACGCACACGTTCTAATGCATCGTCTGCAAAACGATGCGTTTCATCAATTCCCTGCCCCAATCGCACCACACGAAGCATGCGCGGCACAATATCCTTAATGCCATGCTCTGAGACTTGCGCAATTTTCAAACGGATAGAATTTGTACCGCAATCAATTGCAGCTACAGTAACAGATTTTTCTGCAGCATTCTTTTCTGCACAATCTGCGCAATCCGCATCCTTGCCTGCATTCTTTTCTGCGGAATCCGCACAATCCGCATTTTCACTTGCATTCTTTTCTGCGCAATCTGTGCAATCCGCATCCTTGCGGCTACTTTTTTCTTCTACCACAACTTCCATTTCTGCAGCATCAGCATCATCGCTCCATGGAGTTGTGCAACGGCACACGCAAGGATCAAACTCATCTCGAATACGTTCCAGCACCATGTCACCAATAGGATTCACACCCTTGCCCATCACCAAGGTTTGCGCAAGCAAGGCGTGCAAGCATTTCACGCGCACCGGCATACCGCCTGCGCTCATTTCACTAATATGCTCTTCGCTATCCCCCAAAGTCACAGCTAGAGCGTGACGAAATTGCAAATAATACTTGTGCGCTTGCTCATATTGCTTTTTCACTGATTCGTCCGTCTGCAATAATTCGTTGAATTCTCTCATAAGCCCGTTCGCTTCTACATGAGACACCGCTTTTACAGCTTCAGGACTCGTTAAATAACAGGTCGTTGGGAATGGCGTACCGTCTTCCAAGCATGGCCTCGTGATAACAGCAAGCGGCCTGCCACAGATACAACGCGCACCAACTGCCACCATACCACGCGGGAACCTTCCAAGTTGCATTTCAACAATCGCACGTTCAGCATCGTTCGCGGGAGTGTTGAGTATATTTCGCACAGCTTCTTCTGGAGAATAAGTATTATCAATATTTTGTTGCATAGTAGTTGAGCTTTCTTGGCAATTCGCCATTGTTTTACTCCTGTGAAGCGTATGTTTGCGTAATTATATAGTCCATTTTATAACGTCGGCACATTGTCCGGCTTGTCAGCTTTATGCAGAGCATACAATAAATCGCTGTACCACGGCAAAACTGAATGATTCTTAGTTCCCCCATTTTCTTGAGCAAACGTGTTTGGTAGAGAACCAGTAACAGCTTCTGGATGTTCAACGCGAACGGCTTGCTCTCCTGGGAAAACAAAACCGAGACGATCACGAGCTTGCGCTGCAATATAAGCTTTATCTTTCCAACGTTCCACATTGTTGGTAAGCGTACGTTTTTGCTCTTGCAATGCACTTTCTTCACGCTGTAACGCGTGTAATTCCGCCAAACTTAAAGCATAATTACGAACCGTAGCAATACATTCAATTGAACCAATAGTTACTATTAAAATCATCAGTATGAAAACAAGAGGTCCCGAAAGTAGCTTGCGTTGACGCATAGTCGGCTTTGCTTCTTCCGCTACTGCCCTCGTACGATGCTTTCTTATAACCATACCCTCTAAATTACTTGATATATTCGACGTGCAAACGCAATAATAATGGCCAGTTACCTGCTAGTAGCTGACCATTATATTTGAAATAACTATTGAAATTAGTAAGCGTAAATTAAGTAAGTTAACTTACTTTACTTGTGCCTTACTTAAAATTGTATCTGCAGAATGCTGCAACTTTTGCAATTCTTCCTCAGTCAAATCAAGCTGGCACTGCTTAACAATACCTTCACGACCAACGATTGCTGGGTAGGAAAGATAAGAATGGTATTCTTCACGATAGTTAGAAACAGGCATCTGTTCCTTTGAATCAGAAAGCACTGCATCAACAAGACGAACTGCAGCGGCAGCAATACCATAATTGGTATATTTCTTTCCATAGAATACTGTGAATCCACCTTCGCGAGTTTCCTCGTCAATTGCATCCAAGTCCATGTTCTTTTCTTTAATAAGCTCTGTTATAGGCTGCTCAAAGACTTTAACAGTAGACCACGCAACAAATTGCGAATCACCATGCTCTCCCAAACTATAGCCCTTAACAGCCTTTGGATGCACGCCAAAGAACTTGCCTACTGCACGATGCAAGCGCGCAGAATCAAGCAAAGTGCCAGTTCCAATAATCTTTTCGTAAGGAAGACCAGTAGCTTCCTTGTAAAGCTGGCAAATAGCATCGCAAGGATTAGTTATATCAATCAAAACACCGTGGAACCCAGAAGCCTTAATCTTTGCACCAACTTCTGCAACTTCCTTACGATTATACTTAAGCTCTGCAAAACGATCTGGATGAGGAACATCTAAAAGCTTTATGTGACCTAAGGCACTTACGATTACCTCTACGTCTTTTAATGCTTCATAATCATTAACTGTAATATTAACGTTAAAAGGCACGTTATCCATTGAATCTTCAAAATCCAATGCGTCGGCATTCACCTTTGCCTCGTTTGCATCATAAAGATACAAATCATCAGCATGACCGCCAACAACAAGTTGATGCGCTACAGCGGCACCAACGTTTCCCATGCCTATAACAGCGACTTTTCTCATATGAAACATCTCCTTCCGTTTTAGTTTTCCATAAAAAATAGCACTATTTTGATGAGAATGAAAGTAAATTTAAGAAAATTTTTTGCGTGTTGTGACTTTTTCAAAAATATTTAATAAAAAAACGGCCAGCCGCAAACGCGACTGACCGTTAAATACTAAAGACTTAGTAAGTTACGAAAGTTACTTTACTAGAAAGTTACTTCATATACTTCTTGCAAGCCTTGAATGCGCTGTAACCAGCGTACTGAGCGGTAGAACCAAGCTCTTCCTCAATCTCAAGCAAGCGGTTGTACTTAGCAATACGCTCGCCACGAGCAGGAGCACCAGTCTTGATCTGGCCGGTGTTCTTAGCAACAGCAAGATCAGAAATGGTGGTATCTGGGGTTTCGCCAGAACGGTGGGAAACCATAGAAGTGAAGCCATTCTTGGTTGCAAGCTCAATAGCGTCGAGCGTTTCAGTAACGGAACCAATCTGGTTCAACTTCACGAGCAAGGAATTAGCTGCACCAAGCTCAATACCCTTAGCCAAACGCTTTGGATTGGTGACGAGCAAGTCATCGCCAACGAACTGCAAACGATCGCCAAGACGCTTGGTAATCTCTGCCCAATCATCCCAGCCTTCTTCCTGGAATGGATCTTCGATGGAAACGATTGGATACTCGTTGATGAGCTTCTCGTAGTAGTCAAGCATGTAAGCAGATTCGCGCTCTTCGCCATCGAAACGATACTTACCAGTTTCCTTGTTGTAGAACTCAGAGGAAGCAACGTCAAGAGAAATACCAATCTGCTTGCCTGGCTCGTAGCCTGCAGCTTCAATTGCATCCATGATGTACTTCAAGGAATCCTCGTTGGACTTCATCTTTGGAGCGAAGCCGCCTTCGTCGCCAAGACCAGTAGCCAAGCCTTCCTTCTTCAAAACATTCTTCAAGGTGTGATAAACCTCAACGCCAGCGCGCAAAGCATCGCTGTAGGTTGCAAAACCGTAAGGAGAAATCATGTATTCCTGAATATCGGTTGCGAAGTCAGCGTGAGCACCACCGTTCATGATGTTCATGTTTGGCACTGGAAGAATGTGGCCATTGGTACCGCCAATGTAGCGGTACAGAGGAAGCTGAGCGGACTCAGCAGCTGCATAGAGAGCAGCAAGAGAAACACCAAGAATAGCGTTTGCGCCGAGCTTGCCCTTGTTTGGCGTGCCATCGAGCTCAATCATGGTCTCATCAAGAGCGCGCTGATCAGTGGCATCCATGCCAATAACCTTAGGTGCGATCACTTCGTTGACAGCCTTAACAGCTTCCAACGTGCCCTTGCCCTGATAGCGGGACTTGTCACCATCGCGGCGTTCCCAAGCTTCAGCTTCACCGGTAGAAGCACCGGAAGGCACTAAACCAATACCCTGAGCGCCATCTTCGGTCTCCAAATAAACCTGAACAGTAGGATTTCCACGAGAATCCAAAATTTCGCGTGCATATACGCTTTCAATAGCTGCCACAACTACTCCTTTATACCTATGGGTTGTGATGACTCTTCCAAGATTAGTGCGTTTTATGGACGTTATATTGTGTTAGCTAGCATTTATGCCGTGAACGTTCACAATATCGCGAGTTTGTACATCGTACAACTAATCTATGCAACTAATTTATGCAATTAATCTGCAATCGTTTTAATTAACTACCAAGCTAAATCTTCAAGAAGTTGATGCACCCAGGAAAGTATTTCATGTTCGTCCATTGCGCTAGTTCCAAGTGAGGATTCAAAAGGAGCTGGAATGATGAGCATATGCGTAAGCGGACGGTATTGTGCGCCACGATAAATACGCTGCAAACGCATAAGAGAAGATTCCCGAGGATCAAAACCAATAACACGAACCGACTTACCCTGAGAACTAATTTGTGTAATACCTAACTTGCGTGCGTCAAAACGAATCTTTGCAACATCACACAAAGCGTCAAACGCTGCTGGAGGCTGACCAAAACGGTCAAGCAACTCCTCACGCAACTCTTGCAAATCATCAACGTTATTCGCAGAAGCAATCTTACGATAGGCTTCCAAACGCAACTTGTCTGACGCAATATAATCAACCGGAAGTGAAGCTTCAACAGGCAGATCAATAGTAACAGCCACAGCCTCAACGCGTTCCGGCTCCTTATATTTCTCAACAGCTTCCGAAACCATGCGCACATACAAGTCAAAGCCGACGCCCTCAATATGCCCACTTTGCTCATCGCCAAGCAAATTACCGGTTCCGCGCAATTCCAAGTCTTTCATAGCAACGTCAAAGCCAGAACCCAAAGCCGTATGCTGAGCAATCGTTGCAAGACGATCGTGAGATTGCTGCGTCATTGGTTTAGTTGGATCGTACAAAAAGTAAGCATAAGCTCGCTCACGACCGCGCCCAACTCGGCCACGCAACTGATGCAATTGACTTAAACCAAATCGGTCAGCGTGATCGACAATAAGCGTGTTCGCGTTAGAAATATCAAGACCTGTTTCAATAATCGTTGTGCACACAAGCACATCAATATCTCGATGCCAAAAATCACGAATTACAGAATCAAGCTGCTTTTCACCCATTTTTCCGTGCGCAATAGCAACTCGCGCATCCGGCACAAGCTCGTGAATTTTGTTTGCTACGGAACTAATATCCTCTACGCGATTATGCACGTAGAACACTTGGCCACCACGCAACAATTCGCGTTTAATACAAGCAGTAACCTGCGCATCTTCATACGCACCAACAAACGTAAGCACAGGAAGACGGTCTTCCGGTGGCGTAGCCAAAGTAGACATTTCACGAATACCGGTTACGGCCATCTCAAGCGTTCTTGGAATTGGCGTTGCCGAAAGACTTAATACGTCGACGTTTGTGCGCAGAGCTTTGAGTGTTTCCTTATGCTCCACGCCAAAACGCTGCTCTTCGTCAATTATAACTAAACCTAAATCTTTAAATTTTATGCTGGGATTGAGCAGCTTGTGTGTTCCAATTACCACATCAACACTACCGTCCGCAATTCCGGCAATCGTATCGTCTAATTCTTTCTTAGTTTGGAACCTGCTCATTGCCGCAACTTTTACCGGGAAGCCTTCAAAACGTGTAGTAAAAGTTTCGTAATGTTGTTGAACCAACAGCGTAGTTGGCACCAATACAACAACCTGTTTAGAATCTTGCACGGCCTTAAAAGCTGCACGCAACGCAATTTCAGTTTTACCAAAACCAACGTCACCACAAATTAAGCGATCCATCGGCATTGGTTTTTCCATATCTGCTTTTACTTCGTCAATTGTAGTAAGCTGATCAGCAGTTTCTTGGTAAGGAAATGCGTCTTCCAACTCTTTTTGCCACGGGGTGTCTTTACTAAATGCAAAACCGCGAGACTGCTGTCGCGCAGAGTAAAGTTTAATAAGATTTTCCGCAATTTCGTGAACATGCTTTTTAGCTTTTGCTTTAGTTGCGGCCCAATCCGATCCTCCAAGCTTGTTAAGTTTTGGTATTTCTGCACCAATATATTTGCTTACTAAATCGAGCTGATCGGTTGGAATAAATAATTTATCTGCAGGAGCGTTGCGTTTACTTGGTGCATATTCGATTACTAAATATTCACGAGTTGCAGTACCGCCCGTTACCGCGATATTTCGCTGTTTCATGCCAATAAAACGACCAATGCCATGCTGCTCGTGTACAACGAAATCGCCTGGCTTCAATTCCATTAAGTCGATTGCTTTGCGCCTGCGCTTTGGCGTTTTTAATTGCGTTGCTGTTGAAGATTTACCGGTTAAATCGCGTTCGGTAAGCACCGCAATTTTTGCAGCTTTATCAATAAATCCGTCTGAAATACTTGATTTTAACGTTGTGAAGTTATGTACACCTGTGGAATATATTGCTCGTCTTAAGCGAGCGAGTGTACCGGATGCTGCCGAAGTAATAGTTACGTCGAAACCATCGTCAATAAGTGCACTGATTCCGCCAGAAACTTTTGATTCATCACCGCGAAACTCTTGAGGCTCACAAATCGGCAAAGCAATATTTCCGTGAATAGCTTGGTCGACTCCGAAAGAAGTTAATTTCCAAACATCATGATCTGAAAATTCTAAAGCGGAAAGAGTTTCGTCAAAATCTAAGAAGTTGGCTTGATCGAAAGTAATAGGAGCTCCCGCCCCATGTCCGGAAGCTGCAACATGCCAGCTGGCTGCTAAGAATTCGTTGGCAGTAGCCGTAACATCTTCTGCAGCGCGGCGGCATTTTTCTGGATCAGAAAGCATAATAACGGCATGTTTTGGCAACATACTTTGCACTGATTGCATACGGTCGACAAGAGCAGGAATCAACGATTCCATACCCTCAACAGGTATAGAATTAGCGAGTGATTGCAACATGTCATCAGCGTTAGGAATAGACCCGATAAGAGAACGCGCGCGCTGACAAATCTTGTCAGTAAGTTGAAGTTCTCTGCAAGGAGTAGCCCACATACTTGCGATATTTGATCCGTAAGTACGTTGATCTGAAGCGTGAAACTGCTTCATAGTGTCAATTTCATCGCCAAAGAATTCGATGCGCACAGGATGCGTCATCGTTGGCGCAAATACGTCAATGATTCCGCCACGAACGGCAAACTCACCACGCTCCATAACGAGATCAACACGAGTGTAAGCATTCTGAACCAAGCGTTTCGTAGCACTTTGCAGAGATAACTCTTCACCGCAAGCAAAAACAAGCGGATCAACATCCCCAAGTCCTTCTACAACCGGCTGAATAAGCGACCTCACCGGCATAATTAACACTTGAATTGGCCCAAATAACTCACTGTTGTTCTCAGGGTGACAAAGACGACGAAATACCGCCATCCTACTCGCAACAGTGTCAGCTCGCGGAGAAAGACGCTCGTGAGGAAGTGTTTCCCAAGATTCCAATAACGCAATATCGCGAGGATTGCCCTGATACCAATCGCGAACAGATACAGTAAAATCTTCCGCATCGCGACTTGATGGCACGATAACCACAACCGGCGTATGTTTTGCCACTGCTGCAGTAAGCGCTGGACGAATTCCAAGAGGAGCTGTAACTGTTAATTCGTCATTCGCACCGCAACTTTTCTCAGCGCAATTCTTGCCATCGCCATGTTCACCTTCATTAGCACTGCTATCCTCATACAAATCTGAGTCATTGCTAACTAAATCTTGAAAAAGAGAGTCGTTAGTGCAAACATCGCTAAGAATATCGTCCAGCGCAATAACTGAGGGCTCATTTTCAGTATCAGACGACACTGTTTTCCTTACGCTCTTAACGGCCATTAAAATGCTCCTGCGTGGCCGCAAGCCCTTGGAAAATCACACTTTCTGCAGCGTCAGCACCGTCAGCTAAAAAGTTAGGAAGTTCAGATTTTTGTGCTCCGGCAAAACCACCAAGCACCCAATTTACCGTATTATCGTGCGCATGAGCACCACGCTGAGCGTGACCTACACCCATGCGAATGCGGGCATATTGCGGAGTTCCAAGAGAGCGATCAATAGACTTAATACCGTTGTGTCCGCCTGCAGAACCGCCAGCTTTTACTTTAATACGGCCAAAGTCTAGATCCATATCGTCGTGGATTACCACGATATGATCCGGCTCAATTTGATAATAAGAACTTATAGAAGCAACAGCCGCTCCGGAATCGTTCATAAAAGTTAACGGCTTAGCTAGGAAAAACTTGGCCATGCGTCCGTCGAGATTCATAACACCTTTACCGAGCTTTGCTAAACCTTTGTGGTCTGCAAGAGACACAGCCCAACGTTCTGCAAGCACATCCGCAACCATAAAGCCCATGTTGTGACGAGTTCCCTCATATTTTGACCCAGGATTACCTAAACCAACAACAAGCCAAAAATCTGACGCCATTATGCCACCATTTTCCCATTCGTATGTGTAATAAAACGACGAAAGGGGCGTATCGACCGCACTCATATGAGTATGCAGCTCTCGATACGCCCTTATATGCCTCGGTCTATTTTAGCAAGACTCAAGTCATTGAGTAAACTACTTCAAAAATTCGTCTGTAGTTAATTCTTTCGCCTGAGGCGTCTTATACGTAACTTTTCCGTGAGCATCCGTATAAGCACCTTCTTTACTCAAGAAATCGAAGTAAGCTTGAGCACCTTTTACATCGCTGGTGCCAAACACAAACTTTCCGCTCTTAATATCTGCACGATTGCCCCAGTATTGACCGTCAACAATCATCTTCATGCTTCGCTTAACGAATTTCACATCAAGATTAGCTTCCGGAGCTTCTTTTACCAAAATGCTTGCAGCTTCATCTGGATGATTATAAGCGTATTCATAACCGCGCTTAACTGCTTTAACGAAAGCGCGAACAAGTTTCGGATCACGTTTAACCGTGTTTGCATGAGTAATAATACCAATGGTATCTTGCTGGCCTGGCACACCGTAATCAGCTTCTTTGAAGCAATGCAACTTTGGACCATACATTTCCGCTTGTACACCTTCCCAAGTGCCATAAAAACCGCCGAAATCCGCCTTTCCGGATTCGAGCGTACGGAATGTGGAAGTACCAACTGTTACCTTGTCAAACTTGCCTTTTCCACCATCGTACTGAATCATACGTCGAATTACCGCGTCACCTTCCGCAGAACCAAAGGTTGCGAAAGTTCTGTTATCAAAATCTTTCGGGGAATGAATATTAGTGTTTTTAGCGAGAGCGCACCAAATTGCACTAGGCTTTTGTTGAACTTGCAAAACTTCTTTTAATTTCGCACCCTTTGTGCTGAAATCTGCAAGATTGGTAATGTTACTTAAAGCAAAATCGGCAGCACCAGAATCGACTGCATGTTCAGCACCGGTTTGAGAAACAGCCAAAATGTTTACGTGTAAACCAGCTTGATTAAACCATCCCATATGCTTTGCCACGTATACGCCAATATGATTAGTATCCGGTATCCATGACAGCATAAACGACACATTGCGAAGACTAGACTTATTATTTTGCTGACCGCCGTTCGAACCGCACGCACACAGAGACATAATGCAACACGAACTTATAAATACCGCTATTACGCGCATAATATTTTTATTAAATTGCAAACAAAAAGCTCGCATATTACGCCATAATTGACATGTCATGAGTTCCCTAACTTTCTTGAAATAACCGTTTTCTGGGAATGTGACACGAACTTGGCAGAAAACGGTATCAAGGGCCTAGCCCGCGCCGTTCAATGCCCCCGAAAATTAACACTTTCGGTTTGCCACACATTGACTCACGAAACGACTCGATTATGCTCTTATCGAAAGACAAATATGCGTAAATATGCGTAAAATGCTAGCATAGCCGCTACATACCAGCTATGTGATATTTTCATACAAGAAAGTTTATAAAATTTTATGTTGTTTGATTGGGGCAGCAGTCAAGCAACTCAGCCAAGCATTATGGCTTGCTTATTGAAAGGAACAATATTCCATGACGCACGCGCGTTGGAAAACACTACTGCACAATTACCTGCCAACCGTAATTTCTATTATCACATTGTTAATTGTTTGGCAGCTTTCTTGCGAGTTTTATAATATTCCAGAAAATTCTATTCCAACTCCGACAACTATTGCAAAAGCCACTTGTGAAGTGTGGCCGCAACTATGGCCTGCAACTCTTGCAACTATTAAAGAAACAATTATTGGTTTTAGTCTTGCCATTGTGAGCGGCATTTTACTGGGCGTACTTTTTCACGTATGCAAGCTGGTTCACGCAGCTTTGTTCCCCCTTCTTTGTGCTGCACAAACGTTACCACTTATTTCGATTGCCCCTCTATTTCTTATATGGTTCGGTTTCGAAATGTCTGGAAAAATAGTTATCGTAACTATTTTCAGCATGTTCCCTATTGCAGTTCAAACGATTAGAGGCTTGGATGCTGTACCAAGTTTTTATAGCGACGTTGCGTTAACCTGTGGAGCTGGTCGCGTTTGGACTTTATGGCATGTAAAGTTGCGCGTTGCAGCGCGACAAATTTTCGGCGGTATTCGCATTAGCGCAGCTTATGTGTTTGGTTCCGCTACAACTGCAGAATATCTTGGCGCACGTCAAGGATTAGGCATTTGGTTACAGGCTGCTTACAATTCGTTCCGCACTCCCCTTATTTTTTCAGCAACTTTAGTAATTATTGCTTTTACGGCATTGCTTATGGGAATAGTCAATATTAGTGAGCGTATGCTTCTTGGTCCGGTAAGTGACGACGAAGATCCTGATAACCAGCTTTAATCGCCGTTAAAACTCAGCTAATTAACTGAGAAATCAACACATCAATAAAAAAAATATCCGTTACTATCTCAGCACGAAAACTGAAATAGTAACGGAATAATAACTCAACAGTAACGGAATAGTAGCAAAATTCTATTACTTACTTGCTTCTTCTTTCATAGCATCGTTAATCGCATCGCTTAGCTCTTTTTGAGCTTTGCCATACGCTTCCCAATTTCCTTGACGCATTGCAGAGTCAGAATCCTTTAACGCTTGAGCAGCTCGCTTAAGAGCAGCCTTTACTTGAGGATTCGTAGCTTGAGTATTCGTAGAAGCTGATTGCTTTTGGGAAGGCTCACTTGTTGAACGATGAGTATTTGAATCTTTTTGATCAGCACCTGCAGCAGATTTGTCAACCTTTTCGCCACCAGATTTGTTGACGGCATCCCCTGCAGAAGCGCCAGAATTTCCACCAAATACCTGGTCAAGAGCCTCATCTAACGTGTCAGCAAAACCGACTTGATCACCAAATGCAACCAGCACTTTCTTCAACAACGGATAGCTTGTAGAACCACTCGATTGCACATAAACAGGCTCCACATAAACCAATCCGCCTCCAAGCGGCAAAGTCAGCAAGTTTCCGCGCTTAACTTTAGTAGAACCAGATTCAAGCAAATTCAACTCTTTAGACACGTTTGCGTTTGCGTTGAAATTATTCTGAGCCTGACCAGGTCCTGGAACATTAGAAACTTTCGGCAATTCTTGCAAGCGAAGCTTACCATAATTTGGACTAATTTTTCCTGGAGTATCTCCCGCGTCGGAATCTACAGAAAGGAATCCAGTCAAAATTTCGCGCGTAATTCTACCAGCAGGAATGTAGGTGGAAACAAGCGAGAATACAGGCTTCTTTGCGTCTCCAGTTTGTAAGGTCAAATAATATGGAGGTTGCAAAATATCTTCACGCTGAAGACTTTGCGATTCCGTAGGATCTACTGGAGTTTGCCAGAAGTCTTCTCCTGAGAAGAATTGACTTGCAGTGTCCACATGATATTTTGCAAGCAAATAACGCTGAACCTTAAACAGGCTTTCTGGGTAGCGTAAATGCTTCATTAAATCGCCGGAAATTTTAGAAATATCATGATAATGCCCTGGGAATATTGATTTCCAAGCCTTAATCACAGGATCCTTTGTATCCCATACGTACAAGTCAACCGAACCATCATAAGCGTCAACCGTAGCTTTTACAGAATTGCGAATGTAATTTGCACGCTGATTAGTCAAACCTTTAATTGAGCGAGATGTAGTAGTTGTGGAATCTTGGGTTATGTTACCAAAATCAGTCATCTGCGAATAAGGGTAGGCATCAGAAGTAGTATAGCCGTCAACAATCCACTTAACTCGACCGTCAACAACCGCAGGATAAACGCGCCCATCCAATGTCAAATATGGAGCAACCTTTGAAACGCGAGTCTTAGGGTCGCGATCATACAAAATCTGGGAATTTGCGGTAACTCTATCCGAGAATAGAATTTGATCGGATTCAAAACGAATAGCATGTAGCAGCTTAGAGAAGAAGTTGCCAACGCTTGGTCCACCATTTCCCTTAAACGTTGTTAAAGCACCATTTGAACCAGTTGGGTAATCAAATTCCCAAGGAGCAGTACCCTTTGGAGAACCAACGATAGAATACTCAGGAGCGTTTGGAGAGAAGTAGATACGAGGCTCATACTTTTGCAACTTCGTAAGCTTACCTTGCGTAGGAATACCATACTCCATAAATTGAGGCTGACCATCTGCAGTAACTTTGTTTCCGTAAGCTGCAACAATTCCGTAACCGTGCGTGTAAACAGTGTGATCGTTTACCCAGTTGCGATTATCATTACCAGCCAAATCTAGTTCTCGAGCAGCAATAACAGTATCTTGACTCACTCCGTCAATATCGTATTTGTCAACAGAAAGAGTGTCTGCAAAAGTGTAGTATTGCTTTGATTGCTGAAGCTGACGGAAAGTTGGAGAAGTAACTTGAGGATCCAAAAGCCTAATTTGTGCAGTAGATTCTGCTTCCTTTGCCAACGCGCCAGATTTACCTTGAGAAGTTGCGTTATAGGATTCTTTCTTTACATTATTTAACCCATACGCAAACTTCGTCGCATCAATATTATGCTGAATGTAAGGTGCTTCCATTTCCTGAGCATTAGGTGCCACCTTAAAACGTTGCAACAGCACAGGCCAAGCAAAAGATATAACAATTGAGCAAGCAATTAAAGAAGCCAAAGCAATTGTTGGAGTTTTCCAAGCTTTCACAGTAGTCTTGAAACGCTCAGCAATAGGAGCTTCTCCAGAGATTGCGTGAGATTGCATAAGCCAAAACGCAAGAACAGCACCAACCAAAACTGTTACAACTGCCATTACTATGCTTCCAGGCACTCTAGCATTCATATCAGTATATGAACCACCAGTAATACGCGAACCGTCAAGCGTTACAAAAGCAAACATGTCAACAATTTGTTGAACAGCGAAAGACAAAACTACCAGCATAAACCAGACAGCAATCTGTCTGCGAGCGCGCTTAGTAATACTTAGTATTCCTTTACCATTGATTGGAACCGTGAAGCGTATAGATCCCATAAGCACATGAGTAATAACAGAGAAAATAAGGGATATTACTAGCAGTAGCACAAAGGCGCTGATAAATAGCCTTAATCCGGGAAGTACGAATACGTAGAAGCCATTGTCAATTCCAAATTGTGGATCCTTAATTCCAAAAGGCTGAGCGTTAAACATAAGTAAAATTTGCACCCAGTGGTTGTAGAATTGTGAGCCGAAAATTGCGCCGACAATTAATGAAATAACACCTGCAACGTGTAGAGCAACCTTGGAACTAATTCCGTGTTTTAAGTCTATAATATTTCCGCGCACGCGAATATAAGATCCGTCTGCATTGCTCGGTCGCGCTTTAATTGCCAACGATGCCGACAAATAACCGAAAGCAGACATCAGCACAGCGTACAGCACCCAAACACCTACTTTTGCGGCCAGCTGAATCCAAATTACGCTTTCGAATCCGAGCTGCGCATACCACATGCAATCGGTTATAAACTTTGCAAGACCAAAAACAATTGCGCATATAAAAGCTATTGCTGCTACTATTGCAACAATAACCCAACGCCACTTTCTTGAACCGCCAATAAATTTACCTACATTAAACTCTAATCTCATAGAACGCTCATGCTCCTTATTTTTGGTAACTTTATCATCGTTTTTATTGCTATTACTATTATCGCTAATATTGCTAGTATTGCTTTCGCTATTTTCGCTATCTTCGCTAGTATCGCTATTTTTTGGCGAATCGCCTTCGTTTTCTAGTTTCTTCTTAGCTTCTAATAGATCAGTAAAGAGGTCACCGAGGTCATCATCGTCACTATAATAGTCTGCCCAATCTTTTATTTTTTTTGAGAACTTTGAAAAAGTCTTATCTTTGTTTTCACTATTAGGCTCATCTTTAGAAGCATCTTTAGTAACAACATTTGTATTGCTATTATCTTCATCAATGCTTTCTATAACTACATCTTGATCAATAGAATCATCCGCAGAAGTATCGGCAGAAGTATCGGCAAAATCATTATTTTGATTGCTCTTTTTCGTTCCGTCGCTTGAATAATCAGAACGCTTATGCACTTTAGTGTTTTTAGGTTTTTTAGCCAGATACGCACCAAAAGCAGCCCATGCAACGCCAATGATTATTTCTATAATGACTTTCAACATAAAGCTAATCGTACTATATTAATTATTCCCAATCTACTTGTTGTGTAATCAAAAATAATTACAAAAAAGCGCGCCCGCAAAGTTAATGCGAACGCGCTTAAATCGGATTATATTAAATCAGATTGTACAGTTAAGCAACATCTGGATCGTCTTTAGCAATTGTGCCGGTAAGCTTACCAATAGCCTTCATAACGTGATACACAACCAACACCACAACAGTGCCGATAGCGATACCGTTGAACTGAATACCAGAAATAGCGAACTGGAAGTTAGCGATACCAATAATCATCACGATTGCGGCAATCATAATGTTCACTGGCTTATCGAAGTTCACCTTGTTCTCTACCCAAATGCGCACACCAATCATGCCAATCATACCGTAAAGCAAAGTGGTAACGCCGCCCAAAACGCCAGCTGGAATAGAATTCACAACAGCACCGAACTTAGGGCAAAGGCTCAAGATGAACGCAAACGCAGCTGCACACCAGTAAGCTGCGGTTGAGTAAACCTTTGTTGCAGCCATAACACCAATGTTTTCACCGTAGGTAGTAGTACCACAACCGCCGAAGCATCCAGCAATAGCAGTACCTAAGCCGTCAGCAAACAGCGCAGTACCAATCTTAGAATCGTAATCTCGACCGGTCATCTGAGCCACAGACTTTACGTGGCCGACGTTTTCTGCAATAAGCACAAGCACAACCGGCAAGAACATAAGCAGCACAGAGAAATCAACTTGTGGAGTGTGGAACTTAGGGAAGCCAATCCAAGAAGCCTTCTCAATCTGGCTAAAATCTACTTGTCCATTAAAGCAAGCGTAAGCGTAGCCAACGAGCACGCCAAGAAGAATATTCAAACGTCCAAGAAGACCACGGAATACTACTGCAATCAACATAACAGCAACAAGAGTTACGAGTGCTGTGTCTGGAGCTTTTTGGAAGTTGCTCCACACAGCTGGGCCCAAGTTAAAACCAATAATTGCAACGATTGCACCGTTAACAACAGGAGGCATAATAACGTCGATCCACTTTGCTCCTGCAAAATGAACAAGAATACCAATAAGAGCAAGAAGCAAACCGGTGCACATGATGCCAAAGCTTGCAACTGCAATACCCTTATGAGCGGCTGTTACAGCCATAACAGGGGCTATAAGACCAAAAGAGCTTCCCAGATAACTAGGAAGCTTATTCGCGTTAATCAATAAGAACAGTGCTGTGGAAAGAGCAGTGAACATCAAAGTGGTTGATGGATCAAAGCCAGTAAGAATAGGCACCAAGAATGTGGCACCAAACATTGCAATAACATGCTGAGCACCAATACCAGCAGTACGAGTCCAGGTTAAACGCTCATCTGGCTCCACAACCTCACCCGGTTTTAATGTTTTACCATCGCCGTGAAGCTGCCATGTAAACAACGAATTCATTTCTTCTCCTTGTAAAAACAAGCTATACAAAATGTTTGGTAAACAAGTGATCGCTTAAAAAAAAAACAAGCACTCGTCGAGCGCTGGGATGGCAGCTTCTGGGAGGTCTCCATTGCACCACCGACCCATAGCCAATGGGACATTCTAATGGGACAATGCTCATGTGTCGAGCATACGAAGAAAAAAGTAAATTTTGTCAAATTTTTTGTTGATATATCAAGAAAAAACGGTGTGTCGAAAAGAACTCAATAAGTACCAACCGAAGTTTATACCTACTCACTTATGTTTAAGAAAGGACTAAGATCAGGCAAGTAAGTTTTGCAAATATTCTTGCAAAACTAACGCGTGATTCACTTTTGGATCTTTAGCAGCATACAACAAAGTAACTGTTGAGTATTTAGTAAACAAAGCAGTAAGCATATCGACAGCTTCACGGTTTGCGTCGAGTTCTTCAGTATAGCGGTGCGCAAATTCTTCAAAACGTTCGGGATCGTGATTAAACCATTTTCGCAATTGAGTGCTCGGTGCTATATCTTTGCACCACTGATCAACCTGAGCGCGCTCTTTACTCACTCCTCTAGGCCACAGTCTATCCACTAAGACTCGAAAGCCATCATGCTCATCAGCCGTTTCATAAATTCGCTTAATCTTCACCGTATATTTACTCAACACTGCCACCTTTTCCGTACTACATATCTATGATGACATTGTATTTTCAAAATGCAATATCAAATGCACCACTCTTAAAGAGAGATAATGGTGCGTTATGTTCATTTTTGTAATTTTAACGTTCGGCGTGTCGCGCGATTTTTCAACAAAATTATACAAATTCCACCAAAATTTCGATTTTTTGTTAACTTTTGTCCGATTATGAGAGAATACTTGGCTAAATGGTTACTTTCTTTGATACATGGAAAAAGAAAATCTGCACCACCAACATGGCACTTATCGCCGTGTTGACACTCCTAGCTTCCTTCATCGGTAGCTGGCTTAAGCAATACCCAGGGCTCAAGTTACTGGGCGCACTCATTATTGCATTGCTTATCGGCATGGCTCTGCAGCTGCCTTTGCATTTCTACAAAAAGGACAACACCGCTAGACGAGCAGGCGTTAAAAGTTCCGCTGGCCTAATTGCCAACAAGCTTCTTCGTCTCGGTATTATTCTCCTTGGTTTTAAGCTGAATTTGCACGATTTGTTTACCAAAGGCATTAAGTGCTTACCTATTGCAGCTGTGTTAGTTGCAGTAATGGTTTGCGTAACTTACAACATTGCTAAACTTTTGAAGGTAAACCCTCAGCTTGCAATGCTTACTGCAGGCGGCACAAGTATTTGTGGCGCTGCAGCAGTTATGGGTCTTTCTGGCTCAATGCCAGTTCTCCCAGAAGAAGAAGACGAAAAAGAACAGAACGAAGTTATGGCCGTTGCAACAGTTGCAATTATGGGCACAATTTACGCTCTTGCTGAAATCTTCATTCTTCCTCACCTCGGCATGACTAAGCAGCAGCTTGGCCTTACAGCAGGCGCTTCACTACATGAAATTGCACACGCTGTAGCAGCAGGCGGCGCCTTCGGAAGCATTGACGTAGCAACTATTATGAAACTCGCACGCGTGCTTATGCTCGTGCCAGCATCCATTTTCATTGCAATTTGGTGGAACGCTCGCCACAGCAAAGTAGAAAATAGTGAAAAACGTAGCATCAGCTTCCCATGGTTTATGCTCGGCTTTATTGCAGCATCCGTTATTGGAACGTACGTTCCTTTCGTAACTGCGTACGCTAATGTTTTAGTTGACGCAGGATACGTTTTCCTTGGAATGGCAATGGCCGCTCTTGGAATTAACGTAAACTTCCGCGTTATTTTTAAGCAAGGTCGTGCGGCATTTTTAGCAAGCTTCCTTGCTTCTATCTTGCTAGTTGTTTTGGCTTGCGTAGCAGCTGTTTTGTTCTTCTAACGACATATAACGACACATAACAGCACGTAATGGAAAACTGCTTGTTTACGAAAAGCAAATAAACAGTCGCATATATGCAAAAAGAGGGTCTTCGCGAAGGCCCTCTTTTTTATATTCAGCAATTATTGCAAAACAATATTGCGTTACTCAAACCTATTAATTAACTATCCAATATGAACAGCAGATCCCGAAGGAATATTTTGATAGAACCAACGCGCATCTGAAACGCTTAACCTCACACAGCCATGAGAAGCAGGCGTGCCAAGTTTTGCTCCCTCAGACGGAATATAAGAACCAAAATTGTAACCGGTTGGAACCGTATGGAACAAATAAACTCCGCCAATAAAACCAACCCAGTAATCCGCACCCACACCTTCTTGAGCATTAAAGAAGTGAGCACCACGCATACCAATTCTGTAATCACCGCGAGGCGTGGAATCGTTAAGACCTGAGCTCATAATCATCGTGTACACAGTTTCACCATTAGCAATAATATGTACACGCTGCTCTGCTAAATTCACTTGTATTTGTAATTGAGAAGCAGGAATTCCAGAAATATTAGGATACGCACCTCCCGTAGGATTCATCCAATAAGCCGATTCAGTAGCAGGAGCTTCAGTGCGAGGTTGTGCAGAAGTATTTGTTTGGGAAGGTTTACGTTCTTGTTGAGTTTTACTTGCTAAATCAGCATTATTTGTTTGCGAATCTTTATTTTGCTGAGGTTTATTAGCGGCATCAGTTTTTCCGCTATTTTTTTCGTCTTTTTGCTGAGGTTTATTCTCACTACTATTTTTACTATTGTTATTATTTTTACTATTCTTACTATGAGAATCTACTTTTTTTATATTCTTCTTAGCTTTTTCTTGAGTAGAAGCTGTAAGCTGCTTTGAATCCTGCTTACTACCCACTTGAGAAGACGAATCATTAAAAAGAAAACCAAGCAGAACGGCAACAATACTAACCACAATGGCAATAACTATCACTTTCGCCACAGGAGAAGAACGCTTCCACCACTTACCAAAGTATGCAATAGCATGCGACAACCCGTTTATAATGCCATTAAGCATAAATCCATCCCACTATCTCTATAGATTAATCAAACAATCTAAAAAAGCGTTATTGTCAGAATTATATCAGTAAATTACCGACAAAAATTACCGACAACAACGCTACCAGCGCAACAAAGGATTTTTTCTTCAAATATTACGCAATAAATTGAAAGTTTATTCACACATTGAACTTAAATTCAACAATGTCGCCATCTTGCATCACGTAGTCGCGACCTTCAAGGCGAAGCTTGCCCTCTTCCTTAATTTTTGCCATAGAACCATTAGCAGCCACAAAATCATCATAAGATACGATTTCTGCTTTAATAAATCCACGTTCAAAATCAGTGTGAATTACGCCAGCAGCTTGAGGAGCAGTCCAACCTTTATGAATCTGCCAAGCATGAACTTCCTTAACACCAGCGGTTAAATAGGTTTGAAGACCTAAAATATCGAATCCCACACGCGCAAGCTGATCCAAACCAGATTCCTTCAAACCAGCATCCTCAAGCATTTCACGAGCGTCAGCTTCGTCAAGCTCTGTAAGCTCGGACTCAAACTGAGCGTTCAAGAAGATTGCTTTTGCAGGTGCCACAGAAGCAGAAAGTTTAGACTTTAAATCTTCGTCAGCAAGCTCAGAATCATCTACGTTAAACACGTAAATAAACGGCTTAGCAGTAAGCAAGTGCAAATCGTACACGTCGTTCTTATCAATAAGCTTTTCGTTATGCGCTTGGTCAATCGTTTTACCAGAAGCAAGAATTTCCTTAGCTTTGTTTACAGCGTCTACGTATTCCTGCGTAACTTTCTTGCCACGCAAATCCTTTTCCAACTTTGGAAGAGCATTTTCAATAGTTTGCATATCGGCAAGAATAAGCTCAGTATTAATAGTGTCAATATCGTCGGCAGGATCAACTTTACCATTCACATGCACAATATCGTCGTCATTAAACGCGCGCACAACTTCGCAAATAGCATCTGCTTCGCGAATATTAGCAAGGAATTTATTGCCCAAACCTTCGCCCTCGGAAGCACCCTTAACAATGCCTGCAATATCAACGAAAGTAACCGTTGCTGGAACAATCTTTTCGGTATTAACTAATTTAGCTAAAACTGGAAGACGATGATCCGGAAGCGGAACAATACCAGTATTTGGTTCAATAGTTGCGAACGGATAATTTTCCGCCAAAACGTTATTGCGAGTTAAAGCATTAAACATAGTGGACTTGCCCACATTTGGCAATCCAACAATTCCGATAGTTAAAGACATATTCACCTAGTTTAGACCAGCGTCGGGAACGAGCGACACAACTTACTTAGACACAACTTACTTATATGTTATTTATTTTCAATAGCATCAATCGCAGAAATAACATCACCCCTAAAGCCGCGAGATTCTAGCTCAGCAACACCTCGAATAGTGGTTCCACCAGGAGAACACACTGCATCCTTCATAGCTCCAGGATGAGTGCGCTCATCCATATATAATGCACCTACTCCCTCAATCATTTTTGCAGCCAAACGATAAGCGCAATCGCGTTGCAAACCGTACTTCACACCAGCATCTCCAAGCGCTTCTACATACATTGCGGTAAAAGCAGGAGCGCAGCTAGAAATGCACATTGCAATATTCATATTTTCGCCAGCCACACGCTCTACTAAAGAAATCGGTTCAAATAAAGCATGAAACACAGCAAGCTGAGCGTCAGTTAAAGTGTGATCAGACTCAGCTAAAGTCACACCCTGACATACTGCAATAGGAGTATTCGGAATAATGCATTGAATATGAGCATCGTTGCCAAGCAATTTTTGGTAACGCTCCAACGTCCAACCTGCTGCTACAGAAATAACAGCAGTACCCCGTTCGTTAAGAAGAGCAGCAAGAGGCTTAAGCACATCAGCAACCTGATGAGGTTTTACAGCAACAATAATCACATCACTCACTTCGCACACTTCTTGAGCAGTGCGCATAGCACGCAAACCAAGAAGCGAAGTATTACGCTCAAGCTTGTCAAAATTATGAGCGCAAGCAACCATACTATTACCCTCTAGTACGCCAGCACGCACCACGCCTTGAGCAATGGCCTGCGCCATATTACCGTAACCTATAAAACCAACAGTTCCCAATATTTGAGTACTCATATGTAATCCCCTCGCTTATTAACAATAAATAGAACACTATTTAATACGCAAACAGATGTATAGCATACCAAATAGTGCTCTACTACTCACAGCTTGTTATCCACAAGAATAAATTTTGCGTTTAACGCTTATACATTGCTTCTAAGTCTCCGCGATGCAATGCTTCGTCAAATAGATGACGGAACACAATATCACCATGCAAACCGTCATGCTCAAACTCGTTCGTAGTCCAATAGTGCGAGTTGGCAATACGAGAAAGTGTATCCAACTGAAGACCAGAATCCACGTACATATCGTCAAAATACACTGCCGACTGCAACGGGACTTCATTATTAGCAAGCTGATCTTGATCGTAAATCTTGCCAAATTGCCTATCTTTCATCAAGCAGTCAACCGCTGGAAGGAACGGTTGCAAAGTCTGCTCTTGATCATACATCCACGGAAACATTGCTTCACCCGTAAACAAAAGCGGACGAGCAGAACCAGAAAATTCAGGCATTGTTTCCCTAACCTGCTGAGCAGCCCACAAAATTGGATGCTCTAATTCGCCGTCAGCATAAATAAACTCTTGCAACGGCCAGTACAGCGGGCTTGAAGCAGTAGCATCCATTACACCGTAAACAAACTCGTCGCTTAAACTACCAGCAACAGAACCGCCAGCGTGCTTGAAAGCTTTAAGCGAGCCGTCGCCGTCAGAAAAAGCGGAATCAAGAAGCCAGTGCACTCGCTCAAAACTTGGTTTCATACCAAAGGAAGAGCCTAACATTTGGAATCGTTCAACCGTAAGTTTTTCGCCATTTGGCAAGAAAACATCACCCTGCGTGATACGATCCGCAATCGCTGCAGCGCGAGCCACATCCTGCGGATAACGCTCATAGAATTGCTCTGTTTTTCGAGCCATACGCGGGAACGTGTGTTCGTAAACTTCACGAGCATTCGCCGGAACATGAGGAATACCGCCGGTTGTGAAGCTTGCAATTAAACCTTGCGGGAACAGTGACAAATATGTAAGCGTAAGGAAACCGCCGTAGCTTTGCCCTAAAGACACCCATGGCTTCGCACCAAACTCAGTAAGTCGCAAATGCTCAAAATCGCGAATAATTGAATCAGCTAAGAAACGCTTCAAATACCACGCTTGACGCTCAACACTGACACCGTCATCCAACATACGCTTCATGGTTGAAGCATCTACCCTCGAAGAACGCCCAACACCACGCTGATCTGGCAAGACTACGCGAAAATGCTTAATAGCCTCTTGAATCCAACCATCACTAGAAGGCGAAAGTGGTCGCGGACACTGCCCACCAGGTCCTCCTTGCAAGAACACAAGCAACGGCAAATCGTCATGCACATGCTCAGGAGCACAAACAACTCTACAGAACAGTCGAATCGTTTCGCCTTTAATAGCTCCACCAGGAGTGTTGTCTTCCCAATCAAGTGGAACATCAATCGCTCGTTCTTCAATATGCAATCCAGGAACATAGTAGCTTGTAAGTAATGCCATCTTTATACTGCCTTTCTGTACTCGCGTGCTACATTGCAACTACCAATTACACACTCTATTTATAAATCATACTCAAGTTCGATTGTTCTATAAAGTACTATGCACTAGCCTAGTAAATATGAAAATATCTCGCACGTTTAACAGTTGCATACAACGCTTACGAAAAGAGCTCACATTAAACGACATATTATGGGGTATTATTCCACTTATTCTTTTTATACTTTCAAGCGATCGCTACGTTATAAGCAACGTTGATGGCTTTTTGACTCAAGGTTCGCTTATTACAGTAACGCTTATCAATATTGTTGTTGCATTACTACTTTCAGTCCGAAAACTATGGCCTGAACAATCGGCTACTATTTTTATTGTTATTTGCATTGTGCAAGTAGCATTTGGCCCTACTCAACTTTTCGCTGATTTCTTTGGTTTCGTGCTACTTGTTAATGCTATTGCACGCGGAAATACGGAGCATTCAAAAGCTTTTGTTATTGCAGCTTACGTAACAACCGTATTATCTTGCGCATTAATATCGTGGAATGTTGTAATGGGACCAATATATGGCAATAATCATTCGAAATCTAGTTATACTTGCAGTGTACGAAATATAGATAGCAGCAATATAAAAAATTGCGTTTCAAATATACTTAATTTTGCAATTCCTTCAATAATTTTTGCGATTATTACTACCACTATTACGGTTATTATTGGCTACTGGCAGCGCACTCACGTGCATACTATTCAACTTTTACAAGATTACAATAATTCTATTCGCACATACCGCAAAAAAGCTCAGCATATTGCTGTTACTGCAGAACGCGCAAGAATTGCCAGAGATATGCACGATATTGTTGCTCACACGCTTTCTATTATTATTGTGCAAGCAGATGGTGGTCGTTATGCAGCAACCAAAGATATTTCGCTTGCTAAAAAAACAATGCATATTATTAAAAACGAAGCCGAGCGAGCCGTTCACGATATGCGCCGACTTCTAGAAGCTTTAACAGACGCTCCATCGGGTCAATTGGACTTCAATCACGTGCCTTCTCTTATTGAGAATGTTTCAATTTCAGTCTCATATTGCTTTTCTTTGCTTTTTAGTGATCCTAATGCTTCTTCTAACGATACAATTTTTTCATCTGCACGTAATTTATCACTTGACAACTGTTCAAGCTCTTTATTGATTCGATTATATTCAGCTTCAAGTGATCCTTTATTCTCAGTTAATCTATTTAATCCTTCGGTACTTTTTGTCTGCTGTTCTTTAAGAGAGTTAATTTTTTGTTGAATTTCATTCGCTTCACTGCCGTGTCCTGGAATTGCGTCCCATTCCTTTTGCAGAAGTTGTATTCGATTGTCTAAGTCGGTAATTTTATTCTTAAGTTCGCTAGAATTAATATTCGCTTCTTTTATCTGAGCTTCGTAATCATTGACCTGAGATTTTAGCTTATCAACTTGCTCTTCAGACTGGCGCACATCATCCGCAGTAGGCGCTTTTACAGTCGCCTCTGCCGCTGGTCGCATATTAGTTTGAACATCATTAGCCGCTTCTTGCGCCCACGCTGGCATTGGGCTTTGCATTAACAATAAGATTCCTGCAATCGCTGCGGCAGATTTTTTCTTGACCGTTACCATATATATTTTCTCCTTGCTCGTAGCGGCCTTCACGTCTAACTTATGTCAGCAGTTAACAAGAGCATAACAAAGGAATAAATACATTTTCAACGCAATTTATTCGGAATATTTCCGGCAAAACTTGTTATTATGAATAATAATCGTATTATTTATTCCATTTCTTAATTAAAAAATAAGACTTAAATACATAATATTCATTTAATTAAATAATTATACGTAAAAATTTTCTAAAAGTAATAACGATAATACAAATTTTTTTCTGCGTGTCAAAAAGGCTTAAGAAAAAGATAGTGCCGGCACGTAAAATTTACACACCGGCATTATCTTTATTTTCTGCAACTTAACTTCTACAGACTATCTTTCACATATAGTTTTTGCGAAATTTAGTCCTCCGCGAGCGCAACTACTGGCGAAGACTTCACTGCTCTACGAGCTGGAAGCACACTGGAAAGAAGAGCTGCAAGCAAAGCGATTAGAGCAAGAACCGCGTAAATAGTCCAATCAACTACAAACGGAACTTTGCCAATTACGCTAAACACCATGTAGGATCCAATCCACCCAAACACTGTTCCAACAATCAAGCCCGAAACAGTGCTTGTTAAGGAAATCAATGTTGCTTCCAACGCAAGTGACCTTCTAACCTGTCCTCTTGTCATGCCGATTGCGCGCAAAGTTGCAGATTCTTTAGTTCGCTCAATAACAGACAAGCTTAATGTGTTTGCAACACCTATCAAAGCAATCACAACAGCTACTGCTATTAAGCCAACAAGCACCATCATCATTGCGTCGATAGCACTCTCCCACTTTGCCCGCTCAAACACGCTTCCAGTAGACATAACCTCCGCATAGCTAGATGTAACATTTTGAATGTTTTTAGCAATATCTACAAGATTAGCTTTGCTAGAATCTACCGAAATAAGCAGCATATGCGTTGTAGGCTTAAGGTAGTTATTGAAGTAGGATTTGCTCACAAAAGCAGTATTATTTGAATACACACCAACATTTCGATACGTCTTAAACTGAACTTGCTTTACAGTAATGCTCTTATCGTTATTACTAGAGTCTGTATTCATGCCAGTAAATGGCGTAATATTGTTACTGTCTGTTTCACCAGAACTGTACTTTTCTACGTAAGCTTGTAGACTAAGGTTTCCTTTTTTAAGCTCAAAAGGCTCTCCACCTTCTTCATTAAACTTAGGCAAAAGCACAGAATCTTTGGTTATATTGACGCCATCAAGATCAGTGTGCATTACATTTCGAAGTTGATCTGCATTATCAACTCCAGCTGCCATAGCGTACTCAGTTTTGCCCTTAGCGTTCTTAAAAGTCATAGGAACTGCAGGAAGCAACTCAGTATGCTTTATTCCACTAATCTTTGAAATATCGGCAGCTAAAGACTCATCAACATTCTTGCCTTGAATAATAATGTCAACACTGTAACGGTCATCAACAACACCTTTAAGAGTTGCTTTACCGCAGATTGCGCCAGTTACTACCGTTGAAACAAGCGTTACGCCAATAAGCAAAGCCGTTCCAGTTGCAGCAACTCTTCTAGGGTTTCGTTGCACGTTTGCGTTGGCAACTTTAGATGCAGGCCCACAAAGTGCCATGATTGCGCCAGTTGCCTTCATAGCAAACGGCATCCAGAATGTTGCTGTAATAATAATTCCAATAAACACAAGCGCGCATCCAAAAACTGCCACAAGCAAAGTTCTCCAAGAGTCAGCACCAGCATTAGGCGACTGCTGAGCAATCATGCTTGCCAAAGAAGTAGCACTTAAAGCCGTAAATAAAATACCTACAACAATAAATAGAACGCCAAAAACAGAGCGAAGAATGCTTGCACGTTTATCTTTAATCAAATCCATTGGTCGCAACGCTTCCATAGGCGTTACTTTTGTAGCAGATCGCGCAGCACCCATAGATGCAAGAACTGTTACAATCGCGCCAATTACTATTGGCCACACAATCGCTGGAAGTGAAACAATCAAAGGAATCTTAGACAATGGTCCAGAATTAATATTCAAGTTACTAATTGCGCCCATAAATCCGATTGCGCAAAGCACACCAACAGCCGCATAAATAACTCCAAGTATTGCAGCTTCAAGCAAAACTGCCGCATAAAGCTGGTGCGATTGTGCGCCAATTACTCGCAAAAGCGCAAGAGTACGTCTGCGTTGAGCAACCAGCACCTGGAATGTGTTTGCTATAACAAGCGAAGAAATAAGCAACGCTAGAACACCAAAAGATAGCAAGAACATAGTCACAAAATTAGTGCCGTTGGACACATTTCGAACAGCTCTTACACCAACTTCGTGCCTAGACATAAGAGAAAATTGCTCTGGAAGTAAAGCGCTAATCTTAGGAGATAAATCGTTTATTTTAGATTCATCAATGCTCATGTACACTTTGCTTTGCACAACTTGATCATCAAAATTCTTAAGATTGTTGAGTTTTGCACAAAAATCGTTCGTTACGCCGCCAAGATATATGCCACGATTTGAAAATGATATTTGAGAATGTTCTCCATCTTCAACAAGACCAACCACACGAACATCGTACGATTTTTCTTTATTTCCGCCAGTGTCATCTACTTTAACCAAAGTTATAGTATCACCAATATTTGCATGTATGGATTTAGCAATACTTTTAATAAGCGTAATTTCGCCTATTTCTTGCGGATCTCTACCTTCTGTTGATTTATACACAGGAAGATTTCCATACAAACCACTAGACCAAGCAATGCTCGTAACTGATTTATCACCTTTTTCTACTCTTACAAGCGCAGTCGCATCGTCACTACGAATGCCATTAACA
This sequence comes from Gardnerella nova, assembly GCF_049244055.1. Classification (NCBI taxonomy): domain Bacteria; kingdom Bacillati; phylum Actinomycetota; class Actinomycetes; order Bifidobacteriales; family Bifidobacteriaceae; genus Gardnerella; species Gardnerella nova. The sequence goes on along the minus strand of NZ_CP058369.1, from coordinate 505,931 downwards.
CCAGGCATCTTCGATATTTTGTCTAAATGAAGGTCTTTATAATGAATTCCACTATTCGGAGAATTGTTAGAGCTTTTAGATGAGATTGCATAATTTGCGCTATGGAATTCTTCCGTTGCATTGCGAACCATCAAGTCGTCAACACTGTTTACAAAAAGCAAAGTAGCGCTCATAAACATGCTGCCTATAAGAATTGCAATTCCAGAGGCGATTAGCATGCGCACGCTTTTACGCATAAGTTTTAGCGCGATTTTCCACATTCTAACTTCACCACCTTTTATTGCAATTGTGCAGGCTGATTATTAATACCAGCTTCGCTACGCTCCATAAGCATCTTGCTCATGCCTTCTGCAGTAGGATTTTGCACGTCTTCAACAATTTGACCATCTGCAAACACAATTGCTCGATCCGCGTAAGAGGCTGCAACAGCATCATGCGTAACCATAATCACGGTTTGACCAAGCTCCGTTACAGACTTCTTCAAAAAATGCAAAACTTCTGAGCTGGAAGCAGAGTCAAGATTTCCAGTAGGCTCGTCTGCAAAAACTACGGAAGGCTTAGAGATTAAAGCTCGAGCAATTGCAACGCGTTGGCGCTGACCGCCAGAAAGCTCAGCAGGCCTATGCTTTAAACGATCTTGCAAGCCAAGAGTATTAACCAAAGTATTAAACCATTGCTTATCTGGCTTTTTACCTGCCAAAGTAAGAGGCATAAGAATATTTTGCTCAGCACTAAACATTGGAAGAAGATTAAAACTTTGGAAAATGAACCCAACCATTTCGCGGCGCATAAGCGTAAGCTGCTTATCGCTCATTCCTGTAATATCTAATCCATCAACCAAAACTTTTCCAGAATTAACGCTGTCAAGACCAGCCAAAGAATGCATTAAAGTTGACTTTCCAGAACCAGAAGGACCCATAATTGCAGTAAACTTACCACGCTCGAAGCTAACGCTAACGTCTCGCAAAGCGTGAACAATGCCTGCACCCTTGCCAAAATCTTTAACAACATGCAAAGCTGCGACCGCTGTTTCACCAATCAAGTTTTGGTTAAAATCTTCTTTGAAATCTAAGCCATCGTCGCCATCGTATGAGCTTGTTTGGTACGGACTGTTCATTCCTGCTCCTTTTCTTAAAAAATAGTGATCGCATAGTTATCTATTGCTAATACTTAAATTTACGGGAAAAGACTGCTGGATACTATCGTACGTAAGGCGGAAATTATTGAGAAAAAATTAGTATTTCATCCTAAAGTATGATGCGCAAATTTAAAGAATATACACAAAAAATCGGAGCGCATACAAATACGAATGCGCTCCGAATAAAATGGTAATGGATCTTCAGGAATATTTTTCTTACAATTATCAGACTATTTAAGCAAGCCCCGCCTTACGAACTGCGTCAAATCCACGCTGCAAATCAGCAAGAATATCGTCAATATGTTCAGTTCCAATAGACAAACGAATAGTGCCTTCATGAATGCCTTGATCTTCCAATTCCTCAGGAGTTTCCTGAGAGTGCGTAGTAGATGCAGGATGAATAACCAATGACTTCACGTCAGCAACATTTGCAAGCAGTGAGAAAAGCTGCAAATTGTCAATAAATACGCGAGCAGCATCCCTTCCACCTTTAATATCAAACGTAAAAATAGAGCCTCCGCCATTCGGGAAGTAACGCTTATAAAGCTCGTGATCAGAACGACCTTCAATAGAAGGATGACTTATCGACTCAACTTCTGGCACAGTTTGCAAATATTGAACAACTTTCAACGCATTCTCAACGTGACGCTCAACACGCAAGCTCAAGGTTTCCGTGCCTTGCAAAAGCAAGAACGCAGCGAACGGGCTAATGCAAGCACCAGTATCGCGCAAAATAATCGCACGAATACGCGTCACAAAAGCCACAGAACCGAGAGCATCATAGAAATTCAAACCATGATAGCTAGGGTCAGCTTCCGTAAGAGTTGGGAATTTTCCAGGAACTTTAGCCCAATCAAAATTGCCGCCTTCAACAATAATTCCGCCAAGAGTTGTGCCGTGTCCGCCAATAAACTTCGTAGCAGACTCAACTACAATATCTGCACCATGCTCAAGCGGACGGAACAAGTATGCAGTTGCGAAAGTATTGTCAACAAAAACAGGAAGATTGTGACGGTGTGCAATCTCTGAAATAGCCTCAAAATCAGGCAAGTCGGCATTAGGATTACCAAAAGTTTCAAAGTACACGAGCTTCGTATTCGGCTGAATAGCATCCTCGAAGTTCTGAGGATTCTTAGGATCCACAAAAGTAGTTGTTACACCATCTCGAGGAAGAGTATGACGAAGCAGGTTATAAGTGCCACCATACACATTCTTTGAAGAAACAATATGATCGCCCTGCTGCGTGATGTTACGGATAGCATAATCTACGGCGGCCGCGCCAGAAGCCACAGCCAAAGCCGCAGTACCACCTTCAAGAGCCGCAATTCTGCGCTCAAAAACATCCTGAGTAGAATTCGTCAAACGGCCATAAATATTTCCAGCGTCGCGCAAATCAAAACGAGCAGCGGCATGATCAAAATCGTGGAACACGTAGCTCGTCGTTTGATAAATCGGCACTGCGCGAGAATCAGTTGCCGGATCCGCCTGCTCTTGGCCAACGTGCAACTGCAAAGTTTCAAAATGATACTTTCCTTGCGTTTCTTCAGTAGCGCTCATAATACCCCTCCAATGTGGCGACTGTGTTTTACAAAGCAGAACAGTTCGAATCCAATTAAGCTCGCACCAAATTAAGTTCGCACTCAATTAAACTCGCACTCAATTAAGCTCGTTTATTTTTCAACATTCTGCTTATGCGTTTAATTTCAGTGATAACGACAATATGACAGTTAGCAACGTTCGTACATAGCCGCGGTTATCAAAATTAGCTATAACGAATTCACAACTTAAACAAAATAAGGAAAATCATCTACTAGAAAACGAAAAATATAAGAAATTTCCCAAGACAACACGCCGTAGCAAGCTTTTAACCACAATGCACTAAAAAACTAGATTCCACCCAGTAGGGCGAAGAAAATAGCAACATGACTACACAAAAACGCATTATTGACAGTGAGATTATCGCACTAGACGATATTGAGGACGTTACAGACGTTACAGACGTTACAGATATTGAGGACGTTGCGACCGTTCAAGAACTCTTACGAGAAAAACTTGAACAAGTTGCCCAAGAGTTGCAAGACAGCGCATACGACAGCAAAAGCTTGGGCAAACTTGGAGAAAACTACGCGACACTACGACTTATGCAACAAGGTTGGCATGTTCTTGATACGAACTGGCATGCTCACCACGGTGAGCTGGATATCGTTATGCTTACCCCCGAACAAACAGTGGTGTTTGTGGAAGTAAAAACGCGACGTACCACACAATATGGCACTCCTCTCGAAGCAATAACTCGCCAAAAGCGAAGTAAACTGCGCGAAACGGGAATGCAATGGATTAAAGAATTTGGCAAAAACATACCGCACTATCGTATTCGTTTTGACGCCGTATCAATTCTTATTATTAACAAACACACGTACCCTGATTCAGCATACGAACTACAAGCTCGAGAAGAAATCGAAAACAACCAACCAATTCAATTTATTCATATCCCAGGAGCATTTTAATGAACATCGGAAACGCAGTATCAATAGGCTTAATCGGCTTAAAAGCATTCACCATCAAATTACAAGCTTTTATCTCGGGAAGCATGCCCAACTTTTCTATTATTGGACTTCCTGACACCGCCTTAAGTGAGGCACGAGAACGCGTAAAATCAGCACATCTCGCTCTTCACTGCAAATGGCCGGAAGGACGAGTAACTGTTAATCTCTCCCCTGCTTCCATGCCTAAAAGCGGAGCATCATACGACTTAGCAATTGCTGCAAGTATCTTAAGCGCAGAACATTATATTCCACTTTCCGAGCTGGAAAATACCGTTATTTTAGGAGAACTGAATCTTGACGGCACAGTACTGCCAATTCAAGGTATGCTTCCCATTGCACTTTACGCCAAAAAACAACATGTCAAGCGAATGATTATTCCTCAAGAAAATCTTGCCGAAGCACAATTGGTAGATGGCATTGAATCAATTGGAATACACCATATTCTTGACTTAATAACGCAATTGCACGGAAAATTACAAGAAGAATCGCTGAAACTTATCGAAGCAGACCCAGCATATCAACATATGCAAATTCGAGAACGATCCGAAGATTCGGCGCAAGATGGAGAATTTTCAGCAGAACTATCCGATCAAATATCTTCACCACTTCAAATCGACTCAGCTCACGAAATTGGTGACATGTCTGAAGTTATCGGACAAGAACACACCAAATGGGCATTACAAGTAGCCGCAGCTGGCGGACATCACGTAATGATGATAGGGCCACCCGGCTCCGGTAAAACCATGCTCGCCTCACGAATACCAAGCATTATGTGCCCTCTTAACGAACAAGAACAGCTTGAAGTTGCCTCAATTCGTTCACTCTGCGGCACACTCCCATACTACGGAATTAGCGACATACCGCCATTTGAAGCACCTCACCATACTGCTTCAGCAGCCTCTCTTATTGGCGGCGGCACAGGAATCGCAAAACCTGGTATTATTACGCGCGCACACTGCGGAGTATTGTTCATGGACGAAGCGCCAGAATTTTCACCTCGCGTACTGCAAACCTTACGAGAACCGTTGGAATCAGGCCATATTGCTATTGCCCGATCACAAGGAACAACACTATACCCAGCTAAATTTCAACTGGTAATTGCTGCAAACCCTTGCCCTTGCGGATATGCTTACGGAAATGGCGAGCGCTGCACTTGCAAAGAGCGAGAGCGCGCACGATACTTTTCTCGACTTTCCGGACCTATTTTGGATCGCATTGATATCCAAATGGACGTTCCTCCTGTAGAAAGAATTATTATGCCAGAGCAACGCCAGCAACATACTCACGCGCCAAACGCAAGCTCTGATACCCCTCTTACCAGTGAAATGATGCGAAATAACGTAATGACGGCACGAAATGTTGCAAGAGAACGTTTTGCAAAACAAGGTTGGGATTGCAATGCTCAAGCTTCCGGCACCTGGCTAAGAAAATACACTTCGCAGCAAGCCGTCGCTTTAATTAATCGTTCTCTCGAAAGGCATCAATTGAGTTTGCGCGGAGCAGATAGAGCGCTACGACTCGCATGGACTTTAGCGGATCTTTCAGGACACACTTCACCAGATATAACCGATATGGCACAAGCAATTAGTTTAAGGACACGAATATGAGCAATCAGCAAACACCTAACGGGAAGAAAATTAACACCGTAGATAACGACATCGTTATAGATGAAGAGACGTTAGCTCGCGCAATACTCACCTTCTGTCTTGAAGGTGCGGACGCTATTATGTATACGCTTTTACTCGGTTCCTCATGCGCAAAAACCATAGTTACCTTGTTACACAAGATCACAACAAGTTTTCTTACTAAACAATTGGTAAACGAAGCTCAACAAATGCAACTTCCTTTTGCAAGTCAAGAATTAAATGAAGACAAGAATGAAACTTCTGAAAGCACATCGTCCAGCAGATGCAGTAAAAACCAGAAATTAGTAACCGATATGTTGCGTTGCGTACGCGAACATGGCGCGCTTACTACACTAGATGACTATTTCAAAAAGGGGCTAAAACTGTGGGGTTATCGTAATAATAACGCTCCACAATCACTTGACGCATTTCATACAACACTTGCAAAATGGTGTATTCGACTGACGTATCTACCCACTTGGGAGGAAGCTGATTTACTCGACTGGTTTACTTCATCAGGTAAACAATGGATTATCGCACCACACAGCAAGTATTGGCCTAAGCAATTACAAGATTTGGCTTTCCATAGCCATTTCTCGCCTCCACTATGCTTATGGGGCATTGGCGACCCTCACGCTCTTACGCAGTGTCGCAATCCTCTCGCCATTGTAGGATCACGCTCCTGCACAGATTACGGAAAAGAACTCGCTTATCAGTTTGCATACGACTGCGCTTCAAAAGGGCACACCGTTATTTCTGGCGGAGCATACGGTATCGACGCTGCAGCACATTGGGGTGCAGTTGACGCACAAGAAGAAGCATTAGAAAACCAAGCTATTGGAAAAACTATTGCAGTATTCGCAGGCGGTTTGAACCATATAGGTCCACAAAGCAATATGCAACTTTTTGAACATATTATTGCAAATTCTGGAGCCTGTATTAGCGAACTCTGCCCGGACACCACTCCTGTAGGTCATCGTTTCCTACTCAGAAATCGAATCATAGCAGCTTTAGCTTCAAAGGTTATCGTTGCACAAGCGCGACTGCAATCCGGAGCATTAAATACAGCAACTTGGGCCAGCGAACTCAACCGTGAACTTTATGCAATACCGGGAAATATTACTCATCCTCATAATGCTGGCTGCAATAAACTTATTCACGACGAACAAGCAATTATGGTGTGCTCTAGTCAAGATATTGATACACTCTTTCCGCAATCTCACCATTACATTGCTAACGTAACTGCTCCGCGCCACGACGCAACCGGCACGAATGTAGCAAACGGCACGAACGACGCGAACAGCACGAACAAAACCAGTACCAGGAGTACTAGTGGCGACGATACTAATCCAGCAACTGGTACCGTTTTACAAACGCAAGATTCCATACACAACTATACGGAAATTCAGAAGCAAATTATTGAAGCAATCTCAATATGTAGACGCAAACATGAACACGCAAATATCGATACCATTTACGAAATCATCAAAAGTAAACAACAATCCTCTAATACCGCCACGCCATCAGTTGCAGAAATATCGGGCGCTATAACATTACTTGAGTTGGAAGGAGCTCTTAAGCAGAATCGAGAAAACTTAGTGCTTATACAACAAAAAGTAGCGTAATATGCGACACAAGACGATGGTTATGAGAAAATAAGACTATGCAATCAGATGACAACCAATCTACAGTTCGCAAAGCGACAGAATACTCCCTAACTAACTCACCGTTATGTTCGCACAATACCGCAGCTTCACCAGCTTCAGATGAGCATTACGATGCGATTATTGTTGGCGCAGGAGCAGCAGGACTTTCGGCGGCACTTGGATTGGTGAAATCCCCAGCATACGACGCTATTAGAAAGCAAGGAAAGTCACCTTCAATTGTAGTAATTTCTAAACTTCCTTCACTTCGTTCACACACCGGTTCAGCAGAAGGCGGAATTGCAGCGAGCTTAGGTAATGTTGAACATGATACCTGGCAGTGGCATTATTACGATACCGTTCACGGCGGCGACTGGTTGAGTGATCAGGATGCGGCGAAATTACTTTCTCAGAAGGCGCCACAGACCATCATTCAACTGGAACATTACGGAGTAGCTTTTTCTCGCACACAAGACGGGCATATTAATCAACGTCGCTTTGGTGGACATACTGCTAACTTTGGCGCTCAACCCGTGCCACGCGCCGCATTTGCCGCCGATCGTATAGGCCACCAAATTTTGTACAGCCTTTGGCAGCAATGCGTTGCTGAAAATATTACTTTTGAAGAAGATTGTTATGTAACTGACATAGCCATAAGTAGTGATAAGAAAAAAGTTGAGGGAATACTTGCTTTTGATCTTGCACAAGGACGTTTGCGCACACTGCACTCAAACTTGGTGCTTGTTGCTACCGGCGGCGCTGGAAGACTTTTCGCCACCACTTCTAATTCATGGGATTTAACTGGCGACGGCATGGCATTGGCGTTACAAGCGGGATTGCAGATTGAAGATTGCGAGTTTATTCAATTCCATCCTACTGGGCTTGCGCACACAGGAATACTACTGTCGGAAGCTTCGAGGGCGGAAGGAGGTGTGCTTCGCAATGCTCAAGGTGAAGCATTTATGAAGCGTTATGATGCCGTTCATGCGGATTTGGCGCCACGCGACGTAGTTGCGCGCGCCATTGCCCACGAAATACATGAAGGCCGCGGAGTATATGATTCAACTGACATTCACAGAGAGTACGCGCGAAAAGACTGTGTTTGGCTCGATATGACGAATATTGATAAAACTCATATGGCTGAAGCACTACCGCAGGTCAGTGAAACCATTGAACAGTACGCGCATCTCGATCCCGCACACGATTTAGTGCCTATTCGTCCTACAGCCCACTACACCATGGGAGGAATACCTATTACACTTTGCGGCGAAGTGTACACTTGGAGCGATGGCAAACAACATATTGTTCAAGGCTTGTTTGCTGCCGGAGAATGCTCATGCGTTGGAGTACACGGAGCTAATCGTTTAGGCGGAAATTCCCTACTCGACGCATGCCTTTTTGGCAGTCGCGCAGGAGCAGCAATGGCTGAAACGCTCGCCAAAAATAGTAATGGCCTCAATAACGACCCGCAAAACACTACGATGCACAGTCTTTACGAGCAACGCAATTTTGAATTGAACCATTTTATGCAAGAAGCAAAGGAAACGCAGGAAATACAGAAAACTCAAGAGACTCAAGAAACTCAAGAAATAAACGAAACACATCTTATCGGAGATAATCCTTACGAATTGTTTACCGCTTTAGGCACCATTATGGAACGTTCCGCCGCAATAGCTTGTGACGCAACATCACTAAACGAAGCATTACACGAAATTCAAACCTCCCTAATTCCACGTATTAACGCGCTTCGCCTTCATAGTAATACGCTAGTTTTTAATCAAGAACTTATTGCAATATGGGAAATACAGCATCTAGTTACGCTTGCTCAAAGCGTTTTGCGCGCTTCACTCGCACGCCACGAATCCCGCGGATCCTTCTTAAGAAGAGACTATCCAGAGCATGACACTAACGCGCTACCACAACATTCATTTATTAATTCTGAAGGAACTGTAACCAATAAATCCGTTACTATCATTGATTTCAAACCTGACAGCAACGGAACTTTTCAAGTTAATAAAAGCTTGTTACAAGACTAAAAAGTAGTGTTTTATTGCACTTTCAATAAAAAATTCATAAAATTTTCAACACGCCGAAGCATGAAACAGAAAAAGATGTTATAGTCATATCTGTTGCTTAAAACACCCGTCCGGGTGGCGGAATGGTAGACGCGCTAGCTTGAGGTGCTAGTGCCTATTTGTACAGGCGTGCGGGTTCAACTCCCGCTCCGGACACAGATTGAGTCTTGCTGAGAAATCGGCAAGACTTTTTTGTTATCTAACGATACGCGCAATAAAAGGGCTATAGGTCAAAGGGGTTATAGGCCAATAAAATTGCGCTCGCTATAAGAATGCGAGCGCACACTATTGCAACTAATTATTTGCTTACTACTAACTGTTTGCTTAATACTAACTGTTTGAATGTAGATGGAAGCAAATCTCGCCAGAATTTGGAGTATACACAGCAGCACCAAAAGCAATAATCGTGCCGAATCTATCTTTAACAGTAGACTTTGCGGCAATTGCTGGAGTTTCTTGTTCAAGATGGAGAACCTCCGCCATCCTGCCACAGACACGTTCAATATGTACAGATACTTCGCTTTCTACCAACTGCACTGCATACGCTTGATACAAGAAATCAGCCAAGGATTTTTCAGAAAAATCCTGAGTCAATACTTTAGGAAAACGCGAAGCCGACAAATACAACACACTGTAACGAGACAACACGTCGTCAATATATCGCAAACGCTTTAAACAAATGAGCTCCTCGGTTGGTTTTAATCCCAAGTTCAAAGCAGCGTCTTCATCTTGAACAACATCATTTTCTAGCACTTCAACACGTATCAATGCATCAGGATCGCAACTCTGCTCATAAAATCCTTGCGCACGGTCAGAAATTATCTCTTGATGTCTACTGTTGATAACTGCAGGTGCTCTGAATGTTCCTCTACCCTGCTCCCTTATCAACAAACCTTCAGTAATAAGATTATCGACAGCATGCCTTAGCGTAATGCGACTTACATTGTATTGGCGGCATAACTCAATCTCCGGAGGCAATTGTTCATTTGCCACCATTGTATCAATACGCGCACGCAAATTATCTCGTACAGCAATATATTTTGGTACGCCATCAACCATAAAAATAACTCCTGAAATTTCCTAGCCCACACGCATCCCAGTTGCATACAACATACTGCCACGTCAAGCTCTCACATCCACTCGTCTCATCGTATCAGCCATTGTAAGCAATGCACAATTCGACATGCTGAAAACAAATAACATTACCGCATACTTTATGAGCGGCAGTATTATCGCATTACGCAACAATGCTACCGCTCACAAAACATAGCGACGTGATGAAATCACGCGGTTCAAACAATGTGTTTGAAATGACTAATTTTATTCCCATTCAATAGTGGCAGGTGGCTTAGAAGTCACGTCAAGCACTACTCGATTAATCTGACGGCATTCATTTGTAATACGAGTGGAAATTTTCGCCAATACATCGTAAGGCACGCGCGACCAGTCGGCAGTCATTGCATCCTCGGAGCTTACCGGACGGAGTACGATTGGAGAACCGTATGTGCGCTCATCCCCTTGCACACCAACAGAATGAACATCTGCAAGTAACACAACTGGGCACTGCCAAATATCTCGATCCAAGCCGGCAGCAGAAAGCTCTTCACGAGCAATAGCATCAGCTTCACGAAGTACTGCCAGACGCTCACGCGTAATTTCACCAACAATACGAATACCCAAACCAGGACCAGGGAACGGCTGACGCCACACAATAGCATCAGGCAAACCAAGCTCGGTACCAATAGCGCGAACTTCATCCTTAAACAACGTACGCAACGGCTCAATAAGCTTAAACTTTAAGTCTTTTGGCAAACCACCAACGTTATGATGAGACTTAATATTGGCAGCACCGTCACCACCGCCAGATTCCACGACATCTGGATACAGGGTTCCTTGCACGAGGAATTTCACTTCTGCTCCGGTTTTACCAGCCTCCTCAATAACTTGACGCTGAGCCTTTTCAAAAGTGCGAATAAACTTTTCACCAATAATCTTGCGCTTACGCTCCGGCTCACTTACACCTTTAAGCGCATCCAAAAAGTCATCTTCTGCATCAACTGCAATAAGCTTAATACCAGTGGCTTCAACGAAATCATGCTTAACCTGCTCAACTTCACCTTTACGAAGCAAACCGTGGTCGACAAAAACGCAAGTAAGCTGATCACCAATTGCTTTATGCACCAAAGCTGCTGCAACAGCAGAATCCACGCCGCCAGAAAGACCACAAATAACTTGTGCGTCACCAACTTCTTCACGAATTTTAGCAACTTGATCTTCAATAATATTGGAAGGATTCCAATTGTTATCTAGTCCTGCACACTTATGTAGGAATGTAGATATAAGCTCCTGGCCAAGAGGCGTGTGCTTTACTTCAGGATGCCATTGCACGCCGTAAAGCTTTCGATTCGCGTCTTGCATTGCAGCAACGGGTGCACCTTCAGTGTGAGCTAACACGGTGAAACCTTCTGGAGCACGTTTAACAGCTACGCCATGGCTCATCCAAGTGGTCTGCTCAACCGGAGAATTTGTAAGTAAACCTTCAGAATCGTCGATAGTTGCGGAAGTTTTGCCGTATTCGCCAAGTGCAGCTTTATCTACATCTCCACCAAGCTCGTGAGCCATAACCTGGAAGCCGTAGCAAATACCGAGTACTGGCACTCCTGCATTAAAAATCTTCGGATCAATATCTGGCGCGCCTGGTTCATACACGGAAGCAGGGCCGCCGGAAAGAATAATGGCCTGAGGATCTTTAGCAAGCATCTCATCTACTGGCATAGAATGAGGAACAAGTTCTGAATATACATTTGCTTCTCGCACGCGACGAGCAATAAGCTGAGCATATTGAGCGCCAAAATCAACGACAAGCACTGGTCCTTTTGCCATGATTCTCCTTCTAATATTGGTACACAGTATATATGTGTAACTGACGTAACTTCTACCATTGTGTCGTGCACAATCAGCAAATAATCGAAGCTTAAATACAGTATTATAGTAGGGTTGCTTTGAGACGAGGGACTATATTATGTGTCATCGTATAGTGCCTATTAAACTAAAAAACGGATATATTATGAATAAATAAACATGAAAATGCACACTTTCGCTACAAATGTGCCATTTTTTTACAACATAAGAACACATTTTTTCAACAAAAACGCACGTAGAAGTAACCAAACGAACAAAAGTCAAACGATGCAACTATACTGAAACGGATGGAAAAAGAGCTGTAATACATTTGTTTTCCAGACTCTATAACCAAATGGTAATGATCAAATTGCACTGAAAAGTGCTTGAGTACAGGAGTACACATGACGAGTCCTGTTATTGGCACACCTTGGAAGAAGCTCAACGCTCCAGTTTCCGAGGCTGCTATCGAAGGCGTAGATAAGTACTGGCGTGTTGCCAACTATCTTTCAATCGGCCAAATTTATCTTCGTAGCAACCCTCTAATGAAGGAGCCGTTTACTCGCGAAGACGTTAAGCATCGTCTAGTGGGTCACTGGGGTACCACTCCAGGCCTTAACTTCCTTATTGGCCACATTAACCGTTTCATTGCTGAGCATCAGCAGAACACTGTGATTATCATGGGTCCAGGCCACGGCGGCCCAGCTGGTACTGCTCAGTCCTACCTCGACGGTACTTACACCGAGTACTATCCAAAGATCACCAAGGACGAAGCTGGTTTGCAGAAGTTCTTCCGCCAGTTCTCTTACCCAGGTGGTATTCCTTCTCACTTCGCTCCTGAGACCCCAGGTTCCATCCACGAAGGTGGCGAGCTTGGTTACGCTCTCTCCCACGCTTACGGCGCTGTCATGAACAACCCAAGCTTGTTCGTTCCAGCAATCGTCGGCGACGGCGAAGCAGAAACCGGTCCTTTGGCTACTGGTTGGCAGTCCAACAAGCTTGTCAACCCACGTACCGATGGTATCGTTCTTCCAATCTTGCACTTGAACGGTTACAAGATTGCTAACCCAACTATTCTTTCCCGTATTTCCGACGAAGAGCTTCACGAGTTCTTCCACGGTATGGGCTACGAACCATACGAGTTCGTTGCTGGCTTCGACGATGAGGATCACATGTCCATTCACCGTCGCTTCGCCGACATGTTCGAGACCATCTTCGACGAGATTTGCGATATCAAGGCTGAAGCTCAGACCAACGACGTAACCCGTCCATTCTACCCAATGATCATCTTCCGCACCCCTAAGGGTTGGACTTGCCCTAAGTTCATCGACGGCAAGAAGACTGAAGGCTCTTGGCGTGCACACCAGGTGCCACTGGCATCTGCTCGTGATACCGAAGCTCACTTCGAAGTCTTGAAGAACTGGATGAAGTCCTACAAGCCTGAAGAGCTCTTCAATGAAGATGGCAGCATTAAGGAAGACGTTCTTTCCTTCATGCCAAAGGGCGAACTCCGTATTGGCCAGAATCCAAACGCCAACGGTGGTCGTATTCGCGAAGACCTTAAGCTTCCAAAGCTCGAAGATTACGAAGTTAAGGAAGTTAAGGAATTCGGTCACGGCTGGGGTCAGCTCGAAGCTACCCGTCGCCTTGGTGTTTACACCCGCGACGTAATCAAGAACAACCCAGATTCCTTCCGTATCTTCGGACCAGATGAGACCGCTTCCAACCGTTTGCAGGCTGCTTATGAAGTAACCAACAAGCAGTGGGACGCAGGCTACCTCTCCGAATTAGTCGATGAGCACATGGCAGTTACCGGTCAGGTAACCGAGCAGCTCTCCGAGCACCAGATGGAAGGCTTCCTCGAGGCTTACTTGCTCACCGGTCGTCACGGCATTTGGAGCTCTTACGAGTCCTTCGTACACGTTATCGACTCCATGTTGAACCAGCACGCAAAGTGGCTCGAAGCTACAGTTCGTGAGATTCCATGGCGTAAGCCAATCTCCTCCATGAACTTGTTGGTATCCTCTCACGTATGGCGTCAGGATCACAACGGATTCTCCCATCAGGATCCAGGTGTAACTTCTGTTCTTTTGAACAAGACCTTCAACAACGATCACGTTATCGGCATTTACTTCCCAGTAGATTCCAACATGTTGCTCGCTGTTGGTGAGAAGGTTTACAAGTCCACCAACATGATCAACGCAATCTTCGCTGGTAAGCAGCCAGCTGCTACTTGGCTGACCCTCGACGAAGCTCGCGAAGAGCTCGAGAAGGGTGCTGCTGAGTGGAAGTGGGCATCTAACGCTAAGACCAATGACGAAGTTCAGGTTGTTCTCGCTGGTATCGGCGATGTTCCACAGCAGGAATTGATGGCCGCTGCCGACAAGTTGAACAAGCTTGGCGTTAAGTTCAAGGTCGTTAACATTGTTGACTTGCTCAAGTTGCAGTCCGCTAAGGAAAACAACGAGGCTTTGACTGACGAAGAGTTCACTGAGCTCTTCACCGCTGACAAGCCAGTCCTTCTCGCTTACCACTCCTATGCACATGACGTTCGCGGCTTGATCTTCGATCGTCCAAACCACGACAACTTCAACGTCCATGGCTACAAGGAGCAGGGCTCCACCACCACGCCATACGACATGGTTCGCGTTAACGACATGGATCGTTACGAGCTTACCGCTGAAGCATTGCGCATGGTTGACGCCGCTAAGTATGCCGACGAAATCAAGAAGCTCGAAGACTTCCGTCTCGAAGCCTTCCAGTATGCAGTCGACAATGGTCTCGATCACCCAGACTACACCGATTGGGTGTGGCCAGGCGTTAAGACCGACAAGCCAGGCGCTGTCACCGCTACCGCTGCAACCGCAGGCGATAACGAGTAGTTTTAAGCTATTAAAGCTAAAACTGGTTAGATAAAACATTCGGGAGTCAATCGAAAGGTTGGCTCCCGTTTTTATATATAACAAGTAGCAAGCAATAAAGCTTGTTTGGATTAGTTCCCAAACTATACGTGACGAAATTCATATCTCGCAATTCATATTTCGTGCGTGTATAACGTGAAAAAGCCGTACAATAGAACAAGTTTGTTCATATTGTAAAGCCTACAAATGTTCGCAAATGCTATATGAAAGCTCATAATGCAACACGAAACGTATCAAAGGAGAAACATCGTGTCACACCTCAACGTAACGATTATTGGCAACGAAGATATGCTTGGACGCAATGCCGTCGCGCTTGGTGTCACCAAAGCATTAGTTAACCATTATCACACTACTATTTTTCGACCATCTGCACAGCTCAACGACGATTTTACTAACAATCTTCTTCGCATTACAAACACACCAACCACAGTAGAACAAGTCATATCAAAAACCCCTGAAACAATTTTATCTCATAAAGAAACAGTTCGCGGAGATATTGTTGCAAGGTATCATGAAGTATTAGCTACCACTGACGCTCAAGCCTCAGTTATTATTGCAAGCGACGCAACACCAATTTACGACCCTGACTTATTTACTTTTGACGCAACCGTTGCAGCAGACCTGGCCTCACCTGTATTCCTTACGGTTTCTGCTAAAAATAGGGATGCTCAGCAAATTCTACAAACTATTGACGCAGCTAATGCTTGTATTCTGAAATCCTGCACACAAGTTTTAGGAGTATTCGTTACCGGTTGCAGCGAAGGTTTAGGCTCAGAATTAATGCGCGACTACACTGCCAGGAATTATGCAAATTCTAGCGAAGATGCAACGCGAGTAAGCCAAATTCCATTATGGGTGCTTCCACAATTAGAAAATGAAACAACTGAATGCGCATTACAAACATTTGCTAGATTCGTAAACGAAAATGACGTTATCAATGCACTCCGTCAACCGTATAATGCCCCTATTACCCCGTATGCATTCCAATATAGTTTGCTCGGCAAAGCAAAAGCAAGCAAAAAAACTATCGTGCTTCCAGAAGGCGAAGAAGATCGTATTTTGAAAGCAGCAGACTATCTGCTTGAACGAGACATTGTAAATATTATTATTATTGGAGAACGTGACACTATTCTTGCACGCGCAGAAGAACTAAATCTCAATTCTCTTCACAAAGCGAGCTTCCAGTCCATGCACGACAAAGCAATGCTTAGTCACATGGTTACCAAACTGTGCGAGCAACGAGCTAAAAAAGGCATGACAGAAAAGCAAGCACGCGAGCAACTTGCTGACGCCAGCTATTTTGGCACAATGCTTGTTGTACTAGGTCAAGCTGACGGATTAGTATCTGGTTCTGTTAATTCAACTGCGAATACAGTTCGTCCGGCTCTTCAAGTTATTAAAACAAAGCCAGAATCCAAGCTTGTTTCCGGCGCCTTCCTTATGTGTTTCAAGGACCACGTGGCAGTATTCGCAGATTGCGCAATTAATCTAAATCCAAGCGCAGAACAGCTTGCTGACATTGCTATTCAATCCGCAAACACGGCCGCATCCTTCGGCATTGAACCTAAGGTGGGTATGCTTTCCTACTCCACACTAGGATCCGGCAAAGGACCAGATGTTGACACCGTAGAGGAAGCTACACAAATAGTGAAAGAAAAAGCTCCCGATTTGGCAGTTGTCGGTTCTATTCAGTTTGATGCAGCTTGGTCACCTACCGTAGCTGCAACTAAAGCAAAAGATAATCCTGTTGCGGGTCACGTAAATGTGTTCGTGTTCCCTGATTTATGCGCCGGAAACATTGCATACAAGGCTGTACAACGTTCCAGCGGAGCATTAGCAGTTGGACCTATTTTGCAAGGATTAAATAAGCCTGTTAACGATTTATCTCGAGGCGCATTAGTGCAAGATATTATAAATACCGTTGCTTTAACTGCTATTGAAGCACAATCGGAATGAGGACGTTCAGCTAAATTTAAGAAAATAATTACAAAGTAATACCTTAAACACGACCTATACTGAGTAAGTTCCTACAATGCGTAAAATAACTCTCCGTATTGTAGGAACTTAAAGGTAAACTAGAGCGTGGCAATTTACAAGCCTTATCAATACTTTATGGAGGATGCCCACATGGCAAAAACCGTTCTTGTTATCAATTCTGGTTCCAGTTCGATTAAGTATCAGCTCGTTGACTTGGAAAGCGGCGAAGGTCTCGCTTCCGGCATCGTTGAAAAGATTGGTGAACCAGTTGACGGCCACTACAAGCACGTATTCAATGGCGAAAAGCATGAGTTCGATGAGCCAGTTCACGACCACGAGCAAGGCTTAAAGCGCGTACTTGGATTCTTCGAAGAATATGGTCCAAAGCTTTCTGAATCCGGCATTGTTGCTGTAGGCCACCGCGTTGTTCAGGGTGGATTAACATTCCCTAAGCCTGCATTAGTCAACGAGAAGACGATTAATAAGGTTAAGGATTTGGCAGTTTTGGCTCCACTCCACAACGGCCCAGAAGCTGTTGGCGCTGAAGTCATGACTGAGCTTTTGCCAGATGTTCCACAAATTATGGTATTCGATTCTTCGTTCTTCCATGCTTTGCCACAGGTTGCAGCAACTTACGCTTTGAATAAGGAAATTGCAGACCGTTACCACATTCGTCGTTACGGCGCTCACGGTACTTCTCACGAGTACATTGGTTCCGTAGTGCCACAGGTTGTTGGCAAGCCAGCAGAAGGTCTGAAGCAGATTGTTTTGCACATTGGAAACGGCGCTTCCGCTTCTGCTCAGATTTCTGGCAAGCCAGTTGAAACCTCTATGGGCTTAACTCCACTCGAGGGTTTGATGATGGGCGGTCGTACTGGCGATATCGATCCGGCAGTAGTGTTCCACCTTATTCGTAACGCTCACATGAACGTGGACGAGCTTGACACTCTCTTCAACAAGCGTTCCGGCATGATGGGTATGACCGGCCACGGCGATTTGCGCGACATTCATAAGCTTATTGCTGAAGGTGACGAGAACGCTGAACTTGCTCTCGGCGTATACGTACATCGCATTGTTGGTTACATCGGCAACTACACCGCTCAAATGGGTGGCGTTGACGTTATTACCTTCACCGCTGGTGTTGGCGAAAACGACGAAATTGTGCGCGCTCGCGTATGCGAAAAGCTTGAGCCATTCGGTGTTAAGCTCGATAAGGAAAAGAACCTTGTTCGTTCTAAGGAGCCACGCGTTATTTCCACTCCAGATAGCTCTGTGATTATTGCTGTGATTCCAACGAACGAAGAGTTGGCAATTGCACGCAAGGCTGCAGCTATTGCTGAAGCTGGCGAGGACAGCTACGGCAACAAGTTTGAGCGCTAAACAGTTGCGCTTAACAGTTTCGCTAAACAGAGCGAAATAATAAATAAAAATAAATGTGAATAGATATAAATAATCCCGAGTCGAATAAGGCTCGGGATTATTTGTTATGTAAGCTTGTTATGCAAGCTTGTTATGCAAGCTTGTTATGCAAGCATTTTATGCCACATGCCCGGAAAATCAGGAATCGTTTTGCGAGTTGTAACAATATTCTTGACGCGTATATTTTTTATTCTCAGCCCCAGCATTGCAGCAAACGTAGCCATACGGTGATCAGCATACGTTTCCATAACTTCCCCGTGTATCTGCTTACTTGGCTCAATACGAATACCGTCGTCAAGTTCTTCCGCACCAATTCCAACACGTTTCAATTCAGCTACCAACGCCGCCAAACGATTCGTCTCATGACCACGCAAATGTGCAATACCGTGAAGTTCACTTGCCCCATCCGCAAAAGCAAGAATAGCCGCAATACTCGGAGCAATCTCCCCTGCTGCACTTAAATCAAGCGAAGAAATTGCACGTATACTACCATTGCCAGTAACAGAAAGCACTCCAGATTCACTATTAGAACTATCTTCTTCAAAATTAACTACAGCACCCATCTGCTCAAGCAAGTTTGGAAGCAAACCCCCTGGCTGAGTTGTATTCTTCGGCCAGTTTGGAACCCTAACTGTGCCTCCAGCAATCAATGCTGCGCCCAAAAATGGTGCTGCATTTGACAAATCAGGTTCAACAACTACCACATTTGGCAAAACTAAGTGCGCTTCCGAAACACTCCAACTACTAGGTTCGCACATTCGTACAGTGCCAGCAGCCTTACGAATGTCATCCATCGTCATACGAATATGTGGCATACTCGGCAAAGTTGCGCCAGTATGTTCAAGATATAATCCACCAGAAATTCTGGATCCAATAAGCAACAAAGCAGAAATAAATTGAGATGACGCAGACGAATCAATGCGCACAATTTTCTTCAAATTATCTTCTGAAATTTCACGCTGCGGAGGCGTAATAGTATACGGCAAAAAACCGACTGCACCATGGTACGTAACTGTCGCACCAAGCTGCTCCAAACCATCAAGTACTGGTTTCATAGGACGTGCATACGCCTGCTCATCACCATCAAATCGCACAGGACCGTCGGCAAAAAGCGCTAACGCACTAACGAAACGCATCACCGTTCCAGCTAAACCACAATTTACAACACTCCCCTCCTGAACATTGAATATTCCAGATTCAGGAGGCTCCACGCGAACCACAGTCCCTTCAACGTTAAGAGACTCACATGTGACGCCAAAAACTTTGAGCGCATCTATCATAAGTTCCGTGTCTCTAGAACGCAACAATCCTTGTAATATCACAGGTTTTTTTGCAAGTGCTGCAAGTATCAAATACCGATTCGATAATGATTTGCTACCTGGAATATTTACCGTCGCGTTGAGTGGCGTATCACATAATGGCGCGGCCCAAAGATTAAGGCAACTGCAAGGATTCATCATTTCATTCATACTACGATACTAGCGAGCAACATGTACGGTACGCACAATAATCTCAAGCTTTTCTGCGCATTCTTACGTTACTAGCTACTAAATTATAGCGAAATTACATACGAATAAACGCATTATGCCAATACCCTGTTCGAATTGAAGTGTAAAGAGCAATAGTTGGAATAGCAATACTAATCAGATAAAACACCCAATCAAATACTGTTAATTTGGATTTTCGCGCTGGAACGCGTTTAACAGTACTGCCAAAGGCTCTCGCTTCCATAGCGGTTGCGAGCTTAGTTCCACGACGAATAGAAAGCACAAGCAAACCAAAAGATTGCGAAAGCATGCGTTGTAAAGCCTTACCGTCTGAAATGCCGCGAGACCTACGTGCCAAACCAAAAGCATGCCAATCGTCCTGCAATAAAGTAAACATGCGCAATCCAGCTAACGCACCGTACACAAAGCGTGGAGAAAAATGCAAAATCTGCACTAATCCATCTGCCAAATCAGTAGGATCTAAGCCGAGAGCCAGTATAACGCCCGGAACCGCCACTGCTGCAACACGGACAAATGTGCAACAAGCTAAATATAACGAGCCTTGACTTACGTGCATCCAACCGAATTGGAACAGCACGTTTCCGGAGCTTTGACCGTATAAAAGTACAGATATGAAACTGCCTGAAGCAGCAATCCAAACCGGCCAAGTGTGACGTAAAACGTACCACGGCATAACGCCACCAATTGCCAATAGCAGTATATCCAAACCGAATGCGATAGAAGCTGAAACGATATCTAACGTAACAAACATCGGCAAACACAGCAGCAAAGCTCCAATGAAACGGCTTATTGGATTAAGTTTACGAATAAACCACGATGGTGATACAAGCCTTTCGTGTTCCACGCGTTGCGAAGCTGAAGTGACATTTATAGAAGAAACCTTAGCAAGATCTTCCTCAACTTTCGGATTAAGATCCGCTTTAGAACTTACATTATTAGCGAAATTTTCTGATACACTACGCAACTTCATATTACACGTTCCTTTCGCTCTGCTCGCACGCAGGATCAACACTCTTCTCATGCTCAACACGTATTACACGAGCACCCAATGCTTCTACTAAAGCGTCATCGTGCGTAACCATAATAACTGCAGAACCGCTGTCTCGAATTTGCGCAATCAGTTCAACCATGGCCGTCCACGTAGTAAAGTCCTGACCAAACGTTGGTTCGTCCATAATAACTACGCGGGGAGCTGCAGCCAGCAACGAAGCAACAGAAAGGCGACGCTTTTCGCCGCCAGATAAGGTATACGGATTAGCTAGCGCAAAACGTTTCAGATTCATACGTTCCAGCATTGCGTCAGCAATATCGTAAGATTCTTGCTCACTTTTGCCTTGCTTTCTTGGTCCTAAAGCAACTTCATCTCGTACGCACGACGTTACAAACTGGTGTTCAGGCTCTTGGAACACCATGCCAATGCGTCCCAGCAATTCACGGCTTTTCCACGTCCAAAGATTATTATCTCGCTTTTCAGGAACCAAATCTTTCGCTAAACACACGCTTCCTTCAAGAGGTTTTAATAGGCCTGCAAGGGTGAGTGCTACAGTAGTTTTTCCTGCACCATTAGGTCCCATGAGCGCAGCTACTTCACCAAAACGAAAGCCAATATTAACATGCTGAGCTAACGGCACTGTTCTTCCGAAGGAACAGTCACGAGTATAAAGTGCAAGATCTTGCGATTTATCGTCACAACTATATTCTTTTTTCGGAGCAAACGATGTAATAGTTCTTCCAGGAACCCAAGCACCGCCGTTTGCAAGCATGTCACCAAATTGTGCAAATACTTCTTTTGGATCGCCGTCTGCAATAACGCAGCCAACGTTAGCGTCAGTATCGCCAGTATCGTCAGTATCGTCAGCGTGATGTTGGGAAGGTTTTCCAATTACAATCACTCTGTCGATAAGATCCATCCAAATATCAATATGATGTTCAACCACTACCATAGTGGCACCAGTTTTTACAAGCACATTGGCTACCGCGTCATGTACTTGCTTTACTCCTTCAGGATCGAGATTGGCTGTAGGCTCATCTAATAACAACAGTCCAGGGTGCATAGCAAGCACACCAGCTAATGCAAGGCGTTGTCGCTGCCCTCCAGATAAACATTGCGTCGATCGACGAAGACCTTCACTTCCTGAAGTAATATCGTCCAAACCAACTGCTTGTAAAGATTCACGTACTCGTTTCCACGTTTCTTCTACTGGAATACCGAGATTTTCACTGCCGAAAGCAACATCATCACCAGTTCGTTCGAGAATAATCTGAGAATCGGGATCTTGCATAACCAAACCGACTCTGCCACGTGCATCCTTTGCCTCAACCCCATCTATACAAAGGCTACCTTCTGCCATGCCCTCAGTTTCGTCTCCAAGAACACCAGCCAAACCTGCCATTAAGGTACTTTTACCAGCTCCAGACGCGCCCAGCAATAACACGTGTTCGCCTGGTTTAATATCAATATTTACATGACGTAATACAAAATCTTTACGCGTTGTGTGACGCCAACCCCAGTCTTGAGCAACAACGCTCGCAGGAGCCCATGCGACATTATCTGCAAGTTGCATAATAACAAACTTTCATTACCGAAGCATTATATGAACAAACTATCGTGTTTTAATGCTTTTGCAAGCACTAGAACACGATAGTTTAAGATTTCAAGCACTTTCTTTAAGCGCTCACACTAATGCTTGAGGGCGGCCTGATTCAAAACGATCGAGAACACCCGTTGCAGCTAATGCTTTTTGCACAACCCACATCAGCACGCCGGCAATAATGAAACCGGAAATAATAGAAGTAATTACATTTGCTGTAATGTACTGAACACTCCAGCCCTGGCCACCGCTAGTCCAATTGTAAAGGAAGCAAGCCAAACCTGCCAACGCACCCGAAATAACGGTAGAAAGCAAGTTCCATGCCTTATACATGAAGAAAATGAACGCAAGTTCTGCGCCAATGCCTTGTATAATACCAACAATCAAAGATCCGCCAACGCCCCACTGATTGCCCAGCATGAGTTCAACAAACGCAGCTAAAGTTTCAGCAAATAATGCAGCACCAGGCTTACGCACGATTATTGCAGCTAAAGGTCCAGCAAAAAGCCAAAAACCATTAGACAAACCTTCAGCGCCAGGCAACAGGCTTGCGAAAAGATTAGTAGGAGCTGCACACACAATGTCCCAAGCCCAGAACAATACACCAGAGGCAACGGCGATAATTGCGGCGATAACAATATCAATAACTCGCCAACGGTTCGAATGTTTTACTTCCGAATTTTCAACAGTAGACATAATAAGTGCCTTTCTTTCTATGAATAGATAGATTGGGGCACGGGAAAAGAGCGACGTCCGTTGCTAATATTACTTAACACACGTTCAATCGGTCGAAGCTTACGCTTCCTCTCAGCCTTGCGGCTCCCGAGTCAATATTCAATCATTAGTAAAGCTCACACACGCAATTACTGCATGTACAAGCCCAACAGTTCAACAATACACACTAGTATGACATCATTCAACAGAGTGCCTAGAGAAAAATAGAAATCTATAAGATAAAAGGAAAAATTGGGCGATATCATTCAATATTAATAAACAAAAAACCCGAGTCAAAGACTCGGGCTCATGGTCGGGGTGACAGGATTCGAACCTGCGACATCCTGCTCCCAAAGCAGGCGCGCTACCAAACTGCGCTACACCCCGATGCTTCAAAACCACAACCTGGCTTCCAAGCACAATCAATTACTATAGCGCACATTTATGACAAATGCAAATCCGCGACACACTGATGCGAGAACACAGAAAGCATCTCCACCAGCACAAGCTACAATAGAGTAAGTTGCACCACAGAGGGGTTTATATGGGACGTTTTCAACGAACAGAAGCAGCAGGTTTGATAGCATTTCTTGCATGCGCTGTTTACGGCATGATTGTTATGTCTTTATACATGTCCGTAATGCCAGCAATTTGGCAAATAAGTCAACGACTCTTCCTCACTGCATCTGGAATTGTGGCCCTTTGTAGCGTTGGCGCATTCGTTATTGGATATTTACGCACCAACAAAAAATTTACCGGCAGCTACTTAATACGCCTCGCAAAACACACTTTTGAAATTACCGCACTTTCAACCATGTACGGCGCAACCATGTTCCTCATGTCTTTCGCACTACTTTCTATTATCAACGGGATTATAGGAAGATCAGCAATGAATAGCTATCTTCCCGTATTATGTTCAGCATTATCCGGAATAGTTGGTTACGCAACACTTATCCAAGCAGAACTACTAGAAGCAAAAACTGTCGCCTCACTACTCCCCTTATTTGTTATTTCTGGAGCAGCAACAGCAGGATTAACGTCCGACGACCCCTACTGGTACAACAATAAT
This sequence comes from Gardnerella nova, assembly GCF_049244055.1. Classification (NCBI taxonomy): domain Bacteria; kingdom Bacillati; phylum Actinomycetota; class Actinomycetes; order Bifidobacteriales; family Bifidobacteriaceae; genus Gardnerella; species Gardnerella nova. The sequence goes on along the minus strand of NZ_CP058369.1, from coordinate 481,804 downwards.
TTTTCTCAGCTTGGAGATCGTACAACTTTTGCCGCCAATATGTTTAACGCAACACTTGTTTTAGCAGGACTTTGCATTATTATTACTAGCTACTTTGCTATCAGCGAGTTTATTGCAACACAACACGAAATACTAACACGAAACAGCCAAGAAAAAACGAAGCATTTCAAAGTGCGAATTACCATTATGGCTGCGCTGCTTATTCTTGGAGGTATTGCTTTTATTGGCATAGGTACATTCCGGTACACGCCACACCCCATCCTTCACGACTTGTGTGCGCGAGGCGTCACAGGATTAATCTGCACTATGCTCGTTTGTCTTCCGTGGCTTGCTCCTCGGCTGTCACGAACGTTTTATATAGCTTCAGATTTAGCAGTTGCACTCACTTCGTGGGCTGGAAACCAGTGGCTTCATGGTCATAATACGCTCACCAATGTGGAAGCACTTTCATGCTTACTTTTCCTAGGTTGGATTATTGTCTTTTCACGACAAGTTGCAGCCATGCAAAGCGATCGACTTCAATCAAAAATTAATCAAATGATTATAGCAAATAAAGAATCACAAACCGACAAGTCGCACGTCATCTATCAACGCTAACAGTGACATTCAACGCAACGTTCAACACAATCAATCACATAATATAAAGGCAGTACAGAAGCACAAATACAAACGCGCTCCCACACTGCCCTTAACTTTCAAAAGTGGATGAAAACTCACACAACCATTACTAGTGCTCTGGCTTATGCTCACTCATAAGGAGCAAGAAACTACGCGACTGAGCAACAATATTAAAACCTGCTTCATAAAGAAGTTCAGGACCTTTTGGATTGTGCGTGTCCACAATAAGCTTCCACTTTTCTCCATAACGCTTATCTGGCAAAGTAAACGTGATTGGTTCATAATGCGCATTAAAAATAAGAATGAAATCATTATCAACCATCCTGGTACCATACCAGTCTGTTTCCGGAATATCAGAACCATTCAAATAAATCATAACCGATAAGGCATGGGTATTTGACCAGTCTTCCATATCCATAACAGTTCCGCTATGGTCAAGCCACTCAACTTGCGGAATATCACAAACGTCATCCTCATTCGATCTACCAGTAAAGAACCGACGACGATGTAGAACAGGATGACTTAGTCGCAAATGAATGAGCTTAGCAACGAAATCAAACATATCGCGCTGTTTTTCGTTACAATCCCAACTCATCCACGAAATAGCGTTATCTTGGCAATACGCGTTATTGTTACCGTTCTGCGTACGCATCACTTCATCGCCAGCGCAAATCATAGGAATGCCTTGGCTCATAAGCAAAGTTGAGAACAGATTACGCATCTGACGTTCACGCAGTTCGTTCACATCGTGAATATTAGTAGGTCCTTCTACACCGCAATTCCACGAACGATTATCATTGGCACCGTCGCAATTGCCTTCCTTATTCGCTTCATTATGCTTTTCGTTGTAACTCACTAAATCGTTCATAGTAAAGCCGTCGTGAGCTGTAATAAAGTTCACCGACGCAACCGGCTTACGCCCGTTCTGCTCATATAAATCAGAGCTACCCATAAGTCTACTTGCAAATTCAGGAAGCGTCGAAGGCTGCGACCGCCAAAAATCGCGCACACAATCACGATAACGACCGTTCCATTCCGACCAGCTTGGAGGGAAACCACCAACCTGATATCCACCCACGCCAATATCCCAAGGCTCAGCAATAAGCTTCACGCTTGAAATAATAGGATCTTGCTCGATAATGTCGAAGAATGCGGAAAGCTTATCGACTTCCTGGAATTGACGCGCAAGCGTTGCCGCCAAATCAAAGCGGAAACCGTCAACATGCATTTCTGTCACCCAGTAGCGCAAACTATCAGTAATCAGTCGCAATGCCTTTGGCGAGCGCATAAGCAGCGAATTACCGGTGCCAGTGGTATCAAAATAGTGACGTTGATCGTTGTCAACCAAGCGGTAGTAGGCTCGATTATCGATACCGCGGAAGCTTAAAGTTGGGCCTCTATCGTTTCCTTCAGCAGTATGGTTGTAAACCACATCGAGAATAACTTCCATACCGGCCGCATGATAAGCCTTCACCATGGACTTGAATTCATTTACCTGCTCACCGCGCTGACCTGAGCTTGAATAAGAGTTCTGAGGAGCAAAGAAACCGATTGTATTATAACCCCAATAGTTGCTCAACCCCTTATTTTGCAAGAACGAATCGTTCACAAACTGATGAATCGGCATAAGTTCAATTGCAGTAATACCAAGCTTCTTCAAATACGAAATAACACTTGGGTGCGCAAGACCAGCATAGGTGCCACGAATATCCGCCGGAACGCGCTTGTCGAGATTAGTCATACCACGCACATGCGCCTCATAAATGACTGAATCATGATACGGAATCATAGGATGCTGATCATTACCCCAATCGAAATATGGGTTAATAACAGCAGCTTTCATAGTGTGTGCGGCAGAATCCAGAGTATTCATCGCTGAAATATCATCCGGATTGGCGAACCAATATGAGAAAAGACTTTCATCGCCGTCAATATTGCCCTCAATCGCCTTAGCGTATGGGTCAAGTAACAGCTTATGCGGGTTACACCATAATCCATGAGATGGATCATACGGACCGTGGACACGATACCCATATCGCTGGCCAGGCTGAATACCAGACACATAATTGTGCCATACGTATGAGTTCTGCTCGGTCATATCAATACGCGTTTCGTTATCGTGCTCATCAAACAAACATAATTCAACGCGCTTTGCAACTTCGGAAAACAGCGCAAAATTCACGCCGGCACCATCATAATTGGCACCAAGCGGATACATGGAACCTGGTCTTATATGCATAATATAAGTATCGCATATATTTCTACAGTTTTCACGCCATGTTGCTTATATTTCAAGAAACCTGAAAATTTATATTTTACACAGCATTTAATTAATTACGTAATTCCAAGGATCACAGGCTTCACCAATCCAAGTCACCTCGGGACGTTCTCCAGAAATTTTCGCAACGGAATCTGCAATGTCGCCAACAGCATAATTAAACCATAACGATTCAATAGCGCTGTGTGGCGTATTGATAAGCATAGGACGCATGTTCTGAGAAGACTCCAATCCGCAATCAAATCGCAACTGAGCTTCATAACGCGCCTGCTCAATAGCATCCGTTGCAGGATGATGACGCAAGTCACTAGTAACATACACGTCGACGCCAGCAGCACGCACTTCGTCAAACAAACTCTCCCCTGAACCAGGCAACACAGCAACAGAACGAACTTGAGCGTCAAGATTACCAGCAACTTGCACTCCAAAATGCGTGCGAGGCAAAGCATTGAATACTGTATGAGCAAAATCGCGCAAAGTAACCGGAGAATTAAGTTCTCCAATACGCCCTAAACCAACTTCATGACCGTAAGAATCTGGCTGAGATTGTGGTACAAGCGGACGAAGATTGTGCAAACCAAAAGAATCTGCCGCAGCATGAGCAACCCCACGCCAAGCCGCATCAGCATTAGTATGGCCAACCCACAAGCCGCAATTATTCTCAATCAACCGGCGCACAATTTCGCCTCGTACCCCAAAGCCTGCTACTTCGTGCACCGCCCTAAAGAACAAGGGATGGTGAGTGACAAGCAAATCCGCTCCCATTGCAAGCGCACGATCAACCATTGCCAATGTGGGATCGCATACGCAAACAATACGCTGTACACGTTTACGCACATCACCAACAATCAGTCCTGGGGCATCCCACTGTTCCGCATAACGCAATGGATACAACTGCTCCAACGCCTTAGCAGCCTCGTATAACGTAGTCATAATGCCCCCTATCGCTCGGCTCACATATAATATTTGTAAGAACGTATACAAATAAAAGATATCAGCACCATTAGTGCGCTGCTAGCTGCCAGTCTGCTCCAACACCCGTAGACACATCGAGCGGAACATCAAGCTCTACAGCATGCTCCATCGCTTGACGAACCACAGTTTCCACTGATTCTTGTTCACCATGAGCAATTTCCAAAATAAGTTCATCGTGAATCTGCAAAATAACACGGCTTAGCAGTTTCGCCTTACGCAATCCTTCATCAACACGAAGCATAGCAAGTTTCATAATATCCGCCGCAGTTCCTTGAATTGGAGCATTAAGGGCGCCTCTCTCTGCTGCCTCGCGAACAGTTCTATGCGTTGAAGAAAGCTGCGGGAAGTAGCGGCGGCGGCCAAACATTGTTTCCGTATAACCAAGTTTTCGGGCTTGCGCAACCAAAGATTCCAAGTAATCGTGTACGTTTCCGAAAGTATCAAAATACTTATTTTTCAACACTTCAGCAGCGGCAGGAGTAATAGAAAGTTGCTTAGCTAAACCGTAAGTGCTCAACCCGTAGGCCAAACCGTAACTCATAGCTTTTACATGCGAACGCTGCTCCGCATTAACCTGCGTTACTGGAATTTGGTAAACCAAACTTGCTACATACTTATGGAAATCTACTCCAGAACAAAATGCTTTAATAAGCGTGCTATCTTGAGAAGCATGAGCCATAATACGCAATTCGACTTGCGAATAATCGCAGCTCATTAACGATTCAAAGCCTTCCCCAGGCACAAAAGCAGCACGGATTTCACGTCCAGTAGCATTTTTGTTAGGAATATTTTGCAAATTTGGATCAGTTGAGCTGAGGCGACCTGTCGCAGCAATAGTTTGCTCAAAGGTAGTATGAATACGATTGTCGTCATAATGTGCAGCTTCAATTAAGCTTTGCACAATTTGTTTCAACTTATTTGTTTCACGATGCTTTAACAATGCTCCCAAAAATTGGCTTGACGCTTCATCTGGATCGGTTTTCGCATACATTTCCTGCAAAGCTTCCGCATTAGTAGTGTATGATCCGCTTTTCGTGCGTCGCGTAGGCTTGAGACCAAAATGTTCAAACAGAATTTGCTGGAGTTGCTTTGGACTTTGTAAATTCACGCGCTTATCTGCCAACTTCCATGCCATATTCTGCGCAAACTCTGCGTCTGAGGAGAATTTGCGGAACATATCCTCTAAACGCTGTAAATCTACTGCAGCACCAGTGTCTTCCATGCCTCTTAACACGCGCGAAACCGGCATTTCCAAATCGGACATAAGCCCTGTCTGCTTCCGCGCATCAATTTTAGGAGCGAATTGACGAGCTAACGAACGAGTAAGAATCACTATTCTTAGCAGATTTTCTTCACGAAGCCTGCTTGCTTCAGCCTCAGCTTTCGTTTCCTCACGCGTAGTGTCATCATCAAGAAGAAGGTCAAGCTCACCCTGCTCAGGTTTTTGAGCATCAGCATCACCCTCGTATGGGTGAATATCTAAATAATGCTCAACTACAGTTTCAATAGTGTCTGCACGAAAATCAGGTTCCAAAAGGTACGATGCCAGTCTCGTATCAAGAAGTGGCATACAAATATTTTCGCTGTTATCCTGTAATATTCCCAAAGATTTAAACAACGCTAAATGTTTCTTATAATCATGCAACACCATAGCGGAACTATGAGCATTCAAAAATTCTCGCAAAGACGGCAAAATATTCTTTTCTTTTGAAGCAATATCGTCAGCATATAATACTGCCGCTTCGTGACCAACAAGCATGACGAGAGAATCTGCTTTCAAACCAAAATGTCTACTTGCTACACATTTTCGCTCGTGAGCATACAAAGTTAATTCCGTATTATTTTTTATACGAGCAGCACACTGCTTCGACGCATCAATACCGTAATTTTTATCGGAATCATGAGATAAATCATGAGATAAATCACCAGAATTCACGCTAGTATTATCAGGCAAATCAGCCGACTGCTTCATAATAGGCGAAACACAGCGCTGCCAGTTCAGAAAATCTTCCAGTGATTTTACATGATGTACATGTATGCTCGCTAGCATTGATTGAATATCATCAATCTCTTGATCCGACTCCTCATCTGCAGAAGAAGTATCGGAATCGTTGTAAATAGACGAAAGCATAATCTGCATATTGCGTTCAAGAGTTTGTTTCGGCACGAGATTGAAGGTTTTCAAAATCTTGCGTTTTTTTAACTCGCCAAACTCGAGTTGAGATAGCAATTTCCCCAAGTTTACAGCGTCAACTTCGCCGAAACGTAAATCTTCTACGCTTACTCCAAGATCCAAATCTCTTACTAAAGCATTAACTTTACGATTTAGACGCACTTGGTCAATATTTTCGCGTAAAGACTCACCTTTTTTGCCAGTAATTTCGTCAGCGTGAGCAATAATACCTTCTAAGCTACCAAACTGATTAATCCACTTCGCTGCATAACCGTCACCGACACCTGGTACTCCAGGAATATTATCGGCAGTTTCTCCTCTTAACGCTGCCAAATCCGGATACTGCTGAGGAGTAACACGATACTTTTCGAATACAGCAGCAGGATCCATAGCTTTCAAATCTTTGAAATGCTGACCTGGATATAGCACGGTGATATTGTTATCTATGAGTTGGAATGCGTCGCGATCACCAGAAAGTACAAGCGTACGATAGCCAGCATTGGCACCCATAGTTGCGAGCGTGCCAATAACATCGTCACCTTCGTAGCCCGGTTTTTCAATATAGGTAACTCCAAGAGCCGTCAACAATTGCTGAATAAGCGGAAGTTGAGAAAGCAATTCCTCAGGTGCAGCATCACGAGTCCCTTTATACTGGGGCAGCAAAGTATTTCTGAAGGTGCCACCTTTAACGTCAAAAGCAATAGCTAAACGATCAGGATGCTCTTTTTTTACCACTTCCGAAAGCATGGTAATAAAGCCCCAGACAGAATTAGTGGCCTGACCTGAGCGCGTAGAAAAATTATCTACTGAAATCGCAAAAAAAGCACGGAATGCAAGCGAGTGGCCATCAACGACCAACAACGTCCCCTTATCATTCTTGTTCTGCGAATAATGTTCTTCGACGATGTTGGCATCCACTGTTGACTCTTCACCTACATTCCGTAATTTACTTGTTATAATATGTGAGCTTATACCATAGCATAAGCTCTACTTACATCTTAATTTTCAGATTCAGGCTCAGGTTTGTCATCACTATACTTAGCGATAATAGCCAAAGCTAAGCGCTTCTTAGGAATACGCTGATCCATGGAAGTCTTCTGAATCCAACGGAAAGCACCCTGCTCTGAGAATCCAGCTTTATCCATAAGCAAGCCTTTAGCACGGTCGACAAGCTTACGCTCCTCTAACGTATCTTCAGCTTTCTTGAGCTTTTCTTCAGTTTTCTTGAGCTGATCTTCAGTGTCACGTAACTTGTTTTCTGTACGCTCTACGCTATCCAACAAATCGTTAATCTCACTGAAACGACCCATTGCAACTTCCAACGCAGGAAGAAGCTTAGACTCCTCGTACGGCTTAGTTACGTACGCCATCGCTCCAGCACCGGTTGCCTGTTTTACTAAATCAGATTGCGAAAAAGCAGTCAGCATAACTACTGGAGCAATATTTTCGTCGCAGATAGTAGCAGCAGCTGTAATACCATCAACTACCGGCATCTTAACATCCATGCAAACTACGTCCGGACGATGCTCACGAGTTAATTCAATAGCTTCCTGACCATTAGCAGCCTGACCAACAACCTTATAGCCGTTATCTTCAAGCATTGCTACTAAATCCATACGGTTCACTGCTTCGTCTTCTGCAACAACAACAGTTCGAACGCCGTGACTATTTTTCTTGCTAAGCTCACGTTGAGCAGACTCCTCATCGGCAGCTTTACGCAACTCATCATCAGTAAGTACCACAGGCACAGTAGGTTCTGCCCCCTCATTGTCATTTGCAACTGACATATCACAACCTCATTTCCTTGCCACTCATTCACAGGGCAACATCGCCATGCATCATTAACACGGCGTGCACGCTCAGCATTCAAACAGTAGTAAATTCACGCCTCATAACATGACTCTGCATGTCTTCAAACAACCGTACGCGCACCATGTTTGTGTCAATCAATGATATCATAAGATTTACAAGACGCGCGAAAAAATGTACATTATTCGCACCATTTTGGCTATTTCATATAATCGCCGACAACAATACAGCTGTAGCAGCAAACATTGCCTGAGCAACGCACAGAGGAAAAGCATTCTTATAATCGCCACGAAGCACACATTTAATAAATTTATATGCTTTTATTACAAGAGCTACCAATATAATCCACTGAAAAACAGCAACAAATAGATGCCATCTAGCGTTGCACATAATCATGCTAAAACTGAAGAGAACTTCCTCACTACCAAAACGCCATATTGAAGGCACTGCGGAAGGTAAAACAATAATCAAAGCTGAATATGCTAGTAATAACAGCATTGCTATAGTGCTCATCGTGGCACATAAACGCCTACCATTGTGCTCGCCAAGCCTTACCATTGCAGTTATCTTACCGTGCTTCTCATCGCTTGCAATATCTCGAAGATTGTTCACCATCATTAGACAAGCCGAATAAGCTCCCGGAATACAAGACATGAGCACACAAGTCAAAATTCTTAACGGGTTATTAATAAATATGCTGTTAGCTTGTACGCCAATTCCATAAGTAACTGCGCATAAGGTTCCAATAAAAGGCACGGGTCCAAAGAACACAAAAGCACTTACTTCTCCCCAACCTTTATAACCATAAGGGTGCTTTCCTCCAGCATAAAACCATGCTGCAGCAACGCATGCAATTCCGAGCAGAATAAACCACCATATTCCTGTGCGTACAACAATAATAAAACCAAAAATACACGCAATTATTGCGGAAATGATTACAGCTTTCAGCACTGCTTTCGGCTTAATACCAGCATTTGCAAGACGCCAAGAGACATCACACAAGGGTTTAGAATTATTGCTACCACTTACGGCACGTAAGCTACGATTGTCGTCTAAACCGTTCAGCCCGTCACAGTAATCATTAGCGTAATTAACTGAGATCTGCATACATACAGCAACCACTGCACATAGGAAACATTGAAGAGCGCACTGCCAAGAATGCACGTAAGATTCCCCAAAGCATGAAAACCGAATCATTCGTAAAGCAACAGCAAATGCCATCACAACAGGTACTAAACCTATTGGCAATGTGTAAATTCTTGCACCTTTAAGCCAAATCCCTAGACTTTTCATTAATAGCCTCGTAGATTATTTTATTATTTCATTATTACATAAATAATTTACACGAGATTTGCCAAGAAGATTGATGTGCATATTGGTAAAGCAATAATAAGCGCAGAAATAAATACAGATAAAAATCCGCGCCACCCGAATTGATACTTATAATACGAGGATTTGCGAGTACGCAAATAAAACCCGCGCTCCTCGGCAGCAAGTGCGGAACTGTCTGCTTTTCGAACTGAAGAAACTAAAAGAGGTACAATAAGCGGCATCATAAGCTTTATTTTTTTGAACGGATTTTTAGTATCATATTCAACACCACGAGCCATTTGAGCTTCCGTGATTTGAGACATTTCGTAAGCAAAAATTGGTACAAAACGCACTGCTGTTGTAATAGTAAAAGCGTAGCAGTATGGCACGTGCAAATATTGCACTACAGCATTTGCAAGATCGTTTAATTTAGTCACAGTTAGAACTGTTACAAGAGGAAAAGCAAAGCAGAACAATCTTAAAGCAGCTTTTGCGCCAATATCAATGCCGTGCAATGTGAACCACAAGAAAATATAGTTGCCACTTTGAGCAATAACAGTCTGCAGCAAAAACATTACGCAAGAAATTATTAGCATAGCTTTAATAAGACCAGATAATGCTTTAACAACTCCAGTAAAAGCCATACCAATAAAAATAATAGCTACAAGCGCAATAAGCACAGAATACTGTTTAGCAATAAACACGCTTACTACAACACTCGCAGCAAGAATTAGTTTTGCAATAGGATTAGTGCGATGAAGAAAAGTATTACCTGGTTGGTAGGTTAATAATCTAGTTTTCATAAATATCAGACGCCTTTACTTCTTACTTCTATTTGCTACTTTTAGTTTTCTATTGCTTCTGTTAATTCTGCTGATTTTGTACAGTCTGTTTTGTGATTTTTTCGCCGCGCAACGCTTCTACTAATTCTTCTCTCACATACAAGCCATTGCACTTATTAAATCCATGCGCAACCAAGCCTTGAGAAACGGAACATAATAATGGCGGATACAATGCCGCAGCAGAGCACACTTCCGGCTTTTCAAACACATCGTATGCTGAACCATCAATAATAAGCTTTCCATCATTAATTGTTATAAGTCGAGTTGCATAATCAAGAACAACTTCCATATCGTGACAAACCATAATCACACAGCAACCGTTTTTTCTTAAACGCTCTACAACTTGCATAATTCTCATGCATTCCTTGTAATCAAGACCACAAGTTGGCTCGTCGAGCACCAAAATTTTAGGATGCGTCACTACCGTTGCAGCAAGCGCCACCATTTGACGCTGTCCTCTCGAAAGCATAAACGGGCTAGCTTCAGGATCCAGCTCCAACTCATCAATAATTTCCATTGCGTGAGCTTTAGCTTCGTCCTCATTCTGACCAATTAGAGTGCAGCTTAAAGTAACTTCTTCAAGTACTGTTTCTTTGCATAATTGCCGGTCAGGATTTTGGAATAGCGTAGAAACATATTTTGCTATTTGACTGATACGAAGAGACTTAGTGTCAACGCCATCAATTGTTACGCTGCCTTCTGTTGGTTTTAATAAACCATTAATAATTTTGGTAATAGTTGTTTTACCAGCACCATTTCTACCAACAAGAGTTACAAGCTCTCCAGCGTAAGCTTCAAAAGACACGTTTTTTAGCGCACTAACGCCACTCTGATACGAAAAACTGACGTTTTTAAGCGAAAGACATGGCGAATTGTTTTTCGATTTATTTTGTGCGGAAGATTGTGCGGAGACTTGCGATTCGTGGGGAAAGTCGCAAGCAACCGCCAATTTATTTGAATCACACTCACTATTATCAAATTCACTAGGCGAATCACTATGTGAATCAACATGTGAAGTCAAAGATTTTTCACTATTAATCGTATTAACAATAGTATTTACTGTATCTTCTACAGACACAGGCAAATCGCTTTTATAGCAAATATTCTCACGCTGCAAATCATTAACCAAATGCGTAGTACGCGGATAATTTATTCCAATAGAATACAGCAAATCCATGTTTTTCAACGCTTGCGGTAAAGGTAAATCAAGCGCCAAAGTGCCATTAGAAAGCACAACTAAACGCTTGCAATACTCGCTTAAAAGCGCCACTTTTTGCTCAATTACAACAACAGTTATTCCAAAATTCTTATTCAAATCTTTAAGAATCGAAAAAATCATTTTAGAAGAAACAGGATCTAAAGCGCACGTAGGCTCATCTAACACCATAACTTTAGGCTTTAGCGCAAGAATAGCAGCAATCGCAACTTTCTGCTTTTGACCTCCAGAAAGAGTGTCTAAATCGCGGTTGCGCAAGTCACTAATGCCAACAATTTGCAAAGCTTCATCTATTCGACTTGGTATTTCGCTATGCGCAACGCCAAAGTTTTCTAAGCCAAAAAGAATCTCATCTTCTACGTTTGCAGCAACCATTTGCGCATCAATATCTTGAATAACAGATCCAATTAAGCAAGCAATGTTAGTTAAAGCAAGATTTTTAGTGTCTTGACCTGCAATTTTAACGCTTCCTAAGAGTTCGCCAGAATAATGATGCGGAATAGCACCAGAAAAAAGCGAAGCAAGAGTTGTTTTTCCAGATCCTGAAGGGCCAATAATTCCCACAAATTCGCCAGATTCTACGCTAAGACTTACATCTTTTAGTGCAAAAGTGGAATCTTGTGCCTTTGAAGAGTCCAAAGAATCATCTTTATTCCGATTCACATACTTAAAAGACACATCTTTTAACTCAAGCAAAGGCACAATAATTCCTAACTCTTAAAACCAATAAATTGATTACTAATTATTGATTATTATCTAACGATTATATAATTTACCAAACATTCCTAACACATATTGCAAACACAAACTGTGCTACTTATGCAAAACGAGTCGAATTGGAGTGTAAAGAACTTCAACAACAACAGCATTAAACACAGCAGTTCCAAAAATGATTGGAAGCATAACAAGAATCGTCTTAGGAGAATGAAGAACAAAGAAAGATGCAGTAGATGCAAATATTAAACCAGAAACAACTGTAGTTATAAAAGTTGCTATAAGTGGGAAAATACTGAACTTTCTAGCAGCATCCTTAGGGAAAACGCGAACATAAGCCATAATCATCAAAGTCATAACAATTGCTGCTGGAATATCGCAAGCGTACTCAAGTCCTGGAATCGACGTATTGAACTGAATCAATGTTGCCGCGAGAGCACCAATAATAGCTCCTTGCAGAATATTAGGACGAACCAGCAGAATTGACAGGCAGAAGGAAGCAATAACAAATTCCGGCTGAATGTTGCCAATAGAAAGTGACTTCGCAACCGTGAAATCGAGAATGCAGCCTGCGGCGAACAGTACAGCAACCAGCACCAGCGAAGTAATATCCAGCGCATGATGCTTAACTTTTACATTTTGCATCATTGCTGCAGCAGCATCAGTAGTTGCCTTTGCATCATTGTTATAAGTTTCCTTAACGGTTTCGTTAATTTCTTGAGCCATGATTTCTCTCCTTGTTTGGGCTTTATATTGTTCATATAAAGCTATCGAATATTTTGTTGTGATTTGTTTTGTGATTTGTTTTGTGATTTGGTTATTTTGAAAATTTAAGCTTGTATACAAAAAGACCCCCGGGCTTACCCCGGAGGTCTTTTACAAGCTTTTATACGCAGCTTCTAAAACTTCAGAGTAAACTCACGCCAAAGAGAAGACTGCCACCACCACATACGTGCAGCGTCAAGAGCATTGTGAGATTCAGCATTCATGTTCATGTTACGCATGATAACTGCCTCCTTAAGCTCATTAGCTGACTGTGGTTCACGCACAAACCTCAACCGAAGTATTCGATATTCGTTTGTGTTGAGAATGATGCTAACACTGCAAAAGTACAAATGCAAATATTTATTCGTGCACTATGCTCATATTTTCAAAAATATAAGTAAAATGTTACTTTTTAGAAAACGTATACAAACCCTTGTTATATAAAGGAAAACGGCTTCTATAATTTTAGAAAACGCCCGAAATTATGCTACGCAAAAAATTTCTAAAAAAGCATGCAACACGCAAGCAAAAATCAAAAAATTGAGGGCGATAACATCACCGATGCCATCGCCCTCGTAGTACATATATGTTTTTAGCGTAGCTTACTATTCAAGAACCTACTCGAATATGTAGCACACATATTAAGCAATATGCTTAACGTGTTTTCCTACGCATCAAACACAATACTGCTACAGCTATAAGTATGCCGCACATTACAACAACTTGCGCTATGTTGCTACCAGTTGCACTTAACATACGACCACGTTTTGTAATAGCTTTCTTGGATTTCTGATCTGCAGTTAACTTTTGAGATGAAGTTGAATTCTCACCAGAAGACTGCTCTTGCGTTGTTGCAGCATAGGATTGCTGATCCGAACTCGAAGTATAACCAAGCGAAGTTGAAGTTAGAGTTGTTTGCGAATTCTTTTCTGCATCAAGCAGTACAGCAGTAGAAAGAGCAGCAACCTTGTACTTTCCATTAGCAGCAACAGTCACAGCCTTCGGCTTACTATTTACTTCACCATTGGCAACCAATGCAACATACTTTCCTGCTGGAATCTTTACTTGAGTTTCAGCATTATTAGCATTGAACACTACAACGTATTGTTTATCTCCATCTTTAAGCGTGTAAGCAATTACACCATCAGGAGTGCCAGCAATCATCTTCATGTTCTTGTTAATTGTTGCATAATCAAAATCACGAAGAGACTTAATGCTCTTACGGAGCTTCAACAATCCCCTGAAATAGTTCACAGAATCAGACTTTTCTGTTGCACGATTCCAATCAAGAGCATTGTCTTTATCTCCAGCATTGTAACTGTTTCCGTTACCATTCTTAGTTCGCAAGAATTCCTGGCCGAGCTGAATGAACGGCATGCCACGCGAAAGCAAAACCATTGAATTTGCAAGCTTTACTCGCTTCATGCGCACGTCTTCAGTATCGTTAGGAGCAGAAACCTTTAACTTATCATACAACGACAAGTTATCATGAGCTTCCACATACTGAACTACTTGACCCGCATCAGCAAAGTGCATTTCAGCATTACCATTCCAGCACTTAATCGTATTCTTACCGTCTGCAGTCTTACCGCCTGTGCCAAATTGGCAACCGAGCAAATTATGCTCAAGCAGAGCCTTAGTATCTTTACTAGTATTGCCATTGACAAAACCAGTACCCTTAGCGTCGAATACAGAACCCTTCATAGCATCACGGAATGAATCATTAAAGAACGCTACACCTGGAATCTTAGAACCATTAGGTTGAATAGTAGAATCACTCTTAGGAAGCATAGTATTCATATCCCAACCTTCACCAAGCACAATAATTGATGGATCAATCTTATTAAGCTCAGCACGCACTTCCTGCATAGTCTTCAGGTCAATTAAGCCCATCAAATCAAATCGGAAGCCATCAAGGTTGTAATGCGTAGCCCAATACTTCACAGAGTCCACAATATACTTGCGCATCATTTGACGCTCAGAAGCAGTATCGTTACCGCATCCAGAATTACCATTCAGAGCGCCATCCTTATAACGGAAGTAATATCCAGGAACTGTCTTATTAAACGAATGATTTTGCGCGTTATAAACATGGTTGTAAACCACGTCCATAATCACACGCAGGCCAGCCTTATGAAGGCCAGCAATCATTTGCTTAGCTTCCTTAACTCTTGTTGTTGGATTGACAGGATCTGTAGAGTAAGATCCTTCAGGAACATTGTAGTTTTGCGGATCATAACCCCAGTTTTGAGCACCTGGTTTTCCATAGCCTAAGTCACCAGTTTCATTCACTGAACCAAAATCATACATTGGCATGATTTGCACGTGAGTGACACCAAGCGACTTCAAATAATCAAAGCCAGAAACATTATGCTTATCTGTGGTCTTAGTACCTGCTTCTACTACACCGAGATACTTACCGCGATGAGCATCGCTAATACCAGAGTTTGGATTGATCGAGAAGTCACGAACATCCATCTCTGCAATTGTTGCGTCACTTGGATGCGCAAACTTTGGCATACGCTTTCCAGCATTACCCGCGTCTTTATCTGCTAATACGACAGAACGCTCACCATTTACTACTGCAGCTTTAGCATAAGGATCAGCAGAAACATTCACTGTACCATCAGCAAAATGAACTTCATACGCATAAGCTGTACCAGCTTGATCTCCATCGAGCTTTGCAGACCATACGCCATGATCTTCTGCTTTCATAGCTGTTTCTTTATCTTTTTCAGCTTTTTCAGCAGTCGACTTATAAGTAATCAACTTTACTTCAGTTGCTGTTGGAGCCCAAAGCTTGAAAGTAGTTGAAGAAGCGGAATACGCAGCACCTAAATCATCACCATTGTACGCATATTTCTTATCGAATTCATCGGTACGAATTACGCTAGCGCCCGTCTTAGAAGAAGCGGAAAGATCAACACTTTTAGTTAATCCCTTAATGTTCAACTCATACAGATGTTTGATATCAAGTTCATTCTTGGTCTCAATGGTAATATCTGATCCTTTTTTCTCAACAGAAACAATTTCAATTTCCTTTTGAGACTTCTCACTCTTATCCAAAAGTGTTACATCAGATTTTTTCAGGGAAGACACATCGCCAGACACTTTTACAGCCAATTTTTTAAGACCTGTGATATCAGCAGACATTATGTGAGCTGTAAGTTGTGGCATAGTGGCATTTACATATACTGTAGGATCTCCTTGCAAAAGCCAGATTTCCGCAGTGCCCTTAGTAGGATCATTCTTATCGAGCTTGATAATATTATTAGGTATCGTACGGTCCTGATCACAATCTTTAGACTCCCACTCATTAGTAGAAGTTGAATACCTTACTATAAATTTTGCATTTTCTATACCAGCATCATTTTTAGCAGTAAAGGTTGCAATCTTGCCATAATCGTCATTCGAAGTGAATTGACGAGCAGTGCCACTACGATCGTCTTCCCAAGTCCACATATTCCAGCCTTGGTAATCACCTTTATTCCTATGATAGTGAACTGTTACCGTTAATTCTTTTGGCTTATTCTTAAGATTGTCTGGAGCAGTAAACTTAGTGCTATCGCTAGTGTCTTTTTCATCAGGATTTGTCCAAGTTCCACCTGTTACCCAAGCTTCGGCAAGGCCACCTTCGCAATTGTCAATAGCACGATCGCCACCATCTTTATTCCACTTTTCTGTAGTGGTAATAAAGAAAAGAGACTTGTTTTTAAACGCGCCGTCAACTGTTGTTTCAAAGACTTTACCGAAAGAATCAGTGCCAGTAAACTTATGCCAAGCTCCAGGTAAATCTTTGCCATCCTTGTCTTTGCCCCATAGCCAAATGCCAATATCGCGAGTATCCCCTGCTTTTGGCTTATAGTGGATTCGGACAGTCGTTTTGCTCGTCACATCTTGTTGGGAAGCAGTAGCACCTTTATTTTCCAGCGTTACCTTATTTGATGTTCCCTCTGTTGAATTAGCAGCATTAGCAGTATTTGCAACAGCAAACCCTGTTACTAACATTGCAACAGCCGCAACAATCGAAGTTATCTTCGACGCACAATGTCGATGAAAACTCATTCGATATCCTTTCCTCCGTTGGTACCAGCATACTTCTCCATTGGTTATGCTGATAGCTGCAATATGCAAATGACAGCTAACGCTACTACGCTGCTAACCGGCATCGTAATGCATATTACTAGCAAGGCAATTGTACCACTTCAATACTGACATCATAACAACCGTATAGCTCACCCTAACGCAGATATGTGTGTAAATAAACTATTGTTAACAGCACACAAGCAGAATTAAAAATCAAAAAATGAGGGCAATAACACCACCGATGCCATTGCCCTCGATTTTTAATATCAGTGCTTAAGAAATAATACGTTCAAAACATAAAACGTAAGCCTTCAAAAGCATTGCTTTGAATTTTAATAATTGCGAGACAGATGCTTAGAACGCCTTACTTTAATCGAGAAAGCACCTGCAACAGACAACAATATTGCAATAATAAATGCAATTTGCGCTACGCTACTGCCCGTTGCACTTAATTCATGAGCACGCTGATTAACAGCATTATTTACTACTGTTATTTCAGTCCAAGCTAGTTGCTTACCTTGCTCATCAACCAATACAACTGTGTGTTTCCCGGAGTATCCAGCTGGGAACATTGCATCAAACTGAGGAACACCATTCACCATGCGAACAGTTACATACTTAGAACCATTTGCACTCTTAAGTAAGCGCGGCCTGGAGTAAATGTACGCGTATGCATAAACCACACCATCTTTCTTCAACCGTTCGGTAAAATCACTGTTTACAACATGAATACTCACATTGTTTACCACGCCGGCTGTTGCAACATCATTGCTACCTACAGTAAGAGTACCCTTTAATTCTGGCTTAAGCTGCTTAACTGTTGCAGGAGCTTCAGGAGCCGGAGCAGACGGAGCCGTAGCAGACGGTGCAGATGATGCTGAAGTAGATGGTACTGAAGTGGAAGTCTCAGCCTTCTGAGTATGATTCTCAACCTGGGCAGGCTTCTCAGTGTTTTCAGCGTTTGCATCTTTTCCAGCGTTCGTGGAATTGTTAGACTTTCCAACATTTTCATGCGTTTCAGCACTCTCAGATTTGCCAGTCTTTCCATTGTTTTCGGATTTAGCAGTATCTTCAGAATTAACATGCTCTTGAGTCTTATTAGCAGGAGCGGACTCAGGCTTGTTTTTAACTGAAGGCTGCGTATTTCCTTGCTTTGGATTCTCCGACTTAGTACTACCTTGCTGAGGATTATGAGTTTCTACAGAAGGTTGCTGTGGACCATGTTGAGAGCCAGAACCGGAATCACCAGGCGTTGAGTCAGAACCAGGCTGAGGAACTGGCTGCGGTCCAGGTGCAGGAGCTGGAGTCACGGGTCCAGGTGCAGGAGCTGGCTGCGGTGTTGGCGGAACCACTGGACCAGGCTTAGGGGCCGGAGCTGGCGGATTCGGAGTAGGATGCGGCTGTGGTTGAGGCGTTGGCACCGGAGACGGAGCAGGCGGCTGAGGTGTCGGCGTCACAGGACCAGGAGCTGGCTGTGGCTGAGGACCAGGTTCCGGCTCTGGCTTAGGCTTTGGATTCACAGGACCATTAACTAGTTCACTTACGTCAGCAGGATGCAATTTATATTCAGCGACCTTTTCAAGATCAATAGAATTCTCATCCTTATTCTTTTCAGCATCCTTCACAAGCACTGCAGTAGAAAGAGCAACAACCTTGTAATTTCCATTATCATCTACCGATACTTCAGGCCAATTTGACTCATCATTGCCGTTAGCCTTTCCATCGGCAATGCGCACGCGATACTTTCCTTTGCCAATATTTACGTCAGTAGCATTGTCATTAGCATTGAAAATAAACACATACGTTTTATTATTGCTGTCAACGCTAAACGCATTAATTCCATCACTGCTCTTAATCCAATGCATATTCTTGTTAACTTCAGAATATGTAGAATCGCGTAAAGCTGGAATCTCGTTTCTTAACTTTATCAATGCCTTGAAGTACTCAACAGCATCGGAATTCTTATTAACCAAATCCCACTTAACGGAATTGTCGCCATCGCCAGCATTGTAACTATTGGCATTACTATTCTTGCTTCGTAAGAACTCTTGACCAAGCTCAAAGAATGGCATGCCATGAGCAAACATTACAAGCGAATTAGCAAGCTTTACTCGCTTTTTAAGATTCTCAGCTGATTCACCAGGCAAAGATTTCTTCAACTTATCGTAAAGATTAAGATTGTCGTGAGCTTCAACATATTGCACAGTCTGACCAGCATTAGCGTATTGCCTACCAGTGCAGCTTGCGTTTCCAGGCTGGCAACCGTAAAGATTTTGCATTACCAGATTGTCGCTACCTCTGTTTCCAGACACAAATCCAGCAACACCATCATCTCCATGGCCTTTTACAGCGTCACGGAATGAATCGTTAAAGAATGCAACGCCATTATTATCTGCAAGCTTATACGCATTAGGCTGAATAGTGCGGTTTGCATAAGGCAATTGGCTCATATCCCAGCCTTCGCCAAGAATAATAGAGCTTGAATCAATTTTATGAACAGCTTCACGCACTTCCTTCATGGTTTCGAGGTCAATCAATCCCATCAAATCAAATCGGAAGCCGTCAATACCGTACTCTTTAGCCCAATACTTTACAGAGTCAACAATATACTTTCGCATCATTTTGCGCTCTGAAGCAGTATCGTTTCCGCAACCAGATCTATTAGATAAGCTGCCGTCATCGTTGTAACGGAAGTAGTATCCTGGCACAGTTTGACCAAAAGCGTTCTTTTGCGCGTTATAAACGTGGTTATAAACCACATCCATAATCACGCGCAATCCAGCATCATGCAAACCTTTAACCATTTGCTTTAGCTCAGTAATACGCTTAGCAGGATTTGCTGAATTAGACGCATAGGAGCCTTCTGGAACGTTGTAATTGATTGGATCGTAGCCCCAGTTTTGGTGAGGATTATTTTTGTCGTTAGTAGCAACATAACTCAAATCTCCTGCTTCGTTCACAGAACCAAAATCATACATTGGCATGATTTGCACATGAGTGATGCCAAGGGACTTCAAATAATCCAAACCAGTTGGCTTGTTCCCATTCTTAGTGTCAGGTTCAATTACACCAAGATATTTGCCGCGCTTTGCAACATCCACGCCAGAACTTTCATGAATCGAGAAATCGCGAATATTCATTTCTGCAATAGTCGCATCAGTTGGTCGCTTACCAAACGATGCCATGCGAGATACAGGTGTTGCCATACTGCCACCGAATACAACAGATCTCATTCCGTTTCTCACAGCAGCCTTTGCATAAGGGTCTGGAGAATTATTAACAGCACCATCTGCAAAATGAACCTTATACGTGTAAGCAGTTCCAGCTTTTGCATCACCTGTAGTAATACTCCACACACTATTATTGCTTTCAAGCTTCATATCTTGTGCTTTAGCTTCTGCAGAATTTTCATCAGTGCCAGAATAAGTTACCAACTCCACTTTCGTAGCAGTTGGTGCCCAAAGCTTGAAAGTCGTAGAACCATCTTTTACAACAGCACCCAAGTCATCGCCCGCGTAAGCATACTTTTGATCGAACTCATCAGTGCGAACAATCTTAGATCCTTTAACAGTTGAAACAGACACTGTTTTAGGCATTCCACCAACACCCTTAATGTTGATTTCATACATTTTCTTAAGATCTAATTCGTTCTTTGCAGTGATTACAATCTTATTATCTACAACAGCAACTTGCGAGATTTCTACTGCCTTATGTTGATCTTTCTTTGAATCTGTAACATCAGTTACAGTAACATTTTCCTTCTTTACTTCCGAAGGGTCACCGCTCACATTTACAGTAAATTCATTCAAAGACGTAATATCAGCATTAATAGCATTAGACTTCGTGTTGATTACATTTGGACTTAAGTAAACTCTACTATCACCCTGCATAAGCCAGATTTCAGCATTGCCAACTTGACCATCTTGACTTAAAGTGATTGCCTTTGCAGGAATTGCGCGATCGCCTTCACCAGGATCTTTAGCAACCCAATCCTTACCTTGCATGGAATAGCGCACAATAAACTTTGGATCTTTTACGCCATTACTATCCGTAAACGTATATTCTGCAATCTTTCCGAAATCATCATGAGCCGTAAAATCTTGCTTTACGCCTTCTTTCTTACCATACCAAGTCCAGAGATTCCAACCAGCGTAATCCTTGTTTGTTCTGCGGTAATGAACAGTAACGTTTAACGTTTTAATGTTGTTAAGCTTGTTAGCAACTTCAGCTGGAGGCTCAGCAAAAGTATTCGAATCTCCTCCGTAAACCCAAGCTTCTCCAACACCATCTTCTATTTGCGAGATATAACGATTTCCGCCGTCTTTCTGCCAATTTGAGTTATTAGGCCCTGGATCAGTAGTAATAATAAATCCGACTTTTCCGCTCTCGTAAGTGCCATCAGCCTCAACTGTATAAGTCTTACCAAAAGCATCTTGACCATTAAACGCATGCCAAGCAGGTTTTATCTCTTTACCATCTGCATCTTTAAGACCCCACATATAGACGCCCATATTGCGATTGTCATTAGATTGTTGCTTATAGTGAATAACAATCTTTGTCTTTAATGCAGAAGGTTTTGAAGATTCTGCTTTGCAAGGAAGATCTGAGACATTACTAGATCCACTAAGATTTTCGTTGACTACATAATTCTTTGCATTAGCAGGAATAGTGAAATTGCCATCATCCCAGCCATTTACGTGATACCAATCTCTGCTACCATCGCTCTTTGCAATGCCATTATTAAATACAGCTTTAAATTCACCACGATTAGTAATAGTCTTTGCAAACCAATCGCCACAAACTTTGCGCATTGGCAATCCAGGAGCTACAGTCCAATTATTACCACTTATTTGATAATGAATATTTACTGAACTTGGATTACCTGCTTTACCGTTAGCATTGAAGTAAACAGTTGTTGACTGGTCTTTAACATCGTCAACATTGTATTTTGGATCAGATTTATCACGTGCTGGACCAGTTTTACTGGCGGCATCGGCTTTAGCACCAACATGCAAAGCAATTGCAGAATAAGGAGCAATAGTCGCAGCAACTTTACCACCTGTAACTTTAACAGTCTTAGAACAGTTTCCAGCCTCATACACATTGCAATACTCGCCGTCAAGCAAATCAGTCTTATACAAAACTCTCTTTGCATTTGGCGTATTGTTGATTGCTAAGAAGCCCTTCTTCTCGCGGCTAAATGCAATGTTATTGTTGTCACTCTCCTGCCAATTGGTGACTTTCGCACCATTTACAGCATTAAAGAAGCCGACCATTCCGCGAATCGAAGTCCAACGCTGAGTGCACTGCCAGCCAGTTGTTGGAGA
Source organism: Gardnerella nova (assembly GCF_049244055.1). Lineage (NCBI taxonomy): Bacteria > Bacillati > Actinomycetota > Actinomycetes > Bifidobacteriales > Bifidobacteriaceae > Gardnerella > Gardnerella nova. Next base: position 459,690 of record NZ_CP058369.1, on the reverse strand, counting down.
ACAATCTACATCTGGAACAGACGTATCGGTCGCATTAGGCGCACCATCGTCTTTATTCTTTGCATCAAACCTATACCCCGAGTAAATATTTGGATTTCCATACGGATAGGCAAGCATAAACGCATTTGCAAGCTCGTAGCGAGGACCATCCTTATAAGTAAGAGTGCGCACATAATTTTCGCGAGGAGTATCCCAATTAGTTACAAAAATCGAAGCTTTATCACTTGGAACAAGATCATTAGTAATATTCTTTAGATTCGAAATTGATCCATAAAAATCGTTCTTTAAACGGTACGAATATTGGAATTCGTTGACTTCACCTTCCTTTAAATGCTTATCTGGCTGTATTTCTTTAGCTTCAGAAGGATCACCAATCGTCTCCTGCATCCACCAAATGTCATCTGCATTTTTACCAGATTGTCTTGCAGCCTCAGCTTTAATTGCAGCCATATCTGTTGGAGAAATATGCTTTACTGCATCTATACGGAAGCCAGCAACACCCATCTTCAGTAGCTTAGCGAAATATCCGCCTAGTACTTGCTGAACATGCGGCTTAGAAGTATCCAAATCAAGCAAGCCAACAAGCCTGTGAGTCCAAACTTCTTCAGCATTCTTGTAATTTTTAATATTTTCAGCACTCTGATGGAAATCATCCTTAGTATATCCAGCTGTTTTGAAAGTCTGCGCAGCCGCATCGTATTCACTTCCACCAACGCCAACAGTATCCTTATTACCGGCACCAGTCATGTGATTAATCACGGCATCAGCAATGATTCCCACGCCCTTAGCTTTGCAAGTATCAATCATATCTTTAAACTCAGCTTTAGTGCCAAGTTTAGAATTTAATTTATAGCTCACAGGCTGGTAAGAAGTCCACCACTGAGTACCTTTTACATGCTCATTCGGAGGAGACACCTGCACATACTTCACATCCTCAGGACCATAAGTTTGCTCACATTCCTTAGCAATACTCTTCCAATTCTGCTGGAATGCAGTAACAATAACACCCTTACGGTTAAGAGTTAGATTTTCATTGCTTTCGCTAGCAGCGTTTGCACTACCCGTAACAGCAAAACCAGTTACAAGCATTGCAACAGACGCAGCAACAGCAACCATCTTCGATGCAAAGTGTCGACGATGACTCATCAGTTTCCTTTCCTCCATTGGTATCAGCGCGTTTCTTCTTTGGACGCACTAATAGCTTAAATACGCAAACGATGGCTAGTACAACTATGTTGCTAGCCATCGCATAAATGCGCAATATAAGCGGAGGTAATTATATCACCGACATATTGACAATATTGCAAAAAGTAACTAAAAATTGTAATAATGTTAGTACGATTCTGATTGAAGCATACTCTTCAATTAAAACTTAACACTATTCTCAATTGTTAGTACTTTTATTTTTGAAATCGTCTTTTCCTTTCTTAAAACGCAAAGCCAAGGTAACAACCAAAGCTATAAAAATAGCAGCAAATATTAGCAATATTTTATTAACAACCCCACTGTTACCAAAATGCTTCACAGCCTTAATATGCAAAGCCACTGCAGAATGCGCAGGAATCGTAGTTTCAACTTTCCCACCGCTAATGGTTACGGTTTTATCGCAAGTCTTTGACGCATAAACATTGCAATACTCACCGTCTGACAAGTCAGTATCATACTTAACATCATTTTGCTTATCGCCATTATTAATAGCGAAGAAACCCTTATTTCCGCGGCTAAAAGCAATATTATTACTTTCGTCATCCTGCCACTTAGTTACTTTCGTATCTTTCACAGCGTTATAGAAACCAATCATGCCACGAATAGAAGTCCAGCGCTGAGTGCACTGCCACTTTGAATCCTTGCCACAGCTTGCATCAGGAACAGACGTTTCAGTTGCGCCAGGAGCACCTTCGTCACGCTCACTAAACTTGTATCCAGAATAAACATTTGGCGTACCATACGGGTAAGCAAGCATAAAAGCGTTTGCAAGCTCATACAACTTGCCATCTTTGTAAGTAAGAACGCTTGTGGCATTATCTCGCTCAGTATCCCAATTGGTAACAAAAATAGCAGCACTCTTATTAGGAATAAGACCATCTGTAATATGCTTCAAATTGTCAATCGATCCAGAGAAATAATTGCGCAAACGGTACGAATACTCAAACTCATCTACTTCACCAGTTCCAACATATTTATCTGGCTGATTTTCTTTCGCACCATTGCTGTCCCCAATCGTTTCCTGCATCCACCAAATGTTTTCAGGCTTAATCCCGCTCGCCTCGGATGCAGCCTTCTTAATAGCTTTCATCTCGTTTGGCGCAATATGCTTTACAGCGTCCACGCGGAAGCCAGCAACTCCCATTTTTAGCAATTTCGCAAAATAGTTACCAAGAATTTGCTGCACATGCGGCTTAGACGTATCCAAATCAAGCAAACCAACTAAACGATAATTCCAAACTACTTGAGCATCCCTATACGTGTAAATATCTTTATCTATTTGATGAAAATCATCTTTTGTGTAACCAGCGTCTGGATAGCTCTGGTTAGCAGCATCATATTTGCTTCCACCAACGCCCACAGTATCCTTATTACCAGCACCAGTTGTGTGATTAATTACAGCATCTACAATAATTCCAACCTTTGCCGCTTTACATGTAGTAATCATATTCTTAAACTCAGCTTCAGTGCCAAGTTTAGAATTTAGATTGTAGCTCACAGGCTGGTAAGAAGTCCACCAAGCCTTACCTTTAATATGATCTTCCGGAGGCGACACCTGAACGTACTTAACGCCTTCAGGACCGTACGTTTCTTTGCACTCCTTGGCAATACTCCTCCAGTTCTGTTGAAAAGCCGTAACAATAACGCCTTTTGGCGGAAGACCGTTTGTTGATTTAGTTGAAGCAAATGCTGGAGAGGCAGGAACAATAGTGAAAACGCACATTAACACTGTTGCTACAGCAGCAATTGCAGCACATGACACAAGCATTAAATTACGCCTGTAATTATTAATTAATTTGCAAGCATAATTACTTTTTTTACGCTCACTTATTTGCAATTGTGCACTGTGGATCATCTTCGTTCCTTTCACATTACGTACAGCACATTCATTGTTTCATTGTGCGAAAATGCTTTTATTATTATACGCTTTATCATTTATGTCTGAATATTAAAACGAAATAAAAAACGTCACTCAGCAAGCTAAGTGACGTTGTGCACGTGCCCCCGGTGAGACTCGAACTCACACTGCACAGATTTTGAGGCTGTTTCCTCTACCAATTGGGATACAGGGGCATTTTTAATTTTCCGCGTTTTTGCGCGACTTGTTGACTATAGCACACTTTTAGCCGTATGCAAATACCTCACACATTTTGGCGTGTCGCAAATAGAGCGACAAACAGGTATTCACTAATAGTAATGCGCGCAAACTGCAAAACAGAAAGCGCGCATTATACAAACTAAATATTCCTACGTATATGCTTACAAATAATCAAATTAGATTAATTGCACATATACGAAACTTAGTTAAGATTAGTCGCAAGCACCAACGGTGTGTACGTAGATGGAATCCGTACGGCCAGCCTGACGTTCACCCTGAGCAGTGCTCAAGATAACAATCTGATCACCGTCGGAAACCTTACCAGCCTCACGAAGAACCTTGTCGGTGAAGATCATCAAATCGTGACGATTCATGTCATGGTAATCTTCATCAATCAAGAAGCCTTCAGTACCCCAGCTCAAAGCCAACCAACGATAGGTGTGCTCATTGTTGGTCAAGCCGTAAATTGGAGCGGTTGGACGTTCGCGAGAAATGCGATGAACCGTACGACCAGTCTGAGTGTAGGCAACAATAGCCTTAGCGTTAAGCTTGTCAGCCAAATCAACGGCAGCAGAAGACACAGCGCCGGTGCTAGACATGTCAAGCTCAACAGCAGGAATACGATCGTAGCCGTGCTCAGTAGCATACTGAGAAATGCGAGACATGGTTTGAACAGTTACTGCAGGATACTTACCAACAGCAGTTTCGTTAGAAGTCATGGTTGCGTCAGCACCGTCGAGAACAGCGTTAGCGCAGTCAGAGGCTTCTGCACGGGTTGGAACTGGAGAGTTGACCATGGTGCCAAGAACTTCAGTAGCAACGATAACTGGCTTTGCGTAGCGACGAGAAAGCTCGATGCAACGCTTGGTAACCAGTGGAACCTCTTCAAGAGGCATTTCCACTGCCATGTCACCACGAGCAACCATAATGCCATCGAAGGTCTTAACAATCTCTTCCAAGTTTTCAACAGCCTGTGGCTTCTCAATCTTGGCAACGATCGGAATACGACGACCTTCTTCGTCCATGATTTCGTGAGCGCGATCAATATCGGTAGCGAAACGCACGAAGGACATAGCGATAATATCAGCGCCAGTGCGAATAGCCCAACGAAGATCAGCCTCATCCTTTTCAGTCAAAGCTGGGAGCGAAACTGCAACACCTGGGAGGTTAATGCCCTTGTGGCTGGAAACTGGGCCAGCAACAATAACCTTGGTGTGAACGTCGTTGCCTTCAACCTTGGTTACTTCAAGGCGAACCTTACCATCATCGATAAGGATTGGATCGCCTGCGTGGCAATCACCTGGCAAACCCTTGAAAGTGGTAGAAGTGCGGTGTTCATCGCCTTCAACATCATCGGTAGTGATGATGAACTCCTGGCCTTCTTCCAAATAAACCTTATCTTCACCATCAGCGTTCTTCTTGAACCAACCGCAGCGAATCTTTGGACCCTGCAAATCAACAAGAGCAGCAACATTGCGGCCGGTGGACTTGGAAGCTGCGCGAACGTTGTTGTACACACGCAAATGATCTTCAGGAGTGCCGTGAGAACGGTTCAAACGAGCAACATCCATACCAGCTTCAACAAGCTTGGTAATACCTTCCAACGATTCGGTAGCTGGACCAATAGTATCAACGATTTTGGCTTTACGCATAATGCCTACCTATTTTCTATTTCTGTTTATTTTTCATGAGCGCTTTAACGATACAACCGCAAAACACCCAATTCCGCTTTCTAGTGTATCAACGTATTGTGACCGCTTACCACATTTATTCGGCGTTTTGTGAACGTTCACAGAAAATCACATAAAATACTCGACCAATACTTAAATAATAGCTATTTGTTAACTTTGAGCTTCGCTTATTTGACGCAACTCTTTCTTTAGATCGCGTATTTCGTCGCGTAGACGAGCAGCCAACTCAAACTGCAGTTGCTCAGCAGCAACATGCATTTGATCGCTCAAATTTTTAATCAGCGACATAATCTCATCCTGCGGCAATTCAGAAATATTAGCCATACGCTTTTCTTTACTTTGCAGCCCAAGATTCGGCTCTTTTGGCACACCATAATGCGAGTTACCAGCCTTATTAGCATTCCTGTAACCGCCCGCTAGCAAAGTTTGCGTATCAACATCCTCTTTAGCAAGCATGTCGTTCACATCACTAATCTTCTTTCGCAAAGGCTTAGGATCAATTCCATGCGCTTTGTTATACGCTATTTGCTTTTCGCGTCGACGCTCTGTCTCACTAATCGCCTTACTCATAGCATCCGTAACAGTATCCGCATACATAAGCACAGTTCCAGAAACGTTACGAGCAGCGCGACCAATCGTTTGAATAAGCGAACGGTAAGATCTTAAGAAGCCTTCTTTATCTGCATCCAAAATCGCAACAAGCGAAACCTCCGGCAAATCCAAACCCTCACGAAGCAAATTAATACCAACAATCACATCAATTTTGCCTTCGCGAAGCTCGCGCAAAAGCTCCACTCTGCGCAAAGTATCAACATCCGAATGCAAGTACTCAACTTTAATACCAAGCTCAAGGAAGTAATCAGTTAAGTCTTCCGCCATTTTCTTGGTAAGCGTAGTAACAAGCACACGCTCATCTTTTGCCACTCGCGCCTTGATCTCCGCAAGCAAATCGTCAACCTGGCCTTCCACAGGGCGAACCTCAATCTTAGGGTCAAGCAAACCAGTAGGCCTAATAATCTGCTCAACTACGCCATCCGAAAGTCCAAGCTCGTAATCTCCAGGCGTTGCAGAAAGATACACGGTTTGACCAACGCGCTCCAAAAATTCTTTCCACTTTAGCGGACGATTATCCATTGCAGAAGGAAGCCTAAAACCATGCTCTACAAGCGTTCTTTTGCGAGAAGCGTCACCTTCATACATGGCTCCGATTTGCGGCACAGTTACGTGCGACTCGTCCAAAACTAGCAAAAAGTCGTCTGGGAAAAAGTCAAGCAAAGTATGCGGAGGCGTGCCTGCATCGCGGCCGTCAAAATGCCTCGAATAATTCTCCACTCCTGGGCACACTCCAACCTGACGCAACATTTCCAAATCGTACGTAGTTCGCATCTCCAAACGCTGAGCTTCCAGCAATTTATTCTGCTTTTTAAGCTGCGCTACCCTATCGTCACGCTCTTTCTCAATCGCCTCTAACGCACGCTCCATGCGCTCCGGCCCTGCAATATAATGCGACGCTGGGAAAATATGGACACTACTCTCCTTGCGAATTACTTCTCCTGTAAGCGGATGCAGCATGGTAATTCTGTCGATTTCGTCACCGAAGAACTCAATTCTCACAGCTAATTCCTCATACACTGGAATAATCTCAACTGTGTCACCGCGCACTCTAAAAGTTCCACGCGTAAAAGCAATGTCATTGCGCTTGTATTGCATGCTCACAAATTGACGCAATAAATCGTCCCGCTCAAGCTGCTCACCAACGCTTAACATAAGCATTCGCTCGGCATACTCCTCCGGAGTACCAAGTCCATAAATACAAGAAACTGTAGCAACAACAACGCAATCCCGTCGCGTAAGCAAATTCGCTGTAGCAGCATGACGAAGACGCTCAACATCATCGTTAATATTCGAGTCTTTTTCAATATACGTGTCTGTTTGCGGAATATACGCTTCCGGCTGATAGTAATCGTAGTAAGACACAAAATAGCTCACAGCATTATCTGGCATCAGCTCACGGAACTCCGCACAAAGCTGAGCTGCCAAAGTTTTATTCGGTTCAATAATAAGCGTCGGCCGTTGCAAACGCTCAATAAGCCAAGCTGTTGTAGCAGTTTTACCAGTTCCCGTAGCACCCATTAAAACAACATCGTTTTCGCCGTTTTCAATGCGATTTGCCAGCTCGTCGATTGCTTGCGGCTGGTCTCCAGAAGGCTTGTATGGCGCTTTTACTACAAAAGGCTTGTTTGTGCGCTGAATTTTATTCGACATTATTTTTCTCCAAGAGCATTAAGAGCATTTTATTTATTTTATTAAAGCCTAACAATCGCGCGGTTGCTTGCGACTTATCCATGGGTCTCTAATGCTCCTTACTCATCCACATTTTAATTTTTGAATCAACGCTTTTAAGCATAACTTCCATAGGCTTTGTGGAATCAACTACAAAATCCGCGATTTTTTTGCGCTCAATCTCTTCAACTTGATTATTTATGCGCTGCTGCGCCTGATTCTGGCTCATTTTGCGCTCGCTTATCATTCGCGCAATGCGAACATCTTTAGGCGCTTCAACTGTAATAATATGGTCAAAACTAAATGGAATGCTGCCTATTACTTGTGCAAGCAGCGGAATATCGTGCACAATAACTGAACTCATGCTACCTAATATATTGCAATTTTCTTCAGAAATTTTATTAACATATTCACTTTCTAAAGTCTTCGCTAAATCATAAATAGCAGGATGAATTATAGACTCAATCTTACTTAACGCTTGCTTATGCACATCGTCATCGCCAAAAATATGCTCTGCAATAAACGCACGATTTAATGAACCATCATTCTTAACGGCACTTTCCCCAAAAATGTCTACTATTTGCTGCAATACTGCGCTTCCTGGTTCCACTACTTTACGCGCTAAAACATCGTAATCTATAATAAACGCACCTAGATTTCGCAAATGGTTCACTACAGTAGATTTCCCAGCTGCAATTCCGCCCGTTACAGCAATCCGCATCATTGTCATATTTTGATTATAAACGATACATTTCTCACAATAGTGTAAATTTTCATTGACCCTACTAAAACTTCTTATATAGTACGCAGTAAATAGGCCCGTAATAGGATTTCCAATTATCGGTTAATAAACTGTATCCAAGCTTGTTATAAAAATCTAAAGCAACAGCATTGTTATCTTTTTTTGTAGATAAAATTATTGTTTTATATAATTCAAGATTTTCGACTTTCTTCATAAGCGCACTGCCCACACCTAAATGCTGAAATTCGGTGTCTACAAACAACTCATTTAGCTCTAAGCTTTGGTTGAACCAATCATAATTTTCTGATAAAAATGGCTTAATTTGATTCGCATACCAATTATCTTGTAATAATTCTATGCCATATAAAACACCGATAATACGATTATTCATCGCAGCAACAAGTAAAAGCGCACTATTGTTATATTTCAAACTATCTAATATGCGTTCACGAACATTATCTATACGATCTAGTTCTTTAGGGAATGCTTTTAGATATAAATCTAAAATTATATTCATATTATCTTTGGCTTCTAAATAATCTAATTTTTTAATTTCAATATTCTTCATAAAAACCCTTTATACAAGCTACTATCCGTATCACAACACAACATATTTAATCGACATATGCATATTTGATTTTACATAACCATCGTTATATAAGTACTAATTATCTCTGCAGCATTAATGAAATTAAAAAATATGCAATATTAAAGAATAAGTGCATTTGCTATATTATTCATTTCTTCTAATGTTTTAGGCATAAAAATAAAAGATGCGTTTTGGAAATTGAATTCTAAAACGCATCTTTTATTTGTAAAATTACTTATAAATCTTAATACTAAATATTTGTTTTAGTCTTTTAACTCAGCACCATCAGCATCCTTATGCCACTTAGTTCCAGGCTTTGAGCAAAGAATCAAAATGCCTTCAACACATGACCATATAATCGAAATACCTGCAAGCAAACCAATAGAAAGAACAGAAATCAACAATTGGGCAATAGCCTTGCCTTTAAAACCAAGGTAAAAATTGTGGATACCTAAAGATCCTAAGAAAATTGCTAGCAAACCTGCAACAATTTTATTGCGCGAACTTACTAAAGTTGCTTTAATGTTCTCCGAACTATTCCCATCATATGAAGGGAACTGAGCATTTTTCTGATTGTTGTCAAACGTGCTCATAATCTTCACCAATCCTTTTAATAATTATGATTAATGTTTAAAAGCATCATATAATCATGATTCTTAAAAGAAAATTAATTGTACCTATATTTAATTACAAAACTTGAGTCACAAAAATACTCGTAAAACATACTCAAAATAGTAGTCAAACATAAACAAAATTGCCCCGATAATCACTCATCAGGGCAATTGTTAATAAGGTTCTAGTAGAAAGTAGAAACTACTTCTTTTCGCTCAAAAGCTGTTCGCGCAAAGCTGCAAGCTGATCGGAATCAGCTAAAGCACCTTCGTTAGATGCTTCAGAAGAATAGTTGGAAGCAACTTCTTCCTTCTTTTCTTCCTTAGCTGACTTCTTTTCGGCTTCTTCGCTCTGGCCATCAGCAGCAGCAGATTCAGCTGCAGCTGCAAGTTCCTTAGCAGCGAATGCCTTGTGCTCTTCCCAAAGCTCGTGAGCTGCAGCATACTGAGCTTCCCACTCTTCGCGCTGCTGCTCGTAGCCAGCCATCCACTCATTAGTGTTTGGATCGAAGCCTTCTGGGTACTTGTAGTTGCCTTCAGCATCATATTCAGCTGGCATGCCGTAGAGAGCTGGATCGAAATCTTCAGAATTTGGATCAACAGCTTCAGTAGCTTGCTTCAAGGAGAGGGAAATGCGACGACGATCGAGATCTACGTCGATAACCTTCACGAATACTTCTTCGTTAGCCTTAACAACAGTTTCTGGATTCTCTACGTGACGGTTTGCAAGCTCAGAAATGTGAACCAAGCCCTCAATGCCGTCTTCAACGGAGATGAACACACCGAACTGAACGATCTTGGTGACCTTGCCCTTAACAACCTGTCCAGGAACATGGGTGCGAGCGAAGCGCTGCCATGGATCTTCCTGAGTTGCCTTAAGGGAAAGGGAAATACGTTCGCGATCGAGATCAACGTCGAGAACTTCAACGGTAACCTTATCGCCAACCTTAACAACCTCAGATGGGTGATCGATGTGCTTCCAAGAAAGCTCAGACACGTGAATGAGACCGTCAACACCGCCGAGATCAACAAATGCGCCGAAGTTCACGATAGAAGACACAACGCCTTCACGAATCTGACCCTTCTTAAGCTGCGAAAGGAAGGTCTCACGAACTTCAGACTGGGTTTCCTCAAGGAACTGACGACGAGAAAGCACAACATTGTTGCGGTTCTTATCGAGCTCGAGAATCTTAGCCTTAATCTTCTGGCCGATGTATGGAGAGAGATCACGAACGCGACGCATCTCAACCAAGGAAGCTGGGAGGAAGCCACGAAGACCGATGTCAACAATCAAGCCACCCTTAACAGCCTCAATAACGGTACCTTCAACAATACCGTCAGCATCCTTAATCTTCTCGATATCGCCCCAAGCACGCTCATACTGTGCACGCTTCTTGGAGAGAATAAGACGTCCTTCCTTGTCTTCCTTAGTGACAACAAGGGCTTCGATGGTGTCGCCAACTTCGACAACGTCATCTGGATCAACGTCTTTCTTGATGGAAAGTTCACGGGAAGGAATTACACCTTCAGTCTTGTAGCCGATGTCCAACAATACTTCGTCGTGATCAATCTTTACGACGGTACCTTCAACTAAATCACCATCATCAAAATTCTTGATGGTTGAATCGACTGCCTTGATGAAGTCTTCTTCGGTGCCAATATCATTAATCGCAACCTTGGCGACTTCGTTATTATTCTCTGCCATTATTTATTAGTGGTTTCTTCTTGGGGTGGATATTACTCGATATTAAATTATGCGTTTATTCTTGCGCATGCACTATACACGCGCTCTGTCAATGTTATATACAGGCATAGCCAAAATTACCGTTTTACTTCGGGCGTGTCGCACTCATTGCTTATCAAGTGCTCTCTCAGCCATATCAACAACATTCGCCAGAAGCATCGCGCGAGTCATAGGTCCTACCCCGCCCGGGTTTGGAGAATACGCCCCAGCAATTTCACGACAAGCCGGATCAACATCGCCCTTTACGCGATACCTGCCAGCTTCCTCATCAAAAACTCGAGATACGCCAACGTCGACAAGCACTGCACCAGGCTTGACATCCTCTGGCTTTACAAAACCAGCGCAACCCATTGCTGCAATAATAACGTCAGAACGACGCATAATCTCTTGCACATTGTGCGTACGAGTATGACACAACGTGACAGTAGCATCCACTCCTCTTCGCGTAAGAAGAAGACCAATAGTTCTTCCAACTGTTATGCCACGACCTAAAACACAAACTTCTTTCCCAGAAAGATCAATATTATATTCGTCAAGCAAAGCTAAGATTCCTCTAGGTGTGCAAGGCAATGGAGTTGTAATATCCCCAGAAACATGCGTCACCAACTCACCCAAGTTATACGGGTGCATGCCATCGCAATCCTTCAACGGATCGATAGCAGCAATCACTTTTTGAAAATTCACATTTTTAGGTAAAGGCAACTGAACAATAAAACCCGTGCACGAAGGATCGTTATTGAGCTTGTCTATAGCCTGCAAAATATCCGCTTCACTAGCGGTATCTGGCAACTCACAACGAATAGATCGAATCCCAACTTCCTCACAATCCTTGTGTTTTCCGGCAACATACTTTACCGAACCTGGATCTTCACCAACCAATAATGTACCTAATCCCGGTTCCATGCCACGTTCGCGTAATTCTGCTACACGCTTAGCCAAATCTTTTTTAATCTTACTAGCCAATGTACTGCCATCGAGCACTACAGTCATGAATCGTTCCTCCCAACTCGCACAATTCGTAAGGATAGGCTATCGTGAAGTATGGAAGTATGTGATCAGTAGGAGTCGAGCTGTACTGTATGCGAGCGCCGACACATCGTTTAACACGGGAGGAATCACAGCGATGCGTACCATCATTCATGCCATGAAAAAAATCAGCAAAACTGCTTCAGTATGCTTCATGGCGGCTGCAATAGTATTAGGTTTTGCCGCTTGCGGTCAACCAGAATCAAAACCTCAAGTAAAAACTCCATCGGCAGCTCCACATATTACTGTTATCTCCACAGTTGACACATGGGGCAGCTTAGCTCGAGAAATCGGCGGCAACGATATTAAAGTCACTTCCCTTATGACAGGAGCCACTGCAGATACCTCCTCTTTCAAACCTCGCTCTCGAGACTTACAAAAAATACAAAACGCGCAAGTTATGGTTACCAACGGAGCTGGCTACGATGATTGGGCTAATAAAATTCGCCCTAAGAAAGCTGAAGTTATCAGTGCTGCCGCAACGGTAGGCGCATTAAACGGAGATAATCCATATCTTTGGTTTTCCCATGACGCAAGAGAAGCTATGGCTTCTTCTATGGCCGATACTTTTTCGAGGATTCAGCCTTCTAAAAAGCGCGCTTTTGCACAACGTTTAGCGAATTGGCAAAAGAACGAAAAGAAACTTACTACTTTCCTGCAAAACTTTGCGAAAGAAAATGGCAATGTAAAGTATGCTGAAACTTCACCTATTCTTTTCTGGCTTATGTCGGATTTGAATTTAAAAAGCAGCACTCCTAAAGAATATGCAGAAGCAGTAAGTAATAATACTGACCCGCAGCGTTCAAGTATCGAAGCATTCCAAAAACTTATTGAAGAACGTGGAATTGACATACTTATTGGCAATAGTCAGCAAGGAAACGATACGCTTAATTTCCTCAACGGTATAGCGGGAAGAAGCTACACTGCCACAGTACGCGTCAGCGAATTAATGCCAAAATACGCGAATACTCTCAATCAGTGGATTATGAAAATTTGCGACGACATTCATAACGCGTTAGAAGAAACCAAAGCAATGCGTAAGAATGAGGACCAAGAAAACACTAAAAAGCCTATTACTGAAAAGCCTCGCGTAGTTGAAAACACGAATCCTAAGGACTCTCATGAAGGTCAACAGGACCCAGGCAAGTAAGCAATAAAGACACCTAGACATGAAAAAATCTCCTGCAGAATATGCAGGAGATTTTTTATACGTACAGTTCACATGTCAAAACTAATTGAACAATTTATGACAACAGCAGTTAGAGCAGTATATGCTGTCACAGTGCATGCTGCTTGCGGACTACTTTTTCTTAGACTTCTTGTTCCGCTCTTCAAGCAAAGCCAAGGTCTGATCGGCAGGTTCTTCAGGAGCAACAGTATGGTGATGCTCGTCACCTGGCTGCGGATCTTTATAGCCAAGATTTACATCGAGAAGACGCTCAGCTTCCTGCTCATCAATCTTTTCAGACAAAGCAATTTCAGAAATTAAAATGCTGCGTGCGCGAGCAAGCATACGCTTTTCGCCGGCAGATAATCCGTGTTCATCCACGTCTCGCTGTGACAAGTCTCGGACAACCTGCGCAATATTATTAACGTCACCCGTAGCAATTTTTTCAACGTTTAACTTATAGCGACGCGACCAGTTCATTTCTTTTTCAATTATTGGTGTGCGCAAAATTTCAAACACTTTCGCAACTTCTTGAGCACCAACAATGTCGCGTACGCCTACTTTTTTGACGTTATCGACCGGCACATTGATTTCCAGACCATCCGACGATAACACTACTAAGCGTAAATACTGACGAGTTACACCCTTTACAGTGCGTTCACTTATTTCTTCAACACGAGCCGCACCGTGACGAGGATAGACGACCATATCGCCGACTTGATATTCCACAGAACCCTCCGTACACACAGAAAAACTCATAACAGTTTCTCATAAGCCTAAGACTTGAAAAAACTTTCATAATTTTTTCACAATAGTGCGAAACACACGCGACTTACGGCAATAAAGCATGTATGATAGGCAACATGAGTACAGTTACTAACATCAATGAAGATGCAGTCGCAGTTCCAGTCCGTCAGGACGTATTAGCTGCGGTGAGCAATGCAGAGTATTACAATCCACACGAGGTTCTCGGTGGTCATCTTGGATTTGGCAAGTTTGCCGATACCGTAACAGTCCGCGTATTGCGTCCTATGGCTAAGAAAGTCGTCATTCTTACTAAGAGTGGCGAATATGAAGCAACGCACGAATATAACGGTATTTTTACCGCTGTTATTCCTGCAGTAAAACACGCTAAGGCTAAGACTTGGTCGGTGCCAAGTTACCGTATTTATACTGTTGAAATTGACGGATCGGAATCGACTGACGACGATCCATACCGTTACTTGCCGCAAGTTGGCGAACTTGACATGTACCTGTTCGGTGAGGGACGTCACGAGCGCCTTTGGGAAGCACTTGGCGCCCACGTTAAGACGATTACCGATTCATGGGGACTTGTTTCACCAGAAACCGGAAAGATGGTGAAGAAAGTAACTGGTACCGCATTTTCTGTGTGGGCACCTAATGCGCGTGCAGTGCGAGTAGTAGGTAACTTCAACTATTGGAATGGCCGTCGTCACGCCATGCGTTCCCTCGGATCTTCCGGAATTTGGGAACTGTTTATTCCAGATGTCACTGCTGGCGAAGTATACAAGTTTGAAATTCTCACGCAGTCCGGCAATTGGATTATGAAAGCTGATCCAATGGAGCGCTCGCACGAAGTGCCACCTAACACTGGATCCATCGTTGTAGATTCTGAATTTAAGTGGCATGACACTTCTTGGATGGAACATAGAGCAAAGACTGACGCTCACAATGGTCCAATAAGTATTTACGAAGTGCAGGCTAACAGCTGGAACCGCGATTTTGGTAACTATCGTGAGCTTGCAGATCATCTTGTTGATTATGTGCAAAGAGAAGGCTTTACTCACGTTGAGTTTATGCCACTTACGCAATATCCATTCTCTGGATCCTGGGGCTACCAAGTTACAGGTTACTATGCTGTAGATTCTCGTCTCGGCTCCCCTGATGATTTCAAGTATTTGGTTGATAAGCTTCATAAAGCTGGCATTGGTGTAATTATGGATTGGGTGCCAGCCCACTTCCCTAAGGATGATTTCGCTTTGGGCCGCTTCGATGGCACAGCTCTGTATGAAGATCCAGATCCAATGCGTGGTGAACATCCAGATTGGGGTACTTACATCTTCAACTTTGGGCGTCATGAAGTGCGCAACTTCTTGGTTGCTAATGCTTGCTTCTGGCTCGACGAATACCATGTCGATGCTCTCCGCGTTGACGCTGTTTCTTCGATGCTGTACTTGGATTACAGCCGCGAGAACGGCCAGTGGAGACCAAATATTTATGGTGGACGCGAGAATCTTGAAGCTATCGACTTCATTAAGGAAGCAAATGCTACAGCGTACAAGAATAATCCTGGCATCATGATGATTGCCGAGGAGTCTACTGCATACCAAGGCGTAACCGCACCAACCGACATGGGCGGCTTAGGCTTCGGTTTGAAGTGGAATATGGGCTGGATGCACGACACTTTGCAGTATCTTAAAGAAGAACCAATTAATCGTCGTTGGCATCACAACGAAATCACATTCTCCATGGTGTACGCTTATTCCGAGCACTATGTACTGCCATTGAGCCACGACGAAGTTGTGTACGGCAAGGGATCCTTGCTCGGCAAGATGCCAGGCGATGAATGGCAACAGTTTGCTGGACTTCGTGCACTGCTCGCCTATCAGTGGTCTCATCCAGGAAAGAACCTTCTGTTCATGGGTGGTGAAATTGGCCAATCGAGCGAATGGAACTTCAATACTTCTCTCAACTGGAACGAGCTTCAGTGGCCATTCCACCAAGGAGTACAGAAGCTTGTTGCGGATCTTAACGCGCTATATAAGAGCTCTCGTGCGTTCTGGAGCCAAGACTTTACTCCAGATGGATTCCAGTGGCTCACCAGCGACGATTCTGATCACAACACCTTAAGCTATGTTCGTATTGGCGATGATGGTGAAGAAATCGTTGTGGTAGTGAACTTCTCCGGCCAAGCTTGGCAGGATTATCAAGTTGCATTGCCAAAGGGTGGTCAATGGGAAGAAATATTGACTACAGACGACGCCAAGTATTGCGGATCTAATATCCACAACGGCACCTTCACAGCAGCTGCTGAAGAATATCATTCCCGCCCGTACTCTGCAAGAATTACCGTTCCAGCATTGGGTGCAGTATTCTTGAAGCCAGTACAACACTGAAAGGTTTTTACCAGACATGCTGAACGCTCCATCAGTTAGCAGTGTCCCCCGTACCATCCTTGTGGTGGAAGACGAGCCAGATCTTGCTACAGCGATTGCACAACGCATCACTGCACAAGGATGGCGGGCACGAGTTGCTTCTGATGGAGCGTCCGCTGTTACTGCTGCCGAACAACTACAGCCTGATTTAATAATCATGGATATTATGCTTCCCATTATGGATGGTATCGAAGCTACTCGGCGCATTATTGAGAAAAGACCAGTTCCTATTCTTATGCTCACGGCTCGAGATGCAGAAGCCGATAAAATCGTTGGCTTAAGCGCTGGAGCTGACGATTATATGACTAAGCCATTTTCTCCTCGCGAACTAATAGCTCGTTGCGCAGCTTTACTTCGTCGCGTAGAACGTGCAGC
Organism: Gardnerella nova; assembly: GCF_049244055.1. Lineage (NCBI taxonomy): Bacteria > Bacillati > Actinomycetota > Actinomycetes > Bifidobacteriales > Bifidobacteriaceae > Gardnerella > Gardnerella nova. The sequence goes on along the minus strand of NZ_CP058369.1, from coordinate 442,981 downwards.
GCAAATCGCCAAAACCTTGGAGAACGAACGCGCACTGGACTTTGGGGCGCTTGTTATCAGGCCTCGGCAGCGAATAGTGACGCTTCATGATGAAGAGGTACATTTTACGCCTACTGAGTTTGATTTGCTTGCTACGCTTGCGCGTAATCCGCACACTGTTTTTAAGCGTGAAAAACTACTCGAAGAAGTGTGGGATTGGCCAGATGCTTCTGGAACTCGCACCGTCGATTCGCATATTAAATCGCTGCGACATAAAATCGGCTCAGAGTGGATTCGTACTGTACACGGCATAGGCTACGCATTTGAGCCGCCGTTAAACGATTACGATCACGTTTTGCAATCACAAGTTGCAAAATAATGAACTCCTCCACTCCAGCCCAATATAAGCAGCGGCAATATCACGCAGTTCCAATAATCAGCTATTATCCATGAATCACTGATACTCGCTTAATTATTTTGTAGAAAACTCATTATGATTTCAAACACAGCACACAACCAAGAATCAGACGCCATTAAGCCCACAGACACTACCGCTCGTGAGTTTGCTACACCAACTACACCAACCTTTACACCGTCCTCGCAGCATAATTCCAATCATAAGCTCACAAAACACAACGACAAGCCGGACACGCAATCACAAGAAAAATCGCAACAACACAATTATCCCAACCGTCCTGTCGGATTTTTCTCATCGTTAAAAATTGAGCTTTCTATTATTATCGTTTTCGCCACTGCTATCGCATTCGTAATGGCATGGTTCTTACTGAAAACTGGCTTAAACGGATGGATTGCAATGCCACTAACTTTGGTTGTAGCACTTGGTATTACTTACATTTTTTCACGCGGACTCACAGCACCATTGCGTCAAATGAAAGACGCTGCAGAAGCAATGTCAGAAGGAGATTATTCCGTTCGCGTAGCCGTGGAAAATCGGCGCGATGAAGTAGGAAAACTTACCACTGCGTTTAACGAAATGGCTGAGGAACTCGAGCATGCAGATCACATGCGGCGAGAGTTAATAGCTAACGTAAGCCACGAATTACGCACCCCCGTGTCTGCTCTGCAAGCAATGCTCGAAAATCTTGCTGACGGTGTGGTAGAACCAACACCATCAAATATGGAAGCCATACTAAACCAGACACACAAACTCGCAGATCTCATTACTTTTCTACTTGATTTGTCACGCGTTGAAGCTGGAGCTGAAAGTCTTACCATCACTTCATTTAATCTTGCTGAATTTATTGACGATATTATTGAACCTTTGGAAATAGCAGACGCAGGACACAACCACCGCATTACAGTTCATATCGATAACACTATCAACTTATGCGGCGATTACGCTCGACTTTCGCAACTTTTTACCAACGTTATTGCAAATGCACTCAAGCACTCCGCCAATGGCACAGAAGTGCTTATCAACGCACATATCAACCATAGTCAGCATACCGTTGTAAGCAACGTCGTCAATTTTGGAGCGCAAATCCCCAAAGAAGCAAGAGCAGATATTTTCCGCAGATTCGTCAAAGGCAACCAAGGCATAGGAACCGAGTCAGGCGGCACGGGCTTAGGATTGTCAATTGCACGATGGGCGGCGAATTTGCACCACGGCACAGTAAAAGTAGTTGACGATAAGCGCGGCCCAAACTTTGAAATTACACTACCGTTGGACTACAACGAAACAGACTGACATCCCACACGCGCATCTTTAGAAGGCACGCATGCGATAGAAAAAGCCGCAACAGGAATTGCTCCAGCACACTGTAACACACTCGCGCAGCTACTCATAGTCGAACCAGTAGTAACAATATCATCAATAAGAATTACTTGCAGTGCACTACCGCAATCATCTCCAACTTCACTTCTCAACAGACATTGATTAGGTAGCGCACAATAGTCAACTCGAAAAGCGTGCGCAGCACGATGAGAACGACCACGCGAACCATTAGCTGTTTGAACAGACTTTGCTGAAACCGCAGCATCCATACGAACAATATTGGCTACATAAGCCGGAAATCCCGCAACACATAATGCCTTGGCAACAGCTTGCGCAACAGGAAACAGGTGTTGGCGACCACGCTTACGCATAGAAGCACGAGAAGATGGCAACGGTACAACAAGTATCGGCTTTTGCCAATCATAAATACAAGTATCACTTACTATTTCATTGTTACTTTGTGCAATGCGAATTCCAACTCTAGGCTCTAAGGAAATCTGCGCAAGCTCACGCATCACACATACTACTAAATCAGCAATCAAATCCGAAAATACAGTGTCACATGCCACATCTTGATGATCTTTCCACGACAATATTGCCGTACGAACAGTACCGGCATAAATTCCACAAGCATAACGGTACCCACACTTTACCGATTTGAATGGAACACGTTGCCATCTACACAAAGCACGACAACAAGTACTACAAAGCACCTCATCCGGAACATCGCAGCCAGCACACCCCCGAGGCAACACCATATTCCATATTGCACGCATAATATCAGGCCAATGCGCAACATACCACCCAGGCATACGAGAAGGAATATCAGCAAAATAACTCGATAATGACTTTGTGAATGAATTGAATGAATTGAATGCAGAATGAAAAGCGGCTACGTGGTATGCAGTTCCCCCTCTCCATACCACGTTTGCTAGCCGCTTATCATTTTGGCCTATCGCCTTGCGTCTCCCAACCATAATCAAAAGCATACAAGCACACAACAGTGCATTAAAAATAAAAAATACCATTGTGGTTAAAAGCTACTTCTAAGCAAAAAATGTGGACAAAAAGTGGATAAATCTTCCGCAATACAAACTACTGAAGATAAGCAAGTACCTCAAGACACAGCGCTAAAGTATCCTCCGGATTACCTACTTTTACTGCCAACGCCCCAGTAAAAGCAGTCGGATAATCATTACCACCCGGGTACATTCTGTCACCAATAAAAGTAATATTTTCTACGGAAAAACCGCAATACTGAGCTAACATACGCAAAGCGTGTGCTTTATCATCTCCACGGCAGCATACATCGATGCTTGTGTTGCCTCCCGCGCGCACAGAAAAATCTGGCAGCGCTTGAGCAACACATTCTTGAAGCCGCGTTTGGAGAGAACCCGCAGGATCCCAAGCTTTTTTGTACGAAATTGGAGCAAGTTGCCCTAAAGCGGAAAAAGTAATTTGACTCCCACGATTCTCAATCTGCTCTCCCCACAACATTGAATCGCCAGGTTCTTTCCATAAACCCATGCGTAGAGCACATTCTTTTATAACCGCAATAATGTGCTCCGCCTGCTCAGATTTAATACGATGCTCATAAACACATTGCAACGACGCATCGTCGCGCACGCGATAATAGCTCGTACCATTAGTAGGCATAATATGCAAACGAGTAAGTTGAGTGCCAGGAAGAAGTTTATCTAACACTTGACTTTGCACTAGCGATAGACAACCACCGGTTACAATAGCAACTGGAATTACATTAATAAGATTGCTCAAAGCCTCCGCCATGGGGGCAAGCATAGGCTTTCTGGAACAAGCCAACGTATTATCTAAATCAAACGCAATTAAAGATGAGCTACCAATCCGTTCAGCAAGAGTGCATTCATTACAATCATGCACTATTGGCTTGAGCATTGCGGCTCCTCCTGACTTATTGACACTCACTGTCTAGTATTCCATAGCGTGCTTATATTGCACACACCGATATATGCGTTACAGCATATTTTTTGCCCTAGCCTTCCCTTACAGTGTAAGTATGACAGGTGTAATTTGGGAGGAACGTCACTACAGAAATCGCCACGGAAGAGGATTAAGAGCGCCTATATTTGGCACACGCCTTCCACAGTATCGCACTGCTAGTGGCATGTTCGATGCAATGGTTGCAGCTCAGATGAGAAGGCTGAACAACGCATGGAAGTCGCTTATGAAAGATGTTCAAGTTGCGGTAGAAGACGTGCCACCTTCTCAACCAGTTCTTTGGGAACATAATCGCAGAATTATGTCTCAAGTTTTTCCGGCAAGTCGCGGAATACCGCCTCGTATTGTGCTATATAGGCTTCCTCTGTGCACTCATGTAAGCAGTCGCGCCGAGCTTCAATATGCCATTCGAGACGAAATGGTACAGCGTCTTGCTGAACTTTACGGACGTAGGCCAGAAGAAATAGACCCAGATTGGGGAGAATAGTATTACAACGCTCGTTTAGCGTACTTAATTGTTTAAAGTTACTTAAGATTACTTAAGATTACTTAAACACCTAGCGTACTGTAGATATATTGCTTATAAAGCGTTGCGTTTAATTTGCTACATACCGCAACGTTTGGATTCTTGCCAACGCAATTATTCACATCCACAATAACAGCGCCATAACCGGGGCCGCGAGAAACGTCAACTTCACAAAAATAACTTCCGCACTCCTCTATACAAGACGGAGACAACGCAACTGCTACTGCCGACGGATCTGCCATATCTAAATAAGCGTCACCAAAACGCTCAATATTCAACTGCAAAAGTTCCCTATTACAATCAATAACAAATTTCCCCAACGGCCCACTATTCCGGATCTCAGCAATCTCTCGAGGATTGAGCATGCAATCTCCCAAACAAGCATCCCAGCCAACTAACGTAATATTAGGGAGACCTGATTCAATAACTATTTTTGCCGCCTCAGGATCCTGCCATATATTAAATTCGGCAAGCGGCGTCACATTACCCCTGCCCAAGCCAGCCGACCCCATAATAATCAACCGACCAATTTTACGCATAGCTGCTTCATCCATACGCAACGCAAGCGCAATATTAGTGAGCGGACCTAAAGTAATGAGATCAATCTCACCATCGTCACTATTGCGTAGTAAATCAAGCATACGAATAATACCGTTGCCTTGAGAAGCTGTAAGTCTGTGCGGAACTAAACCTATATCTCCCATGCCGTCTCGACCATGAGTTTCATGAGCAAAGGCAAGATCCCTTAACAACATATTGCTGCATCCGCAATAAACCGGAGGCTCATACGATTGAGCATACTCGATAGTAGTAAGCGTATTAAGCGTAGCCTGCCGCATACTCACATTTCCAGCAACTGTAGAAAACATAAGTATTTCGTAGCGTTCATCCCTAAGTGCCATCGCTATTGCCATAGCATCGTCAGAACCACAATCTGTATCAATAATAATTTTCTTACGCTCTGCCATCACTATTACTCAAAACACCTAATACACTATGTGATGATTATCTACTACAAACACTTGCATTTGTTGAGGTTCCAACGATTGCGAAGCAATCCACGCCACACCGGCAACACCAGCATTATCTACCTCGTTACTACGAATGCGCGCGCCCCACGATATGCTGCTATGAGATTGAACTTCAAACATCACAGCACGACGAGCTAAGTAAGAAGCTGGAATACTCACCGCTGAATTAGCATGGATAGTAATATGTTTCTCACCAACCAGCACACCTGAAGCATCAAAAGCTCTCATTTGCACGGAGGCATCCTGATTACTTGTCGACGCAATATGTAATGTTGTTTCATCAGGAGACATCGGCGAAACTACCACACTCATGCCATTAGAACGATTTGCGTTAATAAATGCAACATCAGATTGTCCATCTTTACCATCGCGCACAACAGACACCATTGCTGCCGTAGCAACAGAACCACTTACACTTAACGCGTGAACGTTTTCCGGCACTTCCCCAAGATCGACAATTTGCAACTTTCGGGAGGAAAGCGACAACTCTTTTATAGCTTTATAACCAGTATCATCCATCCAAGAGAGCGTAACTTTCCCGCTTTTTTCGGACCACACGTACACTTTAGCCTTATCTGACTGGCTCAAGCCTGGCAGTACACTCATATTCGAGGCTGGGCGCAAAGCGCGAATAATATCAACGCCTTTCACCGTTAAACCACTCATACGGACCACTTTTATGAAAGCAGCAACAGGAGTTTGCTCACTGTCAGCTTGCACATACAAGCCGGCAGATTGAGGTGCTGCAGCAGCAAGATCAAAGAACGCATGCGAGCGCGCAGGAACGGTAAACGCACTACCGGTAGAAAGCGTCAGTGGAGTGCTACCGTGTTTTGCTGACCAAGCTCGAACGCGAACTACTGTTGGTTTTGAAGCAGGATTAAACGCTTCTAAACGCAACGATATACCAGGACCAGATTCTGGTACCAAAAAAGCTTGCTTCATTACGAGATTCGAACAAGCAGTAGCCGCAAGGCCTCGCACATCGCCTTGAGTTGCCCAAGAAACCATGGAAGCTGCAATACCAGTTCCAGGAGCAACGCGAGACAAACGTCCATCGAGCACTTGAGCATCGTGATCGACATTACCTTTAGCAACAAGAGCTGAAATATCACTGTCGCTCGCTTGTGTGTTCAAGAATGTTGACTGATCTTCAGAATCTCTCAGATTATGAACTCCAGCACGATACACGTCTCCAAACGCACCGTAGCGAGCAAAAGATTGTAGATCACCTTCCGACTCGTTATACTGACTGTCACCATACTGCGCTGAATCAGGCAAAGACAAGCGCACCGGACACACAGACTGTATATGAGTGGCACCTACATTCCTCACAAAATTCCTGTGTGGAGCATTCGGATTATCAGACAAATGCGGCATTGGGCAGCACAACACCAAAACGCATGCAGATACTAGTAAAAGAACCGCACTGAATGTGGCAAGCGCCCAAAGGCTAGCTACGCGATGCTGTTTAACGACATCTGCTTTAGCCGGAGATTCACCATGTTTTGAAACGTCATGAGAACGTTTATGCCAACTCATCACATTCCTCCTCATACTGATCATCGCCACGTTCAATCATAGTATGTCGTCCAAAACGAGGCACAGCCACCAAGCAGTATAGTAATAGCACAGTAGCCGACAACAACATCCAAGGGATTCTCCAAGCTAGCGGTCTAGCATGGTGGTAAGGTGACGTTGCAGCAAGAGATCGTGCATCAGGCATGCCATCGAACCTTAAATAAGTTCCTTGCGGCATAGATACAACCAGTTGGGTTCCTTCAGCAGCATTAACATGTGCGATAAGACGTTCAGTAGCTTCTTTATTTACGTCACTGACGAGTCGAGCTGAAGGATGCAACATTTGCTGTATAGACATGGCAGCAGATGGCACAGCAGCCTGACGATGAGCATCATTAACAATGTAAATACCGCCAATACCCAACTGTTTCAGTGCTTCGATAGCTCCACTATCTGCATGAGAAAGCAACTGAGCCGCAGCGCGCGACAGCACCTTCGTACTCGAAGCATCACCAAAAATAACTTGACGAGTAAAAAGCGCAGGCGATACATCAACAGCATCTCCACGAATGGTCCTCATAACAGCAATTGATAAATCATGGTTACTTTTCGCACGCAAAGCGAGAATGCGATGAGTATCATCTTTACGCAAATAATCAGCAACAACCATAGGCAAGCCGTTATTACTTGCTGCAATAGAAGTAACCGGTCCACTAATAACAGCAAACAAACACAAAAGAACTGCCATAGTAAGCATGCCACTAGCAAGTACTGCTCGAGCAACATGAATAATATGTTGCAACAAGCGCGCTGCAGATCGACGCATTGCAGCACGCTTATCAGCACGCGTCTTGTAGCTCTGTATTTTTTCAGATTTAGAAATGGCAGCAGCTCGCAGCGGTTCAAAACGGCGCACTGCTTGCCCTGCAACCATGCACATGCAAGAAAGCACACCTATTATGGATAATGAAACTCCTGGAAGCACACTTGCCGCAACTGGACCAGTAATATCAGCGGCTACTACAATGCGAGCGGCAACCAACGACAACGCCATACCGCTAATAATCAACACCCACATCATGCGAGAAACTCGCAAAGCGAACGGAAGCATTAAAGCAACCACAGCCATAACTACCGCTAGCACAGCAAAAATTATCATAATAATAGTTCGCAAACCGATAATAGGTATACTCGCTACATTCTGCACATTCGTCATATTAAATGCGTGCAACAAAACATCAATGTAGCCTTGAGCTCGAGGCGCGCCTTGAACACTGCGAAGAGGTAAAGCAGCACTGGAGAAAAGCTGACGCCACATACCAGAAGATCCATAACGAATAGCACTACCAATAGTCGGCAACACAATGACTATGGATGGAATCGGCATAAGCAAAAACATGATACGATGCGAACGCACCATAATAAAGGACGCAATAAAAATAATAATCAGCGGCAACAATAACTGAGGTTCTGCGGCAACAGGAATCATAAAGCACAACGCTGCACATGCAGCACACTGCACAGATGAAACCGGTCGAACAGGATCTTCAGTAACGTACATGCCAACAGCATGGAAAGCAAACGCAAACGCTGCAGGAAGAAATACCATTGTCATCAGCATAGGCAAATCCCCACGTGCGAATAAGCCAAATGCCATAGCAACCATAGTCCAGCAAACTCCAGCGCAAACACGCACCATATCAGAACGCGTAAATACACCCGCTAAAGCCCAGAAGCTCAAACACAATGCTGGAGCAGCCAGGAAGAACATAAGCGTAATAGCAAGCAACGGATTAGCTCCAACTATAAGTGAAGCGAGCGCCCACACACTCAACCATGCAGACGGAGGAAGTGCCGGACCAAAACCGTCATCTGGAACCCAGGCCCCAATAGCAGCATTCCAAACTTGATGAAAATCAGCACCCGTTGGCAACCACTGCTGCGCGTACCACGAGGCTCCCCCTAACATTTCACGCCAAGGAGCACCATACAAGTACAAAGTGACAGCAAAAAGCACTAATGAAGCCGCAATAACAGCACTCCACCTGCGTAAAACTCGAATATGCAAATGCTGTCGCGCCAAAGGACTTAACAATACGCAATGTTGCTGTGCTTGAAACGCTGCACTACGATCCCGCCACCTGGCAACTTGCCTGCGATCTGCAACCAATTGCGTAAGCTTTTTAAGAGGGATACGAGTACTTCTCGCAACACGACGACGAACAAGCATAGCGTGTGGGAACTGCATAATAGCAATCCATGGCAGCATTAGACGCACCCAAGCTACATAAGGACGTTTAGCAACAAGCGAACGCAACGCCCCTATAAGTGCCATAGGAAGGCTGCAAAGCCACATAAGAGGCCACAACAGCATGCGCGTGTCTGTATACCAGTAACGTTGTTTCGCGATAAGAGATGAGCCTACTGCATGGCGGAAACTAGACTTTTCTGAAGATCTCGCCTCACCAGAACGCGTACGAATACCCTCTAAACGAGCACGTCTATGAGCAATACGAGCCGACGGAACCACCACTACGCGTCCACCAGAAAGACAAACCCTGCGGCAAAAATCCTGAGATTCTCTAAAAGTAGTCATCCAAGGCTGAGTGCCGCGCAACGTTTGCCAAGCAGACAAAGTGACTAATGCACCCGCCAAAGAAACTGCATATACGTCGCCACGACCATCGTATTGTTCCTGATCAGGTTCGCCATCAACAGTAAGCGTATGAACATCATGTTTCCATGCGTACATGCCGACATTGTGCAAAATCTTCCCATTCCAATCGACTTGCTTTGCACCTAACACCGACGCCGTAGGCGTGTTTCGCCAAGTTTCTCTTAACGATTCCAAACAATAATTATTAGCAGGGCGCGAATCATCGTGTAACAGCCACAATGCTGAAATTCCCTGTAATGGCATCAATTGACGCAATGCTTTTTCTATACCGTCACCAAATGAGCGAGCGGACGATACTGGAATAATAATTATTCGTAAAAACTTATGCTCAGCCTGTTCGTTGCTGTGAGTATATCGCTTCCCCGCATTCTCGCGAATCTTATGAGAAGAAATAGTGCCGCGCATGACATCCATAAGAGAATCGGCAGCAAGACTAATTTCCATAGTCGTTTGCATGATTTGCGAAACTCGACCTGCACAATCGACAATAGCTAAGGTGCCAGGAAGAACTGATTGTTGCAATACCGCTCGTAATGTATCCGCGTAGAAACGAGTATCTCTTTCAACACACATCATTGCCAATATTGAAGAATCAACCGTATGCGGGTGCGCCGATTTTGCCTCGGCAAAAACTTGCAAAACTTCATCTTCAAAAGCGTGAGTACCAGCGGTTATTGAATTCATACCTACCAGTTTACGCAAGGGGTAGGTATCCGCCGCAACGCGACACTACATTACGCAATCACATACTTACATACTTCCACAGATATTTAATCAAAATGCGCATATTGTCTTATAAAAAACGTAGAAAACTTGAGAAAACACGCCTATTTTTTAGTAAATCTTAAATAACGCGTTAAATTTCAACGCAATGGGCTACACTGATACCTTATGTGTGTTCTTTTGGATACTCATCACTATTTCAACAGAACACAATTACCATTACGGCAAACCTAGGGGTTTCTCCTACTGTGAAAGAAGGTACCATGGTAACTTCACGGTATCCTGAAGGCCTGCGGTACCGATCGAATGATGATTGGAAATCCAGAACTCCGCAGCATAGCCTTGGCTATCGAGTAACTAATCGTGCTCGCACAGCATTTTGTATGATTATTATTGCTGTACTCACCTTCATTACCACTATTATGGCAGCCGTATGGATGGACTTTTCTTCTACGGTAAGCAACCGTGTGGTGAATGTTATTGCGCAAGACAAACAGGCAGCACAGACCATCGATGTCAACGCAGGGAAACCAGTGACGTTCCTAGTATTAGGACAAGATTCGCGAGATGGAAACAACCGAAGTTTCACAAATGACGACGAAGTCGGAGATCACCAGTCCGATACTACTATGGTTGTGCAAATTAGTGCTGATCGCACCTATATAAATATTGTTTCCATCCCTCGAGATTCCATGGTTAATGCTCCAGCATGTGAAACTTCTAAAGGTCATATTCCCGCACGCCGTCACGTTATGTTTAATTCGATTTTTGCTAACGGTTACGCTCAAGGCGGAGATTTAGCCTCAGCAGCATCTTGCTCAATGAAAGCAGTAAATGCACTGACCGGCCTCAATATTCAACATTTTATTGTTACCGATTTTAGTGGTTTGAGCAATATGATTGACGCTATAGGCGGCGTATCCTTGTGTATTCCTACCGATACTCGCGATCTTTATACAGGAGTTAACTTCAAGCAGGGCATGCAGCACCTTGACGGAAGAATGGCTACCCAGTACGCGCGCATGCGTCATGACAGCGCCAGCGACGGTTCGGATATTATGCGCACTACGCGGCAACAATACTTAATTAAACAACTTGTGCATCAAGCATTGTCTAAAAATTTGTTTACGCAAACCGGCGAACTTTACCAACTTGCTAAGTCTGCTTTAGGAGCGCTCAATATTAGCGAAGGAATGGCAAATCCTAGCACGCTTGTTGGTTTAGCTTTGAGTATGCGAAAAATTGACACTTCACATATTTATGCTCGCACTATCCCAGTTATTCCTGATCCTTACGATCCAAATCGAGTTATTTGGTCCGACGAAGCAGACAATATTTGGGAACGAATGCGAGAAAATAAGCCGTTATCGCTCAATCATCAAGCGGTACAGAGCAACAACAAAAAGAAGTCTAAGAAATCTGCTCATACTCGCACCAAAGACACTGATAACAAGAAAAACGATAGTATCAACAGCACTGACGACGATATCAGCGAAAACGACAGGCTGAATGATGTCTCAACAAGTGCTTCTACCTCCGGAACCATTAATCCAAAAACCGGTTTAATACGCGATTCTCAGGGGCAACTTATCGACCCTAATACTGGCGGTATTGTTAATCCTAAGAATGGTACTATTCACAATCCGGAAACTGGACAATATGTTGGTATTGCCGATAAGTATATGAACAATGTATTATGTGCTGTTCCTCACAAAAAGTAACTATGCACACAATGGCAGCAAACAAATGGAAAGCAACTGACAAACAACTGGCGTACGTAACGCTGTGAGTAAACTAATTTATTCACAGTAAAGCACTACTTAAATGGTTGTAAGTAGTTGCAAATTGTTACAAATAGTTGTAAATAGTTAGAGAATGTTAGCTGCCGTAATACATTGAGAGTATGATTAGGTCGTTGCTAGCGGCAAGTAACAGAATTATCAATTACTAACACATGGGAGGATGGATGAATTCGCAACAGTATGGGGAATCATCTGAAGATAACGTAACGCCACCAATCTTCACTCCCTCGCATACTAGCAATACTGATTCGAACTCAACTCCTCCAAGTTTCATACCTCAACGCTCCAACACTGCCAAACAACATCGTTCTGCTGAACAGTCTGCACCATCATTTGCACCTCAGCAACGACCTTCTCAAAACGCTAGAGTATATAACAGCACATCATCCTACGCCTCAAGGCCTGCAACATACCTGCCATCTCACCAACCTGCTGCGCAACCAACACCGTTGAGAAAAGTGCGACAATACATCCCCGACCGCGCCATCACCTCGTCAGCGGCAACTGCACCCGCTGTAGCCAATGCACTCTTGCCACGAAAAAAACATCGTTTACTCCATGCTTTCCTGGCACTTGTTGCGATGTTTGCAATTGGTTGCGTTGGATTGGGAGCATACTCGTGGCACTGGGTAGATTCACACATGAACCGAACATCATGGCTCACCAACACTCCTAATACGCAAGGCACATCGTGGCTTATTTTAGGTTCAGATCAACGCGAAGGTGAAGAAGCTAAAGAAATAACCGGTTTTAGAACTGACACTATCCTCGTGCTCACACGACCAAGCAATGGGAATAGTTCACTCATATCTATTCCACGAGATTCTCTGGTTACGATTAATGGCGAACACATGAAAATCAATAGCGTAGCACAAACAGCAGGGAATAAAACGCTTACTTCCGTAGTCGAACGCATTACCGGTCATCGCATTGATCATGTTGCTGAAGTTCGCTTTGCTGGACTTACTAACGTAGTAAACGCTTTGGATGGAATTGACTTGTGCTATAACCGCACAGTATCGGATAGATTTAGTGGCTTAAATTGGACAGCAGGATGTCATCATGTCGATGGCAATACGGCACTTGCTTTCTCACGTATGCGCTACGCCGATCCACAGTCTGATTTTGGACGCGCGGCACGTCAGCGCATGGTTATTGCAGCAATAATGAAAAAAGCTCTGGATAAAAGTACACTTACGAATTTTGGCAAAGTGAAAAAACTTGCTGAGACAGGGCTTTCTTCTGTACAATTCGACGAGAAATCTAATCCTGGCACACTATGGAATATGGCTCAAGCTTTTAAAGAAGCAACGGGTCCTAAAGGAATTTCCGGAACAGTATATTGGACTAATCCAGATTATCAGCTTCCGGATGTTGGCTCGTCAGTATTGCTCGACGACGCTAAAAATCTTGAACTCTTTAACGAGCTTGCAACAGGCTCACACGCACCTGGAGCCGTTGGAACCCTTGCTGACATGCAGCAATAACGTGCTCACTTAGCTTTTATCCACATAGCGCCCCAAAACTTGCTCAGTGCTGATTGACTTCGCCATTATAAGAGTATGCGAAAGAAATCACACGACTCTATGGACACAGTAAAAGTACTGCTGTATGCACAAATGGCAGCAAGCATTGTGCCTATTTTTGCACACATTGCACTACTCATAATGGCTTGGATGCAACATAATTGGATGATGCTTGCCATGATTGTGCCCAGTATCATGATGTATGCTGCAAGTTTAATTCCTCAGATACTGCAATATATTACTCAGCAGCAACAAGAAAATTATGCTCACCAGCTGCATAAAGAGCATGAATCTAACCGTATTGTCACGAACACTAACAGCAAAAACTCGCATATAGAAAACCTGCCAGATACGCTTACGCCAGCAAGTTTAGAAACACTACTTATGCAACGAACTACCGCTGCTCAATCCAAGCCACCTTGGAGAGAGGTATTACGCACGTGGCTAGCAAACGAAAATACCACAACACGCCCATCCTCCAAGGAACATCTTAGCGCACCACTTGGCATTAATTCGCACGGATACTGTTGCATAGACCTTGTGGATAATGGCCCGCATGCCTTAGTAGCAGGAACGACTGGATCCGGTAAATCCGTACTACTAACAACCTGGTGCTTAGCATTAGCATTTCGCTACTCTCCACAACAGTTGCGATTCGTTTTCATGGATTTTAAAGGAGGCGCTACTTTTGATACGCTTGCTGATTTGCCTCATACTATGGGGAATGTCGGAGACTTAAATTTGCGACATGCAGTAAGAGCTTTACGCGGGCTTGAATTGGAATTAGACCGGCGCGAGCGCTTAGTTGCAAATCAGAGATGCCATACCATTGCTCAAGTTACGCCTCAAGAACCATCGCTGCTCATTGTAATAGACGAATTTCACGCTTTAAAGGATCAGCTTCCCGATTACATGTCTCGTCTTATTCGTATCGCGGCGGTTGGGCGTTCTCTAGGAATGCATATTATTGCAGGCACACAAAATCCCCTTGGACAAGTAAGTGCCGATATGAAAGCTAATATTGCCATCAATATTTGTTTACGCGTACGCGACAGCCTACAATCCCAAGAATTATTGGGAACTTCACACGCAGCAAACATTAGTCCAAACACTCCTGGTAGCGCCTATTACAATCTTGGAGAAGGCGTGGAAGCATTGCGCTGCGCAAGAAGTCGCAATCCTCAACTGCTAGTTGCCGCAATACAATTAGCTAGCAAATTCTTGCATTATCAGCATGCTCCACTACTATTTAGCGCTCCACTGCCTTCTCTAATATTCCCCAACCAAATTCAGCAATATTGTACGGAAAATTACGAAAGCTATACAAATTACGAAAGCTATGAACGTAACGTTCAGCCCAAGGAAATTGAGAAAAATCCACACTTTATCAACTCACAAAAAACGCAAACTCAGCTAAAACCTGTGGTTATTGGATTACAAGATACGGGTATTCGACTACTTCCCGCAGCCCTTCCACTTCACTTAGGAAACGTAGCTATTATTGGTGGCCGCCTACAAGGAAAGAGTAACGTTATACGCATACTAGCGCATAAACTCGAGCTTCCAGTCTATTGCGCAACCGAACTCAGCGCAAACGATACGTATATTATTCAGGATGACCACACTCCACTTATTCTTGACGATGTCGACGAATTATTAGAACCATTGAGCACCCAACCTCAGGCTATTGCATTACAAGAAAGACTCACTCGTTCAAGCGCACCCGTAATCATGAGTATGGCAACATCGAGACACCTACGACTTCCAGAACAAGCTCCGGTTCGTATTATTTTCCCCACCGGCGATATTGGTACTGACGCCATGCTAGGAGTGCCTAATTCATTATCTAAAACTTTTGACACGCACGATTATCAACTTCCTGGAAGATGCGTAATGATTACTCCCGGAAAGGCTACAGTAACGCAAATATCACTGTGCGAATACACAAAATAGTAAAATTTTGGAACAAAGCTGCAAAATACCTTGAAAAAACTGTTTTTTCATGCTTTCCTTACATTCAGGGAACTTTCTCAAACTCAGCAATATGAGTTAAAGAAATGAGGTTAGTGATTCATGAGCAATTCTCTGTATTGGCGAACAACGGCCGCTTGCCGAGATAAAGATCCTGAACTGTTCTTTCCTTTGGGTAATGCTGGTACTGCAGTTCAGCAACTTGAGGAAGCAAAAGCAGTATGTCGCTCATGCAATGTTTCGGATGAATGTCTGAAATGCGCGTTGGAAACAAATCAAGATTATGGTGTTTGGGGCGGACTGAGCGAGGACGAGAGGAGATCGCTTAAACGAAGGGTTATGCGAGCGCGCAGAAGTCAAGACGCAACTTTGTAGGCAACACTGTAACAATACTTACGTAAACAATAAACAGACAAAACATAATGCGTTATGATGCAGCACTACATCATAACGCATTACTTGTTTTCAACATGCCACGATACTCAATAGTAACGCGTTACTATTCGATACCCGACACCCTCAACTTAATGTCAAGCACTACCCTAGTTCCTCCATCCCGACGAGGCATCCAACGCACAGTGCCACCAAAATCGTTAGTAACAAAAGTATTAATAAGCTGCGTACCAAGACCAGACCCAGAAGACTTCGCCATCCCATGCGATGCTTCACTATCAATACCATCGCCGTCGTCTTCAACAACAATATTGAGATTGTCTCCTCCACGGCCAACAGTAATACGAATATGGCCTTCTTCTCGACCCTCAAAACCATGCTCAACCGCATTAGTAACTAATTCAGTTAATACCAACGACAATGGCGTGGCATCCTGGGCAGCTAACCTACCAAATTTACCAATAAAATCAATATCAATATTCTGATTTTGCGACGCCAACTCAATAGACATTTTCAGCAAGCTAGAAATAACTTTATCAAAATCAACGATTTCATCAGCAGTCTGGCTCAAACCCTCGTGCACTAACGCAATGGTTTGCACACGCCTCTGAGCTTCTTCCAACTCTTTACGAACTTCAACAGATTTCGTTTTGCGAGCTTGTAAACGAAGCAATGCAGAAACGGCCTGCAAATTATTTTTCACCCTATGATGAATCTCGGAAATAGTAGCGTTCTTTGTACGCAACTCCTGCTCGCGACGCAACACTTCCGTTACGTCACGACACAAAACCACAGCGCCAATACGATTATTTGGACCCCACAACGGCAACGAGCGCATAGAAACAATCGAACGATTAGCCTCAAGCTCACAATCGACATCAGCCTTGCCAGTTAATACCAATGGCAAACTTTCAGGAACCGTATCGTTAGTGTGAAGCAAACGCGTACCAAACTCGCTTAAATACTCGCCTTGCATAGTATCTAGCCCACCTAAGCGACGAAAACAACTAATCGCGTTAGGAGAAGCATAACGAACAACACCATCCGCCTCAAGCACAATAAAACCATCCGAAACACGAGCGTTATGGCGCTGGTTAAGAACAGAATCTCGGTACGGGAACTGCTCTCGTGGAATCATATCAAACAATGTTTTACCAGCGTTAATACTTTCCATTTCGTAACGGCCGTTGGATTCGCGAGTTGCCAAATTTGTTTCTCGCATAACTAAACCAAGCGTTTTACCACGGTGGCGAACCGGCGCATACACGTAGCAAACCGTAGCCCTACCAATAGAACGCAACGTTGAAGAATGGAAACTTGTTTCAGATTTCATAGCTTCATTAAGTTCAGGAACAAGCGAATCATCTAACTTTTTACCGAGCAAATCGTCCGTGCGCAAAGTAATAGCGGTTGACGGACGGCACTGCTCAGCAACAACGTAATCGCCGTCACCGTTTTGAATAACAAGAAGTAAGTCAGCAAAACTAAGGTCCGCAATAACTTGCCAATCCGCCACTAAATGATGCAGCCATTCACGATCACTATCGTTAAAGTCGGGACGAGTTGCAAGTATGTGAGAAAAATCAGCCATAGGTACATCATATATCGAACACAAACGAAAATATTAAGAGGTATGTTGTGCTCAATAATACGAAATTCTAAGAGTATCAAACTTAGCAATACAAAAGCCGTTTCCTCACAATTAAGCGAAGAAACGGCTCAATACTTTAGCAACTTTAGTAATTTATAAAAAGAAATTACTTAGTTATAAATTAGAAACCAAACTTAGCAGCAGTTTCGCGCAAAGTTTCAGCAGAACGCTTCAATGCAGCCAATTCGCGATCGGAAACTGGAGTATTGAGGCGAGAGTTTACACCATTGCGATTGAGCAAAGTTGGTACAGACATGCACACGTCAGAAATGCCGTGGAAGTCATCAAGCAAAGAAGATACTGGAAGAATGCGGTTGGTATCGCGAAGCACAGCCTCAACAATATCCACACCAGACATAGCAATAGCGTAGTTGGTAGCACCCTTACCGTTAATAATCTTGTAAGCAGCGTTCACAACTTCCTGGTGAATCTCTTCGCGCTTAGCGGCATCCAATGGCTCGTGGCCTGGAAGAGCGTTCCAATCGCACATTGGGACGCCACCGATGGTTGCAGAAGCCCACAGAGGAACTTCGGAATCGCCGTGCTCGCCAGCAATGTAAGCGTGAACGTTCTTAACGTTGACGCCAGTGTGCTGAGCGATAAGGAAGCGAAGACGCGCAGAATCAAGGTTGGTACCAGAACCAAACATTTGGTTTGCTGGAAGACCGGAAAGCTTCATAGAAACGTGGGTTACAACGTCGACAGGGTTGGTAATCAACATGTAAATAGCGTTAGGAGCAACCTTCACCACGTTTGGAATTATGGACTTCATAATATTGATGGTTGCGCCTGCAAGCTCCAAACGAGTTTGTCCTGGCTTCTGGCGAGCGCCAGCGGTAATAACAACCATATCCGCGTCACGGCAAATCTCGACGTCATCAGAACCAGCGATAGAAACTGCAGGATAGAAGCTAGAACCATGCTGCATATCCAAAACTTCAGCCTCAACACGTTCCTTAGCAATATCTTCAAGTACAATCTCGCGAGCAACACCACGCTGCGCAGCAGCGAAAGCGAGCGTCGAACCTACTGCACCAGCACCAATAATTGCAAGCTTCGTTGGCTTAACCTGCGAACTCACCATGAGTAAAAACCTCTTTTCAACAACCTATAACACCCTTACCGGCACAAAAATGCACCAATTACAAAAGCAAGGGCTGCTCTCACATTAAGAGCCTGTTGGTATGAACACTTTTACTCTAATCGCACCTACGGAATTTATTCTCACAGCGCAATTCTCATAAGTTTCGCAGCCAATGAAGCACCTACTCGCGCCACAAGTTCCACACCAGCATCAACGTATTCTACTTTTTCTACAATCCCGTTTTCGCGCACTCTAGCAAGCAAATCACCCGCGCTATAAGGCAATACTACTTCTACCCGAACGTTAGGAGATGGCAATAATGATTCCAAACGATTACGCAACTCTTGCACATGCTCACCGCTCGCCGCAGAAACAACAATTGCGTCCGGATAAAGCCCTGTAAAACGTTCTCGCACAGCCTCACTCATCATATCCGCTTTATTCAATGCCATGAGCTGAGGAATATCTTCCACACCATCAATATTGGCAAGCACCTCATTTACTGCGTCAATTTGCGCAATCGGATCAGGATGAGAACCATCAACGACGTGCAGAATCACATCCGCTTGACCGACCTCTTCCAACGTCGATTTAAAAGCTTCCACCAACTGCGTCGGTAATCTACGAACAAAACCAACAGTATCCACTAAAGTATAGTTTCTACCATCTCGTGTTTGAGCGCGACGAACAGCAGTGTCAAGCGTTGCAAATAATGCGTTTTCAACTAATTCTTGAGAACCAGTTAGACGATTAATAAGGGAAGATTTTCCAGCATTCGTATAACCAACTACAGCTACCGTTGGGATATCTTGACGACGACGCGAACCTCGTTTCACATCGCGAGCAGGCGCCATGTGAGCAATATCACGTCGCAATTTGGCAATGCGATTGCGAATAGCGCGACGATCCATCTCAATTTTTGTTTCACCAGGACCGCGAGAACCAATGCCAGCATCGCCTGCCGCACGGCCACCAGCCTGCCTAGAAAGAGCCGCACCCCAACCGCGCAAACGTGGAAGCATATATTGTAGTTGAGCCAACTCAACCTGAGCTTTACCTTCACGACTCGTCGCATGTTGAGCAAAAATATCTAAAATTACTGCAGTACGATCAACAACCTTAACTTTAGTAGCATCTTCTAAAGCTCTACGCTGGCTAGGCGGCAAATCGTCATCAACAATAATCGTATCAGCATCGTTTTGCGCAACTACTGCCGCAAGCTCACGCGCTTTACCTGAACCTACGTAAGTTGCCGCATCCGGCCTATAGCGTTGCTGAAGCATGCCATCACACACCACAGCGCCAGCAGTTTGCGCTAAAGCTGCAAGCTCCCTAAGCGACTCCTCAGCTTGAGCCAGCGTCGTACGAGCGCTAGACCATACACCTACTAAAACAACGCGTTCAAGACGAAGCTTTCTATACTCAACTTCGGTTACATCTTGCAACTCACCAAGACCTGCAACACGCTTTAGAGCGTTTCTTGACTCACGCTCCTGCCAAGCCTCATCGTGCTGTTCACTAACTGAAGTTGCATCAAGAAGCACATCAGAATGACCGGAAAGCACACCCGCGTGTCCAGAAAATGCAGTATCACCAGCAGCATAATAATCGTCAGGAAGGCTTGAATTATCCGCAACTGGCATATCGCCGCTTTCAGCAGTGCCCTTATTTTCTACCATACGTACCCTCCTCTATTCGATTGTGCTCAATGGTGACTCAACTATAGTCATACTAGCTAGCGTTTTACAACGTTTGTTTTATTATGGAAAGTTGAGAAGACAATACGGAAGACGGTATATAGATACGATACGGAAGAAATACGGAAGAAATACGGAAGACGATACGGAAGAAATACAAAATAACGAAACGATAGCGCAAAAGTGCCATCGTTTAACACAAGGTTTAACCACAAAGTTAAACACACAAAGTTTACACAAGCAATATTTTGAGCAAGGTTATGAGCAAGCAGCAATCAAAACAGCCACAAGTTGGTGGAGAACAGTATTTTTCGGCTACGCCATCGTCGAACGACGAACGACATACTTTGCACGTAACATTGCGCGGCCACGACGTTACTATGCAAGTTTCTCGCGGAGTATTTAGCGCATCACAACTTGATTTAGGAACTTCCGTTCTTCTTAAACATGCTCCCCAGCCTCCCGAAAACGGCAAACTACTTGATATCGGCTGCGGATGGGGTCCTATTACTGTAGCTCTTGGTTTAGAATCGCCCAATGCAGAAATTTTTGCTGTAGACGTCAACGAAAGAGCTTTAGAACTTACTAAACTCAACGCCCAAGCTGCAGGATTACAGCATGTCCATGCAGCGCTAGCGGACGATGCACTTCATGCGGATTCTTCGCCACAGTTTGACAACTTTGACGCAATATGGTCAAATCCTCCGATTCGCGTTGGGAAAGAAGTATTGCACAATATTTTGCTTACTTGGTTGCCACGATTGCGAGTTGGCGGCGCAGCGTATTTAGTAGTACAAAAAAATCTTGGATCAGACTCACTTATTACTTGGCTTGCTGAAAATCTCGACGAAACATATAGCGTAGAAAAATACGCTAGTTCCAAAGGATATCGAATTATAGAAGTATTAAGAAAATAAAAAATAGCAAGCTAGTTACAGGAAATTAAAAAAATCAGAAAAGAATAAAATATACTATGAAATTCGACTACCCTGCTGAACTTCCTATTTGTGCCGCTCATGATGAAATAATCGAAGCAATAAAATCTTCGCAAGTAGTCATTATTTCCGGACAAACTGGCTCCGGCAAAACTACACAAATTCCAAAAATGGCGTTGGAACTTGGCAGAGGCGGACGAGGAAAACAAATAGTACACACGCAGCCTCGCCGCTTGGCTGCACGCACTGTTGCCGAACGTATCGCTAGCGAAATGGCAGTAACACTTGGGGAAGAAATCGGTTATCAAGTACGATTTACCGACGAAAGCTCCCCTAAAACAAAACTTCGTATTGTTACCGACGGTATTTTACTTGCACAAATTCAAAGAGACCCACTGCTTACTCGTTACGACACAATTATTATTGACGAAGCACACGAGCGAAGTCTCAATATCGACTTCTTGCTTGGCTACGTAACTACGCTACTTCCGCAACGTCGTGATTTGAAGCTCATAATTACCTCTGCAACTATTGATTCCGCAAAATTTAAGGAACATTTTGAAGAGGCATTGCACATCACAGTCCCTGTTATTGAAGTTTCCGGACGCACTTACCCCGTACGAGTGCTTTACGAGCCACTAGGATCCGCGCCCTCTCTAATGCGACACGTACCGGGATTTGCAGACATTACGATGGACGAGGAAACCGTTGCAGAAACCCAGTCTAACGAACGCGAACGCGACGATATTGCTGACGAAGATATGACTTCTGCAGTCACTCGCGCATGCGCACAATTGGTAATTCATTCCAGCCACGAGCACGGCGCGCGCGATATTATGGTTTTTGCTTCCGGCGAACGTGATATTCGCGAATTTGAATCAGGTTTACGCTCATATTTTGGTGCGCGAGCGAATGATATGAAACGGGCAGACGCGATTGAAATTGTACCGCTTTTTGCGCGCCTTTCCGCTAAAGACCAGCATCGCGTTTTTGAATCGCATATTCACCAGCGCATTGTTATTGCCACAAACGTTGCAGAAACTTCGCTTACTGTGCCTGGTATTCGATATGTTGTTGATCCTGGTTTTGCAAGAATTTCCAGATATTCTAAATCTGCGAAAGTGCAGAGGCTCCCAATAGAACCGATTTCTCAAGCGAGCGCAGATCAACGATCCGGACGTTGCGGACGAATCGCAGACGGCATTGCTATTAGACTTTACTCTCGCGAAGATTACGAAACGCGTCCTCGTTTTACCGATCCGGAAATTTTGCGCACTTCTCTTGGATCCGTAGTGCTTCACATGCTTGCAGTAGGAGTTGCAAAAACCGGTGAAGATATTACGAATTTTGGCTTTATTGATCCTCCAGACATAAAAGCAGTAAGCGACGGTTTTAACGAACTTACTGAACTGGGCGCAATTAGTAGGAAATCCGGCGCAATTACGCTCACCCATATTGGTCGCGAACTTGCGAAATTGCCTCTCGATATTCGCTTAGGCCGCATGATTATTGAAGCTGCTAAGCGCACTACGCCGAATACTTTAGCTGCAGTGCTAGTAGTAGTTGCATTTTTGAGTTTGCAAGATCCTCGCGAACGACCTGAAGAACAACGCGACGAGGCGGATAGAATCCACAATAGATACGCTGACGAAACTAGCGATTTTCTTACCGCTTTGAATATGTGGGATCGACTTTTCCAAGCTGATGGCGATATGAGCAATAATGCACTTCGCAAGATTTGTAAAGCAGAATTTCTTCACTTTTTGCGTATTAAACAATGGAAAGATTTAGTCAACCAGTTGCGTGACTTATGCAAAGAATTGCATTATAAAGTTGGCGATTCCGTTCCAAGCAAAAGACCTTCTTTGGAAATTCGTCAACTTCCTAACAACCAGCAGGCTGCTCACAGCTTGTGCTGCTCCTGGGATTCCCAAGGAATACACACATCAATGCTTGCAGGCTTACTTTCGATGATGGGCATGCAAATCGTACGCGAACCAAAAGCTTCGGATTTTGCAGGATTAAGCGGAACGGCAAAAATAAGGGCGATGAAACGCGCTCAAAAAATGTCACATAATAACTATCAAGGCGCTCGTGGCACTCGCTTTGCCATCTTCCCTGCTTCTTCTGTTGCTAAAACTACACCTTCTTGGGTGATTTGCACGCAGTTAGTGGAAACTTCTAGACTATGGGCTCGCTATTGTGCTCAAATCGACCCTGCTTGGGCTGAACAACTTGCGAAAAACCTTACGAGAACTACCTATTGCGACGCGCATTGGAGTGCTTCAAAAGGCGCTGCAGTTGCTAAATCTCAAGTGTTACTTTACGGGCTGCCTATTGTTAAAGATCGTCTCGTGCAATGGTCTCGTATTAATCCATACGAAGCTAGAATGTTGATGATTCGGCAAGGACTAATTGAAGGCGAAATTCAGCAACGTTTCCCACACGACAATTTTATTGCAGCTAACCGAAACGTGCTTGACGACGCAGATAATCAAGCTAATCGCACGCGTCAAATAAGCGAAACGGTTAACGATGAAGATTTATTTACTTTCTACGATACGAGACTACCGCAAGAAGTCACCACTGTGGCAACTCTCGCAAAATGGTGGAAAGATAATCGCGCAGACGACCCGTACAAACTCGACTTTAATCCTGAAGAAGTCGAACGTTTGCAAACTACGCAAAGCAATGATTTAGCGGATTATCCAGACCATTGGAATACGGTCGCTACTGACGGTCAACCTTTGCATTTGCGTTTAAGTTACGTTTATGATCCTCATAACCCGTTAGATGGTGTAACAGTGCACGTACCTCTGTATATGCTTTCTCGCTTAACGCCTGAAGAATTTACGTGGAATGTTCCAGGCTTGCTTGATGAGCTTATTATCGGCATGATTAAGTCATTGCCTAAAACACTACGAGTACAGTTCGTGCCTGCGCCGGATACTGCTCAAAAAATTCGCTCATGGATTGACGAACACTACGATACGCTTCCGGGAGTTGCTGATGCTGAAGTAGACGGAGAGAATACTGCATGGACAGACTTCCGCGAAGTATTTACAAAAGCAGCTATTGAAGTAATTGGCGCGCAGATTCATCCGGAAGTATTTAACGACGAACAGATGAGCAGACTTTCGCCATACCTGCGCGTAACGTTCAGCGTTGAAGAACGAAAAACCGTAGAGAATCGCAATAAGAACAACGTTCGCAACAAGTTAAATCATGTAAAACCTACCGTACTTGGTACCGATAAATCGTTACTTGCGTTGCAGCAACGTTTTGCTAAAGAAGCACAGGATTCAGCACGTGCTGTAGTTAATCGTAAAGCAAATAAAGCCGCTCAAGCTGGAAACGTTGTGCAAAGAGCTGATTTGCTTCACAAGTCTGGAGCTACTAATCTTTCACGCTCGCAAATGGTGTGGCAGGGTGCACTCAAGATGCTGCATATGGACGATAAACGTATCACTTCGCGATGGCTTGGTTCAGAAGCTCTTATGCTTACTGCCGCCCCATACTCAACCTCCGCAGCGCTCGCTGAAGATTTACAAATGGCTGCAGTGAAACGACTGATACCGAATCCTGAAAGAATTACGGATGATTCTTTGCTGCAGGAAGCTGTGGCTAATGTGTCGCAAATTTATGAGGACACTGTTTATAGCCTTGCGCATGACGTTATTGCTATCGTAAAACGTCAAGCGGAGTTGAGCAAAGTAGTTTCTGGTAAAGCTGATTTGCCACTATTGTCGGTGCTACAGTCAATTCGCGAGCATGCCTCAAGCTTGGTTTATGAAGGATTTATTGCGCAAACGCCAGCTAATTCGCTACCCCGCATCGAAAAATATTTGCATGCTGATTTAATCCGCCTTACTAAAGCTAGATCGGATAAAGATCGCGATGTTCGTTGGGCTTGGGAAGCTGAAGAAGCTCATAAGATTGTTGAAAAGGCGCTGGAAAAAGCCAACAAACTACCTGCGGGCCCGTCTCATGATGAAGCACAGGAACGCGCTGAAAAGTTGCGATGGATGAGCGAAGAATTTTATGTGTCACTATGGGCTCAAGAACTTGGAACTGCTTACCCAATTAGCGTACAGCGCATGCGAAAATTAGACGCATAAACTAATTAACAAAAAGTAGGCGGTCGCACGTATTTTGTACGACCGCCTACTCTTATTTTTACTTACTTATTAGCCTATTTAAACTATTCTTCAGTAAGTTCCTTCTTTTCGGAAATAAAGCAGCTGCGAACCAAGTAAACAACTAAACCAATGATGGCTACTGCAGCACCCATCATAAGCAAATTGGAATAACCTGCCGCCTGTCCACTAAGACCGTTGAAGGAGAATCCTTTGAATAAATCTCCTCCAAAGAAACCGCTGAAAATAGAAATACCAATAGAAGCGGTAACGTTCATAATCAAATCGTTCATACCACAGCCACGACCAGATTCTTCAACTGGAAGAGCAGAAAGTACCGTTGAAACGATTGGCGAGTACATCAAACCGCATCCTGCATAGTAGATGCAAGCGCAAATAGTAAGCGACATAAAATCAGTGTTGATAAGCAAAGCTGCACCAACCCAGCCAACAATCATCAAGAATGCTGCTGTAATAATACCGGCTTTGCGACCAATATGGCTAATAATCGTACCGGAGAATACACCAAAGACTGCAGCGCACACGAACGCCCACACAAGATAGGACGAAACCTGATTAGTGGTCATGTGATACAAAGCTCCACCAATAACATTGTAGATAGGAGGCATGCAGTAGTTTGTGAAATAGAAGATGAAGATCAATACGATGCCGGAAAGCCAACGCTTATTCTTAAAGAATGCAGGAGTTACGAACGGGTTCTTTGCCTTCATAATGTAGAAAGCGAACAAAACGAAAAGCACAATGGAACCAAGCAACAATCCCCAGGCCTTGTAGGAGAAGAACAGCGTAAGAAGTGTTACGGCAATACCGAATACGGTGAAGCCGAGCTTATCTATCTTTCCACCAATACCATTCTTTGTAGGCAAGCACTTAACAAGCACAGGCAAGAACACGATGGTGATAGCAGGAATCAAGAACAGGTACTGCCAAGCGATAGAACTTAAAATACCTGCGGCAAACACACCGATAGATGCCGAAAGCTGGTAGGCAGCCGTAAAGAGACCGAAGAAGATAACCTTCAAATCATTGCGCAAATACTTAGTTGCAATAACTAAGAAAGATGAACCTGCTACCTGTTCACCCGCAGTTTGCAGAATACGAGCAACAATAACAGTCCACAAGTTTGGAGTGAAATAGAAGTTGGCAATAAATCCAAATAATGAACCAACAAATAACGTTACCAAACCGATGGTTATAAGCCTGCGAAGCGACACGAAGTCGCCAAGCGAACCATAAATAAAGCACACAATGCCAAGCACAATAATCGGAAGACTGGTAATAAGTGAGGCTTGTTCAGGAGCACCAACGGCGGCACCAATCTGATTAAAAACTAGGTTAAAGCCTTGCAAGCACAATGTGCCGAGAATGAATGTGACAAGCAGCAAAATTAGCGAATAAATCGCTACTTTATCACGAGTTTTGGGATCCTCATATGGGTCCACTGCTAGAGATGTTGCATTTTCAGTCATAATAATCCAATCAATTGAATTAATTTATTTATAATTTATTTTCTATTTTGAAAATATTGGTGACTTTTAGCCGGCAATTTTTGCCAAACCTGAAATACGAGTCATGAATTCACTCAAGAAACGCTTCACATCTACACCAACAGCCACCTGCATAGTCTTAACTGGATCGTTCAAACGAGTGACATCACCGATGGTACGTCCGCGCGTTGGACCTTCCACATCCACTTGCATGTTAATAGGCAACGTAGTGACCAACGTTGGATCAACAGCAACTGCAACGGCCAACGGATCATGCAAACCACAACCGCCAAGGTGAGGAGCAGTAGTCTCATAAGCCTTAATGTAGAAGTCTGTCATATCAGCCAAGAATTTACCGGCTTTAGTGCCAAGATCGCGCCATTGCTGGGTTTCTTTGTATGTGAGCAATGTTTGCAATGTAACGTCCAAACCAATCATTGTCACTGGGGCACCTGAACGGAAAAGCTCATTAGCAGCATCTGGATCTTGAGAAATATTTGCCTCAGTCCACGCATTCACGTTGCCATGAATTGTAAGTGCGCCACCCATAAGCACAATCTTACCGATTTCATCCTTAATTTCCGGAGCTTTCTTCAACGCTGCAGCAATGTTGGTCATAGGACCAGTTGGAACATAAATGAGATCCTTGCCGTAGGTTTTTACAGCATCAATGATGAAATCGACAGCAGTCTTAGATTCAGCTTCACGCTTTGAATCTGGAATTACCACATCACCAATACCATTATCGCCATGAATGAACGCGGAGATTGGCAATACTTCAAACGAATCTTTAGTGCTTGCGTGAGGAAGGCCACGGTACACTTTTACTTCCGGGTGTCCAAACAACTCAGTGATGGCGAGCGCATTACGGACGCCCTGTTCCATAAGAACATTGCCATAGGTTCCTGTGATACCTATAAGCTCAACCTCTGGACTGCCTAATGCGTAGGAAATCGCTAATGTATCGTCAACACCTGTGTCCAAATCAAGAATAAGTTTCTTCATCATGAACTACCTTTCTGTATTGTGAGCTTACCGTCGTCAACAGCGACGACCACAGCTATTTATAATTACTGCTTAGCAGCAAACGCAGAAGATCACGACCTCATCGTTTAATGCCATACATCGTAGAAATTGTATCTCGTTATAATTCAAAATCAACACTTATAAACATAAGTTTATAACCTCTTTCACAAATTTTAATAGCCACTATAATTACACAGTCAATAATCGACTGATGCCCAGCAAACACTCATTCCATGCAACACGAAATACTCGCGTGTATTACCCCCGCGATATACTTAAATGCCTTATTTTGGCAACAGTACTTTACGAAGAATGGATGCGTATGTCTACCTATTCCTCACAACTTAGCGAAGAACAGCAGGCTGTGGACCGCGCTTACGGTCGTCTTGATGACTTGCGTACCACTATTCGTACGCGTTTAGATGCTGTGAGAGCGGCTGGATCACATGGTTCTCCTACTCAGCGAACAGAACGCGACTCTTTTGCAACCATGTACGAGGATCGTCTTACGCAATTACGTGCTGTCGAAGATCGTCTTGTTTTTGGAAGACTCGATAATACTGAAGGCACTCGCCGCTACATTGGGCGTATTGGCTTGTTGAGTGAAAACCACGATCCTATTCTTACTGATTGGCGTGCAGAGGCAGCTCGACCTTTTTATGAGGCAACTCCTTCACATCATGGCGATATTGTTATGCGCCGTCATATTACCCTCCGTTTCCGCGATGTTGTCGGCATTGAAGATGAGATTCTTGATATTCACTCTGAGGAAGTAGGAAAAGCATCTCAACAGGGTACTCTTACTGGCGAAGGTGCTTTACTTGCTTCTTTGGGATCTCGTCGTACTGGAAAAATGACTGATATTGTGGCCACTATTCAGGCTGAGCAGGATCGCATTATTCGAGCACCGCTTGACCACACGATTGTGGTACAAGGTGGACCTGGAACAGGAAAAACTGCTGTAGCCTTACATCGTGCTGCCTACTTGTTGTATACGCATCGCCGAAAGCTTGAACGCTCCGGTGTGCTTATTGTTGGACCAAGTTCGGCATTTTTGCGTTATATTGATCAAGTGCTTCCTTCCTTGGGTGAAACGGGAGTGGTGAGTCGTACTATTGCTGATTTAATTCCAGACGTTCACGCTACCTCTGAGGATTCCGCTTATGTGGCAAAACTCAAAGGAATGTATCGCATGCACACTGTTATTGCACACGCGATTTCAGGACGTATTCGAGTGCCTAAGAATCTTCCAACATTACATATTGGAGGATTCAGTATTCCTCTTCTTAAAGAGGACATTCAGATTGCGCAGTCTGATGCTCAACGTACACATCAGCCACACAATCAAGCTCGCAATACTTTTGTAAAAACTGTACTGAGTATCTTAAAAAACCGTTACTTGCAGCAGCTTGATTACAATCCTGACCAAGCTGAATTAAACGACATAACTTCGCAGCTTCGTTTAGATGATAAACTTCGCATTACGCTTAATCTTGCTTGGCTTCCTATGACTGGCGAATGGCTTATTGATCAGCTGTTCTCTAAGCCGGATCAGTTGCGAACTTATGCTCCTTGGCTCAGCGAAGACGACATCGCAGCTCTTGTAAGACCAAAGGGCAGTCCTCTTACACGTTCGGATATACCTCTACTCGATGAAGCTATGGAGTTGCTTGGCCCAGATCCAAAACTCGACGCGCAACGAGCATCGGCACGAGCTAAGAAACTTGAGGAACAACAGTTTGCTTCTGATACTCTTGCGCAAGCTGGTATCGGTAATGGCATAGTGACGGCAGATATGCTCCTCGATAACTTGCAGGGTGATGATGCTGGATTGCTCGCTCGCAAAGCTGCATCTGACCGAGAGTGGACGTATGGTCACGTAGTTGTCGATGAGGCTCAGGAACTTACCGCTATGGATTGGCGTATGCTCATGCGTCGTTGTCCTTCACGTTCTTTTACTATCGTCGGTGACGTTGCACAAACTTCTGCTTTAGGTGGTACTCACCGTTGGCAGAAAAATATGAATACTCTATTTGGCGAGCCAAATTGGGATCTTTACGAACTGACGATTAATTATCGTAATCCTCGAGAAGTCTCCGAAGCTGCAAGCAAGGTTGCCACAGATTCAGGATTATATATTTCTACAGTTAATGCGGTGCGATCGGTGCCTGGATCTTTGGTAACAAAAATTGTAGAATCTGACGAAAATCTTGATACTGAGCTTGCTCAATCGTGCATAACCTTGTTCCAAAAGTTTGTTTCCGATGACGGTAGTGGTCGTATAGTGGTTATCGCTCCTTGTGAAATGATTAAACACACGCAAGACGTGGTGAATAATGCGTTGCGCAATTCATTACCGGAACATATAATGCGTCATCTTGATGAGCAAAACGAGGACGATAAACAATGCAGTGTTTGTACAGCGGAAGATGTGAAAGGGTTGGAATACGACGCAGTAATCGTATTACAGCCTTCGCAGATTGAACAGGAAGCAGCATCAAGACTTGCTGCAGCAGCTAATCTTTATGTCGCTATGACACGTCCAACACAACAATTGTTTATTATCCGTACTTCCGACGACGCGAATTTTGAACAGTAGGTTTTTGATAACAGTATCAAAACCGTTAAAGCTGCGGCGTCCTTTCAATAACAATTGAAAGGACGCCGCAAATCAGAAAGTTCGATGTCACAATAATTTTGATTTATTGTTCTTCTGATTTGCTTCGCTTTAAATCTTCAATTGCATGCTCAAAATCTTCTAGTCCTGCGAAGTTCTGATATACGCTTGCAAAACGAAGATATGCAACCTCATCTAGTTCGCGAAGTGGCTTAAGGATAGCCTTACCGACTTCTTCAGATGTTACTTGAGCTAATCCTCGTGCGCGTAAATCTGCTTCTACCCTCATGCCTATAGTTTTTAGTGCTTCAGCATCAATAGGACGTCCTTGACAGGCTTTACTTACACCAGCTACTACCTTTGCACGATCGAAAGGTTCAACAGATCCCGAACGTTTCATAACTAGCAACTGGGTCGTTTCTACGGTAGTAAAGCGATTCCCGCACACCTGGCATTCACGCCTACGACGAATAGAATAACCATCTTCACTAATGCGCGTATCTATAACCTTAGTATCAGGATTTTTACAAAAAGGACAATGCATATAACCCAGCATACTAAAGATTCCGGAAATACGACATAATAAATTTACTTTATTCTAATAATTCAGAATATTATACGAACTTCTGCTCTTTACACAAAATACTCTACTGTAATACGTCATGATTCACCACATGATTTTCACTAACAGATAATGCAAATGCGATTAATATCACTGTCTTCAATATCATCACATTGCATATGGCCTAGTAAATCATCAACAAACAATGGTGAACTGTCAGTCTCAAGACACTGATTACAAGCAATATAGTAGAAGCCATCTGGATAGGTGTAAATTTCATACATGCTATCACATTCATGTATTACTCCTTTTCCAACAGATTTTTGCTCATACAATGACATGACATATGTATTAACAATATTTGTCCTTCTCATATTTCCCCCATACCTTATACTGCCCAATGAATTATTGAACATTTATAACCGGAACATTAATAGACTGTCCAATTTGCAAATCTTCAGATGAAAGATGGTTTAATGCCACTAACTTATCAACGCTATCTGAAACATTACCGTTTTTAGGCGTGATTGATGTGGCATAATTCCACAGAGTATCCCCTGGACGAACAGTATATGTTACGAACTTTTCAGGAATTGCAGATACTGCGATTCTCGGTATCATAAGTGTGTACAGTACAAACGCAGCTGTAAATAATACAAAAATGCGAAATAGCACAGTAGCACGTCTACTTTTAGACATAACACGTCGACTACGCGTTGTTGCGCGAGACGTCTGACGATGCACATTGATCCTCGTACGATAACTGTTTTGTAACAACACGTTCATTGCTGTCCTTCCTTCCATTCTCAATCCAGTAAACAAATCTAGTGAACATTTGTTCTATCGAACAGATGTATTAATCATGGCACATCTGTTCGACAGTTGCAACGGCGTGTCGAACAGATGTTTGATTTTTTGAAAAATTGCGCTAAAATATAAATTATGGAAAGGAGCACCATGAATAACGAGCACACTGATAGCAGCAATAACAGCAATAACGTTGTTAAAAATGACGCCTCGTCACTTACTGAACGACAACGAAACATTATTGACGCTATTCAAAACAGCCTTGCCCTTCATGGTTTTCCGCCATCATTCCGCGAAATAGGCGAAGCTGTTGGTTTACGCAGTCCTTCGTCAGTAAAACATCAGTTACGAGCGCTTGAAGAAAAAGGGATTCTACGGATAAGCGCAAACAAGGGACGCGCTATTGAAATCATTAATGACACTGTTCCTGTTGCAAAAAACGCAAGCAATACTTCTCAGAACTATTCGCAAGCAGTGGATGTTAGTCTTCATGAAACTGATGCTGTAATAAATTCACATGATGTTCCTTTAGTAGGTCGAATTGCAGCGGGTACACCTATTACAGCAGAACAACATATAGAAGATGTCATGCGATTGCCAGAGCGCCTTACAGGTACCGGTAACTTGTTTATGCTCGAAGTTCATGGAGATTCAATGATTGACGCAGCAATCTGCGATGGCGATTATGTTGTAGTCCGAGAACAACACGAAGCAATAAACGGAGATATTGTTGCAGCATTACTTGATAACGAGGCTACAGTAAAAACATTCCGTAACGATAACGGCCATGTGTGGCTCATTCCTCACAATCCCGCATACTCTCCTATCGACGGATCACATGCAACTATTATGGGGAAAGTTGTTACCGTGTTACGCAAGCTATAATTCGAGTCAGCATTTAATCAAACGTCTAATTTAGCACGGTTTAAGCACCACCCAAACCAAAAGATAACCCAACCGGCGTTATACAACCAACACCACCCAGCCAACACTACCCAACCAACACACTATATAAATACCTTATAAATCAAAACCTGCAACAAATACCATTAATAAACTTACATTCAACCCCAATCCACCCCCCCCCCCAAAAAAAAAGATTCTCCCCGTTCGTTTTACAAATCAACAAACGGGGAGAAAATCTTATCACCGCATACGACGCAAAATTCAATTACGCATCGCACTCAGCTGCAACAAATCAAACTAAGCAAGCGGATGAGAATCCTTGATAGTTACTGAAATCTCACGACCATTAGGAGCCGCATAGCTCACCGTATCACCAGCGTGCGCACCCATAATAGCCGCACCAATTGGAGACTCCGGACTAATAACATCATACTCAGTAGCTACCGCAATATCGCGAGAACCAAGTACATACGTCATTTCACGTCCAGCAAGCTCTACTGTGACCAAGGAACCATTACCGACAGTGCCAGCTTTTGGAGCTTCAAGAATCTTAGCGTTACGCAATTTCACAATGAGTTCGTTAATGCGACCCTCATTCTTACCTTGCTCCTCACGGGCTGCCTGATAACCACCGTTTTCAGACAAATCACCTTCAGCACGAGCCGCAGCAATACGTTCCGTAATTTCTTCGCGATACTCACCTTCGCGATGCTCTAGCTCTTCCTTCAGCTTGTCATACGCTTCCTGCGTAAGCAGAATAGTTTTTTCTTCAGCCATTGCTACCTCCTTATCTAACAATCTCCATGAATTAAAGTCTTTGCACGCGGATCGCGGATAACTTCAAACCACGCGCATACCTCATTCAGCGAGTTGCAATAATATCAACAACAAATACTAAAGTATCTCCACCGCCAATACCAGCTTGTGATACCCCGCGAGAACCATAACCATACTCAGGCGGAATCGAAATAAGTAAGCGCGAACCGACATTGTGACCCGGAACCGTGCGATCCCAGCCCTGAATTACCTGGCCAACACCAATACCAAAGCTAGCTGGCGTATGGCGCGCAAAACTTGAATCAAATGGCTTTTCAGCACCCCAAACCACACCATGGTAGTTTACGGTAACCGTATCGCCAGCACGAACAACTGGACCATTGCCCTCTACTAATTCGACAACCTTAAGCCCAGCCGGCGGCTCAGACGCTGGGAACGTCACCGTTGGCGTAGTGCCAAATTCTGCAATCACCTCTGGCATATCCTGTGCCATACTGCCTCCTTTACAAACTTCACAGAACATAATCCGAAATAGTATAACATCTGCGTAGCTGACTTGCACAGTCCTCTAGCATTACTAAACGAGCGTTTATTACACAGAACACATCAGACAACATGCTCGCAACAACGCTTCTTAGATTAACACTTCTTAGATTAACCTGTCCTAGATTACCACTGAATCGTTACGTATGTACATGCAATATTCACATTGTGTATAACTTAGCAAAAATTAACTACACAACCTCAGCAAATTAGCATTCAACAACGTTCACAGCCAAGCCACCCTTTGATGTTTCGCGATACTTTGACATCATGTCATGACCAGTTTCTTTCATAGTTTTAATTGCCTGATCAAGACTTACCATATGCGAACCATCCCCAAGCATTGCCATGCGGACAGCGTTAATCGCAGTATTTGCAGCCATAGCGTTACGTTCAATGCACGGGATTTGTACCAAGCCACCCACAGGATCGCAAGTCAATCCCAAGTGATGTTCGATACCAATTTCTGCCGCATTTTCAACCTGTTCCGGTGTTCCACCCAATACTTCGCACAATCCAGCTGCAGCCATCGAACAGGCGGACCCAACTTCACCCTGGCAACCAACTTCCGCACCGGAAATTGAAGCATTGCGCTTGAACAAGTAACCAACAGCACCTGCAGCAAGCAAAAATCGTACAATACCATCCTCACTAGCAGCATCAACAAAACGCCAATAGTATTGCAAAACCGCGGGAATAATACCAGCAGAACCATTTGTAGGAGCCGTAACAATACGCCCGCCGCCAGCATTCTCCTCACTCACTGCGAGCGCAAAAAGATTTACCCACGCAGAGTCGGAACTTTCCAAAGCGGTGTCAGCGCGACGACGATTATTACGAAGCATATCCGAATTTGCAGCTAAACGCTCATACATACGAGGCGCACGACGAGGCACATCAAGTCCGCCTGGAAGAATCGGTTGCTTTGAATTGCAGCCATTTTCCACACATTTACTCATCACATTCCACACGTGCAGTAAATAGTTGCGCACGTAATCTGCGTCACCTTCGTGCAGCGCCAACTCGTTTTGCCACACGATATCGCTGATTGACATATGCTTTTCTCGACAAATATTTATAAGTTCGTCGCAAGAAGTGAAAGGATACGGTACGGTAGTATCTTTGATTTGATTCGAAAAGTCTGCCGATTTTTCGTTATTACTTTCGTTATTACTTTCGTTATTACTTTCGTTATTACTTTCGTTATTACTTTCGTTATTACTTTCGTTATTACTTTCGTTATTACTTTCGTTATTACTTTCGTTATTATCGTTTTCTGATTGCTCAGTCACCCGCTCGTGCAATCCCACCATAGCGTCATCAGCACGACCTTGACGAATAAACCCGCCGCCAATTGAGTACCATACTTGCTCGTCTACCGTATTTCCAGCATCATCCGTCGCCACAAAACGCATACCGTTTGGATGAACTACCATGCGCTTCCACTTTTCAAAAATTACGTCTGTATCGTAATCAAAAGCAATAGTATGGTCCCCTGCAAGCGTTAACGTACCAGCTTTTTTACACTCTTCTCGAATAGTAAGCATATGCTCAGTGTCCACATTGTCCGGAAGATTGCCCTCGAGACCAGCCACACACGCACGATCTGTACCATGACCAAGCCCAGTTAGCGACAATGAACCATAAAGCGTCACTTTTACATGCGCAACGTTCTTAAGATTCCCACTTTTTTTAAGCGATGTAACGAACGCACAAGCTGCACGCATAGGGCCTACGGTATGCGAAGAACTTGGACCAACTCCAACTGAAAACATTTCTAAAATACTGAACACGTATCTATTGTAAGCATGTGTTAACGCTCTTCAACACGCTCAGCGTATTGAAATCATGTTAAATTCTTCACTTTTGACGTCGCTGAAACAATAATTTGGCTAAACTCACGCACACAAGCCACAATATTACAGCTAAAATAGCGGCTACCAGCATTACAGTAAACGCACTTCCAGCAGTAGGCACGTGGAGTTCGAAGAACTTTGCAGTAAACGGTATAAAAGCTCCAGCAACGCCAGCTGCAGCAAATAGCACAACCATAATTCCTCGCCACGAGCGCAACGGCTTGGCAACACTTGCAAGCACAAGTATGCCGAGCACGAATACTATTACCGAGCAAATACTGCGAGTGGTTGCTAAAGCTTGCACGTTTGCAACAATAAAACGCGATACCGTTACACTGTCATCTGCAGCTTTGTCGAGATTAAGTCCCAAAACGCGAGGAGCTATAACAGCAGTCGCAAGCACGGAAACTGCTATAGCAAATCCGCTAGGAACAGCAAAACGAACTACACGCTGCAAGAAGCCTGGAATGTATCGACGAGTATTAGGCGCAAGAGCGAGCAAAAATGCTGGAATACCAATGGTTAAAGAACCAATATAAGTAATGTGACGAGGCAAATACGGGAAGTGAAGCGCTAGAAGCACGACTCCTGCAGAAATAAGCGCAGAATACACAGTTTTTACAAGGAACAATCCTGCAACTCGTTCCATATTTGCCATCACTTGCCTACCACGAGCCACAACATCTGGCAAATGTGAGAAGCGCGAATCAACAAGAACCACTTGAGCTACAGCTTTTGCAGCAGGAGCAGCATTGCCCATAGCAACGCCCAAATCAGCCTCTTTAAGAGCTAAAGTATCGTTCACACCGTCACCAGTCATAGCAACCACATGACCCTGAGCGTGAAGCGCCTGAACAATTGCCTTCTTTTGATGAGGGAGCACGCGCCCAAGTACGTCCACGTTTTCAAGCACTTTAGCTAATTCGTCAATATCTTCTGGCAATTTCCGAGCATCCATTGCAACAGGCTTGCGATCTCCTGTTAAACCAACTTTTGCAGCAACAGCCGCAACAGTTGTAGGATTATCTCCCGAAATTACACGGCAGCGCACACCCTGCTCACGGAACCATTCGAGTGTTTTGCGAGCATCTTCACGAATACGCTCAGAGCAGCGAACCAAAGCAACAGGCTGAGCAGCGGCGCAAATAGTAGGTGTGTCACCGAAAGTTTTATTTATTTCTGAAACGCTACTTACTTTTGCAAGAAGCAGCACGCGCTCACCAAGCTCCGCATAAGAATTAACTTTCTCTAAAATTTCATTAGTATTTGCATAATTAATCGCGCTTAGCAATACTTCCGGAGCACCCATATACCAAGTTTTATATTCTCCACTGCTTTGCGCATATTGCACAGCACTCCATTTTCTGGCAGACGAGAACGGAAGACGATTATTTACATGCGCGCTAGCTGCGACTCCTTGAGCGCCAAGCCCTTGCATAATTGCAACGCCTGTTGCGTTTGGATTTTCTTCGTTTGATAAATCAAATAAAGCTTGCTTGGTTCGTAAGTTGGTTCGTAAGTTGGTTTGTAAGTTGGTCTGCAAGTTGGTCTGCAAGTTGGTCTGTAAAGATATTTCAGTACTACTATTATCTAGATTTTCTACGCCAACAAACGCAATACCACCGTCGGTTATAGTACCAGTTTTGTCCAAATTCAAGCAGTCCACACGCGCTAAAGTTTCTACAGATTCCAGCTCCTGAACTAACGTTTGCTTACGCGCAAGTCGCATAGCAGCCACCGCAAAATTAAGCGAAGTAAGAAGAACCAATCCTTCTGGAATCATACCAACAACGCCTGCAACAGCAGAAACAACAGCTCCTCTCCAAGCACCAGTCTGCCAAGCCTCAACAAATCCGCCAACCTTATGCATTTGCGACCACACAAGCAGTACGCATAAAGGCACCACAACCATCGTCATATACTTCAAAATCGTATTAATTCCACGGCTTAAGTCGGAAATTGTTTTGGTATAAACCTTCGCTTGCGCTGCTAATTTTGCGGCGTAACTGTGCTCACCTACGGCAGTAACACGCGTTAAAGCCATTCCAGAAACTGCAGTAGATCCAGAATAAACGTCGTCACCTTGGGCTTTTCGAACTGTAGCAGACTCGCCCGTAAGCATGGACTCGTCCATTTCCAATCCCCACGATTCCAACACTTCTACGTCTGCCGGCACCTGCTCGCCAGCTCTAAGCCACAAGACATCACCAAGCACAATATCTTTGTGCGCAATCTCAATATTTTCTCCACCTCTACGCACCATTGCGCGAGCAGCAATCAATATAGAAAGCCTATCCAAAGTACGCTTTGCTTTTAATTCAGTCACGATGCCAATTCCAGTATTCACCAGAATTACCGCGCCAAAAACAGCATCTTTCCACGAACCCGTTGCAAGCACGACCACCATTGCTGTGAAAATAATCGCGTTAAACAATGTAAACACGTTCGCGCGCACAATATCCATTAAAGAGCGAGAAGTCTGCTTAGAAGTAATATTCACGTCTCCGCGAGAAACCGCCTCCGCAACTTCTTCGTCGCTCAATCCAGAAATTTCTACTTCAGGAAGCGCCGCAACAGCGTTATTTTTGCTGATTTCTGTAGACGCTATTGCGTTTTGCTTGCTACTTACCATTTATGATCACTTCCCTACTGTGTGGCGTATTGTCGATTATTGCGCGAACAATGCTGAGCAAAGACGCGCGCTTAATTGCGGTATTATTTGGCGCGGTATTGCTAGACGCAGGATTGTTAGACGCTAAACTATTCGAAATATCTCCAATTCGCAATGTTGCAGCGTATAAAGTTGCGTCTTTAGGCGCGTTTACAGGATTAATTAAGGCCACCGGCACTCCAGCGTAGCGCGCGTATTGTAATGCGGAAATCCATGCTTTGCTTTCGTTTTGTTTATTGCGCGCAATCTTATTGAGCTTGT
This sequence comes from Gardnerella nova, assembly GCF_049244055.1. Classification (NCBI taxonomy): domain Bacteria; kingdom Bacillati; phylum Actinomycetota; class Actinomycetes; order Bifidobacteriales; family Bifidobacteriaceae; genus Gardnerella; species Gardnerella nova. The sequence continues at coordinate 404,083 of NZ_CP058369.1, read as the reverse complement.
TATTCTCTTTTTTATTTGGTTGATTATTAGAATCATAAGGCTCGTCAATACTTGTTACGTCTAGTTCGTTAATAAGTATTATCGAAACCGGCTGTTCACTTGCCGCGCGAATAGCCTGCTGAGAAGCTTCGTTAGGATTAACAATATTGGATATTGAAACGTAAGAAGCGCTCAATTTTGACATTTTACATTGTTCCATAAGCTCTGTGTCAAGCGCTGCAGAACGAGAACCAACTACAAGCACATGAATGTCGTTAATATCCACACCATCGTGAATTATGTCCCCAGCGCGACCAGTAGCTCCCACAGCTTTACCCTGCGGTTCGCAAGCACTCAACGTACCTAGCGCTAAAGCAGTTACGACAGCAGCCGCAAAAATGGTAACAGCGCGTTTAGAAAACATAAGACTTTTATACCACACTTTCGCCATAAGTGGCTGTTTTGATCATTTTATACAATTTGCCAAATTGTAGTACAATCAACCATTGACACCACATATAACACCACTTATGCTTTTATAAAACTTTCAAAAAATCAGCAGAATATAAATACCTATACTAGTTACTAGCAATCTCCAGCAATTACTTGCAGCGCAACTTCAATACCGCGAAGCATATCAGCTAAACTCATAGAACTCATACTCGGCTTATCAAGAACTTGCTCAGGCAAATACGGAACGTGAATGAAACCGCTCTTAATCGGCAATTTTTTAGTCTGGCAATAATGACAAACACTGTAAAGCACGTCATTGCATACGTACGCACCTGCAGAAAAAGACACAGCCGCCGGCAATTTTGCTTGATTTAAAGCGTCAACTATGTTCACAACTGGCAAAGTCGCTTTATACGCCACGTCACCATCTTGCACAACAGGCTCATACCAAGGCTTATATCCGCTATTATCTGGTATGCGCGCAGCCCTACAATTAATGCCAACATACTCAACGTTAAAACAAGCAGAACCACCAAATTGTCCTAATGAAAGCACGGCATGAGGCTGAACTTCCTCTATTTTCTCAATAACTTTTTTCGCACCTTTGTTAAATTCCGTAGGAATCTGCAAACGAACAAGTTCCACGCCCTCAGGCGCATGCACTGATTGTGCAATTTCCCACGACGGATTTATAGACTCATTATTAAACGGCGTAAAACCAGTAATCAAAATACGCATCACAATACCCCTTCATGTAGCTCGCATTTATCAAAACTCATCACAAAACTGTACATATCAGAATATGCCAGTATCCAACCCTCACGATTCTACTACATAATTCATTTTTCACAGTAAAGAACAGTAAAGAACAGTAAAGAACATCAAAGATTAAACAATAGCAACTTGCGCAACAATCAAAAGCAACACACCTCAACACAGTATTGGTAAGACTCACATTCATGTAATAAGATTGTGCGCTAGATGTGCACCACGCTGCGGCGTAAATTAAACAAAGTAGTTAACACAGCACATGCCATAATTTCAGAAGAATTCAACAGAAATAAACAAAATTAAACTATATTCAACGACGAAAAGAGATTACCGATGACGAAGATCATTCAGATTGGCGCCAACCATGCCGGCACTGCCTGCGCTAACACCATTTTGAGCTACCCAGGCAACGAACTTACTATCTACGATCAGAATAGTAATATTTCTTTCCTTGGCTGCGGTATGGCTTTGTGGATTGGAAAGCAAATTCAAAGCAGCGACGGACTGTTCTACCAGAAGCCAGAAGATTTCGTTAAAAAAGGCGCTAAGGTAAATCTTGAAAGTAAAGTTCTCGACATCGATTACGCAAAGAAAGAAGTAACAGTAGAGCTTAAAGACGGCACCGTTATTCACGATTCTTACGACAAGCTGGTTCTCGCTACCGGCAGCCTTCCAAACAAGCCTCACATTAAGGGCATTGACTTGGAAAACGTGCAAATGGTAAAGCTTTTCCAGAATGCACAAACTGTTATTGCTAAACTGCAAGAGCGCGATTTCCGTAACGTCGTGGTTCTTGGTGGAGGCTACATTGGCGTCGAACTTGCTGAAGCCTTCGAGCGTCTTGGTAAAAACGTGACCCTTATTGACATGGAAGACCATATTCTTAACGGCTACTTCGACCCAGAGTTTTCTAACAATTTGAAGCAAATTATGGAAGATAAGGGCATTAAGTTTGAGCTTGGTCAAGCTGTTGAGGAGATTGTTGGAGACACTGAAGTTAAGGCTGTTAAAACAAGCAAAGGCACTTACGATGCAGACATGGTGATTTGCGCTATTGGCTTCCACCCAAACGTTGCGCTTGGCAAGGATCATTTAAAGCAGTATGCTAACGGCGCTTTCCTCGTTGATAAAAAGCAGCAAACTTCCGATCCAGACGTGTACGCAATCGGCGACTGCGCTACAATCTACGACAACGCTCGAGACCGCGTAAACTACATTGCACTCGCCACTAACGCAGTTCGAAGCGGCTTGATTGCAGGCCACAACGTTTGCGGAACTCCTGTAGAAACTGAGGGCGTGCAAGGTTCTAGCGCAATGATGATCTACGACTACAAGCTTGTTTGCACCGGCTTGAGCTTGACCGCTGCTCAAAAAGAGGGCATGGACGTTGATTACGTTGATTTTGAGGATACTCAAAAGCCTGCGTTTATGGAAGTTGAGAATCCAAAGGTGAAGATTCGCATCGTTTACAAGAAGGATACGAAGGTTATTGTTGGTTGCCAGTTGGCTTCTAACTACGACATGTCTGCCGCAATTCACCTGTTCTCGCTGGCTATTCAGAAGAAGGTTACGATTAAGGAGCTTGCTTTGTGTGACATCTTCTTCATGCCTCATTTCAACCAGCCATACAATTACATTACGATGGCTGCTTACACGGCTTTGTTGAAGGGGTGATTAATTTCAGCTGATTCATATCAGCTGATCAGTACCTGCTGATTAGTTAATTGCTGAAATCGCCTAAGCTAGATCGCATTTATTAAACCAAGCAATCTGTTCTATAATGGAGCAGTTGCTTGGTTTTTTAATCATCCGCGCACAAAAGCGCGCACACAACGCGCATATTAGCGTAAGACATGCAGATTAAAACAAAGGAGTCTAGGATGAAGCAGCTTTCTATTAAACCAACTATTCATAAGTTCGAGCACGCACGCGACTTTGCGCAAGAATTTAAGCTTGGCAAGGGCGATTTGGTTATTACTAACCAGTACATTTGGGAACCTTATTTTGGCGATTTGAATCTTGATTGCGACGTGATTTTCCAAGAGAAATACGGCAAAGGCGAGCCGAGCGACGCAATGGTTGACGCGATTGTTAGCGACATTCACACTACTCCAAAGCGCGTGATTGGCATTGGCGGCGGCACTGTTTTGGATATTTCTAAGGTTTGCGCTTTGAAGCAAACAAGTCCGCTTGAGGATTTGGTTGACGGTAAGATTCCTGCAGAAAAAGGCGCGGATCTTATTCTTGTTCCAACTACTTGCGGCACTGGCTCTGAGGTTACAAACGTCGCCGTGTTCTCGCTCACTAAGCGCAACACTAAGAAGGGTTTGGCAAACGATGCTTGCTACGCTACGGATGCTGTTCTTATTCCAGAATTGCTGAAGAGCCTGCCGGATTACGTTTTTGCAACCAGCTCTATTGACGCTCTTACGCACTCAATCGAGTCCGCACTTTCTCCTATTGCAACTGAGCTTACAAAAATGTTTAGTTACAAAGCTTGTGGGCTTATTTTGCAAAGTTATATGCGAGTTGTGAAGGAAGGTAGCAGTGCGAAAAGTCAGGTTGTGAGCGACTTGGTTTCGGCAAGTCTTTACGCTGGTATTGCGTTTGGTAACGCTGGTTGCGGTTGCGTACACGCAATGGCTTATCCACTTGGTGGCACTTTCCATGTGGCTCACGGCGAGACGAATGCTGCGCTTCTTACAAGCGTTTTACGATACTATGCTAAGCACGACGCTGAAAATAATGGTAGCGCAGAAAACACTGAGCTTTCTAAGCTTTTTGACTTCATGGCAAATATTCTAGAATGCCAGAAATCAGACGTACTAAACAAGCTTGACGAAGTTCTTAACACGATTCTTCCTAAGCATAGGCTTCACGAATATGGCATGAGCGAGGATATGATTCAAAGCTGGGCTGCGTCCGTAGTTGAGGAGCAGCAACGTCTTTTGAAACATTCTTATATGCCAATAAGCGAAGACGCTGTTGAAGAAATCTATATGTCTACGTTCTAACATATAATTAATAGTGAAGTTTTCTCTTATTTAAGAAAGTTTCTCATCTTCTCAAAAATAGACCCTACAAATCTTGTAGGGTCTATTTTTATTCTCACAGCTTGCTTACTTCGTTAGATTTCCATCCGTTAGATTTCCGTCCATTCGTTAGAATGCTGTTCGTTAGATTTCCGCAGGAGTCTCATACGAATTATCGAAGAATATGCGCTCCAGCTTTACTGCGCGAGCAAAATATTCTCGAGCAATATCAGCATCCTTAGGACCAATACGATCCAACTCATCACGCAAGAACCCTACAAACTTGTGGAATCCTTCATAATCATGCAGGTCGATCCACTGGTAATGAACCTTGCGTTCAGGACGCTTACCTTCAGCGTTTGATGCCCACGTAAGATATATCCATTCCGTAACGTTTAACACGGCTAGCACGGCAGCATAATGTCCACTGTGAGCCGCGTCTAAAAACATTTTTTTAAATTCGCAAGTTGCTTCAGTGTCTGGAATTTTATTGCGGAAAGATTCAGGAGTATTAAATTCGTTAAACGCATCCACAAAATACGTATTCTCATCTCCCGCTACCTCACCAATATATTTCGAAAACACGAGACGAGAATCAAGTGTGTCTGCTGTCGTAACTGCAGCACCAAGCAGAGCCAAGAAACTATCTAAAAATCGGTAGTCTTGAATTAAATATCCAGCTAATACAGCATCAGGAATAGTGCCCTCAACTAACTCGTTAACAAAACGATGATGAATAGCAGCATCCCATGTTTCGATATTCTCATTTTTTAATTCGTCGGTAAATCGTGCAGTCATTGACACGTCCTTTCCCTCTGTGACTCATATAAGCCCTTAGGCAGCTTAATATAATTGCGCATAGTTGCGTTAGCCATACCAGTTACGCCATAAGTTACGGTTCACATATAGTCGTATAGTTATGCACAACCGAGCACTGCTCGTACACCTAGCTGAACAACTACGCTAGTATGAACAATATCATAAGTAGTCATACTTAACTTGGGTACAAATTTGAGCAGCACTCGGTTGCAATTTTTATATTATGGTAGTCTCAGTAACCTCAGTAGCTTTAGCAACTTCAGCAATCACAGTAATTATTCCCTACTCATTTCGTATTCTCATGCCTCCAATGTAATTACTGGATGCAAATCAAACATAGTAACAGTACGCTTCTTGTACGCTATTATGCTCGTTATCGCAATCGCAATCACGCCGAAAAGCACAAGCATTCCAATGCCTGAAACTATTTCTCCACTGTTCTTACCTGCCATAGCTTGGCGCAACGCCATAATTGAGTATGTCATTGGCAGATACGGGTGTACAGTTCTGAAGAATGTTGGCGTCATTTCTACAGGGAACGTTCCCGCGGAGCTAGTTATTTGCAACATGAGCAGAATAATGGCAACGATTCTGCCAGGTATGTGGAAAGCTGTCATAATCATCTGCATTATTGCCATGAATGATATTCCTGCAATAATTCCCAACGCGTAGAACGCAGGTATATTGTCGATTTGCAACCCTAGGACGACGTGAACTACGCCTAGCAAAATAACGGATTGCACTACACCCATGATTACAAAAGGCGTAAGACTTATAAGCGTACTTTTAAGCGGATTCATGCCGTTAAGCAACGCTCGCCTATCCATAACTCTCAAAACGAATGTTGCCATAAGAGCGCCAACCCAAAGGCCGATGGAAATAAAGTAAGGTGCGAAACCTGTTCCGTAGTTTTCAACGTGCGAATACTCGTGCTCTTGCAGAGCAACCGGCGCACTCATCATCTTACTTTTTTGCACAATATTGTCGATTTTTCCAGACTTTTGAGCATCCTTAAGCCCGTCATGCAATTTCTTAGCGCCTTCAACAAGCTTTGGAGTGTTATCAGATAGCTTCTTAGCACCAGAATTAAGCTGATCAGATCCGTTCACTATTTTTGCCGAACCTTGAGCTGCACTGGTAATTCCGTTATTAAGATTTTCACTACCGTTACTTACCTGCGCAAGTCCGTTAGCAAGATTGTTTGCACCCGCAGCCAGCCTATTTGAACCAGCGTTAATGCTTTCAACACCTTGGGATATTGCTTCAGCACCGCCTTTTATTTGCAAACTTCCTGCAGAAAGCTTGTCTGCTCCAGCGCTTAGAGCGGAAAGATTTGTTTCCAAAAGATTAGAATTTTCTCCTAATCCTTCTGCCAAGCTTTGCAAATTAGCGAGCACATCTTCCTTTGTTACTGCTGGGTTTTGTGCTTGCATAAGAAGACCGGCAATTTGCGTTTTAGTTTCCGCGTTACCAGCTTTCACATGTTCTTCTAATTCGTTGCTGGAAGCTGCAAGCTTTTGAGCTCCTTCATAGAATTCGTTTGTTGCCGCCGATAGTCTTTGTGTTCCTTCGCTTAATTGCTGAGCTCCGTTTGCTAAATCTTGCGTTTTTTGTGCTAAGTATTTCGCTCCTTCTTTGCTGCGAGTATTGGCTTCAGTTAGAGTATTCGCGCCTTTTTGCAACTCGCCTAATCCACCTTGCAATTTTCGTAGTGACTGCGAAAGTTGATTAGATCCGTTTGCTAGCTTATTGATTCCGCCTTGCAAAGACTTTGAACCTTCATGCAATGCTCCAGCACCGTTTGCAGCAACACCAATAGAATCGGAAGCAGCATTTACTTTCGCAAACATGTGTTCCCAGTATTCTTCCGCAATTGCTTCACTGATTTCACTTCGCATTGTGCGGAAGGCAGTTTTCCCGATCTGAGAGGCGAGCATATTGCTTGCTTGATCGTACTTTACGTGCAGTTTTGCTTTGGTAGGAGTTTCGTATTGCGCAGAAGCAATGCACTTACTGAAGGAAGCTGGAATGGTTGCTACCATAAAATAGTTGCCATTTTTAAGACCCTTATTCGCTTCAGCACTATTTACAAAATTCCATTGGAAACCTTCACTACCGTCTTTTTGATTCTTTAAACGAGTTTTGATTTCGTTTCCAATGTTGCGCATTTTGCCGTTAATCATAGCGCCATTGTCTTCAACAACCACAGCCACTGGCACAGTATTTAGCGTTTTGTACGGATTTGTAAAGGCCCATAAATACAGCGAGCCGTATAGGAGCGGTATCAAAGCTACGGTTCCAATAACAAGCTTTCGCGCTTTTCCTTTCATAGCGTTATTAAGCTCACGAAATGCAAGAGCAATAGTGTTAACGCGCATTGTTACCATCCCCATTTTCTTTATGCTCACTAAGTTGGTTTTTATCAGCGTCATACCGATGATTTGGAACCATGTGCACTACTTGATCCGCTCGTTTTTCTAGTTCGCTTTGTAAAACTCCCACTAAGCATGAGCAGTAGTGTTTATTAACATATTCACGAATATCCGCAAACAAGCTATCACTTTGTTCACTAGTAAGTTCCGCTTCGATTCCGTCAACAAACAGCAGCCATGGTCGCTTGAGTAAGGCCAGCGCAATTGCCAAACGCATGCGCTCGCATGGCGTTAAATCTCCTATAGCTGTTTCGCGCGGCGCTGATACTTTCCATTGCGCAAGAAGATTGTACGCATATTGGCGCAATGCTTCGCGATTTTTTACATCATTTTTATACTGTTCTCGAAATAGTGGCGAAGATGATGCAAGTTTTAACTCGCTCATCAAAACTTCATCTATGGTTTGCGTTTTGTAGAATTCGTTAATTCCGTTAAATAATCCCAAACCAACATACTGCCTTGATTTACGAAGATCATGTGGAAGACTAGCGTCGACTATAGTAAGTGTTCCGCTAGTGAATTTCATATAACCAGATAATGCGAGCAGTAAGGCTGATTTTCCCGAGCCATGTTCGCCTGATATTGCGACGATTTGGTGCGGTTTAACGCTGAGTGACACGTCACAAAATGGTGATTTTCTTAATTTTTGTAACCCTAATTCTTTCGCTTCTATAAGTGTCTGTTCCTCTTGCATAATTTATTTGTATGACGCCTACGATTAAATAAAGCAAACGTAGCGTTATTTACTTACGCTTTTCGCGTTTATTTCGTGCGTCAGGCATTCCTCCTTACTGTTTATGAGTTATTAAATTTTTAGTTTTGGTTGTTTGTTTTTGTTTTTGACTCTTGATTATGCCCAATTTTTACTTTTACAGCTTTATTGCTATATTTTGCAGCAATCTACACGCCGAGTCACTTGACTTAAGCAAATCAGATTAATGAGGCTAACATAGTCTTTAATTTCTTTTTCTCACGATACCTAGTATACCCACTAAGACGAACAAATATGAACTTATTTTTGAACTTTTTGTTCATTTGTTTATGTTTTATCAGTAAGAACAAGCTAAAACATGACAAAATGTCACATTTGTCGTATGCGCAACAAAAACAGATACGGGCAACGAAACTACATATTTAGACTGTTTATTCGTTGAGATGGATATTATCTACTTTTTCGTGTTATATTTGCTGTAATTGACAACTTTTAATCAGATCATACTGAGTTCAAAAGTTACAATTCGATTCTCAATTAGCTAAAAAGAGGTGAAGAAGCATGCTAGGTTTGCAAATACTACACATCGTATTCAACCCAGTTATCGTGTCAGTCGTAGTGTTATGCGCGCTCAGTCTCGCAAAACTTAATGTTCTGCTTGCTATGATTGTAGCCTGCGTTGCGGGCGGTATTGCAGGCGATCTTCCTCTTTTTGGAGACGGAAATCACACAATTATGGCGTTGCTTTGCGATGGTTTTTCCACTAACGCACAAACTGCACTCGCATACATTTTGCTTGGTACTTTTGCTGAGGCTATTACCGCTACTGGCTTAGCCCAGATTATTTCTAAAAAGATAAGCAAGATTATTGGTACCAATAAATTTATTCTGCTTGCAGTGTTGACAGTAATTGCGTGCATGTCGCAAAATATTGTGCCGGTTCATATTGCGTATATTCCTATTCTTATTCCGCCTATTTTGTCGATTATGAATAAGCTTAATTTGGATCGTCGAGCTGCCGCCTGCTGTACTGCTTTCGGCCTTGAAGTGCCATATATTGCCATTCCATTTGGCTTCGGTCTTATTTTCCAGACTGTTATCGCTACTAATCTTTCTAAAAACGGCATGAAAGTTACCGTATCGGACGTAAGCGCTGTGAACTGGTACTTGGGCGCTGCAATGCTAGCAGCTTTGCTATTTGCCGTATTTGTGCTCTATCGCAAACCTCGCAAATACGAAACCACCGAAGCTGATACTCGTGCCGCTGACGCTGTTGTTGGCCCTCTTACTAAAGCACATTACGTAACTATTCTTGCAATTATTATTGTTGTAATAGTGCAGGTAATCAGTAAAGATCTTTCGCTTTCTTCTCTTGCAGGTCTTGCAACGATGATTATTTTTGGCGCAATAAAATGGAACGACATCGACAAGCAGCTTACCGGTGGCGTGAAGCTCATGGGTCTTATTGCTTTCGTAATGCTTATTGCAGGCGGCTACGCTAACGTTATTCAAGCGACAGGTGGCGTTGAGGAGCTTGTACACTTTGGCGTTGCAGCCATGGGGCAGAACAAAATTATTGCTGCGTTTGTGATTACGATTATTGGCTTGCTGGTAACTATGGGCATTGGTACTTCATTTGGTACGGTTCCTATTCTTGCGGTTTTGTTCGTGCCTCTATGCCAGAGTATTGGTTTTAGCACTCCTGCAACGATTCTTCTTATGTCTTCTGCTGCAGCTCTTGGCGACGCAGGCTCCCCTGCTTCCGACACCACACTCGGGCCTACTGCTGGCTTAAATGCGGACGGACAGCACAGTCATATTTGGGATACTTGCGTTCCGACATTCCTTATTTTCAACATTCCGCTTATGGTTGCTGGCATTGTAATATCACAGTTTATTTAGCAGATTATTTCTGAAAAAACGGTGGGTAACAAATGTAACTAGCGGATAGCGCAAATAATTAATAAACGCCAGTCGAGTTGAAATAAACTCACTGGCGTTTATTTTAAACAACAATCAATCACAAGTAGCCAAACCACAAAGTAGCCAATCACTGCAAATCTGCAACGATTGGCTACTAGAATTATGGAAATCAAACAATCAAAGTCAATAATCTAAAGAAATAATAATATAATATCTTTAGATTGCATTATACTAATTTAATATTTTATTTATGTACATAAAGCAAAACCAGATAAGCTAATTCAAAAAAAATAATAACAATCATCTCAAAGGACTCGCACGATGCCAACTATTAAGTCAAGCACAGATTTACGCAATAACTACAACGAGATATCAACATTCTGCCACGAAACAAAAGAGCCAGTTTTCATTACAAAAAACGGTCACGGAGACTTAGCAGTAATGAGCATTGACTTATTCAACAAGTTCATGAGCAAATATGAACTATACAGCTTACTTGATCAAAGCGAGTCTGATTTTAACAACAATCGCACATTATCTTTTGAAGAATCACTGCGAAACTTAAGAGAAGAACTAAACAATAGCGCAAAGTAACCCAAAATACTCAATTCTTGTTTCGCAAAGTTACCACAAAGATTTACAAGACATAGTCCATTACATTGCGCACAATCTAGACTCCCCAATTACAGCATCCGAATTCCTCGATAACGTAGAAGCCACTGTTTCAAGCCTATCTACAATGCCTTATCGATACCGATTGGTGAACGATGATTACCTGAGTAGCAAAAACTTCAGAAGATGTTTCGTTAAAAAATATGTAATCTTCTATAAAATTTGCGAAGAGAATAAAACGGTTATGGTACATAGAATACTTCATGCTAGACAAAACTGGGTTGACATATTGTAAGTTAAAGTTATTGAGATACGCACCTGTCAGTGAGATATACATCTGCTATTGTGATACGCGTTTAATAAACACCAGTGAAGATTTTTGTCATTTACGGCAATTTTCTTCACCTGCCCAAATCAACCAATCCCAAAGTAGCCAATCACTGCAAATTCGCAACAATTGGCTACTATCGCAGAAAGCATGCTGCGCTAATATTTTTACCGAGATTGAAATTGCACAGCGCATTGAGAGCAAACCAGCTCCACAGCCTCACATAGACACAGTGTAAAGCGAGTAGAAGTAAGCTTTCTGGTTCATAAGATCCTCAAAGTTTCCGCGCTCAATAAGCTCGCCACTTTTCATCACAAGAATCTCATCATATTGTTTAAGCGAATTAGCATCTAAACGGTGAGTTACCACAAGTCGAAGAATTCCTTGCAAATCCAAAATAGACTGCGTTACATTCGCGCTCGTCCCGTTATCTAGCGCGCTCGTTGCCTCATCAACCAGCAGAATCTCGGACTTTTTAAGTAAGCTTCGCGCAATAGCAATACGCTGCTTTTCTCCACCAGAAAGATGACTACCATTCTCGCCGCACTGATAATCCTTGCCTTTAGCAGCAATCAAATCATCCAAACCAGCCAGGTGAATCACGCAATCCACCTCAACATCCGGGAACGGCTTAAAAAGCGTAATATTATCTAAAATCGAAGCATCAAACATAAACACAGACTGCTGCATAAGAGTCGTCTTATCATAAAGCGAACTCTTGCTCACATTGCTAAGTTCGTGATTATTCAGCTGCACGCTACCTTCATAATCCTTGTAATAGCCCATAAGCAAATTAATCAAGCTACTCTTGCCAGCACCAGAAGGCCCTACTATCGCGTAAGATTTTCCAGCCTGCAAAGTTAGATTTACATTTTTCAAAACTTTATGATCCGCATCATAAGCGTACGAAACATCTCGCAAAACAACACTTTTAATAGAATCGTCAATAACCTCGCCAGAATCTTCCTTGGCGTTACTCATATAATCAGCCATCTTACTAATAAGCTTCTTAGCACCCTTCATCTCTCCAAGCATTTGCGGAAGACTTGAAATAGGCTGAAGCACTCCATTCATCAAATTAGTGAAAGCTAAAACCATGCCAGCAGTAATAACGCCAACGTGAGCGTTAACCATCCAAGCGCCAACAAGCATCACGCCAAGCTGAGTTCCAAGACTTGAAATTGTGCCAAGAGCAGAAACAGTAGTCATTGTTTTCTCGCGAAGATTCTTAGCATGCTCAAGTTCCATCGACTGATTCTGATAACGGCTAATAACCTCCTGCTCCGCCTTAAAACTCTTAATAACCGAAACGCCATTCAAAACATCCTTCGTCAGGGCCGTATAAGATTCATTCGACTTAGAAACCTGCTCCTCACGAGTAGCAATTCCGTTAGCCGTAAGAATCGAGCACGCCATTGGGAGCACGGAAATAACAAGGGCAATAACAGTGAGCAGCGGACTGTAGTAAATCATAAGAGCTAGAGAGCTTACAAGCATAAGAACATCTTGAACAAAATCAAAAATCTTCTTCAAATACTTTTCTTGAATACGCTCGCAATCATTAGTAAGTACAGAAAGATACGTGCCGGAATTCGCAAGCGAAAAATCACTATAACTCTTTTTCAAAAGCTTCTTGATAACAGACTCTTTATACTGATTCATTGCTTTTTCAAGAAAGCGAGGGTACGCACTGCGCTTCAACGCGAAAATTAAGGAGATTGCCAGCATAAAGGAAACTACAAGCAGCAAAATAGTAGTTAAAGAGAAGGCTCCTTTGCCAGACATATAGTCGAAAATAATTTGCAAAATCCAAGAAATAGCAGTGAAAATCATAGACAAGGCAATAAAAACTATCATCGAAAGAAAAGCTACAAACTTGTTTTCTTTGAAAAATAGTTTTACGTAATTTTTTACGTCGGGATGCAGTTTGGATGATTGCTGATTTGCGGGCGATTGCTGATTTGCCGCAATATTTTGATTCGCGAATGAATTCTGATTCGCCGCGTTGTCAGTTTTACTCATTCTCGCTACCTCTCACTTCCTTTATATCTATACTATTTCTGTTATTTCTTCTCTAATATCATTTTCGTAGCTAGCATTTTCATTTTCGTTTTGCCGATTCACTCGCTACAAAGTATTGAAAGCTACATTATCACACTTATCATGCTTAATAACACTTATACGTAATGCCTAAACACATTTATGCGCAATGCTTGCTAGAAATAATAAGCATAGAGTTAAAAAAAAAAAATCAAATTAAAACACTGATTCCATAATGTAATATCAGTGTAAACGTATCAAATGCGCAACGCTGCTTCAATACAAAGCTTAAGAGCATACGCTTTAGAATCCCCACCCCAATTGCGCTCATCGTAATTTTCAACATCGTGCAAAGTATCTGCAGTGTAAAGAATCTCACCCCAAACAATCCCACGCATTTGTGCACAAGCCGCTAAAGCAGAACACTCCATCTCCACAACCGCACATCCCTCCTGCTTACGACTAGCAACTTTCCCCTTAGTTTCACGGAAAAACCCATCCGTAGTCCACGTCTTAACTTCATGATGAGGCAAATTGTGCGCTTGCAAAGTTTGTAAAATAGCACGTCTCGAGCGCTCTGAAACGTCAACATAACGACTTGGAGGCAAATAATGATAAGAAGTCCCCTCATCCCTTAAAGCTTTATACGGAACCAGGAAAACATTTTCCGCATAATCAACTAGCGATCCGCAAGAACCGGCACTAATAACTTCTCTAACACCGTAAGAAATCAACCAGTCTAAGATCTGAACAGCAGCAGGAGCGCCAACTGGAGCCTGCACTAAGCAGATTTTTTGCGTTTCTTCTTCTACTTTTTCATCTGAACTTTCGTCTAACTTTTCGTCTGCATTCTCGTCTAGCTTATCCCCTACTTTCTTCTTTACTTTTTCTTCCAAAACATATATTGGATATTTTTTAGTTGCAGATTCAAAATTTGCTACAATCGTAGCTTTTCTACTTAAAGCATACTGATCGATTTCATCGCCTAAGAAAGCAAAAACCGCTTTGGATGGCAGATGAACAGAAATATTATCGTGATTTGGCATTAAAACTGCGCTTTTATCGGAATCATACTCTAAAATCGGTAAATCGTATTCTGTCATATAATCAACTCCATCCCACAAGCAACTCAATCCTATGTACAAGTATGCACATTAGTACGCAAATATCACAAATTGGCCAATCGCAAAGTAGCCAATCGCAAATTGGCCAATCGCAGAGTAGCCAATCGCTGCAAATTTGCATTTAATGGCTACTTACACCAAACAGAGACACTCACGCAGCGCGACGACCTGCCTGAGCGCATAGAGCGTAGCGCGCGAAGGCAACTCGGAGCGGAAACTCGCTTAAGTTGGAAGTCCGGTGGACTTCCAACGCGAGTTTCGTAAGCGAGCGCGTAATCCGCGCGAGCGCTGACTGCACCAGTGTCAAAAAACAAGCAAAATCAGACCTTCGCGCAGAACGCATACTGCACCAGTGTCCAGAAAAAGGGATACATATCACAGAAAAGGATTACATATCAAGGGCTAGCAAACACAGACTAGGTTTGACAAACACAAATCCATTCGCTATAGTCTTCACTTATCACCATTTCGACGAGTAAAGGAGTGCACATGTATCATACAAATATGATGACAAATTGTTGTTGTAACGTATGCTGTTGCGCATTTCTTAATCGAAATGATGTTTGCAAGCACTAAGTATGCATAACATCTAGCCTGTGTTAAAAGTATTCACGTTAGAACACAGCAAATTACGATTCAAGAAACAGCGCGCTGTTTCTTTTTTTTATGCCAAAATTCGAATATAACACGTTAAAAAAAAAAGAATTTGATACGGATTAAATATTAAAACGAATAATGGCATTTTTAGAAACAACTAATAAAACAGCAGTCGCTTTATTAATAAAATTATTTTTTAAAAATTAAAAACAAAACAAATTAAACAAAACAAACAAATAAGTAAGGGGAAATATTATGTCTAACATCTACAAGTCCGTGCAAGAACTCGTAGGCCACACTCCACTTCTGGAGCTTACACACATTGAAAAAGAGTACAATCTAGCAGCAAAAATCCTTGTAAAACTCGAATATTTTAACCCAGCAGGATCTGTAAAAGACCGCATCGCAAAGCAGATGATTGAAGAAGCAGAAGCCGCAGGCACACTCAAGCAAGGCTCTGTAATCGTTGAACCAACTTCCGGAAACACTGGCATTGGTCTTGCAATGATTGCGCAAACAAAAGGATACAAGAGCATTATCGTCATGCCAGAAAGCATGTCAATTGAACGCCGAAAACTTATGAAAGCCTACGGCGCCGAACTCGTGCTCACACCTGCCGCAGAGGGAATGAAAGGCGCAATTGCCAAAGCTAAGGAAATCGTTGAAAACACGCCAAACGCGTGGACTCCGGGACAGTTTACCAACCAAGCAAACGTGCACGCGCACTACAACACAACCGGCCCAGAAATTTGGCAGGATACTGACGGAAATGTAGACATACTCATTGCCGGCGTTGGAACTGGCGGCACAATCACCGGTACCGGCACATATTTAAAGGAACAAAATCCGCAGCTTGAAGTAGTCGCAGTAGAACCAGCCGACTCCCCTGTGCTCGCAGGTGGCAAGCCAGGAGCGCACAAAATCCAAGGAATTGGCGCAGGATTCGTACCGGACGTCCTCAACCAGAATATTTATGATCGTATTGTTCACGTAACGAATGAAGACGCAATCGAAAATGGCAAACTTATAAGCAAAAAGGAAGGTGTGCTCGTAGGTATTTCTTCTGGAGCTGCAGTTTGGACAGCAATCCAGGAAGCAAAAAGAGAAGAAAACGCTGGCAAAACCATCGTTGCAATACTGCCAGATTCAGGAGATCGATACTTGTCAACGCCTTTGTTTGCGGAATAATGCTATGCAATAATGATAATAATAAATGATGTTTTGAAAGTGCGTTTTTAGTAGATTTACAAGCGCACTTTCTAACACTCAAATAAAACAAGCAAGAGAATAATAGGAGAAATGTATGAATGATCGCCTTGATCTTATAAATCAACTCAACTCAATTTACGATTCAGATATAAGACAAGCTACATTCATACCTAATTACCGCAATATTATTACGCTCATACATGCGACTCAGGTGTTACTTTTACCTGAGTTGCATGTGCGCAATGAAAGCAACAATAATACACAACTCAACGCTAGTTTGAATACTAACGCTAGTTTGAATACTGTTACTTCAAACGCGTTAGACACTATAGAACGCATTATATTCCACGAACTTCAATGCTACACAAACGACGCAGCTAAAATTCGAGAAACTTGCAATCAATTTATAAATACGCTTCCTGCAATTAAAAAGCTACTTTTAACAGATATTCAAGCTATATACGAAGGTGATCCTGCTTGCACAAGCAAAGTAGAAGTCACGCTCGCATATCCCGGGTTTTATGCAATGCTTATTCACCGAACAGCGCACGCACTCTACGAACTTAACGTACCGCTAGTTCCTAGACTTATGAGCGAATACGCGCACAGAAAAACTGGAATTGACATTCACCCAGGCGCAAAAATTGGCGCATATTTCTGCATCGATCACGGAACTGGCATTGTAATTGGCGAAACAACCGTAATCGGCGAGCATGTTAAGCTTTACCAGGGCGTAACGCTTGGTGCGAAAAGCTTTGCGCTAGATGAGGACGGAAATCCTATAAAAGGCGGAAAGCGACACCCGAATATTGGCGACAACGTAGTAATTTACGCAAACGCTACGATTCTTGGCGGCGAAACCACAATCGGCAGCGGAAGTATAATCGCAGCAAATGCGTGGATAAACCGCAGCATTCCCGCAAACACAACCTACCACTTCCCGAAGGCATAATGGCACTTATGCAGAAGCATGCGCAATCCTACACAATCAAGTAAAAGGAACTTAATAATAAAAAAACAATTGTGCTCTGCACTGAATCATTACCTTCAGCACAGAGCACAATTAGTAAATCACATCTTCCGTTTGGGTAGATTTTTACTTACTCAAGCTTGCTACACTTTCGGATTCGCGATTAGCTTGTAATTATCTCCCACAGAAAGATTCACAAAGCTAGCAGGTTATCTAAATAATCGCCAGTAGAACCCTTGGAATCAGTAGTATCTTTGGTATCTTTGGAATCCTTGGAACCATCAGTGGAATCAGTAGAATCACCGGCGTTCAAGTCAGATGAGAAGTCAGCAAAATCTGAAAAATCTATATCTGAAAAATCAGCAAAATCTATATCAGCAAAATCCGAAAAATCTAAGTCAGAGGAAGAATCATCATCATAATTTAGATAATCAGAAAAATCCGATGCATCAGCATCAGAAAGTCCTGAATAATCCAGTTCAGGCAAGGAATCATCAGAATCAGACTCATCAGCACCAGACTCAGCGGCGCCAATCTTGCCACCAGGATAATCAGAGTCACCGTGATAGTGCGAAAGAGTTAAAGCAGATACTTCACCGTATGGTCCACCATCTACTTGACCGTAGCCAAAGGAAATATTATCAGGATTAAGGACCTGATATAGGTGACCAGAATTAAGGTTGAAATGTCCTTTACTATTCTTCAAAGCGGAAAGTTCCTTATAAGTCCAAGCTTCCATTGAACCAGCGGCATCAGATCCCCAAGCTAGATTCTCACCCCACGCTTTGCGACCGTCGTAATTTGGCTTGCTAACACCATCTGGACCAAGATGCGCTATTTTTCCGTGATGACGGGTTTCTTTAGCTCTGCGGTACGCATCCTCCTCGTTTGCACGATCGTACTGAATGTTATTAACGTACTGTTCTTTGGTCAATCCTTTTTTAGTAACATAATCCTGCAGTGGCATTCCTTCAAAATATACGCTGCGATCGTCGTATAGCTTCGAACGGGTTTGACGAATGTGCCGCAAAACATTAGCAGCAGTTGAAGCATCCTTAATCTGCCAGTCTGTGTTTACTGTTTCCTTAGTAGAATCAGCGTATACGTTTACTGCTTCTGCAGTAGATACGCCTGATGCAAGCATCGCAACCGCTGAAGCAATTGAAAGTGCAAAGAATATACTTTTCTTTAATCGAAACATGTGTGATCTCCCTATATATGAATAATTTCTATAATTTTCATAGCACAATATTATTGGATTTGCTTAGCAACAAGCTATAACTTTGTGGAGACAATGTATTCACACATAATGATGTATGCTATTCATAAACTTCTTCAGCTTGATTTTATTGCAGTTATACGATAGAAGTGAAGATTATTGCCGTTTACGGCAATTTTCTTCACCGGTCAAAACTACAATCGCTGCAAATTCGCACTTAATAGTTATTAAAGCGTATACGTATATATGCGCTTGTATCATGCTCTGTCTTTTATAAAACCGCAGCACTCGATTTCTGATAACTCAATAAAACCAGCAGATTTATAAAAAGCAATAGTTTTTTCAGTACAATCCGTAGTCAATTGAATTTGACGAACATTAGGATAACAATCCACAATCGACTTTAACAAAGCAGAGCCTATCCCCTGACGTTGATACTCAGGAAAAACAAGAATATCCTGAATAAGAACAACCGTATACCCGTCACCAACAGCCCTAACAATGCCAACTAGTTCGTCATCTTTATACGCAGCTAAAACCTTGAGCGAATTGTTAAAACCATTTTCCAAAGCAACTAAATCATCTGTGTACGAAGACCAACCAACGGAATCATACAACCTTAAAATATCTTCGCCATTATATTTTTTATACTCTCGTATTTGCACATCTGTTAAATTCATTTACGACAACACCTCGCAAAACATAGCAAAAGTGCGCGATCTAAAACGTAAAAACGTAAGAACGCGCACTAGTAATAATAGTACTAACAGCTACAACAGCTACTTCTTAAGCTGCACAGTTTCGTGATCCTTGCCCATTTTGAATGCAATACCTGCACGCTGCCACATGCGATATTCGCCAACCGCAGTAAAGAGAACATCTGTGGAAGAGTTAAGTGCAGTTTCGCAAGAATCCTGAATCACGCCAATAATAAGACCAATAGCAACTACTTGCATAGCGATATCGTTTGAAATACCAAACGACGAGCATGCAAGAGGTATAAGCAAAAGCGAACCGCCTGCTACGCCAGATGCACCTGCAGCAGAAACTGCAGAAAGCACGGAAAGAATCACAGCCGTTGGAATATCAACGTAAATACCGAGCGTATGCGCTGCACACAAAGCCATAATAGAAATCGTTATAGCAGCACCGCTCATATTAATAGTGGAGCCAAGCGATATAGAAACTGAGTAATTATCTTTGTTAAAACCAAGTTTTTCGCACAAATTCATGTTTACAGGAATGTTCGCAGCGGAAGAACGCATAAAGAACGCTGTAACGCCCGAATCACGCAATGTTCTAAAAATAAGAGGATACGGATTTTTGCGAGTAAGAACGAAAACCAAAATAGGATTAATAACCAAAGCAACAACAGCCATAGTGCAAACTAACAAGGCAATAACGGAACCATACTCGCTAAAAATGCGAAGACCGTTACTTGCGACCGTTGTATAAACGAGGCCCATAATACCGAAAGGCGCTGCGTTAATAATCCAGTGAACGATTTTTCCAATAGCAGACGAAACGTTATCAAAGAATGCTTTTGTAGAAGGCTCAGCTAAGCGAAGAGCAACGCCGAAAGCAATTGCCCAGAAGAGAATACCAATAAAGTTTCCCTTAGCAAGAGCATCTACAGGATTAACCACTATATTTAGTACAAGGGAATTAAGAACTTCACCAATTCCTTGAGGCGACGGCGAAGATGCTGCTTCAACATGCGCAAATGTGAAATCAACAGGGAAAATCATAGCCGCACACACTGCTACCAAACTTGCGGTAAATGTAGAAAATGCGTACAACACGATTACGAGCTTCATATTGCCAACACTTTTCGCTTTTGCAAGCGCGCCAATCACCAAGCAAAATACCAAAATAGGCGCAACGGATTTAAGTGCGCTCACAAACAGCTTTCCAATAAGGTCTAGCACATAAACGTGGGCTGGCACAAAAATGCCAAGTGCAGCACCGAGAAAAAGACCTATAACAATACGCAAAATAAGGTCAATGCTATTCCACTTTTGAATAATCTTGTGCATGAGAGTCTCCTGTATTGTGGTTTGTGCAGTATATTTTATACTCTTTTATTTGTATTCATACTCGCAAGATTTTTGTTTTTATTTTTTACAGATTATACACATACATGCATATATATGCAAATCGTTGGATGTCAGCAAATCTTAGCAAAAGACGACAGGACTCAAAAGTAGTTTTGCACAAAATCACAACTTGGGTTACCACATAGCGACGAAATTAATCTAATCCGTAACGTAGCTCATGTTTGGCAGCTGCGGCAAAACAACAAGTAATCCTGCTGTGAAAATCAGCGCAAGTATAGGCAAAAGCTGCCATTGGAACGTAGACGAGAATGCAAATCCAATCCAAGAACCAGTTGTAGCACCAATCGCAAACGCGAGGCGCGCCCAACCAGAAAACTTAGCGAGAGTACTTCCCTTAAACAGAATCTGACGCGCAACAATAATCGGCTCCACTAGCAACATTCCGCCAATTGCTTCAAGTAAGAATGCAAAGCACATCATTGGCAAAAGATTAATAAACATAAGGCAATAAGCAAGCAAGCTCACAGCAATACCTAAAATCGCAACTTTTCTTAAACCGAGTTTTTGAGACGAATGCGCATACAAAACGGACGCAAATACGCTTCCTACACCAGTGAAAATATACAATATCGTCAAAGAGTTAGAACCATATTGCTTACCAAAACCGAGCAGGATATAGGAAACAGAGCATGCAGGAATAAAAGCAACCAAAAGAGATCCGGCAAGAAGCATGATTTTACTCTTGAGTAATGGATTCGCGGATTGCTTAGCTGTAGATTTGTTAGTCACATCATTTGCTTGCGATTCTTGCGATACTTCTCCTTCTTCACTAATCGCTTGCGATTCATTCTCTACATCTTGCGACGCTCCCTCTACTTCGTTAGATGCTTGCGCAATGTCTTGCTTCATAATAAATCGCGTAGCGCAAGCCGCAAAAGAAGTCACGGACGAGAAAATCAAAACCGCAGGAATCGACCAGCTTGCAATCCACGAACCAAGCGGAGAGCCAAGCAGCGTTCCTGTAATACTCGCCAAAACGCTCACAATGCCACTGTAGTTTACAATCATGCCGTCATCGCCGCCTGCAGCATCAACCTCAAAAACTTCGCTAGCAATATCAATCACTTGACCAGTAATCAACAACGCACAAGAAAGAGCTACAAGAGACCACTTCCACGCAGGAGAGCCAAGCATAAGAAGCGGTAGTAAACTGAGCACGCCTTCTACGCCTTCAGTCATTGCAAGAGCGCGAAAACCGCCAAGCTTATCAACAATCCAACCAGAGCATGGCGAAAGAAAATCAGCAACCGTCATAAAAGTCTTACGAAAACCAATCACCCAAGCCGGCAAGCCCACAATAATAATAGAAGGCAAAACCGAGCCTTCGTACGCCTGATTGCCAAGCATAGAAAAACAAAAGCCAACAAGCGCCCATCGCAATGCTGGACTAATAGATCTCATACGAATAAAAATATTATCTTTGCTAAAAATCGTCTTCACAGCAACAAGCTCTCCCCTAAAACTCTTTCAAAATAATGCAAACTTACATGAACACTTACATGCAAACTTACATAACTACTCGCATGATTACTTGCAAATCGCTATCCAACTTAAATAATTCACTACAAACTACACAAATCCAATAGCTTATTTTACAAATTTGGTAACACTATACTCTCGTTTAAAGAAAAAGCAAAATTTGCATTATATCTTAGCGAATATCACACTATTATGTATGTTTTGGTGCATTTAATCACATAATTATACGTATTTTAGTGTTTTTATCACATAATTATACGCATTGAACAACGCTCAGCATAAAAACAACACTCTCAACGTGCGTAGAGCCTTTTGCTCAAAAGAGAAGAAAACAGTCTTATAAAATCTTATGCGGCTACTGCGGTTCTTCTCCGTGGGTGCCACTTGATAACGAGAACAATATTGGTAAGCACAATACCAACAACTACGCTCACCCATGCCAAACTCGGTGTAAGAAGCCAAGCGAGAACACCAAAGATCAGCAGTCGAAGCAGTACAACAACAACTAAGAAAGGCCAACTTTTTGTTAGGCATTTCTGTTGATCAGCCTTCAATGCACCCATCAGAACCATAACCGCAGCCGCCACGCAAGAAAATAGCATATTGCCCAAGAATATGACGAGTAGCGTGCTCCAGCCAGCGATAGTACAAAGCATCCACCATTGCAGCATCAATGCAAGCAAAAATGTGACAACAGCATATACTGCTTCCATCAGCATATTCGCAACGATTAACGAGGAAAATGTTAAAGACACGCCTCTAGGAGTGCCTGTTTTACCTTCGCTCACATGCTGTAATGCAATCATGTTTCTCGCCTCGGCGCGCTTTACGCGCTCTTCTTCAAGCATTTGAACGCCAAGCTCAACCGATTTCTGTGAAGCTTCCTGTAATTGCGCATCCGTCATACCTGGCTGCCAAGGCTTTTCAAAAACAAACAGCAACACACTAGTAATCGCTGCACCAATAATAATGCTTAGCAGCGTGATATTGGAAACAAGCAATAAAGCAATACCAGAAGTCACCAGAAGCCTTAACGCAAAATCGATGATTCCTATGAGTAAATCACCAGATCCGTCATCTGGTCTGCGATGCCTATCCCACTGCAGATACGCTGCACTTAGCAGCGAAAACACCACAACACTCAACGCGAGTATGACCACAGTTTCCCAACCTAGTACGCGGTGCCCTACGAACTGCTGTACAAGCAACGCAATAATAAGCGTGCAAACGCTAGCAATAGTTTCTGTAATCACATGACCCCAAAAAGCATGCTTGAAAAGCACTGGCCTTACATTCGTCTCACTCATCATCTTTCCTCTATATATTAATCCAATACCTTCTTGTTGTAACGTTTCCTCTTGATAAGCTATTTTTCACTTTGTTCTCCAAAATTCCACCATTATTTTCTATAACTCGTATGGATCCGATATTGTCATCATCGCATGTAATCAAAATTTTATGTAGATTCAAAGTCTCTTTACAATATGTAAGTGCCATAGAAAGCATTTTTGTTCCATAGCCCTTCATACATTCAGATTGTCTAATCTCGTACCCTATGTGACCACCATAGTTAATTAAAAAAGAATTTAATTCATGCCTAATATTAATCTCACCAATAAATTTTTCATTATCTATCAGCCAAAACGTAGTAGCTCTAACATAATTTTCAGGCAAATTTATACCATGTTCATAGTTATAAGAACTCTCTATAATTGTCTCAGGGTATATAAAACGTCTTTCTGCATTCGGCCTAAAAATTTCATCTTCTTCATTTGCTTCTATATAACCTTGGATATATTTACTATCTGGTCTAATTAATTTCATAAGTTCCCCTTATTCTTAATATGCAATTCTAATAAAAATGCAATTCTATTAAAATTAGAATCCATAATAGTCTGTTTAGCTTTAATAGTATTACTATTAAAAAAAAAACCACACATACAAGCCTTATTAAAGAAAAAATTTTTAATTTTTTCAAGTGCATACTATGGATATTGGGCGCACTTTTTAACGATAGGAAGGGCTATCGTTAAAAGGTTTAAGATTGGCTTAATAGCTTGATTTTGAATCCGAAGATACAACAATGTGAAGTCATAATCTAAATAGTGATTAAACTTTTGCTTTCATTTGCTTGCGTATGCTTGCAATCATTTTGTAAAATAAGGTTAGAAAGGACGCCACACAATGACAAACACAAACGCTGTATATGCAAGAATCGATACAAATCTTAAAGAAAATGCTGAAAGCATATTGAACCAGCTTGGAATAACTCCATCTTCAGCAATCCAAATGCTTTATAGTCAAATCGTTTTACAAAAAGGTATGCCTTTTGAACTCCGCTTGCCAGTTAATACGCCTACTGCTTTAGGTAGCTTAACAAGAGCCGAGTTGGATAAAGAATTACAAAAAGGCATCAACTCACTTTCGACTGGCAAATCTTATAGTGCAGATGAAGTCATTGCTAACGACCCAAACAACTAATGCGCGATTTGGGTTAAAAAGTAACGAATGAAATAGCGTAATTTCGAACGTTATAAAACACACCCACCTAATCAGCCTTTGACATCAACGCGTTAAACGTTTTCTTACAACATGAAACAATATATGACTTACAACAAATATATTTTTTCTTTATCAACACATATTTGCGAAGTACGATTGTAAATTTGAGTTATATTCTCCATTTTTTCCACAAACACTTTTGTTTCCGGATCACGCAAAACAGCAAACTCCTTTACTGCTTTTGCCCCCATTGCATTAGCATTTTCATATAATCCGTTTCCTTTATCTTGTAAAAACTCATCAACAGAACCATCTTTAACTAAAGGAATACCACCAATTAGCTTACCAACAGCCGCACCAGCAGTACCCATAGCTTTCACAACGTTGACTTCCACTTCCGAATTACCAAGTTTTTCTAAATATAAAGAACTTTTTTCAAATTTCTCACGGTAGTCATCAGACAATTTCTTTATCTCATTTTCTGCATTACTAATGTACTCTTCCGAAAAATTACCACTTAACATTATTTCCATCAAAGATGATAGAGAGAAAATATACAACGACAATCTGTAATACTTAAACTTTTTCCCTAAATCAGACAACGTCGAATTTACGTTACTTTTATACACAATAAACTTCTTTAACAGAAGAATATCAGTAATCTTTTTCTGATAAGCAATAATGTTCTTTCTAGCACGATTCTTAATATCGATAACAAGCTTATGATTATTCGTAACAGAAATTTCATTATCCCAACTGCACTTATAAGTAGAAGCAATCCCCATCAATGACTCAACATCTGCCTCAATTTGTGACTCATTCTCAACTTCCATAAAGGTAAGTATCTTTTCCTGAGTCTCTTTAATCTTTTTCATATCTTTTTCAATAGAATAAATAGCCACAGCCATCATTAAAAGAGCAGGATTAAACGCAGATACTGTTTTCATAGAACCTTGCAAAGAATCCATCTTTGAAATCTGCATCATTCTAGAACCACCGTCAGCTTTTCTTAAAGATCCCCATAGATTCCCATTTTTTGCGTATTTTAGAGTATCACCTGCAGCTTTATTAGCAATCTTATAAAGACCATCCGTAGGAATGGTTATTGTTTGAGTAACTGTATTACATGCAGGAATTAATGACGATAAACCAGATCCAAAATTCAATAATTCAGATACTGGAACACTTAATACTTTATTGTTGTTATTGTTAAAATCTTTAACATCCACAAGAAGTTTTTCAGTAAAATCTACTAACGCATTTTCACTGTTACTTACCGAAAGCTCACTACTGTTACCCATAAGAACAATACTATCTGAAATAGTATCTGAAAGAAAATTATACTTCTATTTTTCTCACTCTCTTGAATACTATGAAACTTTGCAAACAACATTATCGAAATTAAATCCAATGGAAAGCAAACTTGACATTTACTTTCAAAACAATTATCTTATATGTAAAGCTAGCTTTCCATTAGAAAGGAGAATGTAATGTGAAAAATAGACTTGAACAAATTAGAAAAGAAAAAGGCATAACCCAGGAAGAACTTGCTGACGCACTCGAAGTATCAAGACAAACAGTCGGTTCTCTGGAAAATGGAAGATACAACCCGTCAATCATATTGGCATACAAAATTGCTAAGTACTTTGATTTAACAATCGAAGAAATATTTATTTACGAGGAGGATAAAAAATGAAAAAACAGAAAACCCAGAATTTTTGGTACATAGGTTATGTAATAGGTATTTGCGGATTAATTCTTGCACTGACTCTTAAACTGAATGAATCCGTCGAAATTGTATTGTCAGTTGTTTTTGTTGCGATTATCTCACTTTCACACGTAAAAATCATGCACTATAAGATGATGAAAAAAGACCACACATACAAAATAAATATGAACGATGAAAGAAACGAGAAAATCAAAGATAAAGTAAATGCAACAATGGCATTCATACTAATGCACCTAATGGGAATAATTGCCATAATTGCATTTATCACAAAAGCATATTTACCAGCTACTCTTTTAGCTATTTCAGTCGCCTTCTCTCCATTAATCATGTTTTTTATCAACAAATATTATGAGAAAAAATATTAAAACCAGACCCACCCTCCCATTTACTACTTATTACGAAGAAAACCAACTTTCATAAATTCTTTATCTCCAATACGGAACTTTTTACTATTAAACGCCACTCCCATAATTCTGCTAATAATATACTCATCAGTTATAAGCACGAAATACTGCTTATCTTTTTTATCCACCAAATAATACTGATCAGCCCCAAGAGTGGAAACAGCTTTACTGAAATCATATATGCCAAACAATGGCAATCCTCCAAGGAGAGTAGAAAACCATCCAACAAAATTATCCACCATTTTCTCAGATGAACTGTTATAAGTCTTAACAACAGTTAGCATATTGATTTCTGAGTCAGTATATTCATCTAATACAATCTGCTCTTTAATTTTCGACTTCTTAAAACCGCTCAACCTACCGTCGAAACCATATTTATTGAGATTAATAGGCTTCTTAGTAATAGAAAAATCAACGCTATTGTTCTCATCCAAAAGATAATCAACACTCACGCTTAGAGCAGATGCAATAAATTTCAGATTCTCTATATCTGGCAAACCCCGATTCGTTTCCCATTTTGCTACAGCAGCACGAGATACCATCAATAATTCCGAAAGCTCCTCCTGCGTCAACCCAGCTTCCAGACGAGCCTTTTTAATTTTTTCTCCCAAAGATATAACACTACTCATAACACAACTCCTTTCAAATCACTTATTACACATCATGAAATTACTTGACGGAAACCAAATTAGTATTGAAACATTTGATTTATATACCGCCTAATTACAAACTAACAAATAATTTACAACGGAAAAAGAAACAAGGTGAAACACTATAGTTACCAACTGTAACAGCATGAGAAATCAAATAATGTAGGGAACTTTTTTACGATTTTTACACTAATTTGTTCCCTAAAACATAAGCAACTAGAGCACACAAACACTCGACAGCAGAATAGCAAAATCACATCTAGAATCTCGAGAAGTAAGCTTAAATCCACCGCACGCTAAACCTTTTAACATTTAGTCCTACAACCACATTTCTAAACAAAGCCAATCGTCGCACTAATATCCCGCCAAACATCGGAACAAAATCCAGACAATCGTCGGAATGAAAACCCGCCAATTCGCAAGGAAAACAATGAAACATCGCACTTACGCTTTCAAATTAAACCTTTTAACGATAACTCTCGCAAACCCCTGCTATACAAAGGCAAATTTGCACCCACCTATTAAGCCCTTGACATCAATACGACAGTCTCGCATGTTTCAAGACTACCCTGATGATAACCCTCCATCACGAAGCTGATCTTAACGCTCGTCGCATGACGGAAGATGGCAATGGGGTTGGAACGTGCATATCTGTGGCAGTGTAAAGGGACTACGGTAATCAATCCAAAAACATAAGTGTTTCAAGTATCAAGGTTTGAGACTCCGCTTTAGCCTTCTGATTTTCTTCTTCCTCTCCACCGAATTCAATGATCATTACTCCGGCATCAACGCGTATTCTGCGCCTTTCGAGACTCAGATAAGCGTAATTGTATCATGATCTATGTTTTCATAATCTATGTAAGAGAGTACATCTTCGAACTGCTCTAATTGTATCCTGGCGAATATTTTCGGCTGATTGTTCTGCCCGAACATAAACAGAAATAATGTTTATGTAACGATCTCTTGCCATAATAGCGGGATTCATTAATATCTTTCATCTGAAATTATATGCTCTATTCCACTATGCTCCGATTTAAGATATTCTTTCATAAATGTCGGGTAAGCCTTAAACTTATCAAGCTCATCTATAGGTAACCAATGCATTGTCTCTTTAGCACCTGACTCTGTAGTGCTTTGGCTCGTAAAATCTCTTTTGCCCATGGGCTTCATCATGTAGTAGAGTGTAAGCTCATGGAAGTCTACTCCATCTAAGCCGGAGCTACCGATGAATAAGTTCTCGTGTATGACGGCAAGGTGATTTACTTCATAATTAAGACCTGTCTCTTCAAACACTTCTCTCTTAACGGCTTCTTCTGATGTCTCGCCCATGTGAACCGCTCCGCCAACTGAGTAGAAATAGTCGTCCTCATCGTTTCTTGCAAATAGCACACAACCTTCTTCGACTATGATGGCTGCTGCTCTATATCTAAATGCTTTTTTATCGTTAATAAATCCGCAATTATATTCCATAGTTTACTCCTTTAGAAAATCTGGTAAATATTTGTGTATAATCCCTTCTTGCGAAAAATTCATTGTGTCCATCGATAAAACATATTTAGGATAATTATCCTTAACCAATCAATAAACGCCAAATTCCCTACTACGAGCATCTTCGCTAGCCATCAAATAAGCAACTTGATAACTTGGAGGAATAAGTCTTATCGAGAACAGAAGTAGGCTGGGTGTGGCTGTCTAAAAAATGTCCGCACCCCGACGGTAAAGCCTATATGCACGACATTTTAATCATACTTTCACTCCTTGGGGGTAATATAAGCGCAAGCATACCATATTTCGTCCGGATAACACCTGTTATTCGCCACAAAATCGACGCTGGAAGTCACTTATTTCTTTCCAAGCCTCCACACTTTGAGCACTACTTCTATTACTCCGTAAGTCAATGCGGCCAACGGCCAACCGTTTTGTTTACGCAGTTCCAATATTTTATCTGCTAAAATCATAAAAACATCTCCATTTCAAACTCGAATTCATCATGATTATGGTGAAATTATAGATGAAACAGCAGTTGCGTAGTAGCAAGTGCGATTGGCAATTTCCGTTGAAAGCGCAATTTCTGCCGACAAATGAGCGCAACCGACCGCCAATTTGTTTTCTCTCATTTTTGCACAGCGCTTTCCAATCATCTTAACGAACGCCGCCAAACATCGGAACTAAAATCCGCCAAGCGTCCTACTAATACACCAGTAAAGCCACACAGCACAGATGACTCAGTTCGTAGAGATTTCAATCCCATAGTAACGACCGTCTGTTTATTTCGCTTGACAATGCATAAGCATTTATACCAGCGTCATCTAGAACATCTGGTAATTTTTCATGTCCTTGAAGTTAACATACTCAACGCCATTAAATTGTGGGTATGACTGTCCTGTATAAATAATTTTAGGATTCTTTGCATTTTCTTCCGCATCTACAAAAGATAGCAAATTCTTAGAAAACGATCTATTAGGTGTCATTGATGTTTTTATTTCGATCGGATATAAAGCATTTTCTTTCTTTATAATCAAATCCACCTCTATACCTTTTTCTGTTCTCATGTAAAACAGCTGAGGAGTTTTATTCTCATTCAATCGAGATTTTAGGACTTCCGAAACGATTAGATTTTCAAAAAGATTTCCACGTAACGGATCTCTATTCGCTTGATTTTCTGTTTCAATTCCCAATAAGTATGAAGCCAATCCAATTTCTGTAAAATAGATTTTTGGCGATTTGGTATGCCGCTTTGAAATGTTAGAAAAATATGGCTGTAACTTATACACTATATAAGATGCCTCAAGTACTGACAGCCATTGCGACAAAGTTGCAGATGAAACGCCAACATCTCCAGACATAGAAGACAAATTTACAACTTGCCCAACTCTGCCTGCAAGCAAGGTTAAGAATCGTAGAAACTTATCCAAATTCTTAACTTCCAACATTTCGCGTAAATCTTTTTCCACATAGGTATTCAAGTAATCGCGATAATACACACTGCTTTCTCTTGAATTTTCCCTATATAATTCAGGCATAAAACCCTGAATTAATAACTTATCGGCAGATAATTTACCTAGACGTCCATCTTCGGCAAGTTCATCCATGCTTAATGGGAGAAGCGTTACTATGCTCGTTCTACCTGCTAAAGATTGAGAAATTTCTTTTTGCAGGGTTGATTGATGACTTCCAGTTAGTATAAATCGTCCATTTCTCTCTCTGTCCTCGTCAACCATAACTTGCACTGCTGAAAGAAGCTCAGGCACTCGCTGAACTTCATCTATAATAAGAGGTTCTTTGTAGCTTGCAAAAAATCCTCGGTAATCTTCTGTAGCTAACGCTCTAGTAAAAGGATCTTCTAAATTGACGTAATTGTATTCTGGAAAACACTCCTTTACTAGGGTAGTTTTACCAGATTGTCTCGGCCCGATTACAGTAACTACAGGCACTTGCTTGGAAACTTGCACCAACTTTTCAGCAACTTTTCTTTTTATCATAAAAGACTCCCTTTTCATAATAGGGTATACATTTTGGGCGTAAATTTCAAGTTCAACTTTAAAATTACGCCCAAAATGGTCAACTTATCTTTTACGAGTAAAAAACACGCAGCAAAAGAATTGCTCCGTACACTAAATATTTTGCCCTTTATGATTTGATGACATGTATTTTACACACCGTGCTTTCCAATCATCCTCACTAACGCAAGCAAACACATCAGTCACAGCCTGCAAATCTTCACCTTCGTAATACCCAACAAGCAACTTCTTAAACTCAGAAACCTTATTTCCTGGAATAACCAGCAAACCGTTACCGTGAGAAATCAAATAATGTAGGGAACTTTTTTACAATTTTTATACCATTTTGTTCCCCAAAACATAAGCAACTAGAGCGCACAACTACTCGACAGCAAAATCGCATTCAAAAATCGCGAAAACCCAGCTTAAAGCCACTTCGCATTAAACCTTTTAACGATAGCCATCGCAAACCCCTGCTATACAAGGACTAAAATGCACCCGGCTAATCAGCCTCCTGCATCTTATAGCACGGTGAAGCGCCGTGACGGTGGGAAGCACCACTTATTTTTCTCGTTTGAGTTTGAACATAAAAATAGCAGATAAAGGGAAGGAAATGAATTTACACCACTTTTAGGACTTGACCTATGAAATAATTAATAGTTCCATTTTCAATCAATATATAGAGACCGAGTCCAATAAACACGACAGGTACAATTACTTTTTCGTACTTTTCCACAGTCTCTCCGATAGCAGAAATTGAGGCGAGATTTTGAGATAATTTGCATAGAATCAAAATCCCTAAGGCAAATATTACTAAACTTATACTAATCTCAATCAAACTCTTTCCTGTAAAATAAGGGATATAAATTCCTAAATTATCTCCACCCATTGCCACTGTTAAACTTGTAAATGCTAAGATTTTTGATCCATTTCCGGTAATTTTCCCCTCGATATCTTCTTCATCAATATCTTCATCCACAAAAATTGCTCTTATACCAAGACCTAGCGGAATTAGACCAAGGAGTCCGATAATCCAATCTTGTGGAATAAAATTTAAAAAGTAAGCGGCAATAAGACTAGCCAGTACAAGCAGTCCTGTACCTAAATACTGCCCTAAATAAATTGATTTCAAACCTTTCTTTCCTTGACTAGCGAATAAAATAGTCAAAACAACTAAGTAGTCAATGGATGTAGAAACAAAAACTAATAAAGCAGATACTATTGTTTCCATTATTTCTCCTTTCAAAATGTTAAATTTTTTAGACAGACGCACCCTCTTCTCTCCATTTATACTCAACCCGTAACTCTTTTAACAGCAAAAAAGCACGTCAGTGACTTGCTGATATACTTTTATTTTACCTTACACTTTTCCTGTAATCTTAACACTTTAGTTCCGTTTTGCTCCCATCAAGGAAAGTAAGATCAACCTTTCCATCGTGATGCACAGTTAGATGGTCAACCATGCTAAGACAGACGTTTTCATCGAACACTGTTAACAAGTCCTGTTTTTTCAAGTCCTCGATAAAATATTCAACTTCATCATGCCTCATTTGCTTGTCAACAATGCGAGCTTTTACTTCCTTAAGCCTTTATTCTACAGTATTAAACCTGTTCACTAGACTCGTATATTTTTTCTCATACTCATCCTGGTTCTGCAATTTCCGTGCATTTTCATTGATACAGTTGTTAATCTTTTAACGATTACCCCTAATCACCGGCTAAACAGGACGGACATTGAGCCTGACTTTAAGATTCATAAAAAGAAGTGACTATTACTGACAGAGATCAGTAATAGTCACCCAACGTGAGATATTCAACTATTGACTTGAACCAAACAAAATTCAATCAGTCTTTCGAAGGACAGTCTTAAGCGAAATCACTGTGACACCAATAACAAAAGAGGTGAAACCAATTCTAATAGCAAGTGTGCCATCCCATATTAAGGCAACCAGCATCGCGATTAAGGCAACCGTCAAGCCGAATGTCGCTACTTCACGGCAAAAACGAACGAGCTTGTCCATTCCTTAAATACCTCCTCGTGCACATACTAATAATCAGGCCTCATTTTACCTTTTGAGCTATATTTTACCACTTCACAGGGTGGGTGCAAAGTGTGTGCACTTTTTAACGTTAACATCCTGTGCACTCAACCCTAGAGCGTCGATATCTTCCCTCATACAGCAAAATCACTCTCAAAGACCGCAAGAACCCAGCTTAAATCCGCCACACGCTAAACCTTTTAACGATAGACCCTGCAAACCCCTGCTACACAAGGGCAAACTTGCACCCACCTATTAAGCCTTTGACATCAACACGACACTCTCCACAATTAAGTGGAAAGATGTCATCCATCTACTGCCCATATTCAATTAAGCGGTATCGTTAGAGATACCTTAAACCCACCGTATTTGCTTCTACTTATATCAACTGTTCCATTATGAGCGCCAATAATCTGCTGAACAATCAGCAAACCCAAACCATGCCGTTGCTCTGCAGTACTTGTATCACAAATCATATAGTGCGGTTCATGATTAAGCTTTTCGATTTTTTCATCTGAAACACCTATACCGTTATCTTCAACACAAATAATACAATTATTATTATTTGCAGCAACGGATACATAAATCGTACACCCATTTTCATTATGAGATATGCTGTTCTGAATAAGATTAGATATTGCTCGTTTTAATAAATCTTTGTCTACATTAATATTGCAAACAGTCAATTCTGCGTCCGTTTCCCATTTAATCGAAAACTCATCTTGCATACCCATATTCATAAAATCCACAACAACTTGCCTAACAACAGCAACAACATTTTCTTCTTTTTTCATAATTGGTTGCATATTGTATTCAAGTTTTGAAGCCAAATTAAGGTCATTAATCAAATTCTTCATTCTTGCACTTTGCTTAATAATCATCGTCGCTTTTTTACAATCTTCTTGCGAAATATGTAGAGAATTTTCTAACTGTCCCGCATATCCCATAACCATAGATAACGGCGTACGAATATCATGCGAAACCCCAGCTATCCAATTTGCTCTTGCAGTCTCCCTTTTTCTCAATTGTTCTTTTTGTATTTGCAAAATATCGGAGGCAGAATTTATGTTAGATGAAATTTCTGAAAGCGCTCCTGTTTCTGGAATATGCACGCTTTCTCCACTAGATAAACGTTGTATCCCTTTTGTAATCGGATTAATTGATTTTAGTAGTTTTATATTAGCTATTAAATAAATTCCAAGAATCAGCAAAATGTTGATAAATAATACGCTTAAAACAATCTGCGGAAAATTTGAGATTAAACTGTAGTTCCAACTTGGTCGCGTATGTTTCCAAAAGCTGTTGTGCGGAAATCCGACTACAACAACTCCATCCTTATTTTTGCCAGTGTAAGTTGGATAACCATCAATGTAACCAACGCTCAAATTAGCTATATCAGACAAAGTATAGTTATTTGGAATACCCGCAGGGACATTTTCTGTTTTCCATACGACTTTCAACGTATTATTATCAATCAGAATTGCCCATGCGCCAGAATTTGTCAATTTGGAAGACATATTTTTGGATAATGCATAATCCCCACTTGCGGATAATTGTAATGCTTCTCCCGTCTCTTTTGCTATGCTATAAGGAGACATCTCTTCATCGGGAGCGTAAGTTCCTATAAGTACAATAAACGCAATAATATTCATTAATACTATAAGCACAGAGCTTAGTAGAAAAATACTTATGAAGCGTCGTATTAGTTTTGGTATGCTTTTCATTCTGCTTTACTCCACAATCAGCTTATATCCTAAGCCTTTAACTGTTATTAAAGAAACAGGCTGCGATGGATTGAGTTCTATTTTTTCTCTGATACGACGTATATGTGCCATTAAAGAATTTTCATATCCAAAAGGATTAGCTCCCCATGTAGCTTCACATAACGCGTCAATTGTTACAATGCATCCAGCATTTCTATAAAGTGCAGAAAGTAAATCATATTCTTTGGCTGTGAGTGGAATATGTTCGTTATTTTTTATTACTTGGGCAGAAGAAAAATCAATCTGACTATTTTTCAGTTTAACAATGGGATTTTCGCTCTTGTAGCTTCGTCTTAAAATTGCCATAATGCGAAACGTTAGCTCTTTTGGAAGAAACGGCTTTACAATATAATCGTCTGCTCCTAAGTCAAATCCCTTAAACTTATCTTCATCTTCACCGCAAGCAGTAAGGAATAAAATAGGACAATCACTATATTGTTTTATCTGCTTCATTAGCTCAAACCCATTACCGTCGGGGAGCATAACATCAAGGATTGCTAATTCTGGACGCAATTTTTGTGTTGCCTCTACTGCATCTTTTATACTTTTTGCAGTCGTTATATTATAAAAACCGTATTCGTTTAATATGGATACAACCATATCTAGAAGTTCCTGCTCATCATCAACAAGTAGCAGATGCTTGTTCAATAAATAATCATTCCGATTCATGGAGAACCCCCTAACATATATTATGCCATGTGAATGTTCATTTTTTGACCTCGCATAAAAATGTAAGGTAGATGTAAGGTGAAGAGAATGTTGTAGAAAGGTTGACGCAATATCGTAAATCCTGAAAGGAGATATTGCCATGAACAATATTGTTACAACAGAACATTTAACAAAAAAATATAAGTCATTTATTGCTGTTAATGATGTTTCACTTCATATTCGCAAAGGTAGCATTTACGGCTTTCTTGGGCCAAATGGAGCTGGAAAATCTACAACAATGAAAATGCTCCTAGGGCTTACGGCTCCAACAAAAGGTGTATTTACAATAGACGGAAAGCAGTTTCCTGCCGATCGCATACCTATTTTGAAAGAAATAGGCTCATTTATTGAATCACCATCTTTCTATGCAAATCTAACAGGTAGAGAAAATCTTGACATTATACGTCGCATTTTAGAACTACCTAAGAGTGCAGTTGATGACGCATTAGAATTAGTGGGTCTTTCTGAGTTTGCAGACCGTCTTGCAAAAAAATATTCGCTTGGCATGAAGCAAAGGCTTGGTCTTGCTGGAGCATTGCTTGGTAGACCACCTATTTTGATTTTAGATGAGCCAACAAATGGACTCGATCCATCTGGCATACACGAAATCCGAAATCTGATTAAGTCACTGCCAGATCTTTACGATTGCACGATTCTTATTTCTTCTCATATGCTATCCGAAATTGAGCTTATTGCAGATGATATTGGAATACTTAATCACGGACACTTGTTATTTGAAGGTAGTTTAGATGAACTACGACAGCATGCATTACGATCTGGTTTTGCTTCCGACAATTTGGAAGATATGTTCCTATCCATGATTGATGAAGACAATAAGATCAGGAAGCAGAGTGCACGACTATGAAAACGCTTGTAATCGAACTAAAAAAATGCAAGAGAACTGGCTTTATAGCTCTTATGATTGCTATTGGAGTTATGGGAGCAGCGTACGCTTTTGTGAATTTTATTGTACGAAAAAATACATTATTAAACCTGCCTTTAGCTCCTATGGATATTCTTCTCACACAGCTTTACGGCATGATTATGGTGTTAAACATGTTCGGCATAATAGTCGCAGCATGCATTATCTACAACATGGAATTTAAGGGAAATGCAGTAAAAAGGATGCATATGCTGCCTATGAGCGTTCCTGCTATGTACCTATGCAAATTTATGCTGCTGACTGTTCTATTACTAATCGTTATTTGCATACAAAATTTAGCACTTGCAAAAATCGGTGTAACAGATTTGCCACAAGGCACGTTTAATGTAAGTACTCTTATATCTTTTGCTGCATATTCATTTATTACGTCAATGCCTGTATTGTCCTTTATGATTTTTGTATCATCACGATTTGAAAACATGTGGGTAACGCTTGGAATTGGTGTAGCAGGATTTTTAAGCGGCATGGCATTGGCTTCTTCAGACATTGTGCTTTTTATGGCATCACCTTTTATAGTTATGCTAAAACCAGCAGTTGCCATGAGCGCGCAACCTAATACTACGGTCGTAATCGTATCCATAGTTGAAACACTTCTGTTTTTATGTTCTGGATTGTGGGCAGCTAAGAACCTGCACTATGAATAAAAACACGCACTATAAGTAAAAACTTGCACTATATAACTATGAATAAGGAGACTATGAAAATGAGATTTTTTGAACTTCTTAGAATCGAATTTAAGAAAGTAAAGCGTAGTAAAATTATTCCTTTGATTTTTATTGCGCCATTACTTGTGGTTGGATCTGGTGTAGCAAGCCTTCATAGCTACTTCACTCCAGAATATACACACGCATGGGCTGCTATGTTTATTCAAAGCGCATTAGTCTATTCATACTATTTGCTTCCGCTTAGTATGATTGTTGTTTGCGTGATGATTGCAGGACGAGAAACAAGCAATAACGGAATACTAAAAATGCTGGCACTGCCTGTTAGCAGATACGCGATTTCTGCTGCAAAATTTTGCGTACTGCTATTTTATTTGCTTATGGAAATGGTCGTATTTTTTGCTGTATTCGTTATAGCAGGATTGTTTGCAACCAGTAGCACAGGAGTTACAGAAACGCTCCCAATTATGTATCTGCTAAAATGGTGTTTAGATCTGTTTTTGACTATGATTCCAAGCGTAATAGTCATGTGGGCGATTACTGTGCTTTTTGAAAAGTCAATGTTATCCATTGGATTAAATATACTTCTTGTAATTCCTGGCGTATTAATAGCAAATACTCCACTTTGGATAGTTTATCCTTATTGTTACAGCGGATATATGGTTTCCCGCTCTCTACATGCAGTTACATCAACAGGATTAGGAAACGGCTTTAATCTTATACCATTTTTGCCATGTGCAATTGCAATATCTGTGTTTGTATTTTTGATTGCAATAACACAATTTGGTAAAAAAGAAATGAGATAACAAAAGATACTAAATAACAATGCAGAGAAATAACAAATGCAGACGTGAACCTAAAAACCCGTCTAACACAACACTGTTTGTTTGCGTGCTTTGTTTAATAAGATAAGCAATCAGTAAAACAAACACACACCCTTGTCTAAATTGATATGCACCCTCTTTACTGGACAAAACCAGTAAGGAGGGTATTTTTATGCGCTATAGTTTTAAATTCAAATTGGAAAGTGAATATATAGATTACTACAACAATTGCAGGATCCAGAAGAAAACAAAATGGATGCATCCCGTAAGGTACAGGATGGCATCCATTTGTTAACCCCGTGTCAAAACATGTGTCCAGTTTTCTGGGTACATATCAACCCAAGCAACTAGAGCACGCAAATATGGATTCTACTATCTGGCAATCACTATCTGGCAATCTTCAGATACTCTTCGATTTTGGCATCCAACGATTCTGACATACAACCAATCTGCCCTACTACCAATCAACCCTACTACCAATATGCCATACTGCTCTTTGCAATTAGTCCAGTGCTATATTCATAAGTATAAGTGTTCTGCATATGAGCATCACTCGGCGACCAGCTTCCATTTGAAGATTTTGAAGCCTTAAACAGAATATAAAGACCACATTTTCCATCCTGAGAGTCCCTGTTATACTGCAGATAAGTAATGTCCGAACGGCTTTCACTCAGAACAAAATACATATCCCCCTTCGCAGTATAACTCTCCTTAAACGTAAAGCCTTTCGCCGCAAAATACTTATCAAATATCTTAAGCGCTGCATTTCTTTCCCTCTTTGATTCTAAATCACGCTCAGCGGCATCATGCAAATCGTAATTTTTATCTGGCTCTTCAGCCTTTAATCTTGTATCTTTTAATCTTGTATCTTTCCTGTTATTGCAATCTATTCTGCTATACCACTCAGATTCACTTATTTTTGGATCAGTATCACTTGAATCTTTCATTGGCCGAAGATACTTAAGGAAAAATGGGCCTTCAGACTTATAAAGATAATACTCAAAAGGAGCATACATATCATCCACGTGCTCTGTGTATGTACCATTATCATTTTGTTTCACAGAATATCTGCCAACAATAAACAAAACGTCAAAAAATCCAAGACCTAAGATAATCAGCACACAAAGCAGAACATGTAGACAACGAAGTACAATTCTTATACCTATCTTCCGTACGAGTGAGATAAGATAGAGATTATAGAAGACACATACAAGAGCAATCGTAATCATCCAAACAACTGGCATTGCCGCGCATATAACATACGCCCAAGTCTGCAAAAGCCACTGATTTGGAAGACGTACCGCAGTTATTCCAAAGAATGCAGTTAGAATACCACTTAACACAAAAAAGCAACAAAGAATCAGCGAGATTCTACCCTTCCACCGTTGCTTGCCATAGCTAAGAAAAGATTTATTACGCTCTACATTTGCACTCCTAAAACGACTATGTATATTGCGCTGCCAAATAACACAAATAACCCAAATAAGAGAAACTCCAACAAGAAACAGAATTGCAAAACAATAGGTGATCCATCCAAAAAGCTGTAGCTTATTGGACGCCATAAAAGCAGTTCCAACAATAATTAAGATGGAAAAGATTTCCGCGCTCAGCCGCAAAACCTTATACTTTGGCAATTCCTTATTTGCACTGTTAAGGTTCTCACATATTTGCTCATGTGATTCACAATATAGTGGATTTTTCTCCTCTCTGGGAGTATGTTCCTGCTTTTCCTTCTCTTTAATCGATGAATCTGACATTTTTCTGTTCCTATCATCGTTCAAGCTCTTCAAAAACATCATCTATCGGATAACTATCACCTTGAACCGCCTGATCATAGCCTTTATCCATCAACGCGTTAAACGTTTTCTCATCCATATCATCTTGTGCTGGAAGCGACTTTGGAATAGTAAGCGAAAACGGAATACCGTTATTAAGAATGATTTGACGATAAAACATGTCAATAGCAGTAGCCCTAGTAATTCCAATAGTTTCCAGAATCTGCTCCGCCTGCTGCTTAATATTTTCTTGTATTCTCACATTAACATTCGCTGTTTTAGTAACTGCCATATCAACCAATCTCCATGCACACATCGTAAAATACTGTATCGCATATTGCAATACAATTTACATGAATAGGATGTCTCGACTGATATATACGCTTTCAACATTCTCACTAATAATTTAGTGCAAAATACCACTATTTCTTCTTATACCCTACAGCAACATTACCTGTTTTATTAAGTCCTGGTACTTTAAGAACATTAGAGCTTGGCTTGTCTTTTAAATCAAATTTACCAACTAAAAATAAAGCTTTAAGCCCTGAACTAGGCAAATTAAACTGTGAGTCAACTAATTTGATGGGCTTATCTCCAAGAGTGACTTTAGACAAATCATAATGAGAATCAAGAATATCTCGTGACACAAAGAGATACAATTCACCTTTATTCATGTAATCGTCTGGTAGGCGATATTCTTTCTGAGATACCTCTACCGTTTCCCAATGATACGACGCAAGCTCCGCCTTCTCCTCATCATCAGCACATGCAGAAAGAGAAAAGAGAGAACCTAGCAGCAGAAGCATAACAAGACAACTTTGAAAAATGTTTTTACAAAAAATAGTTTTACTCCTCATAACACCACTAGCCTCCTTTTCGTTAACACGACTCTGTATCAAATGATTATAAAACAGACTATTAAGTAAACAAAATCTACCATTCGCTCTGATTACTTTAATAATCTTAATAAATATCCTATTTTTTTATTAATTTGTCTAGACTATCGACACTAATTTCTTCATTTACTAGCAAACTATACTCTTTCATAAACAGCAAAATTCGAAGAAACAGAAGAACCAACATAATCACGCGCGTTTAACGCCTCCAACAATATTCCCTCATAAACGAAGCAATCACCTGCAAATCTTCACCCTCATAATACTCAACAAGCAACTTCTTAAACTCAGGAACCTTATTTTCTGGAATAACCAACAAGCCTTTACAGTGAGAAATCAAATAATGTAGGGAACTTTTTTACGATTATTCCACCGATTTGTTCCCCAAAACATAAGCAACTAAATCGCACAACTACTCGACAGCAAGATCACGCTCAAAAACCACAAGAACCCAGCTTAAAGCCGCTTCGCATTAAACCTTTTAACGATAGCCCTCGCTAAGCTTTGCTACACAAAGCCTAAAACGCAGCAACTAGACTGTACGCAAATAGGTATCATCAAAACGATATCTTGATTCAGTGCGATTTGTAAAGGAGCGCCACTGATTCTGTATGGATTGAGTGAACGGGTAGTATATTTACACTTTTTTGAGTGCCAAGCCACTGATATAATTGTAATCTTGATAAGATTATGATACTTTTTTGATAAAAGGAGGTTAATAAAATGATTAATATTCGCCCAGTTTCCGATTTAAGAAATAAATTCCCAGAAGTAGAAGAAACAGTTATAAATTCAAATACACCAGTATTCCTTACAAAAAATGGTTATGGGACTATGGTTCTCATGAGCATCAAACAATACTCCACTCTCACTGACGACACCGAAAGAAAACTCGACGAAGCAGATACTTTTGCCGCAAACACTTCTACGCGTCTTTCTAAAGCTGACGTCTTTGATAGCGTAAGGAGAAGGATTAATGAGCAAGAACACGTATAAATTAACCTTTCTCCCACTATTCAAAGAAGATTTATTAGAAACAGTTGACTATATAACCAATACACTGCAAAATCCAAAAGCTGCTCACAGACTTGTTGACGATATAGAATCAGCAATCGATAAACGACTTGAATCGCCCCTCTTATTTGCTCCTTACCAATCATCAACAACACGAGAACACCCCTACTACAGGATTAGCGTACGCAACTTTTCTGTTTTTTACGTTGTCTTGGGCGACACTATGGAAGTGCGCAGACTTCTATATTCAAAACGAAATATTGACGCACTACTGGAATAACTATTCCTAATAACTATCATTATTTTATGTTAACGATTATTAAAAAAGCTATCGTTAAAAGGTTTAAGATTGGCTTAATAGCTTGATTCTTGAGTGCAAAATACTACTATTTCTTCTTATAACCTACAGCAACATTACCTGTTTTATTAATCCCTGGTACTTTAAGAACATCAGAACTTGACTTATCTTTTAAATCAAATTTTCCAACTAAAAATAAAGCTTTAAGTCCTGGACCAGGTAAATTGAACGATGAGTCAACTAATTTGATTGGCTTATCTCCGAGAGTGACTTTAGACAAATCATAATGAGAATCAAGAATATCTCGTGACACAAATAGATACAACTCATCCTTATTCATATAGTTTTCTGGCATATGAAACTCTTCTTGAGACACCGCTACCGTTTCCCAATGATACGACGCAGCTTATTGCAATTTTTTAATTGATTCACTTTCAGATAGTATCCTCATTTGTTCAATAGCTATTGCATTTAATTTCTCCAATCTTTCAGATTGACTCATACCTTCATTTATAAATACAGCATTAAGATTCTCAAGATTAGAAAGGCAAACAAGCTGAGATATATCTGCATAATCTCTAATATTGCCTTTTAAATCCGGATTTTCATCACGCCACTCTTTAGCTGTTATTCCAAATAAAGAAACGTTAAGAATATCCGCTTCATTTGCATAAATAAAATTGATTTTTTCTTTTGAAAGTTTATCTGGTACAAGTTTGTTCTTAATGGCATTTGTGTGAATTCTATAATTTATTTTTGCCAAATTTCTTTTAATATCCCATCCTAACTTCTTCTGTTCTTCTTCCTTTAGACGTTCAAATTCTTTGATTAAATATAATTTAAAGTATGGCGATACCCAAGAAGCAAACTCAAACGCTATATCTTTATGAGCATAAGTTCCACCATATCTTCCCGCTCTAGCAACGATACCGATAGAATTGGTTTTCTCCACCCATTGCTTAACAGATAATATAAAACGGTTAAGTCCTGCTTCATTTTTAATTCCCTCGAATTCGGTGGAATTAAAATTCGTGTTATACATTTCTTCCCAAATACCTAAAAACTCTATCGTATTCTTATTCCTAAGCCACTTTTCAATCAAAGCAGAACCGTTATCAATATTTCTAACCATATCCGTTAAAGAAATATAATCTCTATTGTCAATGGCAATAATGCTAATTTCTGAACCTTCAACATTTATTTTAGACACGTAATCACCTCTCAATCATCCAATTTCACACATTTAGCAAATCATAGAAAGTACGCTCATCAATAATTTCTATATCTTGCCCCTCAAGCTTGAGCTTTTCTGCTTTCTTATGCTTTGATGACTTATCACCTTTAAGAATTGCATTGTAATCATTGTCACCAAGTATCAGATAGTTCGTCTGCTTAGTCACACTATTATCTAAAACACCGCCGAGATTCACTACAATCTGCTGAGCATCTTTGCGAAGCATTTTCTCAAGCTTACCGGTGAAAACCACGTGCCGATTATAGAAAAACCCATCTTTATCAACAACCACTTCATCAGGCTTAATTGCTTTGATATCTATCCCTTTACCACTGTGACTTCCACTGGCAGGCCATAAGTCTTCAATGACTAGATTCTTCTCCACCATGCGTGATTTAACAGCATCATATAATTCTTTCGTTGATGTGCAGTCTGATAAAGCACGGTGTTCATTATTGTGTAATCCTAAGTAGTCAGTTAAATCGGAGAGTCTGTGATGTTTCAGCTCAGGATACAGTTTTCTTGCAAATTGCATCGTATCCATATACCGGTTAGTCAGTTGTTCCTTAAAGCCTTCATTCAAAAAGCGCATATCAAAAGAAGTATTATGCCCAAGAATAATATCCTCACCAATAAATGAAAGCACAGACGTTTTCACATCAGCAATAGATGGCATGCCTTCCAGCATTTCATTAGTTATTCCTGTTAATGCTGTAATAAAACCATCTACTTCTACACTCGGTTTAATCAGCTGATCATAACGGTCTACTATCTCATTATTTCTAACTTTTAAGATACCAATCTCAATAATCTCATCATAATAAGCAGATAAGCCTGTCGTCTCAGTATCTAACACACAATAATCATCAATAATCTGCCTAGTATAGTTAGTATTCACGCTATACATAAAATACCCCCAACCCCCAAAAACGATTATTATAATCCAATTATAAAGAAGAACTTTACACTAGCAACTCATATAACAATTTTTCTTAAAACAATATTATCGATATTCCCAAATCACTTAAAACTACAATTTTTCAAAAAATATTCAAACAACCATATACCAATAAATCGCTAACACACTACAAGCAAACACGACACAAACATCTGGGTGCAAAGTGGCGAATCGACTTGCATGGGCGCTTTGACAGAGCTTGAAATTGCATAGCGCATTTCAAGCTCCTTCAAAGCGTGATTTGGCTCAAATGTAAAGTCCAGTGGACTTTACATGCCAAATCAGCCGAACGGCTACTAATAGCCGTGCATGACGACCTGCCTTTTCGCTTAAAGCGTAGCACGAAAATGCACTTCGATTCGCTGAGCTTGCTCAAAGTTGAAAGCACAGTGTGCTTTCAACGCAAGCGAAGTACGTTAACATCCTGTGCACTCAACCCCAGAGCGTTGATATCTTCCCTCATACAGAAAAATCGCACTCAAAAATCACGAGAACACAGCTTAAAGCCACTTCGCATTAAACCTTTTAACGATAGCCCTCGCTAAACCCTGCTACACAAAGGCAAAAATGCACCCACCTAATCAGCCTCCTGCATCAGATAGCACAATCAAGCGCCGTGACAGTGGGAAGCACCACTTATTTTTCTCGTTTGAGTTTGAACATAAAAATAGCAGATAAAGGGAAGGAAATGAATTTACACCAAAGTGAGGACTTAATCGCTAACAGCATGCTCGCAATATAAAAATTGCAAATAACGTTCTCAATGCATAACTTTTTCGCAATTTGTTATCTAAGTCGCAGTAGCTGGGATAGCACAGAAGAATTACGTCAAGCTATTCATACTTATATTGATTTTTACAACAATCACAGAATTAAAATGGGGCTTAAAAGACAATTATGGAACATCGTGCTATGGTTGCACAAAATGTCTAAAAATTGTCCTAAGCCCCTTTTGTTTTCAATGTCAAGTAATACTAAATGTTAAGCTTTTCAGCTTAATAACAGCGAGTTTTCCTTGGTATTTCAACGAAAACTCGGTTTTTTAGCACACTTTTTGCCGCTTACCCTAATTTAGACGATATACGCCAATACGAGTACCACTACGAGTATAACTGCCACG
This sequence comes from Gardnerella nova, assembly GCF_049244055.1. NCBI lineage: Bacteria > Bacillati > Actinomycetota > Actinomycetes > Bifidobacteriales > Bifidobacteriaceae > Gardnerella > Gardnerella nova. Next base: position 359,248 of record NZ_CP058369.1, on the reverse strand, counting down.
GCAGCAGCAAACACCACGTAATCCATAGGCTTCACATGGTGATGCTGCAACAATGCATGGCATACAAACGCTGCGATCAGCAAGATTACCCCTGAAATAGCATTGGCATACCAAGGTAAATGATTGATGCACGAGAAAACAACACTCGTCAGCCAAATGGTAGCAAACGAAGCAAGCCATGACCGATGCCCTGTTGTGGCATGCTTCTTCGAAATAGTTGCATCATCCATATTAACACCCCAATGCTGCTGTCAAAGTGCCACCTGCAGCGCTACAAGCTATATCAGCCGAAACACCAGCAATTGGTGACGCCAATCCAGAAATACCAAGTGATAATGGAGTACAAACTGTTGCATCCCATAAAACATTCCATCCCACACCAATCCATTTAGGAATACAATGATGTTTCTTTCCACCACGTTCTAAAGCTGTCTCTAAGGAAACAGTAGGAGCAATCCTATGAAGAACTTTGCTATAACCAAAATCAACATGCTGCCCGTCATGAACTGTTAAATTGATAGTTGCTATAGTATGATTTGTTGCATCTCTCCAAGTAGCTATATTATTCTTTACTACGATAGTATCACCAGCTAGCGTATGCACATTCAATCCTTGTCCAGATACTGGAACAATTGAACGTCGACCATCTGGAGAACGCAATCCTCTCATTTCAGACTTAAAATTCCCATATCGTGGTGTTGATTGAACTGCAAAAGATGGAGTTGCAAACACCATACTTCCAAGTAATAATGCTGCAGCTATTAACAATGAACTAACTTTCTTTATCACAAGATGATCTCTCTAATATTGGCCTTATCAATTAGTGAGTAAGCGTATTCCAGTAAACAGCATGTTGGCCAAACATGTGGTGAGTGACTCACGTTGTTATGCTCACAAGTCAATAGTATAAATACTTGATTGATAGAAACGCCGTAATAATCAGGTAAGCGGCAAAAGTGTGTCTGTAAACGTGTTTATTCAGGTGCGTCGTTAGTGTAGTGTTCCTTTTCTAATTGATATATCTGAGTAGTAATCTGCCCTACATAATAAGTCAAAGCTTGTATCGAAACCCGAAGACCCAATTGATTGCTGGTCATCAATAATTTTCTTTGTTACTGATTTGAAGTATTCAGGAGTTATGAATTGTTGAAAATCCTTCAGATCCTAAACAATTTATAACTGCTGAATGTTTTAAACCAAAAAATAAAAAAATTATTATTGATGATAATCCAATCGGACCAGCTCATTTAGACACTGGGTTTAACTTATGTAAAGCTGACTATCATCCAGATATTTCAATCAGAAAAGGGACAATGTGTTAAAGACACGCCGACCAATAGACACACTTTTTGCCGCTTACCCTTAGTTTCCCCCTACACGCACGACAGAATAAATCGGGCTTGACACTGCAAAATCATTCACAAGCATCAAGCCCAATACGTCAATTGCCGATCATTGCAACCATTTTGGATTCACAGCTGGAATTCCCGGATATAAATTCGTATTTTTCTGAGCTGTCAAATAGAGAAAATCTTTATTAACTTTTATTTTTTTCAATAATTTTCCAGTCTTCCTATCAAATCGTTCGATAACAAAATCTTTCAAATCAGAGGTATCGATAATCGATGGCATACGAACTATTTCATGGTTTCCTACCAGCAAACGATAGTTGACGCCCGCTGACGACTCTTGACGCGTAGTTTTATCTAACAATCGGCGAAGAACACCTGTTTGCGTATCAAGAGTAAACACTCGTCCATTCTCGGTATCAACAATATGAAGAAGCTTTTCATCGTATGCCTGTGCGTTTATGTAGCCAGCAATCTCATAAGAGACTGTGGTCGGACCATACAACACTTGACCTTTGCTGTTCTTCAATGGAATTGTTGTTATTTTACCAGTTTTCACATCCCATCGCACAAGAAAATGTTCCTGAATAGCTTTAACATCATCAGCAGAATCGCTGTGTTCTACTGCCATATCCTTTGTGCGAGCAGACGATGGACCATACGAATATAAGAAAGTAATCACACCATTGTTGCATCGTGGGCTATAAGCAGCATCAATTACTCCTGTAGATTCATTTTCTCCTTGATATAATTGCTCACCCACCATGTCTTTTTCATGGTGCCGCGATACCTCATTTAGGCCAACATTTGCTTCATTGACCATGCGATACAATACAACTTCATGCTTGTCTGTTTGAGCAATTGCATACGCTTGATTGCCACAGGTAGAACAAGTTTTAATAAATAGACTCTCTGAAAATTGTATTGTTTGCTGCTTACTCTCACCTTTAGAAGTCGTAGAAAGAATCTTATATGTTGTTTTACCTCTATGCTTCATCATGCTTTCGTCATACAGATCAACAAAACCGCCATTAGCAAGAGAAAATGCAAAATTCTGACGTTGCACCTTTTCTATAGAGTTTACCGTAGGTTTTCCAGCGTTCACTGGTATGAAATAACTATCACGGGAATCTGTATAGTGAAGCGCCTCAGTATTCCAAATTGGCGTTTGGCCTTCTATATTGCTCACCTTATGCAGCTTAAAACTGCCATCTTCATAAACAATTGACATAAATGCGTTGCCATTGGGAATAAGAGATGTCTGAGGGTTATGCAGCGGGATTGCAACAACCGCATGCTGCAACCGAAGATTTTCAAATTTCTCCGAATGAGCAGATACTGTATATTCTGTCGATAAAACCCAATGAAAGACACCTATAGTAACGGCTGCAATTACAGCAATTATACCTATAACCCCGAAAATCCAGACTACTACTCTATGAGTTTTATTCCCAGTTGTGCTTATTATATTTTTCAAAATATCTCTTTCTTCATAGGAAGGCATACTATGCATCTTTACAATAGTAAAACACCTTTCCCTTATGGTACGCTTCTATGAAAAAATATGCAATACTCTTTCCCTCATAAACGTAAAACATTCAATACAAATAGTAAATTATTCTAACATAAACGATAGGAAATCCGAAATGAAAGTTAATAACACTGACAAAATATTGCATACAGGAAATACAAAATAAATCGTTGATCACGACTTATTTATCAACAAACGAAACGCCAATAATTTACCTAAACACCGTTCTATCAGCAACGATATTTGCATAAAATCGGCGATATCTCTAAACAATAAATAATATCGCCGATTCTACGTTTTAACTACCCTTAAAATACTGTTTTATTTATGCACGGCGCGGATGGCGTCGATGAGCGCGGATCAAATATTCCTGACTGTCGACCAGCGGACGACCTTCCTCATCGCGCGAATGGAGCGTATACGTGCCATCGCCATCCATGTGCCAGGAGATCATCGAATCTGCCATCTGCAAGTCAATGTATTGAATCAACGCTTCGATCTGGGTGAATGTTTTCTTTATCGTATAAGTCTTCTATTTCTTCGCCTAACGATTCTTCAACAAAATCTTTTCGTGGCAAATATCCACCATAAGGTTGTTTAATGCTTTTAATGCGTTGTGTAACTGAATATCCCATAACTAAACACTCCCCTCATTAAAAGTGCGTACAAATTATGAAGCTATTTTAATAGAATCAGAGTACGTATTTAATAGAATCAGAGTACGTACGAATTTGTTGAGACAGAAAAACTGATATGCAATCCTTTTTATACTAACATCGCATTCAATAAGTAAGAAGTTAGATTGTTAAACCCACGGATATACAATATATAAAGGCAAGTCAATATAGATTTTTTCTTGTATAATTAACTCAAGAAAAGTTAGCATAAAAGGTTGGCAAGCCATGAAAAAACTGACAAAATCCTTGACAGACAGTGTAGTTCTGTCTCTTTTCACGTAGAATTTTTTAATTGGTAGAAATATATACCTGATGGATAGGTATGTGTTCCTTCCTATTTTTATGCAATTTTTCAAAACAATAAAAAGAACATTACTAGATTGATAAGGAGGATTTATGAAAAATACGAAAAAATGCCCAAAGTGTGGGGGAAGTGAAATTATATCTGTGCCTGGATCTGCTGGGGCTTATGGGACTGGAAATAATATTATGACTGGCCATACAATTATGTCGGCAGTACCTGTTGATAGGTATATTTGCACTGCCTGTGGTTTTAGCGAGGAGTGGATTGACCTTGATAATATGGATAAATTAAAAAAGAAATATGATGAGATTTAAATGAGAGTTACTTTTATATGGGGCTGGGATAGATGATTAATAAACCAAATGCGCCAATTTGCTTTGTAAATCTTTATTTCAGCTGCCTTTCTCACAATTTTCGTGTCTGTGGCATCCCAATAATAAATTTTAGTATGCGTTTCATCTTGATATTCTTTTAGAACTTTATTGAATTCCTGACATGCTCCACAGCCTGAACTACCAAAATAGAGCACTTCTCCAGTTTTAAGATTTGAGATATTATTCTCCTGTAATACTGAAAATGAGGGTCTTAAGCCACTCAAATGAATATATGCAATAAAACCAACGAATAACATTATGACAATAGCTGGAAGTATACGAGATACTACACTTTTCATAACTCAGTACTCTTTTTTCATAAATTGGAATAACGACAATAGGAAAAACATAACAATATACATTAGAGCAATAATACAAGTTGCAGACGTAAGAGCGGTGAACGAGTCTGGTGATAAATAATAAAATATCTGAAAAGAATACACGGATGTTTGAGACAATATTATGTTTATTAAATTCGGCAATATCCATAATAATATAAAGGAAAGAATCATTGTAACACCAACTTTTTCAAAATATATCAACAGATTCATATTTATAGCAATATACAAAAGGAAAATTATCGGATATACGAGCAGTTGATGCATAACTATCCCTAGAGACGAGTATTTTAGTGACAAAAATACCAAATTTACGACTAGATAAATGCTTACGTATTCACCATATATAAAACACAATAATTTAATCCTATTAGGAATATACTCTAGATAATGATGAATAATTTTCTTCTCTTGCCATTCACCAATTGATAATATCTGATATAGGCTTAAAAATAGTATAGTTATCGTTGAAAAGAATTTATATTGTGATAAAAATGCACCTCTTTTAGCTTGAAATACTATAAACACGCAACATGCCAAATACAAAACAAAAGACAATAAGAAAAGCTTCTGATGACTAAACTTAATAATTTCTGATTTTATATAGTGCTTCATTATCATCTTCCTCCAACATAAAATCTTTAATATCATGTGTAATATCACTGTATTCCACGATTTGTGCCCCATGCTCAATCAGCAATTTAAGAACCTTGGCAATATCCTCTCTAGGCAATTTAATTCTAAAAGTTGATTCTTTGTTATCTTTGCTACGACAAAAAACCTCATATCTGTTAGAAAGCAATTTACTAATATCCACATCATTTACAACAATCACATTATAAATTCTTAGATTATCGTTAAAATTAACAATTTTTTGAATTTTCCCTTTTTTTAAATACCATACAATATCAGCAATTTCACCTAACTCATCTAATATATGACTTGAAATTACAAGGCTTTTACCTTGTGAGCGCAATGACAAGATAGTGTCTTTTAACTGCTTTATAGTAAGAACATCTAATCCATTGAAAGGTTCATCAAGAAGAATGATTTCACTATTTGAGAGCAATATTCTAGCAATATTTAATTTTTGCTTCATACCTAGCGACAATTGTTTAAACTTTTTATTTTTTGCTTCGTCGAGACTCACCTGATGCAATAATTTATCACAATTAAAGTCTTTTCTCCCCATCAAAGCAGCAAACACTCTAAGATTATCCTGTACAGAAAATTCGTCATAAAAAGATGGATTCTCAATAGCAAATGAAAGTGAACCGTCCAATTCAATATTGCCTTGATAATCAACTATCAAATTTGCAATGCACTTCATTAACGTGGTTTTTCCTGAACCATTATTGCCTACTAACGCAATAATTTGCCCAGCACTGCTTTCCAAAGAAATGTCATCTAAAACGACTTTTCCCCCATATGATTTTTTCAAATGAGATATCTTCATAAGATTACCTCTTAACAAATGAAACTAAAAATTTCCGATCTCCTTTTACAGAAATCTTACTATCTTCACCAATAAAAATTTTAGGACTCTCTTCGTAGATAACAGCATTTTTAACATTTCCTGGCTGTTTCTGAGCACGCACAAAAAGAGCATCATCAAGCTTGTACAGCTTTCCAGCAAAGCGTATCTCTCCTTTGCCTCTCTTTGCATAAATAGCATACACTCCTGGCTTTAACGATAAGTTATCGTTATTTTTATAATCTCCTGAAACTAGTGTTGGCAAATCATCACGAATTATACCAAAACGAACATTATTTGTCTTATACCCTACATACAGCAGACTGATAAGACCGAGGATTACTATGGTAGCTGCAAATATCCATTTTTTGCTTTTCATTTCTTAATCACATCCAAATCTATTATTTCATCAGCAATTTTATCGAACATTGCATCATGAGTAACAATAAAAATCATCGCAGTCTTTTTTAACTCCAAGACTTTGTCTATAAAAATCTTCTTAGAAGAATCATCCAAGTTTGAAGTAGGCTCATCAAAAATATACACATCTGCTTCTTTATTCAAACTTCTAGACAATAAAACCTTCTGTCGTTCCCCTTGCGATAAATTCACACCGTTATAAAAAATTATCTTATCTAAATCAAGTTTAAAAATATTATCTACTGGCTGTCTTGCATTCTTATAAATATCATATGCAACATTCTTACCAATAGAAGCATAGTTTAAAAATTGATTTTGCTGATAACAACTTATTCTACTCTGAATCATTTCTATTGTATAACCATACAAATCCCTATCAGAGTCATAATAATGCACACTTCCACCCGACACTGGTACTACGCCCATAATAACATACATTAAAGTCGATTTGCCTATTCCATTCTTCCCTTTAACCAAAATCAAGCTATGACTACGAAATTGCTTTGATATTCCAGAAAGGACTGAGACTGAAGTGTCTTGACTGTACGAAACTGAAACATTTTCTAAAGATATTCCAGTAATAGTAAAATCTGCTGCATTGTTTCTATCAATAGCAGGTGGTTTACGATAATGGGAATCAAGCGAAGAATATCTCTCCAAATCTAAAAATTTTTGTATAGCAGGCTTGCCAAGACTATAAACCGTAATAATCATCTCCTCTCTTTCAAGTAAAAACCTCCTATAGAGCTAAATCCGCAACATCATAGACGAATGTTGCATTCTCAACTCTCGCCATAGTTATAAATCATTTATGATGTCTTGTCAATACACTGTAACGAAAATGTTATAACACATATATACCAGATATTTCCACCAACTTTCATCCTGGCATTAATGTAATTATCGCGAATTATGTATGATTTTGAAAATAAAATTCACATGAAAATATGCAGACTATCCTCTATTACGATTGCTCATTTTTCTCAATTATCGGGTTATAGACCAAAAAATAAGGTACGACCACACCTTATATGTGAAATCTTACCTTATTTTTGTTTTATGACTTCAATTTCCCACTTCACAGGGTGGGTGCAAAGTGTGTGCACTTTTTAACGTTAACATCCTGTGCACTCGACCCCAGAGCGTCGATATCTTACCTCATACAGAAAAATAGCACTCAAAAATCACGCCAAGCCAGCCTAAAGCAGCCACACGCTAAACCTTTTAACAATAGCCCTCACTAAGCCTTGCTGCACAAGGGCAAAAATGCACCCACCTATTAAGCCCTTGACATCAATACGACAGTCTCACGTGTATCAAGACTACCCTTATGATAACCATGCATCAATAAAAGAGCCTTAACGTTCATTGCAGGAGAGAAACTGGCAAGGGGAATGTCGTATGATGATAAAAGTCTAAGGCACTACAAACTGGGATTTGGATTTTACTTAAAATTGTATTATTTTATTAGCGATATCTTCTACAAATCGCTTATCGTGTTCCACAAATATGAGTGTAGGCTTTGCTTCTTTTATAATTTCCTCAATCTGTATTCTTGATATTACATCTATATAATTCAGTGGTTCGTCCCAAACAAATATATGAGCTGGCTTTGAGAAACTTACAGCAATTAAAACTTTCTTTTTTTGTCCATCACTATAATTCTTCATATCCATTTCAAATAATTCTCTTGAAAAATCTAATTTTCTTAGAATTGTTTTACACAATGTTTCATCAACATCTTGCTTGTGAATATATTCATTTAGGCTACCTGTTAAATTAGATGTGTCTTGAGGAATATACGAGATTTTTAAATTACCTGCTAATTTTATCTCACCTGTATACTCGTGATTTATACCTAATAAAATTTTAATCAAGGTTGATTTTCCGCTACCATTACCCCCATATATAGCCACTATGTCGCCTTGCTTTATCTCGAAACTTACATTATTTAGGATCTGTCTCTCTCCATAGCATGATGATAAATTGCTAACCGATATTAGAGGATTTTTATGATGATGTAATGGATGCAATAATAGACTTTCCTTTGTTTCGATATCTTTTAGTAAACTCTGTTTTTCTTCTATTGCCTTGTTTTGTCTATTCTCCAAATTCTTAGATTTTTTCATCATCTTGGCTGATTGATGACCTATATGTCCTTTGTCTGGTTTTACACCTGATACTTTTACACCATTTTTAGTATTTTCAATTTTATCAGACCAAATTTGACTTTGTCTTGCAGACTCTTTTAATCGTTTAATATCTTTTCTTAATCTCTCATTTTGACTAATTTCAAATTGGTCTTTCATCACTTTGTTTTCATACCATGATGTAAAATTTCCCGATTGGACATCAATAGAATTCCTGTTAATAGAAATAACATGATTGATACAACCATCTAAAAAATCTCTATCATGAGATATAAGCAAAAATCCTTTTTTACTTTTCAGATATTCACTTACAATTTTTCTTCCGTCCATATCTAAATGGTTTGTTGGTTCATCAATAAGTAAAAAGCCATCTTCTCTTGTAAACAAAATAGCTAAAAGGATTTTTGTTTGTTCCCCTTTAGAAAGCGTTTCAAACTCTCTGTAAACAAGGTTCTCATCTACATTTAGCAAACTGAGTTCTCTAAATAACTTCCATTCTTCATCATCTGATATTAGTTCTTTATATAACTCAATTCCTAATTTTGAAGTATCGCTTATATTTGGTGGAAATTTAATAAATTCAACATCCTTGCTTATTTTACCTTGATAAGTTTCTTGATTTAAAAGTAACTTAAATAGAGTTGATTTACCGATTCCATTTCTTCCTATCAATCCCGTTTTCCAGTTTGTATCAAAGGAAAACGATACATTTTTAAATATGGGTTTTACATATCCATAATATGAGAAAGTGAGGTTTTCAATTTTAATTACTGACATAAAACGCCTCCCTAAATTATCATTTACCGCCCGGGTGCAAAGTGTGTGCACCTTTTAACGTTTAGTTTTTCATGTATTACTACGGTTATCACTGCTTTGCTTTTCAGTCATTTCAATTCTCGATTAGGTAATTTTCCAGTTCTCAAAGCGACAGTAACAAACTCAACCTCTTGCAAGCACTTCTCGCAAAGTTCATAACCTTCATTGAAGTTCACTCTTGACCTAAATGTGCTAGCAATGAATTCGCATGGTGAGGTGATCCTTTCAACTACACCGCACCGTTCGCACTCAGCATACACATTCCCATCCTTAATCGGAATAAACATTCCATGATCTTTCTCATTTCCCATGACGCTAACATCTTCGAAATCATCAAATTTTACATAGAGCATATACGGCTTCCTCCTTTATCGGTATGTCTATATACGCTCTAATTCCAACTTATATCAAGTTTTATTGCTTCTTTTTTGATCTATATGTCTGCTACTTCGCAATAGCTTTCCCATTAAGACAGTGCACCATGTAATGCGCAAATCCATCGTTTTTACAATTTACCTTCTTCTTATCTGAAACCTCGGTGACACCATTCTCACAATCTACTTCAAGGCTTGCATCCTTGGTGATTGTTCCTTCTAAAATACTCATGCCATTTAACGTATCAAGCGTACAAACATGAGTTACTTCTACGTTTGTTGCTGAAGCCAACCCATTATAACATTTAAGAAAGACATCATCCGCTTTCAAATTAACAACTTCTACCTTGCCATTGTTCACTTCTACATAAAGCTTACCAATCTCAATATCCGTGATGAGCACTTGATTAGAATCAGATTCAACCTCACAAACTTCCACATCATGTGGCAAACTCACAAGAATTTCAGGCATACCCTGAGTAAACCACCTCAGCCAATTCGAAGCTGAAACTTTTTTAGTTTGAATAAGCCTTATAACATTTTGCGCATCCTCAACCCTCAATATATCTTGTTCACAGTTAACAAAGCTCACGCCAAAGGTATCAGCACGTTTCACCGTTAAACGAACATCTTTCGTCTCTGCGATAAACTTCTTATTATCCATTCCTTAAGCACCTCCTCGTGCACATACTAATAATCAGGTTTCATTTTACCTTTTGAGCTATATTTTCCCACTTCACAGCCTGGGTGCAAAGTGGCGAATCGACTTGCATGAGCGATTAAATATAATTCGCGAATGCACTTCGATTCGCTGAGCTTGCTCAGAGTTGAAAGCACAGTGTGCTTTCAACGCAAGCGAAGTACGTTAACATCCTGTGCACTCGACCCTATAGCGTAGACATGTTTACTCAAACAGCCAAACTGCGCTCAAAAATCGCAAGAACCCAGCTTAAAGCCGCCACACGCTAAACCTTTTAACGATAGCCCTCGCTAAACCCTGCTACATAAGGGCAAAAATGCACCCACCTAATCAGTCTTTGACATCAATACGACAGTCTCAACGTGGATTGAGAGAACTCCAAGTATAGCTACACTTTTTTGAGTGCACACTATGGATAGTGGGTGCACTTTTTAACGATAGGAAAAGGCTATCGTTAAAAGGTTTAAGATTGGCAATTTACCAGCTTTTTGGCAGTATCAATAACCTTGTCTTTATACTTCACAACGTCTGCAATAGTTAACTTTTCAATGGCTCGAATGTAGCGTTCCATATAGTCAAAATCAGGTTCACCATCAGGAGTTACTGGAAGCGTAAATGTATCTTTTTGAATTTTCCTATTAGATATTGAATCCCCCCAATAATATTTAGACTTCAACGATTTTTGCAAAGAATCAATCATATACATATAAACATATTTTGAAAATATTTTTAAATACTTAGGATATAAAACGAGATTATGGCTATCATTTGAAACAAAATCTTGATCCTGATAGCTAAATGTCAGCGTTTTTCCGCCAATAAAGATACAGTGCCCTTTATCAAGTTGTTCTTCACTGCATGCAATATATGACATAACAGAATTATTTCTATCACTTGCAGTAATATATGGTGTATTACCACTATTAAGTATCAAATCATTTTTCATAAAACATTTCGTGTTTTTTACTTCAAAAATGTCAACTACTTTAAATTTCTTAAACCTTAGTGCCCCATTTTCGCAATCAGTTTCCAAAGAGCCGTTTTCGTTAGATGCGGATTTTCTAGAGAGAGAGAGTATTTTCTTATCTTCATCTGTCAGCTCATAGTCATCAAGGTTAGTTACCTTTAGATAAGCATCCAGCTCCTTGATGCGATCTTCCTCCAGCTCCTTGATGCGATCTTCCATATACTGCCAGTCAATGTCATCTACAGTATATTCGTGGTTAAGGTCGGAGTGTTCGATGACAGGAAGCTCAACAACTGTTTCGCTTATTTTTTCTTTGAAATGTCTAACGAGATAACTCTGATAATATTCACTATGTTTATTTAAGATGGCTATAAAATACATAGCGAGATTTTCATTAAATCCCCTAAACTTTGGAATAAGAGTTTTTGTGAATTGACCTGCGTAAAAATCATGTTGCATATAATGAAATTGCATACTAATCATTCCAACCGCAAGAGAATTTCCAGGTATAAGATGAGCATCATCAAAATATTTTACATACCCCCCGACGATTACAGATAGAGAAATACATGGATAGCTTTACAGACAAAGAACTATCCTTAATGGAATCTTTAGCCAGCGGTATCAACGAAGCAAGAAACATCGAAGACTAATTAAAAGAATCCATACATAACGGAAAGAGCCGATAAAATGAGATTGTATTAATCTCATTTTATCGGCTCTGCGTCTTTGCGTCTGGCTCTGTAATCACAGTTACTTTGAACTGCTTTATTTCAATTAAATTTTCTTGTCTGCATTTCGGACAATAGAGGGGGAATTTTTTTAATTCAGTATCTTCCCTTATCTTTAATCGTGTTTTATTTCCACATACAGGACACAATATCCACTTGTAGTTTATAATAACTATCTCCTCCTTTACACTTTAATTCAAATCTTTATTAAAAAATATTTCATCTTATTTAACAAGAAACCATATTTATATAACAACATAAAATACACTAAGTTATTTTATTGAACATATATCGTACTTTATCTATCCGACTATTTGGACGACGGGGCTGGCAAACAGGTTCACCGGTAGTAACATGGTACCCTTTTAACTCTGTTAAACAAACACTACGTCCATTTGTAAAGAAAGTTAAATCACTACGATATTCTTGAATACACCGAGCAGGGATTTCTCCACTAAGAATGACCTCATTATTTTTCAATTGAGTGTCTACGATGTTCGCACAATATTTAGGAGCATCGTTGTATGCTCGTGAAAGATATTCCTGTGGCGCATAAATTTTAAAACTAAGATATGGCTCTAACAATTCTGTTCCAGCTTTTTTTAAGACTTGTTCCAATACAATAGGAGCAAGCATCCGAAAATCTGCTGGGGTACTAACAGGGCTATAGTATAAGCCATACTTAAAACAGATTTTACAGTCCGTCACATTCCAACCATATAATCCTTGTTCGCAACCATAGCGTATCCCTTCCATAACTGCATTTTGAAATGATTGATTTAAGTATCCAAGAGAAACCGAGCTCTCATACTGCATTCCACTTCCCAACGGAAGCGGTGATACAGATAAACCAATGGAAGCCCAGAAAGGATTTGGCGGCACTTCGATGTGAATGGTATATTCTGCATTTTTTAACGGTCTCTCCATATAAATGACTGTAGGCTCTTTTAGTTCTATCTCCACATGATACTTTTCTTGCAACAGTGCACTAATCACTTCCATTTGTACTTTCCCTAAGAAAGAAAGTATAATTTCATGTGTCGTAGAATCCACGTAATATCGTAGAAGCGGATCACTATCTGAGATTTCCAAAAGGGCATCAAGCAACATTTCTCTCTGTTCAGGTTTACTCGGTTCAACAGTTGTTTGTAGTAGAGGGTGCGGATTTTCAATCTTTTTTCTCTGTGGCAATAGTTTTGTATCTCCAAGAACACTATTTAACTTCAAAAACTCATTTTGCAAAATAACAATTTCTCCAGAATAAGCTCTATCAATCTTACATAATTCACCATTTATTGAAGTATACATTTCTGTAACTTTTATTTTTTCTTTTTCTGATACTCTAACCGAATCTCGTAAATGTAGTACTCCACTATAAAGGCGTATATATGCAAGACGTTGTCTTTTTTTTGTATATTCAATTTTGAAAACATTTCCGCAAAGTTCAGACGGACCTCGATGTGTTGATGAATAAAATTTATTCGTAATCACTTCTATAAGGTTATCAATCCCTATATTACTTTTTGCACTTCCATGATAAAGAGGGAACAGAGAACAATTCTGAAATCTTATGCTTTCCTCTTGTTCGAGTTCCAATGCTTCTAATGATTTACCGGACATATATTTCTCTAAAAGGTCATCGTTTCCCTCTATTACCGTATCCCATTGTTCAGATTCGGTAAAGTTCGTCACACACATATTAGGATACAGTTCTACCTTCTGTTTGATTACAATTTCGGCAGAAAGTTTCTCTTTAATATCCTGATAAACCGTTGATAAATCAATTCCATTTTGGTCAATCTTATTGATAAAAAAGATTGTGGGAATCCCCATTTTCCTAAGTGCATGAAATAATATACGAGTTTGTGCTTGTACGCCATCTTTTGCAGAAATCAGTAGAATTGCCCCATCTAAAACTGATAATGAACGATATACTTCTGCTAAGAAATCCATATGTCCTGGCGTGTCTATGATGTTCACCTTCGTATTTTCCCACTGAAAAGAGGTTATTCCTGTCTGAATTGTAATTCCTCTCTGACGTTCTAAAAGCGTATTATCCGTCCTCGTTGTACCTTTGTCCACGCTTCCTAATTCTGTAATCGCTCCACTGTTATATAATAAGCTTTCTGTTAAGGTAGTTTTTCCTGCATCAACATGAGCTAAAACTCCAATATTAATAATTTTCATGTGATTTTCCTCCATTCAAAAACCCAAAAGGGCATAAAAATCCCAGTGATAAATACTTTTATCACTGGGATTTTTATGCATAACCATAGGTATACAAAGCATACAGATATTCTCTGGATACTTTAGAATCACATGATAAAGGTATTCTTAAACTGGGCACAAAAAACTAAGCCCTCCTAAAAAAGGACATCCAATTATTTGTTCCCACTATCAAATTGACAGTTTATTTAAGAATACCTTGCCGCATATTTATTAACTCCTTTTAAATAGATACTTAAATAATAGCACGTAAGAGCATATTTGTAAAGGAATCTCCAATTTTTTATCAAAGAGAGTACGTGATTACAAAATAGCTGTAATAATGTACCAATATTTGTTATTCTATAATCTTCCAATTACTCCCGTTCTTTTCAAGTACCAAATCAAATTGAGATACCTGCGTTGCTTTGGTCTGCTGGTCGATATACTCCACTGTCAGCGATACCGTGACTTGATTATCCTTACGATTGTGAATAGGATTTACCAGTTCTTGAAAGATGTACTCTTTTCCGATTGGTTTTAATATCCCGTCATTCACATAGTAGGAAAGTTCACTGGCTGTCGCTGTAGGATAGAGCTTGAAGAACGTCGTTAAAAACTCATTGATTTCATTGGTTGTAATGGAATCAACCGTCCCCTCACTTTCAATGGCTTTTGGTTTATAACTTGATTTCTTAGGTATGTTGGTAATGGTCGGATTCTTAACCAGTACCATATTTCCAGAACCATCTACATAGACACTCACTATATAAGCAGAGTGGACGGTCTTTGTATTTTCTCCCTCTGTAATGAGCTGGTCTACACTGTAGGTTACATTAAACTCATTGTCGCCAGTTGCCTGGAGTCAACACTATGGATAAAAAGTTCATTTTTTCGTTTTCGCGAACATATCATTGACTTTTTTTAATGTTTTCCTCGTATTGGTAAACATATCATAGGTTTTTTATACTAGTACGTATTTGGAAACATATCTAGTTTTATATTTTTGATATATAATGCACATTATATAATGTAGAATTTACTCATTTACAATATCCTTTTATTTTATCTGCATATTTGCTTAAAAGCTCTTTTGAATATACTTTACTTTGGTTAGATTCTCTCACTTCGTTCCAAAGAATTGCAGCAACTTTCATCTTATTAGAAAATTTATCACTACGTTCATCTAAGTTAAAATCTTTTACAAACTGGTTCCATTGGTTAGTAGTATTATCATATTTTGCGTAATCAGAGTCTCCATTATATACATCAAGCATATTTTTAATTGTAAAATTTTTGTCGTTCTTTCTTTTTACTTTTCGCCAAGCTTCTGCCATATTCGCATTAAATTTAAATGGCTTAATTCCAGTTTGCTCTGAAAAATAGTCTCTAAATTTTTGATTGAATGAAAATCCACATTCTAGTAATGGAGTATTTAATGTTATATTATCAGTTATCTTTTTATTTTTATTCCTTGAAGATTTTTTTATTTTATTTCCCTTAAAATATTCTTCTATAATATAATTCAGTTCCTTTTTTGTTCCTCTATATTCTAATCCAAGAGACTTACAAACTTTTGATAACTCCTCTCGATACCAATAATATTTGTTGAATTCTTCAAATGATTTTATATCTTTAAATTCAGGTCTACTTTCTAACATACACTTTCCCTCAATTCTCTTTTTTTCTATTCGTTTGTCATCAATACTAGAGCCTCCGCCGCAGCTTTCACATTAAACGAGTAAACACTAGGTATGTCTTATCGACATGTTCGTATGCAGAAACATATCCATGAACCTTTTAACAATTATCTCTGCCTATCGTTAAAAGGTTTCAAGCAAATAAACTTAGAGTTCTCACACTCCTAGATATTTAATATATATTTGACACGGATTCCACTCATCCCATAAAGTTGGAAAACATTCCAATTCTTTATATCCCATCGCGATATAAAAATGATTTGTAATATCATATTCTTTGTAGTGTCCCATCTGAACAGTTTTTACCTGTGAGTATGTGTAACCCATCTTCCTTGCCATAGCTTCGTATGCTTTGTTAAGTACCGAGCCAACTCCCATTCTATGGAATTTCTTTTTTATACCCATCACAAAAATCTCTGCACAATCCTTGCTGGTTGCGTTTAACACAATAAACCCAACAAGTTTATCATTAATATAACAAGCAAGAAAAGGCTTTTCCTGTGAATCTTGAATATATTCTTCTGTACTTTCTGGCATTCCAAACCATTCTTGAAGATCATACAATACTTCTCTCGATACAGATTCCTTTTCTAGTTTATTCTCAATTTCTTTTACTTTTATATTCAATCCAGTCCTCCACAAACTCTAATTTATTCTTGTCATCAATACTAGAGCCTCCGCCGTCGAATCTTTCCAATCGAAGCTTCCTATTCGGTCGCTTCTCTTGGAGATTCTTGACATGAGACCTACCTCTGCTTCGCATCGATTAGCTTTGCTAATCGCGCGATAGCAGGGTTAGAGCTTCAACGTTGATTGACATTCCCCACTTCACCAGCTGGGTGCAAAGTGGCGAATCGACTTGCATGAGCGATTAAATATAATTCGCGAATGCACTTCGATTCGCTGAGCTTGCTCAGAGTTGAAAGCACAGTGTGCTTTCAACGCAAGCGAAGTACGTTAACATCCTGTGCACTCGACCCTAAAGCGTCGACATGTTCCCTCATACAGCAAAATCACGCTCAAAAACCGCGAGAACCCAGCTTAAAGCCGCTTCGCATTAAACCTTTTAACGATAGCCCTCGCTAACCCCTGCTACACAAGGGCAAACTTGCACCCACCTAATCAGCCTTTGACATCAATACAACACTCTCGACGTGGATTGAGAGAACGGGTAGTATATCTACACTTTTTTGAGTGCACACTATTGATAGTGGGTGCACTTTTTAACGATAGGAAAAGGCTATCGTTAAAAGGTTTACGTTTGCTTAATAGCTTGAGTTTAGCATAAAAACAGCCTAGAGAGGATTCCCCCCTAGGCTGAGTTTTGTAACATTTCAAATGCTCACATTCTTTTGGCTTTTACGATGCCCTTTCAACATCAACACTAATCTCTGATTTAAAAGTTACGCTGAACTTGTCCTCGTAAACTTTTATTTTCTTGATGTACTTTCTTACCAGCTTCTCGTCATATTCACTAATATCGTGACGTTCATTTTTCAGAAAATCTTCCATTTCTCTGATTCGTCTTTTAGCATCTTCTTGACCTGCTTTTTCTATAAGAAGCTGCTGTTTCTTACCTTTCAGTTCATCAATCTCATCAGCTATTTTCGTGTAGTCTTTTTTAGCTTTTAGCAAGGTTAGTAGTGTAGCTTGTTTGTCTGCAATTTTTTTATCAACCGTTTCAATCTCACTTAAGTTGTTGCCCGCGATAATTTCTCTAATATTGTTATTCAACGTATCCAATACTTCATCCGGTATACTAAACACCTTGTTTATGGCTTTCACTGTAGCAGACTGCAGTTCGTTCTCTTGTACTGTCGGAGCATCGCAAGCACTAGGACCGTTTTTCACTCTGGTGCAACAACGCCAGACAACAGAATGCACTCCTCGATTGTTCCAAGCAATTCTTCTGTAAATATCCCCGCATTTAGCACAAACACACAGGCTGGATAAAGCGTACTTGCTGGAATAAACTCTCCTTTTTTTGTTCTCCTCACCGCTAAACATGTTGGCTCGTCTTACCATTTCTTCTTGAACTTTAAAGAAAATATCTCTTGGAATAATAGGCGTGTGGCTATCTTTTACATAATACTGTGGTTCTGTTCCATCATTTTTTATACGAACATGGTTGATAAAATCTGTCGTGATGGTTTTTTGTAAAAGTGCATCACCAATATATTTTTCGTTTTGCAAGATGCCTTTAATATTAGATAAATTCCATTTTAAATGCCCGGCACCGTTTTTAATACCGTCTTTTTCAAGACCCTCCGCTATATCTCTAAGACTTGCTCCTTCTAAATATTCTCTATAGATTCTTCTTACGACTTTTGCTTCCTGTTCAAGAATTACAAGATTCCCTTCATCGTCTTTTGTGTATCCTAAAAACCAGTTATGGTTGATTTGCACTTTGCCTTCCTGGTAGCGGAACTTAAGTCCAAGCTTCACATTCTGAGAAAGCGACGCGGATTCCTGTTGAGCTAAAGAAGCCATGATAGTAAGCAATAGTTCTCCGCTTGCTTCCATGGTGTTGATGTTTTCTTTTTCAAAAATGATCGGAATGTTTTTGTCTTTCAACTGTCTAACAAACTTTAAACAGTCGATAGTGTTTCTCGCAAAACGGCTAATCGACTTAGTGATAACCATGTCTACTTTGCCACTCATGCAATCGTGGATCATGTCATTGAAACCGACACGTTTTTTCGTGCTAGTTCCTGAAATACCGTCATCAGCGTAAATGCCAGCAAACTCCCAGAGAGGATTTCTTGAAATATAATCCGTATAATGCTGAACTTGCGTGTCATAACTTGTTGCCTGTTCTTCACTGTCAGTACTGACACGACAATACGCTACTACTCTTAACTTCGGCTTATCTTTATGCTTATCTACCGTATTCCCCGCTATTTTTCTTGGTGGAATAATTGTAACGTTGGCATTCATTTTACACCTCCTTGATTTGACTGTACGCGTATGCTGCTTGACGATAAGGATCATCGTATTTCTTTTCTACCTTTTCTAACTGGTAGCTTGTAATAAACCGAATTTCCTTTATTGGCTTAGGCTCTTTATAACGATGATTCCTGATAGCATTCTCATGCCTTATTTGTTGCACTTGTCTAAACATATCCTCATCGATAATCTGAGGATAAAACTCTGTTCCTAAATACAATTTCTTGCTAAGAATTTTGCCCGTGACTGGCCAATCCCTTTTTATACCTGATTTTTTAGCAGCTTGAGAAATATTTTTAAATTCAAGATAGAAACGAAAAAACTCTCTTACTTCTTGAGCTTTTACTTCATCTATAACCGCTTTACCGTCTACTATTCTGTAACCATATGGGATGCGTGCCATGTTTCTTTCACCTCTTCTTCTAATTCCAATCCGCATTTCAAAATAAAAAGAAATCTTGTTCTGCTTTTAACTACGACATCGTCTACAAAATCTAGAAAATCCTCATCCTTAAACTCGCTAAATACTTCTGTGACGCTTACGAACCGTTGAAGTTTTTGCGCCTCGTTTAAGTGCGTTAAGTTACCGTTTAAACTGTTGGAAAGCTGAAGTTTTTCCTTAAGACAAGTATCTATTTCCGTTTTAAGCTGATTGCTTTCCAGATAGTAGGAATCCATCTCAATGTAGCCACCGGCTAAAAGCTTACTGAGTACTTGCTCTTGTTCTTGCAATTTAGCTATTTTTTCTTCGAGTTCGATAACCTTGTTCAAACCGTCTTTATTATTCACACCTCTCAAACTTTCTACGAGAGGAGTCAACATTTGAACGTATCCTGCTTTTAACTTGTTTAACATTTGCAGGAAGGAAATTTTAAGATAACTTTCCATAACAGACTTTTGTGAACAAGCATGAATATCTTCAAGATGCGTTATACAAACCCATATGCCATACGCCTTATTATGTTGATAAATTATTCGTCTTTTACACTTGCTTCCACACTCACCACAACGAATTTTACCTGAAAACGCATAAAGCTTATTGTACTTACCACTACCACATACTATATTATTTTCACTTCTTCTCCACGCGATAATCTCTTTTACAAGATTAAAAGTTTCATGACTGATGATAGCCTCGTGATGGTTTTCAATAACATACTGTTTTTTCTCGCCACAGTTTTTATGACGGTTAAAACTATCATCCGTGTATGTTTTCTGAAATATGACATCCCCTGTGTATGTTTTATTGTTCAAAATAGCATTCACGGTACTTGAAGTCCAACTTCCGCCCTTTTTAGTTGGAATCTTTTTATCGGTCAATACTCGTGCTATTGCTTCTCCACCCATGCCGGAAAGAGCCATGTTGAAAATTTCTTTTACTACCCTGGCTTGCTCGGGAACTATAATCATTTTCTTATTCTCGTTTTTATACCCATACGCAGGGCAGGAAATGACGAAGCTTCCATTTTCGAACCGTTTTTGAATTGACCACATGCTGTTTTCCGAGATGGATCTTGACTCGCTTTGCGCAATAGAACTCAGGATAGAAAGCATAAGCTCCGAACTCATATGCTCGGTATCAATGTTTTCTTTCTCAAAATACAAATAAATACCAAGACCGGTAAGTTTTCTAACTATTTCAAGACAGTCAACCGTGTTTCTTGCAAGCCTACTAATAGACTTTGTAATAATCCTGTCTATTTGACCGCTCTGACAGTCTTTAAGCAGTTGTTTAAGACTTTCACGCTTATCGATTTTCGCGCCGCTAATACCCTCGTCAAAGTAAAGTCCCGCATACTCCCAGCATGGATTAGACTTAATATAGTTTTCGTAATGCTCCTTCTGCACTTCTAGGCTGAGAAGCTGCTCATCACTATCACTAGAAACTCTCGCATACGCTGCAACCCGCGTCTTTTTCTCAAAACCAGTTTTTCGCATTGTAGAGTCTATTTTTATTATTTCTTTCACTATTTCCCCTCACTTTCAGCTAATACTATTCATCACTCTAAAAGCAGTGTTTATCAAGCTTTTAGCCCAATAATTCCTTGTAAAACGGGTGAAATTTTTCCCTGTTAAGACGGCTTATTTTTTCTTTTTCTTGCTCGCTGATAAGCCCTTTTTTAAAGAGTGAAACGGTAAGTTTTTCGGCTATTTCAAAACGAAAATCCGCCTGCATACTCTCTTTTGTCCAAGCTCTAGCTTTAACATCCTTTAGCCCGTGAGCATCATTACTTATTTGCATGACGTCCACCTTCAAAACGATGTTCTATATAGCAGGCGTGGCAGCAGTATTTTCGAGTCTTATTACCGTAGGATGTAAAACTTTCACCACAGTTACAACAGACACACTCATAGTTTGCCTGTCTTTTTACCAACTGTGTATGCTTGTTCCACCACGTGTTTCTACACGCGTCAGAGCAGAAACGTTTAACTTTACGACCAGCATTCTGTTTAACAGGCTTAGCGCATAAATCACATAATTGAACGCTATTGCCAACATTTACGCCG
Organism: Gardnerella nova; assembly: GCF_049244055.1. Lineage (NCBI taxonomy): Bacteria > Bacillati > Actinomycetota > Actinomycetes > Bifidobacteriales > Bifidobacteriaceae > Gardnerella > Gardnerella nova. The sequence continues at coordinate 337,684 of NZ_CP058369.1, read as the reverse complement.
CCAAGATTGTTGCGCTTACAGTAGCTTTTAACCGTATCAACTGAAAGATTTAACTGTTTAGCTATTTTCGTATAGCCAAACCCCATGTTTCTTAGTTTTCCAATCTTACTTTTTTCTTCCACATTCATTTGCCTGTGCCTCCTTACATCACAGGCAAAGAAAAAACAGTGTTTTTTAACCTCTTGATTTGATAATTTAACCTTAAAAATAAAAAAAGCCCGAGGATTGCTCCAATGTAGGAACAAGCCTCGGGCTTTACATGTTTCAAACTGTTTTACAAGAGTTCGTTTACTCGTTTTTGTACCGTATCATAATCGTATCCGGCTTGAGTTAGACGCTGTTTACGCGTGCTACCGTTACCCCAAGCGCCTCGGATTACTTCACGTGCAAGCTCATCAACTGACTTTCTACGAGTCTTAACACCAAGAAGCTTATTAACCTTATTTTGCACGCTCGCATAATCGTATCCGGCTGAAGTTAAACGCTGTTTACGCTCATTTCCGTTACCCCAAGCGCCGTTAATAACTTCTCGCGCCACCTCATCAATACTTGACGTGCGCGTAGCTTGGTCAGAGCCACCGTTTTTACACCCGTTTAACCCAGCGTTTTTAATCACGCTTGGATAATCCACGTAAGCATAATCCATATCAACTCTGCCAGCTACTCCAGGCACACTGCCACTTGACGAGTATTGCCAAAGACCATACGAACCCTGATAACTGCAGTGCGTGTTCCACTGTGCAATCCACAAAGCGTAACGGTCTCTAACATGAGCGGACACAAGATTATTAGCAGTTGAAAGCGAAGTGTAAAAACCTGCATAATACCCGCAAGCTTCCAGCTTATTGCAAAAACTGGTAATCAGCGAATCGCAGAAAGCTCGCCCACGGTTAAGCTGGCTTTTCTCTTCCAAATCAAAGTAAACAGGATACTCAAAACTCTTACCTGAAAGCATGTTCACACAGCTTTGAGCTTCCTCAGCCGCCTCAAAACCAGAGTTTGCGTACGAATACCAGTAGGCTCCAACATCAAGACCGCATGTTTTTGCTTTACGATAGTTCTGTTCAAACCACTTGTCTTTGCATCCGATACCGTATCCTGCTCGAATGATCACAAACTCAACACCGGATGCTTTCACCGCGTTGAAATCAATGTCACCCTGCCAAACTGATACGTCTATTCCTTTTTTACTCATGAGTATTGTCCTTCCTATTCTTGTCATGTAATTGTTCTAAAACGTTTTTTAATTTCTCAGGCACGGGAAGCCCCAGGTGAGCCGCGTTTTCGGTTAAAGATAATCCTTCGTTAGATAGGTAGAAGAAAATTACCGCGGTTCTAATCACGCTTCCTTGCTTCAAAACATGAAAATCTATAATGTTTGCTATACCAACAAGCATAAAAATGAGCACCTTTCTAAAAATGCCCTTAAAACCAATGCTGCTAGACAGTTTCTTATCCGTAACAGCACACATCACGCCTGTAATATAATCCGCAACCACAAATAAAACGAGTGCGAGGATAAGCCCGTCGCACCCGCCTAAAAAGTATCCCAGCCAGCCGCCTACCAGTGTGAAAGCCAGTTGAGCAATATTCCAAAATCCTCTCATAATTCTCCTTACAAGTTTTCCTAACATTTGCCAGTACTCTTATAAAAACAAAAAACAAAAAGTAGAAAGTAATAAAAAAGGACAGGCATGGTTTAAACCACACCTGCCCTAACATTTCAACATTTCAGCATTTCAACTGATATTATTTTTCAACACATGACTACTCCTTACCATCTTTTTCACCTTCATCAACCATTTCATCTTTTACACTTTTCCCAGCCGCTTCATCTTTTTCATCTTTTTCATCTTTTTCGTCTTTTTCGTCTTTTTCGGCTTTTATTTTCAAAATTTCGTCGTTAAGTTCGCGTTCTCTAGAATTAAAATAGTCTTCTAACTGTTTCACATACGCTTCATATTCCATCGAGTTTTCCGCAATCACTGCCGAACGCATATCAGATAATACGCTTGCAACAATGCCTTCTATCATGTAAGTAGGTATTGGTATTTGCTTATTCAACTCGACTATTTTTTCGTTTAACTCAGCCTTATATTTTTGCACAGCTACCGCGTAGCTAATTGTCGGTTTCACCACTACTCTCCTCCAATCTTTTTAGAATAATATCCAGCTTGTGGCTGATTTCGCATAAAATTTTCGTATTATCAACTACAGGTGTTGTAATACTTTCTGTCACATCTTTTAAGCGCGTACCCTTATTAGCCACTATTTTGTTTGTGGGAATAATGAGTTTCTCCATAACAAATTCTCCCTTTATTCTCCCTATAACAAATTCTCCGCCAACGTTCACTTCCACGCTTCCATCAACGCTTCCACCACGTTCACTTCCACGCTTCACTTCCGCGTTTTTAATAGTATTTAACTTTCATGAGTATCCCGTTTTTAAACACCATGTGAGCATTAGAACCCCATTTTGAAACTTTCCCATCCTGATTCATTTCAATAATCTGCACATAGTTAATATCCGCGTCTACTCCTGCACCGTCTTGCCAAACAGGATCTATAATCTTGTTACCATGCATGTAAAAGTTACATCCAGCGTGAATACCATACTCTTTATAAATGCTTTGCGAACGTGAAAAACACAGCATAGTAGCGTATGTTTCTTCATCAGCTGATTTACGCTGCGCGAAAGCCATATACTTTCCATCGCTAGTAAGATGAAAAACTAGACCCTTGTGAGAATTATCTTCTTCCCACTCGCCAGTTCCAACATAGCCAATATACACGCCGTTACGGTAGAAGTTGTTCCCATTTTTATCAAAAACAGCTCTTTTATGATCCTCATCAACTTCACCATCGTAAAGCTCTATCTGCCCGGGTGTTATTTGCACGTATTTACTCGAATGGTTAAACCCGAGAAGGAAACTGTTATAGTTTTGCTGCATGAAACTACCAAAATCACCTTTTTTAACCATTGAAGATATGGAATCTTCTACTATGGTTAGTTTAGAAATAGCCTTATCAGCCGTGAATTTAGCAGCCTCAATGTCTTTATCTTTAACTCTCAGCCAATCGAACGTTCTAAAACTACTTATACTGTCAGCGGAAACGTAATGCCATAGTTTGCTTGTCCCAGCTTTATACGGGTGTTCAGACTCAGGATAATTTTCACCTTCAACCTCAATAATGTTAATATCTTCAGGCAGTTTAGACACGTATCCTGAAATTTCTCCTGAATACTCTTTTTTAATGCTATCAATCTTAAAACCATAATTGTCAAACGGAGACCAGTTAGTTCTAAAATGTAGCCAAAACTCGTTTGATGGAACAAACACTGTTGCGCCAGAAATTTTTTCACCAGTTAAACCCGGTATAGCGTAAATTTTATCCTCATACTTGTAAAAAATGTCTACAAAATCGTCAAAAGCTGATTCCGTGTGCGACTTCTCATTAAATTTTACGGCTAAACTTTCCTGCTTAACAATAAGCCTGTAAGCGTAGCCGGTTGACGTGTCGTAGAAAAAATCACCAACATGCTGCATTTTTTCACTATCAGTCAGCCACAAGCTCATAGGAGCGTTAAACTGGCTTGGAGTATACGAGCCGTAATAGTTACCGTTTTTCTGTTTAAGACTATGGTTAACGCTTTCAACACCAGCCTCAATCTTACCGTCTGTAACGTTGAGTTTCGTGTTGATTTCACTTATCGTGTAATAGTTTTCAAGCCTCCTACCAGTGTCTTTTATAGCCTCGTTTTTTGCTTTACTAATCTGCTTTTCTACCTGGGAAGTGTAAGAAACTGAAAGTTTTTCCGCGTCAATCGAATGTCCGATAATCCTGTCACCATACACCATGCCGTCAAGAGTCATCGCAGTATTGTAAGGCCCTGAAAAACCGTTATGGCTTCCAGCAATACCATTCATGTTAACCTGTAAAACTTTTGTAGCAGTGTTTTTATCAGGTGTATCCATGTAAAGGTCACGAACCCACATGCCTTTACTATCGTATTCGCTTATCTTATAGCCGCTTTGAGAATTACCCATTTGCGCTTTAATATTATCGATCGCAGCTTTAACACGCTCGTTATCAATTTTTCTAGCTTCAACCGTTTCTTCTTTTAACGTTTGAACAGCATGCGACACGTTTTGCACATACCCTTTAGAAATCCTGCTCGCAAGCACGATTCTCATTTCGCCTGGTTTTTGAATCGGTATAGTCTTTTTTACTACAGGAAACACTCGGTCCATGCCAAATTGTGGAGCGAGGCAACGAACCCTATCCCCACACTTAATCGTCGCATAATGTAAACCTAACGCGGATAAGTCAACCGCGCTAAGGCTTATTTCTACCCTTTCAAACTGGTTATCCTGTAACCATTTAGTAGCTTTGCGCATAAGATTAGTTGGGACTGTCACATTATTAAAATTAATAACTTTACAAACCCAGCCGAATGTTTTTTGCGCTTCGCGAGATACTATATAGTTTTTCCCATTGTTTATTGAAGTAATATCAACATGCTTTTTAAGAACCTCGTTTTCACCATTCTCGTTTTCCAACTCTTTGCCGAGAGGAATAACCGCTGTAGTAACATCCTCTGCTGAAAGGTTTTCCGCGTATTCAAGCAGGTTCAAGCCGAAACTAATATGCTGGCTTGTAGCTTTACCTATTTCTTCTAAACGTAGGTAGTCTAAGTAAAGTTTCCCGTCTTCTTTTCTAAGACGTAAATATCCGCCAAGTTTTTCAACCATTTTACTCATGATCGCTTCAAGCGTGGTTTCAAAATTAGTAAACCTGTAGAGTGAATCATTCGAGTCAGATACTGTGACGAAACCAATTCTTATTTTCTTATAATCATCTACCTGACTGTTATGAGCTTGTAAAAGTTTTTCTAAAAGCTGGTAGGAACTCTGATCATGGTATTCTTTCTGAGGTTGAATACTATCCGCTAAGTAAGTTAACAACCCTACGCAAGTTACTTTCTTACTACCATACAAGTCTTTTACTTGTTCTCTAACCTCGCCGAAGAAAATCTCCTCATCGTCACGCCACACGCTTACTATTGATTTCCGGTTTTTAATAAGCTCATAGCAAGGGTTTTGACTCGGGCAAGTAAACGTTAACGTTCCAGCAGTGTTAAGCTCCAAGTTTAACGTGATATCATCAAGTACCGCTTTGTCATCATTCGGATAGTAAATCGTATTACCGTCAAGCATGATCCTGTACACTCACAACCACCCCCTTTTATAGGAAATATTTACCATCCCGTTTCCAACGAATGTTAAACTCATGTTTATTTTTGAACGAAGCTGTGGGAAACGGTTAACACCTGTTTTAATCTCATAGTTTTTACCATTAGAATCCAGTAGCATACTGTTAGACGACAGGTTGTTAAATTCTGGAATCAGCGTCATGTCAAAATCGTGAACGAGTGTTATTTCACGCTTATCATCTACTTGCATACCCCATATTGTGTGAACCCCATCCGAATCATCTACACTATACTTATATGGTTGCAGCTTATAGTTGAGTGTGAGAGTTGAATAGTTTTTATCCGATTTAAAATCACTAACCCACATTCGACCCTGATAGTAGAACAATGGTTCATCATCAAGAGACAGTTTCACACTCTTGCCGTGGATTAACGTTTTAACACTATGGCATGTTTCATTCCACTTGTTTTTGTTTGCGACAATGAATTCAAAACAGCCTTCACGCATCTCGTATAACACTTCACCGGCAAGACTTTCACTAATATCAATACTTTCCTGTCTGCCTGGTATTTGCAAATACTCTAATTTAGGTTCTGGAAGTTGAATGCGTGGACGGCTTGTAGCAACCAGCCCTAGATCGTTAAAACTATGCAACCCGTTTATTAGCATCCCATACACTTTTACCACCCCCTTGCTTTTCTTGTTTGAAGCTTAAAAAGCTCACTGTCCATCCTGTGCGCGATACCACCCACTAGTTCACCAGTGTCGAGCACAATACTCTGGTTGGAAAACTGTGGGAAATACGCGTCCATAATCGCTAGAATCTGGTTCATAACACTAAGCATTTGCATGTTTGCTCCAACGGTCATGTTTTCTAAACTATTCAACCCCATAATCACTTCCGGGCCTTTCTCTCCGCCGCCAAGCATACGCCCGTTTTTCTCACCGAAAATAGTCGCCCCGTTTAACAGCATTGGCTTGTTCATTGCTTTCTTATACCAGTCGATAGCAAGATACGGTACAGACGGTGGCGTAAGAGAGAATTGTCCTTTAATACTAAAATGAGGCAGTTTAATATGAGGAAGACTAAGTTTTATGCCAGAGAAAAACCCTGTTATAGCGTCGATTACTGCTTTAACCTTGTTTTTCGCCGCTTCAATCGGAGTGATGATAGCGTTTTTAATACCATTCCAAACTGACACAACCGTGTTTTTAATACCGTTAAACACAGACTTAACCATGTTTGCTACTGAATTAAACACTGTTGAAATGCTTGTTTTAATACCGTTTACTACGCTCATGATCGCAGTTTTAATACCATTCCAAACACTTGTTGCAGTGTTTTTAATACCGTTTAAAACGTTAGTGAAAAACGATACGATACTATTCCAAACGTTCATGAAAAAGTTTTTCACACTCGACCACAGTTTGTTCCAACTAGTGCCAAAGAAAGACAAAAACACGTTAAAAACGTTTTTTAACGTGTTAAATACCGTTATGAACGTGTTTTTAACCGCGTTCCAAACAGCGGTAAAAATTTCTTTTACACCATTGCAAAGCTGAGACCAGTTACCGGTGAACAATCCTATAAAAACGTCTAAAACGCCTGTGATTAAATCAAGAACGGTTTTGAAACTAGTAAAACTTAAATTTAAAGCGCCTTCAAACAGTGGAGCTAGAATAGCACACAAACCATTCCACACTGTTTTAAGCCCTTCAACAATACTCGTAAAATCAATACCAAGGCTTGACAGTTTTTCTTTAACACCATTAACAAAACCGGTGAAAGTTTCCTTAATTTTCTCCCAAACAGCAATAACACTGTTTCTAAACTCTTCGTTAGTGTTCCATAAGGTTACAAAAGCTGCTACCAGAACACCAATAACCGCAACAACCGCGAGTATTGGCGCAGATACTCCACCTAAAACAGCACCTAACCCTTCAAGAATACTAGAGCCGGAAGTAAAACTTGCGAACATTTTACCTATAAACAAAGCTAGTTTAGAAAACCCTTGTATAGCAACACCTATTTTAGAAATACACGTTCCAAGAACCACTAAAAAAGGGCCGACTGCCGCAGCAATCAGCCCAAGTGTCACTATAAGTTTTTGGCTTTCTGGAGAAAGCTGTTTAAATTTAGAAAGCCATGCTGATATTTTCTGCATTAATGGTGTTATGACGGGAAGTAAAACATTACCAATAGTCGCAGCAATATTCTGCAACTCTGTTTTTAGAATCTTCATAGAACCCGAAGCGCCCGCAGCTTCACGCCCAGCCTGCCCTTGAGCGTCAGCAGTCTGCTCCATAATAAGAGCCAAAGTAGCAGCCTGTTTCGCTTGCAAGCTCATCGCGCCTCTACCATCATGCAAACCCATGGCAAGAGCTTTAGCTTTAATAGTCGCCTCGTTAACACCCATACCATAATTGTCAAGCATCGCATTATTACCTTTAAGCGCGCCTGTTAAAGCAAGAACAGCAGACTCGGTTGTGCCACCAAACATAGCAGACAAGTCGCCTGCAAGAGCAACCAGCTTCTGACTCATCTCGGCTGCTTCAGCATCACTTTTCCCACCAATATTTTTCAACATCGCGCCCATAGTATTCGCATACTCTAAAGCTTGACCTTGAGCAATACCATAATAGGATTTCAAACTTCCTGACCATTTAAGCATTCTGTTAGCAGACTTACCGTAAATCTGCTCTGTAGCCCCCATAGCATCCTGTAAGTCTGCTGCAGCAGTAAAACCAGCAGTACCAATAGCAGCAATCGGCAGCGTAACTTTCGTGCTTAAACTTTGACCAAGAGATGACATACCATCTCCTAGTTTCTTTATCTTTTTACTCGTACTATCAAACTGGCTACTAAGCTTGGTTAAACTAACACTACCTACCTGTTTTAATTTTTCTTTTAAACTATCAAGATTATTTTCTGTCTCAACAATCTCACGCTGCAACGCATCATACTTGTCTTTACCAAGCTCCCCGTTTTCCAACTGTACTTTAGCCTGCTTATCCGCCTGTTTCAAAACGTTAAGCTTATTAGACGTTTCTTGGATTTCTTTCTGCAAAAAAGCCTGCTTTTGGCTTAAAAGCTGCGTGCTAGTCGGATCAAGTTTCAAAAGCCTATTAACATCACGAAGCGACTGCTCGGTTGAGCGAATAGTCGAATTCACCTGTTGTAAAGACTTATCTAAGCCTGTAGTATCCCCACCAATTTCAACAGTAATACCTTTAATCCTGTTTGCCATAACTTCACCTCCCTTTTTCTCTTAATTTACGCGTGAAAAAATAGATATTTTAACGTCAGGTATAAGAACGTTTGGTTCTCGTTTAGAACCTATCAAATTCTGTTTGGCTTGCGAGCTTATCGTATTTCACACTATCGTTTGCTTTCTCCGTCCACATGTCTAAAACCATGCCGATGGTTAAAAGATCCAGTTCGCCAATACTAATCCCAATTTCGGTGCATCTAAGAAGAAACAACGCGGTTGTCATTTGCCGTGTTGTTGTTTTAAATTTTTTTTAGATTTTACTTCAGTTTCCAAGTTTGCTCCCCAAAGTTCTAGAATTTCAGGAAGAATCTCGTAGATAGAAAACATTTCAAACTCGTCAAGCCACTCATCAATACTTGCTGGAATACTATTATCCGCATGGTAAGCCATGATATAGGCTACGTTTTCAAAAATTTCAAGATCCGATATTTCAAAAACACCCTCGTTGATTTTGAAAGACTGCTCTAATTTTGACAGGTCTTTGAAAATATCACGCTTGAATTTAATACGATACAATCTTGGAATAGTGGCTGAAGAGCGAAACTTCACGTCTTTACCATTTACTTTTACTGTTTTTTCTAACACGTTTACTCCTTTAGAACTTATTTGATTTCCGTGTTAACTTGCGGAACGTACACGCTCTTATACCAGTTCTCATAGGTTTCTTTTGAAGTAGTGTCACCGCTACGGGATTTCACTAAACCATCTTCTCTAGGATCAGCCGTAAGCGACAAAGTTTCCGTCCCAGGTTCTATAGTGTCTTCCTTAGTTTCTGACTCAATAGACGGTCGTGTTGCTGAACAGTTATATAAAACGTGTCTGATCGCGTTCACGTCACCATCAAACTCAAACAGGAGCGCGAATTTTTCTGTTTCACTAATCTTCGCGTTTTCAACCAGCACACCGTTTTTATCTAGTTCTTCTCGTAGTATTTCCGTCCTAAACCATTCAGGTATAAGAGCAATTTCCAAGTCGCCACTGTAACCGTTGTTAGCAGTCGACCTGAAGTAAACAATCCCGTCAGCGTAAAACGGTGAGGATTCACCCTCAGCCTCAAGGCTTATACTCACCGCCCCCGGAATCGGCTTAGGCTCATCGTAGGAGAAACCACTCGAATCTTTTTTAAGTTTTGCCGCGTACACGTTTTTCAGATTGTATTTAACCTTGTTTCCCATTTATTGTTACCTCCATTTCAAAAATGTAGAGTGTTTCATAAAGCTGTTCCGACTCTATGAACGCTTCTGTTTTGTTATAAAAAATGCCGTGCCTATCAAGCACGGCTTCAACTTGTTCTTCCAGCACGGGGTTCTTATAGTCCGTGTATAGTTCAATATGGACTTCGTTTGCTTTAAAATACGTTTTCCCGTCTGCCGCAAAATTACTGCTCGCAGGCGTAAGAAACAGGAGGAAAGGCGGATTAGGGGATTCTCCTTCAGCAAAATGGTGATAGGCGAAAGGAAAACCTATCTCTCTCATAATGTTTAAAAGATTACCCATTTTTAACCGCCTCCTCTATTTCTTTTTCAAAACTTCGTACTGCTTTACTTTCAGCCTCAGCAATGTGTGTTCTAGCTTCCACGCGTCCGCCGCCTCGTTTAGCATGACCGTACTCTAACAAGTGTGTAAGCTGATACTTGTTTCTAGAATGCACTACGAGAACTAGCCTGCTGCCTGTTTCGTTTAATGTTTTAACAGCCCAACTTTTCGCATACGCTCCAGTTCGTTTAGGAGCTGTCATGTTAATTTCTTCTTTTGCTGTTTTACCAGCGTTTTTTACTGCTTCTTTTACTTTCCCGGTTGTAACTTTCGCGTAAGTTTTAAGCTCTCTAATAACTTCTTTAGAGAGGCCGCCAATACTTACTTTGCTCACTTTTTACACCTCTTACAGTGAAGTTTCAGGCTTTTCTTCTTATAATTCATGTGGTCAACACCTAAAATCTCATAAACCGTATCATGGAAAATAATCCTGTAACCAAGCGATGAGACTACGGCTGTTTCTTTCGAATAGCGGATAGTAAAATCTATTTTTGACTCATCCCACACGTTTCCCGCCGAAGTCTGCTCCATTGGACTTTCAGCACTCACCGTAGCGTAACACTCGTAATATTTACTCCACTTAATCTTATGGTTACCAACATCATCAATTTCAACACTGTTTTTAAGCAGCACAATACGCTCGTTTAATAAGCCTATTCTCATTTAAAACCCCGTTTTTCTAACAGTAAAAAGCATCGAACGTAAAGTGAGCATAAGCGCGTGGTGGTCGGCTTCTTCCCTATGCTCATACAAGTAGCCTGTAGCGTATAAGACTGCGAGCCGATACTCGTCAAAGTTTTCACTAATCAAACTAGTATCGTTTTTACGAGCTACTCCCTGGCAGAGTTTTTCAGCAGAACGAATAAGGGTGTTGATAAGCTCATCATCTTCTTTACTATCCACCCTAAGATAGTTTTTTGCTTCCTCAACTGTAACTATCATCAACACCCCTCCTTAACTTTTAACCGTCTTTTAAGCTGCTACGCTTGTTTTAACAGGCAGAATCTGTACTGCTTCTTTAAGCACGAGTTTGCCGTCTACACGCTCTTTAGCAACGAAACCTATCATGCCGTTTCCAGCGAAAAGCTCGGTAAGCTCTTTAAACGAGCGTGAACCACGGTCACCAATGTTGTAGTACGAGTAGTCGCCAAAAGCCACCATGTTTTCAGGCGCGTAAGCAGACGTGTATACCGGGTATCCGAGAATCCTGTTCGGCTCATCATCCTGGTATGAAGGCTGCCAAACGTACGCGCCATTATTGTCTTTAAGTTTTCGTATGCTCGCGACTGTTTTATCGTTCATAATAAAACTCGCGTTTTTACGGTATGGTCGCCTCAAAGCGTGAACAAGATCAATCAGATCATCAGTTTTAATACTGGTAGTTTCTTTAAGGAACGTGCCACCGTCTTTCTTGTTGAAAATACCAGTCGGTTTTCCAACACCATCCCCGTTAAGAAAAGCGTCTTCCTCAGCGTTAGCCAACGCCATGCCGAAGGATGCAAGAAGATGATTCTCGAGGTTAAACGCATTATCATACAAGAGTTCTTCAGTAACTTTTACCGCAACGTGAAGCTTATGAGCGTCAAGCAGGATTTGCGCGAACTTGGAATCCCCAAAGTTAAGGCTTGCGCCTTCTTCAATCCAAGCTGCAGCAGGATCACTCATCGCAACATTAATCTTATGCTCTCCACTAGTAGTAATCGTGGTAGCAAGAGAGCGAATAATGTTTTCTTCTTTCAACGTTTCAATCAGACGATTATCGTATTCTTCCGGCACAAGATACCCGCCGTCAGCGTCCACGCCTTCCTGCAACACGTTATCGACTCGTTTAAAATTACTTCTAAGAGCTGTAAGCATCGCCTGCTTATACTCGTCACGCGCACGACCTTGCTTTTCAGAGTTCACACCTGTTTTCATAGGTTTTGCAACAATCGCCTCAGATGTTGGTTTTGAAAGCTCCTTATCCATTACTTCCATCTGCTCCAAGCGCTCAATTTCCATACTGTAAGCTTTCACTTTCGCTTCCATCTCATCATAGGTTTTCGCGTCTTCTTCTGAAATAAGCCCGTCCTTGTCACGTTTAGACTCAAGGAAAGCTTTCGCACCCTGCCAAGCCTTATTACGTTTCTCAACCATGTTTGAAATAGTGTTCATCATATTTACCTCCAATTTTTGATTAAAAAAAGACGATCCATAAGATCGTCTGCACTAATATTGTTTGTTTCCTTACCGCTTATCCGGCAGGCTTTACATATTTTTTCCAACAGCGTGTTTTGCACGCTTGCTTTCGAATACAATGTTGAAACCTGTGGTATGCCAATATCAGCGGTTTCACCTCTAGTTAAAACACCGTCCGCGAACCCGAGTTCTACCGCCTTGTTAGCATCCATCCATGTTTCCGAATCCATTAAATGCGACAGTTTCACACGGTTAAGCCCTGTTTTAATCTCGTAAGCGTTAATAATGGACTCTTTGACCTCATCAAGCATTGATATTGCTTTTTCCATTTCGTTTCTGTTGCCAAAAGCAACCGTCATAGGATTATGAATCATAAGCATTGACACCGGGCTCATATAAACCTTTGTGCCAGCCATCGCAATAACCGATGCCGCCGACGCAGCAATCCCGTCAATCTTTACCGTCACACAACCCTTGTAATCCATGAGCATGTTATAGATTTGTGCCGCAGCCACACAATCGCCGCCAGGCGAGTTAATCCACACGGTAATATTTCCACTACCAGCGTTTAACTCGTCTTTAAAAAGTTGTGGTGTAATATCATCATCAAACCATGATTCTTCAGCAATCGTACCGTTAAGAAACAGTGTCCTCTCCAAAATCTCATTATTCTCACTGTTGACCTTCTGGTTTTTCCACTGCCAAAACTTCCTCATTACCTTTTCCTCCTCTCTTATATAAAGAAGCGACCAAGATTTTCTTGGTCGCTTCATGTTTGTATAACACTCATATAATACCTAAAGAACTAGCTTTACAGTTAGATAATCCACCTTACTTGTATGCTCTTCCATTTAAGGAAACTAGAGAATCAAATAATTGTGTTTCATCTAGAATACTCTCAGTTGGAGTTCTTTCCGTTATTGCAAGTTCTTTATACTTACTAGTAATTCCCTTAACAGCTTCTAATATCGATGGTTTAGAAACTTTGGAATCACTTTTCCTATACTCTTTAATTAAATCAGAAACTGCAAAAATCCCTAATTCCTTAAATTTCTGAGTTCGGTCATGATCATTCAAAGTTTCATTATTACTGATTCTTTCAACATTAAACCTTGTATTGTTTACTTTTTCGTCATAAGCCATCCTAAACTCTAACGAATTTTTCCAACCATAGTCAGAATTGTAAACAAACTTTTCACCAGTTATGTCTTCAATAGCCATAGCTAGAATATACTCATAGCATCCAGCATCTCTACTATCATAAATAGCATCGTAAAGAGGTTTAATTGCCTTCAGTCCCAGTTTCAATATTCTTTGATAGTTTTTAGAATTCCTAATAAACTTTCCGGGATGTGCCTGCATAGCCACTTGTGGATTAGTCTTCGTCTCAGTTTCTAATTCCACCATCAACTTATTCATGGATCCCTTTATATCATCTAACGTTTCAGCATAAGCTACGTTTACTGGCATCAATTTATGAGCTATATTCCCACTATTCTTTGATGCTTGATTATTTCCAATAATAAAAATTCCAGTAGATACAAATAGAACCAATAAAAGTAAAGTTCCTAGCGAAATATACATTTTTTTCTTAGACATAGTATTACGCCTCCTAGAATTCTATATTCTTAATTCGCTATATACTCTCATAGTGTAGGATATTATCTTAGTTAAGTATCCATAGAGATCAAATTCTATTTTTCGCTTAACGTCAAGATAATTCGTTATGTCTTCGTTGCCTAAATGATTCATTCACTGTCTAAACAGTTATAATACAATAATATTAATATAACATGTTATATTAATATTATCAAGACACAAATTCAACTTAATTAGCTAATTTATTTCTATATTTTAGAATCGTTATTTCTACCCATTCCAACGAACGCTCCCGCACGGTTAAGTGGGAGCATGTTACCGTTAATCAAATACAAGTCACCACCCTCACAGGCGGGAATCTTATCCAAATTTTCTAACTGTCTAATATCGTTTGCGCTCATCCAACCGTTTTGACGAGCGGTAGCATAACCATTCATACGACTCTGATAGTCTCCTCGAAGAAGACCATCCACGTTAAACTTCACATAATAGGTTTCTTTCTCCTTATCAGTAAAAAGCCGCCTCGTAATAGACTGTTCAAACCGCGCCACCCAAGGATCCAACGTGTATTTCACAAACTCCAGCGACTGCTGCTCAATATTAGAAAAACTTGATTTTTCTAAATCACCAACCATGTGTGGTGGGACTCTAAAAATACGAGCGATCTCGTTAATCTGAAACTTACGAGTTTCAAGAAACTGTGCTTCGTTAGGCGAAATAGAAATAGGCGTATACTTCATGCCTTCTTCTAAAATCGCTATCTTATGCGAGTTAGAACCCGAGAACCCCTTATTCCAACTATCCCTCATACCAGACGGATCTTTTACTGTTCCGGGGTATTCCAAGATGCCGCTTGGTGTAGCACCGTTAGCGAAAAACGATGCACCATACTCTTCCGTAGCTATCGCCATGCCTATAGCGTTTTTTGCCATAGCAATAGGCGAATAGCCAACAAGACCGTCAAAACCAAGACCGGGAATATGAAGCACGTCAAAGGGTTTAAGTTTCACACTCGTTTCTTTACCCGTTAAAACATCACTATCATTTAACGTATACTCGTAAAAAATTTGACCACTCTCATCCCGGTCAACTCTCATACGATCAGGCATTAAAGGGTATAAGCCTAAAACCTCGCCTTTACCGTTTCGAATAATCTGCGCGTAAGCATTACCCCATAACAGTAGATGCGTCATCAAGGTTTCTCTAAACACGAAGCTTGTCATTTCAAGATTCGGCTCATCGTGAAGCACCTTATACAAAGGATGTTTAACCGCTTTAGCCGTACCTGTACTCGTGTGCTCATACACGTGAAGCGGTAGGCTCGCCACAGCCTCAGACAGGATACGCACACACGAGTAGACAGCCGTCATCTGCATCGCTGAACGCTCATTCACCCTCTTACCCGAAGAAGACATGCCACTAATAAACCTTTGAGTATTCAAGTTGAAACGATTCTCCGGCTTATCTCTGCTCTTAAAAATCTTACTGAAAATGTTCATGACCCTCCCTTTTACATGAATAGGATTCCTCGACTGTCATACACGCTTTGAGTGTTCGCGTTACCGCATCTGATAGCACGGTCAAGCGCCATGATGGTGGCTATAGCACCGTCGATTTTCTCGGTTGATTTTTCCTTATCGCATTTAATGTTTCCTGCAGGATCTGTCCTAATAAATATGTTGTCCATATTCCAGCGAAGCACCGGATGAGCGGAGTGTGCTATTTTCTGTTCGAGTGTAAGCTTCATAAGCTCCTTGGTAGGCGGACTCATATCCTTGAATCCTTGTCCGAACGGAACCACGGTAAACCCCATGTTTTCAAGGTTTTGCACCATTTGCACCGCGCCCCAACGGTCGAAAGCAATCTCACGAATATTGAAACGTTCACCTAATGTTTCGATGAATTTTTCAATAAACCCATAGTGGACAACGTTTCCTTCCGTAGTTTTAATAAACCCTTGTTTTTCCCACACGTCATAAGGCACGTGATCTCGTTTCACGCGCAAACTCAAGGTTTCTTCAGGCACCCAAAAATAAGGTAGGATACGAAACTTATCCGACTCATCTTCTGGTGGAAAGACCAAAACAAAGGAGGTAAGGTCGGTGGTGCTTGAAAGGTCAAGACCCCCGTAGCAGACCCTGCCCTCGAGTTCTTCTTCGTTCACCTGAAAACCGCAAGCATCCCATTTTTCCATCGGCATCCAACGAATAGACTGTTTCACCCACTGGTTAAGACGAAGCTGACGGAAAGCATTCTCTTCACCAGGATTTTGCCGGGCTGACTCGAAAGCAGCTTTAACTTTCTCCATTTGAACCGTAACCCCAAGAGAAGGATTAGCTTTCTTCCACACCGTAGGATCCGTCCAATCATCCGAATCTTTTGCACCATAAATCACTGGGTAGAAAGTTGGATCAATTTTCCTGCCCTCGAGAATATCAACTGCTTTCTGATGCGTCTCATAGCAGATCGAATGTGTATCCGTACCGGCTGTGGTAATCAGAAAATACAGTGGCTGCATGCGAGCATCCCCGGAGCCTTTAGTCATCACGTCAAAAAGTTTACGGTTTGGCTGCGTGTGAAGCTCATCAAACACAACACCGTGAATGTTAAACCCGTGTTTAGAGTACGCTTCAGCCGACAATACTTGGTAGAAACTGTTAGTTGGTAGGAAAATAATACGTTTTTGCGAAGCTAAAATTTTAACCCTACGATTAAGAGCCGGACACATTCTAACCATGTCCGCCGCCACATCAAACACGATCGTTGCCTGCTGACGGTCCGCCGCACAACCATAAACCTCGGCTCGCTCCTCATTATCCCCACAGCATAAAAGCAAGGCTACTGCAGCGGCAAGCTCACTTTTACCCATTTTCTTAGGTATTTCAATATACGCGGTATTAAACTGACGGTAACCATTCGGTTTCACCACGCCAAACAAGTCTCTAATAATCTGCTCCTGCCAGTCAAGGAGCTTAAAAGGCTTACCAGCCCACGTTCCCTTCGTGTGTGTTAAACATTCGATAAAACTCACGGCATAATCCGCAAGCTCTTTACTATATGTTGAATCTTCTTTTTTAAACTTAGTAACCTCGTATTTTTCCAACTTAAGCTCCTCCTTTCTTTAGGCATAAAAAAAGACGCCTTCAGCGTCCACATCATTTCTTAGTTTTTCTTTTTTACGAGAAACAGGGCCTTAAAAGCCCTGCTGCTTTTAATAAAATTTCAGTTCTTTAGTTTCTAGCGTCGAGGATCTTTTCTAAAGCCTCGTTTGCAAGCTTGCTGGTTGGCATAATGTCCCAGCCTCTATCGTAGTTTGCGATAACCTTGTTATTGTTTTTCAAAGTAAGCTTGGAAATTCTTCCCTGGTTAATCCCATATTCGCTTGGCTCTTCAAAAACCTTCATACTGTAGCTTACAACCTGATCTTCTACTTTAAGCGTATCTTGTTCCCACATGATTTTTTCTCCTTTATCTCTGTGTTTTTTGCTAGTACTATATATCACTCTAAGAGAGCAGAATAGCAAGCCGTAAACGAGAAAAAATCGCGGATAATTCCACGATTTTTCTCCAGCCTTCCAACCCCTATGGCTGACTATCCCCCTTTCTTTTAGCTTCTTGCTTGTTGAATCGCTTGATACGCTTTTTGAATATCCTTGTCCAAGGTTTCAGCATCCGCAAACAGTTCAAACTCCGTATCGTTTAGTTTTCCTCCGCTTACCTTCCAAAGCTCCTCGTGAGCTTTACTGGCGCAGGTTTTTGCTGTTTGCGCGATGTCGAGCATGCTGATAGCCGAACTAATTTTCCCTTCTTCAGCTTTTTTGATTGCGTTTAATGTGTAGCGTCTGCATGTTTTAACTTCGTTTGTAAGGTTTTGTAAAATTTCTTTTTTCACAGGTTTCTCCTTTGTTTCTGTGCTTTTTGCTAGTACTATATATCACTCTAAAAGCGCGCAATAGCAAGCTTTTAAGCCAAGAAACACCGGGTATTTACACGTTTTTCCCCACCAGTTTTCGCTAATTTTTTTACTCTTAAAAACCGTTAAAATGTTTCTAAAATCATGCGGAAATAATCATCACCCAAAAATCATCTACTACAGTCAAACATGCTTTTACAAAAACCTCGTTCTCTTGCTCTAAATTCGCAAAAATTTCTTCAACCAAAGAACCTGTAGGACAGTCTTCACTCAACACGTACGCCTGGTCTTCACTCGAATACAGCATTACGCTCACCCCCGTTTCTAAAAGAACAGGACCCTTCTAAACGGGAAAGCATAATTTTCCTGTCTTGTTTAAACTCGTCTCCTATAAACCCGAGTCTAAGAAGAAAACATCTGAAAGCATACTTATCGTTAACCGGCTTATGCTTACTATTATTTACGCGTTTAATTTCCACGCTCATTTTACAAAGACTGTTTATAAACTTCGCATAGGAGGCCAAGCCTGGTTGGTTAGCCTGCTCAAACCAAGGAAAAATAAGCTTATCATCTTCTTCCTTAATATTAAGACTGTTCACTCCTAACGCTTTTTTAATAAGATCACCCTTATTATCAAGAATTTTCCTAAGCTTTACCACATCAGCCTTATCTTTAGGAAACTCAACACTAAAACATTGCGTACCATCACACGCGCAGACTGGAAGACTTATACCATAGTCAGCGTCTAACATGTTTTTCAAATCATCTAAGTTCTCTTCACTACTACACGTGACCGTACCATCTTTACTAATGTTGAAAACACCTATCCTGTAAGACATACTCGGAGTTTTTAAGTAAACAGCCTTTACTCCCGTAGAATCCTCTATAGCTTTAATAAGCGGCTGCCTATCTTTTCCTTTTAACCCGTATTTTAATTCCATTTTGCCTCCTTTAGATTTTTTCGGGTACATATATAAATCACTCTAAAGAAGGTTTATAGCAAGCGGTCGCAAACTATTTTTCATATAAAATACGAGTCTTACTTGTTAGTAAATACTTCAGTAAACGAGTATTCTTTACCGCCTCTTAAAACTTTCACACTCTTATCATTTCCAACCTGCTCAATATAACGTTTCACAATCACGTCACAATATTTCTCGTCAAGCTCGATAGCGTAGCAGATTCTACCAGTCTGCTCGCAGGCTATAAGCGTGCTACCACTTCCAGCAAACGGATCTAACACAAGCGAGTTCGTCATACTCGAGTTTTTAATCGGATACGCTAAAAGAGCTATTGGTTTCATGGTTGGATGATCAGCGTTTTTCTTAGACTTTTCAAACTCCCAAACTGAAGTTTCTTTCCTACCCGCATACCACTTGTGTTTACCTTTTTTCTTCCACCCATACAAACACGGTTCATGCTGCCACTGGTAAGGGCTTCTACCCAACACCAGCGACGGTTTCTTCCAAATACAACAACCTGAAAGATAAAACCCCGCGTCCTGGAATGCTTTTCTAAAATTCAAACCCTCCGTGTCAGCATGAAACACGTAGATAGACGCATCATCTGCCATCGCCTGCTCCATGTTCACGAACGAGTTGAAAAGAAACTGGTAAAACTTATCATTCTCCATATTATCGTTTTTAATTTTCCCAGCAGCACCCTCATAGTTCACGTTATAAGGCGGATCAGTAACCACCAGATTCACTTTAGTATTCTCAAGAAGCGTCTTATATGTTTCTAACTTAGTAGCATCACCGCAAATAACATGATGCTTACCAAGCGTCCACATGTCACCCGTTTTAGAAAAACACGGTTCTTCCAGCTCTTTTTCAACATCAAAATCATCATCACTCACGTCTTTATCAGCATCAAAAATACTGGAAAGCTCCGCCTCATCAAACCCGAGAAGATCAAGATTAAAATCCGCGCCTTCAAGCTCCGACAATTCAACAGCCAATAGCTCATTGTCCCAGCCTGCGTTAAGTGAAAGCTTATTATCCGCAATAATATAAGCACGCTTTTGTGTTTCAGTTAAATGATTTTCTTTCACGCACGGAACTTTTTTAAGACCCAGTTTTAATGCCGCGGCAATCCTGCCATGCCCCGCGAGAATCGTATTATCCTCCGCCACTAGAATTGGGGAAAGAAAACCAAACTCACGAATACTTGCCGCTATCTGAGCTACCTGCGCCTCAGAGTGCGTGCGAGCGTTTCTCACATACGGGATAAGCTCACTTACGTCAGCCAAATAATACTGCATTTCTTTTTCCATAAGCTTTCCTCCCGTTAGAAAAGACCCCAGCAAGCCAGCTTTTCAAAACCACCCACCGAGTCAATATAATCTTTCGCAATTTCCACAATCTGCGCATACGGTTTACCATCAACCATTTCATCCCCGATAGCACAAGAAAACTCAACCACCCGACCGGTTTCCTGCGCTTTCAAAAACGCGTAAATGTTAACCGACACGTCAGCTTTCGTAAGATCCTTACCATGAAGACCGCCGCCCGTAACAGCATCAGCCATGTCTGACCCGAGTTTTCGGTTAACCGCTCCCGTATCCACGCTGATACCACCAGTCCAGTCGCCTAAAGGATTAACAAACGCACTCGGATACTCTTTCAATAAGTCTTCTCGTTTAGCGTGAGACTGGCAGATGATAAGCTTTTCACCATCAAGAACATACTTGCCATCATACGGATACTTTTCATAAACCTTTCGAGCAATAGTAGAAAGCTTCTTCTGCTCGCCTGTTAGTGGCACGCCTTTAAAAATCCCGTTATCAGCGCAACGAACCATACCATCCTGGTTTCGGCTTAAATGCTTATCCTGCGGCACAACCGTAATATCAATCTTTACTTTCCCAGGGCTTAAACGGTGGATAATATTTTTAATATCCTTAAACTTAAACATCACCGTGCTTTCAATACACACGGCACACTTACCATGCCCGAGCATCACTTCAACAGCAATCTTCGGATTCTCATCCAGCTTGTAAGCCAGATCAACAATTGCTCCAGCAATACGATCCGCAATCTTGTCAACATGCGACGGGTTTACTTTTTCTATCATAATTTTTCTCCTAAATGTTTTTACGTGTAATAAGCAGGCGTTCCATTAAATCGTTTTGAGGTGAAACACCATCAAACTCAGTCGAACAGTTTTCTTTCACAATCTGGAAAATCTCATTCCAAAGCCTGACCGCCTGATTCATGTAGTTAATACCAATATTTATAAAAGGCGAAGGTATCGGTTTACCCGTAGTCGGATGCTTGGAAAGAAACCCGAGTTTACTGGTTACTTCCTCGCATTGAATCCAACGAGCACAACTCATCGCATACCGTTCAATAAGAGGAGATGGGACTTTACTGCTAACACCAATGTCTTTTAGCCACTTCCATGTTTCAGCGAAAATTTCTTTAGCCTGAAGCTGAGTACCGTCTTTTTGCGTGGCAGATAAAAACTCGTGAGGAACAGGCATTTCAGCACCTTCAAGCTCCGGAATATCAAGAACGCTTAAAGGCCTGCCACCAGGGTTTCCTTCACTAGCTTTTTCAACAACCGCTTTCTTTTTACGCCCGGCACCCACGCGTCTGCCGCCACGACCGCCAATATTATTTGATTTTGTAGGCAAACTTTCCGCCTCCTTCCCACGCGAGTTTTAACTATTAAAAAATTTTTGTGTTTGATTTTGCCTATTACCCTTTTGAATACGCTGTTTTTACGCAAAATACCCTGCGCCCGTTCCCCATGGGGTAGGCTCGTAGAGATTTAAACCCCCCTAGGGGGTGGGTTATTTGTTATGCCAGCGATCTCCACGCTTAGCGTGAATTTTAGAGTGACAGGATTTGCATAGAGAAATAAGATTATTCCTCTCATGCGTTCCGCCTTCAGCAATCGGTTTAATATGATGAACCTGTTCAACAGGAACAAGCATATGGTTCTTAAAGCAAAGCTCACAGAAAGGATGCTCTTTCACATAAGAGTCCCTTATTTTCTGCCATGCTCTGCCGTAACGCTTGTGAGCATCATAAGGACGCTCGTATTTTTCGTAGCGCCGGTTCTCTTGTTTTAAGTGTTTCTCACAAAACCTGCCGTCAGTTAGGTTCGGACAGCCTTGATAAGAACACGGTCTTTTAGGTTTTCTTGGCAAGACTCATCCTCCCTTCGGGAAGCTTACACTTGTGATACAATTGTTAAAATAAAATAGTTTACAGGTAGTTGTTATGAAAAAATGTAAAACCGTAGCAAATATCCTTTGGGCATTAGGCGTTTTCTCATTACTTTTAGTGATTTTAGAAGAAAGAAACATTACGCATTTTCTTCCCATATACTCAGTCCATAAGCCTACAACTACAGAGCAAATTAACCTATCCAATACGCTAACGCTATCCATTTGCTGTATAGGCTATCTTCTTTTAGGCATATCACTAGTTCTTAAAATCGTTACCGCTACATCAACAAAGAAACTGCCTCAAACTAACAAGCCAATATATATAAAGATCATACTTATCTCATTAAAAGTAGTAGCAGTCATTTTCACACTGCTCATAATTGCCTTCTCCTTATTATTTGCTTTCTTTTCCTTCCTAGTTTTAGTTGTTGATTTTAATACTCCGCAATAAGTAACTCAAAATAAGAAGGAGTTCACAGCATTAAAATGCTATGAACTCCTTCTGCCTATAGAAATATGATAATTAGCTTGCCATAAACTCCGCATACATTTGACCTAATATCTTGGCTTCCGTCACCGTAGGCAAAACATCAGTTTTAGCAGCTTGTTTCAAAAGGTCTTTATTTACATTTTTTAACGGGCCAAAATCTATACCATCAGCTAGTTTCTTGAAGGCACTAATGACATTATCTTTAGACGAATTAAATCGTTCTTGATAAAACATCTTGATTCTTTAACGCTTACTATGCTGATATAGCTGTGATATAGATTTTGAAAACCTTGTATCACTATTATCTTTCTTCATGGAAGAAACAATGAGATAGGCATCTGCGTCTGCAACCACGTCATCGTAACCAAATCCTTGTCCATCAGTTTTGCTACCCAAATGCTCCTTTAACCACTCCGATAAATCTTGATCTTTGGCAACCCTCCTATAATTTCCAAACATTTGTAGTAAATCTAACGACCATCCACCTAAATCACCTAAGCTGTAATCACCTTTATTTTCTGGTATTCCCCAGCAAATATAGCCTAAGGCAGTAGCAGCCATATGAGCAATATCTATAGTTGATACTTTGTCCTTAATAGAAGGCTGTTTTGAACATACAGCATGACATACAGACCGAGACTCCATATCGTTTTTGTCGATATTAGGTTCTGGAGTGTAAAGCCTCCACAATCCAAAGTATTTGTCACCCCAATATTCTGGTTTTCGCAGGTATTCAAGAATATATTGGCCAACCGCAAATCGATATGCAATCAATGGGTTAAAAATACCTTCAAACGCTTTCAAACACTCTTTTTCTGTTGTAGTCACCCATTTAATAAATTGAGTTTCGTCTTGCTGATATTTCTGAGATGATAGCACACTATTACAGGCTGGTATTTTCCCATTGTAAGCAACTTTGTCTAAGTCCCATTTACCGCCATATCCTGAGATTTCATGGAATTGATCATAGTTCCAGTTTTTAGGAATTGGGAATCCCAGATTGCCACTAAAACCAGTAGACATATCTGATACGAAACTAGAAACAGACAACCCTACATTAGATATCCTTGTACACACATTACGTGACGCATAAATGCCCACTGAGTAACGAGAATCAATAGTTTCATTAATACCTTTAAAATAAGGAATAATGTTACTATCAATCTGATAATCATAAATATCCATGTCTACCGCAAAATAGATTACTGTTGCTGGTACGCCTTTAGATAATGCTGCTTCACTAGCTTTCTTACCGTGTTCAAGACCTTTTTGATACGTAAAGTCGCTAAGGTTACGACCATTTTCTTGGAAAATAGGGAAATATTTCAAGCCTCCGTCAACAATACGTTTCAGCTCACCTTCACGGATTTCTTTAAACGAGCCACCTGTTAAATAACGTCCAACAATTTCATATCCATCACGTTTAAGAGTATTGAGTAATTCCGAAGTAATTTCAAAACGTGTGTCGCATGCTTTTGCTTTTCTGTCTGGATTGCCTTTACTAGTTAACAATGACATCCACGTGTTAACATCAAGTGCTCCGCTGACTGGAAGCTTATAGTCTTTCTGGAATTTGGTGAGTTGCTCAGCAAAATCATCATCCCAATTCTCATTTTGAAGACAATCATATCTAATACAATTAAGTACAGCTTTTGCTAACCACACCCACTTACCATAGGAAGAAGCGTTTTGCCTGCTAATAGTTTTCAAATTACGTCGTGTACCATGTCCAAAATTGCCCGTGGCATCATCAGGCGAATAACCCTCTAACGACTGTAAAATCTGAATAAGTGCAGTGTTCATTTCTCGACCATACAAGCCGTCACAAGGAATGATACCAGTATAATCCTTATAGGTTCGATTAACAGTTTGTTGAATAATTCTAACAACGCCAGTACCACCGTAACGATTTAGTAAAACAAACTGTTGCATAGAAAGAAGAGCTTTCATTACATCAATTGTGACTGTAGAATCACCACCAATACCCATATCATTCTTCAACTCTTTAACAGCACGCCCCGTTCCACTATAAAAGTGTTGCGTAATATTATTACTTGTCGAATAACCCTTACACCATAAAGCACCCTGAATAATAGAGTAAACATTACTTTTCGACTCATCACTATCATCTTGTTGTTTAACACCGTGCGGATAACGTTCGTTAAATTTCCGTGTTGTACCAGCACCAAAATTATTTGCTGTTGCTGTTATACCAAGCTCAATCTGCAAAGCACGAATAAGCCCATTAATTGTATCCCAACCAGTATTCCCATCAGTAATAACTGAACCAAACCCAGGCTTATCACCATAGGTTTTGTTTAACCATTGCTGTGTTTGCAATACCATCTGATCCATGTTGTGCCCTCCTTTTAGGCATGAAAAAAGCCCTGAAAGATTACTCTTTCAAGGCTTAGTATTTACAGTTTTTGCTAACTATATACTACCATATAGAAGGCTGTAACATCTCGTATCAGAGCGTACCAAACCGTACCATTTTTTCAGATTTGGATTAGATTATCTGGTAAAACTATGTGCTCTAACGCTTTCCCATGCCCTCTTATAATCGTCATTCTGCTAGCATGGAGTTCGTTACCAATATCCTCCCACGTCATGTTACTCATGTAGCGGTAGCGTAAAATCATCTGCTCATCCACGCTTTCAAGTTTAGAAATCACATCCAAAATCTGCTCTTTCAAACTGATAAGCATCGTAATCTCCATGTTAATCTTGGCTTCTAAATCCATAACCCTTATAAGAGCTTTCACAAACGGAGCTTCTATACTTCGAGTCGTCTGCACATACTCTCTGTCGTATCTTAATGAAGAAACACTTGTAGCAAGCTCACGCAGTCTTACTACTTCATCCATGTCAGCCTTAATTCGTTTATCAAGAAGATAGGCTTGCCGTAAGTATTCTTTTTTGTTCATTCTTACCTCCATTTTGAGGTAAGTTCTCTCTAGAACCCCTTTCCCTCACTTCGTTAATTGATAGTCTTGCCTTAACCGACTCGATTAAAGCATCCTGCACTTTAGCCTTCATGCTTAAAGCCCTCATCACATCCTCATCAATCGTGTTCTTAGTGATAATGTGATGGATTACAACCGTGCTGGTTTGACCCTGACGGTTAAGCCTGGCGTTCGTCTGCTGGTAAAGTTCCAAACTCCAAGTCAGAGAAAACCAGATAAGAGTAGAGCCGCCAGCCTGTAGGTTAAGACCATGACCCGCGGAAGCCGGGTGAATCAACGCTACAGGAATCATGCCGGCATTCCAGTCAGCAATATCAGCACTCGTTTTAATCTCACGCACGTTAAAACGATTCTTAATCCGCTCAAGATCATGCTTAAACCAGTAAGCTACAAGCACCGGTTTACCGTTAGCAGCCTCGATTAAATCCTCTAACACGTCCAGCTTACGATCGTGAATATGAACGCTTTCTTTTTTCTCGTTATAAACCGCGCCGCATGCCATTTGAAGAAGCTTATTTGAAAGAGACGCTGCGTTAATCGCATCAATCTCTTTACCCTCCAACGACACCACCATATCCTGTTTCAGCTCATCATAGAGT
The DNA here is from genome assembly GCF_049244055.1 of Gardnerella nova. Classification (NCBI taxonomy): domain Bacteria; kingdom Bacillati; phylum Actinomycetota; class Actinomycetes; order Bifidobacteriales; family Bifidobacteriaceae; genus Gardnerella; species Gardnerella nova. The sequence continues at coordinate 311,738 of NZ_CP058369.1, read as the reverse complement.
TTTCGCTCCTTACCGGATAACTCTACTTTCACCTCGTTTATCACACACGCAGGCATTTTCAAATAGTCTTTCGACTTCATCGAAATCGTAATATCAGCTATCTGCTTATAGATTAAACTCTCAGCACCATCTTTAGGCTTATAGGAAAAAATCATGTGCTGGTTACGCTTATCAGGATTAAAAAAGTTCTGCCGATAATACGTAATATAGCGGCCTAACCTTTGACCCATATCAAGCAGCCTAAACTCAGCCCACAAATCCATAAGCCCGTTAGAAGAAGGAGTTCCTGTAAGACCAACAATCCTTCTAACTTTCGGCCTAGCCTTCAGTAATGCTTTAAAACGTTTCGCCTGATACGATTTAAAACTTGAAAGCTCATCTATCACAACCATGTCAAAATTAAACGGCAGGCCGCTTTTCATTATCAGCCACTCCACGTTTTCACGGTTAATAATATAAACGTGAGCAGGCGTTTTTAGTGCTTGAATCCGCTCCTTCTCACTACCCGTCACAATAGAATAAGTTAGGTGTTTTAAATGCTCCCACTTTTCTAACTCTAAAGGCCACGTAGTGTTTGCAACCCTAAGAGGAGCGATAACAAGAGTTCTGGAAACATCAAAAGAGTCAAGCATCAGGTCGTTAATCGCCGTAAGACTTATAACACTCTTACCAAGTCCCATTTCAAGCAAAACCGCTGAAACCGGATGTGTGATAATAAAATCAGTCGCATACTTTTGATACTCATGTGGCTCGTATAGCATCAATCACACCTCCAATCTGACTCTTCTCATCAACCACGAAAACCTTAAAACCTAAAGCCTGTAAGTCTTTCATCCGTTTCACCTGTAAGACTCTAGGCTTTTTACCTGGTGCTTTAAGCTCGACAAAACCAATCTTCCCGCCGTTAAGTAAAACCAGCCTGTCAGGAAGCCCGTCAACAGAAGGACTCGTAAGCTTTATAGCCATGCCTCCAGCAGCTTTAACATCACGGACGAGTTTTCGCTCAGTTTCCTTTTCTCTTAAAAAGCCCATCAGATACCTCTTTTGCCATCTCAATGATTTTCTTATCAACTTCGTTTCTCGGCTCATCAGAAACATCGCCATAAAACACGTCAATATAGTGATTGCTTAACTGTGGGTGATCTTTGAACATATTGTCCTCAGCATGCGAAGATACTTCATCAATCATGTTCATGGCTTTTAACAGTCTGTCTTGATCTTTCACTAAAAGCACCGGGCTAATATCGACCACTAATTGGCTAATCAGACTCTTAGTCAGTCGCATTGCTGCTCCTGCTTGCTTGTAGGTTTCTACTGTTCTCTCATTTTTGTTAATCATGGTTTATTCCACCTTTCTCAAATCTTATTTTTCATTTATTGAATAGAGTTGTTTCACTCGTTGGTTTTGCCCCGTTTACATCAGGCGAATGTTATTTGTGTAGCCATGTATGCTTCAGACCCATCTTTTACTTTTCTCTATATACACTTATATTTCTTTTATTTTTTTCTCTTATATAAAAAGTAAAGAAAAAGGGTACACTACAATACAAAACCCCTATTTATCAGGCTTTTCTTTCTTGAAAACGTGCATGGTAGCGTGTAGGCAAAGACTATTTTCGTGTATGAAAAAATCCTATAGAACATTTTTCTCTGAACCCGGTTTTTACCATGTAAAACATTTGCCTACACGCCAATACATTTTTCAGGAAGTATCTTTAAGTTTTACCGTGCTTTACATCAAAGAAAATCCTCCTGTGCCTGCAAATTCGGATTAATGGAAAGCCCACACCACTGGTAGCCCTTACCCGTCCGTTTTTTGCTATAACCCGCTAACAGTAAAGCCTTAGAAAAATCCCTATCGTTTCTAACATATTCACCGTTAAGGTTTGCCCACTGGCGGTAAGACAAGTAAAGACTCCTACTCATCTCCGTTTCATTCACGCCCTTAATGCAATAATCAGTAATGAAATGACCTATCCAGTCGTTTTCAGCCCGATAAGCGTCCTTAGCCTGCTCTACCACCTTACAAGTAGGGAATTTATAACTGTTTTGGATATAAATCTTGGCTCCTTCAATCATCCATTGAAGTATTGCCCCACCTGCTTTTTGCAAAAGTTCATCAACATAGTCTGTTTTCGGATTCTTGATTTCTTTCGTAAACGGTGCGACAAAGATCCTCCGCCACGTTCCCTTATCGTTCGAACCAACTTTCGGCAGATGGTTCGTGTAGAGAATAGTTGAGTGGCTTGGCGTAAACGTAAAAGGAGCATAATATTTCCTCTCAGCTGAAATATCATCCACGCTTGCTATCTGTTTCAGCATGGAAATAGAAAGCCTTTGCCCTTCCTCAGTTTCCGAGGCAAGAATAAACCTTTTACCGCAAAGCTCCGCTAAATCCACTTTCACGTTTTTAGCCCGAGTGGTTAAAGACTCCGCAGGTATTTTCCCCGCATAATCTCCAAGCACATGTGCTTCCGCGTTAAACACGGTCGACTTACCGTTGCCACCTGACCCGTACACCAGCAAAAGCGATTCTTCAAACACTTGACCTATAAGCGTACTACCCGCATGGCTTTGAAGAAATGTCTGAAACTCTTTATCACCTGCGGTAACCATATCAAGCGTTGTCTGCCACAATCCCACGTTGTCCCATGAAGGGCAAACAGCGGTCATTTTCGTACAGTACAAACACGGATCATGTGCTTTTAGCATGCCTGTCTTTAAATCCACGATTCCGCAAGGCGTGTTTAGAATGAAAGCATCACGGTCCAGTTCTTCGTTTGCAACTTCCAGCATGGATTTAGCAAGCTTTAATATTCCGGACACTTTGCTGTGATCATTCATCTTCTTAGCAAACGAAAGATACTGTTTTGCCTGATTCACTTCACTCTTTGCTTTATCCGCCTGCTCTTTATCACCTGATGATTCAGCTTGAATGAACTGTTCGTAAGCTGTCTTAAACTCAACACCGGCATTCTTCAAAACCTTTTTAGCAATAAGCATGTAAAGTTTCATAACTTTAAGCTCAGACGCTTCCCACTTCTTGCCCGTCCAGTAAAGCCAGCCGGCAGACATCGTATAAACAGCCTTATTCTTGTTATGTTTGGCAAAAACCTCAGCCATCGCAATATCTGTTAAATCATCCGGCTTATACTCCTCATAGCTTTTGCCATACTCGCTAGGCGGAATATAACCTTCTTGACTTGCTACTTTAAGCCCGAACTTTTTAGCCGAATACCAGATTTTAGATAATTCTGCGTCAGGCAAAGGAGGATTACACCGTTCTGCTTCACTCAAAAACTTCTCATGAGTTTCATCTGTCGCCCCATAACGTTTGATGAGTTTTCCTGCAATATGACTAAGCCTAGAGTTTCTCTGCCCTGATGGTATTTCTTCTGTTCCTGCATCAAATTCACCAAAATCTTCTTCCGAAAGAAAATCAGTGACTGTTTTTTCACCCTCGTAAAGTTCTACCTGCGGAGTTTTAACACCGTAGAGAAAACGTGCAGCATCAAGAGCGTTACTGTCAAAATACGGGAATACTGATTGAATCCTTGTTTTAAGCTCCACATAAGCTTTAGCATCGCTTACTTCTTCAATTGGAAAATACACGTGAAAACGTGGTCTTGCACACTTCCCATGCTTGTCTTTCATGTGGTTTCTACTATAAGACGCGTAAAAGCACACGTTCGGAAACGCTAAAGCAACATCAAAAGGTGTCACCCAGTCTTTACCAACATCAGAATGATCGTTATCACAGTCCATCGGAATACAGGTAGATGAAATGAAATTATCTTTAGACCTATAACTGTTAGTAAACTGTGCTGTGACATGGTCAAAAGAGATAGCCTTATTAAAACTATCTCGATCACAGACTTTTATTTCGTCAGGATACAAGCAGTTACTACTGTTTCCCACACAGGAAGCTGTATAAATTTTGCATTCAAGCATCAATATTCACCCCCTAAATCCTTATCTGTAAAATACTTAATCGGCTGCCTGCGTTTTTCTGCAAGATTGATTTCTACTTGCATGCCGCCTGTGATTTTCTCCCCGAACACCCACAGCTCGTTGCACTTGCCTAAGAGGATAATGTCCATAAACATCGCATCCCCTCTATGCTTTTGATTCTCATCATCCATGAACGGGAAAAGCAGGTGTGGAGTGATAGGGATTGCTCCGCGTGAATACGCGTAAGCCGCACACCGGATAGCGTGGTTCACGTTTCTTTCTTTATCTCCACGGTAGGGAGCACAAATGTAGACGATAGGCTTAAAATTCGGTGTCGTTTCTAAATGCTTTTTATAAGACTTACCCACTTTTAGTCTCCTTTAACACCACGTTTTTGCTTACTAATATTGTTTTTAATAGTCATTCGCGTATCCTTTTACGTTCTTTCTGAAGGCGGTATTGCCTTCTAAATCACAGGCAAAGAAAAAGAGCAGGTTTTTAACCCTGCTCCTAAAATTTTTTTAATCTTTTTTGTAAAACTCGCACTCGTAGCCGTCAGCGCGTAAAACAAGCCCTTCCGCCCAGGGTGGTGTTCTTCCCATTAGCTCACACACGCTTTGAACACTCACATTCTTATCGGTTTCGATAATGGCTTCATCATGCACGTGAGCGACGATACGATATTCTTTCAGCGTTTGCATAGCGTAAAGTAGAATGTCACGAGCTATAGCTTGCGTAATGTTTTCCACAAATTTAGGCCCGTAGCTTTCCAGCCGCTCCCATTTTTTAGTAGACCCCACACCCTCATAGGTGACTGATTCGCCACCATACTTGTTTTCTTCCACGCGTGGCTTCACATAGTAAAGGCATCTTTTCGAAGGCAGTTTGATGATAAGAAACCCACTCTTGTAAGTGAACACTATATTGTGTGTTCGAACAGAAATGCGTTCGTGTACACACTGTTTTACAGCTCTGTCCACATCCCACCACAATGAAACAATATGTGGATTAGCAGATCTCCAATCATTAACTAACTGTTGCAAATCATCTTCATGTAAACCCATATCAAGAGCACCCATTGCCTTTAATGCTCCTACTGCACCACCGTAGCCACAGTTATGCACGAGCTTTCCCGATACGGTAAAACGATGATTTGGTCCGGCATTTCGTATGTCATAAACTCGAGCCTTGCTTCGATTAAACGCCAGTTTTTTCTGTGTTGCACTACAGCTGTATTTGCTCTTGATATGATTTCTTCTCTGCCTATTCCTTTCGATAACATTCTTGTAACTACCGATCTTGCGTATGGCCAATATTGTTGCTCCCACCGTGTTAGGATAGCGTTCTGCTTGTTGTTTTGATTGACTATTCTTGGAACAAAGCGGATATTTCCTTTTTCGTAGTTGCCGTTTGTATTTATCCGATCTAATTCCCAGTCTTTTTGCACATTGTCTACCTCTTGTAAAATCCACAAGCCTGCTTCTAAAACAGAATGGAAGCACCACTTTATCCCTCTTGCACCATAGTTTTTGTAATTTGGATCTCTTGGATTGATGCATCGCTGTTTCGCAGCACTTAGCCGCTTTTCTAGCCATATTGGTATTTGTTTCGGCTGCGAGCAAGCTTGACACCCTTTTGATTTGCCCGACTTTAGACTGTTTAAGTCCTGCCATTGAACGCTTCCGCACCCTACGCATTGTGTCAATACATAACAGTGGTTTTGCTTTTGATTCCAGTGTTTCTCTGCACTTATGATTTTCACCCAGCCGTATTGTTCTCCGACCATCTCCGGTTTGTATGAGATGTGTTTTGCAGATGGCGGATTCAATAAACCGTATTGGCTTCGGTTTCCCTTTAACCCAGACGAGATGGTCTGGTGTTGCTCTAAGTCCTTCATACTCGATTACCTCCTTTACACCCTTAAAAACAACTCCGTTATGGTTGACCCAGTTTTCTCCGTCCCACACTTTTTGTTTTGTAGTGACTTCTTCAATTGGAACAAGCCCTTCATCTGTGAGTACAAGTTCACCTTCAGCAATACAAGCAAGTTCCGCTATCTTACCTTTCTGCCGCAAATGCCCGTTTACTCCATGCTTTTCAACAGGCACGCTAAACATTTGAGATGCTGACGAGCAGTAAATGTCTTTACCTTCCTCGAATACTCGCATACGCCATTTTTCACCTGCAAGCCAAGCCAAGACTCTCGCTTCGATCGCTGAAAAGTCCGCGACAATAAACTTCAATCCCGTGCGTGGAATAAAAGCAGTGCGAATAAGCTGGGATAAAGTATCCGGAATATCCTCATAAAGCATTTCCAAAGCTTCAACATTTCCTTGTTTAACAAGACTTCTAGCCTCCGCTAGATCAGGCAAATGGTTTTGTGGCAGGTTTTGTAATTGCACGAGCCTTCCCGCAAACCTTCCTGTACGGTTTGCACCATAGAAGCGAAACATGCCACGCTCCCGATAATCCATGCATGCAGCGTTTTTCATCACCGTATACTTTTTCACCGATGATTTAGCAAGCTGCTGACGAAGCCGCAACACTTCCGCCAACTCTTTACCCACTGTCTTAAGTTCTTTAGCGACTTCTTTTTTACCAAGCGACTCCATTTCAAGACCATGCTTTTTAAGCCAAGAGCGCATTTGTAACACTGAGTTCGGGTTTTCTAAACCCGTAATATGCTTAAGCTCACTCATGAGATGCGTTTTCACCTCCTGGTCGAGTTTTATAGCTGAATCAACGAAAAGAGAATCTATTCCTATCCCACGATCGTTAATAGTTTGGTCGAGATAAAACTCCTGCCATAAAAAGTCTGGCACGGGAAAGCGTGAGAGCTTTTCTTGAATACTCATCTCAACTTCCACATCACGCTTGTTATACGATTTAAACAGCTCCCACTTTTCCTTATCGTGAAAATACTTGTTTCTTGTTCTTCCACCGTTTACTTTCGTAGGATTACACGGTAGGCAGAAGTATTTAATAAGATTCTTACCTTCAGTGAGTTTCTGCTTATCAAGCCCCAATACTGTTCCCACGTTTTCCAAAGACATGGGAAGTCCCAGGGTGGCTGACCAGATCATTGTGCAATGCCAGGAGCAGGGGTTTAAAAACAAGCCTTCACTTTTCACTGTCTGACCGTGGTTAACATTGATGCCTTTATCTCGCAGGTAGCGTGATAAGCAGACTCTTTCAAACTGAGCATTAAACGCCCACTTGGTCACAGTTTCATCCGTTAAAGCAGAAAGCACAACCTCGGGTATGGTTTCACCTTGCGCTAAGTCAACGACTTTAACCTCACTACCGTCCACACTGTAGCCAAAAAGCAGTATTTCAAAATCCTCTGATTCTGCGTACTTGTAAACACCACATTTACCAAGATTTACACTCGAAAACGTTTCCAAATCCACACTCAAATTTTCCAAATTACATCACCTCCAAGCTTATAAAAGAGGTGACAGAAAACCTGCCACCCCACTTATAGAATCTTCTAAATCCTGTTTTTCAGGAATCTTCTAATTCCTATTTAGAATGTGTTTAATATCAACGTAAAGACTCACGAGTTTCTTTACCGTGAAATCAAGAAGTAATACTCCTATAAACACTGAAATAAAAACCGCTATAACAATTTCCATAATTAACTCACGCTCCTTATGCTAGAAAGTCATCATCTTCTAAAGTCGTAAAATCATCGGTTGCGAGGCTACGTCCGCCGAGTGGCTCACCGTCTCGAATCTTTTGAATATTGCCAAGACCGCAAGCAACTCCCTTATTACCGTTAGAGTTAAACGCGTAAAAGTTGATGGAAACTCTCGCATAGCAGCCTGAATACACTTCACTACGGTCCATGATTGGTTTTACCTGCTTGTCTACAATCTGCGGAGCCGTGGTTGAGTTCGCGTTAATAAAGTAATGTCCTTTATACGCTTCATCATCACGCTCAATATCCCCGTCCCTGAGTGGTGTTTTAAGAGCAGCCTTATTTGGTTTCTTACCACCAAACTTACCGACACCTTCCTCAATAGCAGCATCAATAGCTTTCTCAATAGCGTTTACTGTTTCAACATCACTTTTAGGGATAAGCAGTGAAACACTATATTTTTCAGGACCGCCGTTAATAGACTTTGGCTCCCAACCATTAAAATAGGAAAGACGCGTGTTCTTACCTGTAATAACCTTCGTGTTATTTAATTTAGACATAATACTAATTCTCCTTTTTGAATTCGTTATTTGCGTTTGAAACATTAACTTTTGCCCGCTTATCCGAGTCTGGTACGAGCGTAAGTTTCCCGGACGGTTTTATAACGAGGTCGCCCAGAATATCCTCAAATTTTTTCTTGCCCATCAGCTTTTGCATTTCCGTTAAACCAATAAGACTAGTTTTGAAAATGTCAGTAAAGCCTGCGGCTTTTGCTTTCTCAATAACAGCTGTCTCATCCTTAAACTTGCGAACTGATCTGCCTTCCACGAGCTTGAAACCAGACCACTCTTTACCATGGTTAATAGCGGAATCTGTGGCGTACGCTAAAACATCATCAGCCCACTTCGTGAGCTTAGGTATAAGCGTGAGTACTTCTTCAATCTCACTATCCGTTAAAACAGAAGGCGGTTTGAACTCAAATTCTGCAAGTTTAAGGTTTTCTTCCGCACGTTTACGGCACGTGGCTTTTGCCCTGCAAAACCTGCACCAGTCACCGGCTTCAAATTCGCCTTCGCCTGCGCCTGCAAGCTCGGCTTTAGGTTTAAGCACGCTTTCAGCCCAAGAAATAAGCTCCGCGACAGGTAGTGTGAAAGTTGATACGTTGTCACGCCGTGGCTGAAAAATACTCATCTCAACAGTTTGAATCTCATACAAGCTGTCGAAAAGCGTTAAAGCTCCAAGCGCGTAGCATTTCATCTGCGGATTCTCGTAAGCATCAACCAGCACGCCTTGACCATACTTAAAGTCGATAACCTGCAGAGTTTTTTCGCCTACAATAATGCAGTCCGCTGTACCAAACCCGTCCGGCACGTAAGCTGAAAAATCAACTTTCTGCTCGATGAGAATAATAGGATCTTGACAGTTAAGTTTTGCCTGCTCGTATTTTTCCAACACGAAATCCACGTAAGCATCCGAGCATTCCTGCATCTCACTTGAGTCATACTCGGTTAACGGTTTTTCACACGGACGGTTAAGAAACTTATTCAGCTTGTACTCACACCACGCGTGTGCTGCCGTTCCTTCCTTTGCTGCAGCAGAAGTAGTGTTTTCAAACTTTTCTTCTAAAACAGCACTAGGAGTACACTTAATCCACCTGTGAGCAGAAGACGGTGAAAGTAAAGCATGCTTAGTCACTTGTCATACCTTTCGCCTCTTCAAGAAGCTCAGCGTACTTACTTTCGTCAAGTTCTGAAAGCTTGTTAGCTCCGAACTTGACGATAAGCGCTTTTACTTCCGCGGTTTTACCATGTTGGCTAAGTTTTGCTAAAACCGCCCGCACATCCTCTAAACTCACCTTTTTAACAGACTCCTTATTATTAGAAGCTGTTTCTTTACAACCAACACCAGAAGCACCGGCATCATCAAACAGCGTTTTAAGATGAACTGTTAAGTTTTCCAAGTCTTTGATGACTTCTCTCAATATTTCCTTGTTCACGGTTTTCCTCCTTAAACTTCTTTGACATCAACTGACTGAACACTCTTTCCAGGATCTAATAGATAGACTTGCGAGTAATCACCAAACAGCCAGCGGATAAACCGTTGAGGTAATCGCATCACAGCTCCACGTAGAACCTGTTTCTTCTCACCGTTTTCACCGGTGACGTTAATAACGATCTTGTGTTTCATGGTTTGCCTCCTTTCTATAAGGGGTTTCTTCCTTACACATCACAGGCAAAGAAAAAGGAGGAGTTTTTAACCTCCTCCTAAAAAAATTTCTAGAATTTTTTAACGCGTTTTTCTAAGCTTTTCGAGAGCCTTATCCAGATGCTTTTTCACGCCGGCAGACGAGATACCAAGCATGCTTGCAATCTCTGACTGAGTGTATCCTTCAATAAACATCAAACGAATAACCTGACGCTGCTTGTCAGTAAGCGTTGAAAACGCATTCTCCATTTCTTCTGACATTTCAAAACCATAATCGTTGGTAATAAAACCATAATCATCAGTAGTACTGAGAGCTTCAGCAAGATGACTTTTATCTACTTCAAGCTCACCATCTGCATCGAAGTCAAGCGAAAGATTATAGTTACGTGGAAAATGCTCTTCAGCAGCATACTCAACATCATCCTTGTTAGGCTCATAACCGTGCTTAAGATTAAAACGCCGGATATATTCTTCTTTCCACGCCCTAATCTCAGCTTTTTCTTCAGCAGTTCTACCTGGACGCAGGTTCTTATTGTTGTAGTAAACCTCACTGTCATCCATTGAGTGAAGCATCTTAATATCCGCTTGAGTGACACCATTTTCGCCTGGCTTGATTTCGATAGTTTCTTCACTATAACTACTATCTTCATTACGAACACAACTTGTATACTTATATGTTGCTCGATCGTTGCTATTAGTTTTGCGAGTCCTCATGCTCACCCTTCCCGCCTGCAGCGGTAGGGTGAAGACACATACAAAAAAGAGCCGATACTTTATGAAGTACCGACTCTAATACCTGAAAAACAGCCATAGTAGAATAGAGGTACTTCATAGGAGTCATGAAAAAACCATGAGGATCCTATTGACGTATCTCATCGCCCTATAGCTAATCAGGCTTTAACTGTTTATTAGTAGTGTCTTATTGATTAATCATTAACCACAATCTTGTTAATTGTTCCAAAAATTCTTATAACATTTACCCGCTCTTTCTTAAAACCCGTATCATGAGTGTAAAAAAGAGTGGAATAATCTCGTTTTTATAACAGTTTGACATGTAAAAACCACACTTGCCTTGAAAGCTACGTGCTTTGAGGTTTAAGCGTTAACAATGTTTTCACCCCCCTTCTCGTTAAACAACACCCGTTTTAGAAAACAAAACGAGCATTAGCCACGCTCTAATAGAGTCCCAACCGTAGCTAATAAAGTCCCAACTGTATTTAATACAATCCCAACAAATCTAATATAATCCCAACCGTATTAATATCAGAAAGCCTCACTCCGCAAAAAGTGTTATAGGCCTAACTACTTTTAGTATTACCGTTAGAGCTTCTGATTAAAACACTTCAGATAAAACGTTCAAGTTATTACTATGCTAAAAATGCTCTTCAAAAAAACTGACAAATACGCACATATACGAGGTTGCATACACAAGATTGCAGAAGAAAACTTCTTTACTTATGACTCTCCTAGAATATGGTTAGTGTTGAGAACTAAAGGTATTAAAGTATCTGAAAAAGTAGTAAGACGGCTCATGAAAGAAGAGTTAATTGAGATTAGATATGCCAGGCGTAAAAGACGCTATTCAAGTTACATAGGAGAAATTACTCCCGCATGCAGTAACATCGTTAATAATAATTTTCATGCAAATTCACCTAATAAGATTTGGCTTACAGACATTACTGAGTTTTCAGCAAAAGAGTCAAAACTCTATTTAAGCCCTATGATTGACTGTTTTGATGGTAAAGTGGTCTCTTACGCTCTTTCAAACCACCCATATCAGTGTCTTGAAGATGAAATGTTAGAAGGGTCTTTATCTACCCTCGACACTACAGAATGTAAAAGCTTAGCTATTCATACCGATAGAGGAAATCACTATAGAGGTGGCGGGTGGATTGAGAGATTAGAAGGTCTTGGTATTACACGCTCCATGTCAAGAAAAGGAAACAGTTGAGATAATGCTGCCTGTGAAGGCTTTTTTGGACGAATGAAAACAGAAATGTATTATCCACTTAACTGGGATAGTACAGAAGAATTACGTAAAGCTATTCATACTTACATTGATTTTTACAACAACCACAGAATTAAAACAGGTCTTAATGGAAAGACAATTACGGAACATCGTGCTATAGTTGCACAAAATGTCTAAAAACTGTCCTAAGCCCCTTTTGGCCTATAGCTCATGAGACGCAATAGCACTCGCAGTGATGAGAATATATAAAAATCTAGGCGAATAGCACAAAGGTTATTCGCCTAGAATCTGGCAGGTATATAGCAATCGGTACTACATTCCCTTATGAGAAAAACTAGTCATCGAATGCGCAAGAATATACCTAACTGTAGATTTTTCATATGGTTTTACTGTCACTTTATTTTGCGTTGTTCCCAGAATGCTAGGAATGTCACCACAGCACCGGACAAGATTGTAGCAACGGTGTTAATCTGCGTTCCAGGGCTCCAAGCATAGCTAACAACAGGCAATTTCAGCACACTGCATGCTATATAATCGCCAAATAGAATAATCAACAATGTAATTATAATCACTGTCACATCCACGATAGCTATAACTTTTCTGCGGTACAAACAAGTAGTTGTTATTGCAACCAATAACTGAATCAACGCACCAACAACCCCGCACGCCATGAGAGCGTAGAATGGAGCGTACAGAGCAGAGGTGTTCAACCAGAAGCGATAAACTAGTATTCCTAGGCCTGCTAGCACAGCTATTAGGGGTATTAGCTGTAGCCTATTACCTTTAGCGGCGGACACGATAGTACGTTCCTCTGCCATTTGAATCTGGCCATCCGCCATTCCATTTAAGGTAGTTGTTGGTATGTTGTGCAATCCGCAACTTTCTACCGCTCTTGGTGTGGACGAAGCCCACATGATCTACAGTCCCATCACTTGTGAAGTCTACAGCAATGAAATCTCCACTACGCACATTAGACACGAAACTATCCCAGTGCTTTGTGCTATAACCAGACCCCATGTAGTTTTTGAAAACATTGGCATTCACCCATGATGTAGAGCGATCTCCCTTCGATTTCCACCACCATCCTTTATTTTGATCATTATAGGTATCCATTGGTACACCACCGGCGTGTAGGATCTGCGAAGCAAAATTAGTGCAGTCAACAGGGGCACCATACCATTTCTTTTCCTCACCATATTTGCCATTAATCCCTGTTGCCCACTTCTCGGCATAAGCGCGAGCCTTACTAAGGTCGATACCGGAATTTCGCAAAGCATAAACTGGTCTATCATTCCCATTTTTAGGCTTGGTTGGAATCCACATTTTTGCGAGAGCAATACCATCGTCTTTAGAAAGCTCACCTTCGGAAATCTTAAGATTGAACGCATCTAACTGTTCGATAATTTGTGAGTTCTCTTTAGGGTTTTCATAAACATCAAGAAATTGAACCAATGGTTGTAAATCTGGACGGCCATCCAAAACTTCAGTAATAATAATCTGTTTGTACATAGATGCTGTGTCGACGGTTAGTTCTGGTAGAGAATATTTGGTTTGAGCAGCTCTGAGGTCACTCGCGTAGAGAGCAACATATTTAGCCTTGGCAGCATCGCCATTGACATAGGTATCTAATAAATATAAAGTCTTCCCTTGGAACTTAACAGTATTAGTTGCAGTTTCTTGATTGGCAAGAAAGTCTTCACTGTGAGGCGGGGATGCGGATGCCATTGATGGAAATATTCCAATTGTAAACAATAGGCAAAATGCACACATTTTTACTGTGGATTTGTGTTTCATAATATTACTCCTTTGAATTAATTACAACAACACAATTATATATTATACACAAACTTCTTTGAATGTCAAAATGTCACAGTATTAGTAGATCATTGCTGCTTTAGACGCTTTGCTCGGTTGGTTAATTGCCGCATCTGATGGTGCGGTTCAACGCAATGATGGCAGCGACAAGGCGAAGCCAACACAAGCTTGGTTGGCTTTCTTCAATACCTACTCGTTCGTCCAGTCATCTTCTGATGATGCTTCGTAGCACGTGAGATGATTCAAGGGATGATTAGATGAGTGCATTTTAAGCTTTGTATAGAATAGTTTTTATTTCAAAAAATATATAAAACCAATCTAGTGATTTTTGAAAATAAAATTAGGAATATTAAATTTATTGCATTAAAACTAAAAAGAAGGTCTATAGGCCGAAAAGGGGCTTATGATAATTTCTTAAGTATTTTATGCAGTAATAGCACGATTATCTTTTAAGCCCCTTTTGTTTTCAATGTCAAGTAATACTAAATGTTAAGCTTTTTTAGCTTAACTACAGCAAGTTTTCCTTGGTATTTCAACGAAAACTCGGGTTTTTAGACACACTTTTTTGCCGCTTACCCTCAAAAATAGTTCCTTCATTAGGCAACGACATCGTTGTCATCAAAGCAAGCATAAACATAAGCGGACCGAGCGCATTTCCATACGTTTTGAACATCACACCAAAATCATGGCCGAATACCACCATCGACAAGTAAAGGAACATAAAATTCACAGCTGTAAACATAACCAACTTCAGCACGAACATAAGAACCTTGTACATAAGAATATCCTCCTCACTTACTCCACGGAGTCGCACACCAAATAGCAGAAGCTGCTAAACTTGCAGCTAGGGCCACAGCTCCACCTCTAAATGCGGCTGGACCAACTGCCTTTAAAATATACATAGCAGCTTGCTTCCAAAGCTGATTTTCAAGTAACTTTGTTAAAGCACCATGAAATATTCCAATAAGGCTGCTTAGACCAGTAGTTTCAAGTACACATTTAGCATAATCCTTCGAACGCACTGCATGATTATCATTAGACGAAATCTTATCAACAGATGCATTTGCATTGAGCTTATGAATTAAATTCTCAAGCACTTCTTTCGGAACATGAGAAAACTCCCCTGCTTGTGTTATAGTCCATTTTTTATTAATTTTATTAAACTTGAGATACCTTGAAAAAATAATTTCAAGACGCTTAGCATAATTATCTATATTCGCATCACTGACATTACTTTCTACAACACTTGGTCCATTATCCACTATCTCACTAGCTTGAGCAGTTGATACCAGAGAAATACAGGTTGATAATGCTGCAACAACTACAGCAATAGACTTAAAAATATGACATTTCATAGAAATTCTCCTTTGTAATTACAATATATAAAAGACCTATCATTAGGTTTAGTACTCATCTTATTCCATAATTTTTTGCCATACAATTGTTGTTGTTATTTTTGATAATATATAAAATGTATAAGGTGTTCTCAGTTTTACTTGTAACAAATAGGAATAGGGTTATCCCCCCCCCCAAATACTAAATTATGCAAATAGACTACAATTAGAATACTCAAAATCACAACTACATCCCTAGTCTGTAGCGTAGCTCGTGTTTGGTAGCTGCGGCAAAACAACAAGAAGACCGGCGGTAAAAATCAGCGCGAGTATAGGCAAAACCGATCCTTCATACGCTTGATTGCCGAGCATAGAAAAACATAAGCCAACCAGAGCCCATCGCAATGCCGGACTAATAGATCTCATGCGAATAAAAATATTATTCTTACTAAATATTGACTTCACAGCAACCAGCTCTCCCCTAAAACTCTCTCCAAACAATGCAAACTTGCATGCAAGACTACATAACTACTTACACGCAGGCTTACATGCAAACTTACATAACTACCTTCAAATCGCTACCAAACTTAAATAATTCACTACAAACTACACAAATCCAATAGCTTATTTGACAAATTTGATAACACTATACCCTTGGCCAAAAAACAACAAATAATAATACAAAACAACAAAAACACTACAAAAAAACAGGGATCATAGACTAAAACAGTTCAAAACAAAAAGAGTGAAAAACAAAAAGCTTTCGGTTTTGAATGTCCCTAGTAGCAAACAAAACCGAAAGCAACACACTCAACACTCAAAACACACACGCATACGCAACCAACGCCAACACAAACCAGAGATAAAAATGTTAAAACAAAAACACAATCACTTTTATAACTCAATAAACATTACTGCTTTAATCAAAAACAATCTTGTTATACACTAGCTAAGCAATAAACAATAATGTAAAATAGTTTCATTATATTGTGTAGACTGTTTTATATTGCGTAAACTATTAAATTCTCATTTGAGAATCAAACCGCACTAGCAAAAGGTAGGAGTTTGTGAAAAATGATTTCAATTATGCCGACGATTCCGAGCGCGAATCAGACTCAGAAGCTGGAACAATATCGCCAGGCGTCAATGAAGAACGCTCAAAAACAAATCATGAATCGAAGAATGACTCGAATACTGCTGGGAGTGTCGACGGAATTACGTCAAATGACATTAACGAAACAATAGATTCAACTACCTTTGAAGAAAAACAAGCTGCTTCACTTATATTTGCACTCAAGACTCTAGGTTATAGCGACGAATGGAGCGGAATACTGCCAGATCCAGAAAGTTTTAATTTGTACCCAACGAATGTACAAGAAAGAATACTTAATCAGGCAGATGCTTTTACGGTCGATGAGTCTAAACGACAAGACAAACTTGTTAAAGCAGAAATAGAAACATCTAAAAGAAATACATGGATAAGCGCTGTACTATTTGTTTTATGCTTGCTTTCTGGACTAATAGCTTTCCTTATTACAAATAACCAATGGTCATGGACGCCATTGGCATTACCAGCAATTTCGTTCCTAAGAGATTTAATAACACACATAAAATCTCATTCAAGTAAGAATGAAACGGATAAAAACAGTAAAAACTAAATAGACAGGTAAAAACTAAATATACGGAATTGAAGCCAATAAAACCATTGAGTTTATGCCACTGGACTTTTTCCACGACAGTCTTCCGAGCGTAGATGTCGTTCTGTTGGATTCGATTTTAGCTGATTGGGATGATGACTGTTGTACAAAAATACTAAGAAATATTCTTCGATCGATTCGCCAATCTAGGGCGAACTTGGTTATCTCCGAGGCGATCAGATTTTCTTCTTCATCACATGTTGATGCTATAGGCAAACTGGCGCTAGCTTGTGCTGTTCAAGGACGGGTCAGAGAACCTGAAGATGTTCGGTCACTTGTTCTAGCTGCGGGTTTCACAGACTGTGAGCATGTTACAGAAAGTCCGATGCGCTTTTCCTTAATAGCACGACCTTAATTCATCTTTATTATTTCTCTGTGAGGTAAGAATATGGATCAGAGTGCTGTACGTTTGAATGGCGTGAGTCACAGTTTTGATGGAGATGTGCTCGTATTGAACGACATCTCAAGCCATGTTTCTAATACACGTATCGCAGTTGTCGGTGATAATGGAAGTGGCAAGTCAACGCTCTTGCGTATCATCGCAGGCACGATTTCTCCATCTCATGGCTCCGTAGTCCTAGGATCCGCACCGTATTTCATGGCACAGAATCGTAGCCCTGATGATAATCGCACGGTTGCCGAGTTTCTTGGTGTTGAGTGGTTCTTGAGGTCTTCCGAAAGACTTGAGGAAGGTAATTATAATGAGGAGGACTTAGCGTATTTAAGTGATAAATGGGAACTTGCGAGCCTGCTTGAGTCTGTTAAAGAAGAATGGTTCCCACAACTAGAGTATTCACGGTTGATCTCAGAAATCTCTGGTGGTGAGTTCGCGAACTTGGGGTTAGCGCGAGCTCAGATTGCCAAGCCGAGAATCTGTTTGCTTGATGAACCATCGAATAACCTTGATTTCGCTGGAAGAGAGCGGCTGGTGCGCTTTATTGCCGACTTTAAATACACCCTTATCGTGGCAACACATGATCGAAATATCATGGATTGCTTTGACAAGATTTGGGAAATCCGTGATGGTAGATTGACTCAGATAGATGGATCCTTCGCTGATTACTTGAACCATGTAAAGAATAGGCGAGCTGAGGCCACTCACGAGCTTAACAAAGCGCGAAAAGAGGTAAAAAGGCTGAAAAGTTCTCTTAGAGAATTAGAGCAACGGCAATCAATTCGTAGGAACGGTAATCAACGTGCATCGATTCAGAAGCGCGGCTCTAAAATGTCTATGAACGGTCTCAAAAGTAAGTCTGAGGGTACCTTAAGCAGACAACGATCACAGTTAACAGAGAAACGCCAAGATGCCGCTGAGACCGAATTGGCCGCAAAAAATAACATCGAAAAAGAACATACTATGCGTCTCGACGGTTTGCTGTCAGATCAAGAGGGCAGTAGGCGTCAGATTATATGTTTGTCTTCATGCACTGGCTGGCAAACCATTATCGGTGGTGACGATCGCGTTGCACTTGTTGGTGCTAACGGTGTTGGAAAGTCGCGCCTCATAGCAAGCATTAACAATAGCTCCTTGAGGTGCTCTGGTCCGGCTTGGGCAGAACCTTTGACCCCTGATCTTGAAAGTATTGGTATTCTCTCTCAGAACTCACTACATCTTGATCACTCAAAAACGATCTGGGACGAGCTTGTGCAAGGGATACCCAACCTTGAACGGCAACGAGTATTCGCTGTCATTGCTCGGCTTGATTTTAGCAGCGCAACGCCTGACAGCCTTGTATCTGAACTCTCGGGTGGCGAGCAGTTTAGACTTTCACTCGCGAAGCTCCTACTAGCTACCCCACCAAAACAACTCATTGTTTTAGATGAACCTACTAATAGTCTAGATATTCAAAGCCTCCGTGAGGTGAGAGATTTGCTGTCGCAGTTTGAAGGCGCTCTGCTAGTAATAAGTCATGATCGCGACTTTTTAGAGAGCCTCTCAATCACAAGATGGCTCGAACTTAGCAGTTCTGGATTATCTGAACTCGCATAATATATGCACCCGTCTTTCTGACAATATTAGATTTATGTGACCGAAGTGAGGTAAGCGATACACTTGCGATCAAAGAATACGTCGTTGAGT
Source organism: Gardnerella nova (assembly GCF_049244055.1). Taxonomy (NCBI): domain Bacteria; kingdom Bacillati; phylum Actinomycetota; class Actinomycetes; order Bifidobacteriales; family Bifidobacteriaceae; genus Gardnerella; species Gardnerella nova. The sequence continues at coordinate 293,047 of NZ_CP058369.1, read as the reverse complement.
CTGCATCACTCAAAACCATGATGAAACTAAAAGAGCCCAAAGCTGGTCTAAGTTCAAACTATTCTCTTGTTCTGTATCTTACCTTTGAAAAAAGGGAAATTGGAGTCGAAATCCTAGCCAGTCGCTAGATATAGGGCATCCACCCTGAAGGATGTCGAATCCAAAAAAGTTGCAAAACTGTTGCTGCGCTTGCTGTTATAGCTGCATCATCTGCTATGTTGTCCGCTTGTGGAGAGCCAAAAGCTGTTCCTATGAACGATGAGTTCGCTGACAATTCTGGTCAAAGCGCGGATGATGGCGGTAATCCTTCAGGGAAGTACGATGCTGGCGCTCAGCAATCTCAGTCTTCTGCGCAAAGTGAAGATTCTGGGGATTCTAAAAACCAGTCTAAAACCGATACTGGCAATTACAAAGATGGCGATTACAAAATCAAAGCTACGTATGGTCCGGTTGCAGAAGATAGTTTTGATGTGCGCTTAAGCGTCGCAAATGGGAATATTAGCGATGTGCAAATGACTCCTCATCCGTTTACGCCGATTTCAAAAAAGCACATGAATGCTTTTGCTGGCGCTATTCCAGGTAAAATAGTTGGAAAGCCGTTGAAAGATTTGCATATTTCAGTTGTTGCTGGAGCAAGTTGGACTAGCGACGCATTCAATAAAGCGCTTGATGTTGCTCGCCAAGAGGCTTCAATTCAATCCGCACAATAATTGCAAGGCACAATCGCGATTATTGCGCAGATTGAATCAGCATCTAATCTTTTTTATTTTGAACGCTATCAACTGATTTTAATCGTACATTTTCCTTATATTTGTGCAACATTAAAGCAAAAGCTGTACAAGTGATTAGGTAGAAATTCCACGTAGTAACAAGAGTGAAAATATGAGGTCCAGGGTATGGATTGATTGAATACCCATACAATAGTTCTGTATCACTTGACCATAGCAATGTACCTAATGTATCAAAAATAATAATTACAATAGGTATTAATGCTTTCCATCGCATTGAATCTTTGCGCAAAGATAACACAGCAATTGCAAAGCAAATTGGCACATAAAATCCAGACAATTGTACTGCCTTATACAATGTTGAATTAACTGCATCATGCAATCCTGTAAACCAAAATCGAAGAAGTAATACAATACTTATAGCATCAATCACTACTAAAATAATCCACAAATATTTTGCACAGAAAGAATGAATATTTTTAAATTTTTTCTCCTCGGGAACAATATTGCAAGATGCACTATTTTCTGATTGTTCTTTCTCGATGAAAGTCTTATAACTATTAAATGCAAGAAGCATAACCAATACACTATGTACGCAAAAATTCAGGCATATAAGAACTGTATTTACTTCAGAGCCGGGATAATATGCATAATTTACCATAGGAACTTGTAATAGCTCTGCTAATGATTGCGCATACATGCAAATAAGCGTAGATATAACGAAAAGCGCTACTAGTGTTATTGACATTATCCAGCGTTTGCGCTCGCGACAAAATGCAATAACGCAAACCAACAATACAAGACTTACTACACTAGTCCATGCAAGACCGTCATATAAAACATACCCATTCGATGTGTTAATAAAATATCTATATGCCAGAGTAAGTAGGCATATAGTGTCAAGTGGAATAAACAATAACCACGCACACTTGCGTTTACAAATATTCTTTAGCAAATTCATTATTTACATTCTTCTTAAATGAAAATGTTACAAAATTTTACTATTTATCGACGTACTCTATAATAAATAGCTTTTCCGTCATGTTTTGGCCATCCACCATCCCACGCTAAATAATTCGTGGAATGTTGTGCAATCTTCAAACCATCGCGACCTTTTTGATACACGAAACCGATATGATCAACTTCTCCATCTTGGTTATAATCAACGCCGATAAAATCACCGTCAGCAACAGAATGAACAAGCTGTTTCCAATGCTTTGTATTGTAGCCACTTCCCATATAATTTTTGAAAGTATTAGCATTAACCCAAGAGATAGAAGTGTCATTCTGTGCCTTCCACCACCAACCTTTAGATGGATTATTATACATATCCATTGATACGCCACCGGCGTACAAAATTTGAGAAGCAAAATTTGTGCAATCTTCATCGCGTTCCCAAATCCACCAGCCTCTTTTTTTATAACCGTATTTTGGATTAGGTTTTACAGCATATTTTGCAGCATATTTTTTCGCGGCAGAAACATTAATCCCTAAACTACGGTCTGCGTAATATGGTTTATCATTATGATTTTCTGGTAATGTTGGCAAAAGTAGATAAGCGTTTTCTATGCCTTCTTCTTTAGATAGAAATCCATTAGAAATTTGTTTATTTATTTTTTCAAGTTCAGCAAGTATTGCATCATTCTCAGATCTATTTTCATACCAATCTAAAAATTCAACAGATTCTGTCGCGTCTGTTCTCAATGTATTTTTTTCATCCTCTTGTGAAAGAATGCTTTTATAAATTGTTGCTGTTTTTTCAGTTAATTCAGGCAATGAATAACTTTTCTTAGCCTTGTTGATAACACTAAAATGTTTAGATAAAAAGTTTTGCTTTGCTGAATTTGGGTCTTGGAATGTATCTAGTAATCTGAAACGCTCACCTTGGAATGCTATATAATTTCGTACTTTTACAAAACTACTTTCTTGAGTTGTAACGCCAGAATTATTATCGGCATATGCTACATTTACTAATCCATTAGCAATCAGTAGACAGGCAAAGCATGTAGCTATCATTTTATAACAAATTTTCATCTTATCTTCTCTCCTAATTAACCATGATGATCAGCAACCGTACTGATAAAAGAAACTAGCAAAGCGCTAGTTGCATGCATCTTTACGGTGCAACTAAACAACACATTAGAAATTCTACTATTGAATTTATATGGATGTCAATAAAATCATAAAACGATGTTTTATGTATATGGAATTGTTGTTCTGTTGCTATAAGTGCCATTTTGTTTCAAATATCAACTAAATATATTTAATATACTAAATGTATTAAAAATGTATGTAATTCTAGTCTTACGCCTTACAATTCAGTCATTGTAATTGTTGCATGACGCTGTAAACAGGACGCACGTTATCGTGGCAGATTTTGCTAGATTTGCGATTTTTGCCACGATAACTGTGTGTGTCACGCATTTGCTGGTTCTATTGCAATGCGTCCACCTAACGCTTGAACAACCTTCGCAATAGTTTGAAAGCTAGGATTGCCATCTCGTCTTAGGCTTTTATAAAGGCTTTCCCTACCAACCTCAGCTTTTTGAGCAATCTCTTTCATTCCTCGAGCTTTTGCAATATCACCTATAGCAGCTTGCAACAAGCGAGGATCGTTAAGTTCTGCTGCAGCATTGAGATATGCAATAACATCATCATCGTCCTCAAGATACTCACTCGCATCCCATTTACTTATATTTACCATTTCTTCTCCTCAATTAACTGTGCAAGAAGTATCTTCGCTTGCTTAATATCTTTACTTTGACTACTTTTATCCCCACCAGCAAGTAATAGCATTAACTTTGAGCCTTTTTGTGCAAAATACACACGATATCCTGGTCCAAAAGCGAAACGCAGTTCACTAATACCATTGCAAACTGGATGTAAATCACCTACTGGCTTACCTGCAATTTCACATAATCTCAGCCTCGCATTAATTCGAGCTTTAGATTGCAAGACCATGAGCCTACTAAGTCTCCTAAATTAGCGGATTTAGCTGATTAGTCGCGCGGGTTTTAAAATATACAAGGTTTGAAGGTGATGATTTTATGATTTCAGATAATATCTTCCATGATTCTTCACATGATAATTTGAAATCTAGCTTCATTACGTGTTGTATACAATGAAGCTTTGCTTTTGAACTCTGAAACTATTGCTCTGTACTCTGAAACTTTGATTTAGAACATCATATTATTTCTTACTATATTATGCTTGTAATACTGTATATCCCCACTTCACCAGCTGGGTGCAAGGTGGGTGCACTTTTTAACGTTATCCATCTTGTGCACTCGACCCTAGAACGTAGACATGTTCCCTCATACAGCCAAAACACACTCAAAAACCGCGAGAACCCAGCTTAAAGCCGCTTCGCATTAAACCTTTTAACGATAGCCCTCGCTAACCCCTGCTACACAAGGGCAAACTTGCACCCACCTAATCAGCCTTTGACATCAATACAACACTCTCGACGTGAGATTGTTAGGCTAATTTTGGAAATCGGTCGAAATTCTTGTTTTCCCTGTATTACTGCGATTATTAGGGGACTGTTTCATTTAGCTCTTTCTATCTTTAATTAGGCTATTTTTAATCGTTCACTATTTTACGATTAACACTTGCTTTTTGCTACAAACATTGGTTTTGAAAATGTTAAAAGTACCTGATGATTCCCATTTACCCGCGACTACTATAATTTTATTTTTATTAGTGTACACTTCATTTCGAATTGTTTTATACATCTCTTCATCATCAAAAGACAAAATGAAGGTATATTTATGGCTAGCTATAGGAGATACTAAATATATCTCTTTCTTTTGTGAATCGTAAATTTTACCCTCTATACAAGCCTCTATTATTCTATTTCCAAAGCAACCTTTGGAATATCTATACTCACTTCTATCATCCAGTATCATCTCTGAAATTTGTTTATTACTATATGTGGATTTTACTGATAAACTTTTGCACATAGAATATATTTGTCCCAGCGTTCTAAGTGGATGAGCAACTGATTTGCCCTTTTTATCCTTACCACCTTTATTCTTTGTTCTAGCTTTCTTAGTCGGTTGTAATAGATTATTTATTGCTTCATCATAAACGAATTGTGATTCGTCATATCTATTCTTATCAAAATCTATACTGCTATTATTAAATAGACAATTTTCAACGTGTCTATATTCAGATTTTGTTGCTCTGAAATAAGCTTCTTTACTACCATCAATCGAACAAATATATAGTTTTGCATCACATAAGGGATTAGGGCAATAGAACACATTATTTCGGTCTTCTCCCATGGCTTGATCAGCAGATACTATTACTTTTCTGTTTTGGTCTCGATAAGCATACTTTGACATATTTCACCTCCGTTATTACCGTTTCTTCGAGCTATATTTCTTCGACTTGCGTTTGACCGTTCCGTCCTCTCCAACTTCCAAATTACTCCGAGCTGCCATCTCAAGCTCAACGGCTTCAAACTTCTCTTTAGAAATAATTCCGGAATGATGATCCGAATACAAATATTGCCTGTCAGAACCGCCTGAATCAGCTATAGCCACATCGCCTGTATATTTACGCCTAGTCAAAGTGCTCTCAACAGCCCGTTTACTCCAAACGTCTTTCCCCTTTGGAGACTTAACACCTCTACTTTTTAACCTTTTAATAATACCGCCGATACTTAATCCTTTTAAATACCAGTCAAAAATATCTCTTACCACTTGTGCTTGGTCTTCATCAATAATAAGCATTCCATGCTTATCTTTTTTATAACCATAACAAGCCCTACTATAAAGACCTGATGTGCCATCTTCTGCTCTACGCCTTAATCCCCAAACAATATTCTCACTACGCCAATCATTCTCCGCTTGACTACAAGCCTGAACCACACTGATTAAAAGTTCATCATCGACAGTTTCCGTATCAATCTTATCTGTCTCAAAAATAATCCTCGTACCACATGATCGAATCTTTCTAATAGCCTCTAATCCTTCTTTCGTATCACGACCAAAACGACTCACACTTTTAGTAAGAATAATATCAAGATTACCTTTCTCACACTCATCAATCATTCGATTAAACTCGTTTCTTGAAGATCCAACCTTAGCTGAAGCAACATCAAGAAAAATATCAGCAACAAACCAAGTCATGTGAGCAGAAGCAAGACGAGTAAGACCAGACACTTGAGTCGAAAGACTATCCAGCTGCTCTTTACGATTCGTACTCACACGAGCATAAACCCCAACCGCATAATCCTTAATCACACGCTGAGGATGGATGACTATCACATCTTTATTTAGCTCATCTATCTTATCCATAGCCATCTCTCCTTATTTTTAGACTAACGAAACTTAGATTTCTTCTCCATGATAATTAGCCTAAACCTTATTTTCCCACTCCACAAGCTGGGTGCAGGGTGGGTGCAAAGTGGGTGCACTTTTTAACGTTATCCATCCTGTGCACTCGACCCCAGAGCGTTGATATCTTCCCTCAAACAGCCAAACTGCGCTCAAAAACCGCAAGGAATCAGCTTGAAGCCGCTTCGCATTAAACCTTTTAACGATAGCCCTCGCTAAGCCCTGCTACACAAGGGCAAATTTGCACCCACCTATTAAGCCTTTGACATCAATACGACACTCTCGACGTGATGAGTGTTGGGATATATGTCGAACGCGCGCAAAGACTGGACTCTGTAGCCAAGCTCCTTAAACGTGCCAACATCGCGAGCAAGACTAGTTGGATCGCAAGCAACATACACAACGCTTCTTGCTCCAGACTTCGCAATCTGCTTACAAACTTGAGCTTTAGCTCCAGCACGCGGAGGATCCAACACAACAACATCAGGATGCGCAAATCGACGAACAATCTTAGACGACTTACTCGCCTTAAACACCTGTGACTCAAGCGTTTGCGCAACATCGCCTTCAAGCGCTTCAACAACATCTCTGCTAAGTCCAGCTCGCCCAATGTTTCGCCTTGCATTCTTCACAGCAATCGGTGCACCCTCAATACTAAGAACACGGGCTGGCTCTGCAGCACCCACAACACCTGCAGCACCCACAACACCAGAAGAATCTCCGCCAACATTAGCCAAAGTCGCAAGCGGAATCGTAAACAAACCCGAACCTGAATACAAATCCCACAAAACAGTATTCTTAGTGCGCCCAACAAGCGCAGAACGAACTAATCCCAAAACATAGCTCACTAAATGCTCTGGAGCTGCGTGGTGAATCTGCCAAAAACCGCGCGCGTCAACATCGTAATCAAAAGTACGAATACGCGATAAATCACCATCAACCGCAACTCGCACGCGCTCTCGCAACAAAGCCGAACCTGCAACCAACTCATCATTTACTATAAGCGCATAATTTTCGCCAATCGCATCAAGAAGTGCAGTTTTATCATTAAAATCCAAACCATCAACACGCGGCTCTGGAACAGCAAGGCGAATTTGCGAATTTGGATCAAACTTGCGATTCCACAAATCCAAAGAATCCGCAACTGCTAAAACAGCGCGCGATGCGAGCGGCATAGTATCAATCGCAATGCGGTCGTGCGACTCACGCTTTCGCATAGACAATCGCCCTTCATCATCCGCCACCAATTCCATGCGCGTGCGCCAGTTAAATCCGTTAAGCTCCTCATCCCCAGGTATGCGCTCAACAGTAATATCGCTATCCGCAACATCCATATGCGCTAAACGCTGGAATTGATTGGCAATTACGGATGCCTTCCAACGAATCTGCCCAGGCAAAGAAACGTGAATTAAATCCGCGCCTCCAACTCCGCCGCCCTGAGCCAGAGGACCAGCGAGCTTCCATTGTGGCTCCACACGATCCGCACTAGGCTCCAAAACTTCCACAACTTCGCCAGTGAAAAAGTGAGCTTTTGCACGCATCGGCTCATCCATACGCACAACAACCAGCTCTCCAGGCAACGCAAATCGCACAAATACAACACGTCCGTCAAGATGACCTACGCATCTTCCTTGATCCGCATAACGCTCGATTCGCATCGTCACCTGCATAAGTTACCCCTTATTTTTGCGTTTTGCTAAGCTGATTTTCTAATTCTGATTTTCTAACGCTGATTTTAGTTAAACTGATTTTCGTCGCTCTGATTTTCTTCACTATTTTTATGATGAAGACGCATAAACGGCGTTGCAATAATCAAGTAAGAAACCCAAATTGCGAGCGCCCAGAATGGCAATCCCATAATCAAACGCACTGTGCCAAGCCATACAACGTGATTCGTCAAATATAATGGCACTTGCAAAACAAGTCGCAGCGCAAAAACACCAATCCACAATCCAGTAACATACATATACGCACGCTTAAGCGGCTTATAGTCAAGCCACTCATGAAGCCAAGCGCCAAAATTTTCCGTAGGCATTTTGCGAATTGACTCAATCACAAGACCTAAAGCAGGCACGCGAACAATCATAGAAATAGCAAGAAGCGCGCCGTATACAGCATTTGTAATAAAACCCATCATGTAGTAGTCGCGCGCTTGATGACTCGTCCACACCCATATAAGGCAGATTGCAATGGAAACAAGTCCACTAATTGCGCCCATCAGTGACTGCCTTTGAATAAGCCTAGCTATAACTTGTAAAACAGCAATCACAGCCGATACAATAACCGTCGTTTGTACATTTCTAGTTACAACAAAGCAAATAACAAACAGCAAGCCTGGTAGCATGGATTCGATTATTCCTCGAATACCGCCCATTGAATCGATTACAGAAAAGTTGCTTCCATCAGAACCGATAGAAGCAAGGGAAGCAAGCCCAGAACTTTTTTTGCCACAAGCATTATTTTTCAAGACGGTATCCTTATGTTACTTAACTTATGTTACTTAACTTACTGCTATCTAACTTCAGAGAACATAGGCCCGCGAGTTAGCGTAGTTTTTACTTCTACTTGCTGATCGTAACCTAACGGTTTATCTTGTTTCTTTAACGGATCTGCTGAATCTTCGCGAGTAGTACTATTCTCCTCGTCCTGATTTTCTTCTTCCGCTTTTCGCTTGGCAGCTTTCTCTGCTTGAGTCATAGGATTGTGCATAGGTATGAGATCGCGCGGAGCTAATGGTTCTTCGCCACGATCTACTACAATATTGGCGAACCATTGGTTGAGTTGTTTAGTTTCGTCATTTGTTTCCGCAGATTCGATTGCTGCAGGTCCAGAAAATACGCCGCGAAGCATCCAACGAGGTCCATCGATTCCCACAATGCGAGTGGTAATTGTCTTCTCTCCTACTTGCACTGGCAATAGAAGCTCGGTACCGAACTCGCCTTGCGTTGTGCGAGCTTGACTATTGCCGTCAAGTAAATCTTTACACACTTCCTGCCAAATGCCAGCTGTTTTAGGCGCCGCAAATGCTTCAATTTCTACACTTGACGAACCGTATGTTACCGTCGCACCAAGCACTCGACCAGTTCCGTTTTGCTTTTTTACACGCAATTCAATGCCTTGCAAATATGGGATATGGATTGATCCAAAATCGAGATAACTGCTGAAATCCGGAGCATCTTCGTCGTTGCAATCCCACGGACCAGTTTTTACTTTCGAGACTTCAACAGAATTTTGCGTGGAATCTTTAGTGGAATCTTGCAAAGTCTTACCTGCTGCACGTCGTCCTGAAAACCAACCCATTATTCCTCATTTCTTTGAACAATAAGCCTACAGAAATAACCTTATCGCTTATTATTGTAGATTGCTTAGCTTCACTAGATTATCACAAGCAAAGCACCGAAATTTTTTAATTCACGTATTTGATAATGCTTACCAATCAGAAATTGAGCAAATTACTTCTCATACCGCATATTTTATTGTCAGCGGAGCGTGATCAGACCATCGCGCGTCGTAACTTTGAGCACGATCAATTACAAATCCACAAGCGCTTTCCGCAATTTCGGGAGTTGCAAACTGGTAGTCTAACCTCCAGCCAACATTATTATCGAAAGCTTTGCCGCGCTGACTCCACCAAGTGTACGGTCCTTGAATATCTCCTGCAAGCATACGCATAACATCCACGAACTCATACTCATTAATCCAACGATCAATATACGCGCGTTCTTCCGGCAAGAATCCTGCGCTTTTTTCATTCGCTTTAGCATTTTTAATATCAAGTGGCGTGTGTGCAATATTAAAGTCACCACATAAAATCGCCTGATTTCCGCCGTTTGCCGCAATTTCCCTAAGCTCACCTAAACGAGTAAGCATTGTGTCTAAAAAGCGGAACTTTTGTTGCATTTTTTGCGGATCGTCCACATTCCCAGCGTGAACATACACAGAAGCTATAGTAATTTCGTACCCGTCCGGAGTTCGCACGTCTGTTTCAACCCAACGCCCAGAATCTACATCCTCACTTAAACCTGGCAAACCGTAACGCTTTGCTACTACAGGAAGCGATGTAACCAAAGCTACTCCAGCCCGTCCCTTTACACGACAAACTTCGTTTATATACGAAAAATCGTTATTTCCGGCAAAATTCACGCTATTTTCAGACGCACGATATCCCATTTCAATTTTCGTCATAATTGGGTCAATTGCGTCCTGCGGAGCACGCACTTCTTGCATACACCATACGTCAGGAGTGTGAGCATCAGACCAGTCGAGCATCCCCTTACGCTCGGCCGCACGAATACCATTTAAGTTTGAAGTCGTAATTGTAATCATAAATCTAACTCTAATATGCGCGTTACACAAATATGTATGCTACACAAATATGCGCGTTCACAAAGCAAAAAATAAGGTGCAAGATTTATAAACTCAGTTATTAACCAAGTTATAAACCCTGCACCTTATTTATAGATTAGATTAGATTAAATTAAATTAAATTAGATTAAATATTTAGATTAAATTAATCCAAATTAATCCAAATTAATCCAAATTAATCCAAATTAATCCAAATTAATCCAAGCCAAGCTCCAGATTTCCACCAGGAATTGCGTCAAGCAAGTCGCGCGTGTACTCCTTTTGAGGATGATCAAATACCTCATCGGTTGTAGCGTGCTCAACAAGCTTTCCGTGTTGCATAACAACAACCTCGTCCGCAATCTGACGAACCACAGCCAAATCGTGAGTGATGAACAAGTAGCTCAAACCACGTTCCGCCTGCAAATCGTTAAGCAAATGCAAAACCTGATCTTGCACAAGCACATCCAAAGCCGACACAGCTTCGTCGCAAACGATAACGTCAGGATCCAATGCCATTGCGCGCGCGATTGCAATGCGCTGACGCTGGCCACCTGAAAGCTCGTTCGGGAAGCGAGTCATAACAGAAGCAGGCATACGAACCATATCCAAAAGCTCACGCACACGATTCTGGCGGCTCTTTTTATCGCCAATCTTGTGAATGCGCAAAGGCTCTTCAATCGAACGATAAATCGAATACATTGGGTCGAGCGAACCGTAAGGATTTTGGAATACTGGCTGAACGTGACGACGGAAGTCAAGCAAATCTGCACCCTTAAAGTCAGCAATATTCTTGCCTTCGTAAGTAACAGTTCCGCTTGTTGGCTTAAGAAGTCGCAAAACCATGTTTGCAACAGTAGACTTACCAGAACCAGATTCGCCTACAATTGCCAACGTTGTGCCGCGCTTAATAGAGAACGAAACGTCATCAACAGCCTTGAAAAGTTCCTTCTTACGAGGAAGCTTAAATTCGCGAGTTAAATGGTCGACTGTAATAATATGCTCGCTCTTTTCAAGAGTTTGCTCACCTACTACGTGATGCTCAAGCAAATTATCCACATTACCACCATGCTCCTTAACGGAAATAATGCGCTGGGAAGCAAGGCTTGGAGCCGCAGCAACAAGTCGCTTAGTGTAAGGATGCTGTGGATGCTGCAAAACGTCCAAAGATGGACCAGATTCAACAACACGACCCTTATACATAACAACTACATGCTGTGCGCGAGCTGCAGCCAAACCTAAATCGTGAGTAATGAACAGAACAGAAGTTCCAAGAGAATCGGTAAGCGTATGCAAATGGTCAAGAATACGCTTTTGCACAGTAACGTCGAGTGCGGAAGTTGGCTCATCTGCAATCAGCAAATCTGGACGGCAAGCCAAGCCGATAGCAATCAAAGCGCGCTGACGCATGCCGCCAGAAAACTCGTGCGGGAACTGACGTGCACGAGTTGCTGCATCTGGCAAACCAGCTTCGTCAAGCAAACCTGCAATACGGTCTTCAACACTTGCGCCAACAACATACTTTTTGGCAATTTCCCAAGCTTTGTCGTCGTTCACACCGTACTTGATTAAGTCATCTGCAACGCGCCAACGAGTTTCGGAACCTGGAACCCACTCTTTTTTGTAGTAAGACATGGCTTCGTTGAACTTTTCAGCATTATGCTGATTATCAAGCCCAACTTCTGCTAACTCTTTTGTGGCAGCTTCCATCAATTCTGGTAATTCTTTAGAACCGAGGAATGTTTCGTCATCATTGCTTTTGACTTCTACAGCATCTCCTGCGAGAGCTTCCGCCAAAGCAGAACGCTTCTCATGACTTACGTCAACACCATTTGCAAGAAGAGCTTCCTTAACCTGTGTGCCAATACGCCAAACAGGGTTCAAGTTACTCATAGGATCTTGAGGCACCAAGCCCATTGCAGTGCCACGCAAAGAAGCAAACTCTTTTGGCTTTAGTTTGCTAATTTCTTGACCCTTAAGCTTAATAGAACCGCCCGTAACATGACCTGTTCCTGGAAGCAAACCCAAAACTGCCATTGCAGAAGTGGACTTTCCAGAACCAGACTCACCTACGATTGCAACCCACTGGCCGGGATATACGCTAAAGCTTGCATCTCGAACAGCGTGAACAGCTTTCTTGGAATCAGTAGTGAAATCAACCTGAAGATTTTTCACTTCAAGCAATGGACCTTGCTCACGCTGCATAGCGAGAGCGTCTACATTTTTATGCGTTGAAATGCTCATAAGTTTTATTCCTCCACGCTAACTTCACGCCTTACGGCTCTTTGGATCCAACGCATCCTTTACAGCATCACCCATCATAATGAAGGCAAGAACTGTAATAGCAAGCGCAAATGACGGATAGAACAATACTTCTGGACTGTTATTGAAGTACCTGCTGTAAGTAGCAATATCTCCACCCCAGCTCACGGTAGTAGTTGGCAAACCAATACCGAGGAAGCTAAGTGTTGCTTCCAACACAATGTAGGAGCCGAGAGAAGTTGTGCCAACAACAATGATTGGAGCCAAAGAGTTTGGAATAATATGCCTGAAAAGATTGCGTATAGGTCTAGATCCTAAAGCTGTAGAAGCTGTGTTAAATTCTAGATTCTTTGATTCCATAACAGCACTTCTAGCTATTCGAGCAACACTAACCCAACCGAATAGAACCATAACTAGAATTATCTTCCACATTGATTTTGTGGTTCTAAACATTTGAAGAACAACTATAGCGCCAAGAAGCATAGGCAAAGCCAAGAAGATGTCGGTAATGCGGCTAAGAACAGCATCAACCCAACCTCCAAAGAAGCCAGCAATAGCGCCAATTAAAGAACCAACCAAAACAACCAAAGCTGTAGCAATTATGCCGATTGTTACAGAAGTGCGAGTGCCGTATATTACACGAGCGTAAATATCGCATCCCTGCTTATCGAATCCAAGAGGATGACCAGAAGACCTTGGCATCAAAGAGTTATTAAGTACACAATACATTGGATCTTGCTTAACAAGCAATCCTGGGAATAATGCAATAAAGAAAATTGCAATAATCAATATTGCGGAAATAATAAACAAAGGATTTCGTCTCAAAGTACGCCAAGCATCAGCCCACATGCTTGTAGCAGGAGCAGACTCATCAACGGAATCAACTTCTTGTAACGGAGTTTCATCCAAGGAAGCAACGTAACGTTCCTGACCTGGAAGAACAATATCTGCAGCAGTCAAATTTTCCTCAACTTTTTCTTGCATAATTATGCTTCTCCTTACGCGTAACGAATTCGCGGATCAAGAGCCGCGTACAAGATATCAACAAGTAAATTACTGACTACGAAAATCAGCATAAGCAAGGTAACTACAGAAACTACCAGGTTGCTTTCACCCTTCAAAATACCTTGATAAGTGAGGAAGCCAATACCATGAATATTAAATATTGTTTCTGTAATCATAGCGCCGCCCATAAGAGCACCCAAATCCTGACCTAGGAACGTTACTACTGGAATTAAAGAGTTTCGAAGAATGTGTCGAATAATAACAGCGCCTTCTTTTAAGCCCTTTGCACGAGCTGTACGAACATAGTCGAGCGCAATATTTGACGAAACTTCAGACCTTGTAAGTCGAATTACATATGCCATTGATACAGATCCAAGAACCATTGCAGGAGTGAGCATATCTAAGAATCCAGGATCATTACTTACATTAGGAGGGAGAATATGCCACTTAATACCAAGCAAATATTGCATAGCATAACCGGTTACGAATGTTGGTACGGAAATAAGAAGCAAAGAAACAATAAGAATTACGCTATCGTACCATTTACCTTTTTTAAGACCGGAAATAATACCGAAAGTTACACCAAACAGAGCTTCAAAAGCGAATGCCATAATAGCAAGTTGAATGGTTACAGGGAATGCACGACCAATTTCGTCAATAACAGGCTGACCTGCAAAGGTTTGGCCAAAGTCAAGAGTAAGAGCATTCTTTAAGAACAGTAAATATTGAATAATAAATGGTTTATCTAGATTATAATTAGCTCGAATTTGTGCCGCGACAGCAGGATTAACTGGTTTATCGCCAAACATTGCATTTACCGGATCACCCGGCAAAGCAAATACTAATGCATAAACCAATAATGTTGTGCCGAGAACAACAGGAATCATCTGCAAAATTCGACGCAGAATGTACTTACCCATCGGCTTCTCCTTGAATTGTTAACAATTACTCGCAAAAACAACAAAGCGCCACTCCAGTTGAAGAAATTTTTTGGATTATTTCCTTCATTCCTTCAACTGGAGCAGCAATTTCGCTATAAGCGATATTAAATTATTGAGAGGCGATATCAGAATTAAGTATTTTTCTGAATATCATGAAATTAATTTATACAAACTCCATATGAAGATTTAAATCTTACTTATGAAGCTGGTAGTAAAGTGGCATGTTCTGCCAATCCATTACGAATCCCTTCAAATTGTGATTCATAACAGCCTTAGCATTCATGTAAAGCAGTGGTACAGATGGAAGATCCTCAAGAAGGGTTTCGCCAGCTTCATGATAAAGCTTAGTTGCTTCGCTTGCATCGGAAGATGCAGTAGCCTTAGTAAGCAATTCATCAAACTTTGGATTCTTGTAATCACCATCATTAGAACCGTTGCCATCAGCTGCAACAGAAGCAAACTGCTGAGTCAAGTAGTTTTCTGGGCTTGGATAATCTGGCATCCAGCCTGCACGCCATGCACCCTTAATCTTACGCTTGGTGCATGCATCGCGGAACTCCTGGAAGGTTGGGATTGGCGTGGTTTCTGCCTTAACACCCAAATTGTTCTTCAAATAGTTCACAACTGCATCGAACACGGACTTAGCAACAGCGTTATCAGCATTGTAGGTGAAGGTAAGAGGACCATCATACTTGGAAATTGCATCCGCCTTAGCCCACAATTCCTTAGCCTTCTTTGCATCGAACTTCAAATGCTCGCTACCCTTCAAATTAGGATCGTAGCCTGGGGTCTTTGGAGAAGTGAAGTCGTTTGCAGGAGCAGCAGTCTTGTTCAACACCTTTTCAGCAATTGCCTTACGGTCGATAGACATGGAAACTGCCTGACGACGCAAGCGGCCTTCTTCTGTAGTTACATCGAAGTGTGGGAGGTTGGAAGCAATAGTGAACTGAAGAATTACAGAACCAGGCTTGTTATAAGCAGTGATTGTGCTATCGCTCTGGAAGTTGCTGGTTTCAGTATCTGGAATGTTATCGGTCATGTCGAGGTTGCCGGACTGTACGTCACGGTAAGCAGCATTGCCATCGGTGTAAATCTTGAAGGTAACGCCATCATTCTGAGCCTTACGCGGACCTTCGTAAGCTGGGTTCTTCACAACTTCAATCTGCCTGTTGTGATCCCAAGACTTGAACAAGTATGGACCAGAGGAAACAGGCTTTTCACCGTAAGCCTTTGGATCCTTGTAGAAGGATTCTGGAAGTGGAGCAAATGCCAAGTAGCCAACCTTAATTGGGAACACGGAATCTGGCTGCTTCAAATCAACAGTGAAGGTGTTCTTATCTACAACCTTCAAACCGTCAAGCTGCTCGTCGCCCTTCAAACCATCCTTCTGCAATTCGTCATAACCCTTAATGGTCTGGAAGAAGGAAGCGCACTTTTGTGCATTCTTAGCGTTAGCAACAAAGCTCCAAGCCTTAGTGAAGCTTTCAGCGGTAACAGGAGTACCATCGCTGAACTTCTTGCCTTC
Source organism: Gardnerella nova (assembly GCF_049244055.1). NCBI lineage: Bacteria > Bacillati > Actinomycetota > Actinomycetes > Bifidobacteriales > Bifidobacteriaceae > Gardnerella > Gardnerella nova. Next base: position 276,900 of record NZ_CP058369.1, on the reverse strand, counting down.
CTTAAGCTTAACAGTGTACTGAGTTGCGTCTGCGTTTGGAGTCACGCTTTCAGCATCCTCGTTTACTGGGTTGCCCTTTTCATCAAAAGTGATCAACGTTGAGTTGACCAACATAGCAGGACGTGCACCAGCGTTTTCGTTAATGTTGCCAGGCACCAATTCGTTCTGTGGCTCAGTGTTATTTACGGTAATAATAACTTTTCCACCGTTTGTTTGAGCAGTCTTCGAAGCAGATGAGCCGCAACCACCAAGCAACATGGCCAGCGAGCAGGCCGCAGCAGCAAAAGCTAAAGCCTTATTCTTCATATTTATTCTCCTAACGTCTGGTAGGCAGATGCTATATCAATACAAAAAGCCAAGTCATGAATAAAATAAATCCATCTAGTTTTATTGCCAGATGGATTCTTTTAGCCAATGACAAGGCCTCTCCGTTGATTAAAATTCAATAGTACGTATTTTTTCCAATATTGCAAGAGCGAGAAAAAATCGTAAAATTTACTGTTTGTTTGTAATAATTAGTCACTAAACCCTTAATTTTTATATAAAAACTATATTTTTTAATATTTTGACAAAAAATTTTCCCATTTTTTTACTGCACTTTATATATTACATATATGTAAATAATGCCGATCATATTGTAAAGGATGTGTTAATTGGTAATAATGAAATTACTAATTAACTTCTACTAAGCACGCGGAAAAGCTTGTAAATAACGCTGTTTTAACGCTTCTATAGACACATGCGTATAACGTTGCGTAGTATTCAATGAGGAATGCCCCAACATTTCCTGCACTTCGCGCAAATCTGCACCACCATTAAGCATGTGCGTGGCAGCACTATGCCGTAATGCGTGAGGAGCAATATCTGGCACATGCGCATTCTGAGCTGCATTATGCACGATTTCCCTTACTAAACGCTGATCAATACGCTTACCGCGAGCGCCAAGAAATATTGCAGTTTCAGAAGAATTTTGCGATAAAACTTTTCGACCATTCTCTGAGAGCCATGCGGATAATGCTCGAGATGCAGGAATTCCAAAAGGCACAACGCGTTGCTTATTCCCTTTACCGGTAACTTTTACAGTGTGTGCGTCAAAATTAACATCCTGCATATTTAAGCTAGTAAGCTCCCCCACTCGCATACCAGTTGCGTATAAAAGTTCCAATATTGCAGCGTTACGTAACTTAATTGCAACTTGTCGAGGCAAATACGAAGATGTACCATCGCACGAAACACTTTCGGAAGAATATTCACTCATATTTTCGGAAGAATTATGCGTCTGTTCGTCAACACTATTCATCAACTCCTCTGCCTGCGACTCATCAAGCACCGTAGGCAGCATATTCTTAATTTTTGGAGTCATTAAAATTTCTGCAGGATTACTGCTTATACGTCCAATATGCTTGCACCATGCAAAAAATCCACGCACAGCAACGACTTTTCTAGCTAAGCTTGAGCGCGCATGATTCTTAGAAGCGTATGCCATCCACGAACGCAAATCATCCGTAGTAAGATCCGAAATATTATTAGAACCGTGCCGATTGCACCATGCTAAACATTGCTGAATATCGTTTTCGTAAGCTCGCTGCGTGCGCTCACCCAAGCCCTTATTCGCACGCAAGTATTCAATATAATCTTCCAATAAACCTGCATATTGAGAAGGTAAATTAACGAAATCATTAACAGAAGACTGCTTATTTTCCACTCCTAATCACCCTTCCGTAACTTTACAAAACGTTTGCTATACGCGTCGGTCACATGCATAATACAACAAGGAGCATGTTATGGAAACACGTATAAAAAACTTGACTACACTACCACAGCGAATACCTGCAGGCACGCGCATAGTAGTAAGAACATACAAAATTATAGAAGAAAATAACGATGGAGTGCAAAAAATCGAGTATCATGACGCAATTGGTCACGTACTCGAGTGGGACGGGACTACGCTTCATTTACTTCGAGACCCGGCAGCAAACGGAACTAGAGCTGCCGAAGAAATGTTTATTGACGCCAGCACAATTGCGCGTCTAAAGCCAATGCCAGAACGCAAATTCCAAAAGCCACTCAAAATATAGACATTAAAACTCGCGCCACATCAAGCACAAACTCACATTATAAGTTGCTTAGAGAAGCATCTGAGCGCAATAAGAGTTGCGGAGATTCGTTGGTGTTAAATCCGGAAAGCGCAATAATGGATTCACCTAAGCGCGCAGATTCTAGTAACTCTTGCTGCCAATTGCTTCTGGAATCATACTTCCACAATCTGCCATTCTCAGCATCGCTTTGATTTGCAGCATCGCTTTGATTCGCATTAGTTTTAGACGAGTTGCGTTGCTGGTATTTATATTCTCGCCACGATTGAGCTTTAGCAAAAAACGCTTGCTCACTATTATCAGCAACTTCTGCATCCTGGTCTAGCATATCCGCAGCAAACGTAAGTTCCGAAATTACGGAACGCAATAATTTTGCAGTATTATGCCGATTTTCGCTTACCATTGCGCGAGTGCGTTGAGGATCCGTAAGAGCGACGCGCGTCATATCTCGCCAAGAGCCGGCAGATAATTGCAAAGCAATAGCGCGATTAGATTGTTCACACAAAACATTTGCGAGAGCAGTTGCAACAACGTGAGGCATGTGAGAAATAAGAGCTGCAGACTTATCGTGCGTTTCGTCATCCAAAACTATTGCGCGATTCTTACATAAAGAAACAATCATTTGTAAAATATTGCAAACTCGCCAAAATTCCGTGCTACTATCAACAGTTAATGCCCACAAAGCATTTTCTAAAAGTTCAGCGCTAGAAGCTCCCCAACCAGTAAATTCGCTTCCAGCCATAGGATGAGCACCAACATAGCAATCTTGCAAACCGGCTGCAGCAACCTGCTCACGAACCAAAGTTTTTACGCTACCAACATCGCTAATAGTTGTGCGAGATTTGTCAACATAAGGTGCGATTTCTTGCAAAATACTTGGCATAGCAAACAAAGCATTGCACAAAATCAGAACGTTTGGGCGAAGTTTTGCTAAATCTTGCACCTTTTCTACGCAAGTAATTCCTAATCTTTCAGCTTCTTCGTATGGATTATGGTGACGGTTCCACGCGTAAACTGCACAATTCGGCAACTTAGCAAGTCGCTTAGCAATCGACCCACCTATAAGACCAAGTCCTACAATACCAACAGAAAATTTTTGAGAAAATTCAGCATCATCTACCATAATAATTCTCTTTCTGCCTGCAATACGTTCAAATTACGCAAAGCATCAACCGAAGGTTCAACACACACTCCCCCATGAGGCAGCATCCAATCATCCATCACCGGATTATTATGCTTATCAGAAGGATATACTGCTAAAACTCGAACCCAATCGCCATGTTCAACAACCTCTTGAATCATAGTCTTGCACATAGAATCCCAAGGTGCAGCATCAACAGTTGCAATAAAACTATATAAACCGCCCTGCCCCTTAATCGGCCTAGACATAAAAGATGTCATATTAAGACCGTGATCGCGTACAACATCAAGCAAATTTGCTAACACTCCAGCACCTGTGCAACGCGGAATAAAGGCAATAATTGATGAAAATGATGAAAAGTTTTCGCGCTGCACATTAATAAAATCTAAAGCCTCATCTCGAGGAGCTAACAATAAAAATTCAGTGCGAGCGCCAGAAAAATCTTCAACACCTTCGCTCACAATCTGCCTATTGTATAAATCAGCACAAATTCTAGGGCATAAAGCAACTTCGCCAGGAACTAAATCTCTACAAGCAGCAGCGTTTGAAGACGCGGTTTTTTCTTGCAACCCGTGCTCTTGAGTAAACTTACGGCATTGCGCCAACGCGTGCGGGTGAGCAACAATAGTAGAACAATTATCGATTGAATCCGACTTGCAAATAACAGCATCAAAACTAATATCAACGCCTACGCGAGCAATACCAACCATATTTTTTGCGTCAATTAGTAAATCTAAATTAGGTATTACAACGCCTTCAATATTGTTTTCCCACGCGATAACACCCCAATGGTGATAATCTTCAATTTCGCTGGCAATATTACGAACATTTTCGCACGCAGTTGGAATAAGTTGCAAAGTTTTCCATAATTGACACTGTTGTTGAACTTTTAAAGCAGCCTGATGCGTAAAAGAACCTTCCGGCCCTAAATAGCATAATTTACGGGCACTCTGACTGTTCTTATTACCATTCATAACTATTCCTTAAAACTATTGCAAGTAGAACTATTGTAAGCAAGACTATTGTAAGCAAGACTATTGTAAATAAAACTACTGCAAATTCTCTAAACGCTTACTTAGCACTAACAACAGCAAACCAACGCTGAGGCATACAAAACAAAATTGCGTGAGCAATAATTAATCCATACAGCCAGAAATACCCGACATATTGCGCACACCACGGCAATGGTATTGTAAAACCAACCGGCACAAGCACAGCACTACCAATAAAACCTAGTGCAAGAATCCAGGCAACAGCAGAAAAAACTATTGTATGAATAAACAAACCAAACCAACCGCTGCGAGATCTAGCACACCAAGCGGATAAAAACAGCAAAATCATCGCCACTGCAAATCCGTAAGGGATGTTATCCATTGCTCCGCAACGATGCACAAAAGTACCAATCAGCGCACACACCACGGCAGAAACACACGTGGTCGCATACCTACCCCACCAGGGTAAGCGATGCGACCACGGTTTCTCTGCCATAACTAGCCTAACGACTCACAGTTAACAAAACAGTATCTAGCGTTATATCACGCAGCATTGTTTTGACGACGCTGCTTTGCACGCCACTTGTACCATTCGTCACGACTCAAAATAATCTTGCGCACGCGAATAGACTCAGGCGTTACTTCAACGCACTCGTCTTCGTTAGCGAAATCAAGAGACTCTTCCAAACTCATCTTAATTGGCGGAGTCAAAGTCTCAAGCACATCAGCAGTCGAAGAACGCATATTCGTCATGTGCTTGGCAAGCGTAATGTTCACATCCAACTCGTCTGGCTTATTGTTAATACCAACGATTTGGCCTTCGTAAACTGGGCTTTGCGGATCAACGAAGAAAATGCCGCGAGCTTGCAAACGCTGCATAGCGTAAGGAGTTGCAACACCCTTACGATCGCAAACCATAGAACCATTCTGGCGAGTCACAATCTGACCAGCCCATGGAGCATAACCGGCGGAAATAGAGCTTGCAATACCAGTTCCGCGAGTAGCAGAAAGCAAAGCCGTGCGGAAACCAATAAGACCACGAGAAGGAACAGTAAACTGCAAACGAACCCAACCAGAACCGTGGTTGCTCATAGAATCCATGCGGCCTTTACGATCAGCCATAAGCTGGGTAACAGTACCCATGTACTCTTCTGGAACGTCAATAGTTGTACTTTCCATAGGCTCGTTAATTTGACCATCAATAGTCTTAGTAACAACCTGAGGACGGCCAACCGTAAGCTCGTAGCCTTCGCGACGCATCTGCTCAGCCAACACAGCCAACGCAAGCTCGCCACGACCTTGAACTTCCCAAGCATCTGGACGCTCAGTTGGAATAACCTTAATAGAAACATTACCAATAAGCTCGCGATCCAAACGATCCTTAATCATACGAGCAGTAAGCTTATGATCTTTGCCTTCCGTACCAGCAAGAGGAGAATCGTTTACGCCGAAAGTCATAGAAATTGCAGGATCGTCAACGTGAATTAATGGAAGAGGCTTTGGATCGTTCTGGTCAACAATCGTTTCGCCAATCATAATGTCGTTAACGCCAGCAACAGCCACAATGTCACCAGGGCCTGCAGAAGCTACAGGAGTACGCTCCAAGCCTTGAGTGCGAAGAAGCTCAGAAACACGGAAGTTTTCAACGGAACCATCAACGCGGGAAAGACCGTAAGTCTTACCCTTTTCCAAAGTGCCGTTATAAATGCGCACCAAACCAAGACGACCAAGGAAGTCGGAGGAATCAATGTTTGCAACATGCGCCTGAAGAGGAGCACCCTCTTCATATTCAGGAGCTGGAATGTTAGAAATAATAGAATCAAACAATGGTTCCAAATTGTCGTTATCCGGCAAAGCACCATTTGCAGGCTGATTTACGGAAGCATAACCAGCTTTTGCAGCGCAATAAATTACAGGCAAATCGAGCAAAGCATCAAGATCAAGTTCGATACCTTCCTCAACAACATCCTGAGCCAAGCCGAGAAGCAAATCAGTGGATTCACCAACAACTTCTTCAATACGAGCGTCTGGACGATCAACCTTGTTTACGCACAAAATTACAGGGAGCTTAGCTTCCAAAGCCTTGCGCAAAACGAAGCGAGTCTGAGGAAGTGGGCCTTCAGAAGCGTCAACAAGCAAAACGACGCCATCAACCATAGAAATACCGCGCTCAACCTCGCCGCCGAAATCAGCGTGGCCAGGAGTATCGATTACGTTAATGGTAATGCCTTCCGGGTGACCATACTTTTCAGCCAACGGACCGGTATACTGCACAGCCGTATTCTTAGCAAGAATAGTAATGCCCTTTTCGCGTTCCAAATCGTTGGAATCCATTACGCGATCTGGAACTTCCTCACGCTCAGAAAATACATGCGACTGCTGAAGCATGGCGTTTACCAGCGTGGTCTTACCGTGGTCTACGTGCGCCACAATTGCCACATTTCGAATATCACCGCGAACAGCCATCACAAACCTCTTCCATTCTTCGCGTTGTAAGTAGTCATATATGCGCAACCATTTACGCTCTAAACAAAGCACAAATAGTAGCAATTCATTATTGGCAAACACCAAAAAATAGGCAAGCTGCCAAACCGCACCGATTCTACTCGTGAGCGCAGACAGCGTTTAAACTACGCTAGCTAGCAGCCAAAAGGACTTACGCAACCACGCCTTTAGCAATCAACTCGCGCGCAACTTCGCGATACTCTTTAGCAGTCTTATGCTCAGGGGCGAAAATAGTAATAGGAACAGCCGCAACCGTAGAATCCGGCAATTTAATAGAGCGAGAAATTACGGAGTGCAAAACACGATCTTGGAAAGCCTCGTAGATACGCTGCAGCACTTCTTCACTGTGCAAAGTGCGCGTGTACATGGTGACCAAAACGCCAAATACCTTGAGATTTGGATTAATACGCGACTGAACCTTCTCAATAGACTGCATCAAAAGAGCAACGCCACGAAGAGCAAAGAATTCTGCAGCAAGCGGAATAATAACACCATCTGCAGCAGTTAAAGCGTTAACTGTAAGCAAACCAAGCGAAGGCTGGCAGTCAATAATAATCACATCGTATTCGTCACGCACTTTACGCAATACGCCTGCTAGAATCTGCTCGCGGCCAACTTCTGTAACCAACTGAACTTCTGCAGCGGATAAATCAATATTCGCAGGCATAATATCAATATTTTCGGTATTAGTATGCCGAATAACATCGTGCACATCTACCGAAGAATCGAACAATGCAGTATAAACCGTATTATCAAGAGCATTGGCATTAATACCAAGACCAACAGTTGCCGCACCCTGCGGATCAAAATCCACTATTAGCACACGCCTGCCATACTGACTTAACGCACCGGCAATGTTGATAGAACTCGTAGTCTTACCAACACCACCCTTCTGGTTACACATAGCGATAACACGCGCAGGACCGTGAGAAGTAAGCGGTTCCGGCGCATGAAAAGTTTCATATTCACGTCCAAGCAAATCAGTAGGCATGCCCCCTACTGTAGCAAAAGGTATACTCACGAAACCCGCAACGCACTAAAACGTTGTATAAGCTTCAAAATGAATTACAAACTATTATCCCTAACGGGAAATTTACGCAACCTACTTAGCCCTAGGATGCTACTTAGCCCTAGGATGGCTCATAATATAAGCTTCAACCAAAGCATCAGGGCTTATATGCGTGTAAATTTGCGTAGTTGTCACTGAAGCGTGTCCGAGTAGCTCTTGAACTGTGCGAACATCAGCTCCTCCCGCAATCAAATGCGTCGCCAACGAATGTCGAAGTGTGTGCGGGTGCAAAGCCCTACCAAGTTTTGCACGCTTCCCTGCCTGAGTAACCGCTTCCCATGCGGATTGGCGAGACAAAGCGTTACCGCGCTTGTTTAAGAAAATAGTATGCAGCTCACGCTTGCCTTTGGCGGATAACACAGGGCGAGCTTGTTGAATATACTTACGAAGTGCACGCACCGCACAGCCACCAACCGGCACCAAACGCTGCTTATTACCTTTGCCGGTAAGTTTTACTACTGATTCGTCTAAATCAAGATCTTCAAACTTTACGTCTACCGCTTCTGAAATTCGCGCTCCCGTAGCGTACAAAAACTCAAGTAAAGCTGCGTCTCTTAAAGAAATTGCGTCTAAACTTCCGAAATTTCCCGCGGCTTCAATAACGCGACTGATTTCGTCCACGCTTAAAATATCCGGCAAATGCGCGGCAATCTTGGGAGCTTTAATATCAGAGGAAACATCGTTGCTTATGTCACCATGCGACAGCATAAAACGGTGCCATTCGTGGATACTTGCAAGTCTGCGCGCAATCGTGCGCGTCCCTAAACCTGCTTCGTGTAAAGTTTGTATATAAGATTCAATATCTAACTGGGTAATAGTGGTAATACTGTTGATATTGCGAATATTTCGTAGCCAAAAAGTGTAATCTTGTAAATCTGAAACGTATGCGGATACTGTTCTTTTGGAAAGGCCGCGCTCAATATCAATATGCGCAATAAATTGCTGAATATAAGGTAAAAATTCTTTAGGAATATTGCTTGTAGTACCGTTTGCAGCATTTGCAGAGTCAAGATTTTGGCGCATAAAATTTATTATAACCAATAAGTAAATTGTTGCTTACGTGGATTAATAGCAAGGGTTGCTTACACGAATTTTAATATAAAAAAGCCCACCTAAAAAGGGTGGGCTTAAAATCAAACGCTATTACAGCGAAATCAGGCTTCAACTGGAGCGTTTACATCAGCTGGCAAAGCGGCCTTAGCAGCTTCTACAACAGCCTTAAAAGCTTCAATATCGGAGACGGCAAGCTCAGCAAGAGCACGACGATCCAATTCGATGCCTGCCAAGTGCAAGCCCTGAATGAAGCGATTGTAGGTGATGCCTTCAGCGCGGACAGCAGCGTTAATACGCTGAATCCACAACTTGCGGAAATCACCCTTGCGAGCCTTGCGGTCGCGGAAGTTATAAGTGAATGAGTGGAGCAGCTGCTCCTTTGCCTTGCGGTAAAGACGGGAGCGCTGACCGCGGTAGCCAGAAGCCCTCTCAAGAACAACGCGACGCTTCTTGTGAGCGTTTACTGCGCGCTTTACTCGTGCCATAAGTATTCCTCAGCTTTCTTAAAAATTTTCGATTGCGTCTTCGTTTACAAGCAATTTTTACTTGTTTACTTGCTTTTACTTACTTAACGAGCAAGCCCTTAAGCTTCTTGCTCTGCGCAGTAGCCAACACCTTATCCTCAGAAAGAGCACGACGCTTACGAGCCGACTTGTGCTCCAAGTTGTGGCGCATGGCGCTACCATCGTGCATCACCTTGCCAGTACCGGTAAGACGAACGCGCTTGGACGCTGCGGAATTAGTTTTCATCTTCGGCATTGCTGCCCTCCTTATGATGTTGATCGGATTGCATAGCTTGTGCTGCAGCTGCAGCTTGTGCCTGCACTTCCTGCTTTGCTGCAAGTCGCGCAGCCTGGCGAGCTTGACGCTCAGCACGCGATTCAGCGCCACGACGACGCTGTTCAGACTGCGTATGAATCTTCTTGCCTTTTGGAGCGAGAGTCATAATAATATTGCGACCCTCTTGCTTCGGCGCAAACTCAACGGTGCCGCTGTCACTGACTTCATCTGCAAGTCTACGTAACAGTTCAACGCCACCAATAGGACGAGACTGTTCTCGGCCACGCAACATAATAGTGACCTTAACTTTGTCACCACCGTTTAAGAAACGAAGCACATGACCCTTTTTCACGTCGAAATCATGATCATCAATCTTGAGACGGAAACGAATTTCCTTAATCTCAGCGGTGCTCTGATTGCGACGCGCTTCGCGAGCCTTCATTTTTTCGTTGTACTTGTACTTACCGTAGTCAATAAGCTTGGCTACTGGAGGCTTAGCAGTAGGCGCAACTTCGACGAGATCGAGGTTCGCTTCCCTTGCAAGGTTTAATGCGACTGAGGTCGCGATAACACCCACCTGCTCGCCTTTCGGTCCGATAAGGCGTACTTGGGAGACGCGAATCTCGTCGTTAATGCGTGGTTCGTCGCTAATGATGACTCCAATCCTTCTAAATATTGGTAAGATGTAATACACCAAGAAGTCCAAGAGCTTAGAGATTCACACTTCATATCAATAAAACGCTTACGTATTGCTTATATAAGCGCAACGTGCAGCTTACAACAAAGCGAACACGCGTGACCGAAGTCATGAACCCGAAACCACAGTAGGCTTCCAGGTGGGGACATCCCACTTTCTTGATTACTCAAGCCAAATGTTCAGTATACTACAAGCCTTGACAAAGTTGCAAGCAGCACTTTAAGTTAAACGTTCGTATTATTTGAGTATTATCTGCACAACTGCTTGTGAATTTGCTGCATAAACAAAATCGCCCCAAAAAAGGATACGCATAACCCTTATAAATAAACACAATTACAGTTGACTTGCCTGCTATAAACTCTTGTTGAAAAGTAATGTCGTCAGTACTTATGCAGCGTTATGATGAGGGCATGGAACCTTTGCAACGCTGCGTCGTTTTGGCAGCTGGAGATTATTACGATCACACACGCGAGCACGTGCCTGACCGCGCTCTCACTATTGCTGCGGACGGAGGTTGGGATCACGCTTGTAGCCTTGGCCTGCACGTCGACGCACTTATTGGAGATTTTGATTCCGTAAGACTTAAATTGCCAACTGATGCAATAATTACTCGTCTTCCTGCAGAAAAAGACGATCCGGATTTGCTCTCAGCATTGAAGGTTGGTTGGTCAAAAGGTTCACGAGAATTCCATATTTTCGGAGGACTTGGTGGACGCGTTGACCATACTATTTCCAACATTCAGCTGATGGTGCGCCTTGCAATCCGAGGTGGCATAGGCTTTTTGTATGGTGACGGCCAAATCGTTACCGCTATTCACGACGGATCTCTTGATTTTCCTGCATCGAGCGGAAATAGTTCACGCATTGTTTCTGTATTTTCTCATACGCCTATTTCAACCGATGTCAACGAACTGGGGTTGAAATATCAGCTTAGCCATGCCACCATGCACGGCGATGCTGTTCAGGGATTGAGTAATGAATTATTGGACAATACGCCGGCTCATATAGATGTTCACGAAGGCACACTTATTGTAACGTTCCCAATAGATACTCCACTTCCTCAGGTGAGCTGGTTTAAGCGACCTGTTGGAGACTTGGGAGAAGTTGATATGTCAGTATCTGAAGCACTTGCAGTACCATTAGATAGTGAAGTAACACCAACTGATTCCACGACTGCAGCTGCAGAATCTATGACGTACAGTGAGTAAGTTGCGCGACGAATTTTCCGCGCAAATATGGCTGGCGAGTATTTTTTCCACTCAATACTCGCCAGCCTTCTCTATATTGTTACGTTTCTTCTTAAGCGTTTCATCACCTCGCTTGCTTATTTCTACTTTTCAAAAAATAATTCATAGCAAACGTAACGCAACAGCAAACGTGTCGTAACGGCAGTCGCATCGTAGTATATGTTCAAATGAACAGAAATTTACCGCGCAAGTACGAGCAAAACGCAACGTTAATATATCAAAAAATGCACAGAAACACTCAAAAAACACAGCATGTTAACGCTCACTATCACGACACCACCATATCCCAACAAAAGTGAGCTATATGTCAACTCTTCGTACACACCGCACACTAAAATGAACACCGCTAGTTCAATAAAGATGACCACAATGCGTGAGTTTTCATCGCGAAAATCGCGTGACTTAAACGTTGCGCACGAGGTCTCACTCAAGGGAGAACCACATGACAGTCAAGATTGGTATTAATGGTTTCGGTCGCATCGGTCGTCTCGCATTCCGCCGCATATTCGAGCTTCAGGCTCGTGGCGGTCAAGCCGGTGACATCGAAGTCGCAGCCATCAACGATCTGACCACTCCTTCTATGCTTGCTTACTTGTTGAAGTACGACAGCACCCACGGCACCTTCCGTCACGATGACGGCACCCCAGTTGAGGTGACCTCCACCGAAGACGCAATCGTCGTAGATGGCAAGACCTACAAGGTATACGCTGAAAAAGATGCTAACAACATTCCATGGGTTAAGAACGATGGCGTTGAATTCGTGCTTGAATGCACCGGTTTCTACACTTCTGCAGAAAAGTCCCAGGCTCACTTGAACGCTGGCGCCAAGAAGGTGCTTATCTCTGCTCCTGCTAAGGACGAGACCACCCCAACCGTCGTGTTTGGCGTGAACCACGAAATCTTAAAGCCAACCGATAACATCGTGTCCGCTGGCTCCTGCACCACCAACTCCATGGCCGCTATGGTCAAGTTGCTGCAGGATAACTGGGGCATTAAGTCCGGCTTCATGACCACCATCCACGCTTACACCGGCACTCAGATGATTCTTGACGGCCCACGCGGCTCCAAGCCACGCAACAACCGTTCCGCAGCTTGCAACACCATCGAGCACTCCACCGGTGCAGCTAAGGCAATCGGCAAGGTTGTGCCAGAGGTCAACGGCAAGCTCCAGGGTCACGCTCAGCGCATTCAGGTTCCAGATGGTTCCGTCACCGAATTGACCACTGTTCTTGAGAAGCCAGCAACCGCTGAAGAAATCAACGAAGCCTTCAAGAAGGCTTTCGAGAACTGCGAGTACTTCGGTTACAATGCCGACAGCATCGTGTCCTCCGACATCATCGGCGACACCCACGGTGGCGTTTTCGATCCAACTCAGACCGATGTGAACACTGTTGACGGTGTCACCTTGGCTCGTACCGTTACCTTCTACGACAACGAGTACGGCTTCACCTCCAACATGATTCGCACCCTGCTTTACTTCGCTGAAATCTCCGAGTGAAATTTTAAGTAAAGCAGTCAGTAAAATCTGATTGACGAATATTATTAACAAAACCCCTTGTGAGCTTATCTAAAGCAACGCAAGGGGTTTTGTTATGAAATTATTCAAAAAATAAATGAACGACACACAATCGACGCAGTCTCTAAAATACGTCAATACGCGTTAAGTCAATAGTCGGTATAGCATATCATGTATCACAATTGCTATAGCAATACAAAACAACAAGGGGAAGCGCAATGAGTAAAAAACATGCAGCAACCGGCAAAGCAACACCAGCAATCGCCCAACTTGAGGAAGCTGGTATCGCTTTTAGAGTGGCCGAGTACGATCACGACGCCGATCACATGGACGACGGCTACGGCATAGAAGCAGCAGAAAAACTCGGAGTTAGCGCAGCTCAGGTGTGCAAAACACTGATGGTAGACACGGGCGAAAAGCGAGTGGTTGGCATAGTTCCAGTAAACGGACGCCTTAATATGAAAGCAATTGCGAGCGCAGTACACGCTAAAAAAGCGAGTATGACAAGTCCTGAAGTTGCTCAACGTGAAAGCGGCTACGTTGTTGGCGGCATTTCACCATTCGGGCAGAAAACGCATCACGAAACAGTACTCGACAGCAGCGTTATGCAGTTTGATGAGATTCTCGTCTCGGGAGGAAAGCGTGGACTTGACGTTGTCCTCAATCCTAAGGATATTGTTACCTTATTGAGCGCAACAGTAGCAGATATTGCCGCATAAGAGTACATTTACTAATTGCAGACATTTGCGTTGATACTAGCGTGATATTACTTACCGTAAGTACCAGCAAAGTGCCGAACACACTGAAGGAAATGTCGCCAAAAATAGACAGATAACGCAGTAACGTCTTGGCAACGTGCGATAATCCCTAAGGTTGTTCATTAAACGTTAAGGAGTGCATTATGGGTATGCGTGGCCGCAAGCGCAAGGCGCGTCGTAAAAAAGCAGCGAATCATGGCAAAAGGCCAAATGCTTAAGCTGTAGTTCGCTTATACATACTATTAAGCCCGTGATAATTCACGGGCTTTTTTGTTATTCATTCGCATAATCAGCAAGTTCGCGCTTCAATTGCGCACGAGCACGATTTAATCTGCTCATAATCGTACCAATTTTTACGCCTTCTTCTTGTGCAATCTGCTTATACGACTTCCCGCGTATAGCAGCTTCAACAAAAACTTTTTTACGCTCCGGAGGCAACGTATTTAATGCCGCCATAATTTCTTGTGGTGCAAAACCTTCTAAATATTCTTGCTCGGCTGAAAGCAATCCACTCGGATTATGATTTGACGCTTCATAAATATCCCAATCGTCATAATCCCCCGTAGCATCGTTAGCACGCTGAGGGCGACGTTTTGCCTGAGCATATTGGTTAAAATACAAATTTCGTTCAATACGATTAACCCAAGCACCAAAATTAGTGCCCGGTTGGAATGTGGAGAAACTTTTAAGCGCACGCTCGAACGTATCTTGTACGAGATCTTGAGCGTCTTGAGAATTGTGAGTTAAGCGCATAGCTTGAGTATAAAGAGCATCTACGCAAGGCCGAATAAGCTGCTCAAATTGCTCATGTCGGCGATTGTGAATCTTATGAGACGCGCGTGAAGTAAGCGAGTAGTTAGGCTTAGTAGTATCGTGCTGAACACTTACTACATGATGTTGCTTATTCATACTATCCATGATACTCGCAAGAAGGTTGGTATTTAGTAGGTAAAAAGTTACTTCTCCCAACTGCTAAGCTCGTATTGCAAAATATATACTTATCATAACTGCATATTGCGGTAAGATTATGCGTATGCCGACATACATTCAAGAATTATTAGATGCAATCGCTGCAGCGCCTTCGCAAAGCGAAAACACACCGCTTGCACAATCATGGTTGCTTGGTTTCGATACAGAAACAACGGGAGCAACCCTTGGCAAAGATGCCATCGTATCTGCAACTCTCGTACTTCGCAACCCTGCGTTAGGTCACAAAGGAGACACAGTATCTACTTGGTTGATTAATCCACATCAACCTATGAATCCTAAAGCAAGCGAAGTAAACGGATTTACTGACGAGTATCTTCAAGCACACGGCGGCGAGCCTACGCAAGAACTCGAATTACTGGCGCAAGTTATCAGCGCAACTCAGTCAAAAAATATTCCACTTCTGGCATACAACGCACCTTTTGACGTAACGATGTTGCGGCACGATTTACAGCGTTGGCAACTCACGCCACTAAATCAGCGACCAACGAGCACTATCAACACGCTTACGCAAGAAGACGTGCTAACTGTTGACCCTCTTGTTATTGATCGCACTATTTCCCGACGAACAGGAAAACGCACGCTAACTCTCACCTCGCAATATTACGGCGTTGAACCAATTGGAGACTTCCACGACGCTACAGCCGACACAGTTGCAGCACTTGATTTAATTGCACCTATCTGCGAACTTCATGAGTCAGTTGGAAGATTACCACTCAGCGATATTATGCAATGGCAGCGTGCAGCCTACATAAAATGGCGGGATAGTTTCAATACTTGGCTTCAAGCGCACGGAAAAGAACCAATTACTGGCACTTGGTTATAAAACACACTTACGCAACGCGAATACCTTCACGTAGGTTATCATTACAAGTTAATTATTAAAAAAGGAATATTTGCGGAAAGAAGCAACCATGACTACGCAAGATACACTGTCACTAGAATCAGCAAGCAGACTATTGCAACACTACGGTCTGCTTCGTGAAATGATTCAGTATCGCCACAACAATGCCACTCAATCCGCGAGCGACGCCGACACTACCCACGTAAGAAACGAAATCTGGTCTTTGAACGCATCAGATTTTGAAACAGTGAAAGCCAACGAAGCTTTTGAGCACATAACTTACGACACCCGCGATATTAAGCCTGGCACGCTCTTATTTGTTAAGGGAAACTTTAAAGCCGAATATCTTAATGGAGCAGACGAAAAAGGTCTTATAGCGTACGTTTCTGAACAAAGCTATGCACAAAACACTCACGCTGTTGGAATTATTGTTAACGATGTACGAAAAGCAATGAGCGTGCTTTCTGCAGCATACTATCGTTCCCCTCAAGAACATCTTAGTATCGTTGGAATTACGGGAACTAAAGGCAAAACGACCACAGCTTACTTTACCCACGCCATTCTCAATGCACATTCCCACGGCAAAGCAGCACTATTCTCCTCAGTAGACAACTGCTTGGATGGAAAGCATTACACGGAATCGAATTTAACTACTCCAGAAAGCCTGGACGCGTTCCGTATGATGCGCGAAGCAGTGGATAACGGCATGCAATACCTGGTGATGGAAGTTTCCTCTCAAGCTTACAAAGTGGACCGAGTGTTCGGATTAAAATTCGATGTTGGCGCATTTTTGAATATTAGTCCCGACCACATTAGTTCGATTGAGCACCCAACTTTTGAAGACTACTTGTACTGCAAACGTCAGCTTATTGCAAATTCCAAATGCTTGGTACTTAACGCTGATACTGATCACGCTGACTTACTAATGCAGGATGCCGAACAGCATCATACAAAAGTAACCACCGTAGCGCGTTTCAAAGATGAAGAAGAAGCTGACAATACTAACAGCGACAACAGCAACACAATCTGCGAAGAAAAAATTACGGATACTTTAGACAACTATCCTAAACTTATGCTTCCGGATTACGCAGCAATACCGGTAGATTCTCACAGCGAAACTTACTATATTGCAAAACTTGCCTCTGAAAGCAATAACGGTAACGACAATTGCGAAAACGAAAGCAATTGTGAAAATGCTTTAGAGGAAGCGCATTACAATCCTATTGACACGTTTACACTATCAATTGCAGGATCCTTTAACTATGAAAACGCAACCGCCGCAATCGCTATAGCCAACGAGCTCGGAATAGGTGACGACGTACAAGCCTTACATGCAATCGAAACAATCACTATTTCAGGGCGTATGGAAGTGTTTAACGACACTCATTCCAACATGGTCGCTGTGGTCGATTACGCACACAACTATATTTCTACAAAATCAGTTATCGATTTTGTACAAGAACGTTACGGCAACGAGAATCCTCGCATTACTCTAATTACCGGATCCACAGGAGACAAGGCTGTCGATAGGCGCAAGGAAATTGTTGACGCGGCACAAAATCGCATTGACGAGTTTATTTTTACAGCCGAAGATACTAATACGGAAAGCGTATCCGATATTTGCACAATTATGCAAGGTTACGTAACAAACCCACACGTTGCCTCACAAATCATTCTCGACAGGACCCAAGCAATCGAAACTGCATACGCTGAAGCCCAAAAAAGTACGCAGGAAGAAAAAAGACGCAACATTCTGTTGGTAATAGGAAAAGGCGACGAACGTTGGATTAAATTACACAACAAACACATACCTTACGAGGGTGATTCTTTCGTTGTAAAGCGTCTCTTTGGAATTCAATAAGGCGACGGTTATTAGGCGATATAATTAGTAACACAACTAGTGACGCAACAGAAAAATCGCCACGTAACCATATCTTTAGAATCTTAAAGCAATCAGGATTCAAACCTCAAACGATTTGAATCCTGATTATAGTACGGTTTATAATCTGCACCGTTTAGCCAATATTATCTAATAGTAGAAGGCTTACAAAAGTAATTTCGCCTACTACTCGCGACTATCACTGCCAGATTCGTCAATATTTGGGTGAATCACAACGCGCTGCTCTTTCGACTTTGTTAAGTCTGGATTCACATGCTCAACAAGCATTGTGCGCGCATCCCCTGCCGTGACGAAACTACCGCAAATAAGCACGCCGTGACCATAGCCCACGCCAAGCTCATCGTCCTCATCAACCAAATTCACAGCCGTCTGAATAGCATCTGGCAGTTCATCAACGCGAATCACGCGATCCCTACCAAATACGCTTACAGCTACCTTCTCAAGATCTTCCGGATCCATTACACGGTCGCGCCAAGAATTGCGAGTCACAATAATCTTCGTCAAAACCGGCTCAAGCACACCCAAGTATTCTTCAACCTGCTTATCTGCCATCATCGCAACAACACCAATAAGCTGCTCAAAATGATAGTTTTCCTCAATCGTTTTACGAAGAGACTCAGCCGCATTCACATTATGACCACCGTCAATAATAATAGTCGGCGAAGTACGAACCTGCTCAATGCGCCCCGGAACCTTAACCTGGCTTAACGCTTCAGCAACCAAATCACCATCCAAGGCACCGTTTACCGGCAACACAACCTCCGCAGCAGCGAGCGCCGCCAAAGCATTATGTGCCTGATGCTCACCAAACTTGTCGATTGGCACATCCTCATAAGTGCCAAGAGGCGTGCGCAAAGTAACAACCTGGCCGCCAACCGCAGGAGTGCGAGACACAACTTCAAGCTCGCCGTCACCATAAGAAGAATCGCGCAACAATGTGGCATGATTACGCTCGGCAACTTCCTTAATAATTGGCAAAACCTTATCTTCATGCGGCTGAGGACCCAAAATTACCGTGCAATTTGGCTTAATAATGCCCGCCTTCGTGCGAGCAATCTCCTCAACAGTGTTTCCAAGCCACTGCATGTGATCCATATCCACAGGGCCAATAATTGCAGCATCCGCATTCATAACGTTCGTGGCATCCCATTCGCCACCCATGCCAACTTCCATAACAGCAACGTCAACAGGAGCGTCCGCAAAAGCCCAAATCGCCATGGCTGTAAGCACTTCAAAGAAGCTCATTTTTGGCTTACCGTCAGCCTCCATGCGAGCGTCAACCATGTCGATAATATCTTTCATTTGATCCCAAACGTCCACAAAATCGTCATCGCCGATTTCCTGGCCGTCAATCATAATGCGCTCGTTTATGCGCTCCAAATGTGGAGAAGTATAAAGTCCTGTGCGCAAACCGTACGCGCGGCAAATCGACTCGGCCATGCGAGCTGTAGAACCTTTGCCGTTCGTGCCGGTAATATGAATAACGTGCATAGACTTTTCCGGATGACCAAGAATATCAAGAATTAAGCGCATCCTGTCTAAGTCGAGATTAGTTTTATTATGTTCAGGCGCGCGGCTCATAATATTGCGCTCAACGTCAATAATGCGTTCACTGTTACGATTTGGATGTTCCATAGACATAACTACACTCCCCTAATTTTGTGCTCACTTACTCATTTTCCAAATATATAGATTAGTTTATGCCAACAACACACGCACATTAAACTGACAACTAATTTATAAAATATTGCAACTTTATTAAATAAAAACTCGCATAAAACAATAAATACGACTATGTTAGTTTATTGTTCGTTAGTACGATTTGC
The DNA here is from genome assembly GCF_049244055.1 of Gardnerella nova. NCBI lineage: Bacteria > Bacillati > Actinomycetota > Actinomycetes > Bifidobacteriales > Bifidobacteriaceae > Gardnerella > Gardnerella nova. Next base: position 257,489 of record NZ_CP058369.1, on the reverse strand, counting down.
ATACGAAAATTTGCATACGAAAAGAAGAGTTAAGGAGTCTCGCAAATGGCAGAACACACACCAACTGAACACGGTGAAGAACTGAAAGCTGACGGCACACAAAAAGCAGAAGACCGCGTAAACAATCGCTCCCTTCGTCCAAATAGTGACTCTTTCAAAGATTTTATGACAAGCAGCTGGGATAATCAGGAGCCAGAAGTTAAGCCTCTTGAATCCAGCAAGTACATTCCAGCACGTTTAGAAGCTCTTTCAAAGCGCTTCCCAGGCGAACGTTTAATTATTCCTGCAGGTCAGCCAAAAGTGCGCAATAACGATTGCGATTACGCTTTCCGTCCAGACACTACTTTTGCTTACTACACCGGCTTAGGCCAGGATTACGAAGCAGGTGCCGTACTCGTAATGGAACCTGTTGAAAAAGAAAGCGAAGAAGCTAAAGCTGGAAAAACACATATTCCTGAGCTTTTTGTAGCTCCACGCGCAGATAACAGCACTGCAGCATTCTATAAAGATCCTCACTACGGTGAATATTGGGTTGGTCCTCGCGCCGGCTTGAAGGAACTTAAAGCCATGACCGGCATCGAAACGCGCGATATTGCTGAGCTTGAAGACGCTCTTGCTAAGAACGTAAGCGACGACGCTAACGGCGAAGGCGTTCGAGTACGCATTATTCGCGAAACCGACCCTGAACTTACCGCAAAAGTTGAAACAATGCGTGAAGCAAGCGGATTTACCGACGAAGATGCAAACACTTCCGCCGACGACAAACTACACGAGTTCGCTGCAGAAGCGCGCATGCTTAAAGACGATTACGAAATTCGCGAAATGCGCAAAGCTGTGGCCGCTACAAAACTCGGCTTTGACCGCATGCTTACACGCTTGCCTCAAGCTCTTGGCAAGGAACATTCCGAACGCATGATTGAAGGCGCGTTTAATTCCGTCGCTCGCGAAGAAGGCAACGAAGTTGGATACGATACGATTGTTGCCTCCGGCAAGCACGCGCCAATTTTGCATTGGATGCGAAACACCGGCGTAGTTTCTAACGGTGAATTGCTGCTTATTGATGCAGGCGTGGAAGTCAACAGCCTCTACACCGCAGATATTACGCGCACCTTCCCAACAAACGGCAAGTTTACTGATTTGCAGAAGAAGCTTTACCAGTGCGTGTTGGATGCTCAACAAGCCGGTTTTGAGGCTGCTAAGCCAGGTGCCACGTACTCCGACATTCACCACGCCTGCATGCGCGTGCTTGCAGAGCACTTGCACGAGTGGGGAATTTTGAAGGTGAGCGTTGAAGAATCACTTTCTCCAGAAGGACAGCAACATCGCCGCTGGCACGCATGCGGTGTAGCTCACCATCTCGGCTTGGACGTGCACGACTGCGCGCAAGCACGCTACGAGTCTTATCAAGGCGCAAAGATTACGCCGGGCATGATTTTCACGATCGAACCAGGCTTGTACTTTGCTGCGAACGATTTAATGCTCCCAGAAGAAATGCGCGGCATTGGAATTCGTATCGAAGACGACGTGCTGATGACCGAAAACGGCCCAGAATGGCTTTCTATCGACATTCCAAAGCAGATTGAGGATGTTGAAGCTTGGATGGCTGATCGCGCTCAAAAAAATGATATTTTCGAGCATTAATATTTTCTAAAATACGTATGGTGCGTTCTCACGAACAGTAACACGCATAACGCATGTTGCTTTATCGTAAGGGCGCACCATAATTGTTTATGTAATAGTTTACACGCATAATTTTACGCACCTAACTGTTACGAAACTGACAGCTTATGCTACGCAACACTATCAGTTTGCTGCACTGATGCGCTCGAAAGGAATGTTATGTCTAAGCCAATTGTTCTTTCACTCGGCGAACTGTTATGGGACTTACTTCCCCACGGAAAACGCGTCGGCGGAGCGCCAGCAAATTTTGCATATCACGCACAATGCCACGGCGCGCAAAGCTGCATGATTAGCGCAGTCGGCCAAGATCAGCTCGGAGATGAACTGATTGACAGAGTAAACAAGGCCGGAATCACCTCAATTATTCAGCGCAACGCATGGCCAACAAGCACTGTGGAAATAGCACTGAAAAACGGAATTCCAGAATATACTATTTTGCGAAACATAGCATGGGACCACATTCTTTACACTCGAGAACTTATCGACTTAGTAGAACGGGCTGATGCCGTATGCTTCGGAACTCTTAGCCTTCGTTCGCAAGAAACTCACGACACTATTCTTCAATTATTGAAGCATACTAAGCCTGGAGCTATGAAGTTCTTTGACATCAACATTCGCAGCGACCATTATTCTAAGGATCTCATTGATACGCTTTTGCAGGAAGCGACCGTTTTTAAGCTTAACGATTCCGAATTGTTCCTACTGCGTGACATGTTCAATATTCGCGACACCTCCGACGACGAAGCTTGCAAATGGTTCCAGGCACGCTACGGACTTGATTATGTGATTCTTACAGGTGGCTCGACCTTCAGCACGATTATTACCAGCACTGGCGAAAGTTCTACTATACCTACCCCGCATGTTGACATTATTGATACTGTAGGAGCTGGAGACGCATTTTCTGGCGTATTCGCTACACATATTCTCAGAGGGGAATCACTAAAGGAGGCTCACCGCGCTGCAGTGAATACGGCAGCATTCGTGTGCACTAAAGAAGGTGCATGGCCTCAATACCCTAAGCAGATACCAGATTATCTTGCGAAAGCTGGAAAATAGTACAGAAGTAAGTAACAAATAAAGCGCCACCTCACCAAACGTAGTGAAGTGGCGCTTTTTTAGTGGGGCCTCAGGGGCTTGAACCCTGGACCGACGGATTATGAGTCCGCTGCTCTAACCGACTGAGCTAAAGCCCCACGCCGTAACCGGCAACAGCTAGATTAGCACATACCCATAAACGTCGCCAACTCAGTGAGTCGAATTTTTGAGCTTGCCTAGTCTGAAGGAGCTTGAAATCCCAATGATTTCAAGCTCGGTCAGAGCGTCCAGATGAAAAGTTATCAAGAGCACCAGTTGCGCGCAAAGCCAAATACACAAACCACACCAGTACACCAGAAAGCAAGAAGCCACTAATAAGCTCCGTAATCATGTGCACAGTGATATAAGAAGGAGCCTTTGCCTGATACTTAGTAAACGTTAAGAACACACCATACTCAAGCGCAACAAGTACACCAGAAACAATACTCAACGTCAAATTAAACTTACGCAAACGGAAAATCAAGAACGGAATCTCCGCAAACACACCCTGCATCAAAGCAGAAATAACAGTACCAGTGAACGAGAACGGAGAACCAAGAAGCACCTGAATAAGCGCAGCCACCACATTCACATACACCGCAGAACCAGGCTTACGAATAAGCAACACAGCAAGTGTTCCGGACAAATACCACACACCGTGAGTAATACTCGCAAAACCAGGGAGTACAGCAGCGTTCAACGTACGAATAATCGGAATAAACACCAAGCCGTAGCCACACAAAATAACACCAAAAACGGCAGCAAGAGCAGATCCCAAAGCGATATCTGCCACACGCCAACGGTAGTTCGCAGCAACCGAAAGCTCCTCAGCTTCCTGCGTTTGTGCATAATCTGATACAGAAGTTGTTGAATTAATGTCACCTTTATCATTATTGAAAATATCACTCATGAGCGATCCTTATCTTAAACTGCCGCGCATTGTATAACTCACCAGAGCGCTCCCCGACCTGCGCAGCCCGGGCAGAAGCGCCAACGAGCAAGTTTAGCACTTTACAGAAAAATCAACACACACGTTGTGGAATTCATAACATTGGAAAAAGTAATAACAACCTATAGAAAAAATATAAGGCTGAGTCAAAATAGTTCAGGGCAAAGGCAAGGGCAAGGATAAACGGTGCAATCGCCGTAAGCGGCAGGAAAATTAACAAAAACGCCGCCCAAAACTGAGCGGCGCTATAACTTGTACCCCCTAAGAGAGTCGAACTCTTGTTGTCAGATTGAAAGTCTGGTGTCCTAACCGTTAGACGAAGGGGGCTTCGAACCAAACCATATGATATTAACATTCTGGAAAGCAGCACGCAACTCACGGCGTGTTGCGGATGGGAAGATTGGGTTTGGTGTGGTGTGTGCAGCAGCGCGAATGCTAGTGTTCGCTAGGCAAGAATACTCAGCGTTCGCAAAGCACTAATGCGCGGTAGGTGAAGTCGTGAATAGTGCGACCAGCCTCCAAGCCTTTGCGCTCAAAATTCGTAAGAACGCGACCAGCAAAACGCTCAGATTCGCTAAACTCTGCGTGCGGAAGGACAGATGCAGTGTCGGCTGTACCTTTTCCAACGTGCTCAGTTGGAAGACTTACTTTCAATTCGCCAACATTCGCGAAATCTTCGCGAGAATCCATAACTTCGTGCACGTGCAAAGCATAATCCTCAATATCCGTAGCAATGCGCCACATACCATCTTCACGCAATGCCCTATGTATTGTAGAGGCAAGCTCTGGTTGCACGATACGACGCTTGTGGTGACGCATTTTAGGCCATGGATCCGGGAAGAAAGTCCAAACCTCTTCTAAAACTCCTAAATCGCAAGCTACGAAGAAATCAGGAGCGTTAATTTTCGCAATACGAAGATTAGTTAAACCTTGCTTTCCAGCAAGAAGCATTGTATGAGCTACGCCTGGATCATAAACTTCAAGCGCTAAAAAGTTAGTTTCCGGAAGACGTTCGGCTGCTGCAACAATGTTTTCGCCCTGTCCGGAACCAATTTCAACAATAAGCGGATTATTATTGCCCCAAGTATCTTTAATCCATTCAGGCGTAATGAGCAAATCTTCCCGTAATCTAAAGGAGCCAGGAGCTTTATTAACGTCTAATAGGTACTGACTTGCGTAACGCTCCTGAGCATGCTGTAAACGCTCATCTAAGCGTCCAGAACGACGTACAAACGACAATACAGTGCGTTGCTTGGCTTGCGTAGTGTTTTCGTTTTCATTTTCACTGCTCATTAGATTACTTTCGTTATTCGGCTGCGCGCCTTTAGTTTTTAACAGTCGCATGATTTTAGTCATACGCGTATGTATCGCTTTTATGCTACCAAAAAGTATAAAAAAGCAGCGAAAGCTGTTACGCAAACGCTGCTTAATTAATTTTATTTATAAACAAAATCCTTAAGAGAACAAGTCGCGTGCAGAATTAGCAGTCGGAGTATCCTCTACTTTGATATTTACTTGCGCTGGGCTGAGTAAGAATACTCGAGGCGTAACTCGCTCAATCGAACCGCGCACGCCAAACACCACTCCAGCAGAGAAGTCAACAATACGATACGCTACTGATTCGGTAACTCCAGTTAGATTCAACACAACCGGAACACCATCTCGTAAAGCACGACCAACCATTTGCGCATCATCATAAGACTTTGGGTGAATGGTAGTGATACGGCTCATACGATTCATGCTAGCTCTAGCAGAAGCAACACCAGAACGCGATTCCTCATTATGCTGCGACACAACAGGAGTTACTGAATGATCGTTATCGAATGAAGTCTCTGGAGCTTCAGTTTCGGTATAATCATCATCTTCCGGCACATCCGCCATGCCAACGTATGACATCACGTTCTTCATAAAACCAGCCATGAAGTAGCCCTCCTCTCGTTACTCTTAACGCAGAAAATCAGGAATATCTAACTCGTCTGGCTCGACAGCAGCTTGAGTTTGAGTATCCATTGGAGCAGCTGAATACTGCTGATGCACTGCAGTATCAAACATCGAAGGCACCGACGCTTGAGCAGGCTGCTGAACAGTTGCAGGAGCTTCCGGAGTCACAGGAGAAGTAGACTTAGCTGGAGCTACAGGCTTCACATCTGCTTGCATATCGACAAATTGCCCAGCCTTCGCAGACTCTTCAGCTTTAGGATGAGCATCAAAACCTGCAGCAATAACAGTTACGCGTACTTCATCTCCGTATGAATCATCCAACGAAAGACCCCAAATAATTTGTGCTTCTGGATGAATAGCCTTACGCACAAGCTCAGTAGCAGCAGACGCTTCCTGAAGCTTCAAATCACTTGGACCAGCGATGTTAATCAAAGCACCATGCGCACCCTCAATGCTTTCTTCCAGCAATGGGGAGCTGATAGCAATCTCAGCTGCCTGCGTAGCACGATCTTCGCCCTTAGCGGAACCAATGCCAAACAAAGCGGTACCAGCACCACGCAAAATGGCGGTAACATCGGAGAAATCAACATGAATGTAAGAATTCGTAGTGATTAAGTCCGTAATACCCTGCACGCCAGCAAGAAGTGCAGTATCAGCAGTCTTGAACGCATCAATAATACCAATCGTTCTATCAGAAATTTCCAACAAACGATCATTAGGAATCACAATCAAAGCATCAACTTCATTGCGAAGATTCTCAATGCCGAGCTTTGCAGACGCAGCACGCTGCGGGCCTTCAAAGCTGAATGGACGCGTAACCACCGCAATAGTCAAAGCACCCTGCTGATGTGCAGCACGCGCCACAATAGGGCTTGCACCCGTTCCTGTGCCACCACCTTCGCCACAAGTCACGAATACCATATCGGCACCCTTGAGTGCTTCCTCAATATCAGATTGATGATCTTGTGCAGCCTTCGCTCCCTTTTCAGGGTCAGCACCAGCGCCGAGGCCTCGGCTTGAAGCATCAGATAATGAAATCTTTACATCAGCGTCAGAACGCAACAAATCCTTAGCATCAGTGTTAATTGCTACGAATTCTACATTCTGTAAACCCTCGGTGATCATCCGATTGACGGCGTTACCGCCGGCACCACCGACGCCGACTACCTTGATAATGGTCTTGTCGTTGAAATTGTCAGTCTGGGCAATCTCGCTCACCGTTGTCTCCTGTCACTCACGCACGTTTACGCAACATTCTAGCGCAAAACGCTCGATATTGACGACGTTTTAACAATAAAAACTGAAAAAATGTCACTGCTTCGATAATACACCGGACCATACGCAAATACGCGCTAGCTCAAGTTTTTATCGCAATTACGCCGTTTAATAATAAAAATTTGAATTCGCAACCAACAAACTAAACGTACAAAACCCTAGAAAAAACTAGTAACTTGCATCCATAGGGTCGTCACCAAATAGCAGCTCACGTTCTTCGTGACTCGTCGTTCGACTATCAAGCCAACCGTAAGGCAAATGAACCTTCTTAGCGAAACGCACACGGCCACGCGGCGTGTCTAACAACTGTTCAGGCAAACGCAACGAACCGTCAAGCATGTTGAGATTGCGTTGAACATCCGCAATCGACTCGCACTCCATAAAAGCTTTACGAGTGCCCCCACCAACTGGGAAACCTTTCAAATACCAAGCAACATGCTTACGCAAATCGTGCACTGCCATACGCTCATCACCATCATAAAACTCAACAAGCAACTGCAAATGGCGCAAAATTACGGAACCAACCTCCGCAAGAGTTGGGTTAACACGCTCACTACTGCCCTCGCAAGCATTGCGAATATCAGCAAAAATCCAAGGACGCCCCTGACAACCGCGACCAATAGCCACACCAGCGCAACCAGTTTCCTTAAACATTGCGAGCGCATCTTCAGCACCCCAAATATCGCCGTTACCAAAAACGGGAATACTAAGAGCCTGCACTAATTCACCAATACGCTGCCAATCGGAATGACCACCGTAATATTCAGACGTAGTTCTAGCGTGCAAAGTTACTGCTGCGCAACCTTCCTCCTGCGCAATATGGCCAGCTTCCATAAACGTTTCGTGACTCTCGTCGATACCAACACGGAATTTAGCAGTAACCGGGATTCCTACCGGTTCACAAACTGAAACAACACGATGCAAAATTTCTTGCAGCAAGTCAGTTTTCCAAGGAAGAGCAGATCCGCCACCCCTACGTGTCACCTTTGGTACCGGGCAACCAAAGTTTAAGTCAACGTGATCTGCCATATTTTCGTCGACAACGATTCGAGCAGCCTGCTCAACAATAGCAGGATTCACACCGTATAGTTGTAACGAACGAACCTTCTCACTCGGCGCGAAACGGCATAAACGCAACGCTTTAGGATTACGAGCCGCCAATGCGCGAGCAGTAATCATTTCAGCTACGTACAGGCCGTCGGGACCAAATTCGCGACAAATTGCGCGAAAAGGCCAATTAGTAATACCTGCCATAGGAGAAAGAACCACAGGAGTGGAAACATGAATCTTTCCTAAATCTACTGGTTTGATGGCGAAAGTATTATTGTCGACACCAGTTTCGTTTTCCTGCATACGCGCATCTTTCCTTTGTAAAGATTGGCAAACATTGACGCTTATCGTCACGCTTACGAAATTAAATAGAATATTAAAGAGAACATTAAAGAGGACGTAACCTTATGCAAATCATGCATAAAGTCACGTCCACTTATTTACAATTTATATTTACAATTTATATTTACACTTGATTGAGCTAATACCTTGCTCGTGCACGGGCGCTTTAGTACAAACCGCCAGCTTGAGCAATTTTCACCGGCTGAGATTCATCTTCGCCTGTTTCTTTGGCAACATCCGTGGCACCGTCAGCTGCGCGAGTACCAACGATTTCAACAGGACCTTGCGGATACTTAACGCGCTTTTCGTTAATACGGCTAGCAACGTAGTCTGCAACCTTGTCCAAAGAAACGCGCTCCTGCTGCATTGTGTCGCGCTCGCGAATAGTAACAGCGTGATCTTCCAAAGTATCGAAGTCAACTGTTACGCACAAAGGCGTGCCAATTTCGTCTTCACGACGGTAACGACGACCAATAGCACCGGCCTCATCGTAGTCAATCGTCCAATCGTGCTGGCGAAGTTCAGCAGCCAAATCTTGAGCAATAGCTTGCAATTCTGGCTTCTTGCTCAATGGCAAAACAGCAGCCTTCACAGGAGCCAAACGAGGGTCAAGTCGAAGAACAGTACGCTTATCAACGCCACCCTTAGTGTTTGGAGCTTCGTCAACGTCGTAAGCATCGACCAAGAATGCCATAAGCGAGCGGGTAAGACCAGCCGCAGGCTCAATAACGTAAGGCACATACTTTTCGCCAGTAGCCTGGTTAAAGTAGCTCAAATCCTCGCCGGAATGCTTAGCATGAGCAGACAAATCGTAGTCAGTACGGTTTGCAATACCCTCAAGCTCTCCCCAATCCGAACCTTGGAAGCCGAATTTGTATTCAATATCGACAGTACGCTTGGAATAGTGGCTGAGCTTCTCTTTAGGATGCTCGTACATGCGCAAATTCTCAGGCTTCACACCCAAATCAACGTACCAGCGTACGCGAGTGTCAATCCAATACTGATGCCAGGCTTCGTCAGTTCCAGGCTCTACGAAGAACTCCATTTCCATCTGCTCAAACTCACGAGTGCGGAAAATAAAGTTTCCTGGCGTAATTTCGTTACGGAAAGACTTACCGATATTTGCAATACCAAAAGGCGGCTTTTGGCGAGTAGAAGTCATGACGTTCTTAAAGTCGACGAAAATACCCTGAGCTGTTTCTGGACGCAAATAGTGCAGGCTGTTTTCGTCTTCAACAGGGCCTAAATGCGTACGAAGCATCATGTTGAAATCGCGTGGTTCCGTCCAGTTTCCGCGGGTGCCGCAATCTGGGCAAACAATGTCTTTCAAACCGTTTTCAGGCATTTTGTCGCCGTGCTTTTCCGCATACGACTCTTCCAACTTGTCTGCACGATGACGCTTATGGCAGTTCAAGCACTCGATTAAAGGATCGTTGAACACGGAAACGTGGCCGGAAGCAACCCAAACTTCAGAAGGCAAAATAACAGAAGTATCCACACCAACAACATCGCCGCGCGTGGTCACCATGTAACGCCACCATTCGCGCTTGATATTATCCTTCAACGCAACGCCCAACGGACCATAATCCCACGCAGAGCGCGTGCCACCGTAAATTTCGCCAGCTGGGAACACAAAACCTCGACGCTTAGCCAAGGACACGACTTCATCAAGCTTTGAAACAGCCACAATACACCTTTTCGTAAAACTAGAAAATTCGGGTGAAAACGTTGCTATTATAGAAAAACCCTGTGACGCTTGTAAAATTATCGAAATAACACAAATTTATAGTTTGTATTGCATCTTAATTGCGTCGTCATTTGGTCGTGTGGATATTAGTGTGGTAGAGATTTGAGATTTTTCGCGCTGAGCGAAGGACGCTCGCGCGGATTGCGACGCGCTCGCTACGAAACTCGCGTTAGAAGTCCACTGGACTTCCAACTTAAGCGAGTTTCCGCTCCGAGTTGCCTTCGCGCGCTACGCTTTGAGCGCTTCGGCAGGTCGTCGCGCAGAGCCGAAGGCTACTGACAAGTCGAGCGAAGAAGAAAAATCGAAAAATCTCGGCGATAGACACGGTTATTAACGATTAGCACGCAGAGTTTAGGGGGATTTCTCTACGAGCACTAAAAGAGGACTGAGGAAGCAACATTCATAAAGAACAAAGCAGACATAAAAACCTTTAACAACCAGAGCGACGAAGGACGGGACGTGCGAGGAGAGAAGGAACGCTCGCGCGGGTAACGCGCTCGCTACTGAGCTTGCGTTGAAAGCACACCGTGCTTTCAACTTGAGCAAGCTCACGCTCCGAGTTGCCTTCGCGCGCGCAATGCTGCGCGAAAGCAGGTCGTCGCGCAAAACTCGCGCCACACCAAACAAATAGTAATATAAACTATAGGTTTGTTGACGCATTGTTTGACGTTACATTGTTTTGGTAAATTTGCGTAAGATTACGATTTTAAAAGGATTGTTACTATGAGTGAAAATAATAGCGAGAATACAAACGAGAATACAAGTAACAACACAGACGCTCACAAAACTAACACGGTTGCGGCGTTATGCATTGCTCCGAGCGGAGTTGGCGACGAGTTGAGCGAATACGTTGCGGACGCTGTGAAAGTTATTCGCGATTCTGGGTTGAAAAACGAAACAAACGCTATGTTTACCAATATTGAGGGCGAATTTGACGACGTTATGCGCGTTGTTCGTGACGCTACGATGACATTAGTTAACAAAGGATACCGCACGGGAGTAATCCTCAAGTTAGACATTCGCCCCGGCTTTAGCAATCAAATTGACGCAAAAGCCGCACTTGTAGATAAGATTCTCGAAGAACGAAATAAAGAAGAATAAAACTGAAATCAAATAATCTCAAAACTCAAAAAAGTTATAATAAAACAAAAGAAAGCAGGAATTTATGCTGCAACTTACGGCAGTTCAGAAAATATTATCCGATTTAGATGAAACCCAAGCAGAACGAGAAAAACAATACAAATACTTTCATCAACATCCTGAACTGTCAATGAAAGAAAATCATACAGCTCAAACAATTATTGATATTCTTTGCAAAGCTGGGATTGAAACAAAGCGAGTTGGAAAAACAGGCGTTGTGGCAGAGATTAAAAACGGCGAAGGTCCTGTTGTTGCTATGAGAGCGGATATTGATGCGCTTCCAATTAAAGAAAATTCAGGAAAAGATTACACTTCAACAGTTAGCACGCAAGACGAAAATGGCAAAACGGTTGGAGTTTCACACGCTTGCGGTCACGATTTTCATATTTCCAGCCTACTTGATGCCTTGAAGGCTTTTAATGAACATAAAGATGCTTGGAGAGGAACGTACATTGGCGTTTTTCAGCCTGGAGAAGAAACAGCTCAAGGCGCAAAAGACTTGGTAGAAAATGGCATTACGAGCATGATCGCAAAGCCCGACGTTTACCTTGGTCAGCATGTGTTGGGTGCTATTCCTGCAGGAACAATCGGTATTCGTCCGGGCGCGTTCTTAACTACTGCAGCTTCGATTCGCGTGCACATTTTTGGTAAAGGTTCGCATGGTTCTATGCCTGAGTTGAGCGTTGACCCGGTGGTTGTTGCTTCATCAATTGTGCTTAAATTGCAGACGATTGTTTCTCGCGAACTTGCAGCTAAAGATTACGCAATTGTTACAGTTGGCGCGCTTAATGCAGGAAGTAAGTCGAATATTATTCCTGATGATGCCGAGCTTTTAATTAACACAAGAACTTATAGCGAAGATACTCAAGAATTTGTGCACAATGCTATTGAACGAATTGTGCGTGGAGAGTGCGAGCTTGCAAGATGTCCTAAAGAACCAGAGTTTACGTATTATGATCGCTATCCGCTTACGAATAATGATCAGAATGCATCTTTGCGCGTGCGTAAAGCTTTTGATGAATACTTTGGAGAAGATTCTGTAGATATTTCGCGCGCTTCTGCTTCGGAAGATTTTTCTATAATCGCGAACACTTTTAAAACTCCTTACGCTTACTGGGGCTTAGGTGGTTTTGCGGATATGCAGAATGCTCCTGGAAATCACAATCCGGCATTCGCCCCAGATTTGCAGCCCACTCTTAATCGCGGATTAGAAGCTGCAGTTGTAGCAGCTTGCGCTTGGCTCGCTAGCGAAAAGTAATAAATCTTAGTGGGATACTAGGCATTTTTTACGCCGCCAAAACGTCGGTCGCGATGCGCATAACGGTCAATTGACCTCCACAGCGCTTCGCGGCCATAATCCGGAAAGAGTTCCGGCACAAAATCAAGCTCCGCGTAGGACGCTTGCCAAGGCAAAAAGTTGCTGGTACGCTGCTCGCCAGAAGTACGAATAACCAAATCGCAATCTGGAATATCCGGATTATATAAGTGATCAGCAATCATTTTTTCAGTGACACGATCACCTTTAATTTTTCCGTCACGAATTTCTTTAGCAATTTCGGCACACGCATCCGCAATTTCCGCGCGACCACCGTAATTCAAACAAAATACAACGTCGATAGTTGTGTTGTTCTTCGTAATTTCCTGCGCTTTTTCCAACTCGTCAATAACAGACTTCCACAAACGCGGGCGACGACCAGCCCAACGCACACGTACTCCCCACTCGTTCATTTGCGCAACCCTGCGGTGAATAATATCCCGAGAAAATCCCATTAAAAAGCGCACTTCTTGCGGCGAGCGCTTCCAATTTTCCGTAGAAAACGTGTACAGGCTCAAGTAGCGCACTCCCGCTTCAATAGCACCGGCAATAGTGTCAAAGACAACGGGTTCTGCGGCCTTGTGGCCTTCCGTGCGAATCATTCCGCGCTCTTTAGCCCAACGACCATTGCCGTCCATAATCACGCCAACATGGCGAGGAACCTTGCCCTTAGGAAAATCTGGTATGCGAGAAGGGTCACTAAAAGGTGCCGCCGGAATATTAAGCGACGTATAATCCACGTTTTCAAAAGCCATACTTAAGAATGTAACAACCCCAGTGAACGAATTGGACGCTCAAGATAATATTCAGCCCACTGCTGAATCAAGTAAAGCGTGGAAGAAGCGAGAGAAACATTGTCAAGAGACGGCCAATCCCCCTGCGCAAGTGCATATAGTTGAAGACGCGTATTATCGTCGCACAAAATCGACTCTGGAGTATGATCCAATGCGCACATAACACCACCGGCAGCGGGCGAAATATAGCATAATTCCTCAGTTTTTCCGCAAACTACGCAAGTTGTTAAACGTGGCGACCAACCAGCCAAAGACATAGCTCGCAATACGTACGATAATCCTATGGCGTCGGGAGCGTGCTTTCTTTTCGCAAGCGACGACAATGCAGCAATGAGAAGATTATACTGCCCCTGTGTATCTTGAAATTCGCGCACGTACTCATCTGTATATTCGTTGGAAACTAACGCATCTACGACTTCCAATATGACGCTAGCATACTCATACAGAGTATAATCAGCGCAAATTTCGCCAGCGTATGCTGCTACAGACACAGCCTGAGACACAACGTCAAGCGACTTTCCTTGCGCAAGAAGTACGTCCACTCGCATAAGAGGCTCAAGACGACCACCAAAACGCGATTTAAGACGCCGCACACCTTTGGCAACAGCACGAACTTTACCGTGTTTTTTGGTGAGCAATATGACAATCCTATCGGCCTCACCTAGAGGGAACGTACGAAGCACTACAGCTTCATCGCGATACACCGGCATGCTTTCACAACCAAATAACTACTTCGCGCTGGCTTGCGTAGCTACGAAACCTTCCACATTTTCGCAATTTTCGTAGCTTTCGCAACGCCGCAAGAAACAGCAACTAAACGAATACAATTCGAGCACGATTATTGCAAAGGATGCTCGCCAGTTGCGTCATCATCGTCTTCTTGTGCAATATCTTGCGCATTATCAAATAGGCTTGATTCGTCAACATGGCCCATAATCGGGAAGGAAAGATCTGGAATATCCAAGTTCAAAGGCTTGCTTGGTTGCACATTGAGAATCGGCATGTCGTAGGAAGAAGACTTAGATGATGCGCCAGTATGAGAAGCATCCTCATGTGCTGACGCTACCGGGAATATTGGGGCCACAGGAGCTGAAGAAACCACAGGAGCTTGATTTCCGTAAGCAGTATCCGCTGCAGCCTGAGACGCGCTTGCACTCGCTTCACGCAACGCAGGAGGGAACGAAGGAATAGCAGAAGACGCAACTTGATCATCAACATCGCGATGCGACGCTGTGGCAGCATGACGATGCACTACTGGAGGGAACGCTGGAGGCAAAGGAGCATAATCAGCAGCATCTACCGATTCAACAGAAGCGTGATTATTCTCTGAAACATTGTGTAACACAGTTGCACTCTGCACCAGCTCATCATTACTGTCTGTGTTGTCGTCAAGCATATTTGATGGCACACCCGCAGCAGTATGTGGAGTGAAAATAGAACGCTCAGATTGACGCAAAGCCTCAAACGAATCTTCAGAACCTTGGTTTACGTAGTCAACAGGGGTAAAAATACTCTGCTTATCGTAATCTGGAACGTGAGGAATTGTGGAAGTTTGCGTAGGCTGAGCCGCCTTAGAAGCCACTTTAGAAGCCACTTCAGAAGCCTCAGCAGCCATAGAATCAGCCGCATCAGCTGCAGCCGCAGAGGTTACCGTTGCTGACATAGTTGCAACCGGCTCCGGCGCAAATGAAGGTGCGCTCTGATTCTTAGATTCCGTTGTGTGATTAGTATCAACCGCAGCGCGAGTATGTGACACAGTATTATGAGCGGCGAACGCCGGCACCTTACTGTCGATATCGACATATTGAGCAATGCGTTCAAAAGATTCCAAACTGCTGAGCAAACGAACGCAAGTGCCCAAGTAATAATCAACCTGACGCTCATCATAGCCGCGCTTACCAGTGCACTGAGTAAAAATCACGTTAGACACATACATCGCATCAATAGTCTGCAATGTATCATCATCCGTTTCCCATTCCAGCTTATGACCGAGCATATTGGCAATTTTATCAAGCGCTTGATCGACCATAATATCCACTTGCTTGCGCGAATACGACGGACGATGAGGAATACCACTAGCAAAACGTTCACGATAGTCACGCTGAGCATGCTGCAATAATTTGCGATACAAAGCGTCGGCTTGTGCTTTCCATACCACGCGACCACACTTGGAAAGATCATGCTGCGTGCACTTATCTACTACTGCTCTCTCCAAACGCGACAAGGCAGCATCAACCTGGCCAATCACGTAACCATCATGTTCTAAATCGAAAGAAACGTCCTGAATATCTTGCTGAGTAAGTCTAATATCATCGCTTTCATACAACGCATGCGCACGCTCCAAAAAAGCATCTACCTGCGCTACGTTATAGCCTAATTTACGTTTACCGACACGCTCCATCCCCGAAGCATTGCGAGCGGTATCAGGTTTCTGAGCCATCGACTACCAACCTCCTGAGCAGATATTCTTATTCAGTATACTGTACGCGATTGTTACGACGCGCGCCACGCGTAAACTGATTCGTACATACCTTCCTGTATGTTTTTACTTTGTTGCGAAACGGGCGATTAGCTCAGCTGGCTAGAGCGCCACCTTTACACGGTGGATGTCGGGGGTTCGAGTCCCTCATCGCCCACGTTTGGTTTTTCTTTCCTCTTGGTTAAATTTTAGTTATTTTTTCTTTATTTAATTAGTTTAATTAGTCTAATTATTATTTTGGATTGTTTCTATATTTAATTAATTTAATCGTTATTTGTGCATATTCCGCTTCACATTGCAATTTGGCAGTGCTGCTACATTATGACCGGAACCGATAGTTTTCAATGCTTTATAAGCCTCATCAATCGTATTCACCCTCACCACACGCAAACCAGCAGGCACATGCCCCACTACTTCGTCGCAATTATCTTGAGGAGCCAAGAACCAAGTAGCACCGTCTCGCCGAGCTGCAATCATTTTTAAACGAATACCACCAATAGCACCAACTTTTTGCGATTTTTCAATGGTGCCAGTACCAGCTATAGTCTTACCGCCCGTTTCATTCGCTGGCGTTAACTTATCGAGAATTCCCAACGTGTACATCATTCCTGCAGACGGTCCACCGATATCTTCAATACGCAAACGCACCTTCACTTTCGTATTGCGTATGCCAAGATGTTCAGCAGCATACCGTAACGCAACACGTTGAGCAACGTTTTGGGAATCGTCCATCTCGTGCGTAGATTCCTTCTCGTACGCGTCTGCAGTTTGTCCAACAGGCACCACTGCCTCGCGAGGAATAAGTTCACGATGAGGATTCATCCACGAAGTAAGCGCATATAACGTCGGCACCTCGTAACCTGGGACTCCGGAAGTGCTCACTGTAAGCATAAGCAACTTACCGGTATCGCGATGCTCCTTCACACCTTCACCACTGATACGGATTACCGGAGAACCAGATATCTTACCCAACACATCTTGAGTAGGCCCAGGCGATTCCACAACGTAAGCACTCGGCAAAGTAAGCGCAAACAACGCTACGAGAACCATAAAAAAGCCTGCAAAATAACGAAAAGAATGTGAATCAATGTAGTCCGAAATCTTACGCACAACACGACGTAAAAAATTTGGTACACTTTTACACACAAAAGCATGCATCGTAGTAATAACTGCAGAAAACCCAGGCATGCTTTGTATCATGACACAACCCCTCTAAAAAGCACAACAAGACCTTCAAACAAAAACCATAACACCGAGTAGAATGGATGCTATTAGGCAGATAGGCACACCAAGCGGAACGCTTAAGCGAACTGGCGTTACCTGCTCTTGTAAGCAAGAAGGACACACTCATGAACGATGACGCAATTCACCAATGGCTTATTGAATGCTTCGGGCCAATACAGGGCGAAGAAGCGTGGAATCAACTTGAACAATTGCCTTTTGAGCTACGCGAACAACTCATGAGCCAAAGTCCCGACAAGCTTCCAAAGCCGGATGAAGTGCGCAATATGATGCAAGCTTTCAGTGCAG
This sequence comes from Gardnerella nova, assembly GCF_049244055.1. NCBI lineage: Bacteria > Bacillati > Actinomycetota > Actinomycetes > Bifidobacteriales > Bifidobacteriaceae > Gardnerella > Gardnerella nova. Next base: position 240,173 of record NZ_CP058369.1, on the reverse strand, counting down.
GAGGACTTAATAATCCTCACGAAATGGAGGCGACGCTTGAAGAAGGGCCTATTAATCGCAAACTTGCTCAATCTATTGCTTTACAAAACGCAACAGGAGATCAAGGAAGCGTTAACGCTGAGGTTGCAGATGCGGCTCGACGCGCGCTAAGCCAAGCAAACTTGTGGCTCGATATCACTTGCAAATTCAACCCTGCCCCGGGAACTCCAGCTATACTATCGCGAGCTGACTGGGTAAAAGAAACCTTGGGCGCGTGGGTAAAGTTTGCCAATCCAGTAGCAAAATCTGTGAACGAAGCATTTACTTCCGTTATTGCAGAACGATTCCATGACGTTGACAATGCTGAAGTAGCAGGGTTATTTGCAGGCGTAGTGCCGATTCCGTTGCCGGAGGGAATGAATAATCCGGCACAACTTATGAAACTATTAGGTAACACTTCGTTTGCTATGCAACTTGGTCAGGCAGCCGGCGCGTTATCTCACGAAGTGCACGGAAGCTTCGATCAAGGACTTGCGTTGTTGCAAAATCCTGCAGGCGGTTTGATTCCTTACAATTGCATTGAATACGCAAAAGTTTGGGAACTTGATATTACCGAAGTTATGAACTACCTCGCTTTGCGAGAAGCAGCCCACGCGCGATTGTTTGCGGAAGTTCCGTGGTTGATGCCTCGTTTTGAGTCACTAATTATTAAGTATGCAAATGGAATTAGTATCGATTTGGATGCTATGGAAGAACAGCTCCGAGACGTGGATGCTATGAATCCGGAAGCTATTTCTGGAGCGGTGAATCTGCAAAATATTGGCAGTAATGATTCTGAAGAGCAGCGTCAAGCATTGCACAGTTTAGAAACGCTTCTAGCACTAGTTGAAGGCTGGGTTGATTGCGTCACCTGGCAGGCAGGAATGGCTCACGTAACACATATTGAACAGTTGCGCGAAATGATACGACGCGAGCGCGCAGCGGGAGGTCCGGCAGAAGTCACTTTTGAATCGCTGCTCGGTTTGCACTTGCGTCCTCGTCGCATGCGTGAAGCAACGCAGTTGTGGGAGAAGTTAACGCGCGAACGTGGCGTTGAAGAGCGCGATAGTTTGTGGAGTCACCCAGATTTGTTGCCAATTTTGCCAGAAAATACGAATGAAGTTACGAAGGAAGCTAGTGGCAAAAATACTACTAAAATTTCGGTAGAAGATATAGCAGAAGATGCCGGTAGCTTTACGGAGAGTACTACGGAAAGTGCTGGAAATACTAAGGAAAGCATTGCAGAAAACCAATCTAATCAATCTACTGAAAAATCTGAAAAAAGTAGCGAAAGTAACGATAATAAAGATAATAACGAAAGTGCTACTGGCAGTACCAAAAATACTAATGTCGAAAAATCTTTTGAAAAATTAACAGAAGACGATTTAGGCGTAAATGATTGGGATGCTGAACTTAGCAAGTTACTAGAAGAGGACGCGCGCCAAAAGGAACAAAGAAAAAACTCGGGCGAGAATAACGGAAGCGACGGAACCGACGGAACCGACGGAACCGACGGAACCGACGGAAGCGACGGAAGTGACGGAAGTGACGGAAGCGGAAGTACAGAAAACCAGGCTAAATAATCTATCACGCAACTAAAGCGACATTTTCTTTACAGTCGCGTAAATAAAATAACGTTATTTCGGCAAAAAGTGACAGTTTCTTTACAAGCGTGTACAGAAAATGTCGAAATCTGGATGAAAAGCGACAGTTTCGTTACAAGCGTGTACAGAAAATGTCGAAATCTGGATGAAAAGCGATTATTTCTTTACAAGCGTGCACAGAAAATGTCGGAATTAAGCCAAGAAGCGGCTCGGTGTACGATTCATACCCATGCCGTTATCTTTGCGTAGCGCGTAAGAAAGATGCAACGTCTTTTCCGCACGCGTCACCGCCACGTACATAAGCCTGCGCTCTTCTTCTAGCGACTCTTGCGAGGAGGAAGAACCGAACGGAATAAGCCCTTCCGAGCAACCTACTACGTAAACATGCTCAAATTCCAAACCTTTAACAGCATGAATCGTAGATATTGTTACCGTAGATACGGAAGCACCACCCTCCGTCTCACCAACGTCACCACTCGCAGCACCAGTCACAACACCACTCGCGTCGAGCACATTTTTTTGCCAACCCACGTCTTTTCGCACACGATACGGCACTTTTAACGATGTTAACGCGCTACAAATCACCTGCTGCTGAGCATTCGTACGAGTCAGTACCGCACACTCCCCAGGCGTCGCAACTCCACTACTAACCAATTTTGCAATCTGCTGTGCCACTCCCAACGCTTCGTCGATATCCGTAGCAAAAACCTGTTGCGTAACACGCGAACCACCCTTACTCACAGCTTTTACCTTTACATAATCACGTTTATACGGCGAAGCGGCAAGTACGCGATTTGCAAGACCTATAATACGTTCGGTGGAACGGTAATCTGTATCCAAACTAATATCAGCACTAACCGGAGCAAATTCTTGCGGAAAAGCAAGCAAATCATAACTGCTTGCGCCGGCAAAAGAGTAGATAGTTTGCGCAGGATCGCCAACTACGCAAATATCGCGATTTTCGCCCATCCACAAACGCAACAGTTCGTGTTGCAAGGGTGAAACGTCCTGATACTCATCCACTGTAATCCAGCCAATAGTTTGACGAATACGTCGAGCAGCTTCCGGAAAAGTTCGCAAAATATGGCAGGCAAGCAATAAAATATCGTTAAAATCAATGCAATTACGCGCATTTTTTTCAATTTCGTAAGCCTCATACACATCGACAAATTGCTGCGCTTCTAATCCTGCAGGAGGTGTACGGTGTGTTGCGGCACAGACACGCATGTAATCGTCTGGAGCGATAAGCGAAACCTTTGCCCAATTAATTTCCGCCATAATATCGCGCGCCTGCAAAGCCGTCATCATAGCAAAATCAGGATATCTATTGAGAGCAGCAGCAATAGTATGCTGAGCATCGTTCATAATATCCGGGAACGGCGCAGTGCAAACATCGTCCCATACGCTTCGAATTTGCTGCAAAGCCGCAGAGTGAAAAGTTGCAATTGCAGCACCATCCGCAACTCCAAGTGCCGCAAGCCTGGAACGCATTTCTGACGCAGCTTTTACCGAAAATGTAACAGCAAGAACCCGGCTCGGATCCCACTTCCCCATTGCGCACGCATACGCAATTCGACGCGTAATAGTGCGCGTTTTACCAGCTCCAGCGCAAGCTATTATGCGCACTGGCCCCTCTACTGCCATTGCAGCCGCACGTTGCGAATCATCTAAGCCCTCTAATAACGCTTCTGGCGAAAAACTCATACCACTATTGTCGCAGCAAAGCCGACGCTTTTACAACAACATAGAAAATATGTGGATAAGTCTTCCCCCTCTTTCCTAAATAATCCTCCCCAAATAAACTACGACATACGCAACTAAAAAATGCCTGTTTAACAGCGTAAAACACGGCAAATTTCGGCGCTTTGTATTACTGTGGGAGTGTGACACAACTCAGTAGATTTAAGTTGGCAGCACTGGCATCTGCAGCCATGCCCGAAGTACAGTTTGCAGGAACGCGCCGCAGCGAGCAGGTTAACAACACTGATACAGCCGCGGGGATTTCTCACGCCGTTGTGCAAGACGTTTCCGGTAAACTTTACGACATTTTCATTAGTTCAGAAGACAAAGGCCGCAAACGCTTACACGATCGCGCTCGCGCAGCATGGACGCTGCAGCACAGCAAAGATTTAGCAGCATTGGGATTCGCATACGATACGATGCTCACGTTTATTCCAGGAAAACGTAACGAAACCGACAAAGCAGCCGCAAATAATCACACAAATGACAGCGGTAATGAAGATGGCGCGGCTCAGCCAATGCAAAACATGTCAAGTCTTATCGCAAACGATGACGATGATCCAACTATCCTAGTTAGCGAACATCTCGAAGGAAGCGCTCGTGATTTGAGACTGCTTACTACAGATGACTGCGCAAACGTAGGCACTGCTATTGGCGCAATTCACCGTTTACGTCCAACGTTTATAACGCGAGGAAAGTATCCAGCTTTCACTACCGGCCAAATTCGCGCGCAATTAACCGGCTGGATTAAAAGACTTCGCCAAGCCGGGCACATTCCTACAGAAATCACTGACAGCTGGTCTAAAGTATTAGAAACTGAAGGATTGTGGTCATTTGATACGTGCCCTGTTCACGGTGGTTTTGTAGATGGAGATTTGCTGTTTGCAGGCTCCACTATTACAGCCATTACGAATTGGCAAGGTATGCAAATTAACGATCCTGCACGCGATTTGGCTTGGATTTTTGCCAAACTGAATGAACAGCGCCGCAATGCCGTACTCTCCGCATACGGTAGAATCATGGGTTCAAGGCTCGATAGCCTGATTATGCTACGCGCAAACTTGTGGCTGCAAATGGAGCAGGTCGGCGATTTCCTGCAGGCATTGCAACGTGCCGATACAAACGGAATTATGCGGTTTAAGGCACAGGTTGAGCGTTTAGCACACGAATTAACAAGAATTAGCCACGCTCATTCAACAAAAGCTGGTAATGGCACAAATATGCCAGCGTCAACTATTACCGTTGGCACCTTGTTGGAAAGAGATAACGCAAGAAACAGGCAAGCTGCGGAATCTGCTGCGAAAAATAACACGGGAACTGTTCAAACCGACGAAACTGACGAACGCGATATCACAGTAGAAAACAGCACAAGCCACAATAATCAGTACGCGAGCGACACTACCGCCGAACGCAACGTGACATTAAACGACGATACTCACGAGCGCAATGTGCAATACGCCGGCACGAACGTATCAAATGTTGCTGAAGCTCAGGAAGCCGCAAAACTTGCCGACGATACAGCAACGCAAGTTATTACTCACATTGAATCTTCCCATAGTTCGCACGAAACGGCGGAAACTATTGCACAAACAATAACCAACAAAGCCAAGTCGACTAGCGAAAGTACTGCAAGCGAAAGTACTGCAAGCGAAAGTAACGTAAACGACAGTAGCACAAACGAAAGTAATGCAAGCGAAGTTCGCGAAGCTGAAAACGCAAGCAGCGCAAATAACGTTATCGCATCCGACAAATCGGACGACGATAAACCAGAAACCGTAATCATTCCTCTACTCGAGCGCGAGGAGCAGGCAATGAAAGATGCGCAATCAGGGCTTAGCAAGTAAACTTACGAACAAACTTCAAAAAAATAAGCAATACAAATACAATACGTGCGATACGAAAAATAAGTTACCAGGAAAATATCAAAAGTAAGGAGCAGATATGCGAGTGGTATTAGGCGTGAAAAACATTTCCGACTCAATCGACTTTGAAACGAACCAAAATGCGGATGAAGTACGCGCAATAATTAACAGTGCGCAGGAAATGTTCGAATTTAAGGACGTAAACAACCGCACCATTATCATGCCAGCGTCATCTCTGTCTTACGCACTTATTGGAGACACTCCAAAGCACGCAGTCGGCTTCGGCGCTTTACATTAAGGATAACAGCTTGATTTGCGCGAGTTTGCGATTTTCGCTTCTCGCGCTTTTATTTTGCAAGATTCTTGGCTTTCGTCTATGAGTTTTGATTGATGTTTTAGATTGTTGCTTTGATGAGTCTAAAGAAATTTCAGCATCGCATACAACGCTCGTACACTTTGTGTGTACTCGCTGCTGAGCTTGCGTTGAAAGCACCCCGTGCTTTCAACTTTGAGCAAGCTCACGCTCCGAGTTGCTTTCGCGCGCGCAATGCTGCGCTCAAGCAGGTCGTCGCGCCCAGTCCTTCGTCGCTCTGTTCTTAATTGTTCGTAATGAGACGCTCGCGTTTTATTACGCTCGCTCGCGAAACTCGCGTTGGAAGTCCCCCGGACTTCCAACTTAAGCGAGTTTCCGCATTGAAGTGCCTACGCGCGCTACGCTTTAAGCGCTCCGGCAAGTCAATGCGCCTAGTCCTCTTTTAGCACTCTGCTCGAAATTTCTTTAGACTCTAAGTTAATAATCTTTAACACAAAACTCATAGGCTCGTGCAAAAAGTTGCGAAAGTGCGTGGTTTGCTGAGTGCAACTAAAGTTGCGCAACTAAGCTGCGGTTGGTACGAAAAAAAAATTGGTTTGGCGTGGTGTATGCAGTAGCAATGATGCTAGTGTCTTCTAATCAACAAAACTCAACGTCTGCAGAGCACTAATGCTAGTATTCTCTAATCAATATGCTCTTAATGTTGCAGTATTTTTAAAACCGCGCGATAGTATTTCGGATACTACGTCGCGGCTTGTTGTTTCTTCCCCCAAGCGGTTCGGCTTACCGGTACCATGCCAATCCGAACCGCCCGTAACCAACAAATCGTACTGTCTTGCTAAAGCGAGCAAACGCTGACGCTGGTTGCACGAATTTCCGCGATGATACACTTCCAAACAATCAAGTCCCGCACGTGCAAACGTAATAATCTGCTCGTCTGAAAGCAAACGCGCATTACGACTATAATCAGCCGGATGCGCAATACCAATCACGCCACCAGCATGTTTAACAGCAGCAATTACCTCGCGAACATTCGGTGAAGGAGTAGGAATATAGTAAGGACTGCAAGGCGAAACGGGGCCAGCAAAAGCCTCAGAACGCGTCTTGCAAACTCCAGCGCAAACCAACGCATCTGCAATATGAGGACGACCAAGCGTAGTTAAATCACCATGCTTAGCCTGAGCCAACACATCGTTCCATGTGATCGGAAAATCATGCGACATACGCTCAACCATGCGCTTAGTGCGTTCAAAGCGACGCTTACGAGTGAGCGCAAACATATCCATTAAATACAGGTCTTGAGGATTGTACTGGTACGCGAGCATATGCACAAACACGCCTGCATCCTCAGCAGTAATCTCTGAACCAAACAATACTGGCAAACTCGCAGCATCCGCAGCTTTACGGAAATCGCTCCAACCCGCGGTAGTATCGTGATCCGTAATAGCAACTCCTTGCAAACCAAGGGAACTGGCCTGCTGCACCAGTTCTTCTGGAGTGGCAGTGCCATCAGAATACACCGTGTGACAATGCAAATCCCAGCCGGCTTTTTGAACGGCATTGTAAGAACCAGCTGAGTATGCCGTAGTATTGCTTATTACAGTCATATAATTATCGTAAACTGTAGTAGTAACGTTTTATGAATTTGTAGGAGTAGCAATGCAGCAATCTGTCAGCATGCAAGAAAACTGCGACAATCAACTCCCCGGATGGAGACATTCAGCAATTTGGACTTACGGCATTATGCTACTCGTATCTGCGATTGCGCTGGTAACGTCCCTAATACTTTCAGCAGAAACGCTTGCTTTGGCGCGTGCTCCGCAAAAAATGCTCAGTTGCGACTTCAACAACGTAGTATCGTGCTCTCGCGTAGCGCAAACTTGGCAGGCAGAAGTGGTGAGGTTTGGCGAATTAAGCTTCCCTAACGCCTTCTTTGGAATTGCCGCCGAAAGCGTATTTGTGACGCTCGCAGTTATAGGCATGATTCGCGTACGCGTGCCACGTTGGTTTGCCGTCTGCACTTGGCTTGGCGGATTATGCGCGCTACTTTACGCTTACTGGCTGTTTTCGCAATCAATGTTTGTAATTCACGCGCTATGCCCGTGGTGCATTGTGCTCATGTTCTCTACTACCGTGCAGTTTATGTCGCTTTCACACGCGAGCGTAAGTTCACAAGGGCTACTTACTCAACGCTTCCCTTGGATTAAGCGCTATTATCGTATGCGCTACGATTTGCTAGTTGACATGCTGTGGATTGCGGGATTAGTTATGCTTATTTTAAGCCAGTATGCGAAAGCTATCTTTTGATAAATTAGTCACTAATTTATAAATTATATTACTATTTGCTTAATGTGGCGCGAGTTTTGGTGGATTTCTCTCCTCAAACGTCCCGTCCTTCAGTCGCTCTGGTTGTTAAAGGTTTTTATGTCTGCTTCGTTCTTAATGAATGTTGCTCCATCAGTCCTCTTTTAGTGCTCGTAGAGAAATCCCCCTAAACTCTGCGTGCTAATCGTTAATAACCGTGTCTATCGCCGAGATTTTTCGATTTTTCTTCTTCGCTCGACTTGTCAGTAGCCTTCGGCTCTGCGCGACGACCTGCCGAAGCGCTCAAAGCGTAGCGCGCGAAGGCAACTCGGAGCGGAAACTCGCTTAAGTTGGAAGTCCAGTGGACTTCTAACGCGAGTTTCGTAGCGAGCGCGTCGCAATCCGCGCGAGCGTCCTTCGCTCAGCGCGAAAAATCTCAAATCTCTACCACACTAATATCCACACGACCAAATGACGACGCAATAAAGCTATAAAATAATCTATAAGATTATTTTTTACTAATTTATTAGATTAATTGCACAAATTTCGCGCGAGTTGCTGCATGCGCTCGCTTTTGTCGGAATTAGTAAGCGTTATACTTCCTTCACTAAACGCATCAGCAAGCTCACCACGCTCCGCAAGCACCTCGCGCAAATGGTGAATCGTGCCTTCATTGCCGTCAACGATATTCGTACGCTCCGGCAGCAACTTTCGGAAATAATCGCGATAAAACACGAAATGCGTACAACCAAGTACCACCGAATCAATGTTATCTAAATCGTAAGCGTCAAAATACTTGTGCAAAGTATCCATAACTTTTTCGCTATTATTAAGCTCACCTTGCTCAACAATACGCACCAAATCAGGGCACGGTTGCGAAAAAATAGTGTTGTTTTGTGAAAAACGTTGCAGCAAATCCGCAAACTTGCGCTCGCGTAACGTCAGCTCAGTTGCAGCTACGATTACGTGCTGAGGCTCGCCTTTGCCAAGATCACAAGCTAATTTCAACGCAGGTTCCATGCCGATAATCGGAATATCGTAATGCGCACGCAAGTCGTTCACTGCTGCAGAAGTGGCGGTATTGCAAGCAATAACAACAGCTTTGACGCCAAGTTTGACAAAATTATCGACTATTGAAAAACTAAGTTTTTTAACTTCGTCAGGCGTTTTAATACCGTAAGGAGCGTTAGCAGAGTCACCAAAATAGATGATACGCTCGTGAGGTAAGTCAACCCGCATTTGGCGCGCTACGGAAATTCCTCCCAAACCAGAATCGAAAACGCCAATTGGTGCCGACGATGCCATACGCTACCTCCTAAAAACGTTTACTATCGTAGTGACGAGCCTCAACATACTACTCGACATACCGCACCCTGCCGCCACGAATTACCGCAACTTCGTCAGCAATCTCCTGCACAACTCCCAAATCGTGTGTAATAAACAAGCACGCGTAATTGTACTTTTGTTGCAAATCACGCAACAAATTCAACACACGCCTCTGCACTGTAACATCCAACGCAGAAGTCGGCTCATCTGCAATAAGCAAAGATGGTTGCAAAATAAGCGCGCGAGCAATACCGACGCGCTGCCTCTGCCCGCCCGAAAGCTCGTGCGGAAAACGCTTTGCAAAATCGGTCGGCACCTGCACTTGTTCCAGTATCTTCTTCACGCACTCCTTACGCTCACTAGCATCAAGCTGCGTGTGCAAAAGCAGCGGTTCTGCAATACTCCAACCAACGGTTTTACGCGGATTAAGCGCAGATCCGGAATCCTGAAAAACGTAGCCAATGCTTCGCATTGCATTTAGACGACTTTTTCCGTGAAGTCTGTTAATATCTACTCCATTTAGCAAAACTTTGCCAGAGTTTGGCTTTATTTGGCCAGAAATCACTTTTGCAATTGTGGTTTTTCCAGCTCCGGACTCGCCTACTAAAGCGAGCGTCGAACCGGCGTTAATGCGCAGGTTTGCGTTATTTAATGCGAATTTATTAGCTAATTTGCTAAAACGCGCGTGCGAATAGCGTACGCTTACGTCGCGAATTTCTACAGATGGTTCCGCTACAGATGGTTCCGCTGCAGAAGATTTTACCGACGCAACGTTATCAATATTTGCCGAATTTGCAGAAATATTTTGCGAAATATTTTGCGAAATATTTTTCACAATCTGCTCAGCTGCTTCTTCCATACTTTCGTAAGAATCGCCGTTTTGCGCATATTGCATATCAAATTTCGGAACCGATTCCAGCAAAGTGCGCGTATATTCATGCTGCGGATCTGCAAAAATATGTTGAACCTTACCAGATTCCACAATATTTCCACCTTGCATTACGTACACTTCACTAGCAAGCGCACGAACAACGCTCATATCATGCGTAATAATCAGCACAGCAAGCTGTAATTTTCCCGACAATTCGCGAATAAGCCGTAAAATATCTCGTTGCGTAGTGATGTCTAGCGCAGTCGTAGGCTCGTCCGCAATTAATACTTGCGGACGATTTATTAACGCCATCGCAATCATCGCACGCTGAAGTTGACCTCCAGAAAGCTCATGCGCGTACGAACGATACACGCGATCAGCATCACTCAGCTCAACCTCTAAAAGCTGCGCAATTACGCGCTTTTTGCGCTCTCTTGCGCTTAATTTTCCTGCTTTTTCAGGATGATATATTAGCGCTTCCTCAATTTGCTTACCAATTGTTTTAACAGGATTAAATGCGCTGGACGGCTCCTGAAAAATCATGCCAATCATTCCACCGCGAATACGCTCGTAAGGAGCATTTTCGCTTAGCAAATCTATGGCGGATTCGTTGGCATAAGTAGCGTTAAGAAGCGCACTTCCTTCAACTTTGGCAGAATCTGAAAGCAAACCCATAAGAGCCAGAGCAGTAAGCGATTTTCCAGAACCGGACTCACCCACTAAAGCCGAAACTTCGCCCGCACTCATGCGCAACGATATATCTCGCGTAATTTGACGGCCGCCAATCGAAATCGACATACCGTCGACACTTATAACAACTTTTTCTTTCAGATCAGTCACAACTAATCACCTCTCCAAAGATACAGCGGCGTAATTCGGGTACGCAGGGAAACTTCCGATGTAGAAATTCTCCACGCCACTTCCGTGAATAAACGTATTATGCGAGTAAATAAGCGGCACAACCGGCGAATCAGCCATAATAGTGCGGTCTGCTTGCTGCCACAATTTTTCCGCTTCGTGCGAGTCAACAGTTTGTATTGCTTCTCGAAGCAGGGCATCTACTTTAGGATTTTCGTAGCGAGAAATATTCCAGTTACCGCCGCCAATTTGCGAAGAATCAAAAAGTGGGCCCAAATTGGCGTAAGCAGAAGGAAAATCAGGTTGCCAAGAAGCCAAAGCCAAATCGTAGTCGCCTGAATTTGAAGTGATTGCGTCCGTAAAGTTTACTGCGTCAACGGTTTTAATAGTTACTTTTATGCCGGCGCGCTGCAAGCTGGATTGCACAGAAGAAGCTACTTGCGTTTGATCCGGACGCGCAATAAGACTCAACTTAATACCAGTTTGACCTGATTTTTTCAACAGTTGTTTAGCTTTCGCAACGTCTCCGCGTGGATCTGTAGCGTACAGATTAAACTGCTTCCTGCCAGAAATACCAGGCGTAATAAGAGTTGTTGCAAAACCGCCGGCAATTGAGCCGCCCTTCGCCGTGCGGTACGACTGCTTATCAACCGCATACTGAACTGCCTTGCGAACATTGATGTCCGTTATTCTGCGCGTATTCATAGCCAAATATTCAAGAGCACCGTCACTACTTGTAGTGAGCAAGCTTCGCGACTTAGGGTTTGCTTGAGCCTGCGCAAGCTGAGCAGGCGGCACAAAATCAGCCAAAAATGCGGATTTTGTATCCGAATTTCCTTGAATCATCGACTGAGCCGCAACAGTAGCATCCGAACCAAGCTTCCAAACAATCTCATTAGGACCAGCTGTGCGAATGCTGTCAAGCTTTGAATCCCAATACTTATTACGCTGCATAACAACTTTTTTGCCGACTTCGTTTTGCACAATTCGGTATGGTCCGGAAGCTTTAGGATGCTTTGAATACGTTTGCACGTCGCCAGAATTCGCTGGAACTGGCACAAACGCTGCCAAAGACGCAACCCAAGGCCAATCTGCAAACGGAGCTTTTAAGTGGAAAATAATAGTTTGATCGTCTGGAGTTTCAATGGAATCAAGCGACTTTCCACTAAAAGGACCGTCATAATTTTCTCCACCAACGAGAAGAGTCTTATGGTAGCTAAAACCGCCGCTTAAAGAATCAGCAAAAGAGCGCTCAATGCCGAATTTTATATCGCGCGAAGTAATTTCACTTCCATCTTCGTACTTGACACCCTTCTTAAGCGTGTACTTCCAAGTTTTGCCGCCGTCGCTTGTGGTGCCGGTATCCGTTGCTAAATCTGGAACAACGCGCGTTTTGTCGCCTGAATTTGGACTTACTTTCCAAGTTGTAAGCGCGCGGAATATGAAATTATTCGACGTAATCGGCAAACCTTGGCTGCGAGCTGGATCGAAATTCATATTGGTATTCGACGTAAATACAGTAAGACTGCCACCTTTTTGCGGATTGGAATTTAGCGCGGAAGCGTTGGTACCGCTGGATTTTGTAGAGCTGGCACTTCCGCAAGCAGAAAGTGAAAGTAACGAAAGTAACGAAATCGGAAGCAACGAGAAAGCTGCAAGTGACGCAACAAACTTCTTCGAAATTGCAGTTACGTCTGCAGTTACGCCTGCAGTTACGCTTGAAGTTACGCCTGCAGTTACGCCTGAATCTTTGTTTGTATTTGTATTTGCATTTTTACTTGTATTTATATTTTTATTTTTAAAAGTGAACATAATAATCCCCTTATATTTATTAGTATTTTTTTAAATTTGTAATTTGACTCTTCAAAATGTGGACTATCGACTTAATTCCGATTTTTTCTTTACGTGCGGGTACAGAAAAAATCGTTTTTTGGCGAGATTTCATTATTTTCTTTACACAGCAGTAAAGGAAATGTCGCTTATGGAGCTTTTGAAGAGCTATGTTAATTTATGAGCGCGCGAATCCACTAACAGACTGCGGCGCGAGGATCGACGAAGCGATAACAGACGTCAACCACAAGATTCACAACAATAACAAGCGCAGCCGCAAACAGCGTCACACCAACAAGCACCTGCAAATCAAGATTTTTCACAGAATCAAGAAGCAGCGAGCCCAAACCTTGCATAGAGAAAACGCGCTCAGTTATTACAGCACCACCAAGCAAACCGCCCAAATCCAAGCCAAACATAGTCAGCACAGGAAGCATCGCATTAGGCATAGCGTGACGCGTTACAGCCTTCGAACGCGGCATGCCCTTAGCCAAAGCAGTACGCATATAATCCTGCCGCAATTCGTCAAGCATGTGAGCGCGAGTAAGTCGCGTATAGTATGCCGCGTTAAGAAGCGCCAAAACAAGCCACGGAAGAAGCAAATGTTGAAGCCAATCTAAAGGACTTTCCGCAAAACTTACGTAACCACCCGTAGGAAAAATTGGCAAATAAACCGCAAAAGCAAGTATTGCAAGCATGCCAATTAAATACGCTGGAGATGAAATCCCTACAGACGAAAGCGCTCGAAGCGCGCGGTCAATAAAAGATCCTTCTTTTGCAGCAGAAATAACTCCAGTTGCAACGCCTACAGTAAGCCAAAGAACCGCAGCACCAGTTGCCAACGAAGCAGTTACCACGAAACGGCTCATAATAAGATTAGTTACAGGCTCGTTTAGCGTAAACGACCATCCTAAGCATGGACCAGCGCACACGATAGCAGCTCCAGAACTATCTGTGAACTCGCGACCGAAGAATATGCCACGAATATAACTGCCAAGTTGCTCATACCATGGCGAATCAGTTCCCATAAAAGCGGAAACTCGTGCCAAACGTTCAGGAGTGCAAGGCTTTCCGCAAGCAAGTTGCGCAGGATTGGCAGGAAGCATAAAGAAAATAAGGAATAACACGACTGCAATCAGCGTTAAAACAAATATTGCGCTTGCTGCACGCTTGCCAATAAAAACAAGAAAATCGGAAATCTTGCCGATTATTCGCGAATTGGCAGCAGATTTATTAATGCTGATTTTCGGCGTATTTTGAGTATTTTGAGTATTTTGCTTGTTACTCATTCCGTCACCGCCTTTTTGGAAGCTCGCGGCTGAAGAGTACTAGCCAAACCGTCGCCAATAAGATTAAAGCCGAAAGTAAGCAAGAATAGCGCAATTCCAGGGAAAAGAAGATACCAAGGATCAACCAAAACCCACTGAACTGCGTCCGCAATAGCGCGTCCCCACGAAGGCGAAGGCGGATTCATGCCCACACCAAGGAACGACAACGCAGCCTCCGCTCCAATGCGACTAGGAATAAGAAAAGTCACATTCACCAAAAGAAGAGGCAACATATTCGGCATTATCTGCTCACGCAAAATATGCCATGTGTTCGCACCCATTACGTAAGAAGCCACAGTGAAATTGCGAGATTTTAGCGAAAGCGTTTGCGCTCTAACCAAACGAGCGATGCTTGGCCAGCCAAAAAAGCCTAAAACAAGCGTTAGCAGAATCGGCCGCGGGAAATTTTGCGGCACAACTGCAGACAGCGCAATTGCAAAAATCAGGAACGGAAAACCGAAGAACACATCCATCGTGCGCGAAAGCAAAGTGTCTGCGAAACCACCGAAGTACCCTGCAATCATGCCGATTAGAATGCCGAGGAATAGCGAAATTACAGTAGAAGCGATGCCAATCCCAAGAGAAACGCGCGCTCCATGCGAAATAATCGCGAAAATATCAAGACCACGAAGCGGAGTTACACCGAACCAATGTTGGAAACTAATACCACCCTGGCCTACTGGAACTGAGTTGGAATCTAATATTTCCGGATGCTCAGAGTAAGGATTATTGCCAGTAATTGTTGTAAAAACGTCGGCAAAAATAGCCAAAACCGCAAAAATAGCAATAATTACAGTTCCAGCAACAATGCCGGTATTAGTTCTTGCAAGAACGGTGACGCCAGATGAATCACGCTTATAGCGTGAACGAAATACACCGCCCCTTCTCATCTTTACTCATTTCGTCACCTGCACTTTCTTTTTGAATATCATGCAATATAAATTAACGCAAAATACAAATCGAGTAAAAATTTGTATTGTTGTCTTATCGACACTATAGGGACCCATGGAACTTTAGGAAGTAGAGTGTCGCATTGACTCGCTTTTCGCTTAAGCGTAGCGTGAAAAGCGCCCCAATGCGGTAGCGCTTGCTTCTATAAATAGCCTTTAACCACAATGCGTCAAAAATCTAGGAAAGCTAAATTAAAGCATTTACGATACCTAATACAAAACAACATCAAACAAAAATAGTTTCAATTGATGCTATTTTACGTTAAAATAGATAATAGAAGGTGAGTATGAATTTTGAATACGATCCTGCAAAAAGCTTAAAAAATTTAGCTAAACATGGTATCAGTTTCAAAAGAGCACAAATACTTTGGAACAATGAAACAGTTGAAACCGAATCCAAAAATTCAGGCAATGATGACTCTCGCTACTTAGTTTTTGGAAAGATAAACGGCAAACATTGGACTGCAGCAATAACAAAAAGAAATAATCGAATTCGCATTATTTCCGTAAGAAGATCACGCAAGAAAGAGGAACAATATTATGAAGAGCACTACAACGAGTAAAGAAATAAGCGGAAAAGAAATTGATAGAAAATTCGATAACGGCGAAGATGTACTTGAGTACTTTGATTTGGAACATCCAACTATAGAAAACCACTCAAGTGAACAAAAGCACGTCACTTTTATTATTCCTGAATGGATATTTAGAATAATGAAATTCTTTAGAGTAGCTACAACACGGTAGTCAAATAAAAGAAATAAAACTATAAATAAAACAAAACGTGTCGACGTATACGAACTGTACGCCGGCACGTTTCTGTTTAGTTAGCTAATGTTTACGCAACGTTTAAGCTACGCAAAACTAATGTTTACGCACGCTTAAGGCTTACGCTAAGCTCAGTTGCACTAGAATCAGCCTCAACAACCTCAAAGCTCGTAGCCAAAGTCTCCTCCGCAATCAAATCACGGAACTGCTCAACTTTAGCAACGTCCGAAGCAGGCACGCTCAAAGTCAAAACGATTCGGTCAGTAACGTCCAAACCGTTCTCCTTACGAGCATCCTGAACAGCGCGGATAGCGTCACGAGCGTAACCTTCAGCAAGCAAATCAGCTGTCAAAGCAGTGTCAAGCATAACGAAACCGCCCGTTGGCATCGCTGCGGAAGCCGTATTCGCAGCAGCTTGAGCGTCCGAAGACTCAACGCGATTCACCAGCTCATACTCACCCTCAACGAGAGCAACATCGCCGTTTGGAGTTTGAACAACAGGAGCACCAGACTCGTCAACATGCCAATCGCCACTCTTAGAAGACTTAATAGCAAACTGCACCTGCTTACCCAAACGAGGGCCGGCTGCGCGCGCATTCACCTTAAGCTCGTGAACAATCTTCAAACCGTGTTCGCTTGCGTCTTGCAAAGTGCAGAATGCAACATTCTTCACGTTAAGCTCGCGCTCAAGCACCTGCTCATAAGGCTCCACAGCGGCAGTATCTTCCGCCACAACTGTCAAGTTTGACAACGGCTGGCGCACACGCAACTGCTCCGCCTTACGCAACGAAAGCGTAGAAGACACAACCTCACGAACCTTATCCATAGCAGCAACCAAAGCATCGTCATGCGCAAGAACCGCACCAAGCTCGGTGACTTCTCCAGCCTTAGGATTTGGCTCGCCATCCGAAAGCATCTCAGGCTCCACCAAATACGGCCAATCAGCCAAATGCACGGACTCGCCTCCGGTAAGACCACGCCACACAGCCTCCGCTTCCATAGGAGCGAGAGGGGCAATCACGCGCATAAACGCTTCGAGAACCGTGTAAAGCGTGTTGAAAGCAGCTTCGTCCTCATTCCAGAAGCGGTCACGGCTGCCACGAATATACCAATTCGTGAGCACGTCAATAAAGTCGCTAACTGCAGCACAAGCGTCACTAATCGCAAAGTCGTTCAGGCACTTTTCTACGTTCTCAACAAGCAAACGCGTGCGCGCAAGCAAGTAGCGATCCATATTGCAAAGTCCCGCAACCTCATCCACACGAAGGCGACGAGCATCGTAACCCTTGCCACCGTTTGCAGCGTTCGCATACAGCGTGAAGAAGTAGTACGAGCTCCAAACAGGAAGCATAACCTGACGAACCGTATCCCTAATGCCGTCTGCAGTAACAATCAAATTGCCGCCGCGCAAAATTGGCGAAGACATAAGGAACCAACGCATTGCGTCCGAACCATACTCGTTGAAAACGCCGTTAACATCCGGATAATTGCGCAAATGCTTACTCATCTTCTGGCCGTCGGAACCAAGCACAATACCGTGGCAAATCACGTTCTTAAAAGCTGGGCGGTCAAAAAGCGCCGTCGCCATAATGTGAAGCGTGTAGAACCAGCCGCGAGTCTGACCAATATACTCAACGATGTAATCGCACGGGAAGTGTTCCTCGAAGAAGTCCTTATTTTCAAACGGATAATGGAACTGTGCGAAAGGCATAGAACCAGACTCAAACCAGCAGTCGAGAACGTCCGTAATACGGTGCATTTGCGACTTTCCGGTAGGATCGTCCGGATTTGGACGAGTGAGACGATCGATATACGGGCGGTGCATATTCACATTGCCGTCGTTGTCGCGCGGATAATCGCCAAAATCAGCCTTAAGTTCTTCCAACGAACCGTACACGTCTACGCGAGGATACTTTGGATCGTCACTCACCCACACTGGAATTGGCGAACCCCAGAAGCGATTACGGCTAATCGACCAGTCGCGAGCGTTAGAAAGCCACTTACCAAACTGGCCGTCCTTAACGTTTCCAGGAATCCAATTAATCTCCTGATTAAGCTCAAGCAAGCGCTTCTTAATCTTCATAACCGACACAAACCAGCTAGAAACAGGCTTGTAAATAAGCGGAGTTGCGCAACGCCAGCAGTGAGGATAGCTGTGCACGTAGCTTTTTTCTTGGAATAGCAACGCGCGCTGGTCTTCCGTCATTTGAGCAAGCGGACCGTCTCCTGCACGCAAGTTGCGCAAAATAGGGAGATTTGCGTCGAAAACGTACAAGCCTTCGTAGTCTGGGCAGTCGCTTGTGAACTTGCAGCCTGCGTCGAGCACGTCAACGCTGCGAATCTCGTGCGCGTTAAGCGTGTTCATATCGTCCTCGCCGTAAGGAGCCTGGTGAACGAGGCCAGTACCTTCAGCGGTGTCAACATAATCCGCAGTGAAAATCGTAAAAGCGTTAGGACCAGGAGTGCCACCTTCTGCGAGCGCAGAATCGTTTGCAAAGTATGGGAACACTGGGTAGTAGCGCCAGCCTGCCATCTCAGCGCCCTTAAGCTCGCGCACAACCTCGTAGTTTTCGCCAAGTTCCTTAGTGTAGGAGCCGAGCAAAGGCTTACCAATGTAGAACTTTTTGCCAGCGAACTTGCCTTCAGTTGGGCGAACTTCCACGTAGTCGATGTCTGCACCGACGACGATTGCGAAGTTAGTTGGCACAGTCCAAGGAGTAGTGGTCCAGAATACTGCGTAAGCGTCGTCTTCGTCGCGAAGCTTAACGGCGACAGAAACGGTGGTGTCCTGACGATTCTGGTACACGTCCGCATCCATACGAAGCTCGTGCGCGCTGAGCGGAGTCTGGTCCTTTGGGCAGTACGGAAGCACGCGGTAGCCCTTGTAAGCCAAGCCCTTGTCGTAAAGCTGCTTAAATGCCCACATAACGGATTCCATGTATGGAATGTTCAGCGTTTTGTAGCCGCGCTCGAAATCAACCCAGCGAGCCTGACGATGCACGTAGTTTTGCCACTCGTTCGTGTACTTCAAAACGCTGGCACGGCAAGCATCGTTGAACTTTGCGATGCCCATTTTTTCGATTTGCTCAACCGATTCGATGCCGAGTTCCTTCTGCGCTTCCAACTCTGCTGGAAGGCCGTGAGTATCCCAACCAAAAACGCGGTTCACCTTGCGTCCGCGCATGGTTTGGTAGCGCGGAACCACGTCTTTTGCGTAGCCTGTGAGCAGGTGGCCGTAGTGAGGAAGACCGTTTGCGAATGGAGGGCCATCGAAGAACACGAACTCGTTTTGGCTTCCCTTGCCGGACGGGCGGTATTCGATTGACTTGCGGAAAGTGTTGTTTGCATCCCAGTATTGGAGAACTGATTCTTCAAGCTTTGGGAAGGAAGGATTTGGGGCAACTTGCGCGCCGGCGCTTTCTTGCGTTGACGCCGAAACACTTACCTTTGGGTATACGTTATTTGCGGACGTATTTGCGGACGATTTTTCGGACGCGTTTGCTGCTGGATTAGTGGATTCGCTCACTGTGCTCTCCTCGCTCAACAGGGTGAATATTTCCCTGCGAGGACGACAGTTACTGCCGCGGTACCACCTCGCTTGCTGCAAGATGCTTAACGCAACACAAGTTACGTAAGTTACATGCGTAACGCAACGCAAGTTACGTAAGTTACATGCGTAACGCAATCAACTATTCTTGCAGCCTCTCGTGTTTGGCTATGCGGGCCAACCCCGTCGGTTCTAATAAGCGAGAACCTCACGAATCCTCGCCGTTCTTCCGAAAACTCCCCGCCGATAACGGATCATCGCTTAAGTTAGAAACAATGTAACACTATCCCCTAACATTAGGAAGGATTCCGCGACTCGCGAATAATTTTCATGACATTTTCATGACATATTATCCAAAATGCCTTAGCTTCATTAGCATTGCTAAAAACAATGCCATCTTCAGAAATTTTGCCATTCATAATTTGGTTAGCATGATTCATAGCTTTAAGCGTTGCCTCGTTTGGAATAGGCAAGTTACTATTCAAGGTAATATTTTCGGGTAAGCGGCAAAAAAATGTGTCTAAAAACCCGAGTTTTCGTTGAAATACCAAGGAAAACTCGCTGTTATTAAGCTAAAAAAGCTTAATATTTAGTATTACTTGACATTTTTATAAACATGTACTCGCGTATTCAGGCGTATACAACCGTTTTAGACGTACTATATTTCTCTCATTAACATCATATGTATAAAACTCTTTAACACTCATGATTACGAGAGTTTAGAGCATATTTAACGAGTGGATTGCAGGCATACGTTTTATTATCACTTCAAACATTTATAAACTATATAGCGTATCCACTTACTGCAATAAAGCGATATTTCACTCAAGACACGCCGACTAATAGATACACTTTTTTGCCGCTTACCCATATTTTCTTTAATTTTATTTTTCCAATCATAAAATTCATCAATACTAGACATTCCAATGCATTCAATAACATTTTTAGAGCAATTTGGAACTTTATCACAAAGAGCAATAAGTAATTTCTCAATCTTATCTAAAAACTCTAGGTAATAGTTAGTCTCTAAAAATAAGTCGAAATCTTTAATAAGCTGAAAGACTGTTGCATTATCACTATGCGGTCTAGCACAATACAAACGTTCATCGTGAGCACAAATATTTCTAAACTCTTTAATTCTTCTATAAGTAGAATCAATTTTTATTGATGTAATATCTTTTTGAGAGCAGTGTGAAGAGTTATAAAGTTCAGTATATTTTTTAGCAACCAAACCTCTCACGCATCTAGTTTGCGCTTTATAAAACCAGAACATCTGTCCGAAAGTTAGATCATTAGATAATACCCATAATGGAACTTGACCATCGTGATTATTAATACAATGTCGTATGTACTCTTTTCCTGTATCTAATTTTTGATTATTTGACTTGTTATTTTCTATAATTTGATTAAATGCTTTAATTAAACCACGTGATTCCTTTGGGTCTTCATAGTTAGTTTCATTAAGGTAAGCATTAACTTCATTACCGTGCATTTGGCTAAAGCAATATGAACATGATGACCTTAACAATGCTTCTGTTCTAGTTGTAGCTGCAAAGATAACACTGCGAAGTTCACGATCAAATTTAAAAAGATAATAAATGTGTTCAAACTTTGTTCCTTGAACATATTTATTCGAATTTTTTGACTCAAGAAATGGATTTTTATATCCATTTACAACGCTATAGTAACCTTCTCTTTCAAGTATTTCCATAGCGTTAGACTCATCAGGAAACACCACTCCTCTAGACTTAAGCAATTCTATTTGTTGCCTAATAGTAGTAAAAGGTTTATCAATCAACATCATCCCCACCAATTCCCCCGCTATTAGATGCGCGAAGAGCCAATCAATCACTTGATTGGCTCTTCGCGAACCAGACACAGCCTGGCTTCACCACTATTCAATTGTACAAAAGAAACTAATATTCGTCAACAAAAAAAAATAGGCAAACTATACACAGTACACAACACCATTGCACAAATATAAACTGCACAACGTCCACACATAAAAGTGCCCCGGATCAGAATCGAACTGACGACACCCACTTTAGGAGAGTGGTGCTCTATCCACTGAGCTACCGAGGCAACAAATGGCAATTATACACCATAGCGTGGTTTACGCACTACAGCGTGCTCAAGATTCAAGATTAGACTGCGTGCCAGCCGTAGCCGCCGTAGCCGACTGTTCCGCTTGAGCCGCATCCAACTTCGCACGAACCGCAGCAAGCAAGCCCTGTGCGCGCTTAGCCAACGCCTCACCAATCTCCCACTGACGCATGGACTGATCCAGCGTCAAACCGCCAGCTTCCAACGCCTGAACCGCCTGAACCAGCTTTTCGCGAGCCTCCTCGTACGGCATCGCCTCAATCGCAGCGCGCTCTTCTTTCGTAAGAGTGCTCGCAAAATCTGCATTTTCTGCTGATTCTTCCGCTTTTTGCGTTGCTTTCTCGCTCATATCTAACCTTTCGTTGTATCTAAAATATCTAAAAAATCTAAAATATATAAAAATTTACTTAACTGACTTTCCGGCAGCTACTTTTGTGCCAGTCACCTTGCCAAGAACCACACCGCTTTTAAGCGTAACTGTCATATCGTCGCCGACTTTCGCGCATGACGCATCGTCAAGCACTCGCCCACCGCTAAGCTGCACTACAGCGTACCCGCGGTTCAAAGTCGATTGCGGACTTAGCGCAGTCAAGCTCGCGTGAGCCTTCTCAACAGTTAAACTCGCGTCGTCAAGAAGTCGCACCAAACCGTGACGCATTCGCTCAACAGCCTGCTCAACCAAACGCTCGTGCGGCTCAAGCATAGTACTCGGACGCGTAAGGCTCGGGCGGTTCGCGTAACCCTCGACGAGTCGAATCTCATTGTCAACTCGCGCAGAAATTCGCATGCGCATAGTTTGCAGCGCGTTATCAATAAGCTGCCACTGCTCGCGCACATCCGGAACCACGCGCTTTGCAGCATCCGTAGGCGTAGACGCGCGCAAATCCGCCGCCAAATCAATAAGCGTCCAATCATCCTCGTGGCCAATTGCCGACACAATCGGAGTCACGCACGCGGCCGTAGCGCGAACCACACCTTCGTCCGAAAAACCAATCAAATCCTCAAAACTACCGCCGCCGCGAGCAACGATAATAACGTCAACTTCCGGATCCGCATCGAGCTGCTTAATTGCGGCTACAACGTCCGCCGGGCACTGCACGCCCTGCACGTGCGCGTGCACCACCTTAAAGCGCGTAACAGGCCAACGCAAATTCACATTCGTAATAACATCGCCTTCCGCGCGAGCCTGAGGCGCACATACAAGACCAATGCACTTAGGAAATTCCGGCAACGGCACCTTATTTTCAGCGTCAAATAGCCCCTCACCTTTAAGTTTTTTACGCAACTCGTCAATTTGCGCTTTTAAGTCGCCAGCGCCAACGCGTCTGATTTCGTCCGCAACGAAGCTTAAGCGCGTCGCTTTAACCCAAATATCGGCCTTGCCATGAACGACTACGCGGTCACCTTGGCGAAGTTCGCGCGCCTGTTGCACGAAATTACTGAAGCCCATTATGGAAATCGACACTTCTTCGTTGCTGTCGCGAAGGGTGATGTAGCCGGAAGAAGCGCGGCGCATATTAATTTCGACGATTTGGCCCTCAATCCACGCTGCCGGCCAGCGTTCGACAGCACCGTGGAACTTTTGGCTTAAAACGGCAACAGGCCAAGGGTTTTCGGCAGTCGTGTCGGCAGCTTTTAGCGGAAGCTGGCGCGGCTGAGGCTGCACTAACGTTTGCTGCTGTTGCTGCTGTTCAAGCTGAGAATAATCCTGAAATAATTGCGGCATCATATTTGGCGAGGTCATAACTCAAGATTGACTGTTAAGAGGGACAAATGCGCGCTTGCGTTGAAAGCACCCCGTGCTTTCAACCCTGAGCAAGCGCTACCGCATTAGTGTATCGAGAAGAAACACATTACTCATCAGGCTACGTTTTCTTAAAAAAACAAAGAAAGCGTAGCCGTTTGCGCGCGACGACCTGCCGAAGCGCTTAAAGCGTAGCGCGCGAAGGCAACTCGGAGCGGAAACTCGCTTAAGTTGGAAGTCAGGGGGACTTCCAACGCGAGTTTCGTAGCGAGCGCGTTACCCGCGCGAGCGTTTTGGCGTTGAAAGCACCCCGTGCTTTCAACCCTGAGCAAGCGCTACCGCATTGGGTTGCTCACTTCTGGCCATCAGATTACGCTTTCTTAAAAAATAAAGAAAGCGTAATCGTTTGCGCACCGACACTGAAAGCACCCCGTGCTTTCAGTATTGAGTCGGTGCTACCGCATTGAGCTTGCTTGAAGCGCGCAATGCAGCTTCAAGCAAGGGCAATGCGACACGCCGGCTTGCACATTATCTGATTCTGAGTATAGTTATTACTCGGTTCGCAAAACGAACCACAGATAACCAACGCCCCTTTAGCTCAGTTGGTTAGAGCAGCTGACTCTTAATCAGCGTGTCCAGGGTTCGAATCCCTGAGGGGGCACAAACAAAAACCCAAGCTTCACGGCTTGGGTTTTTTCGTATTTTCGCACACATTTTACCCCATAGCCCCACACTTCGATTAAATCTTAATTGGGCCTGAAATCATTTAAATTCCAGACCCAATCAAAACCTCCCAAAACTATAAACCAAATGTTTATAATCTACTGCTGTTGCGCGCGTGGCGACTACGACGCGCCGTAAGCGTCAGCCCGCTTATCAAAAGCACCACAAAAGTCACAATCGCCGCCACAACACCGCTGCCAGTAACAGCCAGCTTAGAAGTCAACACCTTAGCGCGCGCACCATTCTGCTTCCGGTCGGCAGCAACACTGTTAGAAGCGCCAGATTTGCCGTCATTCTTCGACTTACCTTCCTTACCCGCATGCAAACTACCAGTAGACCCGCCAGCATGACCATTTTCGTGCACACCGTCAGTATAAGTAAGATCGTTCAATAACGCATAGCCAACACCAATTCCGGCAGATCCGTTACCAGCTCCGCCGGCACCAGCCTCACCAACAGCACCCTGCGAACCCACCACAATATCCGTGCTCGCAAGAGTATCCGCAGCCCTTTCAAACGCAATCGAATTATCTTTCGCCACGTTGCCCGCGTAATCCACAGCCTCAACCGTAATCGTATGCTTGCCACTGGCAATCTTCTTAGGATCCACCGTCACCTGTAGTGGCTTATCCAAATTCATTTTCGATAGCTGAATATCGTAAGGGTTACCTTGCGTAAGCATGTTTTGCAGCAAGGACTCATTAAGCGTATGCGCCGCCTCCCCTACTTTTACGCCATCAACTTTCACCACTAGCGACCTAAGGTTAGCATCCTGCGCCTTGACCACAATATTCTTATTGCCGTCAACTTTCTCATGATTTTTCACACCAAATTCCACTGTAGGCGCGGTATTATCGACCACCACTGGGAAGCGCGCGCTGATAACATTGCCAGCGTAATCGCCGCGACCCATTGCTTGAATCAGCACAAAGTCGCCATCTTCCACCGGAAGTTCCCGTTCGAAAGATTGCTTATTAGTAATCGCACCTTTGGAATCTTCGGTAGAGTTGTCGGCAGCAATAAGATTACTGATTTTCAGCGTGTATCCAGCAAAGTCGTCGCTAATTGTGCCGCTGAATTTTACCGAATTTCCTTTAGTAAAGAGTCTTCCAGCGTAAAGTTTCGTTGGCGCGGTAAATGTTACTACAGGCGGCTGGTTGTCAAAGTAGAAGACGGCTGGAGTGTCTAGCAGCGTTTGGTCCCCATTTTTTACAACCAGTCGGAAGTCGTTGACGCCAGTGTGAATTGGCAGCTGAGCTTTAAAGGTGTTTGAGGACCACCTGCCATGCTGAATTGTTGCCTCGATTGATTGCGGATTAGCGTATTCACTTCCGTCATTTTTCACGCGATTTGCTGGAGTAAAGATCACTTGAGTTACGTTTTTTACGTCAATACCGCCGTCAACAGTGAATTTACCGTCACTGCCGACACCGTTAACGCGCCACTTGTATCCTCCGTAGGATGACGCGTTATTAAGATACAACGAGTATTCGTTGAAGCTGTCACTTGTATCGTCGGCTGAGTTCGACGCGTCAGTTTCGTCGGATTCAACTTGCGAACCAGAACTGAAACCAGCTTTCCCATCTTTCCCAGCTTTGAGCACCTTCTTAACATGCGCTTCATTAAAACCGGCATCGTGAACATACACATCCACGAATTCAATGCTGGAACTAGCCTTCTTACTACGCGAACCGAGCGGAATATCGCAATTAAGCGTCGTGCCGCTAGAATCATGCGTTTCTCGACACGCTTTGCGCGCATCGTAGTGCATAAATTCTCTGCTTCCATTGATTCGTATACCAGGTTTGCTGAGCGTCTTACTTAAGTTTGAGTGAGACTTAACGTGAAGATTGATAAGTGTTCCGTGAATAAAGTCGTCTATAGTAACTTGAATTTTTGGCACGCTACTACTTATAGTGAACGGCATATCAGTTACCTGACACCTATTTTTCGTAATGCACGCTTTTACGCGATAAATATACGAGCCTTCCGGCAGCGCCTTGAACTTTTCTTCTGGAGTTTTGGATTTTTTGTTATAAATCTTTCCGTCGAACGCACCGTAACCAATGTACGAAACCAATCCGTTTGGTGCGCCCAAATCGTATAACGTAGGCCTAGAAACGTAGTGATCTTCACCAATTTCTTCCAATAAGTTACCTTTAGAATCTAACACGGAGTATTTCAACAGTTCGACGTTACGCAACAAAGCCAACGATGGTTTCAACTCAGACATATATTTAGGCGAAAACACTACGGTACCATTGCTGCCGTCCCCAACTTGCACTGTTTTCCCATGGAAACTTGAGGTGAGCGATGTGGTCATTGTTATGCTGCTCGAATAATTTTCGCCAGGTTTTACAAGAATCGGCTCAGCATTCCAGTTGCCAACAAAACCGAGGTATGGCACGGATAGGTCTGGTTGCCCTTCGGTTTGTGATTTGAAGCGGGCCCAACCTTCGATATAGTGATCGTGTCCGTACTGTGGGTTGAGCGTGAAAGTAACGGTTGCTGTGGCTTTAGGCGCTACCGTAACGCTTGTTGCGTTTGCGGTAAGCGTTTCTTCAGTGTTAATAAACGTGGTAACTTTTCGTTCGCTGGTGCGCCGTTCGTTCACGACACGCTGCTTAGGAATGTTATACGTGACAGCTTTGGAACCGTAGTTGCGTAAGGTAACGGTGAAGCTGTGCGAACCGCTGGTAAGTTCACGAAGCGACACGTAGGCTTTGTTTTTACCGTCACTATTGTCTTTTACTGTAGCGATAACGTTGGTTGCCAGTGCCTTATTTAATTGCACAAGTCCGGCGCCGATTTGACGCGGAGCATACGGCACCCCTGTATCACTTTCGTTATTATTTCCTTCGCCTTCGCTGCTTTCGCTACCGTCGTGCGTGAGAATTTTTGCAGTATTCATTAACGCTTGACGCACGCGCGCAACTAGCCCCACAGAGACAGCCTTACCTTCGCTCGACTTGTAGTTTTCCAACATTAATGCCACAA
The DNA here is from genome assembly GCF_049244055.1 of Gardnerella nova. NCBI lineage: Bacteria > Bacillati > Actinomycetota > Actinomycetes > Bifidobacteriales > Bifidobacteriaceae > Gardnerella > Gardnerella nova. The sequence goes on along the minus strand of NZ_CP058369.1, from coordinate 213,290 downwards.
ATCCAGCAATGCTTGGAGCCGCCATGGACGTGCCAGACATATTAATATAGCCGTTATTGTTTTGAGTAGACCACACGTTGCCGCCCACGCCGGTAATTTGTGGCTTAAAATCAAGCTCTGGTGTTGGCCCCCACGAACTAAATACAGAAGGACGAAGCGCTTTCGGACTTAGCATTGGAGCAATATCGTTTCCAAAAGAAACCTTTACGCTTCCGTTACCAGCAGTTTCGTTACCAGAATTTTTAATTGCCTCCGCAATTTTCAAACCGTCTTCTCGACGAATTGACGCACTAAAGAAAGTAAAATCGTTAACTCCATCCATTCCAAGGAACAAATCCGGATTATTGGCTTTGTTATATATCACCACGCCCGAAGCGCCAGCGTTCTTAGCGTTGTCAAACTTCTCTTTATACGTAATTTCGCCGCGCTCAATTAACACATATTTTCCAGAAACATTGCGATTCTTAAAATCACTTACCCTACCCAAGCCAACGTTTACAATCTCATGCTCTTTACTGTCAAACGAACCCGTTGCACACGAGTAAGCAATAGTATGCTTTCCCTTGCTGTCAACGTAGTAGCCGGAAGGATTCATAACCGTGGAGTTTTCGACCGACGCCACCGTGAACGCAGCCGGATACGATGCCGGCATTCCCAAAGTGCCATTGTCAAGCTTGTCAAACTCGCTAATATCGTTCCTATCCCACGAGAAGTTAGAACCAAAATTGCCGGCGGAAACAATCGGCAGCACCCCCGCTTCCAAAGCCTTACGAAGCGCATACGACGTAGCGTTAGAATTGCCTCCAAAACCATTGCTCGAGCCGAGAGAAAGATTAATAACATCCGCACCCAGCTTTACGGAATCCTCTATTGCCGCCACAATATCCGCATCTCTAGCAGGACCAGGATTAGGCTTATTAGAAAAAACTTTCATTGCAAGCAACTGCGCGTTAGGAGCGGCACCATCAATTCGACCCATCTCGCAAGTACCGTCACTATTGCAACCGTGGGCTGCCGCAATTCCAGCAACGTGCATGCCATGCTGAATTGAACTTACGTCTTTTACATCGTAATTTTCGTCGGCATAATTAAAACCAGCCGGAACTTTTTCGTTAAAACCGGCAATAGGCTTTAATTTTTCCGCAGAACGCGCATCATCGTCAATGCGCATATCTTTATGGTTGATATCAATACCGCTGTCAATAATGGAAATTACCATGCCACGGCCGTCAAGATTCTTATGCGCAGCCTTAAACGCCTGCGTTACACCCTGAATCTCATGAATATTTTGCGCACCCGACGCAGCACCCGACGCGCCTGACGCAGAACCCGCGTTCGCAAGCGGATAATACAGACGCTCTTTTGCCACGGAAGCAACCTCCGGCTCTTTGCGAAGCGCGTCAATAGCATCCCCCGGAATAGTGGCCTCAAAACCGTTCATTAAATACCCAAATTGGCGACGAACCGACAGGCCATACTTGCTACTCCAACGGCCAATAAGCTGAGTTTGCGCGGATTTATTACTACTTTCAGCTTGCGTAGAAGGCTTATGCGGCTGCTTTTTCAACGTCACAATAACCGTCACCGGTCGATTCGCAGCTGCTGCATTGTTCGCAGGATTGTTGACTACCGAGTTAAAGAAGTCCGGATCTATATATTGAGGCCCCTTGCGCTTGGAAGTTGCAGCAGCGCCAGCAGCACCGTTAATCGCAGCAGCACCAGCAACGCCAGCACTATCGCCCGCAACATCGCCCGCAGCGTTAGCCACATTCGCCAACGAAACCGACACAAGTAACGTAGCCGCAGCCGCCCCAAACGCCGCCAACCGCATCAAAAAACCTACCACACAATGCGCATGCTGAGACTTCATAAGCACTTCTCTCCTTAACCGCGGCACACAAGCAACATCCACAATTCCGCAGCGTCAACGCATAATACCAATACCAATGCCGATATCAATATCAACACCAACATCGATACCAATACCAATACCAAACTGCACTGATACTAATGCGAGCGCAATCGTATGATGCCGTCATGCCTCATTAATCTAAACCATTTTACTAGAAGCATCGTCAATTTTTACTAGAAACATCGTCAATTTCGCACAGTCAAAGCGCTCGCGCGAGCTTAGGTGTTGATATGGAACATTTGCCGGATAATCTCCGGCATTTGTTGCTGAATTTGCGTAATTATGGAACATTTGCCGGAGAGTTTCCGTTTTGACGGAGCTTGAAATCCCAATGATTTCAAGCTCCGTCAAAACGCGCGCGTAATGCTAGAATACTATCGCTTATTTGCACGAACATGATGTCGGCGACGAACCGTAAATGTCATCATGCCTCCAGCCATAAGCGCTGCGAAAGTAGCAACTGCGGTAATAATGCCACTACCAGTGACGGCAAGCTTAGAAGTTAAAGATTTCGCACGATTGCGCTTAACCTTGTAGTCAGCAGCAGACGAGCTAGAAGCAGAAGCAGCGGAAGCAGCATCATTATTCGCCTTTTCGACTCCCCTCTTGTTTAACTTATTGTTATGCACGCCGTCAGTGTAAACGAAATCGTTTAGCAACGCATAGCCGGTTCCAATTCCAGCAGAATTATTTCCAGCCGAATTATTTCCAGCCGAATTATTTCCAGCCGAATTATTTCCAGCCGAATTATTTCCAGTAGACGCAGCTTCGGAAGACTCAGAGCTTTCTGAAGCAGAACCAACACCAGAATCAGCAGCATCACCAGCAGCAGCATCACCATGATTCTGCTCATAAGTCAATTTATCTTCAGCAGCAGCTTCATCAAATGCCGTCGCGTCCGCAGAAACAACCCACACATCAGTCCACGCAATCTGATTTCCTTGAGCATCAACCAAAAGAATCGAATGCTTTCCTGAATAACCAGCAGGAATCTTTGCATCAAAGCTAGGAACGCCATTATTATCTAAGGTGACTTTTACGTAGTTCGTTTCTTTATTGTCATCTATTCCATGCAATTGCACAGGCGAAGAATAGATATAAGCATAAGCGTACGCAACGCGCTTATTTTTGAGCGTCTTTATAAACAAATTCGTAGGCGATTTTGCAGACACACCCTTCGCAGCAAACGTCAATTTCATAGGATTTAACGCGCCCGAGCGAGCAATGTTATTTTCGTACTTTCCTACTACGAGATTGCTCTTTAAAGAAGCCTTTAGTTTTGCAGAAGATTTAGGAGCCTCAACAGCAGGAGCACTACTAGTTGGAGGTACCGAATCCGCATCTGGAATCTTGGAAGACTTAGAGTCACCACCAGATTCCGTATTACCAGAAGCGCCCGGCTTAGACGACTCATTTGGAGTAGTCGGAGTGACAGACTTCGGCTTAGGGGTTACAGGATCCGCAGGCTTCGGCGTCACCGGCTTCGGCGTCACCGGCTTCGGAACCACAGGATCCACCGGCTTCGGAGCCACCGGCTTAGGCGCCACAGGCTTTTCCTCCGCAGCTTTAACAGTAAATTTCGCAGAAGTATTCTCAGTTGCCACGTTCCCTGCGTAATCTACCGCTTCAACAGAAATCGTATGCTCACCCGCTGTTAGCTTGTCAGCTGGCACAGTCACTTGCAAAGGAGCATCCAATCCAAGCTTTGCAAAATTAATCGAATACGGGTCTTGAGTTGTTAAGGTTGACTGCACTGTTGTTTCGCCCAACTTGTGCTCCTCAGCACCAACTTCATTACCATCAAGCTTCACTTTCAAAGACTTAAGATTTGCATCATTCGCCTTTACAACAATGCCCTTTTTCCCATCAATCTTATCGTTGTCTTTCACACCAAGTTCCACATTAGGAACCGTAGTATCAACAACCACAGGGAATCGCGCACTCAACGCATTCTTAACGTAATTTCCTCGCCCGGAAGCAGTGATAAGCACAAAATCGCCATCTTCAACAGAAAGATCCCTATCAAACTGCTGTTTATTCGTAACTTCACCCTTTGAATCTTCGGTAGAATTATCGGCAGCAATAAGATTGTTGATCCTAAGCGTATAGCCAGCGAAATCGTCACTTATATTTCCGCTAAATTTTACTGTACTTTCTTTTGTGAAAAGCCTTCCGCCATAAAGTTTTGTTGGCGAAGTGAAAGTCACAGCTGGAGGTTGGTTATCAAAATAGAACACTGCAGGAGTGTCAAGCAATGTATTATCACCATTTTTAATAACAAGCCTAAAATCGTTTACGCCAGTATGAATTGGGATTTGCGCAGTAAACCTTTTTTCGCTGCCAAAAAGCAACTTCTTTTTTACTACTTTAGCCACAATTGGTTCAGGATTAGTGTATCCGGTTCCAGAATCGTTCACGCGATTAGCTTGCGTAAACATAACCTCAGTCGCATCAGAATATACTTCGCCCGAAACAGTAAACTTACCGTCCTTCACACTTTCTACGCGCCAATTGTATTTGCCATAAGACATCACATTGTCAAAATAGAAGGAATTTTCGTCAAAAGTAGTCTCATAATTGTCGTCGTTATAACTACTACCACTTGCGTTTGGCTTAGCTCCGGCAGGCTTAGAAGCACCAGCAGATGCAACAGCACCAGACCCATTGTCAAAAGCAACAGTTTTAGTAGTATTATTTCGACCATTGCTTGCAACCAACGTAATCGTAGAATTGTTCGCAGCTGGCTCTATTTTAGTATCAAATAATCCATTATTTAACTTAACTTTTTCTTCTACAGGCTTAATCTCAAAAGCGCCTTTCGCATTCTTCACATACTTGCTATACATCACAGAAAGCGTAAGTTTGCTTGAAGAATCATCGTTAGAAGAAACCTTACCGCTAAGCTTTACAATGCCGTTCGTACCAACAGCAACACTTCCATTGCTATCCGCACTCATAACACTAATTTTTGGAGCATCAGAATTGGAAGAGAGGCCTCCAATAATGCCTCCAAAACCACCGCCAGAGCCGCCTATAATATTGTCAAAACCACCGCCAGAACTACTCGTATTTTCGATTTTAAATGGAATATCCGTTGTTTGGCACATATCTTTTGTAATACACGCTTTTATACGGTAAAAATAATTGCCATTTGGAAGATTCTTGCGTTTCTCGCTAGCATTCTTTGCTTTTTTGTTATAAATAGTTCCGTCAAAAGCACCATACCCAACGAATGCGGAACGACTCTTAGATACTTTTAAATCATACATCGTAGGTCTGGAAACGTAATGATCCTCGCCTACTTCTTCAAGAAGATTCTTCGATTCGTCCAGAACAGAATACTTAATTAATTGAGCGTTACGCAACAGCGCCAAAGATGGCTTAATCGTGCGCATTCTATTAGGAGAAAACACAGCTGTGCCATTGGTGCCATCTCCAATTTTTACAGTGTTAAAACCAGATTTGGAGATTAAGGATGTGGTAATTGGAGCGTCAGTGCTGCTATATACTTCACCTGGCTTAAGAAGAATCGGCTCAGCATTCCAGTCTCCCACAAACCCTAAGTACGGCACAGCTAAATCAGGCTGACCACTAGTCTTAGATTTAAATGTAGCCCAGCCTTCAATATAGTGATTTGTACCATATTGCGGTTGTAGCGTGAATGTAACTTGCTTAGTTTTGCCAGCATTAATACTTACTTTAGAATCGCTTGCAATAAGAGATTCATTAGAGTTTATAAATGTTGTAATCTTCTTTCCAGCTGCAATATTTTCATTCACTACAACTTGCTTAGGAACATCAAATTCTACAGTTTTTGAACCGTAATTGTGCAATTCAACAGTAAAGTTGTGCGACCCACTTTTTAGTTCGCGAAGAGCCACATAAGCTTTCTTCTTACCATCTTTGCTGTCTTTCACAGTTGCAATAACATTAGTTGCAATTGCTTTATCAAGTTGAGCTAATCCGGCACCAATTTGACGCGGAGCATACGGGACTTTAGTATCGCTTGCGTTACTTGCATCGCTTACACTGCCGTCGTGAGTGAGAATTGTTGCAGTATTCATTAACGCTTGCCTTGCCCGAACAACTAATTCAGGCGTACTTGCACTAACATTACTCGACTTATAATTTTCAAGCATTAAAGCAACAAATCCAGCAATACTTGGAGCTGCCATTGACGTTCCAGACATTGTTACGTAGCCGTTATCGTTTTGAGTAGACCACACGTTGCCGCCCACGCCAGTTATTTGTGGCTTAAAATCAAGCTCTGGAGTTGGACCCCATGAACTAAATACAGAAGGACGCAGAGCATTCGGATTGTTGATTGGAGCAATATCGTTTCCAAAAGAAACCTTTACGCTAGCGCTACCAGCAGTTTCGTTACCAGAATTTTTAATTGCCTCCGCAATTTTCAAGCCGTCTTCTCGACGAATTGACGCAATGAAGAAATCAAAACCTTCAGCACCATCCATTCCAAGGAACAAGTCTGAATTACCTGCTTCATTATAAACAATAACTCCATTAGCACCAGCATTCTTAGCATTCTCAAACTTTTCAGAATACTTATTTTCGCCGCGCTCAACTAAAACGTACTTGTCTTTAACGCTAATGCCCTTGCTAGCAAGATTACTAAAATCACTCGCAGTGCCATGCCCAGCATTTACAATCTCATGCTTCGTATTTTCTGCCTCACCTTTCGGAGCTCTATGCGCGCAAGAGTAAGGAAGCAAATTCTTAGTTCCGTCCTTATCAAAGTAATATCCTGCAGTCTGCATTGTAGAAGAATTTTCCACAGAAGCTACAGTAAAAGCAGATGGATAAGATGCAGGCATTACCAAAGTAGCATCATCTAACTTGCCGAAATCGTTAATATCATCCTTATACCACGAGAAGTTTGAAGCAAAGTTGCCGGCGGAAACAATCGGCAGCACCCCAGCTTCCAAAGCCTTACGAAGCGCATACGACGTGGCATTAGAATTACCGCCAAAACCATTGCTCGAGCCGAGAGAAAGATTAATAACATCCGCACCAAGCTTTACAGAATCCTCAATTGCCGCCACAATATCCGCATCTCTAGCAGGACCAGGATTAGGCTTATTAGAAAAGACTTTCATAGCAAGCAACTGCGCGTTAGGAGCAGCACCATCAATTCGACCCATATCGCAAGTACCGTCACTATCGCAACCATGGGCTGCCGCAATTCCAGCAACATGCATGCCATGCTGAATTGAACTTACGTCTTTTACATCGTAATTTTCGTCGGCATAATTAAAACCAGCCGGAACTTTTTCATTAAAACCGGCAATAGGACGCAATTTTTCCGCAGAACGCGCATCATCGTCAATGCGCATATCTTTATGGTTAATATCAATACCGCTGTCAATAATGGAAATTACCATGCCACGGCCGTCAAGATTCTTATAACTAGACTTAAACGCCTTAGTGACGCCCTGAATTTCGTGAATAGACTTTAAATCATTAAGAGGATAGTACAAACGCTCTTTTTCAACAGACGCAACCTCCGGCTCATCGCGAAGATCATCAATCTTACTTTCGGGAAGAGTTGCCTCAAAAGCATTCATCAAATAGCCAAACTGACGGCGAACGCTCATACTATACTTTCCAGCCCAATCTTTAATAAGCTGGTTTTGAGTAGATTTATTACTATTTTCCGCTTGCTTAGACGGATTACGAGGCTGCTTTTTTAAAGTAACAATAACAGTTACTGGCTTATTAGCTTCTGCGTCAAAACTATTTGCAAATTGTGCAGAATTACGCGAATTATTAGGTACCGCACTATTATTTGCACTTTCGCTAGCAGCATTCGCCAAGGAAATAGGCATAATCAACGTTGCGAAAGCAACAATTAACGCCGCTAAACGAGTGAAGAAACTAAGCGAAGTGCGCAAACTAAGCGAACTACGCGAATTACGCGAGCTACGCGAACTACACGAACGGACGGATGAGCTAACGTGAGAGATGGCGGAACTGAGCGAACGTACGTGAGAGATGGCGGAACTGACTGAAGAACGAATCCAACTCAGCAAACTATTGCACCCCATAAAATTATCCCCCTAACAATGGGCATCACAAAAACGTGTGGTTCCAAGTAATTGCGGTCCCCAAGCCAAAACTGTCTAGTTAAAAACAGATTAACCGAAATTAACTGCGTTAACGATATCATAAAATTGTTGAGCACACGCGCGACGACCTGCTTGAGCGCAGCATTGCGCGCGCGAAAGCAACTCGGAGCGCCGAGCTTGCTCAAGTTGAAAGCACGGGGTGCTTTCAACGCAAGCGAGGTCTGCCTTCGTCTCGATTGACGAAGGCAGGACAGAATCGTGTGGTTGTTTATTGGGAATTTGGTTGTGGTTGGTGTGCGCTGACGAAACGCTTTCAGCGTCGGAGTGCAAAGGCTGGGAATTTTCCGGCGTTTGTTGTTGTTTTGGTGATTTTATGGAACATTTGCCGGAGATTATTCTCCGGCCTTCGCACGCGCAATGCTGCGCTCAGGCAGATCGTTCGCGTAACTTACGCATCGCATCGCGCGAAATCAGCACCAAATGCTTACCGCGAACATCCCATTCGCGACGCTTCTTGCCAAAAGTAATCGCAAGCATCATAGCCAACAACACTGCAGACATCACCATCGATATCACAAACAGCGTCATCCACAGCGGCCACTGCATACGGTCGCTTGGCACGTTAACAGGATCCGGCAGCACGCGGTAGCCTGTCACCAGCAGCCTGTGCGTGTTAATTCCGTACGGCGTGCACGTAATCAGCGTCGCTAAATCGCGCCCTTTCTCGCGCCGCAGCAAACGAATATCGTTCGGCTCCACCACGTTTATGCGAAAAACTTTGTACCGAAGGGTTTTGCCTTGCACGTTAAAATAGAAGTAATCACCTTTTTTAAGTGTGTTTAGATCGTCGAACATCGTGGCATCCGGCATACCTGAGTGCGCCGTCACCACCGTGTGCCTGCTCTTGCCACCCACCGGCAAATCCGTGCCATACAAATGCCCCGCTCCCATTGCGAGAGTGTCTTGAGTAGTTCCGTGATAAATCGGCAGCCTCACGCCAATTTTCGGAATCTTAACAATGCCCATAATCCCCATAGGCTCGCTAAGCACTTTTTCGTACTCTTTATATTCGGGAGTATTCATGTAGTCGCTGCCACCGTTATACGGATCCGCGCTAATAATCGCCTTGTGACGAGCGTTGTACAGCCGCGCTTTTCGCAAAATTTCCGCGCGAGTTTCTTTAGGCTCGTACTTATTTAATTTGTCGTACTCGATTGAAAGTTCTTTGGCAGCGTGATTGTGGACCAAAGTAGAAACCACAGGATAGCTGAAACACAAAATGCCAATAAGAACAAGCACAATCGGCTCAGCCAGCTTGCGGAGTGGGGACATTTGCTTTGTGGAAGATTGATTTTGCGGAGACTGAGGAGACTGATCTTGCGGAGACTGTGTAGATTGATCTTGCGAAGATTTTGCAGTTTGCGAGCTTGCGGAATCCTGCGCACTTTTGGAGGACTTATTAGCGCGCATACGAGTCAGCCGCTTAAATAGCGCACGAGCAGACTCTGCAAAATCAGCCAACTTCATAATTCCTCCAATAAATAAACAGGGAGCCAGGAAAGCGTTAGTTAACGCGCACCCGACTCCCCATTTTCGTTAATGCTTAAAGAAAGGGATTAACTAAGCGCGGAGCTTAGCCTGCTCCTCTTCCTTCTTGCGACGGTGAATGTACACCATGAAGCCTGCGCCAACGAAGCACACGCCAGCGAGCGCGAAGAGAATCACGCCAGCAGCACCGGTCTTTGGAAGAAGGTTGAACCAAGCGTGATCACTATCGTCTGGAACATCCTGGAATGGCAATTCTGTATTAGTAGAAATATTTTCAACTTTAACAGGCTCAGGATTTCGGATATAACCAGCTGGAGCTACAGTTTCTAGAATGTAGAATGTCTTACCTTTTATAACTGAGTAAGACGGGGTTACACCTTTTGTAGTGCCTGCAGATGTGTCTGTTTTTTCTGCAGTTGTTTTCTCGTTGAAGTGAGTATTAGCAGCAGCGCAGGCGGTAGTTAAATCACCATTGTCGGTAATAGCCTTAGAGCACTTCTTTGCTTCATCCTCACTGGTGAACATCTTGAACTTTGCACCAGAAAGCGCCGTATTATTAGGATCTTTTGCAGAAACCTTCTTGATTGAGAACTTAACGAAATCAACCTTTGCAGTTTTAACACCGACAATCTGCGATCCGCCACTTAAAGAACTAAAAGCAGCCTTGTTTTCAACAGTGTTGCTTTTAATAGCAGTTGAGTCAGAAAGAGTGAAAGCTAAGTCAACGAACACCTTTACAACCTTGCCAGCGTTGTCGTTCGCAGCTTTGGCAAGCGCAGCCTTACCGGTTTCAGTGAAAGTAATAGGAATCTTCTTGCGAGCGACATCACCAGCTCCAGCAGCTACATCTTCTGCAGCACCAACTGTGTAGTCAGTATTAACAGTAAGTTCAGTATCAGTATCCAAAGCCTTTTCACCAATTCCCAATCTTACTTTCTTAACTACGTTTGCATCATAAGTTGTGAAGTAACCAGCAGGAGCGAGATCGAATATAGAATAGTTTTCAAAGTCTGTAGCCGGAAGATCCGTGGCACCAGTTTCGGTTCCCTTCATCTTGGTAAGCTCGGAGGTGATTGTGTACTTCACCTCATCGCCAGCACCAATCGCGCCTTCAGTATTAACTTCCTTCTTAATAATCTTATCCAAATTCTTGTTCTTTGGATCCGCGAATGGAGCATAGTTGTAGACTACTGCGTTGGTTGTTTTATCCTTTTCAATCCTTGGGATTGTCATATAGAATGGCTTGGATTCGGCAGCAGAGAATCCCGTTGGAACTGTTGTTTCTTGAACTTGGTACAAGCCGATTTTGAGATTATCGAACTTTGCAACGCCCTTTACAGTATCCGTAGCAGTTCCAGTACTCTTAGTAGTGCCAGTAGTTTCAGTGGTTATTCCAGTAGCAGTACCCTTATTAAAACCATCAATCTTATTTGCGACCTTAACCCAGTCGGCGTACTTAGTTAAGTCAATATCCTTACCGTCGATCTTCGTCACCTTTTTTACAGTGAACTCAGCGCCAGGAACAGGAGTTGACTTCTTCTGGTTACCGTTCTCAACCTCATCTTCCCACTTGAAAATAGTGAGGGAATAAGTCTTGTTCTTCTTGGTATCATCGAGCTTCCACGGAGCCTCATCAAGTACTTGAGCCTGAGATGGGTTATTAAGACCAGCAACACCACCTTGAGATTGACCACCACCCTGATTCACACCAGGCTTGCTCGCCCACGCAACGCCGGACACTGTCACAGCGCCCGCCGCGCACAGCGTCCCAGCCATTGCGAGCGAGGCGAATGCGGCGACGCATCGTTTTGTGAAATTATTCATTTCTTCTCCTTTATTTCAGTGCCCTTGCGAGCAGATACTTCAGTGCCCTTTTGAACAGCTATTTCACTGACCTTTTGAGCAGAATTTTGGTAGATAAAATTTTTCATAAATGCGCGCCCCCACTGTGTTTGGTCGAGAGCAAACGCAAGAACCATTAAGCACGTCGCAACGGCTGCAAAACCGCCGAGCAGCATGTTCCAGTCTGCGAATCCCGTCTTTGGAAGTCTGAACGGCTCAACAACATGGATTGGGAACACTGACTTCGCCCAATCCTTGCCTTTTGTGAGGCTAGTGTCGTTGTCAAGAAGCGAATCGCCATTTGCTACGGAAATTGCGCCACCCACTTTATTTGTATAAACAGCAAGCGCCTCCGGCTTCAACGCATACACAGCGCACTGGTAGTCGCCAGTTTCTTTAGGCGCGCCTGCAATAATCGAATCCGTGCGTTCGACGGCATAGAACGGATTTTCCTCATCCCAGTCGCTAGCTTCAACATCTCGTCTAAATAGGGTACGACTTGCATCACACGAAGGTTGCGTATTGCTATTCTTGCACTTTTCAAGTTCAGCAACAGTTTTAATATGACCCCATTTATGAATTTGGTCCTCCGTAGGAGCACTCAAGCCATTAATACTGCTAGACCAGGTTGCATTAGCACCCACTTCTCCATCTTTATTCAGCTTAGTGCACAAAACTTTCAGCGAAATTTTAGTATCAACGTCACGAATCGACCATGCATCAAGATACGGATTCAAAAAGCGCATTCCGCGCATCATAGTAATGCCCTGGTCTGGATCCACATCACCATAATCATCACCTTGTGAACCAGAAACACCGCCAGCAGAAGATTTTTCGGTCGTCACGCGTAACTTTAAATCACCTTCGCTAACATTCACAGAATTATTAACTAAGACTTTCAAATAAATAGGCTTGCCTTCGTTACTGGAATCTTCATCCTCTGAAGAAGAGCCATCAGGATAATGCGCAACCACTGGCACATAGTAATCCCCTGTTTTAATCCAAGTGCTCATTTTTACAGTAATTTTTCCGTACACTGCGCCAGAACCTTCACTGTCATCTTTTCCAACTTTACTTCCATCGCTAGGTTTATTACTTTGATCGCTGTTATCTTCATCGTCAATAAAAGAAGCCCAATCAGGAACTGGGTGTTTCTCATCCTTTTTATATTGCTTTATTTCAAACCAAGTTCCGTCAGGAAGATCGTGCGTGCGAGCTAACTTGCTATTGCAATTATCGCCTACGCCGCACTTATTAACAGGCACAATAGAGGTTGCAACTTGGCCTGGAAGAATATTAATTCCGTCACCATAATTAGGCTGATAGTAGTAAGACATTCTGCGAACAGCAATATTCAAAGTCTTAGATTCCCAAGCAATACCTCTACTTAACTTAAACAAATCTTCTGACTTTAGCGCAGAATCAATTTCATCGATTTTATTTTTCTTTTGTTCAGCTATTTCATCAAACTTATTTACTACAGCTTCATTTTGCTTTCCGTCATCTTTAACGGAATTCTTTAAAGCATAAACTTTGCACACAAAATCACCGGTTTTCCCCACAGTTCCCTTAAACTGTCCGACTGTACGCTCGTTTACTCGCTTAGGTTCAAAATTATGATGTGTTTTAACATACTCGTTGTACACGTAATCGTCATAGAGGAAATCATCTACGCTGCAGTCTTTAGAAGGATCATCAAAGCACTTCTTTTGCTGATCATAACTTGCATGCTGCCAAACTTTTACGTTAGTAGCATCTTGTTTTAATTCAAGACCGTTAATTCCACCAGACTCGTATTTTTCATCAACAGGCTTGCCATTTTTATCTTTTTCGTAGCAAATCACGCGCTGACTAATATTGCCTATACCAAGATGCGCAGAAGCATCAAAAGTGGTTTTCCCAACCTCTTGACCAGCCATTAATACTAAATCTGTGCTATCAGACTGTCCATATTTCAAATCTTCTGCATCTTTGCTACTTATTGAAAGTTGCAAATCGCCAACTTGCGGATCAAATCGTGTAACATCGACATATGCATAAACAGGCGAAGACACGCCATTCTTACTATTTCCAGCATTCTTATCATCGGAAGTAGATGTTCCATCAGGATAGTGCACAACTACGTGCACTTTGTAACGACCTTTTTTAGTCCACCTATCCGGACGGAACGTAATCACACCATATTTTGAAGAACTAGTACTATTAGGAATGGCTTTTGTTGTCGTGCATTCTTTAGAATTTTCGCACTGTTCTCCTTTAAAAACAGCCCATTTAGAAGCGTCTTCTGCATCTTTTGCATCTGGCTTAATTTCAAACCACGCTCCAACAGGAAGAAATCCGACTCTAACTTTGTTATTTTTACGTATTTTCTTGCTTTTAGGCGTACCAGACTTATTGTTTGCACTTGTAGACAAGTTGCCAGCAACAATATTCGGAGTCTTTTGGTACTCCGGATTATAGTATTGCGCGCTGTTTTGGTCATTGTCGGCAGAGCCTCTGTCACCGTTCGACCCAGTTTTCGTAGATTCGGCAACTTTTTTATCTTGATCAACTTTTTTATCTTGATCAGCTTTATTGCCTTTATTATATTTATTCGAAGTTTCGCTTTTAGGCTTTGTAGACTCTTGATTATTTACAGATTCGTGATTATTTGTTGCAGAAGGATTTGTATTAGCCGTTGCGGAAGGATTTTTCTCAGTATTACTATCAGGCTTGTTACTAACCTTTTGCTCAGGCTTAGATTCAGTCTGCTGCTTAGGCTGCTTATCAGAGTTAATCTCAGAATTCTCCGAAGTCTTAGGCGTTTCAGTTGAGGCGCTTGACGGAGCAATAGGCACAATAGCTAGAGCTACGAGAGTCAGCACGCAGGACGTGAAACCGCAAATTACGCGCATAATCTTAGAAAGATTGTTACGACGACGCCGCGGAAACATCTCTAATCCCCTTCGTTAAATTCAAACTCTCAAAATTGTGTAGTCATCATTACAACATAAAAGACCACACAACACTGCAAAATCTCTCATAATTGCAGCAACAGCGTATGCAACTATACCCCCCCCCCCAAGGCATTTTGCAAGTCTAATCAAGAGATAAGTAGTAAATGCAATGAGCAAAACACCGTTAAAAACTCAGACAACCAACTGAGAAAACAACGCTCACAGCCTTAACACTGTTACTAACTCAGCTACCCAACTGAGAAAACAACGCCCAATGCCGCCTTTTCGTTATTGGCGCAGTCAAAGCGCTGCGCGAGCGTTATCTCACATTTTGGAGGGTTAAGTAGGGCTGAGCACTCCAAACGCGGGGAGAATCTCCGGCGTTTGTTGTTGTTTTGGTGATTTTATGGAACATTTGCCGGAGATTATTCTCCGGCCTTCGCGCGCGCAATGCTGCGCTCAAGCAGATCGTTCGCGCAATTTCCGCATCGCATCGCGCGAAATCAGCGCCAAATGCTTACCGCGAACATCCCATTCGCGACGCTTCTTGCCCTAAACTTGCGCATCTGCTTCAATCTTGTTTACTTCATCTTCATCAATTTACTTAATCAGTTCCAAATATTTATTAGCAGCTTTACGTATTTTTGCTGGATCAATCCATCCAGTCGTAAACGACTTATTAACTGCATGAAGTAGCGTAAACAGTGCATTCGTAAGATTTCTTTTCCCTTTAGCTATGTTATATAAATTATCAAAATGAGCTGCTTTATTTCTAATCTCTTTAATGTAAATAAGATTTTTTGCTATTATTTTCCTGTCTTCATCGGTTTCTTTATTAATTTTGGAGCAATTCACAAATGGAAACGCATTGCATACAGCCTCTTTCCAAAGTTTTTGCTGAATACGATTGCTGCCTTTTGTTTCCGAAGATCCAACAAGTTTTACCCAAGTTCCCCACATGAGTTTAGATAAAATGTCATCATGATTTACACTTTCACCAGCATGCGATCGAACTGCAATTTCTCTCGCTTGCTTGATTTGATTTTCAATCAAATCTTTAACCAAATCTGGCGTATAAAGAGGATTAGTCCATTCCTCATTCTGCTTTTCTTTCAATGCAAGTTTGCGAAGTTCTAAATCAATTGAATTACGCACGCATATTTCTACATATCCAATCTGCTCATGCAATATTCCTGCTAATTCATGATTCGACTTGCATATAAGCATTGCCGTATCTAAATCATTATTTGCATCGCGCATATAACGATCAAATCTCGCCACGCCACAAAATTGTTGCGCTTCTTTCAGAGTAAAAGTTGCATTAGCAGTCATGAAAATATTGTACATTTAATTGATATTTCCCACAAAATACAATACGGCAGATGCAAACAGTCAGGGAATGTGTTAAAATTTATCTTACCTGTGTAGGTTGCTCCTACACGTGATTTCATTGAGCTCTTGTTTGTTTAGAACAAGAGCTCAGTTGTTTTTGACTGTCGGCTTTCTACTAAACGTAAGTTTGCGTAGCGCTCCAAACGCGGGGAGAATCTCCGGCGTTTGCGCTGGCGACCTGCTTGAGCGCAGCATTGCGCGAAATCAGCGCCAAATGCTTACCGCGAACATCCCATTCGCGACGCTTCTTGCCAACAACCGCCATAATCATCGTCGTCAACACCGCCAGCGACATAATCAAAGCCAATATAAACAGCGTCATCCACAACGGCCACTGCACACGATCCTCCGGCGGCTTCACCGGATCTGGCAGCACGCGATACCCCGTCACCAACAACCTGTGCGAATTCACGCCATACGGGGTACACGTAAGCAGCGTCGCCAAATCGCGCCCCTTTTCGCGCTGCAACAAACTAATATCGTGCGGCTCAACAACGCTAATACGGAACACCCTGTAACGCAGCGTCTCCCCCTGCACGTCAAAGTAGAAGAAATCACCCTTCTTCAAATTCACCAAATCATCAAACATCGTAGCGTCCGCAAGACCCGTATGCGCCGTCACCACCGTGTGACGGTTCTTACCACCCACCGGCAAATCCGTGCCATACAAGTGGCCCGCACCATGCGCCAGCGTCTCCTGCAACGTGCCGTGATAAATCGGCAACTTCACGCCAATCTTCGGAATCTTCACAATGCCCATAATGCCCATAGGCTCGTCCAGCACCTTAAGATAACGCTTGTATTCAGGTGTGCTAGTTATATCTTTTTGGCCATCCGGACCATACGGGTCCGTGGTAAGCATATTCTTACGATGCTTGTTATACATTTTCGCGGCGCGAATGTGAGCACGGCGCACATCCCCAGCCTGATCGTGATTATACTTGTCGTACGCTGAAGAAATCTCCTTCGACACGCGATTGTTCCAAAGCGTTGAAACCACAGGGTAACTGAAGCACAAGATACCTGCCAACACGAATGCGATTGGCTCAACTATGCGGCGGAGCTTAGATTTTGGTTTTTTGGCGGGTTTTGCTTTGGTTGCGGGGGTTTGGGTTGCTTTGGTTGCGGTTGATTCGGTTGCGTTAGTTTGGTTAGTTTTGTTTTTGAAAAGCTTATTTTGGGAGATTTTGTTGAGGAAAGCATATACTTTAGCAACAACGTCGTTTAATTTCATGCTTCCTCCGTTTCTGTGGGATAATTAGGCTTAGATTGCTTTAGGTGCGTAGTGTGAGCGGTAATTATGAGATGTGGCTGTGAGAGATAGGAATTACTTGTCTCGCAGCGCTACGCTCCTATACCTCATTTGATCTAGTGGACAGGTAGTTAAGTTTAGTTTTTTGCTTACTTTTTTGCGGAAATAGTTATTCATCAACAAGATTATTACTATCGCTCCGCTTTTATATTGCTCGACAAGCAATTCCTATCTCTCACTACTAGTAAAACCGCTAGTGTTTTGTGGTGTGGTAGTAGAGTCTAGTGTGGTGTGTGCAGCAGCGCGAATGCTAGTGTTCTCTAGGCAATAAATACTCAACGTCTGCGGAGCACTGATGCTAGTGTTCACTAGGCAATAAGTAATCAGCGTGTGCAGCAGCACTAATGTTAAAGTTCACTAAGCAACAAGCAATCAACGTTAGCAGAGCAATAATGAATTAGTTTATTATTTAGTTATTTTTAGTTATTAATTGGGTGGGGCGCAGGAGTATAAACCCCTGCACCCCACAAGACACTCACCTAACGATGAGCATCAAAACCCAAATCAGGCGTTCTGATGTTCTTCATCCTTCTTGCGGTTACGCATGAAGACGAAGATGCCGATACCTACCAAGCCCATGCCAGCGATAGCGAAAATAGTAACGCCAGCGGCACCAGTCTTTGGAAGCTTGAACCAGAAGTCACCCTTGTTATCTGGGACGTTAGGAACCTCATACTCGAGCACAGCATCATTAGCAGTAGAAGCCTTGGACTCAAGATTTACTTCATAGGCCTGCTCAGAACGGGTATATCCTTCTGGAGCTTTAACCTCAACAAGATAAATCTTGCTATTCGTATCTGTAACCTTGGCAACGTAATCAGTAGTCTTGCCGTCTTTGCCAGTGGTGGTAATTGTGCCATTGTCACCAGCGGTAGTGTTCTTTGCATCCACAAAACCGGTCATAGCATTCTTGCAAGTATCTGTGCCATCAGGATCCTTAGCGCACTTTTCAGCTTCAGTTTTATCAGCAAACGCTTTGAACTGAGCACCCTTCAAAGCCTTGCGGCCATCTGTACTGCTAGTGCCTTTTTCAGTCGTTCCGTCGTACTTGAAGATGTGGAACTTACGGAACTCAGTCTTTGCACTGCCACCAGGAGTTGGCTTTGGATCAATATTAGGGCTATGGCCAGGAATAAAGCCAGACTTGTTTTCCAACTTTTTATCTGAACCGATGAATGAACTTAAATCGCTCTTCAACTTAAGCTTTACTGTAACAAGAATTTCTACTGGATTCGCATCAAGGGTATTTGCTTTTGTAACAATCTTATTGATACCTTTATTATCTTCAGTCTTAAAGGTTACCTTGATACGCTTGCGATCTGCACCAATACCATTGTTAGCAGTTCCATCTTCTTCACTAACGGAATAGTCATCAGTTGCAGACATTGCAGTTTGTTCGTCTTTAATCTTAACCTCAGTAACAATGCTTGTATCCACAGTTTCATACGCATTAGTTAAAACATCATCGTAGATAGTGAAATCTTGCAAATCGTCCTTAGTAAGATCCTTGCCGTTAGTTGACTTAGTCTTATTGAGCTTTGCACTAATAGTGTATGTGATATCATCTCCAGCACCAACCATCTTAGTAGTGTCTGCAGTCTTAGTCACATTATCCTTAATGTAAGCGTTCTTCGGATCAACAGTAATATCGTAAGTGTAGGTATTGTTTGTATTATTAGCCGTACGAGTTATCTGTGGAACCGTCATGTAGAACGGAGCAACATCGTTAGAATAATCAGGAGCAGCGGCAACTTCTTCAACCTTGTATAAACCGATTGCAAGGCCAGAGAATGTTGCTTCACCTTCACTATTAGTAGCTTTTTCACCATCAGTTACTGCAGATGTAGTAACAGTAGGTTTAGTTCCTGTCTCACCATTCAAAGCTTTGACTTTCTTAGCGAGATTAACCCAGCCATCCTTCGTGGTAAGAGTCACAGGTGCATTATCAATGGTATCAACCTTACTAATCTTGAATGTAGCACCTTGAATTTTTGTATTCTTTTGATTAGTGCCTTCATCCTTGTACTTGGTGATTTTGATAGTACCAGTCTTTTGGGCAGCAGACGTATCCCATGGTGCAGGCTCAGGAGTTGTCTGAGCTCCACCACTAGCAAATGCTACGTTGTTTGCAACCACGGCGCCGGCGACGCACAGCGTGCCAGCCATTGCGAGCGAGGCAAATGCCGCCACGCATTGTTTAGTGAATTTATTCACTTTCTTCTCCTTTGTTCAGTGCCCTTGTGGGCAGGTTTTGAGGAAAATACGTTTATTGTTTGTTATTGTGTTGCGCTTAGCGAGCCACGTTTCGTAAGCGAGCCACGTTTCGTGAGAAAGCCACATTTCGTAAGCAAGCCACGTTTCGCGGGCGCTTTTGGTGCGCAACAAGTTTTAGCGCGAATCGCACTGCAAGCTTGCGAGCCAGTTGCGTCTTTAGACCAGCTGGAGCGCAGGTTTGCGTGCAAAAATTTTCATCAGCATCGCCACCTTTCGGTAGCCCACCTTCCGACGCGCCTCAATACGGCACGCAACCATCCGGTGGCTTTGCGGACAAAATCTTTTACGGACGCAGAATAATCGTCAAATCGCCTAATATTCTTGACTTTTTTGACTAAACCGCGCCAAATTTCGGAAATCTTACTGTTGGTGTTACGGTTGCCGTTGCTGTTTCGCGCGATGTTGGCTTGCGTAGTACGAGCTTGCATAGCGTGAGATTGCGTGAGGCTTGCGGTTATCCCGCGAGCGATTCCGTGCAAACCACCCATCATGCCAGCAGCCACGCCGGCGAGCATCGCGTGACCCCACTTCGTCTGATCAACGAAGAACGCGCCGCACATAACGCACATGCCGATCATCGCCACCACCAGCAGCACCATGCTCATCCCCTCGCCGCCGGTCTTTGGCAGCGCGAATTTAGGCGGATCGATCACGTTCACTTTAAAGGTAATACGTTGCCAATTGTCTCCAAATGCGCCCATATGTTTTTCATTAAACACACCTTGCGTTGGCTGCAAAGTAGACCAATCAATGCCCGTTATATACTTTCCGTTATCGGTTTTAGTTGCAGTGTTATAAATATCTTGGAATTTATCAAGATTGCCGCCAAGAACATGCTTTTTGTCGTTACCTACATTTTCGACTCTATCGCCTTTAAGAGCATACACGGAACATGTGTATGTGCCAGCTTGCTGAGGAATACCAGAAATCTCTACTTCACTTCGCGCAACAGCGCTAACTTTGTCGAGAGGACCAGTTCCCTTCGTAAAACCGTACAGCAAATTAGAGTAGCAATTTTGGTCATTCATGCTACATGCGATTCTTTGTTCACGAGTTGCAAACGGCCATGGCTCTACGAACTCGCCGTAACCACCCTTCTTATCGTCCAAATGCATATTCAACGAATCATCAAGGCCACGACTCCACTTTTGCTGACCATCTTTTGTACACAACATGCGGAATGTGATTGGATTCTTATTAGTAACACTCCACGCACGCACATACGGGTTCTTAGTAAGGCTCGTGCCGCTCATAACGGTAAGTGGATTACTGGTGCTTAGAGAATCGTGCTGAGGATCAGCATCTTCAGACCTTAGCAACTCCATTTGAAGGTCGTTGTTATTATTATTTTTCGTAACCTTTACAGGAGCAAACACCGGATTCATAGTGCTGGTTGCGCTCGCTGAAGCCTTAAACTGGTTATTGCCAGCATCAGTATCGTCCGAAGTGGATCCGTCCGGGTAGTGCACAATCACATGCGTTTTGTAGTAATCTTTAGACGCAACCGTTGCATCTGGATGGAAAGTGACGTTGCCATACTTAGAACCTGAGCCTATGCCAGTATCATTACCATTGTAATTGAGTGGATTACTGCCAGCCGTTACGCTCTGCCTATTAGGCGCATTACTATCCTTCTGACCATTCTTCCAGAATGACCAATCGTATGCGTCATCGTACGTTGCAGGCGACGACGCGTCCTTCTTTAGCTCAAACCACGTGCCATTTGGGAACTCTGTATCGTCATCCGCAATCGCTTTATATGCAAGCGAATCAGTTTTTACCTGATCGCCAGTAGGTTTCTTGTTCTTTGGTAAACCAGACTGTACTTCCTTACCAGCTTGCACAGTCGCTTTCTCATACACAGGATTGTATTTGTGAGCTTGCGTGTGAATGTGGATTGGTATTGTGCGCTTCGCATAGTCAACGCCTTCCACAGCGTTTTTACTGCCGTTATCACCATCAAGCTTCCACTTGAAGTCTTTCAAAGGATCAGTGTTGTTCTTACTCGCATCTTTGTTGAGTGTTTTAACAGCTTTGTCGAATCTATCAAGCAAATCGTCATTGTCATTAATAAGATGCTGCTTATTTTTAATCGCGTACACTACGCACTCGTAATCACCAGTCTCTTTAGCCGTACCCTTAATCCATCCGCGAGTACGCTCAGTTGTGTTGCGTGAGTTACCATTCGTAATGTAATCGTCGTAGAGCTGCGTATCAGGGTGGCACTTGCTTCTATCCTTCTCGCAAGCTTTCTGCTGTTTCGCATCCTCTGTATGATCCCAAATCTTTACATCTTGCATCGTAATACCAGCAATGCCGCCCGACTGGTAGTGAGATTTAGTGCGATCTGGATTAACCCTATGGCAGATTGTGCGCAAATTGATTTGGCCAGGCTTATACTGAGACCAAGAATCAAGCCAGCGAGTCGTCTTATTAGTAGTATTTAGCTCCTCGCCTTTACTAAGGTTAATAGTAGTATCTTGCCAGTTGGTACTACTTTCTTTATCACCAACATTCAAGTGCAAATTATTAGCATCTTCATCATGCGAACGCGTAATATTCACATTCGCATAAATAGGCTTGCCGTTGTTACCGGAGTCCTTATTTTCAGAAGTGGAATTGTCAGGATAGTGAACAATAACCTGCACTTTGTCAGTTGCAGCAGGGAACCACTTGTGCGGTCGGAATGTAACCTTGCCAAACTTGCCCGTAGGATTCTTAGCTGAATTACCAGAGTCAGCTTTATTATCTTGATCATCCTCAAAGAATGTGTAGCTTAAAGATTTCTTAAACTCAAACCAAGTTCCGTCCGGCAGATCGCCTACGCGCACATCTTCTTGCAACTTATCCGCACCATTAGCATTCTTCTCGCTCTTAGGCACCTCAGTGGCTTGTTTGGTACCAGCCTCCATCTGCTTGGTCTCATACTTCGGGTTGTAGTAGTGAGCGTCGTTATGCACATGAATTGGGAAGGTTACCGAATCCCAATCAACGTGCCTTTGAGTGGCATCAATAGGATTGTTTTTGCTACCCTTATGATCCTTTAAGACTGTCTTAATAACATCTTCAAACTTGCGATCACCAGGGTTCTTTACAAACTTATTTAGCTCTGTATCAAACTTAGTTTGCAAATCGCCATGCTTACCATCTTTATTTTCAAGGTCTTTAATAGCGTACACAGTGCACACATAGTCGCCACTAGTGTTTACCTTGCCATGCAACCAGCCCCAAGTGCGCTCCGTGGTATCATGCTCATTACCATATAGGTAAAGGTTACTGTTGCATTTACTGCTATTGGCTTGACACTCATTCCTCTGCTCATTATTAGCTCTCGTCCATTGAGAAGGCTTCTTATCAGTAAACTTACCGTCTAGAGTATTGCCTTCTCGACCAGCAAGTGTTAAACCATTAACACCATCAATCTCATAGTTCGAGCGCTTATTAGTTGCCTTGTCTAACTTATAGCAAAGCATGCGCTGATA
The DNA here is from genome assembly GCF_049244055.1 of Gardnerella nova. Lineage (NCBI taxonomy): Bacteria > Bacillati > Actinomycetota > Actinomycetes > Bifidobacteriales > Bifidobacteriaceae > Gardnerella > Gardnerella nova. The sequence goes on along the minus strand of NZ_CP058369.1, from coordinate 190,509 downwards.
AATTTTTCCTGGCTTAGCGCTTGACCACGAGTCAAAGAACATTGGCTTAGTGTTGCCTTTACCATCACCTAACACTTCATCCGGGCGGAAACGAATACCAGTTTGATCATTGTCACCAATTTGTCTTCCAGCATATTGAGAATAAACCCTGAGATTTAAATCATCGTCTTGAATATCTTGATCAGTCACAGACACAGGTGCATAAACAGGTTTGCCAAGATTACCAGAGTCAGGGTCTTCAGAAGTTGAACCATCTGGATAATGCACAATTACAGGAGTGCTATACTCTCCGACCAAGGTACCATTCGGTGGCACAAAAGTAACTTTACCATACCTCTCTTCAGAAGAAGTATCGTCAGGCTTATCCTCACCTGATTTCTTGTTACTTTGCTTACCTTCAAACTTAGACCATGAAAGAACTGTCTTAGAATCTTTATACTTCTTTAACTCAAACCATGTGCCTTTTGGCAACCTTGTACCATTCGGTACAAGATCATTTTGACTCTTATCGTCACCTTTCACGCCATTAGAACCACTCTGGCTTACTGGAGCAGCCGAGGTAACTCCTCCCCTATGCCCAGCCTTCACATTCACCTTTACGTATTGAGGGTTATATTTGTGAGCCAAAGAATGCGCAACAAAAGTTACTGTCTTAGACTGCCAGTCGTATTTTTGGCTACCACTAGGCAAAGTGACGTTATAGTTTTTCTTTTTGACAGCGGTATCAAAATCAGTTTTTGCTTGGCTTCCATCTCTCAAAGCAAACACACGGCAAACGTACTTACCGCCCTTCTTAGGCGTGCCGGAAATCTCACCACGCGAACGTTCAATAGTAAAAGCGTCCTTATCAAACAACTTTTTGCTATTGCATGTTCCATTGGAGAAGCAAGTTTCCTGTTCAGTATCGCTAGCGTGGGGCCATTTTTCAGTCTGCTTAAAAGTTAAACCGTTAATAGTATTATCGTTATTATTTTTGGACAAATCGCTAAAGGTATAGTCTGACTTTTCTACTTTCCCACCTTTTTGCGTTGTTTCCTTCCAACAGAGCGACTTCAACGATATTTGACCAATTTGATACTGAGCCCACGAATCAATCCAAATACTTGATTTGAGCGGATCGTTAACAGTAATAGTAACAGAACCATTATCTCCTAAATTAGACCCGCCATAACCATTATGAATATTCAGCTTCAGCTCAGAATCTCTAGGATTTGGACGCTTAAGATTAACCGAAGCATACACTACGCTCTTAGCAAAATCACCGTTTTTATCAGCATTACCTGCGTCGCCATCAGTAGAACTAGAACCATCCGCATAGTGAACTACTACAGGAGTACGGTACTTCCCGGAATCTCCAGGCTCTCTCCACTTGTTTGAATAAAAACGGACTTGTCCATTATTTTTATCTTGCTGATCTATGCGAGACCAATCAAGAATAGGATCGCTATTTAGAGTGCTCCTACCAGACTTTTTTGTGTACTGCTTAATCTCAAAAGTAGCATCTTGAGGAAGATCACCAGCCTGAATAAAACTATAATTCTTCTTGCTCGGATCCTTAACACTTTGTGGTTTAGCAGTGTAAACAATCGGTATAACATCTCTCTGATTTTCACCAGTTTTTTCTGTCAAATCAATTGGAGTGTAAACAGGATTGTATATCCACGATTGAGGTATAACCTTAACCTTCATATCGTGAGTGTATTCAAGAGTCTTAGAATTGTTGCAATTGTACAATTCAGGATTAGGATACGTAATTTTTGTTCCAAAAGTAAAAGTCTTATATTTATCAGTCTTACGCGGATTATATGTTATGTATCCTGACTTAGGATTAATATAAACAGATCCTTCAGGCATACTGTTAGGAGAATTTACTGTTGCAATAGTATTATCAGACTTGCTTACAATTGAGTATCGTATTCCAATATCATCAGGTAGATCAGAGGAAGTTTTTCCATCATACACAAACTTGCCTTTAGAACTGTCGCCCTCCCATTTACCTGTTTTAATAATAGGCTTTATTGTTACTTTACGACCATAAATAGTAAGAGGAACGTTGTCCTTACCATAATCCTTCAACATAGAATCCTCATACTGCGGATATTTAATGTCATCCACACCTTTAGGGTTCATGTTATGTAAGTGTTCTACATAATCAGGTATGCCGTCACCATCAGTATCAAATGGGCCAAAAACAGCATACTTATTTCTACGCCAGTTACTCCTAAAGCCAGCAGCTACAGGCATCCTTGTATAAATATCTTTTTCTGTGTATCCATTTTCTAAGTAAGCACTTACAATCCACGTAAAGCGCTTATCACCAGTGTCCCATTCCAAACTAGCGAACAACGTTTCAAAAAGATTATTCTGATTCCACTTATATATTTCACACATGCCATATTGACAATTTTCAGGTCCACCCTCCAATCGAGAGTATGTGTAAGGATGTGGAAGTCCACCACCAACGCCATTGTCTCCACTCGAAGGTCCAAGATTATCATTCCAATTATCGTTGAAACCTTTAAACTGCCCACGATCACTAGGATCTTTAGTATATGTCCAAGCTGTCCAAGCCCCTGCAAATGTTTTCAAAGTACCAATGCGCATATCATCTTGATCTTCACGAACAAGTTGCGCAGAAGTATCACCTGTTTGTACCTTACCGCTTGAGCCTTCCCAATAGCGTTTAACAAGTATTGAGCTTTTATCTAGACCTTTAGGCAAAAACACTGACAAAGTAGGTTTACCGAGATAAGCAGTTCCATCTTTAGGTTTATTTCCTTTAGGCTGCATTTCACCTGCATCAAGCTGCCTAGCAAACTCTGCATTCCTGTTGAAAATTATTTTATAAGTTACTTTAATTCTTCCATTTTCTTTTTCAACAATTGGATCTTCAATCCTCATATCTCTAAATGCATCAGCAGCATCATAAGTATGCTCTTTATCTTTTCTACCACGATTATCCTCAGTGGTAGGGGCAACATAACCATTACCAGCGTAATCCCACCAAACACTTGCAGCATTTGCCTGTTTTGCAGGTGGAGCTATAAGCATGGTTAGTACAGTGATTGCGGCGACAAAAAACGCTAGTATTGCGCGACGGAAGGTACGGAAGGTACGCGATGTACGGAAAGTGCGGTCTTGGCGTGCAGTGCGAGCGTCTACAGAAACAGTTTGAGCGCAGGTACTGTGATGGTCAGAATCTGCAGATGCGGACGCGGAAGCTGCGGAAGCCGTAGAATTAGAGCACTGATGGTCCCTAACACCATCAGTTTGGTGATTTTTATGCGCAGTGAAAGAATTCAGAGCAAAACGACCCACGCGTGATGCGAGTCCACGGAGCTTTGCTGGTAGCATAATCCTCACCTTCCTAATTCACGGCCGCAGCATGCGCAGCGGCAACACCTATAAATATCTGTTATTTAATTTTGTTTTAAGTTGTGTTTTAAGTTTTCGCAGCACGATATTTGATACCGCGGACAGGTATAGACAACGCAATTAAAACCCGTTTTTCGCGCAAATCACCCCAAAAGCGATTTTTTCAAACGCAAAAATCTCAGCCATTCATTGCAGAGCCTACAACTCCAGAACAATTCAATTGGCAATCTTCCACTCAAACACATCAGGAGTCAACGAACGCGACTCCAATAATCAAGATGTAAACCAATTGCTCAAGCCATACAAGAGTATTAACTACAATACAGCATACCCCTGGATGCTATGAGGCGCATCGTAAATCTGAAGCACTAATAGTTATACCCCCCCCCCCATGAAGGATTTCAACTGATTTTTTAAGAATTTTTTTAGAGTTACGAAAAACTTTTGTTTATACGTAAATACACCCAAAAATCTACTGTAGAACACTTAATATTCGAATAATTTACACAAAAAAAGCAACTATTTTTGCACAAAGTTATTTATCTTGTCGGCGTGTCTTGCACTAAATGTTGTTATAACAAATATACACTTCCACTACATATTGTGCTGCCAGCCTGCGTGCGTACCAAGCCTACTCGCTACGCTCCAAACGAAAAGGCAGGTCGTGTCGCTCGCGCGGATTAGCCGCGCTCACAAAACACAACCAAAACTTTACGCAAGTGTAAAGAAAAGGTCGTTTGCGCAGCAAAAAAAAATCGGGGCAGATGCGCTCTCGCACTTCCGCCCCCCAAAACCCTAAGGTTTTCAAGCATTTCCAATTTTATCTTTCACATATCCAACTGTCAATAACAGTACAAATAAAAGCAAGCAATGAGTTAAATTTACTCGCTTTATCGTACTCTTTTGTATACTCAGATGCCTTTTTTATAAAATCACCTGCAACGTATCGAATAATGCTTTTTTGATCATTCACGCACTCATCACACTGATAATTCCTATACAGAAATTTCTTATACATATATGCAGTTATCACTATTTCTTTCATCTTCGCATTACACATATTTGATAACAATTGCTTGCATAATTAATGATATTTACGTTACATTGTATAGAATTATTATATACTTATATGAGAGATATAAGAAAAAGTACAAAATTCACCATAGACATAGGAGTCAAAATGACTACAGCAACAACAGATCTGGTAAACGTAAACTTTCGAGCAAAGAAAGAAGACAAACTCAACGCAGAACGAGTTTGCAAGGAGCTCGGAATCTCTATGAGCGCCGCGCTGAACGTGTTTATTAAAACGATTGGCCGCGAAAAGAGGATACCGTTAGATTTTTCGCTAGATCCGTTTTACGAACCGTCAAATCAAGCATATTTGAAATCGCAAATTAACGGCGTGAGAAATGGTACAATCAAGCTCGAAGAGCACAATCTAATAATGGATTAAGACGTAGGGTTCAAACAATGAGAAAAATTGCTTGGACTCCAGATGCCTGGAGTGACTATCTCTATTGGGAAAGCGATAATAAGACTCGTAAAAAGCTTAACAATATTATTAAAGAGATTATGCGGAATCCAATAGACGGAAAAGGTAAGCCTGAACCACTTAAAGGAAACTATTCTGGTTGCTGGAGTAGACGAGTAAATGATAAGGATAGAATCGTTTACTCATTTACAGATGACTCGATTATAATCTACGCCTGCAAAGGCCACTACGACGATAAGTAGGGAAGTAGAAAATCAAGTAGAAAATCAAAAGTGGGCCTAATGGGATTCGAACCCACGACCTTCTGCTCCGGAGGCAGACGCTCTATCCACTGAGCTACAGGCCCGCAACTTGTGAAAGTATACACGCTAGTAGGGATGCGAGGCGGGAAAACTTGTTAAACCCTCCAAACGCGAGAAAAGTTCCTCACATTTGGAGCACCACACCATGCCAAACCCTCCAAACACGAGAGAAACGCTCGCGCGGATTGCGACGCGCTCGCTACGAAACTCGCGTTGGAAGTCCCCCGGACTTCCAACTTAAGCGAGTTTCCGCATTGAAGTGCCTACGCGCGCTACGCTTTAAGCGCTTCGGCAGGTCAATACGCAGAAAGGCCCACGGAAAAACCGCGAGCCTTTCACACTACAAGCATCATCACCCGTCCCTAGCGGAAGACAACACTCACCCAGCACTCAGCATCCACCAGCACCACCCCCACCAGCATCAATGGTAAGAAAGAAAAAACGGCAAACCACATCAACCAGCAGAAACAACACCAGCAGAGGCAACAAACCCAAACAAGCCGTCACACGCCGAGCACAAGAATAATCAATAAAAACCGCTTAGCCTAGCACGCCAAACAACGCACTAGACTAAGCAGTCAAACACCAAACCCAGTATTAAACACCAGGCCTGCTAAGCAGCTTAGTGGCGGATCTTGCGAAGAGCAGCACCCATACCAGCAAGCACAGAAGCAGCAACAGCAGCCAAAGCTACCACAGCACCCGTGTTAGGAAGCTTAGGAGCCTTAGGAGTCTTAGGAGCTGGCTTTGGAGCAGGAGCTGGCTTGAATGGGGAGTTAGGCTCCTTATCCATAGCATCGCGAACTTCCTTAGCACCAGTATCGCAGCTCAAATCCTTAGCATGATCATTAGCAGAATCAAGCAAACCAGCAGCACGAGTACGGTTGTTATCAGCAATCTTCAACAAACCAGCAGCCTTAGCAAGCTTCTCCTTGATAACCTTAGCAGCATCAAAATTCTCGGAAGCCTTCGCATCCTTCATATCCTCGCCAAGCTCAGCCTTGATATCATTCACAGCAGCCTCAACGTGACCATAGTGAAGCACAGCCTTCTGAAGCTGACGACGAAGACCATTCAAGTAAGCGCAGTTATTGCCACCGAAGTTCTTCAAAATGTTCTCCCAGCCAGTCTGCTTCAAACCAAACTGAAGCCTATTAAGCAAAGCATCATAAGCAGCAACATTGGTCACACCACGAGCAGCAAGCTCAGCAGACAAGCCCTGATAATTCGTCTTAAGAAGATCAGTACCAGCAGGATCAACAAGCGAAGGCTCAGTTGGCTTTGGTTCTGGCTTTGGAGCTGGCTTAGCAGCAGTGTAAGGAACCAAAGTAGCAAGCTTCTTCAAAGCAGCAGCAAAAGCAGCCTTAGCAGCCTTATCATCCTTATTAGCCTTAAGAGCCTTAGCAGCCTTACCGAACTCATCGAAAGCAGCCTTAACAGCAGCAGCCTTCTTAGCATCCTTCTCAGCCTTCAAAGCAGCCTTAACCTGCTCCACATAAGCCTTAAGCTCTTCAGCCTTCTTAGGAAGAACAACCTTACCTGACTCTGGCTTCTTTTCACCTTCTGGCTTCTTTTCACCTTCTGGCTTCTTTTCGCCTTCTGGCTTCTTTTCGCCTTCTGGCTTCTTTTCGCCTTCTGGCTTCTTCTCGCCTTCTGGCTTCTTCTCGCCTTCTGGCTTCTTCTCGCCTTCTGGCTTCTTTTCACCTTCTGGCTTCTTAGAATCTGGGGTCTTAGTCAATTCAGCAAGCTCAGCATTAGCATCATTAAGAAGCTCCTGCTTCTCAGCCAAAGTTTCCTGAGCATTCTTCAAAGCAGCATCAGCCTTAGCGTAAGCAGTGCCATCCTTCTTAAGGTCTTCTACAGCCTGCTTAGCCTTCTCAACAGCCTTCTGCAAAGGCTTCAAATCAGTAGCAGTGTAGTTAGCAGCAGTACCCTTAGCAGCAGTCTGGAAAGCAGTCAAAGCAGCAGTGGTCTTAGCCTGAGCAGCGCCAAGATTTGCCTTAGCGACGGAAAGATTAGCCAAAGCAGAATTTAACTCGGCCTCAGTCTTGCCATCAAGCAAGTTGGCCTTTACAGCGTTAGCAAGGGTATTAGCATCAGGAATCTGGTTTCCATCCTTCAAGAGTGCGTTGACATCTGACACCTTATCAGACACGGCATCAGTAAGAGGAGTCTCAGCATCCTTGGCAGTCTTATACTCGTTAAACTTTGGAGTGGCAGTATTAAGAAGATCCTGAGCAGCATCAACCTTATCCTGAGCATCTTCAACAGCGCGATTAGCCTTGTTAAGACCCTTCTGAGCCTTAGCAACCGCTTCGTTAGCCTTCTGAACAGCAGTAGTATACTTATTAACCTTATCCTGAGCCTTCTTTACAGCAGCCTCATGCTTCTCATCCTTAGGAGCAGCCTGAGTAGCAGCAGCAGGAGCCTTGGTGTCCTTAGTATTCTCAGCGAGTGCTGGAGCGGCTACAGCCAAGCCAGAAAGAAGAGTGGCGCCAGCAGCGAATGCGGCGATAGCCTTCTTATTCAACATAATATTTTCCTTTCTTCTTCTCCTTCGCGCTAGGTACGCGAAGAAAAATTTGCTATACGACTCAATAGGGTGGGTCGTATCTCAACGCCAGCAAACTAGGATCTACCGGCGTTTGTTATTAACATACCCCCCCCCCGTTCGCAAAAGTCAAGACCCGCACACGCTCAAGAAACCATAAAAAACACGCTAAATAGCATTAAAAAATACTGCGCATGCCAAAAACGCCTTAAAAAATACTAAACTTTCGGCTTTATACCGTAAAAAACAGTAGTTTCAACATTTTCAAAGATTTTTCCCAGAAAACTTTAAGGTAACGCCGCGCTAAACCCCTACCAGCCACCAAAACCCTTGCAAAACCGCCACTTTCAGCGCGACACGCGCGACGACCTGCTTGAGCGCAGCATTGCGCGCGCGAAAGCAACTCGGAGCGCCGAGCTTGCTCAAGTTGAAAGCACCGGTGTGCTTTCAACGCAAGCGAGGTCTGCCTTCGTCTCGATTGACGAAGGCAGGGCAGAGTCGTGTTGCGATACTTAGGAACTAGGTTGTGACTGGCGTGCGCGATTTTGTGGACTTACCTACTCTCCAAGTCCCCAAACGCGAGCGTTGCGCACAACCCACAAACCCTCCAAACGCGAGATAAATTCCCCAAGTTTGGAGCGCCATACAACCCACAAACCCTCCAAACACGAGAAAAGTTCCCCATGTTTGGAGCGCAACCATCACGCGCCGCCGAGGAAGGCGAAGGTACCGAAGTAAAGCGCCGCCGCCACAGCAACCAACGGCACCAGCGCGCAAACCACCAAGAACAACCAATCGCGCACATGCACACGACTCACCCTCGCATGCGAGCGCTCCCCAGCTCCCCCAAAACCACGCGCTTCCATAGCAACCGCCAGCGTAGTCGAACGCCTAATCGAAAGCACCAACAGCGCAAACGACTGCGGGAAGAACGCGCGCAGCCGGCGCTCGTCGCCAAGACCGCGCGAACGCCTCGACGCAGTCAGCGCAGCCCAATCATCCTGCAGCACGCCAAACAATCGAATCCCAGCCAAGCCGCCGTACACGAAACGATCCGGCAAATGCAGCACCTGACTGAAAGCATCCGCCAAATCCGTGGCGTCCAAACCAATAACCGTCACAATCGCAGGAATACCAATCGCCAAAATCCTCAACGACGTGGCCACAGCCAGCAGCGCAGAGCGATCCGTAGCGTGCATCAGCCACCACTGGAACCAAGTATTTCCGCCACTTTTGCCATAAAGCAACACGGTGAGAGCGGAAGTAGGAGCACCCACCCACACGGGCCACGACAGGCGAATCACACGCAACGGCGTCAACTTAATGCAGGCAAAAATCGCAAACTCCAGCACAAGCGCCACCGACGCGGACAAGCAGTCGAGAGTAAACATCAACGGCATGGATACGATAAACGCTCCAAAAATACGGTATACCGGATTTAGTGATGCCAGCAGTGGCGAACGGCTGGAAAGTTTCGCTTCCTCGTTGCGATTGTTTACGGCGCTCACTTTGATACGCGAAATATCGGTTGCGTCGGTGGTTGCAGAAATAGCCTCGGAAGATTCGGAAAATGCAGAAGATTCGGCGTCGGCTACGGCGGAAGATGCGGCGGCTGGAGATGCGTCGGCATCGGAAGTCGCGGCGGATTTACCCTCCCCACTTTCCGGCACCAACTCAACCAAACGCGCACCCAACGCTTCAACCAGCTCACGGTCGTGCGTCACCACAATAATGCTCACGCCCTCGCTACGCAAACTTGCGATAAGACGAATAATCTGCAGCCACGTTTTGTGATCCTGCCCAAAAGTAGGCTCGTCCAAAATCAGCACGCGCGGAGCCGCAGCAAGCGACGCTGCCACAGTAAGACGACGCTTTTCACCGCCGGAAAGCGTGTACGGATTCGCCTTCGCGTAACGATCCAAACGGAATCGCTTCAGCAACTCCTCCGCCTTCACACGCGCCTCGCTTGCCGGAGCTCCAGTGCGAAGCGGCCCCAACATCACCTCATCCAACACCGAACCACACGCAAACTGATGCTCCGGATTCTGGAAAACGTACGAAATGCGTTTCGCCAAATCAGGCGACTTCCACTTCATTGGATCCGTGCCGTTCGCACCTTTAGCAAGCTCCTCACCCGCCACAACTTCGCCGCCGACCGCCGGCAAAAGACCAGCCAAAGTGAGCGAAAGCGTTGATTTTCCAGCACCATTCGCGCCGACCAAAGCCGTAATCTGCCCAGCTTTGAACTCTAAATTAATATGCTGCGCAATCGGCGTGTCATTGTGACTAATAGCAAGATCCTTCGTAGAAAGCAGCACTTCTCCGTAGCCTTCTGCCGGATCGCAGTTTTCGTAATATTTTTCAGAAGATTCTGCATTTGCGGAAGAATTACTTTCGGAAGATTTACTTACGGAAGAATTACTTACGGAAGATTCATTTGCAGAAGATTTTACGTTTTTCTTGTAGCGTTCCGGAAGCCAAATACCAAGATCCTCAAAGTCCAAGTCGGCGCGCGTAAACACCTCGTCCGGAGTGCCGTCCGCCACAATCACCGTGTGCGAAGAAGCCGCACGCGCAATATCGTCGTCGTGAACAGTTTCGTCGCGAGAAGTTTCGTTGTTCGCGACACCCTCACCATCAAGCCCAAGCACAACCACGCGGTCAATCATGTCAATCCACGGCTCCGCATGATGTTCCACAAGCACCATCGTGGCACGCGTCGAATCCAAAACCGCGCGCACTGCCCCCACAATCTGCCGCGTACCATCCGGATCCAAATTCGCAGTCGGCTCATCCAAAAGCAACACACTCGGCTGCATCGCCAACGCTCCAGCAAGCGCCAAACGCTGCAACTGCCCACCGCTTAAATGCGCAGTGGCACGATGCAATTGCAGACCATCCAACCCAACTTTTTCAAGACTTTCGCGCACACGATCCCAAATCTCACCGCGCGGCACATTCATATTTTCCGGACCAAACGCAACGTTATCTCCCAAACGCTGGAAAATCGCTTGCGCATCCGGATCCTGCAAAACCATCCCCACGCGACCGCGCGCCTTACGCACCGATACGCCGTCAACCAGCACGCGCCCCTCACTCACACCACCATCGGCATCCTCGACGAGAGTGGCATTACCCTTCCGCGCAACATCATTGCCAATTAAGCCAGCGGCGCCGCTTAGAATCGTAGATTTACCAATGCCTGACGCGCCCAACAACAGCACGCGTTGCCCGGCCTGAATCGTGAGGTTCAACCCGCGCACAGCGAAATTGTGGCGGGAAGCATGACGATAACCCCAATTTTCAAAACAAAGCTCAGCGTTACCAGCGTTACCAGCGTTACTTGCGTTACTTGCGTTACCAGCGTTATTATCGCGCGAATCTGTTGGAAGGAAAGTTTCAGCTTGTTGCGAATAGGTTGCGTCGGCAGTAAACGCTTTATCAACTGCTGGTTGAGCAGCATCAGGCATAGTAAATCCTTTATGGCAATGATAGATTATTTAATTATTTGCAAATACGCTATTCTCTATTTTTCGCGCACTTCGCGGCCTGAAGCAAACTGGTCAAGCGCGCCGGTCTTAGCGATTCCAACGTAAAGGAGCCACATCAAAACACCAGCAATCACAATACCGGAAACCACAGTGCTGACGAGGTATGGAACACCGTAAGGGCCCATCAAATTAATACCCTGCAACTTGCCGAGGAAGGTGTAGCCCCAGCAGCCAATGCCAGTTAATGCGCCGGAAAGAATCATGGTGTTCAAATTCCACTTCTTGTAAGCGAAAATAACGAAAGCAATCTCAGCAAACAGACCCTGAACAGCTGCAATAGCGAAGGTTTCAGCGCCACCCCACTGATTGCCCATCAAAGCCTCAAGCACACCGGCAACGACTTCTGCATAAATAGCAGCACCCGGCTTACGCACGATAACAGCAGCTAAAGGAGCGGCAAACAGCCAAAGACCATTAATAAGACCGCCAAAACCTGGAACAATGTTGTCGAGCGCAGCCCAAGGAACAGCGTAAAATACTGCAACAACCCAATAAATAAAAGCAGAAACAACGCCGATAACCGACGCAACTGCAATGTCGGCAACACGCCACTGCATATTTACCTGATAATTTTCTTCTGACATAAAATGTGCCTTTCTTGTTGTGTGTTGCAATGCGTTACATTGTGCGCAATGCAATACTTTGCGTTACAAAGAAACCTTGCAACACCTCTCAGGCACGGGAAAAACTGACCTCCGTGCGCCGGCATTAACCGGATTCACGTTCAAGCGGTTTTCTCTCAGCTTTTGGCGGTGCGCAGTAACGCACCAACGCAAAGCACCCGTGTCGATTGACGATTGTACGGCACCGCGTCGACGCACGCTGCAACGAGACTGATTGTTTACGCGCGACAGTTTCGTTACAGCCGTGTACAGAAAATGTCGAAATCTCACCAAAAAGCGACAGTTTCGTTACAGCTGTGTACAGAAAATGTCGAAATCCCACCAAAAAGCGACAGTCACTTCACACTTACGTAAAGTAACTGTCGCCAATCCGTCGCAAACAAAAATAATTTACTTACCGCGCATCGCACGTCGGCTAATACGCTGCGGATGAGTAGGGTCAATCCCCTTTGGAATACCAAATCCGCTCTTGCTTTGCAACGTACGCAAACGCTCGTTCAAAATTGCAAGCTCCGTCTTCGTAAGGAAGAAACGGCGGTTCGGGTGAATCTTATTAAACAACGCAAACTTGTGATTCGACGGCTGCAACGTCTTAGCGCGAAGCACCTTACCGCGCAATTCCTTAAGCTTCACCTGGTTCGCACCATTACCAACAGAAATACGATAAACCGGTATATTAGAACCGGCGGTTACGCTCTTAATTGCGTGCTCCTGACGATCCATTGCGTGCATCACACGCTCATAATTACCTTCGCCAATCAGGAAAATACCGTTAAAACCAGTGCCACGCCAAATCGCATCCTTCGTGCGCGGATCCACCCACACCGGCTGCTGCGGGAATTTAAAACCACCCTTGTTAATCGCCGACACGATACCGGCAGCCGCACCCGGTCGACCTTCCAACTTGGCGTAACCAACCTTATCAGCGCGCTTCGTAAGCACCACCGTAAACAGCAACAAACCAAGCATTGCCGCGGTAACAATTATCATAATCCACGACACAATCGACCAGCGCAACAGCAGTCCAATCACCACTGCCACCACTATTGGCGCCACAAACGCAGCCGCTAACCACAGCGGCAACTGCTTATCATCCGCGTGAGTGTACTTATAGATGCGGATAATCTGTGAAACCATACCCTGCTTTTTCATGGATTGCTTCGGATTGTGGGCCTTGTCTTGTGCTTTATCTTGTGCCATGCGTTTATCCCCTGATATTCGCGTTATTTTGAGTTATCTCAAATAATAATAGTAGGTTGTGCAAATATTGATAAGTTTGCGATTACTATATTTCTTACTTTTGCTTAACTTCGGCTTACTTTGGCCAATTTCCTCGCTTTGGCGTGCTCGGCTTCGGCAAACGCCAACGACGCAACTGCATCGCACGACTCCAAGCATACATTCCCGAACGCGACTTACGAGAGACAGCAGCCTCACCAAAACGTTTCGCAAGTTCCTTACGCAACTTACGCCACATAATATACATGTCGATAACTGCAGCAAACAAATAAACATATAACAGCACAGCAAGCACAATATACACTACTGTAAATTGCGAAAGTGCAAACAGGCACGCCATTATTACCACCGCAACCGGCACGAAAAACTCGCCGATATTAAAGCGCGCATCCACGTAATCGCGGATGTACACGCGCCATGGGAGCTGCTCAACCTTCGGCATGTGTGCCAAATCACCCGTGCGCATAGCCTCATACTGCACGTTCTCGCGCTCTCTAATTCGAGCACGCGCCTGCTTTGCGCTGGCCTTACGATCAGCTGGCACCAGAGGACGGAGATTCTGCGCCTGAGCCGTAGCGCGCTTTGGCGTAGGGGCGTTCTTTTCGCGAGATTTAGGTGCTGATTCCGGTGCTGATTCCGGTGCTAATTTCGCTGCTAATTTCGACGACGACGCGCCGACGCTAGCTTCGTTGGCGACGGATTTCTTTGCAAATGGATTCCAAGTCATGTTTGCAGATTACGCGACAGACTAGACGCATACGGGCGTAACGCTCGCGACAGTTTCGTTACAGCCGTGTACAGAAAATGTCGAAATCACGCCAAAAAGCGACATTCCCTTTACAGTCATGTAAAGAAAATAACGAAATCTCCCCCAAAAACGACAGTTTCGTTACAGCCGTGTACAGAAAATGTCGAAATCACGCCAAAAAGCGACATTCCCTTTACGTGAGTGTAAAGAAAATGTCACTTATGCACCAAAGTTGTGCGGAAAGTTGGTGGAAAGTTGTGCGGAACTACTCGCCCAATCGATCCAAAAGAAGCGCTTCCGTCACAATATTTCCGCGCAATCCCGGCAAAGAAATCGACTCGTTAGGGCTGTGCGCATTGGACTTAGGATCTTCCGGACCCGTCACCAGTACCTGCGCCTTCGGGAAGATGCGCTGAAGCTCCGGAATAAACGGAATCGAGCCACCCTCGCCCTTATTCACCGGCTCCACGCCGAAAGCATCACGCATGGAAGCGAGCGCATCCTTCGTTGCCACAGCATCCGGATCCATTGCCCAACCCATGCCGTTATCAATCGGCTCTGCAGTAACTTCCGCACCAAATGGCGCGTGAGATACCAAAAAGTCACACAACGCTTTTTGCGCTTCTTCCGGACGCTGCGAAGGCGCGGTACGAAGCGAAAGACGCAACTTAGTTTCGTGCGCGATCACATTAAAACTGCCCTCAACTGGGTGCGCGTCCATGCCGATTACCGTAAGGCTCGGCTTAGTCCACATGCGCGCGGCGAGCGAACCAGTGCCGGCAAGCTTGTACGAATCAACCACGGAAGCGTCAGCACGCACCTGCGCCTCGTCCAAGTCACGCTGCAAACCGCCGACCGGCTCCTCTGCTTCAATTCCAGGAACCGCCAAGTCGCCAGCCTCGTTGTAAAGCGAGGCAATAAGCATGGAAGCGAGAGTGTAAGCGTCCAAAATTGGGCCGCCGAACTGGCCGGAATGTACTTGATGGCCAAGAACTTTAACTTTTACGTCCACGTCGGTATTTCCGCGCAAACTCGTTGTGAGACTTGGGATTTCGGCAGACCAATTGCCGGAATCAGCCACGATAATTACGTCGGATTCAAATTCGTCTTTATGAGACTCGATGAACGGAATGAAGCTTGGTGAGCCCATTTCTTCTTCACCTTCGATGAATACCTTAATATTCACGCGCAAATCGTCGCTGAGCGCGCGCAAAGCGCCGTAATGAATCGCAATTCCGCCACCGTCGTCGGCAGATCCGCGTCCGTAAAGGCGGCCGTCGCGCTCGGTACCTTCAAACGGGTTGGTTTCCCATTCGGATGGGTCTGGCACTGGCTGCACATCGTGATGCGCGTACAGCAAAACCGTTGGCGCGCTTGGGTTTACGATGCGAGAGCCGACCACTTCAAAAGCCCCCGGAGTACCGTCCGGATTCGTGGACTGCTCAACGCGCGCATCAATACCAACCTCACGCAATACCCCAGCCACGTATTGTGCGGACTTTTGCATATGCTCGCCGGCAATTCCCTTAGCCGACACCGCCGCAAGCGAAATCTTCTTATTCAGCACGGAAACTACGTCATTCCAAGCGTCCTGCACACGCTCGCGCACGTCTTCAACAGCCAAACCTGCCATAAATCCTCCCAAGTAAAAGTAACAGAACGGTAATTTGCACCCGTAAATTACACCTATAAACTTATACCTATAAACTATATCCGCAACTATATCCGCAAGCTTGTTCGCAAACGCCGGAGAAAAAACTCCCGCAAATGTTCCACAAAATGGCCAAACAACAACAAAACCCGGAGAAAAACTCCGGGAAATGTTCCAAAAAACCACCAAAACAACAACAAACGCCGGAAAAAACTCCCGAAAATGTTCCAGAATAACGCCAGAACGCTCGCACGGTTAACGCGCGCGCAATGCTGCGCTCAAGCAGGTCGTCAGCGCACATTTGGAACGCTTAGTTTAGTCAGCCCTCTCAATGCGTGCGACAACCCAATCGACTATGTAAGGCGCGCACTGCTCAACCTGATCCATCGCAACCTCAAACTCGCGCGGGCCACCATACCACGGATCTGCCAAATCGAGCAGCATCTCGCGACCCGGCTGCGGCTTAGGAAGCGCCGGATCAAACGCACGATACATGTGCACCAGCTCGCGCTTTTCCGCGGGAAGCAAGCGCAACAGCGAGCGCATATGCGAAGCTGTCATCGGCAAAAACAGGTTCGTCGCCGCAATCTCATCCGCCTCAATTCGGTGCGCAAAATGCGAAACCGGCAGCCTATACCCGCGTTTCGTAAGCTCTTTCTGCGCTCGGCGATCAATTGGATTCCCGTACTCCTCGTCGCTAACGCCGCTGGAACGCACGGCAACGACGTCGCCCAATCCCCTCAACTGGAACTCGTTGCGCAACACAATTTCCGCCATTGGCGAGCGGCAAATATTGCCCGTGCAAACCGTCATAACAGTATATGGGTGACGCGCGTCGACCTTGATTTTGCTTGATTCTTCAGTCATTTTTCCTCGTTTACTTTGCGATTCCTCGCTTACTCTGCGATTTCTCGTTTACTTTGTAATTCGATAGTTATTTCGCGATTTAATAGCTTATTTTGCAGGCTTATATACCATGAAGCGGTATTTTGCAGGATTGCTTTCGCCACCAACTTTCAGCGGCGCTTCCTGCCACTCACCTTCGCGCGCAACACACCATTTTCCAGCCACAACAAGCGATTGAAGGTCGGGAGCAAAGGTGTCTGCCGCAACTTTTGCGTCGATTTGCGTTACGTAAGCTGCGTCAGCGTGATAATTCGCGAGCATTTCTCGCAAAATCGCAGCGCCACCAATAACCCAGATTGCGGGGCCGTCTAAAGGCGAGTCTTGAGGCGAGTCTTGAGATACGCTTTCCTGACTTTCCAGCGCTTCCCTATTTTCCAGCCATTCGCGCGCATAATCTAAAGCCGCGTCAATGCTAGTAAAAGTACGCGCTCCATCTGCCACAAAATCCGGATTATGCGTAACCACAATATTTTCGCGGCCTGGAAGCGGACGGAATTTCGGCGGCATCGAATCCCACGTACCGCGACCCATAATCACAGGGCAGCCAATAGTCATCGCCTTAAAATAGCGCAAATCCGGGGAAAGTCGCCACGGCATGCCGCCGTTCACGCCCATCGCACCGGGCTTGCCGTCCAAACCGAAAGCCTCTCCCCAAATCAGTCGCACAGGAAAATTATTCACCGCACTTACGCTACTTTCCATTTTCTCCACCTAAAAACTAAATCATGCAAAATCAAGCAAAACCAAGCAAATCAAGCGAAAACAAGCAAAATATTTCGCAATTATCACACCGCAACCGGCGCTTTAATCGTCGGATGATGCTTATAATCAACCACCTTAAAATCGCTGTAATCGTAGTCAAAAATCGAATCCGCCTTACGAATTTCAAGCTGCGGATACGGGTATGGCTCGCGCGAAAGCTGCTCAAGCACCTGCTCAACGTGATTGTCGTAAATATGGCAATCGCCGCCCGTCCACACGAACTCGCCCGGCTCAAGACCCGCCTGCTGAGCCATCATCATCGTCAAAAGCGAGTAAGACGCAATGTTAAACGGCACGCCGAGGAACATATCGCAAGAACGCTGGTAAAGCTGGCACGAAAGCTTGCCGTCGGCAACGTAGAACTGGAAAAGCGAATGGCAAGGCGGCAACGCCATACGCTCAACTTCCGCAGGATTCCAAGCGCTAACAATCATGCGGCGGGAATCCGGATGATGCTTCATAAGGTCCAAAACGTTCGCAATTTGGTCGATTGTGCGATTTGGATTTTCCGCCGTAGGCGCCGGCCAACTCCTCCATTGAACGCCGTAAACCGGTCCTAAATCGCCGTTTTCATCCGCCCACTCGTCCCAAATATGAACGCCATTTTCCTGCAACCAACGCACGTTACTCGAACCCTTAAGGAACCAAAGTAACTCGTACGCAAGTCCTTTGAAAAACACGGTTTTTGTGGTGATCAGCGGGAAGTATTTACTAATATCGAAGCGGATTTGCTGGCCAAAAAGTGAGATTGTGCCAGTGCCGGTGCGATCAGATTTTAGAGTGCCTTCCGTAAGGATTTTTCGCACTAAATCCTCATAAGGAGTAGGAATGCTGGAAAGCGGTTTTTGTGGTACACGTGCGCGAATAGCCGCGAGTTCTTCTTCTGTTAAAGCCATGCTTTAATGGTAACAATTGCTCGGTAAGAAACGGGCTGTCGCGACAATTTCTTTACGCACGTGTAAATGAAAAGTCGAAATCTTGCCGAAAAGCGATTAATACTTTACAGCGTTGTAAAGGAAAAGTCGAAACCTACGCACTACAGCGCAAAGAATCGCGTAAGATAGTTAAAGTAGAACAACAGCAAAGGAGCAAAAATGTCCAGAAGATTGTGGGTTGAGCGCGGAGAAGATGGCACTTGGGAAGCACACAGCGACGACGGTGCGAGCTTGAAATTTGGCCACGGCGAAGGCATGTTCAACCCGGTTGAGCTTATGCAGATTGCATTGGCCGGTTGCACCGCATTGAGCAGCCAGTACGCTGTCGAACACGCAATTGGTGAAGGCGAAGGCGCGCGCGTGGTAGTTGACGGCACTTACGATGCAGAAGAAGGCACCTACTTGCGTTTCCAAGAAGACGTTACCGTTGATGCCACCTCAGTTAAGCCAGCACTCAGCGAAGAAGACGCAAACGCACTCAAAGATCGCATGGAACGTCATATTTCCAAAGGTTGCACGGTAAAACACACGCTTGAAAAAGGTGCCGCAGTTCGCGTCAACGTTACAATTCGCCACTAAAATCAACCCAACGTCACCAAAACCGACAAAAAATACCGTAAAATTTACTCAAAATTCACCACATGTGGCACAATTGAGTACACTGTCGTAATTCGTACAGGTCTCTGCGAGACGCACACGTCCACGTCACACAGGCGATTCACGCACGTCATATAGGCGCGCGAACGCAGCGACTTGCACGAATACGTTGGATGATGCCCGCGCAATTATCGCAATCCGCTAGCATCGACGCTATGCACGTAACCGGAGGAAACTTTGAAAATCGCTATTTTTACTGAAACGTATCCACCTTACATTAATGGCGTCGCAACACAGTCTTATATGCTTAAAAAAATGTACGAGGAGCTTGGGCACGAAGTGCTTGTGGTCACGGTTGGCTCCGAAAAGCAACGCAAAACCAAGCTTGAAGACGGCGTCGTTTATGTGCCAGGCATCTTACTAAAAAAGCTTTACAAATATCGCGTGGCACTTCCAATCGGACACATGCGCAAGCAGCTTCCGCTTAAATTTAAGCCGGACGTTATTCATATTCAAAACGAGTTCGGCATTGGCGAAATCGGCTTGGAAGTGGCGAAAAAAGAGCATATTCCGGTTATTTATACGCTGCACACCGAATACGATAAGTTCCTGTTTTACATTGGTTTGAAGCATTTTACTGAGTTTTCGCGCAACCTTTCGGCGAAATATTTTATGCGATTCTCAAAAAATGCCACAATTATTACGAGCATGTCTGCTAAAGCGCAGGCTTATATTGACCGTCAGAAAGTTGATAAAAAGGTGGTTGTGCTCAGCAACGCTGTGGAATATAAAAAGTTCCTGCCAACGCCTGAGCGACTCGCCTTCCGTAAAGCTTTCCGCGAAAAATATGGTGTTTCGGATTCGACTAAGCTGTTTGTATTCGTTGGCAGAATTGGAGCCGAAAAAAATATTGCGGAGCTGATTGATAACTTTATGTACTGCGATTTTCCAAAGGAAAAAGCGCGGCTGTTTGTAATTGGCGGCGGTCCGGATTTGGAAGACTTGCGAAAGCGCGTGGCAGACAACGGTTTTGACGACAGAATTTGCTTGCTGGGGCCTGTTGTGCACACGGATATTCCAAAGTATTTGCACGCAATGGATTACTACACTACTGCCTCACTTTCCGAAATGCATTCGCTGTCGATGCTTGAGGCGATGGCTTCCGGCTTGTTTGCGCTTGTGAAACACGACGCGCCGAATGAGAATCAGATTATTGCCGGCAAGAACGGTTATCAGTGGGATACTAAGGAAGATTTTAAAGCCGTTTTCAGTAAGGTTTTGAATATGAGCGAGGCTGAGCAGGCTCAGCTTAAGGCGAATGTGCTTGAGTATTCAAAGAATAACGATTTTAAGAACCAAGCGCTTGAGCTTCTTAAGATTTACAAGCGCGCGATCGAAATGAATAACGAGAAGATCGCTAAGAAGAAATCTTGACATACGTGACGACCTTGCTTCCGCGCAGCATTGCGCGCGCTGCCCATTCTTCAGACATTGGCGCAGATTGCGTACTGCATTAGGGTCACATTTTGCCTATCTTCAGACACTGGCGCAGATTGCGTACTGCATTAGGGTCACATTTTGCCTATCTTCAGACACTGGCGCAGATTCCATACTGCATTAGGGTCACATTCTGCCTATCTTCAGACACTGGCGCAGATTGCATACTGCATTAGGGTCTCTTAAAACACCAAAAATACAAAAGCCGGAGAAAAAACTCCGGCAAATGTTCCAAAAAACCACCAAAGCTCGCGCACTTCCCCGAAATTGTGTAACGACCTGCTTCCGAGCTAAATCACAGCGCGAAAGCAGGTCGTCACGTTAACGCAGAAACCAAACTGCACATTGACCGGCTGGAATTCTAGTGCAGCGGATCAATTGTCTGCTCAATCTCCTTAGCCGCATCCGCACCAGCCTTTGGCACATCAACCTCATGCACGCCGGAAATATCCTCAATAGAAGCCTCAGAAACCTGCTTCTGCGCCTGCGCAACCTGAGCTGCACTAAATTCCACGTACTTACGCGGAACCACGTACACAGGCCTCGACGAATGCTGCAACAAGCCCTGGCTAATCGAACCCAGCAACAAACCGGTAAAACCACCACGCCCACGCGAGCCAACCACCACTAAATCATGGTTCAAACTCGCCTGAGTCAACGCATCTACAGCGGAACCAGGCACAACCGTGCGATGAATCTTCAAATTCGGCAGATCCTTCAAAATCGGCTTCACACGCTCCTCAAGATCTTCCATATACGATCCCATAACAGCAGTGTCGCCTTCCGCACCTTGCACCCTCGGAACTGCAGAAATAACATCGAGCTCAGCATTCCAACTGTCTGCCAAATTCGCAGCAATTTCCAGCGCTTTAAGCCCCCACTTCGACTCGTCAGAACCCACAGCCACACGCGTAATCGTATTGTTTAAATGAATACGCTGGCCGTCGTCGTCAGTATAAGGCACCACCACAATCGGGCAGTAAGCATAAGCAGGAAGCGACGAACTCGTAGTGCCGAGCAAACGTTCAGCAAGCCCACCCTTACCACGATTACCGATTACGATAAGTTGATAGTTGCGCGAAAGCTCCACGAAAACCGACGAAGGATCGCCTGTAACAATCAAAGTAGTTGCGTCAACGCCCTGCTCAAGTGCAACCGCTTTAGCTTTAGAAAGTATTTCTTGGGCATCGTGATGAGCCGCGTTATCGTCGCCAATAGCGGTGTAAGTAGCATCAAACGAAACAGCAGCATAGCTTGGCAAAGAATAAGCGCACACTATTTGCAACTGCAAGCCAGCATGCTTTGCGTAATTTGCCGCCCACCACACAGCTTTGTAACTCGCGTGAGAGCCGTCAACTCCAACCAACACAGCCTTCTCAGGAACCATTGTTTCAGGGACCATCACCAACCTCCTCAAAACGGGCATTCGTGGCAGCAGCGTCACTCATGCACAATACGTACGTACTATTGTATCCTAATTTTCGTTTGACTGTCGGCTGTTTAGCGGCAATTTTATAAATAACACGCCATAACAAAAGCTTACGCACTAAAGCGCAACATTCTTAAGAGAGCTATATTTTTACAACACGCGGCGAATCGAATAACCAGTTCGGAACATGTAACGCACTGCATCGTAACGAGTGCCGCCAAACTGAGAGTTAATAATCATGCCGTTACCAACGTAAATAGAAGCGTGGTTTGCATTGGCAATAATGTCACCCGGTTGAGCCTGGTCCAAGCTTGGAATAAGCGTACCTACCGTAGCCTGCGCTCCGGAAGTTCGTGGCAACGCAACGCCAATATGAGCGAAAACGTACTGTACAAAGCCAGAGCAATCCCATCCGGCAGGAGTTGTACCGCCACTACGATACGGCACCTTTCCTAAGAACTGGCTAGCAAAATTCAACAATGCTGAAGCAGAATTTCCGTCAGGAGGAACTATAACGCTAAGCGGCGCTCCAGTGAGTTCGCCGCGGACTGAAGAACGGTTCGCTGCAGCATCAGCGAAATCCCTACGCGCACGATCTGCTGCGGCTTCTGAAGGAGTCTGAGTTTGCGGAACATTCAAGTTTTCAATGCTACCCCAGTGCGAACTGGCATCTACGTCAGTTGCGGTGGATTCGACGAGAATATCGCGACGCACATTCGTAACTTTAGGGAACGAGCGTGTGGAAGTAACAGCTTGCTCCGTAGACACGCGCGAAGAATCCGCCATGGCCATTGGGGTCATAGCAGCAAGCAACGAAACAGCAATAACAGCCGATGCAATAACTGAAGAAATTTTTCCGCGTTTCAACATCTCTTGCAGCATATCATGCGCTGCTTACATGCTGGGTAATCACGCGTAGTAACCGTAGTAACAACAGTAACCACAGTAACCGCAATAGTAACAACACAGCAACAGCAGTAACGGCAGCCGTAGCAGCAACAAATTAATTTACTAACAAATAAAATTTAGTAGTAAATAAAATTTAGTAGTGAATAAACTGATATTGCGAAAGCTGTTGAGCACTAAACTTACGAGAGAATGTACGACCGCGATAAGACTCACCAGACTCGGAAGTCTCAACTGAACCATCAGGATTAATCTTCTCAACAATCGCCACGTGACCATAACGCGCATCCGCACCAGCCTGATGCGGCTGGAAAACAATAATATCTCCTACGTGACGGGCAGTACGATCAACCCAATAGCCAATAGCGCGAGCCGAATTAGCCCACATACTACCGTTACCAAAATTTGAACCAACCGGCAAACCGAGCTGGTGACGGCGCACATACACCCACCAAGTGCACTGGCTAAACTCGTAGGCATTGCCAGTATCGCCAGAATCGTGATTGGCATTAAAGCCCTTCGGCAACGAAGCAGCGTCCTTGTCTACCAACAAAGCAACCTGCGGATTATCAGCCGCAGAACGAGACATTTCCGCAATATTAAAGCTTGCGTCCGAACCAAGATTCCAAGAGTCTGCCTTAGAAGAAGCAGTCGACGCAGTGCCGAGCTGCAGCTGAGTCATCACCGGAGCAGCATGCTTACCATAAGGATGCTCCAACGAATCCACAGCATTGTTAATAATAGCCCTAGCACGAGCGTTAGCATCCAAAGATTCACGCCGGCTAGAACGTGAAACCATGGAAGGTTCATCGTCTATAGCAGAAAATTCCGGCACAAACTCGGCCGCATGCGTATCTGAAGAATTAATTTTCGTAAACGACATCGTTGCCGTAACAGTGCCTACCAAAGCAACCAAAGAAGTCGAAAGCATCAGCAAACGGCGACGCTCACCAGCAAGACGAGCCAAACGAAAATCACGTCTACTCTGAGGAACTAATGCTTGTAAACGTTCGCGCACCTCATCAGAAAGCTCCACCACAGCACCATTGCTTGCAGCAACTACAGGACTATTCTGCACGCCCCGAAGCACATTCCGAGAAGCAGCATGAGCTCCATGAGCTCCATGCGAGCCACGGTGTGCTACAAATAGCGAAAAAAGTGTATCATTACCCTTTTTCGCCTTAGGAGCACCATGTGCAGCATGCTTCATAAAAATCACTTTCTAACAGTAACTTCACGGACAGAGGTAGCCAAACACCACCACTCACAGTGCACAACTCTACAACGTGGTTAGGATGACACGGCTAATTATGGGCAATTACAGGCAATCTATAAGGATTTTGCGCGCGTTTTTTCGCTTCTTACACAGTTAGACTTCACTCAGTTGTATGGTTAAGAGTATGAAATTTGCACCTATAGTTAACCCCGATGTGCGCAAGAAGGCACCGAAGCCTTTGCGCGTGGATTTGCGTAAGATTTTTACTATAGGCACCGCTATATGGATTGCAGCAACCATAGTTGCGTTATTCCTTGCGATATTGCGTATAACAACGTGGTTTTCGGTAGACGTGTGCGTGTCCGGAATGATTATTGGCGTACTTATGCTAATTTGGGAACATTTCGACCGTTGGGACTATCGCCGCTTAGGTAAGTAAATTAATTCTTCAAAAGCGGTAGCGCAAAACTTACCGTAGTGCCCTGCCCCGGCCTGCTCCACAAAGTAATATTGCCACGATGCGTAAGTGCCACATGCTTAGCGATAGCAAGACCTAAACCAACGCCATCTTTACTACGATTATTTTGATTATGCGCACGATAGAAACGCTCAAAAACGCGCGGCTGCTCGCGAACGTCAATACCGACGCCACTATCAACCACACGAATCACCGCATACTGGCCATCTGACGAAAGTTCTGCAGACACGGCGACTACAGAATTTGCTGGAGAATACGCAATCGCATTCTCAACCAACTTTCTCACTGCAGCACAAACCTGCTCAGCATCGCCACGAACCCGCAGTGACGAATTAGTTTTCACAATCACGCGAACCTTACTCGTAGCAGCAAATGAAGCAACTTGCTGCTGTACCCTGACAAGCTGATCGTCAATCGAAAGTACATCAGCCTGCGTTACATCTATAGGCGACTGCGCACGCAACAACCACATTAAATCTTTCATAATATGTTCAAGACGTTCGGAAGATTTCCCGGCAACTCGCGCAATATCCTTAACTTTTTGCGCAGTAACATTTTCACTTTGAAGAACTTTCGTAAGATTAGTGATTGTGCGCGTTGAACTCATAAGCTGCTCAGAAACGTTGGCAATAAAGTCGTCACGCGTTTGCGCAAAGCGACGAGACGCACTCGTATCTTCAATCACCACAACTACCATGCCGCGTCCAACGCTACCAACGGTGGCAGTAAGCCAATTTGGGCGAGAAACAGTAGTTTGATATGTGGAACTTGCGTTGGAAGAAGTTGCGGAAGAAGAGTAATCGCTACTTTCCTCACCGATAGTTACGTACCGCTCTGGGGTATCAGTAACCATAGTAAAACGTTCAAAACCACCCGAAGCACGTACACTATTTACCGCCTGCAAAACGCGCGGTTGCGCCAACGAATCGTCACTAACTACGCCAAGCAAATACGCCTCAGAACTTGCGCGGACTACATCGTTGTCGGTGTCAATCACAATCGTAGGCGTTTGTAGCATAGCCAAAACTTGCGCAGCATCGGAACTCACATCGTCGGCAGAAACACCATCTACATCAGAATCGTACGCATCGTCAGAATCGTACGCATCACCAGAATCTGCACTTTTTAAAAACGATCGCAATCTAAGAACCTTAATCAATCCCCCAAAACTCCGCATCAACGCGCTACAAACGCCGCTAACGCCGCGCAACACACGACGCAAGCACGGCAACAACCAATCCGACATCAACACAACAAGCGCCAACACAACGCACAGCGCCAACACGCCAAAAGCAATAAACACCACTGCTGAAGAATCTTGAGGCATATTCTTATAATCTCATATTTCGCAAGTTTTCGTAACTTTTCAGCGAAATTCAGACTTTTTCTTTACACAATCACAAACACAATCGCAAACGCAATCACAAACACAATCGCAAACGCAATCGCAAACACAACCGCAACGCAACAGAAAACACAACAGTAAACACAACAGCAAACACAACAGCAAACACAACAGAAAACACAACAGCAAACACAACAGAAGCGGGATCACCAAACGCAACCGCAAACGCAACCGCAAGAGGGATGCCGCGGTGTTACGAACGTCCTCTATAATAAATAAGGATGTCTGCCGATAATGACGTCTGCAAATAGGGCTGTCTGCTAAGGCTGTCTGCGACCACCAAAGAAAGGATGCACCATGCGAGTAATTTTCAACGAAGAGATGAAGTCCGTGGCAACCAACATTGAGCGCATGGCTGAACTTGTGGCAAAAGCCATGAACGACGCTGGCAACGCGTTAATTAACGCGGATTTGGACGCTGCACAAACTGTTATCGACAACGACGCGAATTTGGACGCTTTAGAATCAAGCGTAATCGACCAATGCCTCACCCTTTTAGCACGCCAAAACCCAGTGGCAACGGACCTGCGCGAAGTTGTGGCAACCATGCGACTTGCTGCCACTTTTGAGCGCATGGGAGATTTAACAAGCCACGTTGCGCAAATTGCAAGACGCACATGGCCAGATTCAGCCATACCAGACGAAGCACGCGAAACGATTGTGGCTATGATTGACTTCCTGCGCGAACTTTCTGGACGCTTAACCGACATGCTTTCTCGCCGCGATGTCAGCATGGCAGAAACTATTATTGCCAGCGACGATACGCTTGATACATTACATGAGAAAATTTTTGAACTAGTTGAAGGCGAAGCGTGGCACGGCACGCGCAAACAGCTTATCGACGTTGTGCTGCTGAGCCGTTTTATTGAACGCATTGGCGATCATTCCGTGGCTGCCGCAAGACAAGTGCTGTTCATTGTTTCGGGATTTGACCCGTCAAAGAAGCCGGAACCAGATAAAGACACGGTTGTGGCTTGATTCGCGAGGATTAAGTAGCAAAAGTAGCGCAAGTATTAAAAGTAACGAAAGTAACGAAAATAACGAAAGACGTTACTCAAATAAATAACTATAAAAAAGTAGGTCCGCAAGATTAATTGCAGACCTACTTTTTATCTAACTTAATCTAGTCAAATTTCACTTCTGGCCCTGAGCAGCAACAGCGGCAGCACCGGCAGCGGCAGCTTCTGGATCCAAATACTCACCGCGAGGCTTGATTGGCTTGAAATTCTCATCCAACTCGTAAAGCAGCGGAATAGCAGTAGGAATATTGACCTTGGAAATCTCTTCCTCGCTCAAGCCGTCGAGCATCTTCACGATTGCGCGCAAGCTGTTGCCGTGAGCTGCAATCATTACAGTCTTGCCAGACTTAAGCTCTGGAATAATCTCCGACTCCCAGTAAGGGGTTACGCGGGTCACAACGTTTGCCAAAGCTTCAGTTTCTGGAACTGGATCGCCTGCGTAACGAGGATCGTTAGTCTGAGAATACTCATCGTTTGGATCAATCTCAGGAGGCGGAGTTGCGTAAGAACGACGCCAAATCATGAACTTCTCATCGCCATATTCCTGACGAATCTCAGACTTGTTCTTACCTTGCAAAGCGCCATAGTGACGCTCGTTCAAACGCCAGCTGCGACGAACTGGAATCCACAAGCGGTCGGCTGCATCAAGCGCGTAATTCGCAGTGTTGATAGCGCGACGAAGCAAAGAAGTGAACACGATGTCTGGAAGAACGTTCTTCTCTTTAAGAAGCTCGCCACCATGCTTAGCTTCCTCAACACCCTGCTCAGTCAGCGGTACATCAACCCAACCAGTGAACTGATTGGTCTTATTCCATGCGCTCTGACCATGTCGGAGCAATACTAATTTGTATGTCATAACTACCCAGTCTATTCGTTTCGTAAGACTACTTGCATAAAAGTAAACAAACACGAAAAATTTAATAGAAAAAGCCGCCGAACACTAAATAGCATTCAACGGCTTTATCTACTAAAAATTATCAACTAGCGAAGTGGCTTTACGAGTGGGAAGGTAATCGTCTCGCGAATAGTTGCACCCGTAAGAGCAATCAGCAAGCGATCAATACCCATGCCCATGCCGCCGGCAGGAGGCATACCAACGCCGAGAGCCTCAATGAAGTCCTCATCAATATCCATTGCCTCAACGTCGCCAGCCAAAGCGTCCTTAGCCTGAGCTACAAAACGCTCACGCTGCACAACCGGGTCGTTAAGCTCGGAATAGCCGGTCGCAAGCTCAAAGCCACGCACGTACAAATCCCACTTCTCCACCATTCCAGGCTTCGTGCGGTGACCCTTAACAAGCGGGCTGGTCTCCACTGGGAAGTCACGCACAAACGTTGGCTCGTAAAGCTTATCCTCGTAGAAGTGCTCCCACAAGTGCTCCACCAACTTGCCGTGATTCTCCACGTCATCGCGCTCAACGCCAAGCTTGTCCGCAATCGCACCCAAATGCTCAACGGAAGTTTCCGGCGTAATCTCCTCACCCAAAGCCTCGGAAAGCGAGCCGTACATGGTAATCTGCTTCCATTCGCCACCAAAATCGTATTCTTCACCGTTAAGCAAAGTCACCTTAGTGGAACCAAAAGCGTCAACCGCAGCCTTCTGAATCAGCTCCTTAGTAAGATCACCAATCGTATCGTAAGTGCCGTAAGCCTGGTAAGCCTCGAGCATTGTAAACTCTGGAGCGTGAGTTGCATCTACGCCTTCGTTGCGGAAATCACGGTTGATTTCAAACACGCGGTCAATGCCGCCAACCAAGCAGCGCTTCAAGAACAGTTCTGGAGCAATGCGCAAGTAAAGATCAATGTCGAAAGCGTTCATGTGAGTGGTAAACGGACGAGCAGCAGCGCCGCCGTGAACCGTCTGCAACATTGGAGTCTCAACCTCAAGGAAGTCGTGAGTTTCGAAAGTGCGACGAAGCGAAGCTACAGCGCGCGAACGCCTACGAACCATATCGCGAATCTTCTCGTCCGCAATCATACCAATATAAGGCTTGCGAGTACGAGTATCGTCGCTTAATTCCTTGTGCAAAGCTGGAAGTGGCTGCAAGGCCTTAGCTGCAATCGCCCACTCAGTTGCAAACACGGAAAGCTCGCCAGTCTTAGACGAAATCACGCGACCACGCACATACAAATGGTCACCCAAATCAACCATTTGCTTGAAATTCTTAATGGAATCTTCACCAATTTCCTTCTTGGAAACCATGGCCTGAATCGTAGTTCCGTCGCCAGCCGAAAGCTGAACGAAGCACAAGCCGCCTGCATTACGCAAGAAAAGCACACGTCCTGCAATACCAACCTCGGTATCAGTTTCCTCGCCAGCTTCAAGCTTACCGTCGAAATCAGCACGCACCTTTTCGATAGTATCCGTAACGTTGAGATGCACCGGGTAAGGCTGTACGCCTTCCTTAAGCATCATCGCGCGCTTAGCAACGCGCATCTGGACCTGCTCCGGATGAGCCTGCGGGCCAAATTCTTTATTGCTTGGATCGATAGCTTCGTCGAGGGTTGCGCCTTCGTTTACACGCTTGGCAATTGCCTCGTCTTGAGCGAGCAGCATTTCGGCATGCTCGACGGTGTCAATTTCATTGACGGTATCTGTTGCTTCATTTTCTGCGGCATTTTGCGCGGCAGACATTGCAGTATTGGTGTCAGTCATAAACGCTTATTGTAGCCAGTAGGTAATACAGATATGCGCTAAATGAGCGCGCTGAAAACGGTTTTTCTCACAATTTTGCTCGCGGTTTTGCAAGTTAATACGGTAAAAATCTATGTTTTTGCAGAGATATTTACATTTTTCTGTTTTCTATACGAAAATAGCTTGATAAGGAAAAGTTTTACTATTTTATGGAAAATATACGAAATTATTTACGAAAAGTGGTATTTTTTGGCAAATGTTGCGGATTTTTGATTGCGTATAGTAAGCCGGAAGTAGGTAAAAAGTAAGTCAGAAGTAAGTCAGAAAAAGCAAAGTGAAAAAGTTACAGTTAAATAAGAAAATTTTTAGAAACATTACAAAAGATTTAAGAAATTTTATTTTATAACGACACACGTTGAAAATTTGTAGCAAGCTCACGCTAATATTGCGACGTTGTTGGAGTGCTGTAATTGGCTTACACAATTGGCTTACACAATTGGCTTGGCTAAATCCACGCCTTTTCAGCAGATTCAACATCGGGCTGTAGCGCAGTTTGGTAGCGCGCTTCGTTCGGGACGAAGAGGCCGCGGGTTCAAATCCCGCCAGCCCGACTTTTGATTTCTCGCATCACAATCCCCCCCCCCCCCCCGCAAATTCCGACATTTACTGCACACGGCTGTAAAGTAACCGTCGTTTTTAGGCGAGATTCCGACATTTACTGCACACGGCTGTAAAGTAACCGTCGTTTTTAGGCGAGATAGCGCTAGTTTCTTTACGTGGCTGTAAAGTTAAAGTCGATTGATTGGACGAGCGCAATAGCAAGGGGGCTTTGATGCAGAACGCTGCGCAATTTTATAGCGAGCTTGACGAAATGTTCGCGAATCACGCGGGCGCTGACGCGATTGAATCGTACCTTTTGCGAAAACTTGCCGAAACGCAGGTAAGTTCCGAAATTACGGCAGATGCAAAGTCACAACAAGAAGCCGCAAAAGTTGCAGCAACCGACGAAACCAAACTTGCCGCCGCATCAACTGCAGCAACCAAAACATCCGCAGCAAACGCCGAAACCAATCCCCTGCAGCTTTCCATTCTCAACGAACTCATGGGCTTTTACCGTTCGCGCGGAGAGCACGCAAAAAATCAGCCAATCATAAATCGCGCTCTAAATCTAGCCGATTCCATGCACCTAGCCGGCACCGAAGCCGGCACAACCACGCTAATTAACGCCGCCACAAGCCTTCGTGCGGCAGACGACTACAATCGAGCCGAAAAAATTTACACTCAAGCTCTTAACGAATCAGCCGCAACGCTCGGCGCTAAAAATCGCAAGCTCGCAGCGCTTCACAATAATCTTTCGATGCTTTACAGTGAAACCGGTCGCACGAGTGAAGCAATAGAGGAGCTCAATCAGGCACTTGAGATTTTGCAAAATACGAGCACGGATCCTGATTGCGACATCGACATTGCTGCTACGCACACGAATCTTGCGCTTGCGATGCTGCAGGATTTTTCACAAAACTCAGCCGTGAATACTACTGACGTTCTTGAATCCGCTTTTAATCACGCTTCGACCAGCGTTCGCATGTACGTCGCTGGAAACAATGAGGATCAGCCACACTACGCTTCTGCCTTGGCAGGATTTGCGCAAGTGCAGTGCGCGCGCGGCGAGTACGCTCAGGCGGCGGAAAGTTACAGTAAAGCGCTCGATTTGATTGCTGAGTATTACGGAAAAGATAGCGAATCTTACGCGATTACTGCGGAAAATTTGCGTCAGACACGTAAGTTAGCGGAAAAAGTTACGGAAAAAGTTACGGAAGAATCTATAGAAGTATCTAAAGAACTTCCCGAATCACCAACCCCACAATCGCCAAGCCAACGCATAGCAAACGGCATGCAATTAGCGCAATCGTATTGGCAAACTTACGGAAAACCGTTACTTGATCAGCCAAAATTTGCAGAATACAAAAATCGCATTGCAGCCGGATTAGTTGGTCACGGCTCGGAATGCTACGGTTTTGACGACGAGATTTCGCGCGACCACGATTTTGGACCGGGCTTCTGCTTGTGGCTTACCGACGAAGATTACGCGGAAATTGGCGAGGATTTGCAGTCAGCTTACGACGCACTTCCGAAAGAATACGCCGGTTTTGGCTCTCGCAACGAAACGCCGCGCGCTAAATCTTGCGAAAGTAGCAAGCGAGTCGGAGTGTTCAGCATAAGCGAATTCTTCCAAAATATTACGGGCTTCCCCACTGCCCCAGCCGCAAACGAGCCGCACTTATGGCTCTCACTAAACGAAAGCACGCTGGCCGCAGCGACGAACGGCAAAATTTTCGCGGATCCTCTTGGCGAGTTTTCAAAAGCGCGCCAAAGCTTCAAACTCATGCCGGACGACGTGCGAATCTCACTAA
This sequence comes from Gardnerella nova, assembly GCF_049244055.1. Classification (NCBI taxonomy): domain Bacteria; kingdom Bacillati; phylum Actinomycetota; class Actinomycetes; order Bifidobacteriales; family Bifidobacteriaceae; genus Gardnerella; species Gardnerella nova. The sequence continues at coordinate 158,779 of NZ_CP058369.1, read as the reverse complement.
TCTCCAGAAGACTTGGCATGATTTCGCAAGCCGGCCAATACAATTTACCACGCATGCTTGCACGCAAAGACTCTGCGGCGGCGTGGCTTTCTATTAACGAATTCGTGCACGCAACCGCTTCCCTCGTTTTTCTGCTAAACAATCCCGTAACTGCAGGCTACTTGCCGTACTACAAGTGGCAGTTTGCAGCGTTACGAAAGCTCAGCAATCGCATGGCTTCCAGACTTCCAGAAGTGTGTGGAAAACTCGAGTCGTTAATGCGACTTTCTTCCGCTGCGTGCTTTGGTGGCGATGGTTCCGGCGGCGACAGTTTTGGAGAAGGCGGCAAGGGCGCGGGAATTGCGCAAAAGCAAGTTACGCAAATAATTGACAGCATTTGCGAGGATATTGTGCGCGAGTTGCAATACGAGGGCTTAAGCGATTGCAGCGAAACTTTTTTGGAATGGCAGCGGCCGTACGTTGAAGCGCATATTAATTCGCGCGCTGCGTGCTTAAGGAGCTTATGATGTGCGATTTATCAGCAACGGAAGCGCAAAATCCGGAAGCGCAAAATCAAAAATCAGAAAATCTTTCGGAAGAAATGGGCACAGAAATTACCAAACTCGAGTGGGACCAGTTCCAGCAAACGCACAACGAAGGCGGACGCGCGAATTGTCAAGGAAATTGGCCGACTTTTCGCATTATGCGCATGAGCCAGTTTTTGACGTGGCCGCTTGATTTGCAGGAGTCTTATAAGCAGGATCTTGAGTGCGCGAATAGCGATGGACGCAATTTGATTACGGAAAAATATGCGCGAATGATGGAGTCGACTGCGCCGGAAATTTTTGAGCGCACGATTAAGCCTTATATTAAGCCGATTTTGGAGCCTAGAAAAAGTGCGCAGGAGCAGATTATTTCAACGCAAGTTGAGTGGGCTGCGGATTTTCGCGAGCACTACCCGCATTTGGGACTTGCTATGCGCGTGCTTAAAACTAGCAAGGATACGGCAGAAAATACGTCTTTTGAAACGTATTTGCGAGGCGAATTAAGCACGTATTCTGACGCAACTTTCGCAAAATACCAGCGTTTTGTAAATAACTTGCGCGCAGAAAACCGCAATCTTACGCAAATGATAATTGTTAATACTGTGCGCATGTACGGCTACGATTCGCTCGAAGCGGCTGAGAGCGCGCGACGACCTGCTTGAGCGCTGCGATTTAGCGCGCGAAGGCAACTCGGAGCGCCGAGCTTGCTCAAGTTGAAAGCACGGGGTGCTTTCAACGCAAGCGAGGTCTGCCTTCGTCTCGATTGACGAAGGCAGGGCAGGTTAGTGTGGTAGCCCATTGGGATTGTGGTTGTGACTGGTGTGCGCTGACGACCTGCCTGAGCGCTGCGATTTAGCGCGCGAAGGCAACTCGGAGCGCCGAGCTTGCTCAAGTTGAAAGCACGGGGTGCTTTCAACGCAAGCGAGGTCTGCCTTCGTCTCGATTGACGAAGGCAGGGCAGGTTAGTGTGGTAGCCCATTGGGATTGTGGTTGTGACTGGTGTGCGCTGACGACCTGCCTGAGCGCTGCACGAGTGTCCCATTTTGCTTTTTTTGAGACACTAACGCAGATTAGTTACTGCGTTAAGGTCTCTTGACTACGTTCTTCAGACACTCGCGCAGTACGATTTCTGCACTAGTGTCTCATTCTGCTTGTTTTGGGACACTAACGCAGATTAATTACTGCACCAGTGTCCGAAAATAGGCAAGCAGAGACACTAGTGCAGATTAAGAATGCCGATTAAGAATAGAGCAGAGACGCTGCAGAAGCGGCGCGAGAGTCGCCTTCGAGGAAAAGCGTAGAAGCACAAGAAAGGGAGTTTTGTTGCAAAAACGCGCGGTAAAGCATTACGTCCGGCTTGCGTAAATGCGTTTCGTAAGATGCGCAAACGCCGTTTAGTTCGCCAAGTATTGGGCAAGTTTTGCGAGCGCAGCGGAGCCAATCACTAGAAGCGTTACCAAGCGCCCACACGCGCACACCGCTAGCAATCAACTCACGCGCCGCGGCCGAAGTATCCGCACACTCACCCGCAAAACCGCGCCCAAAACGTTCAAAATACAAGCGATATAGCCACGTAACTGCCGGCCCGTGATGCTCACTAAACGATTCAAGCGCGCGATCAATACTCCACCCAGCCTCGCGCAGAGCCTCATGAAACTCAAATCCCCATTCCGGCTCGAAACTAAACAGCACTTCCTCAATAAAATCCGGATAATCCTCAGCCAACGTGCGGCGCGCATCCCAATCAACCAGCAAATTCAAGTCGAAAACAACGTCGGAAATTCCGCGCGCAACATACTCGCGGATACTATTTTCGCGCACACTATTTGTATCGCAAATAGCACTAATATCACAAATTCCGCTTGCACTAACTGCTTTTATTTCAGCGCACATACTTCCCACTTGTTTATGCCGATATTAACGATATTAACGATATTAAGGAGAACACTAAAACAAACGTTAAAATAATCCAAGTTACGCGGTCGGAGGAATGCCAGCACTCATCGAATTATCGTATGCGTCGCCATACATTCCATACGCGCCAACTGCACCCATCGCAAAGTTCGTTTGCAAATTATTAAGATTGTAACCGAGCGCCTCAAGCTGCGCGCGTCCATCTTCGCTAATGTTATCAACCGTCCAACGCGGCTTCCACGTCCAATCAATGCGGAACTCATCAACCAGCCCTGCGAGCGCATTCGCACACTCGTCCTCAATCAAATCCGTAAGCGGGCAAGCAGGCGTAGTAAGCGTCATGGTAATAATCGCGCGACCCAGCTCGTCAAGCTCAATGCCATACACCAAGCCCAAATCCACCACGTCAATACCTAATTCCGGATCCACTACGTCGTGAAGCGCTTCCTGAATATCTTCCTCGGTAACTCTGCCAATATCGTTCGCACTTAAAGGCGCCGACTGTGCCAGCTCAACCGCCGATTGATTTTCTGCCATAATATTCCTTGCTTTGCTTGTACCAAAGTTCGATTCTACAAACTACGCAGAATTTATGTTAGAAACTGCTCATTGCTTTGGCAATGCTGTCTTTTAAGCCTTCCCACGCCAAAAGCGCGCACTTAATTCGCATTGGATAGCGCGATACGCCTTGCAGAACCATCGCGTCTTCTAGCGCATCTTCGTCTTCTTCGTTTTGCAAACCTGCGCCGCGAGATTCCATAAGTTTGTGGAATAGTGCGTCTAATCGCAAGGCTTCTTCAACCGACTTTCCTTCGACTAAATCAACCATCATTGAAAGGCTCGCTTGCGAAATTGAGCAGCCGTGACCATCCCACTTAACACTTGCTACAGTTGGTTTTTCGGAATTATTGCTGCGGGAAAGTTCCACGCGCATAGTTACTTCGTCGCCACAAGTTGGATTGAATTGGTGCGATTGGCCAAAAGGATGAGTGTTTGCGTCGGTTGCTACAGCGCAACTTTCGTGAGTATTGTTTAGTGTGATTTCGGTAGATTCTGTATTTTTTGTAGATTCGGCAGATTCTTCCTGCAGTTCGGCTTGTGCGAGCGCGGCCGTGCTTTCGAAATGAGTTTTTCCGTGCGGATTTCGTGCGGCATCCAAAATCACTTCTTGGTACATGCTTTCCAAACCGTCACCAGACGTATCACCAGCGCCGCCAAAACCGGCACCCGCACCAAAACCAGTTCCCGCACCAAAACCCATATCAAACATACGCACTCCTTACCTACCTGCTAACTTGCTCGACTAACTTGCTGACTTGCTAGCAATATTATGCGCCAAAGTAGGCGCGAACGTGAGAAACTGCTTCAACAAGCGCACGAGCCTCGTCAACTGTATTGTAGACGCCGACGGAAGCGCGATTCGACGCATACACGCCAAAATGACGGTGAATCGGCTGAGCGCAATGATGCCCAACGCGAATCGCAATGCCTTGTGCGTCTAAAAATTGGCCAACGTCGTGCGGATGCACGCCTTCAACTTCAAAAGCAACCGTGCCAATTCGATTCTCTAAATTAGTCGGTCCCAAAATGCGAACACCCGGAACATCCTGCAATTTTAGCAATTCTGCAGCAATTTCCTGCTCATGTTCTGCAACATGGTTCATTCCCAACGCGCGCAACCAATCCGCTGCCACTCCCGCCGCAACCATTTGTGCAACCGGCTGAGTCCCAGCCTCAAAACGGTAAGGCGCATCCATGTATTGCGCCGGCTTGTTAAGCCAGGCAAGCTCCACCATTGAACCTCCGAAACTTGCTGGCGGAAGCGCGTTCAAAAGCTCGCGGCGACCGTACAAGAATCCAACTCCCGTTGGCCCGTACATTTTATGCGCACTAAAAGCTGCAAAATCAACGTTTAAAGCGTGAAAATCAACCGGAATATGCGGCACGGACTGGCATGCGTCGAGCACAAAAATCGCCCCAACTTCGTGAGCGCGCTCGCAAATCGGCGAAACGTCCGTAATAGCGCCAGTAACGTTGCTAATATGCGTAACAGCAACGATTTTCGTGTGCTCGTCAATAATCGTTCGTAAATAATCCGCATCCGTGCGCACGCGACCGTCTTCTGATACATCAATCCAACGAAGTTCCGCTCTCGTGCGAAAGGCCAGCTCTTGGAATGGCAGCAAAACAGAGTGATGATCTGCCCGCGACACGACTATTACGTCACCTTCGTGAAGCGCGAAATTTTGGCGGAAATTATCAGCACCAACTAAATCAACAGAAGCGCTACCACTTATTTTGCAAATTTTTGTTTTCGCACTAGCGTTACCAATAGCAGTTGCGAGAAGATTAAGAGCGCCCGTCGCTCCTGGCGTGACAACAATTTCCTCGCCGCCAGCTTTCGCACACGCTCCAACAAGACGCGCAACTTTCGCACGCGCTTCTTCAAACGCAACCGTCGAAAGTGCCGCCAACTCGTGCGCTCCCCTGTGCACGCCGGCGTTAATCGTTTCGTAAAACTCTTTTTCGGTGTCGATTACCACCTGCGGTTTTTGCGAAGTTGCTGCAGAATCCAAGTAAATCAAGGACTTTCCGTGCACAGTATCGTAAAGCGAAGTGCCGTGAACCGTACGACGCAAAATCGGAAATTCTGCGCGCAAATCGCTAAATTCTCGCATAATATTTTCTGTAGTCATATTCAACCGCTATTTTTTACGCTATTTACGCTATTTTTACGAATATATAAACCGATTAAAACGTCACCTAAGCTGCACTTAAGCCAACGCCGACTCAGTTGCGCCTTCCGGCAAATACTTGTCGTAACCTTCTTCTTCCAGCTCGTCCGCAAGCTCCGGGCCAGCCGTCTTTACAAAGTGACCTTGCGCAAAAACGTGCACAATATCTGGCTTAATATACTTAAGAATTCGCGTGTAATGCGTAACCATCATAATTCCTAAACCAGTGTTCTCTTTGGCACGATTCACGCCTTCCGACACAATTCGAAGCGCGTCTACGTCGAGGCCGGAATCAGTTTCGTCCAAAATTGCGAACTTTGGTTTCAAAAGCTCTAATTGCAACACTTCCGCACGCTTCTTTTCGCCGCCGGAGAAGCCTTCGTTTACCGAACGCGACGCGAATTTTGGATCCATTCGCAGCTTTTTCATAGCTTCGCTAAGTTCTTTAACCCAGCTTCTTAAAGATGGAGCTTTGCCGTCAACTTCGGTTTTTGCGGTGCGAAGGAAGTTCGTCATAGATACACCCGGTACTTCCACCGGGTACTGCATTGCAAGGAATAATCCCGCTTTTGCACGCTCGTCAGGAGTCATTTTCAAAATATCTTCGCCGTCGAGAAGCACCTGACCGGAATCGACTTCATACTTTGGGTGACCTGCCAAAGTGTAGGCAAGAGTAGACTTTCCAGATCCGTTAGGACCCATAATTGCGTGAGTTTCTCCAGAATTAACCGTAAGATTTACGCCTTTTAAGATTTGCTTACGTCCTTCTTTTGTTTCTACAGAAGCGTACAAATCCTTAATTTCCAAAGTTGACATGTTTTTCTCCTATTCTTCCGTTCTTGCAAGTCAGTTTTGTGCAGGCTCTTCTACTTTCGCAGGCTCTTCCGTTCTTGCAAGACGCCGCTCAATCGCCTTCATTAAGTGATCAACAATTTCCGGCACGCCAATTTCTTCAATAAGCTCGTTAAAGAATCCGCGCACAACAAGCTTTCTTGCCTCAATCTCACTAATTCCGCGCGATTGCAAGTAGAAAAGCTCCTCGTCATCAAATCGACCAACCGAACTTGCGTGGCCGGCACCAATAATATTGCCGTTTTCAATTTCCAAATTCGGCTCCGAATCGGCAATTGCTCCAGGAGTGAGCACCAAATTACGGTTCAACTCGTACGAATCAGTGCCAGGCGCTTCCGGCTTAATAAGCGCGTTTCCAACCCAAGTCGAATGCGCACCCTTCCCTTCCAAAGCACCCTTGTACACAACTCTGGACTTGCATTCTGGATAATTATGCACAACCATCGTGCGATGCTCCACGTGCTCGCCTGGATCCACAAAATACATGCCGAGCATGTTCAAATCGCCCTGTTCGCCGCCAAAATCTTGATCCATGCGAATGCGCACAACATCTCCACCAAGAGTGACCATTGTGTGACGAAGCGAAGCACCTTCGCCCACGTGAATACGCTGATTTCCAACGTGTTTGCTGCCCGAATCCCACTCTTGAATAAATGTAGTAGAAACGTGCGCGTGCTTTCCGAGGATGATTTCCACACCTTCAGCAAGTTTTGCAATTCCGGTATGTTCGATAATAATGTCAGCGTTCGAGCGCGAATCTGCTTCGATTACTAAGTGCAATGCGTCAAGCGATTGTACAGCGTTTTCATTCGCGCTATTCGCGAGATTACCCTGAATTTTCAGTACGATTGGCTTTTTGATTTCGCCAGATACGTGCAGTACGTATGCAGATTTCGCAACATTCCAAGCAACAGCAGCTACGCGATCAGACGGCTTCATATCGGTGTGAGGCGCCTCGTTTTGCGGCTTTATTTGCAAACTTACGGAACCTTCGTTACCAACGTAAGAATCATCCAAAGCGGCTCCACCAACGCCTTCAAGCGTTACTTTAATACTATTAGCCGGCTCAAAGCACTCAAAAAACTCGGAAATTCGCTCAACTGGAGTGTATCGCCAATCTTCCTGCTTGCGCGTTGGAATCGCAAAATCTTCCACGTTAAACGAGCGCACGGATTTGTCGGCGCTAGAAGGCATTGCTGCAGGAACAGCGTAAGGATCATCAGGGTCTGCTACGGGAATACTAATTTCTTTTTCCGTCATATTATTGCCTACATTCTTTTCAAAATCTTCGCTCATCAGCCCACGGATCCTTCCATTTGCAACTCAACCAAGCGATTAAGCTCAAGCGCGTACTCCATCGGCAACTCACGGCTAATCGGCTCCACAAAGCCGCGCACAATCATGCCCATAGCCTCTTTTTCTTCAAGCCCGCGACTCATCAAATAGAAAAGCTGATCTTCGGAGACCTTGGAAACAGTGGCTTCGTGAGCCATAGAAACGTCGTCTTCGCGCACGTCAACATGCGGATAAGTGTCAGACCTCGAAAAATCGTCAACAAGCAAAGCATCGCACACAACTGACGAACTTGAGCCCTTCGCACCCTTGATAATCTTCACAAGACCGCGGTAAGCAGAACGACCACCGCCGCGAGAAATCGACTTCGCAACAATCGTGGAACTCGTGTGTGGAGCCAAATGAATCATCTTCGCACCCGTATCCTGGTACTGGCCGCGACCAGCAAAGCTCAAAGACATGGTTTCTGCTTTTGCGTAAGGCTCGGCAAGAATACAAGCAGGATACTTCATAGTAGCTTTGGAACCGATATTGCCGTCAACCCACTCCATTGTGCCGCCTTCGCGCACGTAAGCTCGCTGAGTTACCAAGTTGTACACGTTATTCGACCAGTTTTGCACTGTTGTGTAACGCACGCGAGCATGCTTTTCCACCACAATTTCAACATTTGCAGCGTGAAGCGAATCCGTGGAATAAATTGGAGCCGTGCAACCCTCAACGTAATGCACGTACGAGCCTTCGTCTGCAATAATCAGCGTGCGCTCAAACTGACCCATATTCGGCGTGTTAATGCGGAAGTAAGCCTGAAGCGGAATATCAACATGCACGCCTTTTGGAACGTACACGAACGAGCCGCCACTCCAAGCCGCCGTATTCAAAGCCGCAAACTTATTGTCGTCAACCGGAATCACGGTTGCAAAATACTTTTTTACAAGCTCCGGATACTTCTGCACTGCCGTATCCGTATCAACGAAAATCACGCCCTGAGCTGCTAAATCCTCACGAATCGAATTGTAAATAACTTCCGACTCATACTGCGCTGCAACGCCTGAAACTAAGCGCTTTTTCTCCGCTTCCGGAATACCAAGCCTATCGTAAGTGTTGCGAATATCTTCCGGCAAATCGTCCCAAGTTTTCGCTTGATCGTGAACTGGACGAACGTAATACTTAAAATCATCCGCATCAAAACCGCTTAAATCTACACCCCAATCCGGCATAGGCTTTTGCAAAAACGCGCGGTAGCCTTGCAAACGGAGGTTTAGCATCCATTCCGGCTCGTGCTTATCTGCGGAAATTGCGCGCACAACCGACTCGTCAATACCCTTTTTCGCAGCCTCGCCTGCAGCATCCGAATCGTGCCAGCCGTAATTGTACTCACCAAATTCGGCAACAATCTGCTCGTCTTGGCGAATTTTCTCTTCATTTACTCGCGCGCGATCTGCCACATACTGGCTCATTTCAACGTCTGCAGCCTTATTTTTTGCTGGAATACTACCATCACTTGCTGTAACGCTTGTATGACTAATATTGCTAGTATCGTTCATACGCCTATAGCACCTCCATGCATAACGCTGCCACGCTCCTACTTGCGCGCGTAATCGCAAAAGCATTCCCCAACGTTACTTTTGCGTTCTAGCCACTCAAATTATTTACCTATTTAAGAGTACCGCGTAATGCGATTTCCTGGTATAGCCATGTTACGTACAAAACGTAATGTTCCTCACAATCAACTAAGCCGAAAAGCGACAATTCTTTTACAAGCACGTATAAAAAATGTCGGAATCAAGCCAAAAACCGACAAAAACTTTACAAGCACGTATAAAAAATGTCAAAATCAAGCCAAAAACCGACAATTCTTTTACAGCGGTGTAAAGGAAATAACGCGCACGAGGCGACAAATACATTTGTAAAATAAATAAGCGGCAAAACTTAGGAAAACCCAGCTTTACCGCTTGACTTTACTTACTTAAGTTTTATTTAACTTACTTAAGATTGACCTATGTAAATCTTACTTAAGCTTACTTATCTGCTTTGCTATTTTGAGCAGCCGCCTGATGCTCAAGAGCCGCTGCAACCAAGCCAGCAAACAGTGGATGAGGCTTAGTTGGGCGAGACTTAAACTCTGGATGAGCCTGAGTTGCCACATAGAATGGGTGAATATCCTTTGGAAGCTCCACAAACTCAGTCAAATTACCATCCGGGCTTTGGCCGCTAATACGCAAGCCGGCTTCACGCAAACGATCCTTATAAGCCACGTTCACCTCGTAACGGTGACGGTGACGCTCAGTAACATGCGTAGAGCCATAAAGCTCAGCAACAATAGAGCCTTCCTCGAGCGTTGCAGGGTAAGAGCCAAGTCGCATTGTGTGACCCATATCTCCCTTACCGGCCACAATATCCTTCTGCTCCTCCATAGTTGCGATTACTGGATCGCCACAATCCTTCTCGAACTCTGTGGAATTAGCATCCTCAAGCCCAAGCACGTGACGAGCGTACTCAATAACCATAGACTGCAAGCCAAGGCAAAGACCAAGCGTTGGCAAACCGTGCTCGCGAGCATAACGCAAAGCGCCAATCTTACCTTCAATACCGCGAATACCAAAGCCGCCTGGAATAACCATGCCGTCCATTTGGTCGAGAGCCGCGGCCGCACCTTCTTGCGTTTCGCACCTGTCGGCAGCAACCCAGCGCACGTTCACCTTAGCCCAGTTAGCAAAACCGCCAGCCTTAATAGCCTCGGTAACGGAAAGGTACGCATCTGGCAAATCAATATACTTACCAACAATCGCAATATTCAGCTCATGCTTTGGATGATGCACGCGCTCAAGCAAATCTTCCCACTCGTCCCAATCAACATCGTGGAACGGAAGCTCAAGCTCGCGCACAACGTAAGCGTCCAAACCTTCATTGAACAAAATCTTCGGCACATCGTAAATGCTTGGGGCGTCAACGCAGTTCACCACACCTTCAGCATCAACATCGCACATAAGCGAAATCTTGTCTTTAATGCTCTGGTTAAGCGGACGATCCGAACGCAAAACGAGCGCGTCTGGAGAAATACCAAGCTGACGAAGCATCATTACGGAATGCTGAGTTGGCTTAGTTTTCAATTCGTGAGCTGCTGCGATATAAGGCACCAAAGAAACGTGCACAAACATGCAGTTTTCAGGACCCAAATCGCGACGAACTTCGCGAGCCGCCTCAAGGAACGGCTGGGATTCAATATCGCCAACAGTGCCGCCAATTTCCGTAATAATAACGTCAACATCGTCGGAAGCCTGCGCGCGCATACGCGACTTAATTTCGCCGGTAATATGCGGAATAACCTGCACACACTGACCCAAATACTCGCCAGCGCGCTCCTTACGAAGCACCGACTGATAAATCTGACCAGTTGTAACATTTGCTTTCTGACTTAAGAAAACATCGAGGAATCGCTCGTAATGACCAATGTCGAGATCTGTTTCTGCACCATCTTCTGTAACGTAGACTTCACCGTGCTGGAACGGATTCATAGTTCCCGGATCTACGTTGATATAAGGATCGAGTTTTTGCTGCAATACGTGCAGTCCGCGACTGCGTAAAAGTCGGCCTAACGAAGATGCTGTAAGGCCTTTTCCTAGGGACGAAACTACGCCACCAGTGACAAAAATATGCTTTGTAATATGCTCCTGAGAGTTACCATGTTTGCTTCTAACCATGGAACTCCATAGTATCTTCGAGCCTCGACGCTGGGTGTTGATTTTGTGAGATTTCGCGATTTTTAAGATTTCGCAATTTTAATACTTTACGTATTTCGTAACCTTACGTATTTCGTAACCTTACGAATTGCGTAACCTTACGAATTGCGTAACTTCTAATCTACACGCGCAAGCCCTACTCTACTGCACAATATGCGCAACAGCCTCTAAAGCAAGCTTGTAACCATACAATCCCATGCCGGTAATAGTGCCAGTTGCAACAGGACTAATTACGCTTATTTTACGAAAAGCGTCGCGCGCAGCAGGATTAGAAATATGCACTTCCATTAGCGGCACACCAGCGTCCAAAACCATGTGAGCTGCATCCGCGAGCGCATAACTGTAGTGCGTAAAAGCGGCAGGGTTCATAACAACCGGCGTATGTGTATCGGCAGCTTCGTGCATCCAGTGAACCATTTGCGCTTCGTCGTCACTTTGGCGAACTTCTACTTTGAAGCCAAGCTCCGCCCCCCACTTTTGGCAATATTCGCACAAAGTTTCAAAATTTTCGCTACCGTACACATCTGGCTGACGCACGCCAAGTCGACCTAAATTCGGTCCGTTAACTACAAGCACTTTTTTCGGTTGTTGATTTTCCATAATTTCCTCACAAGATTAATTATTTTTTATAAACTCGCTCAAACGCTTCTTTAACTGCTTCAATAGGCGGATTATCAAGATGAATAGGATTTGAAATACCATCCAAAATTACGAAACGTAGCATGTTGCCGCGCGCTTTTTTATCGCGATGCATAAGATCGAGCACGCGCTGCCAAGCGTTTTCTACGTTTCCGCAAGTAGCACTTGCGTTCCAAGACGTTGGCAACCCAAGCGAATCCAAAAGTGAACGATGGTAGGCAACATCTTCAGCATCCAAATATCCCAAAATTTGCGCAAGTTCCGCCGCAAAAACCATGCCAACTGCCACAGCGTTCCCGTGACGCCAGCGGAAGTGTTCAATCTGTTCAATCGCATGCCCAAGCGTATGCCCGTAGTTCAAAAATTCGCGCAAACCCTGTTCTTTCAAATCTTTCGACACGTGATACGCTTTCACACGAACCGTACGCTCAATCAGCTCTACCAATAGTTCGTAAAGCGTCTCATTGCACTCTAATTGTGTCTCGTTAAATTCGCGCAAAAGCTTAGCGTTATTGGAGTCGCTAAGGATTTTCAAAATTTCGCCGTCGCGAATAAACCCAGATTTTGCAACCTCTCCCAAGCCTTCAATAAGAATGTCATTTGGCAAAGTCGCCAACGTCGAAGTATCCGCTAGCACACCCGCCGGAGTGTAAAAACTGCCAACCAGATTTTTGCCAATCTCAGTATTAATACCAGTTTTCCCGCCTGTAGAAGCGTCCACCATAGCGAGCAGCGAAGTAGGGCAATTCACGTAACGAATTCCGCGCATCCACGTTGCTGCGACGAAACCGGCCACATCCGTTGCAGCGCCGCCACCCAAGCCTACGATTGCGTCAGAGCGCGTAAACCCAGCTTCTCCAAGTCTCGTCCACAATCCGGTAGCAACCTGAATGGTTTTGCCGGCCTCAGCGTCTGGCACTAGCATATCGAAAACTTCGTAACCTGCTTGACGCAAAATTGCGCGCGCTTTGTCGCTGTGACGCTGCACCGGCTGTGTATGGATTAGCGCCACACGAACCGGCTTATTTCCAAGCATTTGCGGCAACAGTTGCATAGCTGCGTCACCAATGCGTACGTCGTACGGTTCAATACTTTCGCCAGTTACATGCACTATGCGTTGCATAATCATGCTCCTTAATTTTTCTGCCGCCATAATTGGCGTAGATCCTCGAGTTGGCATGTGAATATTGGCAATCGCACAAAAAATAGGATTGCGTTGTTCATATAGTGCCATCCACCGTTTTTCCGCGTCATCCCCGATAAGCATTGGTCGATTATTGTTCCAACTTGCGCGCTCAATAGCTTCTTTAGGGCTTGCTTGCAAGTAAATTACACGCCCACCTAAGCATTCGTATGTTTTTAAAACTTCCTGCGTTTCCTTGCGTATGGGAGCGCCGCCACCCAGGGAAACAATACCGCGTACAGCTCGGCTTCCTAAGATTGTTTCGCGCACAATACGCGCTTCTACATCCCGGAATGTTTCTTGCCCATATTGTTCAAAATATTGGGTAATCGGCATATCGATCTCGTCTTCAATTATGGCGTCCGTGTCGAGGAATGGAACGTCCATAAGATGCGCTACTTCGCGGCCGACTCTAGTTTTTCCAGCTGCTGGCATGCCGATAATAACGGCTAAAGGCATGACTTTCCCGCTCACTGCATATACTCCGGCCAGGAAGTTACGTAAGATTCGGCGTTGCGACGCGTTTCTTCTAGCGAATCTCCCCCAAACTTTTCTAAAGCGTACTTTGCCAAAGTAAGTCTCACCATTGCTTCTGCAACTACGGAAGCTGCGGGAACAGCCGTGAAATCAGAACGCTGGTTGATTGCTTGAGCAGCTTCGCCGGTGAGTACGTCAACAGTGCGTAAAGCGCGCGGAATGGAAGGAATTGGTTTCATTGCAGCACGCACGCGTATGATTTCGCCATTTGACATGCCACCTTCAATACCCCCGGCACGGTTAGTAAGACGCGTAATTTTGCCGTTTTCGTCGGTTACGATTTCGTCGTGCGCAGCCGATCCAGGGCGATCTGCCTCTAAAAATCCGTCGCCAATTTCCACGCCTTTAATAGCTTGGATTCCCATAAGCGCACTAGCAAGCGCTGCATCCAGGCGACGGTCTGATTCCACGTATGTTCCAACGCCTGCTGGCATACCATACGCGAGCACTTCCACTACACCACCGAGCGTATCCGCATTCGCCTTTGCTTCGTCAATACGAGCCATCATGCGCGCTTCGGCATCTTTATCGAGAGTGCGCACTGGTGAAGCATCCAAAGCCGAAACATCGTCAGGTGTTGGTAAATCTAAACTTTTGTTAGCGTATACGCCGCCGATTCCAACAACATGCGCAACAGTGCGCACACCCAACGCCTGCTGCAAAAACTTATCTGCAATCGCACCTAAAGCAACTCTCGAAGCCGTTTCCCTGGCACTTGAACGTTCCAAAACCTCGCGCGCATCATCAAAACCATACTTTCGCATGCCAGTTAAATCTGCATGCCCCGGACGCGGCCTAGAAAGCGCAGCATTGCGACCTTCTTCTGGCAGCTCATGATCCAAAGGATCTGCGCTCATAACTTCCGTCCACTTTGGCCACTCAGTATTCGCAATTTCCACAGCAATAGGAGAACCAAGCGTTACGCCGTGACGCACTCCAGTGAGCAAACGCACCTTGTCTTGCTCAAACTTCATGCGAGCGCCGCGACCGTAGCCAAGGCGACGACGCGCAAGAGCCGCAACCACGTCGTCACTCGTAACATGCACACCAGCTGGCAAACCTTCTATCATTGCCACTAACGCTTCACCGTGCGATTCCCCTGCCGTTTGCCACCTAAGCATGCCATTCTCCATTCTTACGTAATTTACGCGCCTAAGTACTCTACTCTACTAACTACTAAGTATTGACTAACTACTAAGTATTGAGCGGGTTGTTATTGACAGCAATGCTGCAAGTATGGCAGATAATGCTTCGATTGGTACGAATGGTATTGATGCGTTGGTTGGTGAGAAGATTTTGCAGTAAATCTTCCATAATAAAAGCCAAACTAAACCAACTATTCCGACTAAAGCAAACCAGTAAATCAGGCAGTCGAAACCGAATAATATTAATGCTTGCGCAATCATTGCCGCACTTGTAACATCACCGAATCCAAGGGAATTTTGCGGTGCGATTTTTCGCATAATCCAATAAATTGCAAAAGCAAATACGCAAGAAATCCAGCCAAAAATAAGCAAACTAATATTTCCAAACAAAATAATGGAACATATTAGATTCGCTAAAGACTGAACAAATATCGCAATAATAATCCAAAGTCTTGGAACTACGCGACTTTTTATGTCTGTTACGCAAACTGAAACTGAGCACGCAAGCGTTGGCAACGCAGATATTATCGTAATAATTAATTGCTTCATTAAAGCAGATTACGAAAACTCATAAAACTTTTGCAACATAAATACATGTATGTGGTTAAAAGTTAGATTTTATTTAACAGCTTAGTTTCCTTCGGGATTGTTGCGCTTGTACTCGTCACGGAACTTCATAAACTCCTGCTCATTGTCCGTAAACTTTGTTTCGCCAGTCTTCAAATTGGTAGTCACAAAGTACAACCATGGGCCATTTTTAGGCTTGTTAGCTGCCAAAAGCGCATTGTCTCCCGCGATGCCAATAGGCGTAGGCGTTAAGCCCTTGTGAATACGAGTGTTGTACGGATTATTCGCATCGTCGAGCATCGCTTGCGTAAGCTTTATAGGCTTAACTCCAGCACCATAGCCCACTGTCGAATCCATTCCCAATGGCATATCTTTTGCAAGACGATTCAGTACTACGCGCACCACTTTGCCGTAATATTCGCGATTATTCACTTCTGCTTCGGCAATAGAAGCGATAATCAGTGCTTTTTCACGATTCTCACCTTGAGGAATACCAAGAGCGTCCAGTTTAGCAATGCGTTTCTTGACCATTGCTGAAAGAATAGCTTCCGCACTTTTCATTGATTTCACATTGTAAACGCCTGGTTCAAACCATCCCTCAATATTGCCATGCGCTTCCGGAGGCAATATTCCCGAGGCGCCTGTGGAAAGAACGGTTTTAAAATTGTCCAAACTTATGCCAGAAAGTTCCGAAGCTTTTTGCAAAACGTCCAAAGCGTGATCTCCCGCACGAACTTCAAGGAAGCCTCCAGCCTTGGTTTGATCCGAAAGAATATCTACGACGTCAATAGCAGCCATGTGTTTTTTAAGCACATACACTCCGGGATACAGGATTTTATTATTTGCGGCAACAGCAGACGTAAAAGCGGCTTGCGATTTTACTATTCCGGCTTTTACAAGTTTCGAGCCGACTGCCATAGCACCTTCACCAGTATCAACCGTAAATTCAACGGAACCAAAACCAGGTCCTGACCAATCAGCCACTGCCGTAGAATCGTTAGACGAACGCAACGATTGCACCATGCTGTTACCGGCGTAACCAATAACGCACACAACAAATACGAGTAGTATCGTCAAAACTATCATTGAACGACGTTTGCGGCGCTTCGCCTTAAGACGAGCCTTAGCTTTACGTCGTGAACTTACGCCATTAGAAGAGTGGTTCGATGAGTCTGCAGAAGATTGCGAAGTAGTGTGGGAAGTGGAACCGTCGTGCTCAGTCCATTGAGCATGATGTTCAAAGAAATCGTCAAAACTTTCAGACACGTAACGCTCCTCTTATAGTCTTGGCCTCTACCAATATTTTATTACACGCTCAATTGCGCACGCTTTTACGCGCAATTCGCGCTGCAACAATCTGCTTCGCAATGGTTCGCATCAAGCGCAGACTGCAAAATAAGCACTGCCGACTGCTGATCTACCATTGGACGATGCTGCTTGGAAGAAAAATCAGCCTGCAATAACTGACGGTGAGCACTTACCGTAGTCAAACGCTCATCCTTCCAAACAATATCAGGCACGTAAGAAAGCAGCCAGTCACCTTCATTTTTTGCTGACTCAATGCGTTTAGCTAAATTTTTGCCCCAACGACGCGCTTTTTTTGCAGATTTCCCTTCAGATCCGTCGAGTTGCAACGGCAAGCCAATTACAACGCGACGAACCTTCTCTTTTTCGATAAGATCCATCACGTCGTCAATAGCTCTAAAAGAATCTCCGAAAACTTGCACATTGCCAATCGGGTGCGCAAAAGTGAGCTCAGGGTCGGAAAGAGCAAGTCCGACCCTAGCATCACCCAAATCAATACCTAACCACACCATGAATTTTGTGCTGCTTTTGGTAAAGATTATATCGTTCTGTTTTAAGCGGATAGCTACGCATTATGCGAGCTTAGACACTGGCGCTTCACAGCTTCCAACGCTTCGTCAATCTTAGAAGCATCCGTACCGCCGCCCTGAGCGAAGTCCGGCTTGCCGCCGCCACCGCCGCCGAGAACCTTAGAAGCAATGCGAACCAAGTCACCAGCCTTAGCTCCAAGTCCGCGCGCAGCCTCGTTTGTGGCCACAGCAACCATTGGCTTATCATCCTCGTTTACGCCGCTCAAAACTACTACTGCAGGAGCATCCTCACCTAGGCGAGAGCGAACGTCGAGCACCGTCTTACGGAGCGTATCGAAGGAACCAAAGTTACCAACGTTCTTAACAGCCAACTTAATGTTTCCGGCAGCAGCTTTAGCAGCCTCAATCAGAGCTGGAACGGAATTAGCGAGCCGAGACTCATAGACTGCAGCGAGCTTACGATCCGAATCCTTCATCTTGTTAAGCAAGGATTCCAAACGTTCAACCAACTCGTCTGGGCGAGCGTTCACCATGTCTGCAAATTGAGCAACTAAAGCGTGCTCGCGAGCGCCATACTCGTACGCTGCCTCGCCGCAAAGTGCATCAATACGACGAACACCAGAGCCAATGGAAGACTCCGAAAGAATAGTGACCATACCAATCTTGCCGGTGCTCTTAGCGTGAGTGCCACCGCAAAGCTCGCGGCTCCAACCGTCGCCAATTTCAACCACGCGCACAACATCGCCGTACTTTTCGCCGAACAAGTGCATTGCTCCAAGCTTAAAAGCGTCGTCAATTGGCATTTCCTTAGGAACAACCTGCAAATCGTCGCGAATACGCTCGTTGACACGAGCTTCAACGCGTGAAAGCGCATCCTTATCAACAGCCTTTGGCCACTGGAAGTCGAAGCGCAAGCGGTCTGGATCAACCACGGAACCGCGCTGAGTTGCCTGAGGACCAAGCTCTTCACGCAAAGCCTTGTGAAGAGTATGTGTAGCTGTGTGGCTTCGTGCCAAAGCAGCCCTACGGACCTGATCAATATTCGTGTTTACAGGAGCGCCAACGTTAAGCGTACCTTCAGTCAAACGGCAGCTGTGAACAATCAAATCCTTGATTGGACGCTGAACATCGTCAACTTCCAAAATTGCGCCGTCGTCGGAAATAATCTCGCCCTGATCTGCAATCTGACCACCACGCTCAGCGTAGAATGGCGTGCGATCGAGAATAACCTCAACGTTTGCAGGAGCGGTGACACTTTTAACAGAACCTTTACCTGCCTCAACAATTGCCAAAACGTTGGAACGGCTGGAGAAGTCAGTGTAACCGAGGAAGTCAATTGGCTTTTCAAGTTCTTTCTTAATATCGTCGTAAACACTCACATCCACATTGTGACGCTTCTTCAAAGCATCAGCGCGAGCGCGACCTTTCTGCTCGCTCATAAGCTCGCGGAACTTAGCCTCGTCAACCTTAACACCCTGCTCGGCTGCCATCTCAAGAGTCAACTCGATTGGGAAGCCGTAAGTATCGTGCAAAGTAAACGCGTCTGCGCCACCAACCATAGGGTCGTCCGTGTGCTCTTTCTTAGCTTTTTCAACAGCCAAGTCGAGAATAGTCGTACCCTTTTCAAGAGTCCTGCGGAAAGCGTCTTCCTCACCGTAAGCAGCTTCACTCACCTCATGGAAAGTATCGTTAAGCTCCGGATAGCTTGGTTCCATAGCAGCCTTAGATACTGGGAACAAGGTTGGCAAAACCGGATCCTGCACACCGAGCATACGCATTGCGCGAACAGTTCTACGAAGCAAACGACGGAGCACATAGCCACGTCCAACATTACTTGGGCGCACGCCATCGCTCATAATCATCAAAGCAGAACGCACATGGTCAGCAACAACGCGGAAACGCACGTCAGCATCGTTATTATCGCCATACTTTACGCCACTGAGCTTTTCTGCAGCTTCAATAACAGGGTAAACTTCGTCAGTTTCATAAATATTTTCCTTACCCTGCATAAGGTAAGCCAAACGCTCCAAACCAGCGCCGGTATCAATATTCTTCTGATCGAGTTCGCCAGCAATATGCAAATCAGTCTTAGATTTGACGTTATCTACCTGGTAGTTTTCAAAAACCAAATCCCAAATCTCAATAAAGCGGGATTCGTCCGCAGCAGGACCACCGTCGCGACCATATTCCGGACCGCGATCCACGTAAATTTCGGAGCATGGGCCGCCAGGACCAGGGCCGCCGGTAGTCCAGAAGTTATCTTCCATACCGAACACTTGCATGTGCTCTGGGTCGAAGCCTTCGTTCTTCCAAATCGCACGAGCCTCATCGTCGTCAGTGTAAGTAGTAACCCAAAGCTTTTCAGGGTCAAAACCGTAGCCGCCCTTGTCTTGCGGAGTGGTTAAAAGCTCCCAAGCGTAATGAATTGCTTCTTCCTTAAAATAGTCACCAAAACTAAAGTTACCAACCATTTGGAAGAAGGTACCGTGACGAGTGGTTTTACCAACTTCGTCGATATCGAGCGTACGCACGCACTTCTGATTCGATGCCATACGGCGCGAAGGAGGCGTCTGCTCACCAAGCAAGTAAGGAATAAACGGCACCATGCCGGCGATAGTAAACAATGTCGTCGGGTTCGGCGAAATAAGAGAAGCCGAAGGAACGACCATATGACCATTCTTAGCAAAATAGTCAAGATAACGCTTTGCAATTTCTGCTGTGCGCATACGTACGAACTCCTTGTGTAATTGTTAGCAAGATCTACACGCAACAGTCGTATGATAAGTCGCATGTAATCGTGCCGCATGATGCGCGACGCAATCATGCAAACATTCAATATAGTACTTCACCACTTAACTTAACTAAAAATTAAGCGGCGAATAAGTAAAGTTGGCAATGTTACTTAAGTAAAATTTCAACGCGCTGCGTAAAGAAGTACGACTTACGTAGCGCGATGTTAGTATATGGGTGCTTCTCATTGCCGACGCGCGTAACGAGCATTAAGTTCTTTCTCGTGTGTCTTACGACTCGTATTAAAATCCTTCAACAAGCCGATTACAGTGCGCACGGTAATATTTTCAGGATCTTGATCGAACAAAAACTTACGCGCAGAAGACGGAACTTTCGCTTTCACGTAGGCACGAGCCTTCGTCACCGCAAGTACACCAACAACAATGCCAACGCACATCCAGAATAAACGCTTAAACATCACGCCTCCTTGCTCGCAGAATTATCGTAAGATTCTTTTGCAGCATGACGGCCAACGCTAGACGCGTCCGTTGGTACTGTTGGCTTGTTGAAGAAAGAAGCAAGCGTATCTTTAAGAGCGTAGCCTGCGGCAGCAATCTTAACAATCGGCTTACCGAGGAAGGCACCATACAAATCGGTAAGAGCACCAATATTCGTAACCGTTGTGCGTGTGGCATCAGAAACCGCATTCACGTCTTCTAACGTCTTATTCACCTGCTTAATAGTCGTCACCGACTCGTCGATTGCAGGCAACGCATGCTCTCCTGACTTTCTAACCGTTTCCGCAATCTGATCAAACAACCTACCCAACCGGAATAACGGATAAATCAAAAAGCCCGAAAGAACTGCAAACGAGATTGCAGCAATAAGAGCGGCTATGTCTCCAACGCTCATCGTAACCTCTTTCTATACCACATTTGCTTAAGATCTCACCGCGTCAAAAGCTAACACAGCAAATCAGACTACATGCTCAACCCTTTGCAATGACTTAAGACTAACGAACGGTAAAGACGCATATAACTTAAGCAAGTAAAAGCAAAATCTACTCATTGTAGCCTTGAATAGTAATAGCCTGATCAATAGGCTGAGCAGTGTCAAAATCGAGTCTAGTTACGCTTCCGTTCGCTGGGCGCTCGCTTAAATCGTAGCCGGCAGGCGCAAAACGGTGCATAATACTCAAAAGCGTATTTCCGTGCGAAATTTGCAACACATTATCTCCGTCGTTAAGTGAAGAATTAGCAGCAATCAACGCAAAACCGCCTTCTACGCGAGTCCAATATTCAATATCCGACTCGGCATCGTGGAAAGGATCCGCTTCTTTAAGCATGTCGCGAGTTGCTGCCAACCCAAACTTTTCCACAATTTCGTTATAAGTATTCGCTCCGTGCGGCGCTCCCGCAGCCCACCAAGCCATTTGCATATCTTGGCCTTCAAAATAGCCGTAGCATTGCTCGCGAAAATGCATATCACTAACTAAATTCGGACGCACGTTACCAGCGGCCTCGTTTGCGTCAAGAATACGCTGAGCCGTGATTTGCGCACGCGTAGTGTCCGAACAGTAAGCTGCAGCAAAAGTAATATTTTCTAGCTTTTTTGCAGCTCTGTCGGCATCCCTCAAACCTTTTTCCGTAAGCGGCGAATTTGACCAGCCTTGCAAGCGATTGTAGCGATTAAATAGCGTCTGTCCATGACGCACTAAATAAAGATGCAGCAACATAATTCCATTATTGCACTAAGCGGTACATAGCCGTGCAGGTTTCCAGCAAATGTTTCATATCAGTGCCAAACCGACAATTCCTTTACAGCCTTGTAAAGAAACCGTCGGAACTATCCCCGGCAAATGTTCCAAAAAACGGCCAAAACAGCAACAAACACCGGAGATTATCCCGCAAATGTTCCATAATTACGCAAATTCAGCAACAAACACCGGAGATTATCCCGCAAATGTTCCACAAATTGGCCAAAACAGCTACAAACCCCGGAGAAAAAACTCCGGCAAATGTTCCATAAAACGCATTGACCCCTGCCACGCGAATGCGCAACAGGGGTCAAGCGGTATGTCCTTAAGAATTAAATCGGCGAATTAACGAGCGTAGTATTCGACGACGTACTGAATGTTGACTTCAACTGGAATCTGATCGACTTCCGGCTTACGAGTCAAAGTAGCCTTCAAAGAGGCAAGATTCACATCGAGATAACCAGGAACTGCTGGCAAAACGTCGCGATGAACGCCTTCTGCAGCCATCTGGAATGGAACCATGGTCTGGCTCTTGGCACGAACCTGAATGGTCTGGCCTGGCTTGACACGGTAAGATGGGCGATCAACAAGATTGCCATCAACCAAAATATGACGATGTACAACAAACTGACGAGCCTGGGCGGTGGTGCGAGCAAAGCCTGCGCGCAAAACCAAAGCATCAAGACGAGTTTCCAAATCGGTGAGCATTGCGTCACCGGTCTGGCCTGCAGTGTGCGTACCCTTCTCATAAGCAGCACGAAGCTGCTTCTCGGAGATGCCGTACTGAGCGCGAAGACGCTGCTTCTCGCGAAGACGTACTGCGTAATCGGACTCGGTGCGACGACGAGTGCGGCCGTGCTCACCTGGAGCATATGGGCGCTTCTCGAAGATACGCTGAGCCTTTGGGGTCAAAGCGATGCCGAGGGCGCGAGAAAGACGCACCTGACGGCGAGAACGCTGAATGTTAGTCATAACTAATCCTTTAATTCTGTCGTTATCTGAACGGAACGCGAGCCAAGTTTTTATTCGATCGTAAAATCGCCTAAAAATTACTCACGCTGAGCCGGCCTCTCCAGTGCTTCTTCGTGCTAACACACGAACGCGCAAGTAGTAAAACGTTGAAATAACGCCATAATTCCCGCGCGCCGACCCACTGATGGGCTAAGGCTCCAGATGATACCTACACAAAATAGGCATCGTTTCTGATTCTACACACCAGTAAGAATAAATTAGCGGAGAGATCCGAAGTCCATCGTGTAGGTGCAGTCCGCGCAACTTGCAGCATCGGAATCGTGCGTTACCATAAGCACAGCCGCACCGCTATTTGCAGCCTCGCGCAACATTTCTAACACTATGTGTGTATGCTCGGAATCCAAATCTCCCGTAGGCTCGTCGAGAATAAGCAACTGCGGATTATTGATCAGTGCGCGCACAATCATTACGCGTCGCATTTCGCCTCCGGAAAGCTCCTTTGGGTAGCACCACAGTAAATCTTCAATATTCAGGCGTTTACAAAAATTAAGCGCGCGATCCGAATAGTAATCTTTGCCGCCAGCATTCTCACCTTCGGCATTCTCACCGCCAGCATTCTCACCTTTACGCTCGCCACTTTTTTGCGATATTTCGTCGCTTTTCGCAATCTCAACCGGCAAAAGGATGTTGTCGTAAACGGTAATATTTGGCAATAAGGTTTGCGATTGCGTTACAAAACCTATATTTTTCGCGCGCAACTTCGAAATTTCCACATCACTAAATTCAGGCGAGGAAATCTCATTGTCTAAAACCGTTACGCTTCCGTGAGTTGGCTTAAGTAATCCGGCAATCAGATTTAGTAAAGTAGATTTTCCGTTTCCGGATTTTCCTACAATCGCAACGAAATCGCCACTGTTTAGTGAGAAAGTTACGTTGTTGACTGCGGCAAATCTGTGCTTTCTGCGCACAAATTCTCGAGTTACATTGCGTAATTTAAGCACTTCAAAATGCGACTTTGCGCTATTTGATACCGATTTTTCGCACATGCTATTCATTCCCCAGCTCGTAAAGTTAAATACGTTTCTGTAGTTGCAATGCGCAATGTTGTGAGCGCGGAAGCTACAATAACTGCAACAAGCGCAAGCAGCACGCTTGCCAGCATTAGCGCTATTACAGGCAGTGCCGTCACTTCCAAATACGGAAGCTGCAATTGTTGCGCAATAAGCGAACTATAAGGGAAAAGTATGAGACTTGCCGAAGCAACTCCAATCACCCCGCCTACAAAACCGAGCGTTGCGGATTCTCGAACGACTATTCCTAACAGCACTTTTCTAGTTGCGCCTAATATGCGCAAAGATGCGAACTCTTTTTTGCGTTCGTTTACTGAGGTTGCAAAAACCGCAATCAAAACCAGCAGCCCCACAATCCAGAACACCGCAATTACAAAAGTTAGCGTGCGCGTAAATACGCCAAGATTAGCTTGAGTCGTAGCCGTAACGCCACCTGGGAATACAATACCTATGCTAGGTATCCCGGTTGTTTTGCGAATATTTTCCGCAACTTGTTTAGCACTGTAACCTTTGCTCACTTTTACTAAAACCGCAGAAATTGCTTTTTTTGCGTACTCTTTAGGAATGGCGGTGTGGTGCACTTTTGTAGAGTACTCGACTACTTGCGGCACGCTTTCGCGACGCACGAATACTGAATTGTCAATGCTTGTACCGGTTTTTGCAAGCTGCGCAACTACGGGCCACTGATGTCCAAAAAGACGAACCGTATGCATGTAGGAAACGAGTACGTTTGCTCCAGCAATCATCTCGCCTTTTTGTAGAGTTTTTTTGTGCTGCGAATAAATCCAAGGACCAATAACAAAGTCTGAATCCGGGTCAAAACCGATTATTTGCAGCTTTTCAGCGCAGCATCCTGCAGAAAGTGAGGAAATATAGGTTTGAGCGCTAGCTTTTTGAACGCCCGGCGAACGTCTCACTAAACTCTCAATATCGTTGGTGAAATAGAAAGTACTTGATCCACCGTTTGTTAGAAGCGCCTCGGCTTTAGTATGCGTGCCGTTTGGGATAACCATAATGTCGGCTCCCATGCGGGCGCGCATACTGTTTAAACCTTGCGCAAGATTCATGGAAAGAAGCGAGCCGCCAAAAAATATTGCGGACAAGCATGCAGCTACCACTATAAGTGCGCAAGTGCGTAAAGGTTTGCGTTTAATATTCTCCAGCGGCAATCGCTTCAATGTAATAGTGCGCATAGTAAATACTTACTAAAATTTTCTATATTTGTTTAATTAATTGCGTTATTACTTAGCTTCGTTATTACTTAGCTTCGTTATTACTTAGCTTCGTTATTACTTAGCTGCACACTCGCAAGAAGACTTGGTGTCGAGATACACGGAAACAGCTGCGAACACCAATGCCAGCGCGGAAAACACAATCAACGTTGGACGCATAACCGACGCGCAGTGCATCATAGGACTTTTGCATACGCCAATAAGGAATGTTGTGACAGAAAGCATAAGCAAAGCGTTCACAATTACAGCAATGTTCAAGCCGGCGCGAATCTGCTCTTTAACAAACAGCGCAATAATGCCAAGAACTGCAATAACTACGCCAATTCCAATAGCTGCACGGCCCGTATAGTAGCAGGCCATAGGCTGCATCATCATAGGCATTTTGTGCATACTTCCGCCTTTGCCCATTCCTCCGGTTGCGCATGGTTTCGCAAACGTTAATGGCGCAATAGCAATCAACGCGCCGAAAATAATAGCTGGAATTGATGCGAATAATTTATTCTTCATAATAATAACCTCATTACATGTATGTTATTAATCTTTCAGTGTCACATTGTCTTTAATGTCACACGCCTTACGGCACTCACGTTTGCGAGCACCACGCCTTCGTTACATCTTTATTTTGCGTGTACGAAAATCGATAACTTTCCAATATTCACAATCAAGCACCCGCACCCAAGCGCCCGCAATAGTTCCCCTCAACTATTAATGTTTTGAAGTTATATTTTCGTTTACTTTTACATTTTTTCGTATAGTTTAAGAGAAAACAAGTCTTGAATATTTTGTTTTCGTGTATATAATTACAGCGCTAATTATGACATTATTACCAATAGTCGCTGTTACCAATAGTCGCTGTTGCTAAAGCTACGTAAAACAAGCTACGTAAAGTAAGCTACAAAAAAGTGAGTTACGTAAAGTAAGCTACGTAAAACAAGCTACGTAAAGTAAGCTACAAAAAAGTGAGTTACGTAAAGTAAGCTACGTAAAACAAAATTTCATAGTTTCTCTATAGGAGCTACGCGCAACATAAGTCGTTTTACACCGTCAGAACCAAAATCAACGGTAATAATAGAGTTGCGACCTTTGTCTTGCGTGGCAACAATAGTGCCCAAACCGTAAGTATCGTGCGTAATTTTGTCGCCGATTTGGAAGTCTTGAATATTGAGATTGTTGTCTTTATCCACCGCTTTGGAAGATGCGGAAGATGAGGCAATTGCGGACATGGAACCTGATTTTGCCAGTGGTTTTGTGGCAGATCGCGCAGTGGTTTTGCGTGTTGTTACAGCGCTTGACTTAGACCATTTCGAACGAGAACCGTAGGGACTTCCGTAAGAAGATCCGTAAGAAGATCCACGCGAAGAACCGTAGGAACTTCCGTAAGAAGATCCGTAAGAACTTCCGTAAGAAGAACTATGCGACTTAGAACCGTAGGACTTGCTTTTTCCGTAGGACTTGCCGGAACCGTAAGCACTTCCTCCAAACGTTGTTTTGTCACTAAAAGCGTCACTATAGTCGTCATCCCAGCCGCCAAAATCGCCACCAAAATCAGAATCGCCGCCAAAATCGGAATCGCCTCGACGCATGCCAGAAACACCTAAACGCTCAACGTCAGCTTCCCTACGCTTCCAATCAATTAAATTATCTGGAATCTCATCCAAAAACTGACTTGGAAGCATATCTTGAGCCTGCCCCCACTGCGCACGCACAGCAGCACGCGTTACATACAAACGCTGTTTTGCACGCGTAATACCAACGTAAGCAAGTCGGCGCTCCTCACAAAGCTCGCCATCGTCTTCCAACGCACGCGCATGCGGAAAAGTGCCCTGCTCCATGCCAGTTAGGAACACAACCGGATATTCCAAGCCTTTAGCCGTGTGAAGCGTCATCAACGTAACCTTGCCAGTGTCCTCACTTTCGTCCGGCAATTGATCCGAATCCGCCACAAGCGCCGTCGTTTCAAGGAAACCAGCCACGCTAGCATCCGGAGTATTTTGCTCATACTCGGCAGCCACCGACTGCAACTGCGACAAATTATCCACTCGAGCAGCATCCTGCGGATCTTCCGAACGCTGCAGATCTTCCAGCAAACCGCTGTCCTTCAAAATGCTGTCAATAACTTTAGAAGGTTTTGAATCGTTGTCTTTCATGCACGTCATCAAATTGTGCATAAGCTCGCGGAATTCTTTAAGCTTGGATGCTGTGCGAGTTGGCATGCCATCGATTGACTCCAAATGTTCCAAAGCTTGCCAGAAGCTCACTCCTTGCGTTTGCGCGTAAAGAGTTAGCAAGGCTTCTGCTCGAGCGCCAAGACCTCGCTTTGGCACGTTCAAAATTCGGCGCATATTCACGTCGTCGTCCGGATTTGCCATAGACTGCAAGTATGCGAGCGCATCTTTTACTTCGCGACGTTCGTAAAACTTTGTGCCGCCAACCAGTTGGTACGGAAGACCTGCTTTCATAAGAGCATCTTCCAGCGAACGCGACTGAGCATTAGCGCGGTACATAATTGCCATATCCGAATACGCAACGCCTTCCTCGCCAGCCAATCGCGCTATTTCCTGCGCAACCCAAGCTGCTTCCTGCTGAGCACTATCTGCAGCGTAACCGGTAATTGGAGCGCCCTGACCTAATGCCGTCCACAATTTTTTAGGTTTGCGGCCTTGGTTATGCGAAATAACGGCGTTTGCAGCGTCCAAAATTGTTTGAGTAGAGCGATAGTTTTGCTCCAGCATAATAGTCGTAGCGTTTGGAAAATCCTTCTCAAAGTCTTGAATATTGCGAATGTCTGCGCCGCGGAAAGCGTAAATCGACTGGTCGGAGTCGCCAACAACGGTGATTGAAGCAGGTGAATCAGCACGCTGTTGTTGCGCAACGTTTGTACTACTTTGCGTAACGTTTGCACTATTCTGCTTTACGTCAACGCCAGCAAGCTCACGAATAAGCTCGTATTGCGCGTGGTTCGTATCCTGATACTCGTCAACCAGAATATAACGGAACTTGTGGCGGTAATATTTAGCAACTTCCGGAGCTTCGCGCATAAGCTGCACGGTCCGCATAATTAAATCATCAAAGTCAACGGCGTTCGCTTGTGCTAAACGATGCTGATATTCCGCGTAAATCGTGGCATACACGGCATCAGCGTTGCCTGCGTGCGCAATCTGTTGCCCCAAAACTCCCGGCTTGTAATCATTGGCATACATATCCAACTGCTCACGCCAACTAATCAAACTGTTCTTGCAATCCGAAATCTTCCCCAAAATACTGCGCGGCGTAAAACGTTTAATATCTACGTTCAACTCGGTTGCAATAATTTTTATCAAACGTTCGCAATCAGCGGTGTCGTATATAGAAAATCCTGAGGTTAAGCCAATGCTTTGGCCGGACCTGCGAAGTATTTTCACGCACGCAGAATGGAAAGTCGAAACCCACATACTACTCGCTTCGCTGCCGATGAGCTTAGCAAGGCGTTCACGCATTTCTGCGGCGGCTTTGTTAGTAAAAGTGATGGCGAGAATTTGGCTTGGCCACGCACCTTTTTGGCTTAAAATCCAAGCGATTCTGCGCGTGAGTACTCGCGTTTTGCCGCTGCCTGCGCCTGCGCCGATAAGTAACGCCGGGCCATCGTACTGCACTGCTTTAGATTGTTGCGGATTGAGGCCCTCTATGAGAGTGCTTGCGTCGACGACGATTCGTGGACTGGAAACAGTTGGATAAGTGACGTCTGGATAATCGGCAACTGAATTAGCGGCAGTCAAATTAGTGGCAGTTGCGTTGGAATTTTCAGCTACGGAAGCGTAACCTTCCTCTGGAACGTAACCTTCTGCTGGAACGTAATTTTCTGCTGGAACGTAATCTTCCGCAGGAACGCTTGAAGGCGCGTATTCTTGCGCATACGCGTCGGCATATTCGTCATATCCGTAATTAGAGTAATCGCTTATATCCGCAGCATTTGCGTACACGTCTTCATCACTTTGGTAAGCCCCGCTATTTTGGTAAGCCTCACTATCGTTCGCTTGCGCACTCGCAGACCCCGCCTCATTATCCACAGGATCACCTAATAAATCACTCACATACCCGTAATCGCACATTTTCACTCTCCGTAACCACTCCCCACAAAACTCCCCCGTTTTGCCTATAAGCGCATTTAGCACATTTAATCAGGTTTACCACATACTGCCGTCGTTTTTTAACAATATTGTGTCACGGATTAGGGTATGCTTAAGCGTACTGAACGTCCATAACTATGCTACACATGGCGCGTGGCTGCTAAACAACGCAAAGGAAGATTCATCGTGCAAGAATTGGAAGATCGCATCCGCCAAGACGGTATCGTAAAACCTGGTAATGTCTTGAAAGTGGACGCTTTTTTGAACCACCAGTGCGATGTGTCACTTTTTGATAACATGGGTGCGGCTTGGGCTGAGCATTTTCGCGAAGCGGGCGTTAATAAAATTCTTACGATTGAGGCTTCGGGAATTGGCATTGCTTGCGTAGTAGCGCGTCATTTTGGGAATGTTCCGGTAGTTTTTGCGAAAAAAGCTCAGTCTATTAATCTCGATGGCGACCAGTACGTTTCTACTGTGTTTTCTTTCACAAAGCAACGTGAATTTCCGGTAATCGTATCGCGTAAATATTTGAGTGCCGACGATCGCGTGCTAATTATTGACGACTTTTTAGCTAATGGTAATGCTTTGCAAGGTTTGATTGATATTTGTCACCACGCGGGAGCTACGGTTGCCGGCATTGGTATTGCGATTGAAAAAGGATTCCAGGGCGGCGGCGACGCACTTCGCGAAGCTGGGTATGATTTGGATTCGCTGGCTATCGTTGACTCAATGGACCCTAGCGACGGCTCTATTACGTTCCGTAAGTAAGTTATTGCGTTCCGTAAGTAGCGAGTTCGTTATTTCCTATACACAACTGTAAAGTAACTGTCGCTTTTTGGCGAGAATCCGACATTTTCTATACACAACTGTAAAGCAACTGTCACTTTTTGGCGAGAATCCGACAATTCCTATACACAACTGTAAAGAAACTGTCGCTTTGCGCATATCAGTAAACTCGCTGAAGCAAGTGCAAATGTGAAAGAAACGAGAAAAATTTCACACAATTACCGTTTTTGCGCTCAAGTACGATAAAGTAGTCCGGTTGGTATAGGTGCAATATGATTGCAACAAACAATTTATTAGGTGGCTAAACTTATGACTGAAGTGGTGATTGCAAGCGCTACACGCACGCCTATTGGCAAGTTCGGCGGCAGCTTATCTTCGCTTTCCTCAGTTGATTTAGGAACAATCGCAGCCAAAGCTGCAATCGAACGCGCCGGAATCGACGCACATGACGTAGATCAAGCCATTTTTGGTAACGTTCTGCAGGCGGGAAGCGGTCAAAACGTGGCTCGTCAAATCGCATTACGAGCAGGATTAGACACTTCTAGTTGCGCAATGACTATTAACGAAGTGTGCGGATCAGGCTTAAAAGCAGTGCGACTAGCACAAGCCGCAATCGTTATGGGCGACGCGCAAGTAGTAGTAGCAGGCGGCACCGAAAGCATGAGCAACGTGCCATTTTACGCAACCAACTCGCGATTTAACGGACACCGCTACGGAAACTTTACGCTTATTGACGGCTTGCAGCGCGACGGTCTAAACGACGCTTTTACCGATGACGCAATGGGAGTTACCGCAGAAAACGTAGCAGCGAAATTTAATATTACGCGCGAAGCACAAGATATTTTTGCGCTTAAATCTCACCAAAAAGCTGTCAAAGCGTGGCAACAAGGCGAGTTTGAAGCTGAAATTACGCCAGTTACGCTGTCAGATGGCACAGTAATAACGCGAGACGAACATCCGCGCGCCGATACGTCCATGGAACGTTTAGCACAATTGCGCACACTGTTCACGGCTTCGGACACTGTCAACGGCTCACATCAATCAACCGTAACCGCAGGCAACGCAAGCGGAATCAACGACGGAGCCGCAGCACTCGTGCTCATGAGCAAAGATTATGCGGAAGCGCACGGAATCGAGTACCTCGCCAAAATCGTAGGATTTGCAGAAGGCGGCATCGACCCAGACCTAATGGGATACGCGCCAAAACATGTGATGGAACGCATGCTGCAAGCTACCGGAAGTAACGTTGACAGCATTGATTTATTTGAAATTAACGAAGCTTTCGCCGCACAGAGCATCGCCGTTTCGGAGCAGTTGCATATTGACGAAGCAAAGCTCAACGTGCGAGGCGGCGCAATCGCACTCGGTCACCCACTGGGAGCCAGCGGAGCGAGAATTTTAACGACGCTTATATACGCACTACGCGATCGTAATCAGCGAAATGGCGTTGCCGCGCTGTGCGTGGGCGGCGGAATTGGCGTGGCGATGCAGATTAGGATGCAAAACAACCAAGTCAGAATGCAAAGCGACCAGAAGCATTCGTAGTCTACAAATCATGAGGTGATTTCGATGACTGCTTTTCGTGAAACTGCTTTTCGTGAAACTGCTTTTCGTGAAACTGCTTTTCGTGAGTTGAGCGTAGAAAAACGCATAAAAACTTTACAAAACGAGGGTGCGATAGACGAGTCTGACGCAACTTTTTTGCTTAAGCAGCTTGCGGAAAGTTCCGACGCAACAATACCAGCAGACGTTGCGAATTGTATGATTGAACATCAGATTGGAAAGTATACGCTGCCGGTTGGCGTTGTACGCGGGCTGATTATCAACGGCGAAACGCGAAACGTACTCGTCGCAACGGAAGAGCCATCCGTAATCGCGGCAGCATGCAACGGAGCAAGAATTGCCGCAACAAGTATTGAAGGCTGTATCGTAGCAAACTCGCCACAATACGTAACAACTGCGCAAATTGCTTTTGAAAACACAGACGGGAACGTAGCTGCGCAATTGCGCGAAATTGTTGAAGATTCTGGGAAAGTTGAAGAGCTGCTGCGCATTGCCAACGAGTCACACCCATCAATGATGAAAAGGGGCGGCGGCGCGCGAAAATGCCGCGCTGTAGCTTTGAACGGCTTCGCCAAACTCGAGATTGACGTAGACACATGCGACGCCATGGGCGCCAACACAGTAAACACTATGGGCGAAGCCGTCAAAGCCCAGCTGGAAAGCTGGCTCGGTGTCGAGGCGCTTGCAGCCATCCTCACCAACACCAGCCGCGTTGCCACCACAGCCGAAGTACACATACCCGCTGCAGCCCTAGCATCCACGCGGCTGGAAAATTTAGACGAACGCGAAAGCGAGGGCAAGCGCCTCGCCAGCCGCATCGCGGCATTAAGCGCGCTAGCCGCCAGCGACACAGCGCGAGCCGCCACGCACAACAAAGGCATCCTAAACGGTATTGCAGGGGCCGCGCTCGCGTCAGGAAATGATACGCGAGCGCTAGAAGCAGCAGCGCACGCGTGGGCGGCTCGCTCCGGTCGCTACCTACCGCTGTCAACGTGGAAAACTGAAGTCTTAAACGAACAAACCATACTCCATGGTCGTATCGAAATCCCCCTGCAAATCGGTATCGTCGGCGGATCAATCTCATCGCTACCAATGGCGCAACTCGCAATCAAAATCGGAAAATACAAAAACGCGAACGATTTTCGCAACACACTTGCAGCCCTCGGTCTCGTACAAAATCTTGCAGCTCTCCGCGCGCTCGCAAGCTCAGGCATACAAGCTGGTCACATGAAACTACACGCGTCAAATCTAGCAATCGCAGCCGGCGCCAAAGGCGACGAAATTGTAAAAATCGCGCACAATCTTCTACAACTTACCACGGCAGAACGCACCACTGAAAAAGTTGCGCAACTGCTTAAACAATTGCGCGAATCAGATAAAAATTAAAAAATAAGAAATTAAGAAGAAATCAAGAAATCAAGAAATTAAGAAATTAAGAAATTAAGAAATTAAGAAAAAATTGAGAAAAAATTGAGAAAAATGAACACTACAAATAACGCAAAAACCTCCCCACTCGCCGTCGGCATCGACCGCATCAACTTCGCAACCCCGCACTGCTACCTCGACCTCACTGACCTTGCACACGCGCGCAGCATAGACCCCAACAAATTCACCATCGGCATCGGCCAAAGCCAGCAGGCAGTGCCGCCAAATCACCAAGACATCGTAACACTCGCAGCCGAAGCCGCACTCCCCCTCCTGCCATACATCGACAGCAATCGCCTCAAAATGCTAATCGTCGGTACGGAAAGCGGCGTGGACGCCAGCAAATCCAGCGCGCTATACGTTCAAAGTCTGCTAAAACTCACGCCATGGCTGCGTTGCGCTGAAGTGAAGGAAGCCTGCTACGGCGGCACCGCGGCACTCATGATGGCATGTGACTACGTGCGAGCGCATGCCGATTCGCAGCCACAAGTGCTGGTGATTGCGGCAGACATTGCGCGCTACGGACTTAACACTCCCGGCGAAGTTACGCAAGGCG
Organism: Gardnerella nova; assembly: GCF_049244055.1. Taxonomy (NCBI): domain Bacteria; kingdom Bacillati; phylum Actinomycetota; class Actinomycetes; order Bifidobacteriales; family Bifidobacteriaceae; genus Gardnerella; species Gardnerella nova. The sequence goes on along the minus strand of NZ_CP058369.1, from coordinate 125,619 downwards.
CTGGTGCCGTGGCAATGCTGGTAAGCGCGAATCCGAGCGTTCTTAAGATCAATGACGATAGCGTTGTAAAATCCGCTGATATTCAAGACTTTTGGCGACCGGTATACCAGGATACTGCACTCGCCCGCGGTAAGTTTTCTAGCGAGCAGTACATAGAGTTTTTCTGCGACGTGTGGCAAAAATATTGTGCTCAAAACGGCTGCGATTTCAACGATTTTGCAGCCATATGCTTCCACTTGCCGTATACGAAAATGGGTTTGAAGGCGCTTAAGGCCGCGATGGATTGCGATAACACCCCAGATTGCGATAACACCCCATACGACGTGCGCGAGCGCTTGCTTTCTCGCTACGAAACCAGCACAAAGTACAGTCGTCGCGTTGGCAATATTTATACGGGATCGTTGTACTTGGGTTTGTTGTCTTTGCTTGAGTTAGACGGACTTGAGTTGGACGGCGGCACTCACGAAAATAGTAACATTCCTCCGCTTAAAGATGGCGATAGGATTGGGCTATTTTCTTACGGTTCCGGCGCTGTTGGCGAGTTATTTAGTGCAACTCTTGTTCCAGGATTTAAGAACGCGCTGTTTGCTAAGGAGCACGCTGATATGCTCGATTCGCGCGAACGCTTAAGCGTTGCCGATTACGAGGAGATGTTTTCTAGCGTCGCACCTTACGCTCCGGAAGATTTCGTAAGTAGCACATCCCACCGCGAAGGTGCGCGCTTCTTCCTCGACGCAATCGCCTCACAAGAGCGCCATTATTCCGCGCGCTAAAAGCGAACGCCAAAATTCTCCCGTAAATGTTTCATATCAGCGCCAAACCGACAATTCCTTTACAGCCTTGTAAAGAAAAAATCGAAATTAAGCCGAAAAGTGATTATTCCTTTACAGTAACGTAAAGAAAAAATCGAAATCCGGCCAAAAAACGACAATTCCTATACAACCATGTAAAGAAACCGTCGGAACTATCTCCAGCAAATGTTCCAAAAAACGGCTAAAACAACAACAAACGCCGGAGAAATTCTTCCCGCAAATGTTCCACAAATTGGCCAAAACGCTCGCGCGGATAACGCGCTCGCTACAAAACTCGCGTTGGAAGTCCCCCGGACTTCCAACTTAAGCGAGTTTCCGCTCCGAGTTGCCTTCGCGCGCTACGCTTTAAGCGCTTCGGCAGGTCGTCGCGCAAACACCGGAGAAAAAACTCCGGCAAATGTTCCACAAAATGGCAATGCTCAATCGAGACGCAGGCAGACCGAGCTTAAGCAAAGCAACGTTAACCTGCCCTGCCTGCGTCAATCGAGACGCAGGCAGACCGAGCTTGCGTTGGAAGTCCCCCGGACTTCCAACCTGAGCAAGCTCGGCGAATTAAAAAAGCCTAAAGCAATTTTTATATGCTTTAGGCTTGGTTAATTCGCGGATGAGGCGAGATTCGAACTCGCGGTAGGTTTCCCTACAACGGTTTTCAAGACCGTCTCCTTAGACCGCTCGGACACCCATCCAGTCTGCGCGCGAAAACAATTAAATCGCCTTCAGCACACAGGGGTTAAGCATATCAGCACGCATAGAACACAACACACACCACCAACGCAACACACAAACACAGCCCTCACCAACACACACCACAAACACACAACCAACACAACAAATAAAAAACGTGCGTAAGCACAAAACTTACGCACGCAAATACGAACAATCAGTTCAACCACAGTTCAAACGCAGTTCAAACTGCGAAGCAAACCACAGCTCAAACCGCGTCAGCTCACGCTTCCCACTTTGTCGGCTCAATAACTTCCTTGCCGCCCATATAAGCCTGCATTGCCTTTGGAATATCAATCGAACCATCCTCATGCTGATGGTTCTCCAAAATAGCCACAAGCCAGCGCGTAGTAGCCAACGTACCGTTCAATGTGCTCACTGCACGCGTAGCACCATCGTCCAAACGCTCGCGCACATTCAAACGACGAGCCTGATACTCAGTGCAGTTAGAAGTAGAAGTAAGCTCACGGTAGCGACCCTGAGTTGGCACCCAAGCCTCGCAGTCAAACTTACGCGCAGCAGAAGAACCAAGATCGCCGGCAGCAGTATCAATAATGCGGTAAGGCACTTCCACCTTCGCAAGCATTTCCTGCTCCATGCCAAGCAACTTCTGATGCTCAGCGCGCGAATCTTCCTGCTTGCAGTACACGAACATTTCCACCTTATCGAACTGGTGCACGCGAATAATGCCGGAAGTATCCTTACCAGCAGCACCAGCCTCGCGACGATAGCAGCTAGACCAACCGCAGTAACGCAAAGCACCGTTACTTAAGTCAAGAATCTCATCCTCATGCATACCCGCCAAAGCAACTTCGGAAGTACCAACCAAATACTGGTCGTCTGGCTCACGCAAACGGTAAATCTCGTCAGCATGCGAGTTCAAAAAGCCCGTGCCACGCATTACTTCAGGACGCACCAAAGTTGGCGTAATTGCAAGCGTAAATCCGTGCTCTTCCGCCTGATCTACAGCCATAGTAAGCATTGCGATTTGCAAGCGCGCCACAGCGCCACGCAAGAAGTAGAAGCGAGAGCCGGCAACTTTCACACCACGACGCATATCAATACCAGCAACGCCAGTGCCAAGCGTCAAATGATCCTTTGGCTCAAAACCTTCGGCCGCAAAATCGCGTGGAGTCCCAACTTTCTTAACTACAACGTAGTCGTCTTCGCCGCCTTCTGGAGCTTCATCTTCTACGATGTTGGAAAGCTTCCACATTGCGGTTGTGTAGTCGGCAGTAGCTTTTTCGGATTCAGCCTTGTACTCAGCTACTTTCGAAGCGAGTTCCTTAGTTTCTGCGATAAGCGCAGCCTTCTCTTCGGCTGGAGCAGTTGCAACTTTCTTACCAATAGCTTTCTGCTCAGCACGGGCAGCTTCAAAAGCTTTGAGTGCGGTACGACGCAAATCGTCGTTACGTAAGACTTCATCGACAAGTTCAACGGATTCGCCACGCTTACGCTGGGATTCCTTGACTACATCGGCATGTTCACGAATAAATTGGATATCAAGCATGAACCCTAGCCTAGTGCCGCAAGGCGACAGATTTATGTGCACAACTATTCGCAAAGTACAAAACTTATGCACTCCGCAGGGTATAATAGAACGAATAAAAAATCCACGCGATGAAGGGGAATATATGGCAGCAATACACGCCAGTTCAGAGAATTTTGAACAAATTGCATCAACGCACGAGATTGTCGTAGTCGATTTTTGGGCGACTTGGTGCGGTCCGTGCCGCGCATTTGGCCCTGTTTTTGAAAAAGTGAGCGACAAGTATCCTGACATTCCTTTCGTTAAGGTTGACGTGGATGAGTGCGCCACAATTGCTGAAGCTGCGCAGATTCAAGCAGTTCCAACACTTATGGTAATTAAGCGCGGTGAGGTTATTTATCGTCAGGCTGGATCCTTGCTTGCTTCTGATTTGGAAGATTTAGTTGAGCAAGCTCAGGCTTACGAGCCGTCTGAAGATTCGGAAAACAACTAGCTTTTGCATAGATTCGTATAGATTTGTATAGATTTATATAGGTCTTATTTAAGCAGGTTTTATATAACTTTTATACAACTTTTATACAGGCAGGATTCTCGTAGGTTTGGTTACTTATTTTCTTGTGGACTAGACCACGGATTATAATCGAATACGGTTTTGTATAAGTGAGCGACTCTATTCGCTCCTTGGTTATGGAAAGTTCGCAGGCGATTGCGGACTGATTGCATTGAAGAAGTAAGGAGGGCTATGGCCAGTCACCGTAAGCATACTGCTACATTAAGTTCACTGAGTTCACGTCAGTGGGCTAAGGTTGGCATGGTTGTTGTTGGTGTGTTAGCTTTGGTGACGCTCGGCTTTGCCTCACGCAATTTTTATACTTCAACGCAAGGGCACGCGGCCCCTGTTACTGCTTATTCAGCTACTGATACTTCTCAGGAAGTTTCCCGTAGCGCTTTTCGTGATGCGCTTCGTAAAAGCGGCACATCCTATGTAACAGTGGTTATTAATGGCCACCGTCGCACAGTTTTGGGCACTCATTTTACCAACGTTAAGTCTGTGCTTGAAGCTGGCGATATTACGCTTGAACCACACGATGTGGTATCTCCTTCATTAACCGCTAAAGTTGACGAATCCACGGTTATCACTATTAATCGTGTGGGAGCAAAGTTGGAAACTGCCGACGATTCAATCGCTTTTAACGTAGTAAAGAAGGAAACTGCCGCTTTGCCAAAGGGCACTGAGAAAGTACAGTCCGAAGGCGTTAATGGCGTTATGGAAACTGCGAAAATCGTTACACGCGCTAAGGGTAAGGTTGTTACTTCTAACATCTTCGCTTCTTACGTAAAAAAGGCGCCAAAAGATAAGGTGATTCTTGTTGGTACTGGTGGCGCTTCTGCGGGACATGGTTTTGCAGCTTCTATTGGCACCACAGTTCCTGCTGGCGAAATGCAGCAGTGGGCGCACGATTGGCTGATTTCCAACGGTTACAGCGAGGCTGATTTTAGCGCTACGGTGTTTATTATTACGCACGAGTCAGGTTGGCGCGTAAACGCTATGAATCCTTCTGGCGCTTATGGCTTGCCACAGGCGTTGCCGGGTGGAAAAATGGCTTCTGCCGGCGCTGATTGGGCCACCAACTATCAAACGCAGCTTCGTTGGTTCTGGAATTACTGCAACGGCCGCTACGGTTCCATCCAGGGCGCTTACAATCATTGGCGCACTTACCGCAGTTACTGAGCTACTATTACCGAACTACTAAGTTAACTGTCCGCAATTTATTTCTGTTGACTTATTTCAACTGTCGTTACTTTTTCAAACGCGACATTTGCGCGGAATAGGCGTGCTTTGTGTTGCGCGTATTATTGGTATGATTGCAACGGCATATAAAGCGGCGCATATAATGACCGCTGTCTAAGTTGGCAGTGATTAAGAATAGTGATAAACAGTGATTGGCAACCAGTGGCAAACAGTGATAAATAGTGATTCGCGTTGGCAAGAATCCCATTAGTAACGCAGCCCTGCACAAGCATTGCCACATTACAATTAAGAAAAAAATAACGATAGCAAAGGATGTTTATTGTGACACACGTATCGTGGCTTACTAGCAGTCATAATCTCAGTCACGCACTGACTGGAGAGGAAGCGTATCGCAATAATCGACTTACACGACCGGCACTTATTTCGTTAGCTATTCTCACTTTTATTACCTTTATCGGCAATTTCGCGCAACTTCAGCTCACTGCCGCCCTGCCAACTATCGTTCACGAATTTGGTATTAGCGTCACCACCGGCCAATGGCTTACTTCTATTTTTCAGCTGATTATGGCTATTATGGTGCCGCTTACGGCGTTCCTTACGAGACGTTTTTCTACGCGCCAAATCGTTATTACTTCTATGGTTCTTTTTACGCTCGGCTCAGTTTTGGCTTGGTTGAGTAGCGATTTTATGATGGCGTTGTTAGGACGCACTTTGGAAGCAATTGGCACTGGCGTAATGTGGCCTGTTCTACAAATTACTGTATTTTCTGTGTACCCGGTGACACGACGAGGCATGGCCATGGGCAGTGTCGGTATGGCTATGAGTATTGCTCCGGCAATCGGTCCTACTATCGGCGGCTTACAAACCGACATGAACGGGTGGCGTTCTATTTTCTGTTCGCTCACTATTATCGGTGTGATTTCCGTTATTGTAGCGACATTATTCTTACATAACTTTGGCGAACACGATCCTAACGCACACGCTGACTTTTTCTCAGTTGGACTGTCAGTGATTGGTTTTGGCGGATTAATGTTTGGTTTTACCAATATTGAGGGCTGCGGTATTAATAGTCCACTGTCGTGGGGACCTATGACGATTGGTGCTTTTGGTATCGCTTGGTTCGTGATTCGTCAACTCCGTCATCAAAAACTTGGTAAAGTTCCGCTGCTTGGTTTGAGCGTATTAAAGAACCGTTACTTTATGGTTGGTACAGTTTGCGCTTGCCTTACGTTTTTTGCGTTCAGTTCCATTATGGTGTTAATTCCGTTGTATATTCAGTCTGATCGCGGTTTTTCTGCCACTATGAGCGGACTGATACTGCTACCGGGCGCGCTAGGCATGGCTATTTCCCAGTATTTTGGCGGCCGTATGCTCGATCGTTTTGGTGTCCGACCGGTTGCTATGGCAGGCTCTATTATCCTGCTGTTTGGCACAGTAATGATGAGCCTTATCGATATGGATACGTGGATTTGGTGGATTTCCATTTGGCAATTTACGCGTCAAATCGGCATGGGCTTTCTGCTGATGCCTATAACCACTTGGTCGCTGAATTGCTTGCGTAAAGACGAACTTGGTGACGGTTCCGCAGTAACCAATACTATGCGTCAGTTATGGGGTGCTATAGGTGCTCCAGTGCTGGTGGTAACCATGACGGTACTCACTACTTGGCGCCACAGCTTTACCGGTTCAGGCCACGCTGCAGACGTTGCAGCAAGTATTTTCGGCGTACAGTGGACGCTCCGCATCAGCGCGCTTATTACCGCTGTAATGGCAATACTAGTTATTGTCGCAGTAAAAGGTGAAGGCACTGGATCGGCGCATAATCTTGCCCGCAGAGCAATTGATCGTATGCGGGTACTGCATATTCCACACGCAACCGAGCATCACGACGTTATGCACGATCACACTCATCATCACTACTAAATCGCGCGCATTCGTTATTTTCTTTACACTCACGTAAAGTATTAATCGCTTTTTGGCGATATTTCGACATTTTCTGTACACGCTTGTAAAGTTTTTGTCAGTTTTTGGCGAGATTTCGATTTTTTCTTTACATGTTTGTATAGGAATTGTCGCTTTTACTTTGGTAGCTTTTGCGCATGGCAGTTATGCAATATTCCTGCCATACTTCGCTTTTCTTCGCGCGTCACCGACAAACCATACTTATATTTCACCGCAATCTGCCTAGCTACATACGCGCATCTAAACGATTTGTTTGAAGGTAACCAGTATGCTGCTGAAGCGGAACCTTTTTCTTGATTCGCAGCACCCTGCACAGCAAGTAAATTAAGCATGTCGTTACCAAATTTAAGACGCTTAGTTTGCCGCCAATTCCAAGCCCCCGACTCCCAGGCGTTTTGTAAAGCAACAACGTGATCAATTTGCACTAGCGAACTTGTTTTACGACCCCTTACAAAATGAATCAAAAGCCCCGTATAAGGATCGTGTAACAACCCCAGACTCACCTGGCAGGATCCCGCATACTTGTATCGCACATCCTTCAAATCTCGGGCTAATACGTCTTCTCTCACATCACAACCGTTGCCATCTTCGTCAGTAGTACGATACCCAAAGACTTGCCGCTCATACCCGCCATGGTGCGCTCGAGCCACTTTAAGATGTTGCAAAATACGAGCAGCCTCACCGCTCGCCTCATACTCTCCCGTAATCTGGCCAGCCGTATGGTTGATTTTAGGAAGTAGCAGACCAATAATAACCCCGCATAAAGCCGCGCACGCAATAAGCCACAGTAACGCAACAACACTGCGATTATGCGGACGTCTTCCGCGCTGATTACTTCGATTATGCCCCAACCGGGTACAGCGATAACGCATATTCAGCCCCCCAACCTAATCTACGTATCGTGTAAATAACATTTCCGCTTAATTTCGTTTGCTCACCATTGTTAAACAAATATCACTTAACCTTCACCATAGAAGGTATGCGCTGCAACACCACACCGGATACCTGCTGAATCATACTCACCAGCAGCACCATGGCCATAACAGCATACACCGTATTCCAAGCAGGAATATTAGTCGGCACTGGATGAATAGTATGAGCAACCAACAATGCCGAAGTAGCAATACTCACCAATGACAACACCAGCACGAAGGCTGAGATTCCGCCAATTTTACGCGACAATCGCATATTCTGCTGTGACACTTTCTTCATGGAAGCAACCATGTGTTTTACGCAATGTTCACCTTGTCGGAAGGCAAGTACCTCATCAATTCCAAGCTCGATATCACTTACTTCACACTCGACCTCATGCTGTTCAACGCGAACTTTTTGCACAATATGCCGCGATCGCATAAGAAGGTAACGAGGAAGCACAAACACCAAAAGTACGCAAGAAACTATTGCAACATACAACAAATCAACATCCAGGAAGTACAGCACCACCAGTAATGGCAAAACTGCACAAACCATGCCAACATTCATACTTATGTGGGCTTTATGCAAATGCTCGTGGTGCATATCGACCCCAGCAAACAACAGTACCAGCGTAAAAGCACGAACGAACATGCAAGCCACTGCAACCAGTACACATTGTTGCATAACAAAACCAAAAATAGGTCTTCCGGCAACGGCAAACATTGCAGCCACCATAGCTACTGGAATACATACGGTTGCAGCAACACTAATTGCGGTTACCACCATAGAGATAATGGCAAAAAACGCACGTTTGAGACGCGAAACAGTGTGCTCTTGGGAAGTAGAAGCAACTACCGTTGCCATAGCACTTACAGGGCGTTCAACGCGCGCAGAAGCTAACATTTTTTCAGCAGGTACTCGACTGCCATCCCGTTGAACAACTTCAGAAACAGATTCCTTGGCTGCTGTAGTACCTCGCATAGTTTCGTGAGCAATACGCTTATACGCTTCTACTGTAATCCTCGCATCATGAGAATCAACTCCGACATCATTCGGCATTAATGCAATAACCGTTGCCGAACGCGCTAAACGTCTCAAAACTCGAGTAAGCACTGCAGCTTCAGACTCACTTATTGTTTGCGCAGCGTAATCGAAAATGTAGACGGGAGTGTGACGAAGTAAGGCTCTTGCAAGAATAATACGGCGAGCAATATCTTCAGCATTGTACGTCGCGTCAGGATTGTGAAGCAGACGGTCAATTGGCATATCTAAACCGTCATAATCTGCGTACACAACGCCATCTACGCGAGCCGCTCTCAACGCATCCCACATTGCGGTAGTAGTAGCCGTAGGAGACGCAAGTAGCAGGTTTTCACGCAGCGTAGTTGCAAATAAGTGGCTTCTTTCACTCACTACAGTAACGACATCCGCCAATGCCCCCACAGTTGCGTCGTGAAGAGTCAGATAAGATGAATGTTCAGTTGCGTCGAAAGCGTCCGACACAACGAAAGGAGCAATATCGTCCTCGTGTACTCCGTAACGATCGTTATAAGAAAGCAGCACATCAGCGGTCTTATTAAATCCACATCCGGAAAGAATATTTGTGCGCATTACTGACTGATACTGACTTGGAACTATCTGCAACTCACCAGAACGCGCAATCATCGATATGCGCAGTCTCTCATTGTCTTTACCAGCATGCTCATCAGCAATATCGCAACGCATTCGTAACGCAATATCCGTAGCACCATCCGGCAGAGAGAGCGTAGCGCCATCATCACTAAAGGATATTGGTGCCGACGATGCGCTCACCGTCTGCAGCAACGACTCAACATGGTGCATGCCGTGAACAGCATGCTGAACGACGTGGAGGTGCTTACCAACTTCTCGAATCGGCTGCACACTCAACATAAGCAGTGGCATAGTTAACAACGCTGCAGCAAGCCCAACGCCTTTTACCGAAGACAACCACACCGTAGCCACAATAGCCACACAAGATATGGCGTATGCGCACCACGCGCTGACACAACGCCATACAACCGAACGTAACAGCAGCACCAACAGTAACGAAATAACACTAAATATAGAAGAAACTGCACAAATTCCAGCAATCAACGGATTAACAGTAAACAGCACGGCTGCAATAACCACCGGAATAGGCACAGAAGCTACAATCTGCGGCACAAGTACGCCAATAAAACGTTGCAACGCATTAATATCATCGTTAACAGAAAGCGAAGCAAGCTCTTGAGGTTCTTCAATTCCCGCAGAACGCAAGGACAGCAAAGCGTGCAACATCTTAGGCCGCAATCGCATAGCCACACGCGACTCAATATCGGTCGCAATGGTACATGAAGTATGAAAAGCCGCGTATTTAAACACGATAACAGCTACTAAGGCAATGATGTAGGAGGTAAATTCCACCGAATTCATCAACGAAGTTCCTACCGAGCGCACTGGTCGCAACACCGGCGAAAGCATGCCTACGCAAATGTACACAAACGCGATGTTCATAAGAGAAGAAATCGCAAGACACGTCGCCCTTAAAGCAACTAAGTGCTTAATACCTGGTACGAACGCAAAACAGCGATTTATCATCTCCTGATCCTTTTCCTTAATCCTTATTTCGTACTTCTTTGGTCAACTGGTATATCTCAGATTTGCTTAACAGTAAATTCCCCTTATAGCCTCCAAGATTACCCTTCAAGATTACGCTGCGCACGCACCATCAACACGCCGGCAACCGCATAATTTGGCTGATTTTAAGCCGTTTTCACGCTATCTCAACACCGCTGCAAGTGAAGAACGAAGATTCACATTCGCCGGTATTTGACCAACACCGCGAGCCATATCTGGAAACGCGGGTTCTGGACCATGATTTATTAAACGAAGCACCTCACGAACAGCCAGGGACCCCAACTGTTGCACATCCGGACTGACGGTAGTAAGCGGAGGAAATAGATCCCCCATCGAAGGCACATTGCCAAATCCCACAACGCTGACATCGTTAGGAATTTTCAAACCATGCTCATATAACGAGCGCATCACGCCCACCGCCTGCTCGTCGCTTGACGTTACTACGACGCTCGGTATGGCAGCGCCATCCACACCAAATTTTTCAAGCATATGATTCATTCGCGCGTAACTTTCCGAAGATTTCCAAGAAGTGCATTGCACAATATGCGAATGTATTCCTTGCGTTGCAGAAAGCGATCTCCACGCAACAAGACGGGTTGCAGAACCGCGCCATTGAGCAGGTCCAGCAACATATAAGGCATTGCGATGTCCGTATTGTGCAATCAGCGACACAATATCGCTCATAGCACGCCACTGGTTTATGCCAATAACAGAATATTCAATGTTGCTGTGACGCTTAAGTATATTCATGCCTTCGTGTGCGCTTAAAGAACCGTGCGTTGAGGTGACACAAACGCATGGCTTAACCATATTAGTGCGACAAAGCGCAGTAAAAATAGCGTCCGTTGGCGCATCTATAACGATGCCGTCTACATTTTGTTCTTCAAAACTTTCAGTAAGTGCGCGAATGTCGCTTTGTTCACACAACGTTTCGTTCACCATGCTTAATGAGAGGAACATTCCACAAGCTTTGGCCTGGGCTTCAATAGGGGCAATAATACTTTGCGACCAACGCGATGCAGCCCCCACAATAAGCCCTAACGTACGCGATTGTTGAGTTGCTAAAGCCCTTGCGTAATTGCTGGGATGGTATCCTAATTTTTCGATAATACGCAGTACACGCACGCGAGTTTCTGCAGAAACGTCCGGAGAATTGTTAATCACTCGTGAAACCGTTTGGTGACTTACTCCAGCAGCTCGCGCAACGTCAATCATCGACGCGCGTTTTGCTTCGCTTTTCGCCATACCCGAACCCCCGCTAACAATAACTTTGTACTGCATAATTTACCATTTTTAGCAACTTTTTGTATGCAAACGACACTTTCTTTACACCGCTGTAAAGAAAATTACTTCCAAAAAAGTAACTTCTAATTACAAATGCCAGGACAATCTGTGCAAATCACTCGGCCCGTTTTCTTTAATTGCGTTACGATGCGCTAAGGAACCGTAACCTTTGTTGTGTGCCCAATCGTAAGGCGCATACTCAGATTTGTTCGCAAGCGAAACCATAAGTTCATCTCTAGTTACTTTCGCAAGAACAGCCGCAGCAGCCACACTCGCACACTGCCGATCCGCTTTCACTAAAGTATTCACTTTCACAGCGAAAGGAACGTCTGGAGCATCAAAGGTATTAGCTACGTTGTCAATATAGTCACAAGGACCGTCCAAAATAGCCGCAAATCGCTGCCCTGCTATTGGATCGTTGACGTAACGTTTAGCAAGCTGCTCCTGCGCTGACGCAATTGCTTTCAAAGCCGCCACGCCGAGAGCATAACTTATCCCCCACTCGTCAATTTCTTTATTCGTGCACGAACCAACCGCCCAAGCGGAACACCAAGATTGCAAAGGCTCATACAATGCTTTTCGGCGATGTTCCGTAAGAAGTTTGGAATCAGCTAAACCTTCAGGCATAGTTTTCGCTTCAACTTGGCTCTGCCCAATAATCGCTGCACCAACCATTACTGGCCCTGCCAACGAACCGCGTCCGACTTCGTCAAGTCCAATCACCCAGTTGTAGCCTTGATTGAGAAGGTTTTGCTCATGCAGACAAGACGGCACAGTTGGAATATTATGAAGCTGGGATTGCATAATTGCTACTACTTAGCAGGACGATCAGGAACACTATCAAAAGCGTCGTGATGATCGTCTAATAATCCTATGCGATCAAATGGCCATGTGCGGAATACCGCCACGCCCTCAATTTTAGAAATTGGCACCAAGCCATCGTCGCCATCGTTGCGATGATAGCGAGAATCGGCAGAATTAGCACGATTATCACCAAGTACAAACACGTGCCCCTCAGTAACCTTCACCTTAAATGGGAAAGAACTTGGGTCCACACCAGGACGAATATAAGCGGATTCGTGAACCGGCACGCCATTAACTACAATAGGCTCCCCTGGACCATTGCACTCAACCGTATCTCCTGGCAATCCAATAAGACGCTTAATCAAATCGTTACCAGAGGTGGCGCCAGAAGTAGATTCGCCGCTTAACCAATGAGCAGGATCCTCAAAAACCACAACGTCGCCACGATGCAACGGGAAAATACGCGGAGTGAGTTTCGACGTAATCACATAGTCACCGATGTGAATCGTATCAAGCATAGAGCCGGAAGGAATAGTGTACGCTCCAAGCAAAAATATGCGCACAAACAACACCAGAAGCACAGGGATACCAAACCATGTGAGCAAATCTTTCCAAGAAAAATGCTCACCCTCCCTTTTGCGTGCGTGTGCAAAACGATTACCGCCAGACTTCTTGCCTGAACTACCAGAGCCGGAAGGTATATAACCCTCCGGAGGCTCTGGCGGAACGGGGGAAGGATCGACACCATGACCCGCCACGGTAACGATATGATTATCGCTTAATTGCGTGCCACGAGATGCCATACATAATCCTTCACCCTAAATTTATAGTTACTTAGCAGCGCTGTTATCGCGACGCTCGGCAATACGAGCAGCCTTACCGCGCAAAGCGCGAAGGTAATAAAGCTTGGCGCGACGAACGCGACCGCTACGAACCAGCTTAATCGAATCGATAGCTGGGGAATGAAGTGGGAAACGACGCTCAACACCAGTGCCGAAGCTCACCTTACGCACAACGAAAGTCTCGCGCACGCCAGCACCCTTACGAGCGATTACTACGCCAGTGAAGGTCTGGATACGAGTGTTGTTACCTTCCTGAATCTTCACGTTGACATCAACAGTGTCGCCAGGACGGAAAGCTGGGATTTCCTCAGCAGCCTTAAGATGCTTAGCATCAAATGCTTCTACAGCATTCACCATAATTATTCCTCCATCGCCGCCGCATATCGACGAAAAGTTAGCTAGATAAACCTAGCGTACTCGTTCCCAAAAAGTCTGCTTTTTGGGGCTTCCGATCCGCGCAATCTCACAACAAGAAGCGACTAGACCTTAGAGACAAAAGAACCATGCGGCATCCTTTTATCGAAAGCATACAAGCAATAAATTTATGCAGTGTAATGGACATTTTGGCGTTATTACTACCGCTTCCTGCCGGTAACCACCGCTTGCAAACTATCGCTTGTAACGGACGCTTACAACGAAGGTTTAGCTACTAGCACATCCACACAAATTCAGCGCGACACGCCATCAAGCGGAGCAGTTTCCACCGTGCGTGTCAACTCGTCATCATCCGCGTCGTAATCAAATAACTCGCCGTAACGACCCCAGCTAATCGCAATATCAAACTGCTGACGCGCAAGCGCATCCGTATGCTTACTGCGAAGCAAATCCAAAATCAATTCGCCACGAAGCTTACCATTACGATTACGGCTCAAAGCCTGGTCAATAGCGTGCACCAAAGGCGCGTGTTCCAAGGAAAGACGAGCAAACACCTGCTTACTGTGCAAAATATCAGCGTTATGCCATTCCTCACCCGCAGAAGTAATAGCAATATGACCGTTTTCAGCAGTAACAAGATTGAGCATGCGACCGGCATCAACCAACGGGAACAAGTCATCAATTTCGAAGGAAAGATCAGCTGCTAAATCAGCCAAATCGATACCGTCTGGATATTCTGAAATTACGTCGAGCAAACCAGCCATACCGCCTGGAGTTGCGTTCGGGAGCAAATGTACTGACACCGGCTCCTGCTTACTATCGCTAGGCTCATCCTGATCTTCTGCACTAGCTTCAGTTTCATCCTCATGATGATGCTGAATAAGCAGATCTGCAATTGCAGCAGCCTCAGTATCTTCAGCATCCTCAGCGTCTGCAACCTGCGTTTGATCCTGATTAGCTGCAACTTCAGTATTGTCTTGTTCTGACGTGATATCAGGTGCGGAACCGGTGAGAATCGCATACAAATTATCGACCATTGCTTCAAATTCTGCACTGTGCTTATCTCGAGGACGCGGCAAATCAACCTTAACGTCCGCAATCAAGTGACCCGGATGCGAACCCAAAACAACCACGCGATCAGCCATCTGTACCGCTTCTTCAATATTGTGTGTCACAATAAGCACCGACTTAATATCGCGCTCCTCGCTCGACCACAACTTAAGCACTTCTTGACGCAAGTTTTCTGCAGTAAGCACATCGAGCGCGGAGAACGGCTCATCCATGAACAGCGCATCCGGACGAAGCACCAACGCACGCGCAATACCAACGCGCTGACGCATACCGCCGGAAAGCTCCTTCGGATAAGCGGTTTCAAAGCCGTCCAAACCGATTGCGTCAATTGCAGCGAGCGCAAGCTCAGTACGCTTCTCTTTGCTAACTCCGCGAGCGCGCAAACCAAGTTCCACATTGTCTTGCACAGTAAGCCACGGCATTAACGCGAAGGTTTGGAACACGATTGCCACCCCTGGGTTTGGTCCTGTAAGCTCTCGCCCACGATAGGTGACTGTGCCTTCCGTTGGTTGCACGAGACCTGCCATTGTGCGAAGGAAGGTTGATTTGCCGGCACCAGAACGACCGAGAATTGCCACAATTTCGCCTTCTCTCAGGGTGAAGGAGATATCGTGCAGCACGTGCTGAGTGGTACCGCTGTCGGAAGTGAAGCTTTGGCTAATGTGCTTAGCGTCAATGATGTCGCCGGTGATTGATGATGGCCTAGTTGCCGCAGCATTGTTCAAAGTAGTCATAATTTTTGCCAATCCGTTTTATAAGAAAATTTCGTGTGATTTTCTTACATTTTTATTTGCATTTTCAAGTTTTGTGTTTTCAAGTTTTGCGCTTTTGCATTTTTGCGTTTTTGCGTTTTGCGTTTTGCGTTTTTCTTACGTCTTACGATTCTTTGTGAAACGTCGCGTGAAACATTTTGCAACGCATATTGCGAAATGCTAATTCAACACGTAACGCCTCTCAGAAATACGCTGCAAAGGTGACCAGAACAAACGATTGCTTAACACCACAATCAAACTCATCACCGTCACACCGACTAAAGTACGCGCAGAATCACCAACGGTAGTAGCGTTCGTTATATACGCTCCCAAGCCGGAAGTTGCCATACGATTCTTGCCATATTCCACAATTTCGGAAACAATAGAAGCGTTCCACGCGCCGCCTGCAGCGGTAATACCACCGGTGCACCACGATCCGAAAATAGACGGCAAAATAAGTGTCTTCCAACGCAAAGTACGTCCTAAACGGAAGCTGCGTGTCATCTCGCGAAGATCATCTGGAATAGCACTTGCTCCAGCAATAACATTAAACAAAATGTACCATTGCGTACCAAGTGCCATCAAAATAATACTGCCCCAGCCTAAATCAATATGCCAAGCCAAGAACCACATCATAGCAAACGGGAAAATAAAGTTTGCTGGGAAGCTTGCGAGAATCTGTACAATCGGCTGCATAATGCGCGAAATCTTTGGATTCATGCCAATTAACACGCCAACCGGAACCCAAATAAGCGAGCTTACCAAAATCAATAAAGCCACGCGCACAAACGTAATTCCACCCAGCAAACCAGCCTTAGCAAACTCTTGCAACCCAGCAGTGGTGGCAACAAAATAAATCATGTGCGCGGCTCCAGTTGCAATAATCAGGAACATCAGCACATTAAATGCCATATCCCCAAGCTTGCGTTGCGAAGCCTTGTGCGGCCACTTAGAACCAGTACGCCCAAACGGACGCGTAATTTTCTCAAGCCATTCTCGAATAGGCAAAAACAGCTTACTAATAACTTCGTCCGCGTGGGAATGGCGAATCAACGTCAAAATAGCACTGTGACGCTCATTATCTGAAGCACTTTGCGTAATACGAAAACGCTCAGCCCAAGCCGTAAGTGGCTTCCACAAGAAGAAATCAAGTGCAAGAACCACAAGTACCATCGCCACAATAGCCCACCAAATGTGACCAAGCTTATTTTCGGCAGCAGACTGCGCTACGAAGCTTCCAATGCCAGGAAGCGCATACGTATGATTGTTAACAGAAATCATTTCCGAAGCGGTCAGGAAGAACCAACCACCGCCAACGGACATCATGCAGTTCCACAGCAGCGGAATCATCGCGTTTGGCATATCCAATACCCAGAAACGCTGCCAATGCGTAAGCTGAAGGCTACGAACCGCCTCATCAAGCTCTTTTGGTTCACTCAGTAGCGAACGGTGGAATGAGAAGGTCATATTCCACGCCTGGCTGGTGAAAATAGCAAAAATCGAAGCTGCTTCAACACCAAGCATGGAACCCGGGAACAGCACCAACCAAATGGTAACCGTTGCCGAAAGGAAGCCCAAGATTGGCACCGACTGCAGAATGTCGAGAAGCGGAATAAGTACTTTCCCAAGGCGACGGCTGCGCGCTGCAAGTGAGCCGTAAATAATGGTGAAAATAAGAGAAGCCACCAAAGCAATCAGCATGCGGAACACTGAACGCAATGTGTAATATGGCAAATTAATTAAATCGGTAGACACTTGGGAAGGAATACCGCTTGGGCCAATCGGCTGATTAATGCGCTGGATGAGGAAAGCAGTAACGCCAAAAACGGCTATAATGCCAATGCACACAAGAATGTCTGACAAGAATCGAGTGTTCTCGTCAACCTGCGTTGCTGCGCTTTCCTTGCGCGACGTCGTAAATATGGTCATAATAAAATCCTCGAATAGGCAATAAGTGAGTTCGCCTTCGTCTATTGTGTTTATTTCTATTTATTTATTACGTTGCTTATTACGATTTGTTACGTTATTTATTACGCAGATATCTATTTAGATTCTTTGCGGATTTCTATTTAGATTTTGTAATTTTTGCGTAATTATTTTGCGTAATTTCTCTGCGTAATTTCTTTGCGTAATTTTGCATAATTCTTGTGTAGCCGTATCACCATTGATTACGTTACAGGCACAAATAACTAGAACTCACGTTTTTAACTCTGTAAGTTATATATTTCGCAAGTTATATATTTCGCAAGTTTTGTAACCTAACTTTGGTGATTGCCGGCTTCATATATTCAGGAGGAACGTCCGAACTACTACTGCCAATAGTGTCGGAGCCTTCATCAGTACGAGTACTAGAATTATGGCTTTTACTGTCATGTTTCACGGCAAATCACCTCCTTAAGTTCGTGCTAATTATAAAATATCGCAGATACTGTGTCAAGCTACAAAAGCCGGGGAGATTCCCCGAAAATGTTCCACAAAACGGCCAAAACAACAACAAACGCCGGAGTTTTTCCCGCAAATGTTCCACAACACGGCCAAAACAGCAACAAAACCAGGAAATTCTCCCGCAAATGTTCCAAAAAACCACCAAAACAGCAACATTTTCCGGAGAAAAAACTCCCGCAAATGTTCCAAAAAACCACCAAAACAACAACAAAACCAGGAAATTCTCCCGCAAATGTTCCACAACACGGCCAAAACAACAACAAACGCCGGAGAAAAAACTCCCGAAAATGTTCAAAACAAAAAGCCTCTTGACGAATTAACGCCAAGAGGCCTATAAATCAGCAATCGCTAAATAAAACTACTACGCAATTACTTGCGATGAGCGCGATAGAAGCGGATCAAGCTCTGGGTAGAAGCATCCTGAGCTGCCAAAGCATCGTCATCCTTAGAGATTGCAGGAGTAATCTGCTTTGCAAGCTGCTTGCCAAGTTCCACACCCCACTGATCGTAGGAATCCAAGCCCCACACAGTGCCTTCAACGAAGGTGATGTGCTCGTAGAGAGCAATAAGCTCACCCAAGCTGAATGGGGTCAAAGCATCGCCGAAGATGGAAGTGGTTGGACGGTTGCCCTCGAATACGCGAGCTGGCACAATCTCCTCTGGAGTGCCTTCAGCGCGAACTTCGTCAGCAGTCTTACCGAAAGCAAGAGCCTTAGTCTGTGCAAGATAGTTGCCCAAGAAGAGCTCGTGCACATCCTGGTCGCCATCCTTAGTAGGATTTGGCGTGTTCACAAAGGCGATGAAATCAGCTGGAATAAGCTGGGTGCCCTGGTGAATCAACTGGTAGAAAGCGTGCTGGCCGTTAGTGCCTGGCTCGCCCCAGAAGATTTCGCCGGTTTCGCTGGTTACAGGAGTGCCGTCCCAGCGCACAGACTTACCGTTGGATTCCATGGTGAGCTGCTGCAAATAAGCTGGGAAGCGGTGCAAGTACTGGTCGTATGGAAGCACAGCGTGGGAAGCAACCTTGTAGAAGTTGCGGTACCAAACGTTGAGCATACCGAGAAGCACCACAACGTTCTTCTCGAACGGGGTTTCAGCAAAGTAAGTATCGATTGCGTGGAAGCCGTGCAAGAACTCTTCGAAACGCTCTGGGCCGAGAACCACAGCCAAAGAAGTACCAACGGCGGAATCCACAGAGTAACGACCGCCAACCCAGTTCCAGAAGCCAAAGGCGTTGGTTGGGTTGATGCCGAACTCTTCAACCTTTTCGAGGTTGGTGGAAACAGCCACGAAGTGCTTAGCAACAGCTTCAGCCTTCTTTGCGTCGGAGCCGTCGATAGCGCCGGATTCCTGAAGCTTGTTAAGCAACCAGGTGCGAGCGGTACGAGCGTTGGTCAAGGTTTCCAAAGTGGTGAAAGTCTTGGAAACGATGATGAACAGCGTGGTTTCTGGATCCAAATCCTTGGTCTTTTCGGCCATGTCGTTTGGATCAATGTTAGAAACGTAGCGAGCGCTAATGCCAGCGTCAGCGTATGGCTTCAAGGCTTCGTAAACCATGACCGGGCCCAAGTCGGAACCACCGATACCAATGTTCACAACGGTCTTGATGTTCTTGCCAGTAACGCCCTTCCAGGCGCCGGAGCGAACTTCGTTAGCAAAATCGTAAATACGACCCAACACTTCACGCACGTCAGCAACGGTGTCTTGACCGTCAACCATGAACTTACCAGCATCCTCTGCTGGGCGACGCAAAGCGGTGTGCAACACTGCACGATCTTCGGTATTGTTAATGTGCACGCCGGTGTACATTGCCTTGGTGCGCTCGTCAAGCTTTACAGCCTTAGCAAGGTCAGCAAAAAGCTTCAGCGTTTCTGGCTTAATCAAATTCTTAGAAAGATCGAAGTGGAGATCTCCAGCTTCGAAGCTCAACTTATCCACACGGTTTGCATCCTCTGCAAACCACTTCTTCAGGCAAACGCCTTCAGACTGTAACTCGTCGTAATGCTTCTGCAATGCAGCCCATTCTGGGGTCTTTACGGCGTCAACTGGCGGATTGATGGCCATTTGTTTTGGTCCTTTCATTTCTTCAACTGATGCGACAGCAATTGTCGCTATCATCCACTTCACAAGATACTCACAAAAGCAGACAGAAACACGCGAAGCTGAACATAAAAATGAACACAATAATACTGATGGTTCGCGCATGAAATCTTATAGTCTATGTTGCATCTTGTTTAGCGCGTCGTTCCAAACGCGCGCAACACATCTAACGTTTGGAGGTCTTTGGGACACTGGTGCAGTCAACGCGCTGCGTGAGTGTCTAATTTTGGTCGTTTTGAGACACTGGTGCAGTTGGTGTTCTGCGCTAGTGTCTCTTAATCCCGTTCTTCGGACCCGCGTGCAGTTGGCGTTCTGCGTGAGTGTCTCATTTTGGTCGTTTTGAGACACTGGTGCAGTCAGCGCGGCACGGCGCGCCCAATTGGACAAATATAAAAATATGCTATATAGTATTTGATTTGTGCGCGAGTCGCGAATGCTTCTCGGGCAACTTGCCACTTTAGCTCAGTCGGTAGAGCGTCTCACTCGTAATGAGAAGGTCGACAGTTCGATTCTGTCAAGTGGCTCTCTGGCCCATTCGGGCGCATCAATGCTTCTTGTTTGTGCGTACGCGCTCGGTTGGTTTTTCCAGGTTGATGCGCGAGTGGCGGAATGGTAGACGCGCAGGATTTAGGTTCCTGTGTCTTACGACGTGTGGGTTCAAGTCCCATCTCGCGCACAAAAATTTCCACTATTATTCTGCAATAAATAACGCTCTAAATTCCGGCATCAAAGCGCGCAAAGCATGCCCACGGTGAGAAATTGCATTTTTTTCTTCCTGCGTAAGCTCCGCACTCGTCAAACCTTCCATACGAACCCCGTCACGAATCGGCTGCTCATCAGGCACAAACAGCGGATCGTAACCAAAGCCGTTCTTGCCACGCTCCTCACGTATTAAGCGACCAATCATTTCCCCAACTCGAACTGTTTCAAAACCACGCTCGTGAGACATAGCACTACTTAGCGGCACTTCACTGCAAGAATCCGGAATAGCAAGAGCCGCAGCACAACGAAAACGCGCAGTGCGGAATTGGTCAGGAATGTCCGCAAGCTGACGAAGCAACAGTTCATTATTTGCGCGGTCATCGCCATGTACACCACTCCATCGCGCCGACAGCACTCCCGGAGCAGCCCCTAAAACATCGACAATAAGGCCCGAGTCGTCGGCGATAGCAGGCAATCCCGTTCTCGCAGCAACGTCGCGCGCCTTAATCAAGGCATTCTGCTCAAAGGTTACGCCAGTTTCCACAGGATCCGGCAACCCAAGCGATCCCGCAGTAACTAATTCAAAACGATCTGCTAAATGCTCCAATTGTTCCGATAAGATGCGCTTAATTTCAACGAGTTTTCCCTCATTATGTGTAGCCACAACAAGTTTCACGCCCGTTCTCCTTCAACTCTTAATATTCCTTATAATGTCTGTTTAATTATGTGTATGCTTTGCGAAATCACGCACCGCGCAATCACGCACCGCGCAATCGCCGAACCAAACGCTACTTTGATAACGCCTCACGTTGGGCAGCTTGTAATGCACGATTTCCTTGCGTCGCCAAATCGAGCAACGTATTTAATTCGTCACGATTAAACGGACGATGCTCAGCCGTGCCCTGAATTTCAATAAACTCACCAGAACCAGTCATAGCCACGTTCATATCGGTCATTGCCTGACTATCTTCCACATACGGCAAATCAAGCATAGGAGTTCCATTGATAACGCCTACCGAAACCGCAGAAACAGAATCCTTCAGCACGTTGGCCGCGGAACGAATGTGACCATTACGCTCAGCCCAATTAAGTGCGTCAACCAATGCCACATAAGCTCCAGTTACCGAAGCGGTGCGAGTGCCACCATCTGCCTGCAACACGTCACAATCAATCTGAATCTGGCATTCACCCATGGCTTTCATATCAACCACGCCACGCAAGCAACGGCCAATAAGACGGCTAATTTCGTGCGTACGACCACCTATTTTTCCACTCACCGACTCGCGATTAGTGCGCTCTGCAGTGGCTCGAGGAAGCATCGAATATTCTGCTGTAACCCAACCCAAGCCCGAGTCTCTCCTCCAACGCGGAACCCCAACAGTAAATGTTGCTGTGCACATAACGCGCGTATTCCCGCACTCAATAAGCACTGATCCTTCCGGAACGTCAGTAAATTTACGCGTTATACGCACTGGTCTCAATTGGTTAACAGCACGTCCATCCGCACGAATTATTTCTTTCGACGACAACATATCCTTAATTTGAGCCATAATCCACCAATTTAGCACGTGGCGTTTATCTTCTATTTGCCACGTTACTTGTCACTTTATTTGTCACTTTATTTGCAACTTACTTACGTCACTTTACTCGACCACTTTACTTGCCCCACCCTTTTCGTAGGACTCTACAGCTATATTGGTGCATTATGCCTACGTATGATTTGGGACTAGAACGAGTTTCGTTAGAATTTGCTACCAAAACGATTTTTGCTGACGTAACCATCGGCGTTTTTGAAGGCGACCGTATAGGAATTGTGGGACGCAACGGTGACGGAAAATCAACACTACTTCACCTACTATCTGGACGTATGAAACCAGATTCAGGACGCGTCACCAAACGTGGAGGGCTTACGTTTGGCATACTCGATCAACGCGATCCTTTGGACGACAACGCAACCGTCCGTGAAGCGGCTTTGGAAAATCGTGAAGACTACGAGTGGGCGGCAGATCCGCAATCGCGCGAAATTGTAGAAGCACTGCTTGGTGGAATCAACCTGGAAGCTCGCGTAGGCACACTTTCCGGAGGTCAACGTAGACGCGCCGACTTGGCAAGGCTGCTGCTGCACGATTGGGATATTCTCGCCTTGGACGAACCTACCAACCACCTGGACGTGGTAACTATTCATTGGCTAGCCGAACACCTTATGCACCGCTGGCAGGATGGGCAAGGCGCGTTGCTGATTGTGACCCACGACCGCTGGTTCCTGGATGAGGTTTGTACGTCAATGTGGGAAGTGCACGACGGCACCATTGATCCGTTTGAGGGCGGGTACAGCGCATATATGATGCAACGCGTAGAACGCGACCGCCAGGCCGACGTGCGCGAAGAACGCCGGCGCAACCTTGCCCGCAAGGAATTAGCGTGGCTTTCTCGAGGAGCCAGAGCACGTTCCACCAAGCAGAAATTCCATGTGAAGCAGGCGCGCGAATTGATTGCGGATGTGCCGCCGTTGCGAAATACGCTTGAGTTGAAAAAAATGGCGACGTCACGTTTAGGTAAGCAAGTTGTTGATTTAATTAACGTAACGCAAATTTTTGAGAATAATCAACAGTTGACTAGTATCGATCCCGATATTGCAGAAAGTAGCGTAACTGCGACAGAAAACGCAAACGCAACAGAAAACGCAAACGCAACAAAGGCTTTACAAAAAATCGATATTGTCGAATCTACTTTTGCACAACCAACGCACGTAGGAAGCGTCACCATTGCCGTCGACAACGATTCAACCACACTCGACGATAACAATCAGGAAACTTCAGCAGCCGAACAAAAAACGATTACCGGCCGCATGATTCTCGACAATGCAACATGGCTTATAGGACCTGGCGATCGCTTCGGAATCGTGGGAGCAAACGGAGCCGGCAAATCGACACTGTTAAGCATTATTGACGGATCACTCAAACCTACGTTAGGACACGTAAATATTGGCAAAACAGTTAAATTTGCCGTACTTTCGCAACGTTTGGAAGAACTTGAAAAGCTTGGAAAATATAAAGTCAAGGAAGTGCTGAGCCGTTACAAGCCAAGTTACATTATCGACGGCAAGGAAGTAACTCCTGGCCAACTCATGGAACGGCTTGGGTTCAGACCTGAGCAACTTATGACGCCGATTGCCGATCTTTCCGGTGGACAAAAGCGACGCATGCAACTGCTGCTGATTCTTCTCGATGA
The DNA here is from genome assembly GCF_049244055.1 of Gardnerella nova. Classification (NCBI taxonomy): domain Bacteria; kingdom Bacillati; phylum Actinomycetota; class Actinomycetes; order Bifidobacteriales; family Bifidobacteriaceae; genus Gardnerella; species Gardnerella nova. The sequence continues at coordinate 101,722 of NZ_CP058369.1, read as the reverse complement.
ACCGAACGTGCTCATTATGGACGAGCCGGGAAACGATCTTGACACCGATATGCTTGCGGTTATGGAAGACCTGCTCGATACGTGGCCAGGAACGTTGATTGTGGTTTCCCACGATCGCTACTTACTCGAGCGCGTAACCGATCAGCAGTTTGCGCTGATTGACGGCAATATTCGCCACCTTCCGGGAGGAGTTGACGAATATTTGCAAATTGTAGAACGCTTGCAACGCGAACACGAAAATAAGCTTGGTGCAGCGCAAACGCAAAACAAAACGCAGGCACAAAACCAAACGCAAACACAGGATAGCGACTCTCAAAACGACGCTGCGCAAGCCGCGAGCAGCGAACCAAAATTAACCGGCAAAGCATACCATGAAGCAACTAGGCGCGTGGCTGCAATAGAGCGAAAGCTAGCAAAACTTGAGGAGCAGAAAGCAGCAATCGAATCGAGCATGGCTGCACACGATCCGAGCGATTTCGTAGGCTTGCAGGCTCTTAATGAAGATTTGCAAAAGAATACTGCGGAAGCGGATGCGTTAGAAGAAGAGTGGATGCAGCTCTCCGAACAAATCGAATAATATCAACTCCTACACGCGACTTTGGTTGATAGCAATACAAAAGGGGCCTGAGACACCATCTCAAGCCCCTTTATTGCACGAACGTATGCACACGAAGCATACACATGAACGTATGCACAAACGCACGTACAAACTAGCTAATCACCTATTGATGAACTTAGCGTACGCAGCCTCGTCAGTTACCACGTCTAACTCACCAATCCACACAAACGGATCGTTCGCCTTGCAGAAACCGTACTTAAAGAAGTACAATCCGTCGCTCACATCCAACGAGAAAACGCCGCCCATATTGAAATACTTCATACCGGTTTCATGACCCCACTGAATGAGATCCCAAATAGAAAGATAGCCTGGGCTTACTTTTCCCTGCATAGTTGCGGTGGCACCATACATGTACCAAAGTTCGCCGTTATAAGGCAAACCAATCATGCTGGCAATAGTCTTTCCTTCATATTCAGTGCTGTAAATTCGCATTTCCGGATAGGCTGCGAGCATGCGCTCGAAATACTCCTTAGGACGATACGTAATACCGTGCCTATTTGCCATAATTTCGGTAAGCTCATAGAACGTATCAATATCTTCCTGCGAGCGCCCATAACGCGAAGTCACACCGGCTTTAAGAGAAGCCCTGATATGCCTTCTTGTCATAACGCTAAAACCAGCAAGCAGGTCGTCAGTTGTTTTACCCTCAAGACTGAGCATCATCTCATAACGTGGGTTTGAGAACGAATGTAACGGTTCCCCGTCGCTTCTGAAAGTAAAACCTTCGTCCCTATACTTTTTAACGAGATCCTGGTCGTTTTGAACGCACGGATCCATTCTTAACAGGAACGCATGGTATTTTTCGACAAGCGGCTTAGCTTCTTCAATAAGCTTTTTCGTAGTTTCAATATCGTAAAAGTCGCTCACAGGACCGTGCGGAGCGTAAAGAAACATTTTGTCGTCTACGGCTTTAATGCCAAGAATCGACATTGCAGCCGTAATCTTGCCATCCTTCTCGAGGTAAACGTATTCACTAATCCAATTGTTCTTTACTTGCGCCCACCGCATATCTTGCATTGCGTTGCCGAATGGAGAATTTTTTACAAATTCCTCGTATTCCAAAACTTTGGCAGCATCATTTTTATCGAGTATAGGCATATATTCTCCTTGATTTCAGTCCGAATGAGATTGTAGCGCTATTAGATGCGGTTTGCACGGCCTCGTTGCGACTTTTTCGTTACGACTTTTTCGTTACGACGTAACTAAGTAGCTAAGTAGCTAAGTAACTAACTAACAGCGTAGCAACGTATCAAAGTAGCAACGAGGTCAACTTACCTACAAATTATCGCGTGAGCTTACGGTGCAAACGATGTGGTCGAGCAGCTTCCTCACCCAAGCGCGCAATCTTGTTTTCCTCGTACGCTTGGAAGTTACCCTCAAACCAATACCATTTTGCAGGATTCTCGTCGTCGCCTTCCCAAGCAAGAATATGCGTGGCAACGCGATCGAGGAACCAACGATCGTGCGAAACAACCACAGCGCAACCCGGGAATTCGATTAAAGCATTCTCCAAACTTTCCAAAGTTTCAACGTCCAAATCGTTCGTAGGCTCATCGAGAAGCAGCAAGTTGCCACCCTGCTTAAGCGTCAAAGCCAAGTTCAAACGGTTGCGCTCACCGCCGGAAAGTACGCCCGTCAGCTTTTGCTGATCCGAACCCTTGAAACCGAAGCTAGCAACGTAAGCGCGAGTAGGAATCTCAACGCCAGCAACCTCAATAAAATCAAGGCCTCCTGAAACAGCTTCCCACAAGTTTTTATTAGGATCCAAGCCAGCGCGATTCTGATCTACGTAAGAAATCTTCACCGTGTCGCCCACAATAAGCTCGCCGCCAGAAAGCGGTTCCAAGCCCACAATCGTCTTAAACAGCGTAGACTTACCAACGCCGTTCGGACCAATCACACCAACAATACCGTTACGCGGCAAGGTAAACGACAAGTCGTCGATGAGCACACGGTCGCCAAAAGCCTTGTGAATATGCTTGGCTTCCAAAACTTGCGAGCCCAAACGTGGACCAGCCGGAATCTGAATCTCGGAAAAATCGAGCTTCTTGGAATTACGTGCTTCCTGCTCCATCTGATCGTAGCGTTCCAAACGCGCCTTGTTCTTTGCTTGACGAGCCTTTGGCGAACTACGCACCCAATCCAACTCGTTCTTTAAGCGCTTGGCAAGCTTGGCATCCTTGGCACCCTGGATTTCCATACGCTTAGCCTTGGTTTCCAAGTACGTGGAATAGTTGCCCTTGTATGGATAAAGCTGACCACGATCAACTTCGCAAATCCACTCAGCTACGTTGTCCATAAAGTAGCGGTCGTGGGTTACGGCAATAACAGCGCCTTCATACTTGTGCAGGAACTGTTCCAACCACAAAATAGACTCCGCGTCCAAATGGTTAGTAGGCTCGTCCAAAAGCAGCAAATCTGGGGCCTCAAGCAGGAGCTTGCACAACGCCACTCGACGCCTCTCACCACCAGAGCACACAGAAACAGGAGAATCCGGATCTGGGCATTGCAAAGCGTCCATTGCCTGCTCGAGCTGAGAATCCAAATCCCAACCGTTCGCCGCATCAATTTCCGTCTGCAGCTTGCCCATTTCTTCCATCAGAGCGTCAAAATCGGCGTCCGGATTGGCCATTTCTTCGCCAATTTGGTTAAAACGCGCCACTTTTTGGGCAATCTCACCAAAAGCCATCTTAATATTTTCGCCAACCGTCTTGGTTTCATCCAACGGCGGCTCCTGCTGCAAAATACCTACCGTATAGCCAGGAGTAAGAGAAGCTTCACCGTTTGAAACGTTTTCCAAACCTGCCATAATTTTCAGCAACGTCGACTTACCCATACCATTAGGGCCAACCACGCCAATTTTTGCGCCTGGAAGGAAGCTTAAGGTAACGTCGTCGAGAATCACCCTGTCCCCATACGACTTACGCGCCTTAATCATTTGATAAATAAATTCAGCCAAAGTAATATACCATCCTTAATAACGTTGGAATTCCAGCGTTTGCTGCGGCTTTGCGAAAACTTAACCTTGACACTGTGCCTTGGCTTGGTGCGCAAGTTTCACACGCTTCATACGCCATACAAAAAACTACGTGCACACTACGCGTGTCATAGAGGAAAATCGTTAGCAAAAGCAGCAAAAGTACCGGGAACTATTCTCTCATGCGGCAAATACATTACATCGCTGCAACCTCGCAGCAATCTCCGCACGCAAAACACACAAAAAAACAAACGATAACAGATTCTAACCGGCATAGAAACGCTAACAAGCGTTAACAAAAAATAGTAGCGCAGAGAAAACAAAGGCTACAGAAATACGCGTACTTAAGATTTAAGCAGAATTTCAGCAGGATTTCAGCAGAATGCCGTCGTTTTGGAGGATTTTGCTGACGTAGCTTCAGGACCATCTTCAGGAGGTAATTGGCACAGCCACTCGCCTAAAATACCCAAGCACATATCTACAAAGCAAATCAAACCCGCAATAGCACATTCGCGAATAACTGAAGCATACAAAATTATTTCGCTGTGTGGCAAACTCATTAGCAATTGTCCTACGTACCAGCCGGATAAAATAGCTCCAGCCATCCCCAAAGATTTGGACAACATTAGTGCTGCAACAGCAAATTGCGGATTGGTGCGCTTCTTATTTTTAGACTTTGAGACGACACTCTGATGCGTTTGCCAAGACATAATAAAAGTCACTATGCCAAAAACCACCATGATTGCTACTACAACCCACGGTGCTCCAGCCAGCGACATAGCGCTCGATTCCGTAGAAGATACCAAAAATGCACCCAATACGAAGCCGAATAGCAAACCTAGTACCAAGTACCACCAAGGTGTGCGATACGCTTTCATCAGTAATCATCCCCCATAAGCCATTGATCTGAGTATAAACCAACGCATTGAGCATCGGCAGAAAACGCCAACGAGTACGAAATTGGATCACCATCCAACGCCGCATCAGGCTCTATCTGCATCCACGGTATCAGTTCATCTGCCGTAGGGTCTGCTAGAACAATGTCCACAGTTCGCTGAGAGGCAAGTTTGTCACTCAACGTTTTAGTTTCTAAAGCGGAAGCACCATACGAGCGAGTGCCTAATATGTGTACGTTCACTATATCCTTGTGTAAAGAATTTACAGCGCGGACAAGGCGAAGTAACTCATAATCGTCAGCACTCGTTGACAACACCAAAACCGCAGAAAAAATATCTCCTTCAAGCCTATTAGCAATATACAATGCTGATACGCCGTCGACCTGCGAATTTCGATCCTGCTCGAGCAGTGCAACTGTTCTCAGCATAGCAGAACGCGTAGCTCGATTCGCTTCGCCGCGCAGTGAAATTACCGCACTCGTTTGCATAGGAACAGGACATATACCATACAATGGCGAAAGTTTTTCCTTCTTAACTATGTCAGTGCCGTGCGGCGTGTCGTTTTCCGATTGATTAGCATCATCCGATCCGGAAGCAGCAGCTGCGGCAGCGTTCGCAGCATCTTTATTACGAGCTTCCTCTTCTACTTTTTCAATAATTGAACGACGCACCTGCGCATCTGGACTATCGTCAAAATCATCTACCTCCAGCTGCCCAAGTCGCGCAGCAACAGTGGCAATCGACTCAGGTATAGCACTACTTTTTACCTCAAAATCGTTGGTAGCGTAGCTGTGCATAGTAACAGAAACATCGTCAACTGTGCTCTGCAAATCGTAGTATTCACTTCTCATCGAAGCATGAACGGTAATATCGGCTTCGCGAACCTGCCACGTGCGCATTGCAGCATCAGACGCAGCTTTCGCAATAACTTCCAACGCAATAGAAGGCTTCTCCTGAAGCTCGCTATTTTCTCCGCACTGAGTCAAAACAGAGGCAAGACGGTCGGAAATCTGCGGAATATCAACAGCGTTTTCTTCCACTCCCCGTGCCGCTGTATGCAAATCTAACTGTAAAACAGCGTCAATATATAAGTAACGGTATACGCCGATTACTATCTCATTGCCTCTCGGACGAATGCCCATCAAACTTATTGTGTCCATAATCTTCTCATCTCCCCCCTCATCAGTGAATCGATATGTTACCAGTCTACTGGCATACGAAGCACCTTGTAAGCATAATATTTGTTGTACGGTAATCTTCAATTATTTATATTTTGATACATTGTACTCGCAATATGGCAATAATACGTAAACTTCCGTAAAAATAATCCACAAGTCAAAAAAATAAGCGCCGATAACAATACTGTTATCAGCGCTTACCGGAAATTCATTAATACAAGGCTTTTTTACAACGCCTTCTTACGAATTTTCTACTCAGATTTTTCAGAACTCGTTTCTTCGGAACTCGTTTCTTCAGAACTTGCAGAATTTTCGTTGTGCTTCAGATTTTCTGGAATCTGAACCGGCGGAACATCCGAATCCGGACGACGCTCGTCAGACAACCACAGCGTACGTTCAGGAGCTTTACGAATCTTACTAAAGATTTCCTTAAGTTCCTTCTCGTTCAACGTTTCTTTTGCAAGCAACTGACGAACCAACTCGTCAAGCACATCGCGATTATTGTTAATAATCTCCCATGCTTCAGTATGAGCAGTTTCAATCAGCTTATGCACTTCGTCATCAATCACTTCAGCCGTACGGTTTGAGAACTTGCGCGGCTGCAACGAATCGAGCGAACCAGAATCCTCGTCAGCATCCATCCACTTAACAGCACCAAGCTTAGCGGAGAAACCAAACTCAACCACCATCTTACGAGCAATTGCCGTCGCCTTTTCAATATCGTTAGAAGCGCCGGTTGTTGGATCGTGGAATACGATTTCCTCAGCAGTACGACCGCCCATAGCGTAAGCCATCTGATCGAGAAGCTCGTTGCGAGACTGAGAGTAACGATCCGTTGTCGGCATAACGGCAGTGTAACCAAGCGCACGGCCGCGCGGCAAAATCGTCACCTTAGTCACCGGATCCGTGTGATGCAAAGCAGCCGCAACCAAAGCGTGACCACCCTCATGGTAAGCAGTGTTGCGCAACTCATCCAACGCCATACCCTTAGACTTCTTGCGCGGACCAGCCTGAACGCGATCAATAGCCTCATCAATGGCACGATTATCAATGTATTGCGCGCCAGAGCGAGCGCAAAGCAGAGCAGCTTCGTTAAGAACGTTGGCCAAATCAGCGCCAGTAAAACCAGGCGTGCGAACAGCAACCATGTGAAGGTCAACGTCCGGAACAAAAGGCTTGCCCTTAGCGTGAACCTTCAAAATTGCCTCACGGCCTTCCAAGTCTGGAGCTTCAACAGCAACCTGGCGGTCAAATCGACCTGGGCGAAGTAACGCGGAATCAAGCACATCCGGTCGGTTCGTAGCAGCGATAATAATCAAATTCGTATCGTTGTCAAAACCATCCATCTCCACCAGCAGCTGATTCAGTGTCTGCTCACGCTCGTCATGGCCACCGTTCATACCGCTTCCGCGACGACGACCTACTGCATCAATCTCATCAATAAAGATAATTGCAGGAGCGTTCTTCTTTGCTTCGTCGAACAGCTCACGCACGCGAGAAGCACCAAGACCAACGAACATCTCCACAAAGTCAGAACCAGCCATCGCATAGAACGGCACGCCTGCTTCGCCTGCAATAGCACGCGCAAGAAGCGTCTTACCGGTTCCTGGAGGGCCGTACAACAGTACGCCGCGAGGAATACGCGCACCTAAAGCCTTGTAGCGCGAAGGATCCTTCAAGAAGTCCTTAATTTCTTCAACTTCTTCAACAGCAGCCTGCTCGCCAGCAACGTCGGCAAACTTAGTCTTAGGAGTTTGTCCTTCAAGCAGCTTACCGCGGCCACGACCGCCGCTCATGCCCAGCAATCCGCCTCCAGCAGAGCCAGCCATACGCCCAAACATAAACCACAGCAGTCCAAGCAGAATCAAAATCGGCAGCATGGAAGTTATGAGGTAAGAAAGTATGCTGGAAGATTGCATACTTACGTTCCAACCATTGCTTGGCTTAACGGTCTCGACGTCGTGAATAATCGACTTACCCTGAGAAAGCGTGTAGTAGAACTGCACTTCCTTACCGTAATCGCGCTTCTGCTTATCCCGTTTATCAAATTTCTTAAACGGCTTATCTAACGTAAGCTTCACCAGTTGCTTATTGTCGATAATCTCTACATAGTTGGCAGCGTTAGAACGCACCAAAGCTATGCCGTCTTGAGTATCGATAGTTTGCGCACCGTTGTGAGCAAACATTTGGAATCCGGCAACCGACAGCAGCACCAACAGCACAATCCACGTCCAAGGCGACTGCCAGAACGAACGACGGCCACCATTGTTGGCATTGTGGTTGTTATTTTGCTTACCGTTATTATTACGTGGATTACGTGGATTACGCGGATTACGCGGATTTAAAAATGGATTGTTTCCATTATTTCCGTTGCCGCCACCCATTGGACCTCGTGGTGTCATAGGAGAAGCGCCCATATAAGTAAGGCTCCTTTCAAACTCCTCACATAAAATTTGGATATAACGTTTTGTCTATAACGTTTTTATACAACGTTACGTACAGAACGTTTTTATACAACGTTACGCATAGAACGTTTTTGTATATACGTTGCGTAAAGTGTCGTCAATAAAAATCAAGCGCCATACACAGATGGCTTCAGCACCGCAATACTATCCAAATTGCGGTAACGCTCGTCGTAATCCATACCAAAGCCAACGACAAAAGCGTCAGGAATTTCAAAACCTGAGTAGTCGATAGTTACTTCAACTTCGCGACGAGCAGGCTTACTGAGCAACGCAAAAACTTTAACGCTCGCGGCACCACGGCTCTTCAACTCGTTTACTAACCAAGCCAAAGTGCGACCTGAGTCAACAATATCTTCCACAATAAGCACGTCACGGCCGCGCACATCGGTACTTAAGTCTTCACGAACGGTGATTTGTCCGCTTGTTTTCGTTCCACTACCGTAGCTTGACAAGCTCATAAAATCCATAGGAGCTTGAATACTGAGTTCTTGCGAAAAAACGGCGAGCGTGTTTACAGCGCCTTTTAACACTGCAACCAGTAAAGTATTACGATTTTTGTAATCTTCACTCACCTGCTTAGCAACCTCACGAATACGCTTCATAAGCTCTTCGTGGCTGATTAATTCATAGTCGATGTCATCTCGTATATCTGCAACTTGCATGTTCACTATCTTTGCATAAACGAATGACGATATTCCTATGATGTCGGGCGGCTTGGTAACAATCTGGCAACGCTAAAGGCTTTTGACCGTGCCAATTTACGCAAAGCTCGTCAATTGCCTGTATATGACTTGCGGAAAAACGCAAAGATAGTGCTGTTAAAGCTCTGGCTATGATGCGTCTGCGAATCGCCGGATGATACTGTGCCAACCGTTCACTTTCTAACGTTATGCTGTGTGAACTTTCGTCAACGCGCATTACGTTTGGCAATACCGTATCGACTTGAGTATTTATATAATCGAGATCGTCTTGCGCAAGTTTCGCACCTCGCGAAAGTAACGTAACCATATTTGCTTGTAAAAAGCGCGAAATATACGGCATAAGCGTGTGTCGAATACGCGAACGTAACGGATACTCGTCCCCAAGTTGTAAGTCTTGAGAAAGCGTGTCACCGTTGGTTGGATCATCCCACCACGCAATTCCTAAATCTTCGCAAATGCCGGTGGTATCTTTACGAGTTAGCTCAATAAGCGGACGCGCAAAACGTACATTTTGGCGTTGTGTCACGGTTTTCATGCCTGCAACCGCTTCTAATCCTGCGGAATCTTTTAAGCCTATAAGCACTGTTTCTGCCTGATCGTTTGCCGTGTGAGCTAACAAAACCACAGCAGCTTCCTCGCGTTTGGCAACATCAATAATGGCTTGATACCTGGCATCGCGGGCCGCAGACTCCTCGCCTTTTCCGGAATCCGTCACCTTTACCGACACTACAGTAACGTTCGACGCCTCCACACCAACTTTCACACAGTTTTTCGCAGCCTCACAAGCAACTTGAGTGGAACCGGCCTGCATACGGTGATCAACAATTACTACACCACAGCGAAGCCCTCTGCTGGCACACACGATGGCCGCCAGCGCAGTCAACGCAAGCGAATCCCTACCTCCGGAGCACGCCACCAACACTAACGGAGCATCGGGTGCCGGAGAATGCTGACCATGCTGAGTAAAACAAGTGTGTTGTGCGCTAAGTGAAAGCGAGTCAAAACAGCGTTTTACCGCTCCAATACCAGCGCGCATGCGAGACGAATACACCATGGGTTCTAGTGTAGCGCGAATCGGAGTAGATCACAGGCTTGCTTTTGGGCAATGCAGGTCACAAATTTGGCAATTCCGCCATAAACTTATTAATGGCCACAGAAGCACCCCAACCATTGTTAGGATTGTTCACAATAACAGCGAATGTAAGCACGCCTCCGCCGCGGCGAGAAACATTACCTGACATAGAAGTGACATTTGAAAGCGAACCAGTTTTTACGCGCAACAATCCCTTAGCGGAAGGATCTACTAAACGTCTCCTCGTGCTGCCAACTAACCCTGGAAGTGACAATCCTTGAGCTGCTGCCGAACCTCCACTGTTGCGAGCAACGTTCAGTAATTGCACTTGAGCAAGGGTGAGCGCACGAATGGACGATTTCGGCGACAATCCAGAACAATCCGACATGTGAAGCCCGCGCGTGTCTATATGGAGCTTATGCAAGCCTTCCTCAACCGCTTTTACTCCTCCCTCAGGATCGTTAGACTTATGCGCTGCCAACGCTGTTAAACGGCCAAATTCCTCCGCCAAAGTGTTGTCGGAAAGTCGAAGCATGTAACCCATGATTTCGTTCAGAGGCGCAGACGATACTTTCGCAATCAGCTGGGAATTAGCGACGATCAAAGATTGCGTAAAACTCACCGGTATTTCGGAATCAGACGCGGGTGCTGAGGAAGTAGCGGGCTGGTTACCTTTAGTTTTTGCAGATTTAGTAAGATTGCTAAGGTTTGCGGCGTGAACTTGAATACCCTTGTTACGTAACAATTGCGCAAACACGCGCCCCACGCTTGCTGCAGGATTTGGATCAGAAAGTGGGAAATCCGATCCAGCGTCAGCATCCACTCCTTGCGCGACGATATCGCGTTGACGAGCGCAATCAATTGCCACTGACGACGTTTTCGCATAGAAGCGATGCTCGTCGTCCGTTTCGTAGACTAGCGAAGGCTCACGCTTTGCGCCAAAAAGAGAATCGTCTACCGCTAACGTCACTTCGTGAATCTTATCGATAGCGAGCACCTCTGCTGTCCTGTTTGCTAACGTTGCTAAACCGGCGCGACCGTTTACGTGGTGAATGTCGTTTTCGCCAACACCCAGTAGCATGTCTCCACTTCCGCGAAGTACTAGTTGAGCGCGACGAGAAGCTGCCTTTGGTGCGTTAGTTTTTGTAGATAGCATAAACACTTGTGTATCAAGCGTTGCGCCCATGTCGAGCGTGCGGGAAGCAACGGCGGCAGTGAGCGTTTTGAGCGTAGAAGCAGGTTCTCGAGGTGTGCGCGCAAAACGTTCGGCAACAATCTGTCCGCGCGCGTCCATAATAACAGCGGAAGTATCATTGCCGACTGAGGGGTCTGATAATAAATCTTTTACCAGTTTATTCGCTTTCTGGTTGCTAATTTTTTTACCGTAGCCTACAGGCTGAGTAAGCGTTGATACCTCTTTAATTTGTCGGATTGGCGCAACCGATAAAGCTGATTCTTGCGGACGTAACGTTAAAGGCCCGGGAAGTATATCCAGCAAGTCGAGCATGCAATACGAAACAATTATTGCTATGCAAAGCAGTGCCGAAATGCCAATAATCGGAAGCCTCCAACGTGAGGGGTACTTTCCATTGCAAAGCATGGAGGCATATTTTTCACACGAACGTGAGAGCGTTTCAATTGTGGATGGTTTAGAAGACGAAGTATTGCTAGTATTTGCGGATACGACTTTAGAATCAAGAGGGGTATCTTTTTGTGGAGCAGGTTGAGTAGCGTCCATCGTTTGATTTGCGCTTTGATTCGCGCTTTGATTCGCGCTTAGATCCGTGGTTTGGTTCGCAATCGGTGGATATGTGCCGTCGATTGGCTCAATATCAGAGAAAGTGCTCACTTTACGAGTACGATCAGAATTTTTCCTGAACCCTTTCTTATCGTTCATGCGAGCACTACTTTCACCTGATTTGCCACCATTATGCCTTACTACAGCCTCGACTAACTATATCCTGCACTTGTAACAAAACGTATGGCTTATATTGCAATTCGTTCAGAAGTAGCTTGGTAAATGCGCAAATTACGCAGTAATCGACGCGAATCTGCGCAAGTTTTCTACAATGCGAATCATGCGCTTATCCATTACTTTGCCGCCAAGAATTACGCCAACAGCCAACACAATTGCGCCGTTCACTACGAACATAATGCTTGCAATCCACAAAAGATTCGCGTTAATAGCCAAAAATGCCATAGCCAAAGCAATAGACGGAATCATGCATACAGCAGAAAGAAGCGAAAAACCTATTGGAGCAAAGGATCTAGCGCCTGCAGAACCTTGCGGCCTAGAAAATGGCTTTTCGATTGACGCTACAGGGTACATTGCAATGCACGAAGAAATTAAGCCTATGCCTATGGTCGCAAAAGCTACTCCGATTGGAGAAAGAGTTTGGAACATAACTGCATTCATATTTTGATGAACATTTGCTACAAAGAAAAGGAAAGCGTAAACCCCTATTCCAAGAATTGCAAAGTACACAGCGCAAATCACGGACCAAACTATTGCGTGCGCTAAGCGATCATACAAACCTTTTACGCCAATAATCGCGTGCATAGTAAAAGCTGTGCCATCGTATGCAATATTGTTCCCAACAACCATGCCCATAAGCAAACCAGAATACATAAGCCAACTAGAAACGCCTATGTCCTGTGCTATAGAACCAAATCCTTTAGCATTAAAACTGGTTCCTCCTGCAACTATCAGAATAAAAAGCGGCGTAAGAAGCAAAAATAGTTGACGCATATCTCTTCTCATAACGCTAATAATTCGCGCAATAATCGCACCAACTATGTTGTCTGGAACTGCTGTAAATAAGCCAATTCCTTTAGTTTTAACAACTGTTTTTTGTTCACCGCGAATAAGCTTCGGCTCTAATTTTGCGCAAAATACAGAGATTGCAAAGCAAGCAGCAATTGTTACAACGCAAATAAGGAAGCGAATAACAAGCGCAAAATAGTTGCTATTAATAGCGTCAAGCGGCAAAGCCATAGCTGCACTTAATGGTGTAAAAGCGGACACAGCGCAGAAACTTGAGCCAAACCAAACTCCATTTGGCGTGCTGCTATGAGTGTTCATTGACGAAACAAAAATCATGTACACTACGAAAATAGCAAAGTAAAAAATGTTTCTTGAACGCTTGTTTATTAAAATAGTGTCCAAAAGCTCAATAAGCATTTTGCTTAAAGACACGATTGTTGCAACGTAAAGCGGAGCCGCAATTACGCTTGCTAAAACTGGCACAATTCCAAAGTTTCGGTACGCTAAAGACCACAAAGCAAGCGCGATTGTGCAGCTTACAGAAAGCGCTCCAAAAAGAGAGCCAAGAAGCATACCAGCTTGCTGCTTTATGTAAGGAATGCCGTAAAGCGCAAAACTGCGCGATTTTAGTGTTGTGTCGCTGCCTAACATAAACAAGTTTATAAACAGCGTAAAAATTGACACAATCGACGCAAGCATTATTGGAATCAATTGGAATTCCTGCCAATCTTTAGTATCTGCAAGCATTCCTGGATTAAGATACTTTCCTGCTTCCCAGCCTGCAAAACCAAGAGCGCATATAATCGCAAGTCCAAAAACAATGACTATACCAAAGCCAATTTTTTGCCACGTCGACTTTCGCATAACTGAAAAAGTAAGCGCCCAGCGAAGGCGAACCATGGTAACAATCATAGACATTACGGCTCTCCTTTTTTAAGCGTTGAAATTGGCGTAATCGGTGCTAAGAGCAGTAGGAGCGTTATCAGACTTACCGCCGTTAAGCCAGTCAATGCGCGCAGCAGCGTGACGTCCGCCAACAAGCTCCATAAAGCGATCTTCAAGATCCTTGCCCTGAGCTACTTCCGCAAGAGTGCCAGAAGCTGCAACATGACCTTCGTTAATAATCGCCACGTGCGAGCACATTTTTTCAACCAATTCCATAACGTGCGAAGAAATAATCACAGTACCGCCAGTAGAAACATACTCGACTAGAATATCCTTCAAATTTGCGCTAGAAACAGGGTCCACTGCTTCAAAAGGCTCATCGAGCACGAGCACGCGAGGGCTGTGAATCATAGCTGTTGCAAGGCAAATCTTCTTCGTCATACCAGTTGAATAGTCAGAAACCATAGTGTTTGCAGCTTCTGTTAAGTCGAATGCAGAAAGCAAATCGTTCGCGCGCTTTACGGATTCCGCGCGGCTCATATCGCGAAGCATGCCAGCGTAAGTTAAAAGCTGAAGGCCGGTAATCGTCTTAAAAATCTCATCCGCTTGTGGCATCAAACCGATTGCGCGCTTGGCGCTATTTACATCGCTCCAAACGTCGTTGCCAAAAATCGAAGCCGAACCAGCATCTGGCATAAGCAAGCCCGTAAGCATTTTAATCGTAGTGGTTTTGCCGGCACCGTTCGGACCAACCAAGCCGTAGAAAGAGCCTGCTGGAATGTCTAAGGAAAGATTATCTACAGCAACTTTTTTGCCGAAAGTCTTAACGAATCCGCGAATAGAAACCGCTGGAACTTCTTCATTAGTAGCGGCGTAAGTGTTTGCGCCAAAAACCGGAACAGAATCTACCATAGAAACCTCGCAATATACAGATAAACACGCAAATTGCGCCACATTGCTACGCAACAGCGGTTTATGCACAGAGCACTATTATCTCATACTCATAATTGACACGCAAATACGCCTATTGCAAGCAAAATCAACCGAGGAATTAACTCTCGTGGAATAGATACGTGAGGAATCGAACTCAAGTCAAGTGCAACAAAGTCAAGTGCAATAAGCGCTTCTTACGAACGCTTCTTACCAGCGCGCGAATCAAGCACATGCCAAGCCTGCTCAGCCGCAGCAAGCTGCGCCTTACGCTTACTGGAACCACTACCCGACCCCAGCACTTCGTCACCAGTATCGTGCGCCAACACTGCCCGCGCCTCAAAAACCGGCGCATACTCTGGCCCGGAAACCGACATACGGTACTCTGGATCTTCCAAGCCCATGTCGTGCGCCTTAACAGTCAGCGAAGTCTTCCAATCGAGAGCCGGACCTTCCGTAAGCACCTCTGCCAAGGTATCGTCAATTAAGCGATGTACCACTCGACGCGCCTCATCAATACCGTGTTCCACAAAAGTTGCGCCGATTAAAGCCTCTACAATATCGCACAAAATAGAATCTTTATTGCTGCCGCCCTGCTCCATTTCGCCGCGACCAAGCAGAATATACGGTCCAACGTGAAGTTTTTCGCGCGCGACTGCGGAAAGCGCCCACTCGGATACAGCCTTAGCTCGCATCTTTGCCAGCTGGCCTTCAGTCATATCTGGATGCGCGGAAAATAGCGTTTCCGTGGAAACGAGTTCCAAAACGGCGTCGCCTAAGAACTCGAGGCGCTCATAGTTGTGAGTGCCTGGATGCTCGTGCGAGAACGAACGATGCGTAAGCGCCTCCACTAGCAAATCCGGCGAAATGCTGGTTCCTAAAGCGCTTAGAAGCTCCTGCGTTGGATCCCCCGGACGAACTTCGTTATTGTCTAGTCTCAACACTCCGCTCGCGTCATGCTGCTCGCGCGAGTTGTGGAGGTTCTGGTGAGTTTGTTGAGCGGCTTGGATGCTTTGGGTACGGTGATTGTTCTGGAGGTGCTGGCTGGTTTGGCTGGCTTGGCCGTTCTGATTGTTCTGATTCTTCTGATTGTTCATAGCGCCTACCATTATAGTCCCCCTACTTACCAGCCATTAAGTCCACAAAAACGAGCGCGACGACCTGCTTGAGCGCTGCGATTTAGCGCGCGATTATTCCTTTACACGACTGTAAAGTTTTTGTCGCTTTTTGGCGAGATTCCGACATTTCCTTTACGTGGCTGTAAAGTTTTTGTCGTTTTTTGGCTTAATTTCGATTTTTCCTTTACGTGGCTGTAAAATTTTAATCGCTTTTTGGCTTAATTTCGATTTTTCCTTTACATGACTGTAAAGGAAATGTCGGTTTAGTAATTTTGAACATTTGCCGGAGAATTCTCCGGATTTTGTAGCTACATCAGCGCAAATATGGAACATTTGCCGGAGAAAAAACTCCGGAAAATGTTCCAAAAACCAGCCAAAACAACAACAAACGCCGGAGAAAAAACTCCGGAAAATGTTCCAAAAAACGGTTAAAACGCTCGCGCAGCGCTTTGACCGAGCTTGAAATCATTGGGATTTCAAGCTCCTTTAAAGCGTGATTTGGCTCAATTGTGAAGCACGGGGTGCTTCACATGCCAAATCAGCCGAACGGCTACCAAATAGCCGTGAGGAATAAGCTCGCTACGAAACTCGCGTTGGAAGTCCCCCGGACTTCCAACCTAAGCGAGTTTCCGCTCCGAGTTGCCTTCGCGCGCTACGCTTTGAGCGCTTCGGCAGGTCGTCGCGCAAATGTTTGCAGAAAACAAAAAAGCCTCCGGTTTCACGAACGCCCCTAGTAGCGTCCACAAAACCGGAAGCAACACACTCAACAAAGCCGCATAAAACCACTACCACACTAGACTGCGAAGAAAAGAAATTTGGCAAAACAGTCCAGCAAGCAACAGCCCACGCAACTAAACACCAGTTTCAACAGCCCTATACTCTCGAAACCGTGCGTTGAGTGCAAGAATCAAAAGCCAAGCAGTGAGCGCGTGGCATTAACCACGCACTCACCACTTAAAGCAGCTTAGTGGCGGATCTTGCGAAGAGCAGCACCCATACCAGCAAGCACAGAAGCAGCAACAGCAGCCAAAGCTACCACAGCACCCGTGTTAGGAAGCTTAGGAGCCTTAGGAGTCTTAGGAGCTGGCTTTGGAGCAGGAGCTGGCTTGAATGGGGAGTTAGGCTCCTTATCCATAGCATCGCGAACTTCCTTAGCACCAGTATCGCAGCTCAAATCCTTAGCATGATCATTAGCAGAATCAAGCAAACCAGCAGCACGAGTACGGTTGTTATCAGCAATCTTCAACAAACCAGCAGCCTTAGCAAGCTTCTCCTTGATAACCTTAGCAGCATCAAAATTCTCGGAAGCCTTCGCATCCTTCATATCCTCGCCAAGCTCAGCCTTGATATCATTCACAGCAGCCTCAACGTGACCATAGTGAAGCACAGCCTTCTGAAGCTGACGACGAAGACCATTCAAGTAAGCGCAGTTATTGCCACCGAAGTTCTTCAAAATGTTCTCCCAGCCAGTCTGCTTCAAACCAAACTGAAGCCTATTAAGCAAAGCATCATAAGCAGCAACATTGGTCACACCACGAGCAGCAAGCTCAGCAGACAAGCCCTGATAATTCGTCTTAAGAAGATCAGTACCAGCAGGATCAACAAGCGAAGGCTCAGTTGGCTTTGGTTCTGGCTTTGGAGCTGGCTTAGCAGCAGTGTAAGGAACCAAAGTAGCAAGCTTCTTCAAAGCAGCAGCAAAAGCAGCCTTAGCAGCCTTATCATCCTTATTAGCCTTAAGAGCCTTAGCAGCCTTACCGAACTCATCGAAAGCAGCCTTAACAGCAGCAGCCTTCTTAGCATCCTTCTCAGCCTTCAAAGCAGCCTTAACCTGCTCCACATAAGCCTTAAGCTCTTCAGCCTTCTTAGGAAGAACAACCTTACCTGACTCTGGCTTCTTTTCACCTTCTGGCTTCTTTTCACCTTCTGGCTTCTTTTCGCCTTCTGGCTTCTTTTCGCCTTCTGGCTTCTTTTCGCCTTCTGGCTTCTTTTCGCCTTCTGGCTTCTTTTCACCTTCTGGCTTCTTATCATCAGTCTTAGCTGGGGTTTCGAGCTGCTTGATCTGCTCGTCGTAAGCCTTAATCAAGGTCTCCTGCACAGCGACAGCATCCTTAGCATCCTGCAAATCCTTAGCATACTGACCGTACTTGCCGTCAGAATCCTTCAAGTCATCAATCCTACCCTGAGCAGCGTCAACACCATTCTGAGCAGCGGTGACAGCACCCTCAAGAGCAGCAGTCCCGTTCTTAAGCGTAGTCAACTTAGTTTCAGCATTGGTTGCAGCGGTAGTAGCGTTCTTCAGAGCAGTTTCCGCGGTTTCCAAATTAGCCTTAGCAGTAGCGAGCTTATCCGCGTCCTTAGCATCCTTCAAGTTTGCATCGACAGCCTTGGTAGCAGCATCAGCATAGGACGCAAGCTGCTGTTCGCCCTCCAGTAGCTTGTTGACGGCCTTGATAGCATCCTTTTCAGCTTTCTCAGCAGTCTTCTTATTATTATCGGCAGTAGTCTTATTGGCTTCTGCAGTAGAAACTTCCTGATTATGCTTGGTTAAAGATTCCTTCGCATCAGCGAGAGTATCATTAGCCTCATCGAGAGCATTCTCAAGCTTATTAAGAGCGTGATCTGCCTTATGATCATTCTTAAGATCATTCAGCTTCTTCTCGGCATCCTTCTTAGCGTCTTCAGCAGCCTTCTTCTTAGCCTTAAGAGCCTCAATCTGCTTCTTAACAGCATCATCCTTCTGAGCGGTAGCAGCAGGAGCATTACCAGCAGCAGCATTCTCAGCCAAAGCTGGAGCAGCTACAGCCAAACCAGAAAGAAGAGTGGCGCCAGCAGCGAATGCGGCGATAGCCTTCTTATTCAACATAATATTTTCCTTTCTTCTTCTCCTTCACACCAAGCGTGTGAAGAAAAATGTAAACCCGCGTGGTATAAGCCCAGCGGCTCACGCCGGCCGCGAACCCGCGTTTAATCGGCGTTTGTTATTAACATACCCCCCCCCCGTTCGCAAAAGTCAAGACCCGCACACGCTCAAGAAACCATAAAAAACACGCTAAAACGCATTAAAAAATACTGCGCAAGCCAAAAACACCGTAAAAAATACTAAACTTTCGTCTTTATACCGTAAAAAACAATAGTTTCAACATTTTCAAAGATTTTTCCCAGAAAACTTTAAGGTAACGCCGCGCTAAACCCCTACCAGCCACCAAAACCCTTGCAAAACCGCCACTTTCAGCGCGACACACCGACGCAAAAATCCCAATGCTTTCAAGCTCAGCCAAAGCGATAGACTCCAAATGTGCGCAACCTACCTCGTGTTTGGAGCGCTACACAACCCCAAACCCTCCAAACGCGAGATAAATTCCCCACGTTTGGAGCGATACATAGTCTCAAACCCTCCAAACGCGAGATAAATTCCCCGCGTTTGGAGCGCTGCACCAAACCAAACGCTCCAAATGTGGGGAAACGCTCGCTTACGAAACTCGCGTTGAAGCGCTCCGGCAAGTCAAAGCAAAAGAAAAACCCCGCCACCCGTCGATGGCAGGGTTTTAACAAGTACAACCTACTTGGTGCCTACTTGGTGTGCGCCGAGCGAACAGCTTCACGGTACACGCGACCGCGGAAGGTACCGCAGGATGGGCAAGCCATGTGTGGGAATGCCTCAGAACCGCAGTTCGGGCAAGTCACAGTCTGCACGGCAGACGCCTTCCAATTAGCGCGACGCGAATGCGTATTAGCACGCGAGGTCTTGTATTTAGGCAGTGCCATAATTTTCCTCTATTTCGTTCAATCGATTGAGCTTAAGCGTTCTGTATACTACAGCAAGCGCCGTACATTTTCCCGCAAATGTTCCAAAAATTCACTGAAACAACAACATTTTCCGGAGAAAAATCTCCCGCAAATGTTCCAGAAAACCACCAAAACAACAACATTCTCCGGAGAAAAAACTCCCGCAAATGTTCCAAATCAACACTTAAGCTCGCGTTGGAAGCCCCCGGACTTCCAACTTAAGCGAGTTTCCGCTCCGAGTTGCCTTCGCGCTTTTCAGCTTGCTCAAGTTGCTCTTTTAACCCTTCCAACGCCGCAAAACGAATGTCGGTAACATCGTGGCGATGATCCGGATGCTCATTCAGATTCTCACCGCACTGAGGGCAAAGCCCCCGGCAATCTGGCTCACACAACGGCTGCAACGGAAGCTCGCTAACCATCGTGTCTCGAATAAGCGCCTCAATATCCGCAAAATCGCCGCCGCCTACCAAAGGATACACGTTACCGGACTCGTCGTTATCATCCCAAATTTGCGCTTCGTCTTCGTCAACATCTTTGCGGTTCTTGCGATTATCCGCATGTTGCGAGCGCTCGTCAACGTAAGGGAAGAATACGCAAACGTCTACTTTCCAATCGCGACGAAGCGGCATCAAACAGCGCGCACACTCCGCATGCACCGGAGCTGTGATGCTGCCCTGAAACATTAAACCGTCGACTACAGCATCAAAATCGCCGTCAACCATCACGTCACTACCAGGCTTTACGCCAATAACGCAATCTCCAATCCCCTCAGGTGCTGGAAAGGCGCGGTGCAGTGACATGCTATTGCCAGCGCGCGCAGCCATTTGCGCCACTGGAACCGCCCATGGTGATTGGGATGGATGCGAAGTCATTACTAATTCCTTTCGTCGTTATCTTCTTGTTCGCGCAACGACAAACTTATGTCGTTCTGCACGTGAGCCGCCGCCTGACGACGCTCCTCCAACACGCGCTGCCCCGCTTGAACGTCCTGTTCCAGCTTATCAAGCTGCTGCTTTAAGCCTTCCATAACGGTTGCGCAATACTGGTCTGCACCCTGGGTCAGCTTGTCTGATTTCGCCTGCGCCGAAGCAAGAATTTCTCGCGCTTTCTGCCTTGCTAAAGCGGTGACGTTTTCTTGTCCCGCCAAGAATTGCGCACGTTCTTGCGCTTCGTCAATAATTTGCGACGACTGCAGTTGCGCCGAAGACACGATTGAGCTTGCCTGAGCCTGTGCCGTGCGCAAATGTCGTTCGGCTTCGCGCATCAACGCCGAAGCACGCTCCAATTGCACCGGAAGCATGTCTTTCAAACGTGCCAACTGATCTACGAAATTGTCGCGATCAATTTTCACCATTCCTGGAGCAAAAATAGCGCCTTTTGCTTCCGCAAGCATCGCTTCCATAGCGTCGATAATGTCGTAAACGGTGGTAAATTCGGCGCGACTCTTCAAACGCGCGGATTCACTCACGTTTTCTTGCGCTACTGACGATTCTTTTGGCTCGTCTTCTTCAAAATCTATTGCTCCACCATCTTCGCGCTCGCGCAAATCTGGCATAGGGAACGCCGTAATTGGAGAGTTTTTACCAGCGTTTGTTACTGCCGCAACAGAAGAGGTTTCCGTATCGTCGGGGTCGGAAATTGCGTTAACGTCGCCGTCGCCGTTGTCACCGGTATCAATTAGCGCACCGCTTCCCGTAGTTGCAAAAACAGGATTTTGCACAACCGGCACGCCATCTACGACAGCATCACCCGCAGCCGCATTAGGCGCATCTTCCTCATTTTCGTCAACAAGAATCGGATGCAGCGGAAGCTTTTGATTTTTATCAACCTGCACTTCGCTTTCCATAGTGTCGTCGCTTCCTGCGTCGGCGAAATTAGCCGGCTTAATCGTTTTGTTCTCGTCCATTCTTCTACTCTCCTATTTTGGTTCTTGTACGGTATCTTGCGCAGCAACGTCTTGTGTAACGTCACCTTGCGCAGTATTTTGCACGATATTATATACGGTATTGTGCGCCGAACTCTGTGCTGAATTATATTCCGAACTACTACCGTTGCCGTCGCAAGGCGAACTACAATCCGAACTACAATCCGACTGACAGCCACCAAAAAGTTTGCGCAACAACGGTATTACGTTGTCTGGAACCATACCAGCAACGTTACCTCCGTGACGCGCAACGTCTTTTACTACCGAACTTGAAACATGCTCAAGTACCGGATCAGCTGGCAAAAATAGCGTTTCGATACCGGATAATTTGCGATTTACTAACGCCATGCCGAGTTCCGCTTCGTAATCTCCGTTTTGTCGAAGTCCTTTGACGATTGCGGTTGCGCCAACTTTCGTACAGTAGTCGCTAATCAACCCTGTTGTTGAAGTGACGACTATTGTTCCGCCGTGTTTGCAAGAAAACCTGTTGGTGTGCTGTTTGCAATAGTTACATTCCTCTACTTTGGGGAACTTTCGCACAGCGTCACTAATAATTTGCACTCGTTCTGCTTCCGAAAACAGCGGCTTCTTTGCAGCGTTCACCGCAACCAGCACGTGCACTTCGTCAAATAGATGCGCACAGCGTTGTATTACGTCTAAATGGCCGGCAGTGACTGGATCATACGAGCCGGGACACACAGCTATAGTCATGCTTTTAGCGTAGCACCCATTAGGCTCAGAGTAAAAATTAGGGCGCGCGGCGGAGGCGGTTTTTGTTGCGATAATATTTTATGCTTAACTGCGTGTAGGCTTGAGTTTGTAAGGCTTAGGTTTGTAAGGCTTGAGTTTGCAAGACTTGAGTTTGCACGACTTGAGTTTGCACGACTTGGGTTACGCAACTTGGTTGGTTTGAGAAAAAGGATGCGGCAATGTTTTCAACATTAGTGACTGACAATATGACGTCTCATACAGCGTTTTACGCAGCAATGGAAGCTGATTCGCAGTCCGCTCCTGATTCTGGTTCCGGCACTAGCACTTCGGTTTTGGAGCGCCCTGAAGTCGACGAGGATGCCCGCTTAGACGATGGCGGCAATGCGGATCGTTTTGCACACTACGTTTCTAAAGATCGTATTGAAGAATCGCGTTTAACTGGACGACCGGTGGTTGCGTTGTGCGGTAAAGTTTGGATTCCGCGACACGAGGCGAAAGATTACCCGGTATGCCCAGAGTGCAAGCGACTTTACGACGAAATAGGAAAGTTTAGTTTTTAGTAACTAAAAATTTTAGTAACCAATAATTTTTAGTAACCAAGAAGTAATTAAGAAGTATAAAAGTATAACTTTTATATAATTTTTGACTTTATACAATTTTCGGCAATTTCCGGCAATTTCCGGCAAATGTTCCAAAATAACGTCGATGTAGCTACAAAAGCCGGAAATTCTCCGGCAAATGTTCCACAAAACCACCAAAACAACAACAAACGCCGGAGAAAAAACTCCCGCAAATGTTCCACAAAAAGCGACAGTCACTTTACGTTAGTGTAAAGAAACTGTCGCCTATAGCAGAAATCTACAAAATGTGAATCTCGGTAGGAATTGCAGGATCCCCACGCATCAAACTTTGCGCAGCCAACGGCAAACGCTTCAAAGCCGAAGCGCAATAATCCTGAGCGCGCATAATCGCATCGTGACCCATGTATTGCGAATCCACTTCACCACCACGCACGTAGTCAACCAGCAAATTCTCCCACGAATCCTCAGGCTTAAACTGAGCAAGCGCAACTTCCGAGCCGGAAATTACGCGCTCGCAATCGGCCACACCGTTAGAATCGCTGCTGTAATCGTAGGAACGATACGCCAACTTACGCCCCGGCACAGTCGCCTTATTCTTCGACTTCTTAGCAACCGGCTGCATCACGCCATCCGCACCCTCGCGTTCGGTAAGCTTATAAACCATTGCGCAAGTTGGAGCGCCAGAACCAGTCACCAGCATGGTGCCAATGCCGTACGAATCAACCGGGGCGTTCTGCAGTGACGCAAGCGCGTACTCGTCCAAATCGTTCGTAACCGTAATCTTCGTGTTCTTAGCGCCCAAATCGTCAAGCTGATTCCTAACACGACGAGCCAACGCGCACAAATCCCCGGAATCAATACGAATACCGCCAAGCTCCGGACCTGCAACTTCCACAGCCGTCTTTACAGCCTCCTCAATGTTGTAAGTGTCCACAAGAAGCGTCGTACCCTTGCCCAGAGCGGCAATCTGGGAAGTAAAAGCGTCGCGTTCAGTGTCGTGCACGAGCGTAAAGCAGTGAGCAGCTGTGCCAATCGCCTTCAAACCGTAAATTTTTGCAGCAAGAAGGTTTGCCGTACCCTTAAAACCGCCAATTACTGCGGCACGAGACGCAGCGACAGCCGAATACTCGTTCGTGCGGCGGCCGCCCATATCCATGCAAGGACGCCCGGCGGAGGCAGAAACCATGCGGGCTGCAGCAGACGCAACCGCGCAATCGTAATTAAGCACGGAAAGCAGCACGGTTTCAAGCAAAGTGCACTCGCCAAAAGTGCCTTCTACTTGCAAAATTGGCGAATTTGGGAAGAACATCTCACCTTCGCGATATCCGGAAATTTTACCGTGGAAGCGGAAATTTTCCAGCCATTTAATGGTTTCAGCGCTAACAATTTTACGATCACTTAAGAAACGTAAATCTTCTTCCGAAAGGTGGAACTTTTGCAACTCCTCCAAAATACGGCCGGTGCCGGCAACAACGCCATAGCGACGACCTTGAGGAAGGTGACGCGTAAAAATTTCGAATACGCACTTGCGATTTGCGGTGCCGTCTTTAAGAGCTGCATCGAGCATAGTGTACTCATACATATCAGTCATAAGCGCAGATGAAATCTCAACCATGATATTCCTTCATTCCTTTCGGCAACGAACAAATCAAAATTAGTTAAACGAATCTAGTTAAATCGCTAAAACTAAATCGCAATAATTAAATCGCTAAAACTAAATCGTTAAAACTAAATCGCAATAATTGTATCGCTAACTAAAGAGCCGAGAAGGTTCCAAATGAACGAAGCGACAGTTACTTTACAAAGGTGTAAAGAAACTAACGAAACCTCGCCAAAAAGCGACAAAAACTTTACAAGCATGTACAGAAAATGTCGGAATTTTGCGAAAAAGCGATTAAAACTTTACACGGCTGTAAAAGAAATGTCGCGCGGAAGCGTGCGCGGTTGACTATAGCCAAGGCTGAGTATGTTGACTATAGTCAAATCGCAGTATAAAGAAACATTTATAATAGCAAGTATGCTTAATAAGACTTTGAACGAAGAAACCGCAAACGTTACTAAAGCCGCGGAAAACCTGCGCTTATACAACACCGCCTCCCACGCAACCAACGCCTTTGCGCCTAGCAAACCAGGCCATGTTGGAATGTACGTGTGCGGCGCCACCGTGCAAAGTTCCCCACATATTGGCCACATTCGCGCAGCAATCGCCTTCGACGTAATCCGCCGCTGGATGCTACGTTTAGGCTACAACGTTACTTTTGTGCGCAACGTCACCGATATTGACGACAAAATTATGAAAAAAGCGAGCGAAGCCGACCAGACTTGGTGGGAACGCGCCTACATTTACGAGCGCGAATTTACTGAATCCTATAACACTTTAGGCGTGCTGCCGCCAACGGTTGAGCCACGCGCCACCGGCCATATTACGGATATGGTTGAGCTGATTGAGCGTTTAATTGAGCGCGGGCACGCGTACGTTATTCGAGACGATTCGGGAAATCCTACCGGCAACGTCTACTTTGACGTGCCAAGTTGGGAACGTTACGGCGAGCTAACGCACCAAAATCAAAATTGCAATGGAAATAATGGTGACGTAGCCGTGGGCGCAGCTGTGGACGTAGCCGCCGCAATTGCGGACGCACAAGGCCCTAGCGTCGACGCAGCCGGCAACGATAAGTACAATCCGACCGACCCAGCCGACGCTTCCCCAGACAAGCACGATCCGCGCGATTTTGCACTTTGGAAAGCCCCTTGCGACTTCGATCAGCCGGACGCGCGTTGGAAAACGCCTTTCGGAGAAGGTCGCCCAGGTTGGCATATTGAGTGCTCTGCTATGAGCCACCGTTACCTTGGCGAGAATTTTGATATTCACGGCGGCGGATTGGATTTGCGCTTCCCACACCACGAAAACGAGATGGCACAAACGCTTGCTGCAGGCTGGAAAAGCGCAAACGTGTGGATGCACTCAGCCTGGGTAACCGCCAAAGGTGAGAAAATGTCGAAATCGTTGGGAAATGGCCTTTCTGTACCAGTTGTTTTGGCGAAAAATTCGGCTTGGGTAGTGCGATACGCTTTGGGAGCAGTACAGTATCGAGCCATGCTGGAATGGTCCGACCAAGCGTTGGCAGAAGCGCAAGCAGCGTACGAGCGCATCAGCAATTTCCTCGAACGCGCCGGACGCGTAATTGAAGCGCAGCCGACGCGAGAGGAAGTAGTAAACGTAAACGCGGACAAGCTTCCGGAAGACTTTACGCGCGCAATGAACGACGATATTAACGTTTCCGGCGCAAACGCAGCTATCTTTACCACAATCCGCCAAGGCAACGCGCTTCTCGACGATTGCGCACAAGATCCTGCACAAGCTCAAAGCGATGGCATGAAAAAGCTGCTATACACCGCGGTTTTGCAAGTGCGCGCTATGCTTGACACGCTCGGCCTAGATCCATGCGCAGAGCCGTGGACCACAAACGCGGGGCAAGCTTCCGGCAATAATACGAGCGCAAACAAAGAACACGAGGCGTTAGACGCGTTAGTAATGTCCCAACTTCAAGCACGAGCAGACGCGCGCAAATCCAAGGATTTCGCCACTGCCGACGCAATTCGTAACGCTTTGAATCAGGCGGGAATTGTGATTGAAGATAGTGCGCAAGGCTCCTCATGGCACTTGCAGTAAGTGAGGAAGTGAGTGCAGCAGTGAGTATTGCAGCAAGTATTGCAGTGAGTACAGCAACGCTAGCAAACGTAAACGTTAACAACAGCAGATAGAATAGGAAGATTATGGCAGCATTTAGTTCGTTAACAGACCGCCTTTCCAATGCTTTCAAGCATTTGCGCAGTAAAGGCAAACTTTCCGAATCGGATATCGACGGCACGATCCGCGAAATCCGACGCGCCCTTCTCGACGCCGACGTGGCGCTGGAAGTGGTGCGTTCCTTCACAGCTAAAATCCGCGAGCGCGCACTCGGCGAGGAAGTCTCGCAAGCGTTGAACCCGGCTCAGCAGGTTGTGAAAATTGTGAACGACGAGTTGACTCAGGTGCTTGGCGCTGGAGTTGACAGGCCGCTTAATTTCGCGAAATATCCGCCGACGGTGATTATGCTTGCTGGTTTGCAAGGCGCCGGTAAGACTACGCTCGCCGGAAAGCTCGGCTACTGGCTTAAGGATGCGGGTCACACTCCGCTGCTGGTTGCGGCAGATTTGCAGCGTCCTAACGCCGTCACGCAGCTGCAGGTTGTGGGCGAGCGCGCGGGAGTGCCAGTTTTCGCTCCAGAAAAGGGCGTGCAGACGGGTGGTAACGCAATTTCTTTGCCGTGGGCTTCTAAAGGAGATCCAGTAAAAGTTGCGCGAAAGGCAGTCGATTTTGCGCGCGAAAAAATGTACGACACGGTGATTATTGATACCGCCGGCCGCTTGGGTGTGGACGAGACTTTGATGAAGCAGGCGCGAAATATTCGCGATGCTGTGCAGCCTCAGGAAGTGCTGTTTGTTATTGACGCCATGATTGGCCAGGACGCGGTGCGCACGGCTCAGGCGTTTAACGAAGGCGTGGACTTTACGGGCGTGGTGCTTTCTAAGCTCGACGGCGACGCGCGAGGCGGTGCTGCTCTTTCGGTTGCAAGCGTTACTGGAAAGCCGATTCTGTTCGCTTCCACCGGCGAAGGATTAAAGGATTTTGAAATTTTCCATCCTGACCGCATGGCTTCCAGAATCCTCGATATGGGCGATATTTTAACGCTTATTGAGCATGCACAGAAGCAGTTTGACGAGGAAGAATCGCGCAAGGCTGCTGCGAAAATTGCTGAAGGCAGCTTTGGTTTGGACGACTTTTTGGATCAGCTTCAGCAGGTTCGTAAGCTTGGTTCGATGAAGAAGCTTTTGGGTATGATGCCTGGAATGGCCGCTCACCGCCAGGAGCTTGAGCAGTTCGACGAGAAGGAAATTGACCGCACTGAAGCGATTATTCGCTCTATGACTCCGGCCGAGCGCAGGGACACGAAGATTATTGATGGCTCGCGTCGCGCGCGCATTGCGGCTGGTGCTGGCGTGAGTGTGTCGCAGGTGAACGCGCTGTTGCAGCGTTTTGAGCAGGCTGCGAAGATGATGAAGCGCATGAGCGGCGGCGCTGGAATGCCTGGAATGGGTGGCATGCCTGGCTTTGGCGGCCCTGGAGGAAAGTCGAAGCGCAAGGATAAAAAGTCCAAGAAGAAGGGCGGAAAGTCCGGCAATCCAATGCGCCGCGAAGCTGAGGAGCGCGCGCTGCGCGAGAGGCTTTCGGGAGAATCTTCCGGAAGTGGAAATGGTGACGACGTTGCTGGCTCCGCTTTCGCAAAGCCGCAGCAGCCAAATCTTCCCGCCGGCTTGCAGGAACTTATGAACGCAAATCCGGGGCTTGCTGACGAAGAATCACAGCTACCACCAAACTTTGGCGGCGGACTTGCTGGATTATTTGGAAAATAAGCGGTTATTCGGAAGATGAGTTTTGTATTAGCAATTCTGTGGGTTATATTTGCGGCGCTTCTTTGCTGGCAGTTGCTACGTTGGCTGCCGGCTGGCATGGACAAATATAACCCACTTCCGTATATTATTGCGCTTTTGCCGCTTTCGACTTATGTTGTAGGGGTGTTGCTTTTCTTTAGTATTTTCGCTACAGAATGGCAAGTGCTGTACGCATCTAAAAATCCGCAATCGTATAATTTCGCTCAAGCTTACGCATATTTATGCATTGCTTACGCGGTACTATTTTTGATTTCACTTAAGTCGTATACGCCGTACTGGTTTGGGAGATTGCGTAGGTTGCGTAAGTTGCAGAAGTTGCTAAGAGAGCAGCTAGAAACGCCGGAGAATTTTCCGGGAAATGTTCCACAAAACCACCAAAACAACAACAAACTCCAGGAATTTTCCGGCAAATGTTCCAAAAAACGGCTAAAACAACAACAAACGCCGGAAATTCTCCCGCAAATGTTCCACAAAATGGCTGATGTAGCTACATTTGCCGGAGAAAAAACTCCGGGAAATGTTCCACAAAACCACCAAAACAACAACAAACGCCAGAAAAATCAGCCTCAAGAAATCCGCGTAATGACGCTTAATTGCAGGTACGGAAAGGCGAGCGCGCACCAAATAATCGAAATCGCGAAAAAATATCATGTAAATACGTTACTTTTACAAGAATTAAGCGAATCTTTAGTAAAAAATCTTAAAAAACTAGGAATTTCCGAAATTTTTCCAACGTTGTGCATAGGTGCGCAAAGTGAGCACAACAATGGCGGATTTAACGCTATTTTTACGCAATATTCCGCAATTTCTACTTGTGACAATGCCGTAAAAATTGAGGCGGCAAGCATACCAAGCGTTACAACTCACCTCACTTCCCCTGCACAAACGCAACAGATTAGCGTGAAGTTCGCTTCCGCGCATCCAAAGTCGCCTATGCGAGGGTGTGAGGCTTGGAGCGAGGGCATACGCGCGCTTTCAAACATTGCGGATAGGTCTACGGAAAGTACTGATTTTTCAACGATACCAACACTTACGATTCTCACAGGCGATCTCAACTCCACAATCGACCACCCCAGCTTCCGCACGCTGCTAAAAGCCGGTTTTACAGATACCGGAATTTCGCTTGGCAAGCGCCTGCAAACATGGCCTACGTGGCTTAAGTGGCCAAATCTTACGCTGGATCACGTGCTATTTTGCGCAAAGAACTGCCGCGCTCAAGCCGTTTGGCAACAAACTGAAGTAATCGACGGCACCGATCATCTCGCCTACCTCGCCGAAATCGACATCTATCCACTAAATCAACTATCCACTAAATCAACTATCCACTAAAACCTCTATCCACTAAATAAAAACGTTTTAACACCAGGCAAAAAACGTCCGTACGAACAGGCATAATAGATAAGTTATTCGCGTGAATCGGCGCCCTCTTCCCGACCACGTGAGGAACATGTGGAAGCTCGCAAGGAGTGCCCCACACCCGAACGAAATTCCGCGACTCTAGTTATAAGGAGAGCCATTTTGGCAACCAAGATTCGTCTTAAGCGATTGGGCAAGAAATTCTATGCCTTCTACCGTGTGGTCATTTCCGACGCTCGTAACAAGCGCAACGGTCAGTCCATTGAAGAGATCGGCGTATACGATCCAAACAAGCAGCCATCTCTGATTCAGATTGATTCTGAGCGCGCACAGTACTGGCTTGGCGTTGGCGCACAGCCAACCGAACCAGTGTTGAAGCTTTTGAAGATTACCGGTGATTGGCAGAAGTTCAAGGGTCTCGACGGTGCTGAAGGCACGTTGAAGACTTCTGAAGCTGGTCCAGACGCTCAGGCTCGCGTGGAAGCTGTTGAAGCTGAAGCTCAGAAGTTGAAGGCCGCTAAGTCTGAAGCCGCTGCTAAGGCACAGGCTGCCGCTGAAGCCGCCGCAAACGAGGCTGAAGAAGCCCCAGCTGAAGCTGCAGAAGCCGCTGAAGCCGAGGAAAAGGCTGAGTAATCATGCTGGCTCAAGCTGTGGAACATCTCATCAAGAACATCGTGGACTTCCCCGATGACGTGTCGGTACGCTCTCACGAAAACGCTCGCGGCGAACTGCTGCGTGTGCGCGTGAACCCTGAGGATATCGGTCGCGTTATTGGCCGTAATGGTCGTACCGCTAATGCTATTCGCATTGTTGTGCAAGCTTTAAGCGATCACAACGTGCGCGTAGACATCATGGACGTACGTAAGTGAGATGAACGTGGCCTTAGACCAACAATCTTTTGACAACCCTCAGCAACGTCGTAATGACCTGCTGAGGGTTTGTCGTATCGGAAAAGCCCAAGGATTAAAGGGCGAAGTTACAGTACAAGTCTTCACTGACGAGCCGTACGAACGTTTTGAACCTGGCACTGTGCTCTACACTGCCGACGGTTCTCAAGAATTTGTTATCGAACGCGCACGCACCTTCAAAAACCGTTGGATTCTGCTGTTTGAAGAATCCCAAAATCGCAACGACGCTGAAGCTCTTAACGGCTTGGAATTATACGTGCCGGCGGAAGACGCGCAGGTACTTGCAGCAGAAAACGCTTGGTATATTAAGGATTTAGTCGGCTTGGAAGCGCGACTTTACGAAGGAAATCAGCTTGGAATTCCGGCTGGCACTATTGGAAAAGTGGTGGACGTGCTCGACGGCGCGCAATCCTTACTAAAAATCCGCTTAAATCAGCCGGCTGACGGCGACAATACGACTGAGGATACGACTGAGAATAAGACTGCGAATACTACTGCGAATAAGACCGAGAATAAGACTGCGCTCGTGCCGTTTGTAGAGGCGCTTGTGCCGGAAGTTGACGTTGCTGCGGGCTTTTTGACGATTGATCCGCCGGGCGGCTTGATTCCAGGACTTTCGTAACTTCCATAACTTTCGTAATTCTGGTAGCTTCCGTAACTTACGTAGCTTCCGTAACTTACGTAACTTACGTAGCTTACGTAACTTTCGTAACTTTCGTAATTCTGGTAATTTCCGAAACTTCCGCAACCTTCGCAACTTTGTTTAGTAGAGTACATTATGATGAACATCGATATTATTTCCGTATTCCCCGAGTATTTTCGCATGCTCGACTTGAGTCTGCTCGGCAAGGCGCAAAATAACGGCTTGCTGCAGATTCGCGCGTACAATTTGCGCAAGTGGACGCACGATGTGCATCAGTCGGTTGACGATACTCCGGTTGGTGGCGGCGCCGGCATGGTGATGAAGCCGGAAGTGTGGGCTGAATGCTTGGATGAGCTGCTCGATTTACCGGAAGCTGAAAGTAAGCCGATTCTTATCTTCCCTAATCCTTCCGCGCCTTTGTTTACGCAACGAGACGCCACGGAATTAAGTCACGCTAATCATTTGGTATTTGGTTGCGGCCGCTACGAAGGCTACGACGCGCGAATTCCGGAATACTACCGTGCGCAGGGCGTGGATGTGCGAGAATATTCGATTGGCGATTACGTGCTTAACGGCGGTGAAGTGGCAGTGAGCGTTATGCTTGAGGCGATTACGCGCTTGCTTCCGGGCTTTATGGGGAATCCGGATTCGATTGTTGAGGAATCGTACACGGGTGCGGACGCGCTTTTGGAGCATCACCAGTATACGCGGCCGACTACGTGGCGTGGATTGAGTGTGCCGGAAGTGTTGACTTCTGGGAATCATGCGAAAGTTGACCGGTTCCGTCGCGATGAAGCGATTGCGCGAACTAGCGAGATTCGCCCTGATTTAATTGAACGACTTGATTGCAGCGCGCTAGATAAAGCAGATCGCAAAACGTTGATAGCGCTCGGTTGGGAAGTTTCTGCCGACCACCCGCGCAAAAAGTGACAGTTACTTTACAGTCGCGTATAGAAAATAACGGAATCTCACCAAAAAGCGACAGTTTCGTTACAGCCGCGTATAGAAAATAACGGAATCTCGCCAAAAAGCGACAGCGACTTTACACGGGTGTAAAGAAACTAACGCGCAAACTCGGATTATAATCGCTTACGCAACTCGCGTTGGAAGTCCCCCGGACTTCCAACTTAAGCGAGTTCCCGCTCCGAGTTGCCTTCGCGCGCTAAATCGCAGCGCTCAAGCAGGTCGTCGCGCAAACGCCGGAAAATAAATTAGTCGCGAGAAGGCTGAATAAACAACACGGCAGTTTCGCCGTAATTGCGCGTATCGAACAGCTCCCAACCCTCAGGAATCGCCGGCAAAACGCTGCGCGCGCTACGCTCCAACACAATCAGCGTATCAACCGCCGCATTCGCAACACCATGCTCAACCATTGAAGCAAGCAGCTTCTCACAATCCGCGGTCTCGTAAGCATACGGCGGATCAATAAACACCAAATCGAACGCTTCCCCACTATAATCCGCCACAAACTGCTCCGCGCGCTTACGAACCACGCGCATCGAAAGCGCACTATCCCACGCTTTCGCACCCTGCAAAACCTTCGCCGTACGAAGTATAAGAGCCGCCGCCTGAGCGTTTGCCTCAACCGACACCAGCTCGCGCGCTCCACGAGATAGCGCCTCAACTCCGAGCGCACCCGTGCCGGCGAATAAGTCAAGCACGCGCGCGTCGCCGCACACATTCCACGAATCAAGCCTCGAAAATATGGCTTCTTTCGTGCGATCCGTGGTCGGCCTTGTACAAGACTGCGCTGAAGTAAGTGGCAAAGATTTGAAACGTCCGGCAATAATATGCATACTTCTAGCTTAGCTGCAGCCTCAAACGGAAATAAATGCCGCGCATTTTCCGGCAAATGTTACAAATCAACACTTAAGCTCGCGCGGGTAACGCGCTCGCTATTGAGCTTGCGTTGAAAGCATATCGTGCTTTCAACTTGAGCAAGCTCACGCTCCGAGTTGCTTTCGCGCGCACAATGCAGCGCTCAAGCAGTTCATCGCGCAAACGCCGGGAATTTTCCCGCAAATGTTCCAAAAAACCAGCAAAACAGCAACATTTTCCGGAGAAAAAACTCCCGCAAATGTTCCAAAAAACCAGCAAAACAGCAACATTTTCCGGAGAAAAAACTCCCGCAAATGTTCCAAAAAACCACCAAAACAGCAACATTTTCCGGAGAAAAAACTCCCGCAAATGTTCCAAAAAACAGCCAAAACAACAACAAACGCCGGAGAAAATTCCCCGGCGTTTGCAGTCAAAAACAACCCTACTTACCTTTACTTATTTACCTCTTCAGGATTTGGAATCAAGAAGGAGCAAGCAAACGCAAGCACGAGAAGAACGATTCCAGCAACCATAGAAGCCATGTATCCGCCTGTTGCGCCATTAGTTCCAGCAACATTCGTCATCACAGCGTAAAGAATCGCGAAACTCAAGCCAGCACCCAAGTTAAACGCGCCCGCGTTCATACCCGGCAAGTAACCTGGATTATCCTTTGGCGAAAGCACAATACCAAGGCCGTTAAGCATAATGTTCGCAACGCCAGCGTAGCTAACGCCCAAGGCGAGAGAAAGCACAACCAGCGCCCAAACGGATGGCACTCCGGCAACATAAATGCCAAAAAGCACGCCAATAATACTTACCAAAATGCCAGCGCGGAGCACCAAACGGTACCCAAACTTTGCCGCCAACATGCCAGCAACCGGTCCAAACAGTAAGCCAATAATTGCGTAAGGCGTAAGCGTTGCGAAGCTCACCACGTCTGCACCCAAGTGCGCACCAAACTTAGTATCCTGAGCCAACTGCGGCACCACGCCGTTCATCAAAGCGAACACGCCAGTCATCGTCAAAAGCGTGCAGGAAAGCAAGCCCCACGTACGGCGCTGCTTCATGTAATGCGTAGAAACCAGCGGAGCCGCACTATTGCCCTCAATCTTCCAGAACACAACGAAGAACACAACAGCCACAACCACAAGCCCTGCGACCATGGTCCAGTTTGCTGCGGCGAGCTTGTCGATTTCGTTAATAGCAAGGTAGGCAGCCAAGAACGCAATGCCGAGCGTTATAACGCCAAGCCAATCCATTCGTGGAGTATCGTCCGCATGCGATTCTTCCGCAGCGAAAATAATCATAAGAACTGCAACAACAGCAATACCAGCCATCGTCCAGAATACCGAGCGGAAACCGTATTTTCCTGCAAGCCAGCCGCCAAGTAACGCGTCAACGCCTGCAATACCGCCGTTTACGGATGTCAAAATTGCCATCAGCTTTGCGTAACGCTTTTCTTCGCTAACACGCACGCGCAGCATAATCAGGCACATTGGCACCACAGGTCCGGAGGCACCTTGCAAAATGCGGCCGATCATAAGAACGGTTACGTCAGGCGCAAGGGCAGAAACAACGCAGCCCGCAATCGTGGAAATAAGTATTCCAATAAGCACCTTTTTGCGGCCAACTAAGTCGGCTAAGCGAGGCAAAAACAGTGAGAATAGCGCGGCTGCGGTGAAGAATACCGTTTGCGTTAAGCCAATTTGCGTATCGGTTGTGTGAAGCTCTTTCGTCATTGTTGCCAGTGCAGGTGACAGCATAGAAGCGTTGAGCTGGAACGCAAAAATGGCAACCAGAAGCGCTGTCATCAGCGCCACAATGGAGCGACCGCCTTTGTCTAACATGGAAGGCGTCGGAGATGAAACCTCAGTCATAATAACCTCCGTATCAAATTTTGTATAAATTTAAAGGCTTAATTTGATTAATTTATTTGCTTTATTAATTTGATTAATTAAAGGATACGTTTAGTAACTTACGTTTAATAGCTACGTTTAGTAACATTCGTATCAGCCGATACGCTTAAGCGCGTCAATAATCAAATCCCAGAACTTGTCAAAATCAAGCTTCGTAGCAACTTGCGTATGGCACTCCTCCGCGGAAGGCTCCGGTCCACGCAAATCCGCAACCGTCATACCAAGCGTCAAATCGCCCTTAATCTCAACGTCTACAGGGCAACGACGCGTGCTCACAACGCTGTGGTCAATCAAATAGGCCACGGTGCAAGGATCGTGCACAGGCGGATCAATAAAGTCCTGATTGTTCTGGTAGGCTTTGCGGAAGAAGTCCATTAAACCACTGGCGAACGTTGCCAACGGGGTGCCGATTGCGTTAATCTTTTCCTGCACAGCCGGTGTGCAAAGCGCCTGGTGCGTCAGATCAAGGCCGACCATGGTAATAGGCCACGGCTCGTTGAACACCACGTGCGCGGCTTCCGGATCCGTCTTAATATTGAATTCAGCCACTGCGCTCCAATTTCCGACGTGGTATCCGCCGCCCATGAGCACAACTTCTTTCACGCGGCTCACGATTCGCGGCTCCATGCGCACTGCCATAGCAATATTGGTGAGTGGGCCGGTTGGTACCAGCGTAATTGTGCCAGGTTCGTGGCTCATAATGGTGTCGATAATCCAGTTGACTGCGTGGCCTTCGTCGAGTGGGCGCGTAGGTTTTGGAAGGGTGACGCCGTCCAAGCCGGTTTCGCCGTGCACCGCAGCCGCAACTTCCAGCGGACGAATCATAGGGCGATCGCAGCCGGCGTGTACTGGAATGTTGGTTGCGTGCGCCATTTCGAGCGTTGCGCGCGCGTTATACGTGACTTTTTCGAGGCTTTGGTTGCCGCCAACGGTGGTGACACCAAGCAAATCAATATTAGGATTGCCAAGCGCTAGCACAATGGCCATGGCGTCGTCGTGACCAGGATCACAATCGAGAATAATTGAAGTCATCGCTACTCCTTTGTATATAACTAACTTCTTATATAACAACATGCGTTTAGTGGAATATTCCTTTGCGTAAGGTTGGTTACGACTAGCTTGCGTAAAGCTTGCGTAAAAGCAATACCCACCAAAACTGACATTTGTTTATATAAGTAAACAAATGACCATTTACAAGTATAGCAGGGCTTAAATTTGACGCAATAATATTGCGTAATTAATTAGAAAACGTACTGCGCGAGCTCCGGAAATTCTCCGGCAAATGTTCCATAAAAAACGATTTTCCCTTTACAAGCGTGTAAAGAAACTAACGGGATCTCCCCAAAAAGCGACAGTGACTTTACAGTCACGTATAGAAACTAACGAAATCTCAGCAAAAAGCGACAGTTACTTTACATGAGTGTAAAGGAAATGTCGGAATATAACTGGGAAGCAAGAGGTGGCTTAGGCAACGCGACAGTGACTTTACAGCGTTGTAAAGAAACTAACGAAATCTCGCTAAAAAGTGACAGTGACTTTACAGCGTTGTAAAGAAACTAACGAAATCACGCTAAAAAACGACAGTTACTTTACATGAGTGTAAAGGAAATGTCGGAATATAACTGGGAAGCAAGAGGTGGCTTAGGCGACACGACAGTCCCTTTACAGCGTTGTAAAGAAACTAACGAAATCTACCCAAAAAGCGACAGTGACTTTACAGCGTTGTAAAGAAACTAACGCGCGCTAAATCGCAGCGCGAAAGCAGGTCGTCGCGCAAAAGCAAGCGCTTAATCTACGCGCGCTCGTGAATATTCTTCATGCGCTCCAACACCAACTCAGGTGTGAACGACTCATGCACCGGCTGCACAGACTCCGTATTCAAAGCAGCCGCCGCAACCGCAAAACGCCCCGTCTTAGAGGAATCAAAATCATTGTAACGAGCATAAATCAACGCAGCAGTAGCCACATCGCTCGAACCATTATCATTACCAACAGCTCGCACACCGTCGTTACCATTGCCACGAGCCAGCATCATACGCTGCATACGCTTAACCTGCACAGGATAAAACGCCACACCTTCCTCGGCAACACCATAAGCGACACCAGCACGCCCCGCGTTCACAAACACATGCTTTACCCCGCGCTTAAGCAGCGCGCTCGCGCAACGCATAGCAGAACGTTCGTCAACAGCCGAAATACCAGTCAAAGCCTGCGACTCAGCCGTATCCAAAATCAGCGTATCAATACAACTCAGTCTGGAAAGCACTCGCGAAGCCTTAGCGTCAGTAATAGCACGCATCACAATAGGCCTACGATACCTATCGCACAACCATTCAATCGACCTTTGCGGAATATTAGTATCCAGCACCAAAATATCCGCATTTTCAATAATCGACATGCGCTCGCGCAGAAAATCTGGTGTCATGTGATCGTAAATACTCATGTCATCCAACGCAAGCAAACGCTGCCCTGAAGCATCACCAACGTACATGTAGGATGCTGTCATAGCATCCGGAAGCTGCTTCGCATAACCAATATCGAGACCATTAGCCGCAGCATCAATCCTGAAAAGCTCACCGTTATGGTCACCGCCGTACACCGAAACCATGCTCGTGCGCAAATTAAGCCGCTCCAACGCGACCGCAATATTGCGCCCCACGCCGCCGAGCATGTAGCGCACGCGGGAAGCATTAGACGTGTAGTCCATCAAATCGCCGCACGCAATTCCCAGCACGTCCATGCTGATGCCGCCGACAACAGTGACGTAACTTGGCGGCGTCACAATATATCCTTTGCCGCGCAAGTAGCCTTTGCGAATGAGATTAGAAATATGAGCCGCCACTCCAGAACGCGTAATTCCCGCTAAATTAGCAAGCTCCTGCTGGCTAATCATCGGGTTTTGTTGAATCCAAGCCAAGATTTGCTGTTCGCGTTCAGTCATGGTCGCCTACTCTCTAGTGCGATTGTTAAAACCTCTACTTTCTAGAATATTCACAAATCTCATAATATGCACGTAAATTTATAAATTTTCTTTATTTTTTTGTTATTTTGTTATCTTTGTTATCTTTTTTGCGCACTTTTATACGCAACAATCCTAATTACTTACGATTTGCGCACTTCCTCCACGCGTAAAGTCCAGCACAGCTCCCGCAAGATACGGCAGCGAATCAAGACTCACTCCGCAATTACGCAACGTCTCCTTCGCA
Source organism: Gardnerella nova (assembly GCF_049244055.1). Taxonomy (NCBI): domain Bacteria; kingdom Bacillati; phylum Actinomycetota; class Actinomycetes; order Bifidobacteriales; family Bifidobacteriaceae; genus Gardnerella; species Gardnerella nova. The sequence continues at coordinate 63,772 of NZ_CP058369.1, read as the reverse complement.
TCGTCGCGCGCCTGCACAATCACCTGCGCATCCTGAACCACCCGAAGCAACTTCAAACTCGAATGTCCCCCAGATTGACTACTTCCCAAAACGTCGCCAACATTACGCAATTCCAAATCCTTCTGCGCAATCACCGCACCGTCCAACGAACGTTCAACCACCTGCAAACGCTCCTGAGCAACGCTAGCAGCCTCGGTTTGCGCAACCAAAAACGCCCACGACTGCGTGCCGCCGCGACCAACGCGACCACGCAATTGGTGCAATTGTGCCAAACCAAAACGATCAGCATCAAAAATAACAATGCAACTCGCTTGTGGCACATCCACGCCTACCTCAATCACGGTTGTAGACACCAACACCTGCACATCGCCGCGCATAAACCGTTCCATAGTTTCGCGCTTAGTGTTGTCGTCGTCACGGCCGGTGAGCTGAGCAAATTTAATACCTTTGAACTGCGGAAGTGCGGAAAGACGCTTAATAATTCCCGTAACCGTGTGCAGCTTACGAATAGGAGCGTTTGGGGTTTCATTAAGCTGGGGAGATTGCGGATAGTTAGGAGATTGCGGATAGTTGGGAGATTGCGAATAGTTGGAAGATTGCGGAAGCTGCGAATAGTTCAGCGAGCGCGCAATATCGTCAAAGCCCTCAGCTTCTTCAGACTCGCCGTCACCGCCAGCATCATCCTCAATATGCGCACAAACCACGTACGCACGCTCCCCCGCATCAATACGCGTACGAATATGCGCAAACATGCTCGCCATAGTGCGCGCGTCACTTTCCTGCACAACAAACGTGCGAATCGGCTTTCTACCTCCCGGAAGCTCCGTTAAATACGAAACGTCAAGGTCACCAAACCAAGTCATAGCAGCCGAGCGCGGAATTGGCGTCGCTGTCATCACCAAAAGATGCGGGGTATATTCCGTACACTCGACGTCGTGCGAAGTTACACTTACGCTTGCGTTGCGTGAAGTTACGCTCACGTCGCGCGCCTTTACGCTCACGTTGCGCATCAGCACATTTCGCTGCTCAACCCCAAAACGATGCTGCTCATCAATCACCACCAACGCTAAACGAGTCGGCTTAAAACTCGAAGAAAACGCAGCGTGTGTGGCCACAATCAACGCCGGCTCCCCACTCGCCACACTCGCGAGCGCGCGCCTACGTTCCGCAAGTTTCATGCCGCCCGTCACCACAACAACCGGAACGTCGATATTCGCGCGAGCAACCATCTGCCGCAAATTTTCGGCGTGCTGAGCTGCGAGCACTTGCGTTGGCGCCACCAACACCGTCTGATACCCCGATCCCACGGCCTCAAGCATGGCCGCAAGAGCCACCACCGTTTTGCCGGAGCCAACTTCACCCTGCAACAGGCGACGCATAGGACGCGACTCGCGCATATTCCCTACAATTTCGTCAATTACTTCCTGCTGACCGTGCGTAAGCGCAAACGGGAGACTCGCTACGAACTGTTGCCGCAATTCGGAATTATCGCACGTAATTGCTCGATTATTTTTCACATTTTCGCGCGATTGCAACACCGCTATTTGCGAAATAAACGCTTCTTCGTAGCGCAAAGTTGCCAAAGCTTTGTGGAATTCCTCGGTTGATTGCGGATGGTGCACGGCGTATATGGCTTGCGCGCGGGTCATAAGATTGCGTTTGGTGCGCACCGATTCGGGGAGAATGTCGGGAATTGAAAGGTGGGCTGGGGTGGGAGTTGTGGTTGGGGTTGGCAAAGATTCCGCGGGCTGCATTAGCGAAAGTATGTCGAGTATGGTTTCGTGAATACGCTCGCTGGAAATGCGCGAGTTGGCGTGATAAATAGGCTGCGGCGCACTCAAACGCGCCAAACCTTCCTCAACGCTGCGAACGGTATCGTCGGATTGCGCAACGTTACTACTTACTTCCTCCGCAACCACTGTCACAATCCGAGGGTGCGTAAATTGCAAACGTCCATTAAACGCACTCGACATACCCCCCACGACTATCATTGCGCCTACGTGCAGCTTTGCAGAAAGCCACTGAAGATACTGACGGTTGTTTGCAAAATAAATAAGTTGAGCCACGTCACACTGATTTTGTACAACGTTGATTTCGAGCCTCGATCCGCGGCGAGCGTTCATTGGTACAACGTTAATTGACTGAACTTGTGCGTAAAACACCACTTCTTCGCCGATACGGATATCGCGAAGACGCGCGACTTTCAGGGGATTTGTGACCCTAAACGGGTAGTAAGTAAGCGCGTCTTCTACAGTGGTGATGCCGAGCGATTTCAGCGCTGAGACGCGACGCTTATTGCTGATTATTGAAGCAAGCGCGGTGTGCATTTGAGCTGAATTCGTAGGCATATTTGGCATACCTAGATTATAAGTCATTGGCGCTCCGACCTGCCTGAGCGTAGCGTTCTGCGCGCTGCATTAGTGTCTCATTTCACCTATTTTGGGACACTAGTGCAGATTACGCGCTGCATTAGTGTCTCATAATCCCGTTCTTCAGACCCGCGTGCAGTTAGCGCGCTGCGTTAGGGTCTCATTTCACCCGTTTTGGGACACCAGTGCAGATTACGCGCTGCATTAGTGTCCCATAATCCCGTTCTTCAGACCCGCGTGCAGTTAGCGCGCTGCGCGAGCGCTTTGACCGAGCTTGAAATCATTGGGATTTCAAGCTCCTTCAAAGCGAAAACTCGCTTAAGTTGGAAGTCCGGGGGACTTCCAACGCGAGTTTCGTAAGCGAGCGCGTCGCAATCCGCGAGAGCGTTTTGGCCGTTTTATGGAACATTTGCCGGAGTTTTTTCTCCGGCATTTGTTGCTGTTTTGGCCGTTTTATGGAACATTTGCCGGAGTTTTTTCTCCGGCATTTGTTGCTGTTTTGGCCGTTTTATGGAACATTTGCCGGAGTTTTTTCTCCGGGTTTTGTAGCTACATCAGCCACATTATGGAACATTTGCCGGAAAATCTCCGGGGTTTGCGCGACGACCTGCTTGAGCGCTGCGATTTAGCGCGCGAAAGCAACTCGGAGCGGAAACTCGCTTAAGTTGGAAGTCCGGGGGACTTCCAACGCGAGTTTCGTAGCGAGCGCGTCGCAATCCGTGCGAGCGTTTTGGCCGTTTTTTGGAACATTTGCCGGAGTTTTTCCGGGTTTTGTAGCTACTTTCGCGCTTTTATGGAACATTTGCCGGAGAATCTGCGAATACAAAAAAGCCCCGAGCATCGCTCAGGGCCTTTACCATTCAACGCAATTAATACGCGATTCACGCTTCAACGCGCTGAACCTTGCCAGCCTTAATGCATTTTACGCACACACGAAGGCGAACATTCTCGCCATCAATGGTGGTGCGAACCGGCTGAAGGTTCGGGCGGAAGGTGCGCTTATTGCGGATATGCGAATGTGAAACACTGAAACCGGTCTGCGGTCCCTTGCCACATACTGCGCAACGAGCTGCCATAATGGACTCCTATTTTCTTTGACTTGCAAGTCTTGCGTCATTCAACCACACAAATTACTCACGCACATCGCATAAACAAATGAGCATGCCTGAATGCACAACTACACAAGTATATCACTCACTAAGACAATTGAATGTTCACATTCGTTTGCAAATCCGCAACCGTAGTGCAACCGAGCAGCGCCATAATTACGCGAATCTGCTCCTGCCATTCCGTAATTTGTTGCGCAAGTGCGTCCTCACCTTCGTGCACAAGCGTGTGCAAAAACTCGCCGGCAACACCCACTGCTGACGCACCCAACGCAAGCGCGCGCACCACATCTAGCGGCGTGCGAACGCCACCGCTCGCGAAAATTTCCACCGGATCAGACTTAAGCGCCTCGCAATTGCGAATATCACGCAACGATTCAACGGTAGTAAGACCCCAATTAGCCAAATAATCGTAGTTGCCAAGCATATTCGCACCACGCGCACCAAGCACATTCGCACCACGCGCGCGACGAGCGTTCTCAATAGCCACGAAATTCGTGCCGCCGCGCCCGGACACGTCCACCGTTCGCACGCCAACATCGCGCAAACGCAAAACATCTCGAGCCGTCATACCACAACCGGTTTCCTTCACAATAACCGGCACTCGCTCCGCTTCGCACGCGCGCACAATTCGCTCAATATTGTGCAACCAATCGCGAAAATCGCGGTCACCTTCCGGCATAACCAGCTCCTGAGCCGCGTTCAAATGCACCTGCAGCGCGTTTGCTTGCAGCATGCTGACGGCTCGCAGCGCATCGTCAGAACTCGTTCCCGCGCTCACGTTCGCCATCACGAAGCCATGCGGATTTTCGCTTCGAATCACGCTGAACGTATCGCGCAAAGTTGCGTCACGAAGGGCGGCACTTAAGGACCCGCTTGCCATTGCGACTCCAGTTTTTGCCGCGACGCGCGCGAGTTGTGCGTTTATTTCTTGCGCTGCCGCACTTCCGCCGGTCATGGCGTTAATGTACAGCGGCGAGCGCCATTTAGCGTTGTTTTCGCCAGCACTATTCCCACCGACGCTATTTCCGCCGACGTTGAGCACGCGTACGCTAGCGTCAACTTCCTCCAACGCAATCTGCGGCAACGCGTTCGGCATAAGCCGCACTGCATCAAATCCTGCATCGGCTTGCGCTTGATATTGCTCAGTTGCGAGGGCAATATGCTCGTTTTTTCGGCGTTGCGTAATAAGCGACGCCTCGCCAACGCTACGCTCAACTTTCGGAGTCTCGCCAGACGTTGCAGACGTTGCGAACTTTGCAGACGTTGCAGACGTTGCGAACGCCGCCGCTGTAATCGAATCTCCCGCTTTAGGAAGTCGAATGTCGTCAAAACGAATGTCGTCAAAGTTCAAATCAGACGTCAAACCAGACGTCAAACCAGCCTGGTTCCGCCACACGTCCTTGGTTCTTGCCTTAAGTTTCTTCATCCTCAGGCGATTTGCGGCACCAAAGTCACACGCGCACTTAAGTACAATATTTTCGGAAGATTTACCAGTTCCCGTAATTTTTGCAATTTTTAAGTTCAAGGGCTGTATTTTTTTCTCTTTCCAACGCGATTTCACAAAGTCGGCACGATCCGTATCGTCTACACTCACCACAGCAATTCCGCAGTCACCACCGCCGGCTCCGCTTGTTTTCGCCGGCAAACCAACGTTTGTGGCACTTTCAATAAGTTCCGTCAATTGCAGCGTTTCAATAGTCGTGCCGGTGAGCGCACCTAAATCATTCAAAAGCTGACGATTGCAGGCAAAACCGCGGGCAATTCCCAACAAATCGTACGATTCCAAAGTAATTATTAAACGCTGAACGCAAGCCTCGCTACACGCGCAAAAATCTTCGTAAGTAAAAGGTAACGTTTGACGCGAAGGTTGCGTTTGACGCGAAGGTTGCGTTTGACGCGAAGGTTGCGTTTGTACAGAAAGTTGCATTTCTGCAGCGCCACTTCCTACGCTACTTCCCACGCCACTTTCCACGCTACTCACCAGCTCCGCGCTCGAAGCCGGCGAACCAGTCCAACCAACCAGCAACTTTAGCGACGGCGACACGTTAAGTCGCCTCACCTCCAAGCGCGGCCATTTTTTGCGCAACAACTTACTAAAACTGGATTCCCCCGACTCAACCAGCGTCAACTCAGCCCCAAGCCACTCGCGGTTGTACGCGCGGTACATAATCCACCCGCCGTACGCGCTCGCCGCCACGTCGCCGCCGGAACCGGACTTCGCAACCGTCGACGACACAATCAACGCCAACTTAGCGATCGTCGGCGTAGAAACGCTCAAACCATACCATTCGCACAGCGCACGCACCGTCGCAACCGTCACCGCAGCAGAGGAACCAAGCCCGTACTTTCGCCCCGATTTCGCATCGTCGAGTTCGCTGTCGACGTGCAGATTGTACAAACGACGCTCCATATTTGGCGCGTTACATTCGCGAGCGTAGGCGTCCACAACGCGCATGGCGGCGAGCACGTACGCGTAGTATTTGGCTGAACGCTCGGCTTCCGTGCCAGGAGTTGCGTCGGTAAGCGCGCCAGAGTAGGTGCTTGCGTCGTGTTCGTCGTCGAGTATGGCGATAGCTTGAGTAAGTGAGCGAGTCCACAGAAGCGGCTTATATTTTTCGTTTTTAGAGGTGATTATTCCGTAATAATTTTTGCGAGGAGTGGTAGTTAATTGCAAATTTTCGTCTTCTATAGTAATTGTTACGTAACGGTTCACCGCCACCGCAATCGCCGCAGCGCCGTCAACCACCGCATATTCGCCCGCAATATACAACTTTCCCGGAGCGCTCGCCTGCACTGTAGTCATAATTTCGCCGCCTATTCCAAACTGGTACGTATCGTTACGCCGTCACCTGGCAGCGCAACTGTAAATTTTGTCTGTTTGTATTGTAAATTGCGCGAGTCGCCGGCTGCGTCTGTTACGCCGGCTGCGTCGCCTTCTACTCGCCCACGCAACTCGCCTTCTACTCGCCCACGCAACTCCTCCATCACGCGATCAACTTCATCGCCAACCGTCAACACTTTCACGTTCGGACCGGCATCCATCGTGGCCCACACCGGCCAACCGCACTCGCGCATATCCTTCACCGCATTTAGCACAGCATAAGTTTTATCCGTAAAATAATTCACCGGCGACGCAGCCTTGTGCATAGTCTCGTGCATGCCCAATGCGTTGCGCTCCACAATCTCGCCAAGCTTCTCGATGTCAGCAACGCGAATCGCCTCAAGCGCCTCAGCAAGATCGCGCTTCGACTGCTCAACCCACGGCATGTACGCAGGCGACGTCTCCACCGTGCGACGCATAGCTTCCCGGCTCGAAACCGGCTTCTTGCGCTCGTCCAACGTAACCACAATCATGGCGAGATTACAATCTTCCGGAGCAACAATCTGCTCAGCATACGAAGTTTCGTCATCATCCCCCGCATACCACAGCGCCAATCCGCCAAAAATCGAGCGACTTGCCGACCCCGACCCGCGACGCGCAAGACGCGAAAGTTCGCGCGAAGTAAGTCTCAAACCGGAGGCATAGGACGCGGCCGACGCAAGTGCAGCAAAACCGGAAGCGCTTGAGGCGAGACCGGCAGCAGTCGGCACGTGATTATGCGACACAACGCGCGCTTTCGTTGCAATTCCGGCCTTTTCGCGCACCAAATCGAGCATGCCGACCACGCGGCGGAAGGTGGTGCCGGCCGACGAAAGCTGCTCGCCGTCCAAAGTGACGGTATCTTGCTCAAGATCATCCTCAAAACTTACGGCGGTTTGCGTGTATAAATCCGAAAGCGTGAGCGAAAGCGAGGAAGTGTACGGCAGGATTAGATTCTCGTCGCGCTTGCCCCAGTACTTGATTAGCGCAATATTCGCGTTGGCTGCGGCTGTAGCCGAGTGCGGAGGAAGGCTTGAGTCGAGCGTTACGTTCGGCTGAATATCAAGGGTTGGCATGCGATTCCTTTGCTGCGAATTGGTGGGGTGCGCGGCGGGTGCGCGTTGGTGGACGCGGCGTGCTCGGCGTGCTCGGCGTGCAGTGCGCGGCGTCTTGCGCAGCTAACATCGCGCGACGGGCAGTGCTACGGGTGCGTCTTGCGCGGCTTGCTCGGCGTGCAGTGCGCGCGGCTTGCCTGGGCGCGCTGTCTATTTTAGCAATTCCCGGCGCACAAACGACATTTCCTATACACTTACGTAAAACATCAATCGCTTTTCGGAGAAATTGCATTTGTTGCTGTTTCGTTGGTTTTTTGGAACATTTGCCGGATAATCTCCGGCGTTTGTTGCTGAATTTGCGTAATTATGGAACATTTCCCGGAGTTTTTCCTCCGGCATTTGTTGCTGTTTTGACCGTTTTATGGAACATTTGCCGGAGTTTTTCCTCCGGCGTTTGTTGCTGTTTTGGTAGTTTTTTGGAACATTTGCCGGAAAATTCCCGGCGTTTGTAGCTGCTGTAAAGTAACTGTCGCCGCGCGCAAAGAAAATGCCACCGCGTCTCATATATCAAAGCGCACCTAAACGTATATCAAAGCGCACCTAAACGCAACCTATCGCGCAGAATCACCACCAATATCCACAATCCATGTGCCGCACGCACCAGCCTCGCGCAATGCCGCACTAATTCGCTCAGCCGCAGCCGCGGTATCTGCCAACGCAATCACGCATCCGCCACCGCCGCCACCAGTGAGCTTCGCACCCAGCGCACCATGTTCGCACGCAACTCGCACCAACTTATCAAGCTGCGGCGTACTTACCCCCAAATCCGACAAAATCTTATGCGCGCGCGTCATTCGCGCGCCCATACTTTCCGCGCGTCCCAACGCCAAATCTACCTCTGCCTCAGCCGCAATCGCGCCCAAATTATCAAGCTGCGCTCCAACTTTATCTGGTTGCACATCCAACCTAGCTCGCAAAACCTCCACGGTTTCGCGCGTCATGCCTTTGCAGCCAGAATCCGCTAAAACAAGCCACGCACGCATGCAAATATCCATTCGCGAAAACTCGCCGCACTTAAAGCGAACGGGCCACGAAGCCGACGTCGCCGTGGCGTCCAACCCCGACGAACACCCGTGAGCCACGCACTCAGCCGCCTGCGTCAATTCAAAAAGCTCATGCTCACTAGCACGCACGCCATAATAATCAAGAATCGCGCGAATCACGGCGCCTGCAGAAGCCGCAGACGACCCAAGGCCGCGTTCCGGCGGAAAATCAGACTTTGTGGTAACGTGCAAAGGTTCGCCATTCCACTTTGCAAACTTAAGCGCCTCCCGAATTGCGGCACGAATGCTGCTAAATCGCGGCGGAATATCGGAAAGTTTGCCGGTAAAGTCGAGGCAGGAAAGCGTAACGCGCGAGTCGGGATTGGGGGTGGATTCGCAAGTTTCTGAAGTAACGGAAGTTGCGGAAGTAACGCCGGTTGCGGAAACATCGGAAATATCAGAATCAATGGAATTGCAACGAACTACCGTCGCTTGCATACGCAAATTTTTCAGCGGCAACGCGACTGCAGAATGTCCATAAACCACTGAATGTTCGCCGAAAAGAATCACCTTTGCGCAAGTTTCGCCGTATCCAGTTCGACGGTAGCCTTCGGAAGTTTCGGTTTCGGAAATTGCAGGTTCGGAAGATACAGAATCTACAGAATTTGCAGAATCTACAGAATTTGCATGATACTGATTTTTGTGCATGCAATTTGCAATTTCGCCAGAATTGCGCGCTTTTACGTTACAATTAAGCTCGTTGGCTAGTTCATATTTGCTCTGCAGCACAGTTTGCGTCTCCCATTAGTATTTGCGCAATTTTTCAACTTATCTAATTTAGTCGCGACAAATATAAAAAACTACGATATGCACACGACGCTTACAACACATTCACATTTGCAGTTCAATACGCTTTCTTTGCGCGAGGTGACAGTTACTTTACAGCAACAACAAACGCCGGGAATTTTCCGGCAAATGTTCCACAAAACCACCAAAACAGCAACAAACGCCGGAGATTATCCGGCAAATGTTCCAAAAAAGGGCCACTGCAGCAACAAACTCCGGAGAAAAAACTCCCGCAAATGTTCCAAAAAAGGGCCACTGCAGCAACAAACGCCGGAGAAAAAACTCCCGCAAATGTTCCACAATTACGCAAATTCAGCAACAAACGCCGGGAATTTTCCGGCAAATGTTCCAAAAAACCACCAAAACAACAACAAATGCCGGAGAAAAAACTCCCGCAAATGTTCCAAAAAACCACCAAAACGCTCGCGCTCTATGCGCTCGCTACGAAACTCGCGTTGGAAGCCCCCGGACTTCCAACTTAAGCGAGCTTCCGCTCCGAGTTGCCTTCGCGCGCTAAATCGCAGCACTCAGGCAGGTCGTCGCGCAAACACCGGAAAATAGCACGGCATTTGTAGTCAAAAATAGCTTTTAACCACAATCCTAAATTTAAGTTGTTTAATAGATAAAACGCAAATACTATCAACAACATGTTAAACAATCTAATGCAATCAATTTTAGAAGAAGAAAATTCCGGCAGATGCTTAATGGCATCAAAAACCAGCTCTCGCAATATCTTGAGAAGATACTTGCAATCTGGATATCTTGTTGAGCCGTACTATGGCTTGTACACTCGAGCAGAGCATTGGAATAAGCTCCTACATAAAGACAAAATCCTTCATATCGCGCTATCTCTACAAGAGAAAATAAAAATCTTAGCGTGGAAGTTTACCGGAGAAACCGGAGCTGTAATGCTAAATTTGAACACAGTTCACACGCCGAACAATTATGGAAAACCGACCAAAATCTATGTTTCGTGCCCTTACGAAGAAAAATATCCAGCCTCAAAAAACTCACAAGAAGAATATACGAGAGCTAGCCGTCAGCTTCAACGCATACATTTGCCAGATATTATAGAAGACGAATTGGGACTACGCATCGAAACATTCAACTTTGCGCAGAAAAAATCCAATAATGAACAACAAAATCTGCCAACAACAAATTTTGGGCATTTAGATACTCCAAGAGATAAAGCTATGCAACACGTCGCAAGTATATACAACATACTATTCGCGTGTGCGTGGACTCTTCCTTTTAGACGAGCTCTTCCTATTTTTGATTCTGCAGCAAGAAACAATGTAGATCTTGAAAAAGTTTATAAAGTGTGCTCAGAATTTTACGGAAAATTCCGATATCAATATGATGCACCATCGTTCCAAGATGTGCCATATTTAAAAGATAAGCATTCGATAATTAGCAATGTAAACGAATGCGACATTTTAGCTAGACTTCTCATACTGTGCAGACTCGCAAATGGTAAGAGCGAAAATAGCGGAGAATCACTGGCCAGAGCAACGATGATTGAACTTGGATTTAAAAACCCAGAGTTACAGCGAGAATTCTTTAATAAAAACAATCCAGAATGGCCGTATAGAGTAGATTTCGCATGGGAAGATAATAAAAAACTAATTGTCGGCGAACTTGACGGTACCGATAAATATTTAGCTGCTAGTTGGGCAGATATAGATAGTATTAAAAGTAACGAAATCGATACAAATGGCAAAAATACAAATGGCAAAAATACAATAGGAAATGTAGATAAATTAACGAACAATAATTTGCATGATGGCAATAGTTTAACCGACTCTTTTGAGAGTAGTATTTTACATTATTACGACAGAGATGCGGTGCGACGTGAGCATAAAAGGGAACGTTTCCTGCTGAATTGTGGGGTAAGTAATATAGTTCGTTTCGATTTTACTGATGTAGTCGATCCTAAAAAACTTGAAAACTTATTATTAGATGCGGGCGTACCTAAGATTAGTTATTAGTTAGTTAAAATCAGTTAACATGATTGCTTTCTTCCGGCGTTTGTAATTAAATGCGGCCAAAACAGCAACAAACGCCGGAGAAAAAACTCCCGCAAATGTTACAAAAAACCACCAAAACAACAACAAACGCCGGAGATTATCCGGCAAATGTTCCACAATTACGCAAATTCAGCAACAAACGCCGGAGAAAAAACTCCCGCAAATGTTCCACATACAGAAGAATAAAAAAAAATACCACTGTAGTAAATAAAAAAGCTCTGCGCGGTGCCGTCGAGTACGCGACCCAACAGTGAGTACGCGACCCGACAGTAACACCGGCAGAGCCAATGCTTAAGTTCAATCAACATGCGTCGCAAGCAGACTGCCGCAATCGCCGCCTCAGCAAACCCGCCGCCGCAGAAATCCACAGCAGCAAACCCGCTTGCGAAACGCATTTGTAAAATCTACAAAACTACTACCGCTACCGATAGCTGTTTACTACTCAGCCACAACCTTCACGGTGAAGGAAGCGGTGATTTCTGGGTGCAACGTTACAGTTGCAGGGAATTCACCGGTGGTCTTAATAGCAGCAACCTTGATTGCGCGAGCTTCCACAGCGGCCTTAGGAGCCAAAGCTGCGGCAATCTTCTCAGCAGAAATGCCACCGAAGAGCTTGCCAGATTCAGAAACCTTAGCAGTAAGCTCCACAACGGTACCTTCAATCTGAGCCTTAGCAGCAACAGCCTCTTCGCGAGTGGCAACAGCCTTGGCCAAGCGTGCACGACGCATTGCCTCAATCTGGGAAGCGGCGCCCTTGTTCCATGCGAAGGCAAGACCTTGCGGAATCAGGTAGTTGCGAGCGTAGCCAGCCTTCACTTCAACAACGTCACCAGAGTGACCGAGGTTGGCAACAGTCTTGGTAAGAATAACTTTTGTTTCAGCCATTGTTACAACCTCTCAATCAGCGACCGGTAGTGGCGTATGGAAGCAAAGCCATTTCGCGGGCGTTCTTCACGGCCTTCGCGATCTTGCGCTGTTCCTGCACGGTTACGCCGGTAATACGACGGGAACGAATCTTGCCGCGGTCGGAAACGAACTTGCGCAGCAAAGCAACGTCTTTGTAATCAATTTCAGTAATCTTGGCAGCCTTCAGAGGATTTGGCTTCTTCTTGAAAGGCTTGACCGGTGGTTGCGGCCTTTTACGTGACATAGGATGTCCTCTCTCAAATGCGTTATGCGATTCGCTGCAAATCTACAGTTTTACTACATTGCGTTTCGCATAAGTTGTGTATGTGCGTTATGCGTGTGCATAGCGCGATAACTGATGATGTAATTATGTAAGCGTTGGTAAGCGTTGAGTAAGTTGAGTAAGCCTTGAGTAAGCAAGATAATTGCTAAGCAATATAAGTTGCTACTAGAATTCCGGCTCTCCCGCGTCCCCGCCAAAATCAGCGTTTGCGCCGAAAGTTGCGAAGGAATCGTTGGTAGGAGCAGCACTCCACGGATCTGCAGCGTTTGCTCCAGTAACGTTCGCGCCAGCAGCGTTTGCCCTAGCAGCGTTTGCCCTAGCAGCGTTCGTCGCTTGAGATTGCATACCTTGAGAAGCGGCTTGGCTTGCTGCGTAATTGGCGCCGCCAGCGTAACCGCCCGCATAGCCACCTTGAGCTGCAGCCGCACCGGCCGCACCCATTCCTGCTCGGGACCCACCTGCAAAACCGGTCGTCATGCTTTGACGAGCAACTTGTGCCGTTGCATAACGAAGCGATGGCCCAATTTCATCAATGGTAAGTTCCATGATGGTGCGATTGGAGCCGTCTTGCGCCTGGTATGTGCGTTGCGACAAGCGTCCTTGCGCAATAACGCGCATACCTTTAGAAAGTGAGTTAGCGCAGTGTTCTGCAAGATCTCTCCACGCAGAGCAGCGCATGAACAGCGAAGGGCCATCCTCGAACTGGTTCGTGTTGCGGTTGAACGTGCGGGATGTGGACGCAATGGTGAAGCTTGCAACAGAAGCACCATTGGAAAGCGCCCTCACTTCAGGATCTGCGGTGAGATTACCCACCACGGTGATAATTGTTTCGCCAGCCATAGCGTGCCTTTTCTTTCTAGCTGTGTTTTGCCGTATTTTCTAGTTGCGTCCAGTTGCGTTTTTAGCTTAATTGCAACCGTCTTTTCAGTTGCGTTTCAGCTTTTCGCACTGTACTCAATACTTAAATACTTACTTTTGCTTAAATGCTTACTTAACGTCCTTGCGAAGAATCTTCGTGCGGATTACAGATTCATTAAGGTTCAACACGCGGTCAAGCTCGTCGCTGACGGCTGGCTCAGCAGTGTAGTTCACCACAACGTAGTTACCTTCGGTTTTGCCTTCGATTTCGTAGGCAAACTTGCGGCGACCCCAGTAGTCGGTACCGTCAACGGAACCGCCCTCGTTGGTGACGAGCTCAAGATACTGCTCGGTCAACTTTTTAAGACCGTGCTCATCCAGCTCAGGATTTGCAATGAACATCAGTTCATACTTATGTGCAGACATCACCCACCTCCTTCGGACTATCGGCTGTGGCCTTTCCACAGCAGGAGTGTGTTTGCAAATTATGTGCGCTTACGAATTGCCGATTTTTTCGACAGCAAAATCGCACATAACTTTGCTAGTCTACTCCACGCGCGCGACTGATTTTAGGTAAAGCAAATAATCTAGTCTATTACCCTAGTTTGGAAAATCCCATTATTAAACTAATAAAAACAAATAGAATTGTAATTGCTTCATAATTATTTTTCATAGAACTATAATATTTTAGTGTTTCTTTTTTCTCCGTGAATTCTTTTCTTTCTTCTACTACAGAATTTGGATTATTGCTGTCATAATTCACATACCTGTTCCGCTCATGCATATAGTCTAAATCGGTTTTGATTTCATCATATTCATTCTTCATCGCTGTTTTACGTAATTGAGCAATATAGAAAATAGTGGCAATCGTTACAAAAGTGATGAATCGATTTATACATATTCGTTTTTCGTTATCTATTTTCGCTTCATCCTCAGAATCTTTTGTATCATTACTTGCATTACTTTCACTACTTGCATTTTTATTGGTTTTACAATTGCTTGTTACAGACTTCACCGCAGTTGTCATCTTTTTGTTGCTACTATTTTTTTCTGTTTTTTCAGATTTCTTTTTCTTTTCAGGTGCATTGCTTTTACAAGTCGTAACAATTACATTATCGATATTTTCATAATTGGAGTTTACAAATGGGAATGCAAGCATAGATATAATCACAATTAAGATTAAGGGACATATAAATAGTTTTATTTCCGAGTGAAATTTCTCTTCGCCAAGAAAATTAGCAATATTTTTGGAGGAGAAAAATATTAATATAATAATTAATGCTAAAACACATGTTGATTCTAACAATATATTAAAATCAGGTAATTTGTGCACAAACGAATCTACTAAAACAATTGCTAATACTAACAAGATCTTAAGAGTCAACCAATCAGGTAATTTGTACACAAACGAATCTACTGAAACAAATGCTACTACTAACAAGATCTTAAAAGTCGACCAATCAGGTGATTTGTATCCAAATGAATCTGCTGAAACATAGAATAATGCTACAAGGACTGAAACAGCACCAAGTACTGCTCCTGCATTTCTCGTTCCATTATTACTGTGATTGTTCTTTTGTTCAGTAGACATCGTTGTCTCGATTCTTATATATCTGATTGATCTCTCAATTTTTGATTATAAAAATGGGGGCTGAGATTGAACTCAGCCCCCGGTTGGTTAGTAAACGTTAGTTTGCTAACCAACGGAAGTTAGAACAGCGCGGTGATGGCTTCTGCTGCGAGTCAGTGACGTGCAGCAGAAGCGTTTCGTTAGAAGCGTTTCGCTATGCGCGGTTGGCTTGAAACGATTCACCTTGCGCGTTGTAGCTTAGTGGCGGATCTTGCGAAGAGCAGCACCCATACCAGCAAGCACAGAAGCAGCAACAGCAGCCAAAGCTACCACAGCACCAGTGTTAGGAAGCTTAGGAGCCTTAGGAGTCTTAGGAGCTGGCTTTGGAGCAGGAGCTGGCTTGAATGGGGAGTTAGGCTCCTTATCCATAGCATCGCGAACTTCCTTAGCACCAGTATCGCAGCTCAAATCCTTAGCATGATCATTAGCAGAATCAAGCAAACCAGCAGCACGAGTACGGTTGTTATCAGCAACCTTCAACAAACCAGCAGCCTGACCAAGCTTCTGATCAATCACCTTAACATCATCCCAACGATGCTGAGCCTGAGCATCCTTGAAGTCCTCTTCAAGCTCAGCCTTGATATCCTTCACAGCAGCCTCAACGTGACCATAGTGAAGCACAGCCTTCTGAAGCTGACGACGAAGACCATTCAAGTAAGCGCAGTTATTGCCACCGAAGTTCTTCAAAATGTTCTCCCAGCCAGTCTGCTTCAAACCAAACTGAAGCCTATTAAGCAAAGCATCATAAGCAGCAACATTGGTCACACCACGAGCAGCAAGATCAGCAAACAAGCCCTGATAATTCGTCTTAAGAAGATCAGTACCAGCAGGATCAACAAGCGAAGGCTCAGTTGGCTTTGGTTCTGGCTTTGGAGCTGGCTTAGCAGCAGTGTAAGGAACCAAACCAAGAAGCTTCTTCAAAGCAGCAGCAAAAGCAGCCTTATCCTTAGCCTTAGCAGCCTTACCAAACTCAGCGAAAGCAGCCTTAACAGCCTCAGCCTTCTTAGCATCCTTCTCAGCCTTCAAAGCAGCCTTAACCTGCTCCACATAAGCCTTCAACTCTTCCTTAGTCTTAGGAGCAACAACCTTACCTGGCTCTGGCTTAGGAGTTGGCTTTGGTTCTGGCTTTGGTTCCGGCTTTGGTTCTGGCTTTGGCTTTGGTTCTGGCTTTGGTTCTGGCTTTGGCTCTGGCTTTGGAGCTGGAGCAACGAGCTTATCAAGCTCATCCTGAGCAGTCTTCACAGCAGCCTTAGCAGCAGTCAACTCACCCTCGGCAACATAAACATTAGTCTGAGCAGTAGTAACAGCACCAGTGAAAGCCTTAACTAATGCGTCGACAGTATCATTGGCACCAGCCACAGTAGCATCGACCTTCTTGATTGCTGCCTTAGCATCATTATCAGCCTTAGTCTTAGCCTCAGTAGCCGTAGTCGCAGCTTTAGCATCATCATTGGCAGTCTTCAAAGCAGTGTAGAAAGCAGGGTCGTTTGCAGTCTTTGGCTGCATAGCAGACAATTCTCCACCCTTAGTAGCATCAGAAGCGAGTTCTGCCACAGCAGCCTTAGAAGCAGCAGCCTTGTCCTTAGCAGCCGTTTCAGCATCAGCAGCAGCCTTAGCTTTACCTGCTTCAGCCTGAACCTTAGCCTCATCAGACTTAGCCTTAGTCAAAGCATCATTTGCTCCATCAAGCTTAACTTCAGCCTTGCGCTGCTCCTTCTGAGCATCGGAAAGCTTCTTCTTAGCAACGTTGACAGCCTCAGTGTTATCAGCCTTAGGAGCAGCCTGAGTGGCAGCAGCAGGAGCCTTGCCATCCTTAGCATTCTCAGCGAGTGCTGGAGCGGCTACAGCCAAACCAGAAAGAAGAGTGGCGCCAGCAGCGAATGCGGCGATAGCCTTCTTATTCAACATAATATTTTCCTTTCTTCTTCTCCTTCGCGCTAGGTACGCGAAGAAAAATTTGCCGTTTGCGGTTTCCCGCGTGTACCAGTGGAACTAGGGATTTCACCGGTAACTGAATTACAACTTACCGCATGCTCTCAGAAAACTCAATACCAAAACTCGGCTCGCACTCCATCAAAAATACAAAAATTTCCATAAAATCTATGATTTTTTATCTATAAAACGAAAATTTTACGACGTCACACACATTTTTATGTAAATCTTTCGCGACACGCCACAAACAGAAGTTTTTAATACTTTTTTCAGCTTTCTTTAAGGTTTTCTCTCGTAACAAATAATTTAAGGGTTATTTTCAAAATTTCCGGATTAAAAATTGCCAAATTTTTACCAGCGTCAGACATAACACTCACATACTCTATGCCATCGTAACCTTTACTTTTGATATAATCACTGATGTACTGAGTCGGAATATAATCCAACGTATTATGATTCCTAATCGGCTTAGAAATCTCCTCAGCGATTCTTTTCAAATGCTCAATATTGATAGCATATTGAGTGTAATTAATGTTAGTAAACGGAGCTTAAAACTCGCAATCGTAACGATAACATTAGCATAAATGAATTACGCCAATGACTTTAATAACTCTCAATACTACTTCCAATACTTCCAATCATATACAAGTTCTGTAGCTTCCTGATCCGATATATATTGAACATTATGATTATTATGAAGTAACGCAAATGCAGCCAATTTCACCTGCTCAATTTTCGTAAATTTATCAAGTTCTTTTTTATTAAGATCTCTAATGGCATTAAAAATCTCATCTTCTGAAATATACTCTGAATAATTTTTGGCAGGGAAAGACCAACATTCACGACCTTGATTGTCAGAACTTTCTGACATTGCACAAATAAACTTAAGTTTGTTTACCTTGTCTTTCAACAAGTTATTAACATAATCATCTGCTTCTTTTCTTTTCGCTCGCTTCCACAAACAAAGAGCACGGCGAAATTCTTCCATTTCTAAAATGTTTTTATATCGTGAGACATACCCAATAGCCAATGCATAAACACTTTCAAGTCTTTCTAAATAATTAGGATTGTTGTTGTTTTTTGTCAACGACTTCGATAAATCTCCATCGGACTCCAAATCATCTATAATTCTTGCTATCATTCCCAACCTAGTCTCATCAATACAAGACATAGCAAAATCGGCATTTGCTGACACAGAAGGAACATTACTCAAAGCAGAGTGAGAATTTGCCGTAATGAGATAAATATCTATGCTCAGTTTAGTCATCTCAGATAATCTAGGGAAACGTTTCTTTTCTACAGAAGCCACATCTGCTAAAATACTCGACAAAGCAGAATCTATAATTTCAAATCTTTCTTCATCTGTTTTTAATTTTCGCAAAATACTTGTTATAACCCGCTCAGATTCAATATTGGAAGATATCGCATATAAATTTTCCCCATATACAAGCATAGAAAAAGCTATCAAAACCAAACGATTATACGGTATTTTATCTATCGACAATTTTATTACATCTAAGAATTTCGCAATATAACCTCGCTTTTTAATTATTTCAATAAAAGTGTTTAATAAATCCCCATCTAATTTGAAAATATAATAATTGATTATTCTTTGAGAAACATCCACATCCTCAAAATTAAACATGAAATATAACTCGAATTTATTCTCACAAGCAACGCGTTTATCATAAATATTCTCAACATTTATATCAAAATCATTTTTGTTAACATTTATGCATACTGCAAAACGGGGAAATATTGTTGAGATAATTCTCATTGCCAAATCGGGGTTCACACCTAGACTCTCGAACTCATCGTGATATTGATTAAAATAATGTTCTTTATTTTCATTTGTTAACAAAGATAAATCTATATCGTGTGCATAAATAGCACCCTTGTTATTACAAATCCATTTGTATAATTGCGGATTAAAAACTTCTAATGTTGTAATGCACAACGTATCTTCGAATGATACATATTTATAAAGTATCCCATACCTAAATTGGAATGTGTTAATCAGTCTAATAACATCCCTCAAATTAGTAATGTAAGGACTAACACAATTTTCAAATACTTTTTCCCAATAATTTTCATCTCTAATAACATGATCTGGCAAAGCATCAACAACGTTACGAAGCTTTTCATGAAATATCGTGCACAACTTCGATTTATTTAACTCAGGAATCTCAAATGCAACTTGCACAATCTTTTCTAAATATTCATTTCCATCTATATTATGAAATTTAGATAAGGCATTACATACAATCTCTCTATCCATAGCTAACACATAAATTATGTTAGGCAAATCACCTACCTGTTTAACGAGCTGAAAAATATCCCTAATCTGCGGAGCTGTCAATCTATCAATATCATCAATAAAAACAATTATTTTACCGTCATATTCTCTTAATTGCTCACTAAGCTTACGTTTAGCCTCATTTAAATCAGGTGATTGCAATACTTTAGCGATTGTTTTAAGAACTGGAGCAAGAGCAGGACCAACAGTCGGCACAATCGCTAAAGCATCAATAGCATCTATATATCGACTCAATGCTTTTGCTATATTTTTGTTAATTCTAGAACTATCCTTTCCACGCAATCTATATTTTAGACTCTGAAAAAATAGACTAATAAGATTATTTTTATCTGAATAATTCCAAGGAGAAAACTCTATAATTTCTGTTTTATTATTTTTATTATTCTTACGCAAAGATCGAAACAATTTAGACGAAAATTCCTTGGATGATTTCGATATAGAACTTTTCTCATGAGAATTTGAAATAACTTTCTTTTCATTTTCGTCAATAAGGTTATATATTTCTTCTTTTGCCATATTTAGGACAGAAGTTTTACCACTGCCCCATTTACCGTATAAACCTACTACTAATCCGTCCGCACCATTGTACTCATAAAGAGCTTTCCCAAATTCCTGTGAAAAACACCGTCTGTCTAATAAATCTTCACGCCACCCGTCGATTGGCCTATCTTCATCGTAACTCACAACAAACTCTCCTATCACCATCGATAGCGATTACATTTTGACATACCAAGTATATCCCATTGCAATTAATTTATTCTACTCTTCGAGAATCAAATATCACGATATACTTCCTCGTATATTCAGGCGGTAACAGCCATTATCACTTCCATCACTTCCACATAATCCAAGCAAAAGCGGGGTTATTTCCGGATTAAAACAATAAAAATGCGCTGAAAACAAACGTTCTCAACGCAAATTCATCAATAAAGCCAGAAATAAAGCAAGAAACTTTACCTTAAAGCTTCAAGGTATGCCCAGCAATAAGCCCTACTCACTACTCGCCTGCTGCAAAATCAGCAGCATCGTCGCCGTAAGAATCGTCATCAAGCATGCCAGAAGCAGACGCACCCGCAGCACCCGCGCCAGCCACGCCCGCAGCACCAGCACCCGCAGCAGTTGCAAACGACTCAGCATCCTCAGACGCAGGAGCAAGCACCAAATCCTTCACCAACTCACGCGTACGAAGCTGCGACTCAGCATCCAAACCATCATCCGTAATAACAGTATCCACCTGATCAAAGCGAGCAAACAACGACAACGACGTGCAACTCCACTTCGTGTGATCCGTCAAAATAATCGTGCGGTCAGCAATATCCATAAGCGCCATATCCGTAGCCGCTTCCAAAGAATTCGGCATAAGGAAGCCACGAGGAAGCGACACCGAGTGCGTGCCAAGAAACACGGTATTAACGCGAAGCGAAGCCACAACCTTATCTGCAATAGGACCCACCAGCGAATTCGAACGCGTAATCACGCCGCCCGTCACAATCACCTCAACATCCTTCGACTCAAGCGCCTGCACCAACTCCGCCACAGGAATCGAATTCGTCAAAATCGTAATGCCGGAAGCCCTGCGCGACTCAAGCAAATGCTGCGCAAACACGTAAGCCGTAGTGCCGCCACCAATAGCGATTACATCCCCCGGAGACACATAATCCACTGCTAAGCGCGCAATAGCATCCTTCAAACCGATGTCCATCTGCGACTTAACAGAAAACAGCGGCTCCGAAAGCAACGTGTTCGTAGTCACAGCACCACCGTGCACACGCTTCAAAAGACCGCGATCCGAAAGCTCCGCAATATCCCTGCGAACCGTCATTGCAGAAACGTTTAATTCTTTAGAAAGAGCAGTAATGCGCACCGCACCACGTGTGCGGAGGCGACTTAAAATCAAATGTTGACGCTGTGAAGAAATCATACGAACATTATCGCACACGTAAACGCAAAAAACAAACGTAATTGAGCGTTTCGAGCACACAATTCGAGAAGAACGCACAATTTTAGCCGCAATACCCACCTTTTTTGATAAAATCGCACAAAATCGAACGCTGTGAACCGTAGGAAACGAACACGAAGTACCGCAACTCTGCTGCACTAAATTACTGCCGCAACCCTGCCGCAACCTTGCCGCAACTCACGCGAAACGATGGCACCAGCATATGACATAATATAGAGGCATGAGTTATGTTTCTGAAAATTCATTGCACAACGTCGTCAATAAAGCAACGACGGATCTTTTTGCTTTCTCCTACAAGCACGTAATCAAGCCAAATTTCGTATTTAACATTCCGCCGGACGAAGCGCACGAACGCATGATTACATTCTGCAAAGTAAGCGAGCGCACGCCTGGACTTATGCCACTACTTCGATTCATGCTCAACTACACGGATCCAGTGCTGGAAACAAACGTTATGGGCTTGGATTTTGCAAACCCGTTCGGCTTGAGCGCCGGCCTCGATAAAAACTGCCAAATGGCCACCGTGCTCGACAACGCGGGCTTTGGTTTTGAAACTGTCGGCTCCACCACTTCGCGTCCATGCGCCGGCAACCAAAAGCCTTGGTATCATCGACTTCCGCAATACGATTCAATTCTGGTGCATGCCGGCCTCGCCAACGACGGCAGCGAGGCTGTTATAGCACGCGCAGAACAGGCGTGGACGCACGCAAAAAGCATGAACGTGTCCGTATCTATTGCGCGAACCAACGACGATTTGGTCGGCGACCTGGACGAAGGCATCGAAGACTACCATATTTCTATGGAGCGCGCGGCCGGGCGTAGTTCGATTATTGAAGTCAATATTTCCTGCCCAAACACTCGCGTTGGTGAACCTTTTAGAGAGCCGGAAGCGCTCGATAAGCTATTTAGCGACCTTGACACTATTAAGCGACCGCAGCCAACTCTTGTTAAAATGCCGCTAAACCTTCCCGGAGGATGGGAACAGTTTAAGTCACTTCTTGACGTGCTTGCCGAACATAAAGTTGACGGCGTGAGCATTGCCAACCTGCAGAAAAACCGCCAAGGACTTGACGTGCCGGCCGATTGGCAAGGAGCGCTTTCCGGCGGTCCTACTTACAGCGCAAGTAACGAGCTCATTCGCCGCACGCGACTCGCCTTTGGTAACCGCTTTGCTATCGCGGGCATCGGCGGCGTATTCACTGCGCAGCAAGCGTACGAAAAAATACGAAACGGCGCCGATTTGGTGATGTTCATCACGTCACTTATGTATCGCGGGCCGCAGCAAATCACCACGCTTAAACGCGGGCTTGCGGATCTTTTGAAGCGCGACGGATTCGAGCATGTGGCCGACGCGGTTGGAGCAGACTGCTGAAATAAATAAAGAATAAATAAAGAAATAATTAGTAAAGAATAAATAAAGGCACTTACTAAACGTTAGCTTACTAAACATTAGCAAGTGCCTTTTATTATTGCGCTTTGTTAGCTGCGCTCAGCGATTGCACTTCAGCAATCGCGCTTTAATAAGCGCCATCACCAGAATAAGTGTTATAGTCGTCTCGACGAGCCGTACCATACTGATCCTGCGTTTGTTGTTGTTGCTGCTGCGACTGCTGATTCTGCGATTCCTCCTGCTCACGCATGGCCTGACGACGAGCATCCTCATCTCGCTTCTGCTGATCAGTCTTCTCCGCAGTATCCTTACGCGCATCCTTAACCGTGCCACCCGCAGTATACTTCGGATCCGGATTACCATAATCGTTATCAATCGGAATATTCGCAGCCTTCAAATAATCGTTCATAAACTGCTTCCATGCTGGCGTTGCAATCAACACACCATACCAAGCAGCCATCGTGCGGCCGTTAATAGTAGCGCCATTAAAGCTCTTTTGCGACTCAGCATTACCAATAGCCACAAACGAAGCAATCTGGTGAGGCACAAAACCTGCAGTAGTCATGTAGAAGCGCTCGTTAGTACCGGTTTTTGCGAAAGTCTTACGACCACCATCGAGCTGAGCCGTGTGAGCCATACCATCCGGACGCACCACGCCCTGGTTCAGAGCATACGCAACCGTCTGCGCAATACCCTTCGGAATCGCCTGATGGCAGTGAGCACTCGGCACTTTCAAACGCTTACCGTTCTTATCGACCACGCGCTTAATCGCAATCGGATCGCACGCCACACCATCCGCACCAAGCGTGGCATACACATTCGCCACAGTGAGCGGAGACGCCTGCACAGCACCAATCGTCATAGGCGGATTGAACGAGTTAGACGAGTACACGCTCTCCTGACCAATAGGCGAATTGTGGTAACCAAGCACGCGAGCCGCATCCGCAATAGAACACAACTTCACCTGCTGCGCAATAGAAGCCTGCGTAGTGTTATGCGAATGAACCAGACCCATCAACGGCGTCTCCGGATTCACCGTACCGCCCATAGCATTCTGCAAAGCCCACGAACCAATACCACGGAACTTTGAACAGTTAAAATCAGAATTGTTATACAAAGTCGTAGTACGAATCGGCTGATTAATCGACTTTCCAGCAAGCAACCACGCCACCAAATTAATCGGCTTCCAAGTAGAACCAATCTGCCAGCCCAAGCCGCCGCCATCGCGCTCATCCACAGCATAATTCAAAGCCGTGTGAGTTGGGTCAAGCCTTGCAGCATCCGTAGCATCGTAAATACGGTTGCTACCAAACGCCAACACCTCACCAGTTCCAGGCTTAATAGCCGCAATAGAAACCTCGAAACCACTCTTATCGTTCACAGGAATCGTGTCTCGAGCAGCCTTCATAGCAGCCTTACTTGCGCGCAAATCCATAGTGGTGTAAATATCCAAGCCGCCCTCGGTAAGCAACTTTTCACGAGCGTCAGCCGTCTTACCAAACTCACGCGAATGTAAAATCTTCTTAGTGACATAATCGCAGAAGAACGCAGCATCACCAGCAGCCTGGCAACCAATATGAGACACATCCGACTGCACATTCAACGTTTTCTTCAACGGAGTCGCAACAGCCTCATCGTGCTGCTGCTTAGTAATAAAACCTTGACGAAGCATCAAATCCAGCACAATATTTCGCTGCTTCTCCGACTCCGGCTGATTGCTTTCAACAGAAGGATCGTAGCGCGAAGGATTCTTAGTAATAGCAGCAATCGTAGCCGACTGCACCAAATTCAGCTTCGCCGCACTCGTATTAAAATAGCGGTGCGCAGCCGTTTCCACACCGTACAAATTATTACTACCAAACTGCGCAATATTAAGATAACCCTGCAAAATCTCAAGTTTAGAATACTTTTTTTCCATTTGAATTGCGATAAGCATTTCTCGCAACTTACGCGCAATCGTACCTTCAGAAGCGTGATATTCCGCCAGAGGATCGTTATTTTCACGCGCCTTAATCATAAGCACATTCTTCACATACTGCTGCGTTAACGAAGAACCACCCTGCATATCTCCCTTCTTCACGAAGGTCTGCACAAACGCTCGCATAACACCCTGCACGTCCACGCCAGAATGTTCAAAGAAACGACGATCCTCACGAGCAACCATTGCTCGCTGCATATACTGGGAAATATTACGCAACGGCACCACCGTACGATTCTGCGCATAAAACGTTGCAATAATCGTCTTGCCATCCGAAGCATACAAACGCGACTTTTGCGGCAACGCAGTCACATCAAAATCAATGCCGTCAACACGAAGCGACGGTACCACCGTCTTAACAACACTGTTCACACTCATAACGCCTGGAACGAACATAATACTTGCGGCTATACCACCTGCAACACACAACAAAATATAGGTGAGGAACAACGCAAGCACACGACGAGCAGTAAGTGAATTCTTTTTCGGCATGCGTTCTATTCTAAAGGTTCGCCTCTACTTGAAAACTCACGCTTCCACTCGCACACAAAAGCAAAAGCATCACACCACTTTTAACGGCCCGAACGGCGAATCAACATGCCCGGCTTATAAATAATAATCGAACGCCCCTGGCTCATAATCCAACCACGGTTCGCAAAATCCATTAACGCCTTATTCACCGTTTCTCGCGAAGCGCCAACCAGCTGAGCAAGCTCCTCCTGAGTTAAATCGTGTTGTACGCGAAGGCCGGCAGTTATTGGCTCACCAAAGCGGGAAGCTAAATTAAGTAACGTTTTTGCAAGACGAGCAGGCACGTCCATAAATACAAGGTCGGAAATGCGCTCGTTATTAGCCCTCATGCGAGCCGCCATAACTTGCAGCATATTTACAGCCACGTGAGGATGCTTATTAAGCCACTTAAACAGCACATCGTTTTCCAACCACAACACTCGCGTGTGACTAGTAATAGCAATAGCCGAAGCCGTACGCGGGCCGCCGGTCGGATCAAAAACCGGGATTTCACCCAGCATTTCGCCCGCGGTATGAATACTTAATAATTGCACGCGCTTATCGTTCGAATGACGCACAAGCTTCACACGACCACGTTCCAGCAAGTACATGCGACGGTCAGTATCACCCTCGTTAAAAATTGCCTCACCCTTGTCGAACATCGACTCTTGCAAATGCTCGAGCAGCTCTTGCATCTGAGCGCTAGGAACCTGCTTAAAAAGCGCGGTACGATGTAACGGAAAATCCTCGTTGGTGCCGTTACTTTCAATAACTCCCATTACTCGCCCCCACTTACGCACTACTTATTACGCACTACTTACGCAACTAACGCAACTAACGCAACTCGCAATTCGCAACTAACGCAAAGCGCGCACCTTTGCGCATCACTTTTCACTATGCTACCACGTATCTGTACAACGCACTACTTTCTGAGCCTTCACTACTTGTCAATTCCCATAACGTGCAAGCACCACGCATTTTCATACGCAAGCTCTCGCCACTGACGATACCGTCCGGAGGTACCTCCGTGACCACCATCCGTTTCGATACGAGCCACAGCGTCCACCCCCGCATACTGCAGTTGTGCCAACCATTTCAACGGTTCCGTAACCAACACGCGCGTATCCTGCAAAGAAGACGTAATAAAAATCTTCGGGAAATACTCTAACGCTGCACACCCCTCAACATTCAACCGATCCGGCACATTTTCGTAAGGAGTATAAGACTTCATATAATCGTAATCTTCAACGCTATGCAAAGGATTACCCCACTCATCCCACTCCGTCACCGTAAGCGGCAGCGAAGCGTCGAGCATAGACGTCAACGCGTCAACAAAAGGCACATCCGCCTCAATGCCGGCATAACATTCAGGCGCCATATTTGCCACAGCACCCATAAGAAGACCGCCAGCCGAACCACCGTTGGCACCAGTGTGCTCAGCAGACGCATAACCGGCACGCTGCAACGCGCGCGTGGCATCAACAAAATCCTCGAAAGTGTGCTTCTTATGGCCGCGCCTACCCTGCTCATACCATGCGCGACCCATTTCGCCACCGCCGCGCACATGTACCTGCGCATACAGCACGCCGCGATCCAACAAACTCAAACGACCTACCGAAAAAGCAGGATCGGAACTCACTTCATACGCTCCGTAAGCCGTAATAAACATGGCGTTTGGTTGCGACTGCGATTCTGCTTGAGCGTTTGGCTGCGCGTTTGGTTGCGCAACTGCATCCGGCCTCCACACCAACGACACCGGCACGCGTTCACCGTCGCGAGCGCTAATCCAAATGCGCTTTTCCGCATACTTACGCTCATCAAACTCGCCAAGTATAGTTCCGCGCTTCAAAAGTCGATCTTCACCAGTCGTAGGATCGAGTTCGCGAAGTTGGCCAAGCGTAGCATAACTTCCAAAAGCGTACCGCATACGAGGAGCTTCGTAGGAAGGGTTGCCGGTCATAGCAGTACTAAAAAGTCGATTATGGTTGATTTCGTCGGGAGTGATGTCCGCAAGACTTACACGCGCGCGTGCCGGCGCAGAAACAGACGCAGACGCAGATTCAGGAACAGACGCAGGCTTTTCGATACGCAACATATCTACATGCGCAACGTCGTGCTGCACAACTTCTTCCGGACGCACTTGACGAAAACGCCACGGACGCCCGGCAAGAAAATCTTGAGCAGCCATATCCTTACTCATTACAGCTATGCGAGGCAAGCCTTGCGCACGATACGAAAGTGCTACGTAATGCTCATAAATTGACAAACCGCTAATACTTAATCCCACCTCATTCTGCAAAATCTCAGGATTTTGCGGATTACTATACGGTTGGGTAATAGGCTTACTACTTGCCTCCAGCTCTACTGCATCTCCCTCAGCGCAACCGTAAGGAGAACCGGCAGCAACACACACGCCACTTCCCAAAACGTACGGCTGCGGCGCGTCAACATTCCACACGCGATCGCGCATATCAATAATGTCAATTTCAAAGTTAGGATTCTTAGCATTATGGCTCACTACAGCCACCGGAATATCCTCACCTTGGGTGCCGGCATGCTCAAAGCAAGCGAAAGAAATATCGTATTCCACTCCTTCTTTCGGCTCAATAACCATGCGGAATTGCCCTTCCGGAGTGCTCAACGGAAGCATTAGCACGCGCGACGTGGTTTTAGAACTGCTATTAATCATCATGTAGCGTTCGTCAAAACTTTCGTACACGTCTACAAAAAAGCGTTCGTCTGATTCTTCAAAAACCATTACGTCTGAATCAACCGATGTACCTACGCGATGCCTCCACACTTGATAAGGCCTCCACGCGTCGTCCAAACGCACATAAAATACCCATTGGCCGTCCGGAGTTAGCGATGCGGAGGCAAGATCATGCCACGATTCTTCGCGCTCGACCCAGCGGGAGGAAGTGCGAGAAACGCTTTGGGAAGCATCTTGAGAAACGCTTTTGGAATCGCTTTGGGAATCGTCTTGAGAAGCATCTTGGGAAGCATCTTGAGAAACGCTTTGGTAATCGCGAATATAGTAACTTAACCGTTCGTCGCCCTGAGTATCCACACCGTATAACATGCGAGCGCCGTCACGACTAATATCCATGCCGCCTATATGCAAAAAGTTCGCGCCCAAACGTTCAGC
The DNA here is from genome assembly GCF_049244055.1 of Gardnerella nova. NCBI lineage: Bacteria > Bacillati > Actinomycetota > Actinomycetes > Bifidobacteriales > Bifidobacteriaceae > Gardnerella > Gardnerella nova. Next base: position 35,554 of record NZ_CP058369.1, on the reverse strand, counting down.
TTCCGCATTCGCGTCAAACAGTATTTCCTCACCCAAAGTCTCCCCCGGCTTGGCAGTGCTGTCGATAGTCGGCGGATTCCAGTCCGCATCGTCAATAACGCGCATACGACACTGCACGGGATACTGTTTTCCTTCTTCAGTGCGCACGTAGTACCAGTAGCCGTTCATGCGCATCGGCACCGACATATCCGTTTCCTGAACGCGCGACTTAAGTTCGTTAAACAATGTAGAACGTAATGATTCCAACGGTTTCATGCGCTGAGTAGTGTAGGCGTTCTGAGATTGCACATAATCGCGAAGCTGCGAACTGTCGCGATTCTTCATCCAAGCGTAGTGGTCAACATACGTGCGTCCGTGAACTACGCGAGTAAAAGGTATGCGCTCTGCCAACAGTGGAGTATTATTTTCGACACCAACTTTAGAATTGCTAACTTTAGAATTGTCAAGTTTCGTATTCATACGCTTTCGTCACTCCCCACTATATTCGCGCAAACAACCGCACCTACTTATCTGCACGACGTTACTTATCTGTACACCGCTACTTACTACTGTTACTACCAAAGGTACACAATTCGCAAGGCTGATTTCGCAACTCTTGTTTCGCAAGTCTTTCTTCACAAAGCTTGCTTTACAAAGGGAAGCATCACCTTTGCCAAATCCTCACCATTAGGAGCCGCAAAGAAAGGCACCCCTTGCAACGTGCCAACAGCACCCTTCGCCTCAACAACACGCACACTATCGTCAGACTGATCAAAATCAAGCTGCTCAATAGCAGACTCCGGGACCTTACTCACGCTACCCCTGTCAAACACGTACGAACGACAAGAAGCACTCAAAGCCACCGCAAAATCACGAGACAACTTCTTACGAAAATCATCAACCGTAGCATTCTCACGAAGCTGACGAATACCAACCGCCAACACGCGACCAGGATGCCGACGAATAATATCCGCATACGTACTCGGATCCTTCTGACCATCGTCACCGAGCAGCACAAAACGCATATCTGGAAAATCATCCATCAACTGCGTAGCAAACTCCAACTTGTGCTGAGGACCGTTAGGAATAAACGTTTTCGGACGCGGATCTAAATCCCGCAGCAACAACGGACCCTCAGGAAACTTCTCACGCACAATAAAATGACGAATCGAAGCCTCAACATTCCACGGAGAAGTAGAAAGATAGAAAAACGGAATATCGTTACGAACCCTAGCCAAACCGTTAAAAAACGCTGCCATACCAGGCACAGGCGAACGGTGCGCAGGATTCATAATCAGCAAATTATAGGCGGCACGAATCGGAGAAGGCGCTTGCGTCACCATAATAGTGTCGTCAACATCCGAAATAACGCCAATCGGCACATGCGCATCAATAGCGAATAAACTCGCCTTCACCGGTTCACGATGTTCAACCGCATACGAAACCACGTGACGGCCAGGAGATAGTGCGCGCTCCGTAATCAAATCCAAGTAGCCAGCACGGTCAGAAATACAATATTCCGCACTACCATCCCTTGACTCTTCAACGCGGTCATACACTTCAGAATCGCCAACTTGCGCGGTTTCAACTGGAATACCGTCAATCGACAAAGCAACCTTAACGCGCACAGAAGGCACCACTAGCATGGCGTAAATTCCACGCTTCAAAGCGGAATGATGCCCAAGAGGAGGCGCATAAACCGTGCGGCAAATAAGACGAGCATACCGATGCGTTCCATAACCAATATACGGTTCCACACTTGGAAACCAGCCGGCACGACGGGCAACACGACCCGCAACACGCATCCACACGCCCACAACCGACGTAACCATACGCCTGCCCATGCGAATAAACATTGGCTTATTATCAATTCGCTCATCCTGAGAAGGCGCGTCAAAAAGCGTTTCCGTTACATGAACCGGTATGGGCGTACTACTCACACGACGAGAAGACGTAGCGTTGCCGGGAATTGTAGATCCGGAAACAGCAGGACCGGCATTCGTGACGCCGGATGCAGACGCAGTGACGTCACGAGAAGATGCAGTACGCTTAGGCAAATTGCCAACGTTCGCGCTCATTGCTGGCGCACCGGACCATCCGGAGTAACGCCCGTAACCTGCACAATCGTGCCGCGCGGACAATTGTCATACACCCACTGAGCATCCTGCTCGTACATGTTAATGCAGCCGTGCGAACCGAAATGCGCCGGATCGCCAGTAGCAATACCGTTATAATTCCAAGCAGCCGTGTGGAAACTTTCGCCACCATTGTAGTAGCTCACCCAATGCACGCCAGGCAGATAATAGCGGGTACCGTTAGCATTCGGACCGCGCATATCCTGCGTTGAGTAGCGCAAGTAGATGAAGAACGTGCCGTTAGTTGAATCGTACATTCCCTTCCTACCGGAGCAAATTGGGAAAGTCTTAACTAATTCGTCATTCTTATAAACGGAAGCAGTTTGCGTAGTTTTATCAACCACAATACGCATCTCAACTAGCTTCTGTTTCGTAGCAAATTTCGTAACTTTGCCAGGAACAGCAATATTCGCATCCTCACCTTTAGTAAGTGCTTCACAAGCCTTCTTCGCCAAGTCGCGCGAATACGTTATTTCGATACCATTAACGCCCTTAAGCGTAGTAAAAAGCACCTTACCATCTTTGTTAACGGCATCTTCCTGATCTTCTTTTTCTTTATTAAGTTCCTTAGGAAGCGACTTAGAAAGCCAAGCGTCCGCAGCCTTCAAATCAATCTTATAAGAAAGCTTGCGTCGCGAAATATCAGCCTTAACTTTAATCCAAGAAGCAAGCACCTTCTTAGGAACAACAAAATTATCGCCATTACCGTTATTAAAACTAATTTTCTTCGCTAACAAAACGTTAAGATCCGAAACAAGCTTTTGTGCGGCCTCAAGCTTAATAGGAGCATCAGTACGACGAGAAGTCACCGAAACTTTTACGGTTTGACCAGGGTGAGCAAGTAACTTTTTCACTGCTTCGCGTACAGGCATCGTTTCAACAGTGCGCCCTGGAACACCATCTTCCACAGTGAAAGAGTCAGAAGACTCGTCAAACACGGCAGAATACGGCACCGCACGATCGTGCAAACGAACAAACTTCTTAACAACAAACGCGTCCATAGCAGCATCATCACGCGACGCGTGCAACGCAACCGTCTGCTGAACCCACGGCATAATACGCGTAAACATATTATCTTTTTTCGCGTCCATAATCGCACTAACCGTAGCAGCGCGATCAACCTTCACACCGAGATGCTGCAAATCAGTAGTAATGCTGTTACCTCGATCATCCTTAATAACCAAAGAAGAAGTATTAACCGCCTGCTCAACCGCACGACTTACTTCATCCTCCGGAGAACCAACGAGACTACGCGACGAAGCAACATTGCCAAAATTAACGCCCGGAGCCACACGATCGTGGAAATACCAGTGCGTACCAAAGAAAGCAGCGATAAGAAGAATAACAAAAATAAGCAGAGAGTAGAACAAAGCGAAAGCAGAACGGTTAGCGCGATGCTTCGTGGACGCACCTGCACCCGCACCCGCACTGTCTTTATGCTGATCAGCACGCGGCTCAACCGTCTTGAACGTCGTGGTAGCCACGGAATCGGCGGCAGAATGAGAAGACTGGCTGGAACCATTACCTAAACCTGCAGCTGCACCAAAAGTCGAACCAAACGTGGAAGTAAGCGAATCGTCAGTAAGATCGTACTGACTATCATCATCCGAAACCTCGCCCAAGTTATCAGCAAGACTTTGCTCTTCATCAGCAGAGGCGTCACTACTATAATTTACCGGCTGATTACTTGAAACCTGCTCAAAAGCAACGGTATCATCACTCGCATCGTTCGAAACGCGAGAAGGGTCATTGTTGTAAGAACCGGCATTATCAGAGTTATACTGCAAATCCGCCATATTTTTACCCCCGCTTAACCAATGTATGCACAATGCACATTTGCACAGTTTAGCACTAACGACGCACGAAACTCAGCCGCGTTGCACCTGAGAAAGCAACGTTACCAATGCTTCCGCAACCTCATACGGATGCTCAGTAGCACTAAAATGGCCACAATCTTCAATAATCGTAAAATCAACATGCTTTGAAGCAGTCATTGCATCAGCCATCGGTCGCATAACCTCAGGCGCACTAGACGGATCCAAAGTGCCGCTAATAATCGCTGCCGGAGCAGTAATCAAAGGCAACTGATCTTCCATATCCGGACGGCAAGCAGCCATACGCTGACGCCAAGCCAAACCTTCAGGCTTCTGGTCATGAATCCAATCTTCAAAAGTATGAATGAACTCAGGCGACTGCTTAACCGTAGAATCCTTTTCGGTGGCGTGAGCAAAATGCATAACCGGCTCAACCGTGTGGTCACGCTCGCAAATTTCAGCAATATCAAGACGCTTGGCACGAGCTGCAGGCGCATCAACGCAAGCACGAGTATCGCACAACGCAATGCCGGCAACAGCTTTAGGAATAAGGCGCTGCACGTCTAAAGCAACGTAACCGCCCATAGAAAGACCAACCCACACGGCGCGATCGTAACCTAAATCGCTAACAAGCTTGATATAAGAAGCAGTAAGAGCGTCCAAAGCGTGGGCGTAATCAGCCTCGTTAAATTCGGCGCTTTCGGCGCTTTCGGCTTTTGGAGTCTCGCTCAAGCCGGCACCAACCATATCCGGAGCAAAAATAGGAACATCATGCTTGAGTAAGCCGGACTCAAGAGCGGCATCAATCTGCGAGTTCAAAGCGCTAGCGCAAGCGTCCCACATGCGGTGATCTACTGGGAAACCGTGGATTAAAACGATTGGAGTGACGTCGCTGGAAGTGGCGGAGTCGGCGGCGCAATCTACATCGCGATAAACCGTATTATGCAACTGAAAAAGCGAGCAATCCTTAAAAGAACCGCAATTATTAGCTAAATTGCTTGAATTATTTGAATTATTTGAATTAATAGAACCTTCACTCATAGATAACAATAATAGTCTTAGCCATATAACAGAAATGTTCGGAAATGCGCGCAGCAAAAATGTGTAAAAAAAAAATGTGTAAAAAAAAATGTGTAAAAACAGTAAATATTGTTAATATGCTCGCAAAAACCATATACTACGGAAAATAATGTGCAAGAATAGGGTGTATGCCAACTATGCCTATTCAAGCAACCATCGCACTCATGGTGATCGTATTCGCACTCGTACTTGCGCCATTTGTCATCATGATTGTTACGCGCGCCTTGAAACGGCATCACCTAGCGGAAAAACTCGCCAAACGACACGGCGACGCAGTACACTACGCCTTCATACTCAACCCTTCAAAACCACAAGCTGAAACGTATCGCGAATATATTACAAACTACTGCAATCAGCGAAAATTCACGTACGAAATAATCGACACGCAACTCGACAAAGACGGACGCGCGTGCGCACTCGAAGCGTTATCCAACGGAGCAAACGTAGTGGTAGCAGTCGGCGGAGACGGAACCGTAAGAACCGTGGCCAGCGCCGTAAGCGGACAAGGCCACGCCATGGGAATCATACCAATCGGAACCGGAAACCTTTTCGCACGCAACATGGGCATACCTGTAAACGATGTAGAAGCAGCGTTGAGAGTGGCAACTTCGCACGGATCCCGGCAGGTAGACGTCGGACGCGTCACCATACTCGACAGACCAAACGAAGACCACGGCCACGCGTTCCTAATCATCTCCGGAATTGGATTTGACGCGCTCATGATTGACGACACCAACCCACGTCTCAAAAAGAACCTAAGCTGGCTAGCGTATTTCATAGCGGGCGTAAAGCACCTATTCATTCCAAAGTATCGCGCAACCGTAACCATACAACGCATAAACGGCAACGAAAGCGTGCTCAAAGGACTTACCTTCCGAACCCTTATGGCAGGAAATTGCGGGCAAATACCAATGTTTTCGCTCATGCCGGAAGCCGCCTACGACGATGGCGTACTCGACTTTGAAATAATTGACACTTCCGTCGGTCTTATCGGCTGGGCAAACCTATTCCGCGGAGTAGTGCACCAAACCCTCACCGGACGCGCGCTACAGCAAGAAACGCTGTCTGCAGGCTCCAGAATCGACCAAACGCAAGGATTCTGGGCGGAAGTGCGCTTAGAAAAACCAGCACCCGTGCAAGTTGACGGAGATATTTTGGGTTACACAAAACATTTGCGATTCAGCGTTGACAAGCAAGCTTTGTGCGTGCGCGTGCCAGCGAGCGCAAAAACCAGCGTTGCTGTGGGTGAGTAAGTAATATCTGTGAAGCGAGTGTTGTGGAACATTTGCGGGAGTTTTTTCTCCGGCATTTGTTGCTGTTTTGGCCGTTTTATGGAACATTTGCGGGAGTTTTTTCTCCGGCATTTGTTGCTGTTTTGGCCGTTTTTTGGAACATTTGCCGGAGTTTTTTCTCCGGCATTTGTTGCTGCGCGTGCCAGCGAGCGCAAAAACCAGCGTTGCTGTGGGTGAATAATATAAAATACAAGCGCCGTGGCAGAATAAAAAATTATGGTAGTAAAAAATGCGGGAATGCCCGCCACCCCAGAAGATCTAGTCGACGTCGACGCTTTGATCGGCGCTTACTATGATGAAGTTCCAAATTCCAACATTCCAGAACAGCGCGTGATTTTCGGCACGTCCGGACACCGCGGTTCCTCTTTGAAAACCTCCTTCAACGAGGCACACATTGTGGCAATTACGCAAGCAATTGCCGAATATCGCAAGAAAGCTGGCGTAACCGGCCCACTTTATATCGGTCGCGACACACACGCACTTTCCGAACCTGCACAAAAAACCGCAATCGAGGTTTTGGTTGCTAACGGCGTTCACGTTCGCGTGGATTCTCGCGACGACTTCGTACCAACTCCTGTTGTATCCCAGGCTATTTTGACGCACAACCGCGCAGCCGACGGCACTCAGCGCTTTAGCGGCGACGGCTTGGCTGACGGCATCGTCGTCACCCCTTCGCACAATCCTCCAACCGACGGCGGTTTTAAGTACGATCCTGTAACCGGCGGCCCAGCCCCTGCAGACGTAACTAACGCAATCGCAGCTCGCGCAAACGAATTACTCGACAACTACAAGTCAATTAAGCGCGTGCCTTTCGAGGAAGCAATCAAGTCTGACTTAGTAGAAGGCTTCGATTACCGCGAACACTACGTAAGCGACTTGGCAAACGTAATCGACTTCGACGTAATCCGCTCCAGCGGCGTGCGCTTGGGTATTGACCCACTCGGCGGCGCAAGCGTAAACTACTGGCCACTTATGAACGAAAAATACGGCCTCAGCATCGACGTGGTGCGTCCAGAAGTCGACCCAACTTGGCGATTCATGACAATCGACCACGATGGCAAGATTCGCATGGATCCAAGCTCCCCTTACGCAATGAAGGGCTTGGTTGACCAGCTTAACGCCGGCGCTTGGGATAAGTACGATTTGGTTGGCGGCACCGATCCAGATGCCGATCGCCACGGAATTGTGTGCCCGAATTGGGGCGTTATGAACCCGAACCACTACATTGCAGTGTGCGTGGAGTACTTGTTCGGCGGCGCTCGCCCAGATTGGCCAAAGAATACGGCAATCGGCAAGACGCTTGTGTCTTCCTCCTTGATTGACCGCGTGGCCGCTTCTATTAACGCTAAGCTCGTGGAAGTGCCTGTTGGCTTCAAGTGGTTCGTTGACCCGCTCTTTAGCGGCGAAGTTGCTTTCGGCGGCGAGGAAAGCTCCGGCATGAGCTTCTTGCGCAAGGACGGACGCGTGTGGACCACCGATAAGGATGGCTTGATTCCAGACTTGCTCGCGGCGGAAATTACCGCAAAGACTGGCAAGAACCCGGCTCAGCTTCACCAGGATCAGGTGGCTCGCTTTGGCGAAAGCTGGTACAAGCGCGTCGATACCCCTACCACGCTTGAGCAGAAGCAGAAGTTCGCAGCTTTGAGCGGCGACGACGTGGAAGCAACCAAGCTTGCAGGCGAAGATATTACCGCAAAGCTCACCGAGGCTCCTGGAAACGGCGCTAAGATTGGCGGCTTGAAGGTGACGACCAAGAACAACTGGTTCGCCGCTCGCCCATCCGGCACCGAAAACATTTACAAGGTTTACGCTGAGTCCTTCGTGTCTCCGGAAGCGCTTGATAAGGTGCTTGAGGAAGCCACTGCTGTAGTCGACAAGGCTTTGGCATAACGTAAATCTTTCGTAAGAATCTTAATAATAAATAATCTTACGTAAGTAAAAACTAATTGCGCTGGTTGCAATCTGCAGCCGGCGCTTTTTTATAGGTTGATTGCCAATAGCGGTTGGTTACCAGTAGCAGCTGATTGCAAGTACGGCTGACTGCCAGTAACGAAAGAAATTTTGTTTTAAGATACGATAAAATTTGTGTAGCACGCAATTTGAAAGGTTTTTGCTATGATTGTTGTTTCTACCGACGGTTCCGCACTTGGCAATCCGAACGGCTCGATGGGCTGGGCTTGGGCGGATCACAGCGACAAAGTAGGCACAGTTAGCGAACACCATCACACCGGCAACGCAGACGCGGGCGGAGCAACCAACGGCACAAATCAAATCGGCGAATTATGCGCGGTACTCGAAGCCCTGCGCGCGCACCCAGGAAGCGAGCCTCTCACCATCGAAACTGACTCCCAATACGCAATTAACTGCGCGACTACGTGGATTCACGGCTGGAAAAAGAACGGTTGGAAAAATTCCAAAAAAGAGCCGGTAAAAAATGCTGACTTAATTCGCGCAATCGACCGTGAAATTACCGAGCGTGAAGGTGCGGTAAAATTCGTGTGGGTTAAGGGACACGCCGGAAACGCCGGGAATGAGAAAGTCGATACTTTAGCGCGCACGTATGCTGAAGATTGCCGAAGTGGTACAAAAGATGGTTACTTACCTTTGGAAGGATGGAAGTCGCTTCTCGCTTCGGAATATGCGGAAGGTACGGACGTGCCAAGTGACGCAAAAATGCTTCTGGAAAACGAAATTTCTCGTGAAGAATACCATATTGGACGAGCTGTAGGAAAAGATACCAACCCTGATTTTTCTGGGCAAAATAAGGAAAATAAGGAAAATTCACAGGACGATATTCAGAACGAAACGCGCGAGGAAGTTGGCAGCAGCACAGCTAGCAGCGACACAACTAACGACAGTACAACTAACGGCAGTACAGTACGTGAAACAACGCGTGAAACAGATCGCGAAACAACGGACGAATTGACGCGCGCAACAAACGCAACAACACGCGAAGTCAAATATAAAGCAGTACCAGGTCTTAGCGTTAGCGGCGTGCTGCAATTCACCCCTGCCCCAAGAACAAGCCCAACCTTTACGGGCGAGCCTCGCTTTATTTCCGGCAGCATTAACGTAAGCGGATACGTCGAACCCGACGGCACCTTGCACTTATCCCCAACCGCCTTCTACATAAATCAAGCAAACAAATAAATCATAAAAAATCTGCATGCAGACTAATATGGAAATGTATGAAAAATGAGGCACGCACAAAAGCGCAACAGCATAAAGCGCAAAAGCCTCTCCCGCAAATAGCGATGGAAGTTCATCGACGAACTCGGGAACAACAAAAACAAGAAAGCAGGAATAATGGATAAAGCACAACAAGACGCGCTTAAAAAGGCAGCAGGCATTGAGGCCGCAAAGATTGTGAAAAATGGCATGATGGTTGGTCTCGGCACCGGCTCTACCGTGCGCTTTTTGGTGGACGAGCTTGGTCGCAGAGTTAAGGAAGAAGGCTTGAGCTTTACGGGCGTCACCACTTCTCGACGCACGCAAGAGCAGGCTGAAGGCTACGGCATTAAGATTCTCGACATTAACGAAGTGGATCACATTGACGTCACAATCGACGGCTCTGACGAAGTAGATAAGAACTTCAATGGTATTAAGGGCGGCGGCGCAGCTTTGCTTTGGGAAAAAATTGTGGCTATTAATTCCGACCGCATTGTGTGGATTGTGGACGCAAGCAAGGTAGTTGACACGATTGGTAAGTTCCCGCTTCCTGTTGAGGTGATTCCGTTTGGTTCCGCTCAGGTGATTCGTAAGTTCGAAAAGCGTGGTTACAAGCCAGTTTTGCGTCTTGATGCGGACGGCAAGGAAGTGCGCACTGACGAGAACAACTTCGTGGTTGATTTGCATCTTGAGCGCATTGAGCATCCGCAGGAGTTGGCTAAGGATTTGATTGAGACTGTTGGCGTTGTGGAGCACGGCTTGTTCTTGAATATGGTTGACACCGTAATCGTTGGCGATCCGAACGGTCCACGCACGCTTACGAACCCAAATAAGTAACGAAACTAATCGCAACTAAGCGATTGCAAGTAGAGTCAGTATTTTGCTGGCTCTACTTTTTTATTACTGCGAGTTTTCGTTTGCCGTGGCGCGAGTATCTGAAAATCGCCAAACAGAGACACTCATGCAGAGCGCAATCTGCACGCGGGTCTGAAGAACAGGATTAAGAGACCCTAACGCAGAACAACGACTGCACGAGTGTCCCAAAACAGGCAAAATGAGACCCTAACGCAGCGCGATAACTGCACGCGGGTCTGAAGAACAGGATTAAGAGACCCTAACGCAGAACAACGACTGCACGAGTGTCCCAAAACAAGCCGCGAAATAAATAAATAGAGATAAAAAAAGCGCCGGAAACCCGACGCTTTCAAAAGTCTTACGTGCCTAAACGTTCAGACACGCATCAACGCATAGCAAAGCAGCAGAAGCTACTACTTACGCTGGTGACGAGTCTTACGCAGCAGTTTGCGGTGCTTCTTCTTGCTCATCCGCTTGCGGCGCTTCTTGATGACAGAACCCATCTGAAGCCTCCATTCATATCTAAAGTGTGCAACTTGCCTAATGTTACACCGTTTTGACGACTTTGGGGAGTGACCTCACCGATACCACTATTTTTACAGCAATTTACATAGGGAAACTATGATAGAAGCGCTCAACCGCTTGCTTAGCACCAGTAACCTCAAAAACGGCGGTATCATTCTGCCACAAAGCACTCGCCTGAGTCTTATCATTCTCATCAGTACGCAGCACATAGCTTCCAACCGTTTTGCCCGCAACCTGAATCTTTCCGCTAGCAACGTCAGCACCCTTCAAACCATCGATAAGCAACTCGTACTGCTTATTTGCAGAATCGCGACTAGACCATTGCGCAACCGTTACCGACACCTCACCATCTGCTTGACCAGTCGAATACTTTACTGTGTACTCTTCCAGCGGAGTAGATTCGTTCCATGCGGCACTAGGAACAGCATCAATACGCGCAAAATCGAGCACACTATCCGGCATCGCTTTCAGCAAAGCAGTCGATGTTGTTGGCAGCGGCTTTGCTTGAATAGACGGCGTTTTTGGCATAGTTACAGTGTTTTTAGTAGCAGTACTGTTGTGATTTAACGCCCAACCTGGCCACACAAAAGCAGAAAGCAAAGCAAGCACCACCACTACCGTCGCGCTAGCGAGCACGACCAGCAGCTTACTGTGCGTAGTCCCGTTCGCGCTAGCACCTTTTGTTGACGCATTATTTGCACCGTTCATATTTGACGCATTCGTATTCAGCATACTTGCATTATGTCACAGAACGATGACGCTGAGCGAAGCTGTTGCGTAAATGAAACAATTGTCTTAGAAGACATATAGCGTCGAGATATGGCTGGTAAATCCACTCTCAATTATTTGTGCTCCGAATGCGGCTGGAGCGGCTCCAAATGGTACGGACGTTGCCCGGAGTGCGGCGAATGGGGCACTGTTAACGAGTTTCACGAAGCTAAATTAAGCGGATTGTCACGTACGACTCGCGCTTCACGAAAGTCCGCAATTGCGGGCGTCACCAACGCTGCGTATCGTACCAACGCTGCGGGCGTCACCAACGCTGCCAACTCCACCAACGCTGCGTATCGTACCAACGCTGCGTATCGTACCAACGCTGCGTATCGTAACAACGCCGTAAACTCCTCCACCGCACGCAACTTAGCAATTCCAGCGCAACCAATCACCGCAATCCAAGCCGACGACACCTCCCGTATACGCACCGGTTTCAGCGAATTTGATCGCGTGCTCGGCGGCGGAATCGTCCCCGGTTCAGTGACGCTTATTGCCGGCGAGCCAGGAATTGGCAAATCAACTCTTTTACTAGAAACCGCAGCAAACGTAGCCAAAAGCGCCAAGCAGTCACAAAATCCGCCCGTTCTATACATTTCCGGAGAAGAGTCTGCTGCTCAAGTTAAGTTGCGAGCGAGCCGAATCAACGCAGTAAACGACCACCTGCTGTTGGCAGCCACGGGAGATCTCGACACCGTGCTGGATCTTATTGAACAGTATCAGCCAACGCTTGCGATTGTCGATTCAGCGCAGACGATTGTGGCCCGCGATGTTGACGGTATTACTGGCGGTTCCACGCAGGTTCGCGAAGTGGCGAGCGCTTTGATTGATGTCGCTAAATCAAATACTATTCCCGTACTTTTGGTTGGCCATGTTACGAAAGATGGTTCGATTGCCGGCCCTCGTACGCTTGAACATTTAGTAGATAGTGTGTGCCAGTTTGAAGGCGATTCGCAGACGGCTTTGCGTATGCTTCGCGCTGTAAAGAATCGTTTTGGCCCAACTGATGAAGTTGGCTGTTTTGATATGAGCGGCGAAGGAATTGAGGAAGTGCCGGATCCTTCCGGACTCTTTTTATCTTCCCAAAGCGACGCTCACGAAGAAGGTAGTTGCGTAACGTTTACGCTTGAAGGTCACCGCAGCTTGCCGATTGAAATACAGGCGCTTGTTACGCAATCGGCTCTACCTACTCCTCGACGCGCAGTTTCAGGAGTTGACTCCAATCGTATCGCCATGCTTACCGCAGTATTGTACAGGCACGGCGGTTTGAATCTTTTGTCTCAAGACTTGTACGTTGCTACCATTGCGGGCGCCCAAGCAAAAGAGCCTTCTTGTGATTTGGCTATCGTGGCAGCGTTAGCGAGCGCAGCGAAAAACAAGGCGATTGCGCCTTTTACTTGTGCTGTTGGTGAAATCAGTTTAACCGGCCAAGTGCGCCCTGCCGCTCGCATGGAACCGCGTTTGCGCGAGGCTGCGAGAATAGGATACAAGCGCGCCGTTGTGTGCAAAATGCGTAAGAAGCTGAATATTCCGGGAATTGAGATTATTGAGGTGAGTACAGTTCGCGAAGCGTTGAAAGAGTTGGGATTGTGACTCAGTCACCTCAATTCAACACTTCGCGAATGTGACATTACTTTAATTTGTTCTTAACTTGCGTTTAGATTGCGCTAACTTGCGTTTAAGTTGCGCTTAGATTGCGTTTAATTCGTGCCAACTTGCGCTTAGCCGAGAATCTCGCTTGTATCACATACTGTGATAAGCGGCGTGAAAAGCTCCATAGTTTTAAGAGCTAACTCGTGATTTTCCGGCGTACTTCCTGCGCAAGCGTCTGCCGCAACGCGCACAGCCACACCGCTATCCGCTGCAGCTAAAGCGGTTGTTAACACGCAGCAATCGGTGGCAACTCCGCAAACCGTTATTTTGCGACACTCACCTAACGCAGCCTTGAGATCCGCACCCCACTTGCCGAAAGTTTCGCACGTAACCACAGCGTGACCTTCCGCAAGCTCTGCCGTTTCTGGCGTAAAGTCGTACATCGGATCGTTAGGTTTTACGAGGAATTGTGGCCAATCTTTAAAATAGTCAACCCAAGCGTTTTCCGGCTTAAGCGGTGCTACGTAACGCGTGTAAATTACTCGATTTCCGTAAGCTTTCGCAAGTTTTGTAAAAGCTTCGGTTGTTGAGTCGTAGGTGTGATCTGCGCACGCCCAAGTCGACCAGTCACTTTCGCAAAAAACGCGCTGCCTGTCGACTACTACTAACCATTCGTCTTCTTTAATCATTTGAATATCCTTTTTTATTTCAGATTAATTCAGATTATTTCAGATTATTTTTATTCTGCAATTTCGCTTGTTTGCGTTGCTTCGTTAGTTGGCAACTATGCTTCGCTTGCCGGCAAATTTGCTTCTTGCTTAGCAATATCCTTACGTTGGAAGATTAAGGAGCCAATTAAACCGATTAGTAGCGCAATTATTACGCCCAAGTTAGCACCTGCCCAGCTGCTCGACTTTCCGCCAACAATCCAAAGCAAATACCCTTGCCACGTGAGCCATTGTGCAGCGGAATTTACAACCAAACCCCAGCCAACAATTGTTCCAACGCAAAGAATCACAAAAGCTTTAACGTTCCAAGCACCGTAGCGACCTTCCGGCTTATACAAGTCTTCCGTGCAGTAATCTTTTTTGCGAACAAGCACATCCGTAGTAAACATTCCTGCCCAAACTGCCATTGGCACTCCCAAAGTTGTTAAGAAGCCTTGGAATGGTCCAATAAACGTGTCGGAGAAGAAGGTATAACGTAAACAACGCCGAGAGTAGTGAGCACTGCCGTAATAATTGCTGCCACCGCACGCGGGATACGTATTCCAAAAGATAGCAGCGCAAGGCCGTTGGAATAATTATCCATAATTGCGCCAGACATAAGTCCTAAAACAGCTACGATTGTGTACGGAATCAAATACCACGCTGGCAAGATTGCCGCAATTGCACCGATTGGATCATTTCCAACGTTGTGAGCCAGTTGCATATTGGAAGCCGCAAGCAAAAGTCCATAGAAAATCAGGAACACGTTTGCAATTGACGCTCCAAAAGTAGTCCAAAAAACGATTCCACTATTTGAAGATTTTCTAGGCAAATATCGAGAGTAATCGGCGGCAACATTGACCCAGCCTATGCCGAAGCCAGTCATAACGAAGAAGCAGCAGCCGAGCATTGCCGGAAGGGATCCGTCTGGGATTCGTCCAATAGCCGCAAAGTTTATGTGCCCCCAGCCCAGCACAAAGAAGCCGAGGGTTATTATTCCCGTTACGATTGTGATAACTTGCTGGCACTTCATAATTAAGTCGTAACCGTAAATTCCAACCACCACAATTAATCCAACTACGATGATTGTGCTCACGATTTTAACGCTTGTACCACTACCCCAGCCGAGCTTTTCTGCGGCTGTGGCCATTGCGAGAACGGCGGTTATGGCTAGCGAAATTTCCCAGCCGAGCGTTGCAATCCAACTTAGTGCCGCCGGGATATTGGCTCCGCGCACGCCGAAGGTTGCGCGAGTTAATACCATTGTTGGCGCGTTTCCGCGTTTGCCGGCTATCGATATCACTCCCACCAGCAGGAAGGATACGATTACGCCGATTATGGTCATAAGCGTTGCTTGCCAGAAGGATATTGCGAAACCTAGCGCCCACGCTCCGTACGACATGGCGAATACGGAAATATTTGCTGCAAACCATGGCCAGAATAGGCTTGCTGGCGTTCCTTTGCGCTCGCTTTCGCTGATTGTGTCTATGCCCTGTTCCTCTATGCTTAAGGAACTTTGGGTTTGTTGAGCTTTAGCTTCATCTACTTTATCTTTACTCATTGTTTCACCTAGTTTCTTTTTTAGGTTGATTTGTTTGTTTTGTGCAACGTAAGAAAAGTTAACAAATGTTGGTATTAATAAACATTTGTTTTAATAAGATCTTCTATCTCCTTTTTCGTAGGGCACGTTGCAGGCCCGTATTTGGTAACAGCAAGAGCTGCCGCAGCGTTCGCATACAAAACTGCTTGCCTAAGTGTCATTTTGTAAGCTATTGACGCCGCAAGTACGCCAGTATGCGCATCTCCAGCTCCATTTGTATCTACTGCTTTTACTTGAAAACCTTTAATATGCTCGGCTTCTTTGCCTAAATCACACACCCAAGCTCCATCAGATCCCGTGTGGACAACGAGCGGAGCTTGTAACGCACGTTGCAAAAGTTCAATTTTTTGTTTCGTAAGTTGATTATTTGTTTTGTCAGTAAAGATTCCGTTGGCAACACCTTCGTTGGCATCACCTTCGTTTTTGCTATCACCCCAAGCGTTAAGCCTTCTCGCTAAAATCCCCGCTTCTCTAGCATTACACAACCAAATCGGCGCGTAGTCAATCAACGCTTTTAAATCTTCGTCTAAAATATTTGCAATCATCGGTGACGCATCAAAAATCGCCGTAAACCGGCGCGTGCAATTATAAAAAGAACTCTCTAAAGCACTACTACTCGAACCGCTTGGCCTACCCAAACCGCTTGGCCTACCCAAACCGCTTGGCCTACCCAAACCGCTTGGCCTACCCAAACCGTCTGAGTCGCTTGTTCTCATCATAAATCGCAAAAGCGCACGTTTTATAGGATTCACAAACGTGTACCCGCTAAGGTACACAACATCTTGCGGATTTGGGTTTACCAAGTCAAAAGCGTGCTCGTCACCGCTAGTTTCCGCACCTTTAGTAGATATAAAAGTGCGCTCTGCACTTGCGTCCGTAAGCGCGACGCAAAATCCTGAATCGAGTGTGGAATTTTTTGTACCAATATGCGAAATATGCGCTTCATTTAAAGCTTCAGAAATCAGATTTGCAAAATAACCTTCGCCCAGCACGCCAGCCCACTGCGCATTAGCTCCCATTTGACTTGCAGCAAATAGCATGTTGTAACTCGCTCCAACGCGCATATTGCACGAGCTAGCAAATATATCTTCACCCGAGGCAGGAACGGCGTCAACTTTCATCGTCAAATCTACAATAATTTGGCCGAGTGAAATCACTTGTGGCACAAACGAACTCACACTTTCGCTCAAGTTTACGTTTGACACTTCCATTGCATCGCCTCTGAAAGCTACTACTGCGCAATATCTTCTCTAATTAGACACAAATCATACACCGTCTTTTCTACGTCATAGCAGTGCTCAACTCGCAAATTCTCTAAAACGCGCCCCCGTATTACTGCATCAAACGCCTGCGCGCCGTGTTGCGAACCCAATATCGCCGAACACATTGCGGCAATCGTATCCGTATCTCCGCCAATAGAAGCCGCAAAACACGCAGCTTTGGTAGGTTCGTTCACAAAACGAGTTGCAATTGCGAAAGCCACAGCCACGGATTCATTAGCTTCAACACTTGTGCCGCAATCGTTCTGCAACATTTCCGCAAAATCATCGTCGCTAGCAGACGCAGAACTCAATTCCTCGGCTTTTTTAGTGAAAAATTCGACTCGACTTATAACGCTTGCTTTTGCGCTCCAATTGCCTTGTTTTGGAAGCGATTTTACAAATTTTATTGCTTCTTTAAGTGGATTTTCACAACCTTCAATTCCGAAGCTTACTGCTGCCGCAACTAACGTCGTGGATTCAATTCCTTGCATTGTGTTGTGAGTAATTAGGCACGATTTTCTTGCTGCCTGAGCAAGTGACTCGCCTGGTTTGAAGGCAATTCCGACTGGTGTTGCACGCATTGCGCCACCGTTAGTTGTGCCAAATTTGCCTGTTTCTTCAGGGCTTACCCCATTTACAAGCGCTTGTAAAGCGGATTTAGTTGATGGCCCTAGAAGATCCAGGGAACCTTTTTCGCGCATTTGCGCCTCCCAATCCAGGAGGTTTTGCGCATACTTGTTGTTGTCGAGATTGCCTTTATCTGCGATTATGCGTTTTGCAAGTAGGAAGGCTTGTTCCGTATCGTCTGTTACGGAACCTGCTTTCATATTTGGAGCGATTGGCTGCTGGCTTACAGCGTCCACTAATCCTACAATTGGACCACTATAAAAACGGCGTATGCTTTGAGCGCTCATGCTTTGAGTTGGCATGCCCAGCGCATCCCCTATAGCAAGACCGGTAATGGCACCAAGCGCTCGATTATACGTTTCGCTTTGCTTAATATTGATTGCCATGGTGTTTGTGTTTGTTGCGTTAGCCATATTTATATTTTATGCGTGCGCAAACACAATTTTCGTGCGTAACTTTCGTACGTAACTTTCGTACGTAATTTTTATACGTAACTTCCAGACGTAACTTCCAGACGTAACTTTCGTACGTAATCGTCAAAAACAATCACGAAAACAATCCCGGAAACAATCCCGGAAACAAAATCCGGCAAAATTGCAACGCAACTAGCGCAATTCAACGTCAGTAAGCTTTTTAACCGACTCAGCATCGCGCTTAAGCGTCTCTTTTAGCTCGTCAACTGAATCAAAAGCCTGCTGCGGACGCAAGAAGCTCGCAAACTCAATGCACACGCGGTGACCGTACAAATCCTTCCAATCGTCGAATAATCCATACGCCTCAACCGTGCACTCTGTCTGCTCCTCACCATCCTTAGTAAACGTTGGTTTTGTGCCGATAGAAATTGCTGCCGGCCAACGCCATGGCGAATGTACACCCAAATGAAGCTCGTCGCGCCGCAAAACACTCACATCTGGCACAGAAACTTTTGATGGATTTACACCATTTTTGTTATCCGCATCCAAATCCACAACCCAGCCGGCATACACGCCGTCAACCGGCACATAACCTTCAATATGCCCACCAAGATTAACCGTAGGGAAGCCAAGTTCACGCCCACGCTCATCCCCATGAACCACAGTGCCTTCCACGCGATGCGGCTGATCCAAAATCTCTCGCGCTTGAGCCACTCGACCAGTAGCCAGCATCCAACGCACGTGCGTAGAACTCCAAGCACGCACCTTCTTATTCGGCATGCCCTTACTCCAAGCGCGATACTCCGCCTTATTCATGCCTTCAGCCGGGTCTTTAGGATCCCCTGGACCTTCCGGTGCTTCACGAACGATAGGATCTGGCACACGCACGTCCTCCGGACCCAAATCTTCCACTTCCACCAGCTCAAATACGCCGGTTGCCTGCGACAATTCACGAATAGCCTGAATATTACCGGCACGACGAGCACCAAGTGCAGCATCAGAACCAAGCACTAACGCGCGCATACCCAGCTTGCCGACGAGCTGCCCCAGGAAGAAGCGGTAAGACTTTGCAGCGAAAGCGAGACTATAGCGCACAATAACCACGTGATCTACATCAAGCTCAGAAAGCACGCGCAAACGCTGGCGCACACTAGTAAGCGCGTCCAAATCTTCCGGAAGATCCGCGTTAGAATCGCCAAAGTCGTCGTACAAATCAGGATTTGCGTGCACGACACTAGGCCGAGGGTCAAACATAATCACCACAGAAAACGCTCCATGGCGACGCGCAAGTTCCACCGTGCGACGAATAACTTCGCGATGACCTTTGTGCATGCCATCAAATACGCCTATGGTTACCACCGCTTTACGCTCTGCACTTAGCGTTGGCCAATTAATCATGCCGTTGGCATCTGGTCGAATGTCGATGACCTTCATGATATCCTTACTATCCGCGTTCAAGCATCTACGTCAAGACATGCAGCGTCTTTCCGTAATCTCGTTATTCCAAATACTAATCCAGTTTACCAGTCTTATCGCTTGCCGGAAATACCACAATCGGCTTGATTTGCTCACATTTGTTGGTTTTTGCAGGCTCTACTACTGCAACAACGTCACATTGCGTTGTATTATCGGCCGGAACGTAGGTTATTGCAGGGTATTGTGCGCTATTTTCTTCGTTTGTAAGTTTAATCCAGCGTCCAAAACGCAAGTCGCGCGCTTGAGTTTCGTCAATTTTGAAAGTTGGAAGGGTGGATTCTGCGGCTTCCATCATGGTTAAACAAAGGTGCTGCAGATCGGTGTTCGCATCAAAATTTTCTGACGGAACGGCTTTATAACGCTGCTGAAGTTTGCCTTCGCGGTCCGTAAATTCGTGAGATTTTGCGATAAGTTTTAGCACGCGAGGATCGTTTATAGAAAAGTTGCCTACGCTTGTGCGCCGCAATTTAATAAGATGTCCGCCAACGCCTAGCAAACGTCCTAAATCGCGCGCTAAAGCGCGAATATACGTGCCGCTGCTGCAGGAAACTGTAGCCACGACGTCACACACTATTCTTCCGCTTACGCCTTTCGTAACGCGAGGTTGAGAAACGTTAAATTCGCTAATTTCTATTTCTCGCGACTCTAGTTCAACGGTTTTTCCTTCTCTCGCCAAATCGTAGGCGCGTTGCCCGTTGATTTTAATTGCGGAAAATGCCGTTGGTGCTTGCTTAATTTTGCCAACTAAATTTTCGTGAATAACTTGTTTAATACGATTAAACGCGTCAGAAGTTTCGCTTGCAGCTGATTCAAACAATGCTGTAAACGTTGGATCTTGAGATTTTGCTGCGACTCCAGGCCCTAATCCAAGCTCTCGCTCCGGCAGAATCTCGCCGTCAGCATCATCGGTTGTAGTTGCCTCACCCAAGCGAATAATTGCTTCGTAAGTTTTATGGTGACCGAGCATGTAGTTGAGTAGGCGCGTTGCGTTACCAAATCCGATAATAAGCAGGCCGGTTGCCATAGGATCAAGCGTTCCTGCGTGACCTACGCGTTTGGTGTGTAGCAGGTGGCGAGCGCAGGCGACTACATCGTGGCTGGTAACGTTTTGCGGCTTATCGACCAGTAGTAGACCGGAAGTTGGTATTGGTTGCTGTTGCATTACTGTCACCATAAGTGCATTAGATTATTTGCTGGATTCGTCGGATTCGTCGGATTCGTCAGTTTCGTCAGCAGCTTCTTCGTCAGTTTCGTCGTCAAAGTCGTCTTCGTCGTCAAAGTCGTCTTCAAAATCGTCTTCGTCTTCACGCGGCTTCTTATACGGATCTTCCTCACCCGCATATTGAGCATTCGCGCGCATCTGAGCCAACTCCTCATCCCTACGACGAGCTGCAACCAAAATATCCTCAATCTCATGCGCTTCCGTTGGCACCTCGTCATATACAAACTGCAGCTGCGGAGTCAAACGCAACCCAGCTTTCGCACCAACCAATGATCGCAAACGACCCTGAGCCTGCTGCAAAGCCTGAGCTGCGCGCTGGCGTTCGCCCTGTTCCTTACCAGCATGACCAAGCTGAGTCCAATACACTTTTGCAATCTGCAAATCGTTCGTAACACGCACTTCCGTAATAGTTACGCTTGCCAAACGCTTATCGTGAAGCTGAGATTCCATACTCGAAGCGACAACGCGCTGAATTAACGCCGCAATTCGAGCAGCTCTAGGATTCGTTCCTGCCATAACGCTTACTCCTTACTTATTCATAATATTTCGCAAAGCGCACGAAATGTACTTATATCACCAAATTACGTATTTTATGCTCGCTGCACACTGTAACTACATTGTATTCGCATACTTACAGCGAAAACAGCAAAAGTGATAAAAGCAATAACCTAAGCTACTACTTTTATCACTTTCTATGCTAACAACAGCTTAACGCAGTATCATGCAACCTTTTACTTGCTATTTGCGATCAATTTGACGCATTTCAAAGGTTTCGATTACGTCGCCAAGCTCAATGTCGTTGAAGCTGCCGAGATTAATACCAGCTTCGTAACCTTCGCTAACGGACTGCACGTCGTCCTTGAACCTACGCAAGCTGGAAATCTCAAGATCGTTGACAGTAGCAACACCGTCGCGAAGAATACGGCACTTTGTACCGCGCTTGACTTCGCCGTCTTGAACCATAACGCCAGCAATATTGCCGAACTTGGACGAGCGGAAGATTTCGCGAATTTCGGAGTGCGAAGTAACAACTTCTTCGAATTCCGGCTTAAGCATACCCTTCAAAGCAGCTTCAATATCTTCAATTGCCTTGTAAATAACGGAGTAGTACTTAACTTCCACGCCTTCGCGGTCTGCCAAGTCAGCAACCTGACGGTTTGGACGCACGTTGAAGCCAATAATCACAGCCTTATCAACAGTTGCCAAGTTCACATCGTTCTGAGTAATTGCACCAACACCGCGGTGAATAACCTGGATTCCAACTTCCTCGGAAACCTCAATCTTCATCAAGGAATCTTCCAAAGCTTCCACAGAACCGGAAGAATCGCCCTTAATAACAATGTTCAGCATATCAACTTCAGACTTAGCGAACTGTTCCTTAAGGCTTTCAAGAGACACAACCTTGCGGCGCTTTGCAAGCTGAGCTGCACGCTCGGTAGCCGCACGCTTCTCCGCAATCTGGCGAGCAGAACGGTCGTCGGAAGTAACCAAGAACAAGTCGCCAGCGGTTGGAACAGAAGTCAAACCAAGCACCTGAACTGGGGTCGAAGGAGCAGCATCCTGCAAGTGGTTGCCGTTCTCGTCGAGCATAGCGCGCACGCGGCCATAAGAAGTGCCGGCAACAATAGAATCACCAACGTGAAGCGTACCCTGCTGCACCAAAACAGTAGCAACAGCACCGCGACCCTTGTCAAGACGAGCCTCGATAGTTGCACCGCGAGCATCCATATTCGGATTCGCTTTAGGATCAAGCTCAGCATCAGCAGTCAACAACACGGCTTCAAGAAGCTTATCGACGTTCGTGCCCTGCTTTGCGGAAATATCCACAAACATGGTGTCGCCGCCGTAGTCTTCAGCAACCAAACCGTATTCGGTGAGCTGACCACGAACCTTATCTGGATTTGCACCCTCAACATCAATCTTGTTCACGGCCACAACGATTGGCACGTGAGCCGCTTGAGCGTGGTTAATCGCTTCAACAGTCTGAGGCATCACGCCGTCGTCTGCTGCAACAACCAGAATTGCAACGTCCGTAAGCTCAGCACCGCGGGCACGCATAGCAGTAAACGCTTCGTGGCCTGGGGTATCAAGGAACGTAATCTTACGAGGCTTGCCTTCAAGATTTACAGTAACCTGGTAAGCACCAATGCGCTGCGTAATGCCGCCAGCCTCACGAGCAATAACGTTTGACTTACGGATAGTGTCGAGCAAACGAGTTTTACCGTGATCGACGTGACCCATAACCGTTACGACAGGCGGACGAGGCTGCAAATCATCATCTTCCTGCAACTCTTCTTCATCCAAATCGATGTCGAATTGCTGCAAAAGCTCTTTATCTTCTTCTTCAGCAGAAACAATATTGATATTCCAGCCGATTTCTTCACCCAAAATCTGGAATGTCGACTCATCCAAAGACTGCGTAGCCGTTGCCATTTCGCCCAAGTGGAAGAGCACAGTCACCAAGGCTGCTGGATTGACATCAATCTTTTCTGCCAAATCAGAAAGCGTTGCACCCTGACGCAAACGGATAGTAGCGCCATTACCCGAAGGAATACGCACGCCACCAATCACTGGTGCTTTCAGCTCCTCGTATTCACGACGCTTTGCTAAACGATTCTTACGAGCCTTAGAAGACTTGCCGCCCTGACGACCGAACGCACCTGCAGCTCCTGCACGGCCGCGACCGCCGCCGCGCGATGGACCACCGTTAGGAGCGCCTGCAGCTGCAGCCTGGAAGCTGGCTCCTTGAGCGCCAGCAAAACGAGACTCTGCCGAAGGACGTGCAGAAGCTGCACCAGAGCCAGCACCCGCGCGGCGCTGACCCGACCACTGCGATGGGCGCGCCCCACCTTGACCTGAGCGACCTGCGCGTGAACGTCCTCCGCGCTCGCCACGAGAACCTTGGGCACCCGCCGCACCAGCACCCTGACCCGGGCGTCCTGGGCGTCCAGCGTCAGCACCCGGACGAGACATCGGATGCGGGCGCGGAATATCACCCGGTGTAGGGGCGCGCATACCCTGCTTACGACTAAATGGATTATTACCAGGACGAGGAGCTGAAGCACCAGCACCCTGACCCGCTTGGTGTGGACGAGGACGAGGAGGCATCTGAGAACGATCGCCACGAGACTGACCTTGGCGACTTTCATTACGAGATTCGTTACGACTTTCATTGCGGTTGTCGTTACGGCTGTCGTTGCGACGTTCGCCGCGTTCGCCACGCTTAGCCTCGCCGGAACCAGCATGAGGAGCATGATTATTATTACGAGCATGCCCGCCAGCTGCTACACCAGCACCAGGTTTTGGTACAACATGATGAGGCTGAGCATCCTTTTCACTATGATTTTCAGCCTTATTAACAGCGTTATCAGCAGAATGAGATTGAGCAGCTTCAGAAGCGTCAACAGGCTTACTGGCAGCAGACTGCGGATTATGAGGTGCCGCAGGTGACGGCGACTTAACTTTTGAAGCAGCAGGCTTAGCTGCACCGGAAGATTTTGCCGACTGATTATTGTCGGAAGCCAACGCCGTCTGCAAACGACGCACTACTGGAGCTTCAACAGTAGAAGAAGCGGACTTAACGAATTCGCCCATACTCTTCAAACGCTCCAACACGGTTTTACTGTCTACACCAAATTCCTTGGCCAGTTCATACACGCGCTTTTTTACCACTCAGTGTTCTCCTCTGTCTGTGGCAGCGCTAGCGCGCGCGGCCACGTTACATTATTGCGAGCTTGTTATTTATTATCGTGCGATATATCATCGTGCGACCATGATCTTATACCTCGTCTCCCGCTGGACGATGGCAACCGTCAACCGCCCAGATTCCAGCTTTCAGCATACTCGAAACGTTGGATTGCAGCGAGTGTCGCCAAAAACTACAAAAGAGATTGCGTTTAGACAATCAGCATGCTCAGTAAGCAGCAAAGAAGCGCCAAACCGTAGTAAACAATAAACTACCTTCGGCGCTTCCCTATTACAGCTTATTCGGCGTCTGCAGCGTTGGAAGCAGCAGCCTGAGCTAATTTAGCTTCACGGGCAGCCTGAGCTGCAGCAACCTTCTTAGCATGCTCTTCAGCAGATTCGATACCAATCTTCCAACCCGTCAGCTTTGCAGCCAAACGAGCGTTCTGACCTTCCTTACCAATTGCAAGCGAAAGTTGCGCATCGTGAATATAAGCTACAGCAGTCTGATTCTTCTCGCTAACAACCTGCACTTGCGTTGCAGTTGCCGGAGAAAGTGCTGCGGCAACATATTTTGCTGGATCATCCGACCAGTCGACAATATCAATTTTTTCTTGACCCAAGTTTTCCATCACTGCACGAACGCGAGAACCACCAGGGCCAATCAAAGCACCCTTAGGGTTTACACCCTCAGTATTTGCGCGCACAGCAATCTTCGTGCGAGCGCCAGCTTCACGGGCAATCGACATAATCGAAACAGCTCCAGAGATAAGCTCAGGAACTTCACGCTCAAAAAGACGACGAACCAACTCAGGGTGTGAACGGGAAACCACAATTTCTGGGCCACGAAGACCACGAGCAACGTTCACCACGTATACGCGGATGCGCTCACCGTGACGATAACGTTCGCCTGGAACCTGTTCACGACGTGGCAAAATAGCTTCAACATCGCCAACAGCAACATGAATATTAGCAGCATCTTTAGCATCCTGCTGAATAATGCCGTTAATCAACTTGCCCTTTTGACCAGAAAAAGCGCCAAATACGCGATCATCTTCAGCCTTACGGAAGATTTGACTAATAACTTGACGAGCTGTTGCTGCAGCAAGACGACCAAAATCGCGAGGAGTATCGTCGTACTCTTCTCCCAACGTTGGCGCAGGATACGGATTATCTTCAGTAGGCTTTCCGGGAATCTCATCCCTAGCCCACACGGTAAACGAACCTGAACGTTCGTCTAACTCCACACGCACATGCTTTGCAGGATGAGCGGTTTTCATATACGCAAGACGCAAGGCCTCGGCGAGTGCCTCGTCCAGCTCTTCGGCATTAATCCCCTGCTGTGCCGCAAGCTGATGCATTCCCGCCAAATCCAATTCCATCGCGCACGTCCTCTCGTTATAACACATTCACTTATGATTATTTATATTAACTTATGTCTATTAATCGCAATGAGTAATACTCACGATTAATATACTTGCAAAACCCAAGCGCCGCTTACTTCTGGGAAGGTACCGACTACGCTTAACGGCTAGCAAAACTCATCAAAGCACTGATAAAACAGCACCATAGGTCAGAGTCAGTGGCTATTTTAGTAGATTATGCAGACACTTAATGTTTTGGCACAAACCATGCAAAAGGCTATACAAAAAGCCACGAGAAAAGCCCAACGCACACATACACGACGCATATTCACCACGTCAATCATAGTGCTCATCTGCGCAGGTACTCTTCCCCTACTCAACGCTTGTGGAACGTCTCAAAACATTCATATTCAACATCCTGCCCAAGCGTCTATGCCTCAAGACGTTTGCGCACAAGCGTATCTTTCGGCACAACACAGTCAACGCATAATAACGCCAAACGAAGTCTCAAAAAGCGACGACAACCACAAAGCTAAACGCAGCCAAAATAATGCGCAAAGCAACATCAAACCAACCACCAACAAAACCGTCACAACCGACACTGAGTGGAAACAATCAATCAAAAACTGGGAAACCGTAGCGCAACAATGCCCAGGACGACTCAGCGAAGCAATTGTCCGCCGCGCAAAAAACCAATGGCTACTTATCAGCGGACAAAGCGGAGCACAAGGAGCTGAAGCCGTCGCAGACCCGACAGCATACGCCCAGCAAACAGAGCTTGAAGCTTATGCGCAACTACGAAACGTACTCGAAAGCTACGAACACATACAATGGAGCCGCGAACCACTCGTGCAAGTGGCAAAAGCAGAAAACCAAATCGCCTTCATCCTACAAACGCTGGCTGCTAAAAAAATAAATGGAGTAACACTCAAAGATAGCGACATGGCAGCAAGCAACTCGCAAGGATTCATTCATGCAGCAGGAGTGGGAGCAGACGAAGACTTGCGCAACAATGCGTACGACATTCCACCACAAGCCTTAGCCAGCGGGAAAGCGCGAGATAATGCAAGCAACATTGATCTACCTATAGCTGCAATCGCCTACATGGACTGCGCACGCGCCGAACTTAAATCTTTTGAAGGAAACGCGGATATCTCCACCACAAAACGCAAAAACGACTCACAGTATGACACCGACACGAACGCTGGCGAAGGAAGGCTTGCGAGCGGAGCCGACGGACACTATTCCGATACGCAAGTAAGAGCAGCGCAAGCACTCAAGGACGCAATTATCAAGCTAATCACCTCACGACTACTGCGCGCCTACTCACTCGGCTACCCTGCAGACGAAAAGCTGGTTCTAAAGTAGTTCTGAAATAAGTGAAGTAAACTGAGCGGCAACAAAAACGAGGCGATATGCGCATATTCTGTTCTGCGTTAGTAACACTCAATGCCGTTTTTCGTTATTGGTGCAGATTGTGTACTGCATTAGTAACGCTCGCGCGGGTAACGCGCTCGCTACGAAACTCGCGTTGGAAGTCCCCCGGACTTCCAACCTAAGCGAGTTCCCGCTTTGACTGAGCTTGAAATCCCAATGATTTCAAGCTCAGTCAAAGCGCTCGCGCAGTTTGCGTACTGCGTTAATAACACTCAATTCCGACACTCGCGCTGCGCGAGGGTCTCTAGTTAGCGGTTTTCAGACCCGCGTGCAGTCGTCGCACTGCGTGAGTGTCTCATTTTGCCTGTTTTGGAACACTGGTGCAGCCGGAGTGCTGCGTTAGGGTCTCTTAATCCCGTTCTTCAGACCCGCGTGCAGTCGTCGCGCTGCGTGAGTGTCTCATTTTGCCTGTTTTGGGACACTGGTGCAGTCAGCGCTCGCGCGAGCGCTACACCCCGCCCAAGTCCACAAACGCAGGGTGATATGCGCGCAATTGGGGACTTACACCCCGCCCAAGTCCACAAACGCGAGGAAACATGCGAGCATTTGTGGACTTACACCCCACTAATCTGCCCTGCCTGCGTCAATCGAGACGCAGGCAGACCGAGCTTGCTCAGGTTGGAAGTCCCCCGGACTTCCAACCTGAGCAAGCTCGGCGAATTAAAAAAGCCTAAAGCAACTTACATGCTTTAGGCTTGGTTAATTCGCGGATGAAGCGAGATTCGAACTCGCGGAGGGTTTCGCCCTCACACGCTTTCGAGGCGTGCTCCTTCGACCGCTCGGACATTCATCCACATGCAACTGAGATGCGTAACAACGCAAACACAAATGCAACTTTTCAATTATAAACCATACTGCGAATATAAATTTATGGCGCGTTGAAACGCTATAACTCAGCAGAATCACGGCGAGCGCGAATCAGCTCCGCACGCGACGCAAGATTTTCATCCGGCGGATACGCCACATACTCTAAAGTCAATCCGCAAGGTGCAATCGGCCCCGTCGAACCTTCACGAAGTGGCGTAGCAATCTTCTCCGCAAACCAGTCAAGCGTACGCTTACCGCGCCCAATCTGCACCGAAGCGCCAACCAAAGATCGCACCATATTATGCGCAAAAGCATCAGCAACAATAGTAAACTCAAGCAATCCATCCTCAAGTGCAGGCACACAACCAGTGCCACGCCTCTGCACACCGATAGCACCATCCGAAGCACCACCAACGCTACCAACACGCTCCCAACGCGCCTGTTTCACCTCACGAATAGTAGTCCCCCCAGGATTTGGGCGCGCAAACGAACCAAAATCGTGCAAGCCAACCATAAGCCGAGCAGCCTCGTTCATAGCATCCACATCCAACGCATCATCGAGCTGCAATACAAAACCCCGCATGCGAGGATCAGGCGCAGCCCTACACGCTCCATCCGCCAAACGATACACGTACGTGCGCTCCAAAGCAGAAAAACGCGCGTCAAAACCACTAGGCGCCACGCTCACCTTGTGCATCGCAATATCATCCGGCAACACATGCTGCAGCCGGTATTCCAACGCGGCAACCGCAGTGAGATCCATATGCCCAACGCAACGCTGCAACGTTTCTTCAGTAACGTCCAAATGACAAACCTGCCCCGACGCATGCACACCAGTATCCGTGCGCCCCGCAACAGTAAGACGCAGTGGCTCACCAACTTCACCTTCCGGCACGCGCAAAACCTTGTGCAACGCCGCCTCCAACTCGCCCTGCACAGTACGCAACGCCGGCTGCTTAGCCCAGCCGTAAAAATCGCCACCGTCGTACGCAAAATCCAAACGAAGCCTCATCCAAAACCTCTCCAAACAGACTTTCAACTAGCTTTTCTTATCCGACACGCCTGCGAGCGCAAAAGCGCTAATAACGCTACGAATCAGCTCGTAAGACTTTGAATCCATGTGCATTGCAATCTTCAATAATTTAGGAACAACCTCCGACCAATGCGAAGACATCTCGTCAAAAGTAGAGTACCCTAAACTGTTAAAAATGCTATAAACACTGTCAATTCGCCGCTTTCGCTCATCAAACGGCAAATTCATCATCCACTCGTTCGCCGCTTTAGAAACTGCCAGCGCGCGCGGAGTTACGCAATCGCAATAATCAAAGTCGCCATTCTTAACTTGCCAGTACATGCCAAAATGTTGCATTAAGCCAATAGAATCGGCATTCGTGACTTTATACGGCACCCCAGTATCCATAATCAACCCAATAAAAGCAGACTGCGGCACAACTTTTTCAATTCTGCTAGAAACGTGCGCAAAAACCGCAGGATCAACAACATCCGAACCAAAGCTAGGGCCGTCCATAGAGTAGATTTTTGACACAAGATTTCCAAGTTTTTCATCCTCAGCATCTAATCGCATAGACGCATAAGCCGCCATATTGCCGCCTTTTGAGTGGCCGACAACAATAATATTAGGATTATTATTAGGCTGATTTGAAAGGGAAGATTTTGAAGTGTACGAGTTAGAAGAAGAGTTAGAAGAAGAGTTAGAAGAAGACGACTTTGAAAAGTACGCTAAAATTTTCTGCAAAAAGTTTTTATTAGCATAATTTTTACTATAACGCTGCGCTATCGAAATAAGATATTCCGCAGCCGACTCCTGCGCTGGAACCGGGCAACGGAAAGCCATGTTAAAATCTTCCTTCCAACCAACAAGCGTATTGTCTGTACCACGATACGACACAACCAACGTATGCGGATTGTCAATCCCCTCACACTCGCTAAGATCAAAAGTCACTCCAGCAAACTGCTGTTCACACGACTCATCAATATTCGATTTGTCAAAACGCTCAAGCTTTTCACCAACTCGCAAACCACGGTATCTTGGACTTGCAGCTACAGCAAAAAGCAGCTTTCTGCGGAACCTGTCGATTTTAACGGAGCCTGAAGAAAACATTGACGAAAAATATTCAGACCGCAACAATTCAGTAACAGGAACAGTCGAGATATCCTTAGGATTTGCAGCATACTGCGGCACAAATTCTGGCATATTAATATAAGCTAACTCGCACAAAATCAACGCATCAACCGCATTAAACTTTCGCTGAGCGAAGGTGCGGAAATCGTTGCGTAACAAATCAAGAATATTCGACATAATTTAATAATAATACAAATAAAAAACGAGCCGAGGAATTAACCTCGGCTCGCTGTAGCGATTCTTTCAAAAAGCGATTTTACGCTCTATTTTAAGATTCACTCTACCGATGAATCAGCTGAGATGCTAACTACTCAGCGGCTTCTTCAGAGGCCACCTTAGTAGCTGCTTCAGCTTCCTTCACAACAGCCTTCTTTGGGCTTACTGGTTCAGTTACCAGCTCAATAATTGCCTGAGGAGCGGTGTCACCACGACGTGGAGCAATCTTCACGATGCGGGTGTAGCCGCCTTCACGCTGCTTCATCTGCTCAGCAATCTGAGTGAAAAGAACGTGAACCACGGACTTGTTGCGAACAACTCGCAACACGCGACGACGAGAATGCAAATCGCCACGCTTAGCGAATGAAATCAAACGCTCAGCAAGCGGACGAAGACGCTTTGCCTTTGGCAACGTCGTCACAATACGACCGTGCTGGAAGAGGCTGGTCGCCATATTGGCCAGCATCAGGCGCTCATGAGCCGGGCTAGAAGCCAGACGAGGGCCTTGTTTCGGTGTAGGCATTATTACTCCTTATTGCCGTATCATTCAGGTGGGCATCAACCCGAACATCCGAATGTTACGACGATTGCAGGCGGACTTTACTCGTCTTCAGGCGAGAAGAAAGTACCACCTTCGAGGTTGTTGGCGTCGAAGCCAATCGGCGAAGCCTTCAAAGACAGACCCATGGTCTGCAACTTTTCCTTAACTTCATCGATGGATTTCATGCCGAAATTACGAATATCGAGCAAATCCTGCTCAGTGTGAACTACCAATTCACCGACAGTATGAATACCCTCACGCTTCAAGCAATTGTAGCTACGCTGCGTAAGATTCATATCTTCAATCGGGATAGCCAGCTGAGAATCACTATTATCGTGAGCTGGTGCTGGACCAACTTCCACACCTTCGGCCTCAAGATTAAGCTCACGGCAAAGACCGAAAAGCTCTACCAAGGTCGAACCAGCGGATGCAACAGCATCGCGCGGTGTAATAGCTGGCTTGGTTTCCACATCCAGGATGAGCTTATCGAAGTCCGTGCGCTGTTCCACGCGGGTAGCTTCGACCTTATAGCTCACCTTCAAAACTGGTGAGTAGATCGAATCCACAGGAATGCGGCCGATTTCGCTGTTCTCCTGCTTATTCATCTGAGCTGGCACGTAGCCTCGACCGCGCTCAACAGTAAACTCAATTTCAAGTTCACCATCTTCGGCGAGCGTAGCAATATGCAAGTCAGGATTGGCAATAGTCACACCGGCTGGAGGAGTAATATCTCCAGCAGTGGCCTCACCTTTACCATTCTTGCGCAAATACATCACTACAGGCTCGTCGTACTCACTGGTGAGCACGATGCCCTTGATGTTCAGCAGAATTTCAGTGACATCTTCTTCAACACCTGGCAGAGTCGTAAACTCATGCAAAGCTCCGGAAATGCGTACCGAAGTAACGGCAGCACCTGGGATGGAGCTCAACAAGGTACGACGCAGCGAATTGCCGAGAGTGTAGCCGAAACCTGGTTCCAGTGGCTCAATAGTAAAGCGAGAACGCTGGGGATTCAGTGATTCCTCGGTAAGTGTCGGACGCTGTGCGATAAGCACTTTGGTATCCTTTCAGCTTCTGGTCGGTGGTGCACTCGCCGCCCATAAGCGGGTTGGATGGATGGATTCGTAAGAGTGCTCAGACGCGGCGACGCTTTGGTGGGCGAACGCCGTTATGCGCTTGCGGGGTGACGTCGGTGATAGAACCAACTTCGAGACCCGCGGACTGGAGGGAACGGATAGCGGTTTCACGACCGGAACCTGGACCCTTAACAAACACGTCAACCTTCTTCAGGCCGTGCTCCATTGCCTTACGAGCAGCAGCTTCAGCAGCCATGCCTGCAGCGTAAGGAGTCGACTTACGGGAACCCTTAAAGCCGACGTCACCACCGGAAGCCCAGGAAAGTACTGCGCCAGATGGATCAGTGATGGAGATAATCGTGTTATTGAATGTTGACTTAATATGCGCCTGCCCAACCGGTACCGACTTGCGGTCCCGGCGACGCGGCTTGCGCGAGGCTTGCTTTGCAGCTGCCATTGACCCTCGTTTCCTAATGACGAATGAGTTGGTATGTCTAGACGATGGAAATATATCCGTGGCCTAGAGCCGACCACCGACTACTATCGGGTGGCCTTCTTCTTCCCGGCGACAGTACGCTTCGGACCCTTGCGAGTACGAGCATTAGTCTTGGTACGCTGACCACGCACAGGAAGACCCTTGCGATGACGCTGGCCTTGATAGCAGTTGATCTGAATCTTACGACGGATGTCTGCGTCAATTTCACGACGCAAATCGCCTTCAATCTTATAATTGGCCTCAAGATAATCACGCAAGGTGATCAACTGTTCATCCGTAAGATCCTTGACGCGAGTGTCCGGATTAACACCGGTCGCGGCAAGCGTTTCCTTAGCGCGAGTGCGACCAACACCAAAAATGTAGGTGAGGGCTATCTCAATGCGCTTCTCATTGGGAATATCTACTCCGGCAAGACGTGCCATTGTAATTCCTTTACTGTTACGCAGGTCGTGCACCAAGTCTTCCGTTAGAAACGGCCTGGGCCTGCGCACCCAGGGTTCAGCTTTCGCTGCGACTTAGCGCCTTATTCCTTTGTATTCCGCGGTGGGAATCTGCTCAGCCCTGACGCTGCTTATGACGCGGGTTAATGCAGATCACCATGACGCGGCCGTGACGGCGGATCACGCGGCAGTTTTCGCAGATCCTCTTCACGCTAGGGCTGACCTTCATGGTTTTCCTTTGCTTGTACCTTTACTTATAACGGTACGTAATACGCCCGCGATTCAAATCGTAAGGGCTCATCTCTAGCACTACGCGATCTTGCGGGAGAATACGAATATAATTCTTACGCATCTTCCCTGAAATCGTCGCCAATACGATGTGTTCATTCTCTAGCTGAACGCGAAACATCGCATTCGGCAGCGCTTCGACTACCTTGCCTTCGACTTCAATCACACCGTCTTTTGCCATGAGCCTCGTTCCGATCCTTGGGCATACTACTTTACGTATCCGAAGACACGCCAATCTTCTATGATACAGTAAATGCGCCCCATGCAACACTCGGCGTGTCGCAAAGGACGCATTACTAAAAATTACTTCACGTCACCAACGTAACTACGTCACCAACGTAACTAAAAGTTGCGCACCAACTTTAGTTAAGCGATTCAACGATACGGCTGTTAATATCAGCAATATCACCTACGCCATCAACTTCCACCAGCTGACCGCGACTTTCGTAAATATCAAGCAGTGGAGAAGTTTCCTTCTCGTACGTTTCCAAACGCTTTGCAATTACTTCTGGAGTATCGTCAGAACGACCCTGCTCAACAGCACGCTTCTGCATACGCTCAAGCAAAACCTCACGCTCAGCAGCCAAAGCAACCACGTGATCTAACGGAGTTCCCAACTCCTCAAGCATGTGGTCAAGAGCCTGCACCTGAGAAGCATTGCGTGGATAACCGTCAAGAATCCAACCGTTCTTGGCATCATCCTGAGCAAGGCGATCTTTAACAATGCTGTTGGTAAGCTCATCTGGAACCAACTCGCCCTTGTCAAGATACCCTTGAACTTTCTTACCAAGCTCAGTCTTATTCTTCAAGTTGTAACGGAAAATATCACCCGTCGAAATAGCAGGAATACCATAATGCTTACTCAACAAAGCAGCCTGAGTACCCTTGCCTACACCTTGAGGACCCATAATCAGCAAACGCATATTTATCTCCTTATGCTTCCAACGCTTACACTACTTAGATACTTGCTTCTGCTCATTATGATCAAACAAGAAACCAGCGTACTGGAATTGTTCGGTCTGAGCCTTCGCCTGGCGTAAAGTATCCAAACCAACGCCAGCAATAATCAAAATTGTGGTACCGCCGAATGGCAACTTAGTATTCAAGTGCAAAGCCATAATCAACACGGTAGGAATCAAAGCAACAAAGAGCAAATAAATAGCACCAACCGTATTCAACCTATTCATAACGTAGTTCAAATAGTGGCTCGTTGCGCTACCAGCACGAATACCCGGAATAAAACCGCCATACTCTTTCATGTTATCTGCAGTCTCATCAGGATTAAACGTAATCTCCGTGTAGAAGAAGCAGAAGAACACAATCATAACCGTGTACAACGCGATGTACCAGGCAGACGTGGAATTTGCAAGATTCTCATTAATCCACTGCACCCAAGCTTGACTATGATCACCAAACTGAGCAACTAATGTAGGAACAGCAAGAATAGAAGAAGCGAAGATTGGTGGAATAACGCCACTCATATTGACCTTCAACGGCAAATAGGTGGAAGAACCACCGTACATCTTGCGGCCAATCATACGACGAGTGTACTGCACAGGAATACGACGCTGAGCAAGCTCCACAAAATCAACGAAAATAAGAATAACAAGTAGAACACCGGCAACAATAGAGAACTTAGTCCAGTCACCATTGGAGCCGTCAGAGCCCCAACCAATCTCCCACAACTTCGGCAAGAAGCCAGAGCAGATAGACATGAAGATCAAAACGGACATACCCTGGCCGATACCCTTATCGGTAATAAGTTCCGCCATCCACATGATAAGGCCAGTACCACCGGTCATAATCAAAACCATGACGATAAGGCTCCACATGCTGCCGTCAGGAATAACCTGACCGCACTGATAGTTGAAAAGCGCTCCAGAACGAGCAGTAACCAAAATAGTTGTCGACTGCAAAACAGCCAAACCAATGGTTAGATAACGCGTATACTGCGTAAGCTTTGTTTCGCCGGACTGACCTTCCTTATGCAACGCTTCGAAGCGCGGAATGACCACACGCAAAAGCTGAATCACAATGGAAGCCGTAATGTACGGCATAACACCCAAAGCAAAAATAGAAAGCTGCAACAGCGAGCCGCCGGAGAACAAGTTGACCAACCCAATAAAGTTCTCTTTAGACGAAGCTAACTTAGCTGTACAAGCACGAATTACTTTATAATCAACACCTGGAATCGGAATAAACGAACCGATACGGTAGATGATAATCATAGCGAAGACGAAGAGGATCTTGTTCCTCAACTCCTTCGTCCTGAAGGCCTGGATTAACGTTTTCACCTGGGTCTTCCTCCCTTTTTTAGCGCACTCCTAGGCGCATCAGTGCAAAAAACAAACTCTGAGGCAATAGTGTATCTCACGGTGCCTACTGAAATGGTGTATTGGTGGGTTTTGCCAGCAAAAAATAATCCCTCTAGCCAAAACTAGAGGGATTATTCACTCGTTTATCACTGCATCAAACGTTACAGTAGCAACTACTACTCTTCGCTGACGGAGCCGCCTGCAGCTTCAACCTTGGCCTGAGCAGAA